>JAJPHG010000013.1 GCA_021325375.1 Alphaproteobacteria bacterium | reverse complement strand
TGCACGATGCACTCGCCCATCTGCGCCATCTCGGGCTCGAGGGTGGAGACCTCGAAGAGCAGCACCGCCTTGGCGGTCTTCTGCATCTGGTCGATCGTGTCGTCGAGGGTGTTGATCAAGTCCTTGATGTCACCCCTGTCGAAAGGCGTGATGAAGGTGCGCCGCACGAGCAGCAGCACGTCTCTCGCGATGGCGTCGGCCTGGTTCTCGAAGGCCATGACCTTCTGCGCCGCGGCCGCCACGCCCGGCCCGCCCCTGAGCAGCTCCTGAAGCGCCTCCGCCCCGTCCACCAGCGTCCTCGCATGGCGCGAAAACAGCTCGAAAAACCTGTCTTCGCGCGGCATGAGCGCCTGGAACCAGCGGAGCATGAGACCTTCCGGGGAGAATTGTGACAGTTTTATAACGACCCCCGCGACGCCCCACAACGCGCGTCCGGATCGCGTCGTCGTGGCGCCGGAGCCTCAAGCATCCAGCGGCGGAGTCATCCGGGCGTTGCTATTTTAGAGAGAACTTATACCGTCTCCCGTTACGAGAGAGGGCTTCGTGTCCGATTTACCGATCGCCGCGTCCTGGATGGGTAGTCTGTATACGAACTGCTTCTTCCAGAACTGGGGGAACCAAACGACGTGAAAGCATCCCTTCAGACTCGCGAGCCTCAGTCCCGTTCCGCCGACCAGTTGCCGCAGCCGAAAGGCGTGGTGATGGCCGATGCCGGCCCCCGCCAGCAACGGCTGAGGGAGTTCAGCGCGCTGGCCGCGGGCGGCCCACGCGGGCAGCATCTGCGAACGCTTTCCGCGCAGCTCCACGACGGTCCCCGCCAGGCGGCGCAGCGCAAATTGAACGCATCATGCCAGGCCAAGCCGGTCCTGCAGCGGCTGGTCGAGCCCGGATTGGCTGAAGGCACGTCGGTTGTCATCAAGCGTTCGACGTCGAGCGAATTCCACGGCGCCGAGGCGAAGATCGTCGAAAGCGGCCCCGGTCCGAACGAATATGTCGTGAGCGTAGGCGAGCAGCTCCTGATCGCCAGGCTGGACCAGTTGCTGCCCAGCGGCAAGGTGCCGAGTGCTGTCGGCGCGGAAGTGGAAATCGACACCATCGTCAATGCCGACCCCGCACTGTTGCTTCAAGAGGCCCATGAGAAAGTGCAAGAGCTTTTGCCCCTCACGCGGCCGTTCGTACTCGGCGGCAGCTTCGCGGCACTGATCCATGCCCTCGCGGCCGGCCAGAGCGCCCGGACGCCGCGCGATGTCGATGTCATCGTCGATCCCGCGGACTGGAAAACCATGAACTTAGGCCCCAAACCCGTGCGAACCGACCTGAAGATCTGGGGCATTCCACTCGAATTGCACAGGGCCGGCGCCCTGGTGGAAGTGGACAAGGCCGAAGAGGCCACAGGAATAATCGGCCTGAACAAACTGTTGGCGAAAGCGCTGATCAAACTGAGGAAGCAACAGTTCAGATTCCGGGAAGCGATTCCGGATCCGGGTCAACGCCAGGACGCGCGCGGCGTGCTGGACGAAATGGAAGAAGCCAATGACACGCTGATGGCCATGAAGGATGGCGATCCCGACCACATGGGCGCCAATTCCAAGGAAGTCTGGGTGAAGACCCTGGTTGACATTCGATCGCTGGTCGATTCCGGCGCCGATCTCTCCGTCTACAACGCGGAAAAGAAAAAGTGAGGCTGCGCCCGGAGGCGATCTGACTCATTCTGCCGACGATCCGTGAACGGTAAAACAGCGGCCGGGGGGATCCCGAGCCGCTGTCTTACCTTGCGCCGGCGAAACCGCCTGGGGGAGGGTCCAGGAGGCAATCTACCCAAGGATCAAGAGGGTCAATCTATCCAAGGATAGAGCTGGTCAACGACCCAGCGCGCCCGGCGCAGATGCGAAAGCGTGACGCGGATCGCCCATTCCCGATCGCGTGTCATGTCGAAGCCGAAAATATGGGTGGCGAGCTCTGTGAGGCTGGCGCCGTCTTCTTCGTGCACCAGCAGGCACATGTAGAGCGACAAGTTCTGCGTGTCGTACGGCGTGATGGCGTTGCCGCCCGGCGGCAAACCCCGAAGCGGCACGATGCTGGCGCCTCGGTTCTCCGCGACCGGCGCGGATCGGGTCGCGCTCGCATTCGGCTTGCCCATGCGGAGCCCTCGTGAAGTCACCCTGACAAAACACCTTATACTAGATAGAGTCAATATAGTATTTTGACGCTCCATCTCGATGAGCGGGTATCAAACAGCAAAACGGCGGCCCGGATTTCCCCAGGGCCGCCGTTGCGCCAAATAATTCGTATACGGATCAGCGCTTCCAGAACTGGAAGCTGAGCACACCATTGAAATATAAGCGCTATTTCCTACAATTTATTTTTTGCGCGATTTGTGAATGGCACGCTCGACCGGATAATTCCGTTCAGCGCCGTGTCTCACGCGACGCAAACGTCTTGGGGACGGCAGCGGAACGGCGGGTAGCGGATGGCGATATCCCATAGTGGCGCAGAAAAGCACGGTTGAAGGACGACACGTCGCCGAACCCGTTGGCGAAGGCAATTTCGCCGACGCGACGGTGGCGCTGTTTGGGATCCGACAGCGTTGTGTGGACGCTTTGCAGCCGCTTCAAGAGAAGGAATTCCGAGAATGTCGTTTGCTCGGCCTTGAACAGCCGCTGGACGTGACGCGGCGAAAGCAGGTTGGCAGCGGATGCCTCCGCGATGGACAGATCCAGCTTGGCGAGATTGTCCGCGACGTATTTCTTGACGGCCTGCAACTGTATCGCGACCGGTCCATCGCCGTGAGCGGAACCCTTCCTTTCTCTTGAGGAGCTGAGAGCAAGACCGAGAAGATCATAAATGTGGGCGATAACCACCTGCCTCAACTCCGGTGTGAGGAGCTTCTGCTTACCGGCCAAATCCCTGAAATATATTGTCAGGAGTTGCAGCGCTTCGTTACCGCTGCGAATGACGTGACCGCGATACCCGTCGATGTCTGGCACCTGCGCGGCCAGCGGTCCGCGCTCAAAGCGGGCGCAGATCAACCGTCCGACCGAAGGCCGCAACATGCCGACCTCGTGCGAGCAGCTCAGCAGGCACGCATCCCCCTCGCCCAACGCAACCTCGGCATCCGAATACAGGATGCTGAATGGGCCCTCCGTGTTAATGAACAGACAGAAATCGTTGTTGTCCGCTGCGACGATTTCACGGGTACGCCGGCTGATGGACGATCCGAACACGCCCATGCCGAAACGGATTCCCGGTAGCGCCCTCAGGCTCGCGTCGACCTGGAACGGAAGCTCGGAAAGGGATTCGATTTCCACCTTCAACAGCATTCGCGAAAGAACCTCGCGCCAAGCGGCGAGGCGCTGTGCGGCGGGGATTTCGTCCGACCTGAAATGCAGGACCCGGAAATCCGAAGGAAAAAACTTCATGCTTTGCGCGCTTTCGCCTTCAGGGGCCCCTGCGATCGGCCTTTGAAAGCCCCGAGAAAGCGGCTTTGTCGCCTCATGCAAAAGTTTGGGCGTTTTATACCAATATGACCCTCACAGGCAAAGAGTCCCCGCCGAAAGTCCCAAGAAAAGAGCCCGATGATGACCTAGAGCTCCGTCATGAACGGCCCTTCGGCCTTCCAAAACGATCGAACAGGAGCACTCGCACATGATCTGGAAACCATTTCTCGCATTGACGGCCCTTGCACTCGCCAGCACCGCCGCGATTGCTGCCGGGGATGGCGTTGTATTGAGCAAAGACGGAAGCGTTGCGATCGCAACACGACCGGTCACGACCTATTCGCCACCCGGGGAAACTCCGTCGGGCCTCGTCACGATCTACAGCAATATGGGTAAAAAGTACCCGAAAGCGCCCTACTTCAGTAATGGCGGCTTTGCCATCTATGGACCGAACAATGCGGCGGGCTATCACGAACTATGGGATGCAGTGGCGTTCACATCCAACGGAAATCACACCGTCACCAGAATTCAATTCGCGGCCAACATCATGAGCGGCACGAATGAGATCGTCGTCGCACTCTACAGTGATGTTGGCGGCCTCCCCGGCGTGGCGCTGAAAACGTGGAGGATGAGCAATCTGCCGCCTTTTCCGTCGTGCTGCACGATCGAGGCAAAAAGCACTTCGGGCATACCGGTTACGGACGGGACACAATACTGGATTGTGTTCAAGACCGACGATACGAACAAGGATTCCGGCGTCATCTGGAACTACAACACCACCGACATGGTCGACTACATTCCTTTCGCGCAGTACTGCTCCGCCGATGTCGGGGGCGCCTCGTGCGGCGCATACAATGACATCTGGAGAGCGGCCGGTAGCCTCTCGCCGCAACTGGCGTTCGCCGTTCTGGGTAGCGACTAGAATCGCAGCCGCGCGCCTGCTTTTCGAAACAAGTTCAAAGGAGAGAGCGAAATGTCCCCGTACATGAAATTCGGAATATCTCTTGCAATCGGAGCTTTGGTGTCGGTGCCGGCGAGCGCCGCGACAAAAGTGAGTGCCGCTTGCTTTTACGAATCCGGCCAGAACGGCAACCGTACCGTTTCCGATTTCTCGATCTGGAACACGGCCAGCTTTCCAATTCCCAAGGGAACGATGGTGACGTTCACTTCGTCCGGCGCGCCGGGAAAGACATTTACGGCCAGGGCGCCGAAGGATATCGCGCCAAACGATGCCTTCTCCAGTGGCGGGACGATCCCGAACGGCTCCTGCTCTGCATCCTGGTCGAAATAGCAGGCAGATGAAGGAAAGACGCGTTGCGAGCCCTTTAATGCTCGCAACGCGCGCTTCTTTTGAATCGATGACGGCGATCACTCGTGGAAGGAAACGCCATCCAGCGAGGTGAAGCATTGGGCTTTGCTGAAATCCGATTCAGCCTCGACAGTCACGTCGCCATCCGGCGAGATATCCAGCCGGCCGTTGGTGGCATCGCACATATCGACAGGCACATAGACCCATTTCTTGGGGCGAAAGCCCACCGGCAGGACGAACGGATCCGGGCTGGTGCCGGATGTCTGTATCGCACCTTCCAACTGCACCACGCCATTTGCCGCCTTCACGGCTGCGTTCGCCACTCCGCGCCCGTAATTGGTCCAACCGTTTATCAGGTCGAGCGCCGTGAAGCCGGTCGAGTTCATTGCGAATGAAGCGCCATCCAGCGACGTAAAGCACTCGGCCGTGGAGAAGGCGCCCTCCGGCTCGACCGTGACGGTTCCATCGGGAAGGATATCAAGCCGTCCATTTGCCGCCTCGCAAAGGTCGGCTTTCACGAAGACCTCGGTCGCGGGACGCAGGGCAGCGGGTAGGATGAATGGAATTGCGTTCGTTCCGCCCGTCGCGATGGCGCCCTCGAAGTGCACGACCCCGCCAATATTGCGTGCCGCGGCGTTCGCGGTCCCTTTGCCGAATTCCGTCCACCCGTTCTCCAGGGTGAGACTCTTGAAACCATCCGAGGACGTCGCGAATGACACTCCCTCGAGCGACGTAAAGCATTGGGCTTCGCCGAAATCGGCTTCGGCCTGGACGGTTACGGTGCCGTCGGTTTCGATCACCAATCGCCCATTGGTAGCGCCGCACATGTCAACCGGCACGTAGAGAAGCGCGGCAGGACGAAAGGCGCTGGGCAGCACGAAAGGATTCGGACTGCTTCCGTTCGTCCTGATGGCACCCTTCAAATGCACGATGCCGTGGATCGCCGAGACGGACGGCTTCGCGGTACCGAACCCGTAGCTCTTCCAGCCGTTAATGAGAGTCAAACTCGTACCGCCGGGCGGCGGAGCGACAGCCGTGTCGGTGTTCGCCAAAACTGGTCCGAGCAGCGCCACGGAAGCTGCAAGCGCCACCGCGGCACGCCGAAAACATTTTACTGGCAACATCAAAGTCTCCTTTTGCCTGATTAGGACCGGTCGCAGATAGACGATCCGTAGGCTGAAATTAGCCGGGCGCCGATGGGCCATCTTGGGCAAACGCACCTCCTGATTTGACCGAGGGTGACAAAGTTCGCATCACGCGACTCGGAGTTGGCCGAAAGCGACAGCTGAATTCGACCTGTGCGGCTTTGGGGGGGCGTCGAATCGCGGCGGTTTGCTCGCGACAGGTCCGAGATGTATCGCAGCCGCGCCGAAGGAGAACGAAATCCGCCAGCCATAATTGAATGGCAAAGCGGCGCCTTGGATCTCTCCAAGACGCCGCTTCGAAAAATAACCCGAGGTAGCTACTTCACCGCTTCGAGAACTGGAAGCTGCGGCGGGCCTTGGGCTTGCCGTACTTCTTGCGCTCGACGGCGCGTGGGTCGCGGGTGAGGAAGCCGCCGGGCTTGAGCGCCGTGCGCAGCGCGGGCTCGTACGCCACAAGCGCGCGGCTGATGCCGTGGCGCACCGCGCCGGCCTGCCCGGAAAGTCCGCCGCCTTTCACCGTCACGATCACGTCGAACTGGCCGTCGCGGTTGGTGGCGATCAGCGGCTGGCGCAGGATCATGCGCAGCACCGGACGGGCGAAATAGACCTTCTCGTCCTTGTCGTTGACCGTGATGCGGCCCAAGCCGGGCTTGATCCAGACGCGCGCGATCGCGTCCTTGCGCCGGCCGGTCGCGTAGGCGCGGCCCTTGGCGTCGCGCTTGGAGACGGTCTGCTCCGCCGGCTGGCCCGCGGGAGTGGCCGGCTTGGCCTTGATGAGCGTGGATTTGAGTTCGCCGAAGCTTTTGACGTCTTCCGCCATGGTCAGGCCGCCTTCACGGTTTTGCGATAGTTGTGGTTTTTGGCATTGAGCTTGCCGATGTCGAGGGGCTCGGGCTGCTGCGCCTCGTGCGGGTGTTCCGCACCCGGATAGACGCGCAGGTTGGAGAGCTGGCGCCGGCCGAGCGGCCCGCGCGGCAGCATGCGCTCCACCGCCTTCTCGACGATGCGCTCGGGATATTTGCCGCGCATGATCTCGCCCGCCGTCGGCGCCTTGACACCACCGATATAGCCCGTGTGGCGGTAATAGATCTTCTTCTTCAGCTTGTCGCCGGTGAGAAGCACCTTGGCGGCGTTGACGACGATGACGTTGTCGCCGCAATCCAGGTGGGGCGTGAAGCCGGGCTTGTGCTTGCCGCGCAGGCGCAGCGCGATCAGCGAGGCGAGCCGGCCGACGACGAGCCCGTCGGCGTCGATCAGCACCCACTTCTTCTCGATCTCGGACGGCTTGGCCGAGTAGGTTTTCATGGCAGAATATCTCCGAACAAGGCGCGCCGTGTACGGGATCGAGCCGGCCGGGTCAAGGGTAAGCCTGAGATTTTCGGTATTTTCCGCATGCGGTATCATGATACCTGACCGGAGGCGGTACGCCCCCCGACCCATTGGGCCATCCGCGCGCATCTTCGAGCAGGCTGCCTCAGAACTGCTTTTCCGGCCCTTCCGCCGGGCGGCCGAACGAAAGCCCCGGCGCCGGCGGCGGGCCGAAGCGGTTGGGCCCGGGCTGGCCGGGCAATGCGCCCAGAACGACGAGGCCCACCAGGATGAACAGGCTGAAGAGCCCGACCACCATCAGCGCCTGGTCTTGCGGCAGGCTCGCCATCGCGGCGACGACGATCACGATCTCGGCGATGAGCACGCCGCCGACCCACCATCCCGACCGTCCGACGTCATGCAGCCTGGGCACGCAAAGCACGATCAGGACGATCTCGCCATAAGGCACGCGCCTGTCGGTGAAGGCGATGATCGCCGCGAAGATCGCCGCGATCACCACAAGGCAAACCCAGTACGTCGCGCGATTGATGCGCCCCCTCGTCAAGCCGTACATATATCCCTCCCTCGAAGACCGCACAGAATAGAGGCCCAGGAAGCGATGGCAAAGACGGCAACCACGGGCGAGATCCGCGTCGGCATAGGCGGCTGGACCTACGAGCCCTGGCGCGACGGCGTGTTCTATCCGAAGAAGCATCCCAAGGCGCGCGAGCTGCACCATGCGAGCCGCGCCGTCACCACGATCGAGATCAACGGCACATTCTACTCCACGCAGAAGCCGTCGAGCTTCCGCAAATGGGCGGACGAGACGCCGGACGATTTCGTCTTCTCGGTCAAGGCGCACAGGCTCGCCACCAACCGCCGGGTGCTCGCCGAGGCCGGCCCCTCGATCGAGCGGTTCCTCACCAGCGGGCTCAGCGAGATGAAGTCCAAGCTCGGCCCCATCCTGTGGCAGTTCGCGCACCACAAGAAATTCGAGCCGGAGGATTTCGAGGCGTTCCTCGCGCTGCTGCCCAGGACGCTGGACGGGCTCGAGCTCCGCCACGCCGTCGAGGTGCGCCATGAGAGCTTCGCGGTAGCCGAGTTCGTGGCGCTGGCGCGCAGATACGGCGCCGCGATCGTCTATGCCCATCACGAGACCTATCCCGGGATGGCCGACGTGACCTCGGATTTCGTCTACGCGCGCCTGCAGCAATCCGCGGCGAACGTGGCGACCGGCTACACGGCCGCCGCGCTCAAGACCTGGGCCGCGCGCGGGCGCGATTGGGCGCAGGGCAAGGCGCCGAAGGACCTGCCGACCGCCGGAAAGCCTGCCAAGCCCGCGAAAACCGACGTCTTCCTCTATTTCATCTCGGCTGCCAAGGAGCGCAACCCCGCCGCGGCGCAGGCACTCCTCGCGCAATTGCGCAAGTGATCCTATATAGGCGCCATGAACGCTCCTGCTTCCGCCCCCCTCGTCCTCGTCGCGCGCGACGGCCATGTGCTGACGCTCACCCTCAATCGCCCGCGCGCGCGCAATGCGCTGAGCAAAGCATTGATGGCCGCGCTGCAGGACGCGCTCGATGCGGCGGCGGGCGATGCGCAGGCACGCGTGATCGTGCTGGCCGCCGAGGGGCCGGCGTTCTCTTCCGGCCACGACCTCAAGGAGATGACCGCCCATCGCGCCGGCGCCGATGGTGGCCGCGAGGCGTTCGCGCGGACCTTCGCGCAATGCTCGCGGCTGATGCAGACGGTCGTGCGCCATCCCAAACCCGTGATCGCGCGCGTCCAGGGGATCGCGACGGCGGCAGGATGCCAGCTCGTGGCGAGCTGCGACCTGGCAGTGGCCTCCTCCGCCGCGCGCTTCGCGACGCCAGGCGTGAACATCGGCCTGTTCTGCTCCACGCCGATGGTGGCGCTGTCGCGCAACGTCTCGCCCAAGCACGCGATGGAGATGCTGCTCACCGGCGAGATGATCGACGCCGCGCACGCGCACCGCATCGGTCTCGTCAACCGCGTCGTGGTGCCCGAGGCTCTCGAGACCGAGACCGCGAAGCTCGCCGCCCAGATCGCGTCCAAGCCGCGCGCGACGGTGAAGATCGGCAAAGAAGCCTTCTACCGCCAGCGCGAGATGGGCCTTTCCGACGCTTACGACTATGCCTCGCGCGTGATGACTGAGAACATGCTCCATGCAGAGGCCAACGAAGGCATCTGCGCCTTCGTCGAAAAGCGGGACCCGAAATGGCCGGAATGAAAGGGCGAATGGCGAGTAGCGAATGGCGAATGGGCGACGCTCCATCCGCCATTCGCCATTCGCTATTCGCGTGTTGATCATGCCCACCTACGCCGACGACTTCATCAAATCGATCCTGCGCTCGACCAAGGTCATCGCCATGGTGGGGGCGAGCGGGAACGAGATGCGGCCGTCCTATTTCGCGATGAAATATCTGCTTGCGAAGGGCTTCCTCATCCATCCGGTAAATCCCGGCATGGCGGGGAAGGAGATCCTCGGGCGGACGGTCTATGCATCTCTGAAAGAGGTGCCCGCGCCGGTCGACATGGTCGACATCTTCCGCGGCGCCGACGCGGCTCCCGGCATCGTGCGCGAGGCGCTGGTGGAGAAGGACCGCCTCGGGCTCAAGACCATCTGGATGCAGCTCGGCGTGGTCAGCGAAGAGGCGGCGGAGCTCGCCCGCGCGGCGGGGCTTCAGGTCGTGATGGACCGCTGCCCCAAGATCGAATACGGCCGCATGTCGGGCGAGATCGGTTGGCTCGGTGTCTCGCGCGGCGTCATCGACAACCGCAAGCCGTTGCTTTTCGGCAAGGGCGGGACGCTCAAGCACCGTTGAAATGCTCCACACCTCCCCTATGTAACAAAAGTGTTCAACGGGAGAAGGACTATGCGGACGATCATTGCGTTCGCGGCGCTTGCCGCGATGCTGAGCGCTGCGGCGCCGGCGGCCGAAGCCAAGGGCTGTCTCAAAGGTGCCGTGGTCGGTGGGGTCGCGGGCCACATCGCCCATCATCACACGCTTCTGGGCGCCGCGGTCGGCTGCGCCGTCGGCCATCACCTCGCGGTCGAAAAGGCCAAGGAGCAGAAGGCGCAGGCCGTACAGCAGCAGAAGCCGTCGACGCCAAACCACTAGGAAATCTCTACCGAAGCAGTAGTATATTCCTCCGCCCCCGAGAGGAATTCTCCGATGTCCGACTACGGCTTCAACACGCTGAGCGTCCACGCGGGCGCGCAGCCCGATCCGGCCACCGGCGCGCGCGCGACGCCGATCTATCAGACCACGGCCTACGTCTTCGAGAACGCCGACCACGCCGCGGCGCTGTTCAATCTCCAGGTCTTCGGCAACATCTATTCGCGCATCATGAACCCGACGAACTCCGTGCTCGAGGAGCGCGTCGCGGCGCTGGAGGGCGGCCGCGCGGCGCTCGCGGTCGCGTCGGGCCACGCCGCACAGCTCATCGCCTTCCATCCGCTGATGCATCCCGGGGACGAGTTCGTCGCGGGGCGCCATCTCTATGGCGGCTCGATCACGCAGTTCAACCATTCCTTCGCGAAGTTCGACTGGCGCGTGAAATGGGCCGACAGCCGCGATCCCGACAGCTTCAAGAAGCAGATCACCGACAAGACCAAGGCGCTCTATATCGAGAGCATCGCCAATCCCGGCGGCCTGATCACCGACATCGAGGCGATCGCCGCCATAGCCCACGACGCAGGCGTGCCCTTGATCGTCGACAACACGATGGCCTCGCCCTACCTGATCCGCCCCTTCGAATGGGGTGCGGACATCATCGTGCATTCGGCGACGAAGTTCCTGGGCGGCCACGGCAACTCGATGGCGGGCATCGTCGTCGACGGCGGCAAGTTCAACTGGGGCAGCGGCAAGTTCCCGACGCTGTCGGAGCCCTGCCCGTCCTATCACGGCATGCGCATCTGGGAGACGTTCGGCGACATGGCCTACGCCATCGCCTGCCGCGTGCTGTCGTTGCGCGATCTCGGACCCTCGCTCGCGCCGCTGAACGCGTTCCTGATCATCACGGGCTGCGAGACGCTGCCCTTGCGCATGCAGCGCCATTGCGACAACGCGCTCGCGGTCGCGAAATGGCTCAGGGAGCATCCCAAGGTCGCGTGGGTGAGCTATGCGGGCCTGGAGGACAACGAGAGCTACGGACTGCACCGCACCTATTGCCCGAAAGGTGCGGGCAGCATCTTCACCTTCGGCGTCAAGGGCGGCTATGAGGCCGGCAAGGCGATGGTGAACAACGTCAAGCTGTTCAGCCACCTGGCCAATATCGGCGACACGCGCAGTCTCATCATCCATCCCGCGTCCACGACCCACCGCCAGCTCGAGCCCGAGCAGCGCAAATCCGCCGGCGCCGGCGACGACGTCGTGCGCCTCTCCATCGGCATCGAGAGCGTCGAGGACATCATCGCGGACCTGGACCAGGCGCTGAACGCGTAAGCCGCAGCTCGAACGCCTGCCACACCGCGGCGCAGAACAGCAGCGCCGCGGTGAGCTGATGCGCCGCCGCGAGCGCGATCGGGGCCTGCGTCACCAGCGTCACGATGCCTAGCACGACCTGGAAAACGGCGAGCGCCGCGACAAGGCCCGCGGCGTTCACCGCCATCGCGCTCAGCTTCGTGCTCCGTATACGGAACGCCAGCACCAGCGCGGTCGCGAAGACGATGTAGGCGCCGATGCGGTGGTCGAATTGCGCCAGGCCCGCGTCCTCGAAGAAGCTGGTCCAGGTGAAGTCGAGCTCCGGAAACACGCGCCCATCCATCGACGGCCAGGTGTTGTAGACGAGCCCGCCGTGCAGACCGGCGACGAGAGCGCCGAGGAGCATTTGGAGATAAACCAGGCCGACCAGAGCAAGGCCCCCCACCCGAAGCGCCTTCGGCGCTTCGACCTCCCCACGAGGGGGAGGTGAAGGCGACCGCAAATACTCCAGCGCCGTCCACAATATCGCGCCCAAGAGGATCACCGCGACGCCGAGATGGATCGCAAGCCGGTATTGCGAGACCGAGACGCGCGTCTCCAGCCCGCTCATCACCATCCACCAGCCGATGAAGCCCTGTAGCCCGCCCAGCGCGAAGAGCACGCCCATGCGCGGCCACTCCGCGCGGCGGATCGCGCCGGTCCAGCAGAACCACAGGCACGGCACGGCGAACGCAAAACCCACGATGCGGCCGAGGAGACGGTGCGCCCATTCCCACCAGAAGATCGCCTTGAACCCGTCCAAGGTCATCCCTTGGTTCTCGTAGACGTATTGCGGGATCTGCCGGTATTTGGCGAAGGCGTCATGCCAAGCCGCGTCACTGAGCGGCGGGATCGCGCCCACGATCGGATCCCATTGGGTGATCGAAAGGCCCGAGCCCGTGAGCCGCGTCAGGCCGCCGATCACGACCATCCCGATGATGATCGCGGCCACCACGAGCAGCCAGATCCCGACCGCGCGGCGCCCGGCGAAAAAGCTCGTGGACTCTGCTAGCGTTGCCGCCATGGCGGGGTGATAGCCCGCTAGCCCGCGTCCAGGCCAGAAGAAACTTTTCGGCCTCTCGCGACGTATTGGCGCTCAAGATCTGGGAGGGATCGATGAGGAAAATCCTGCTTTCGGCGGCGTTCCTGGCGGCGGCCGTGCCCGCTTTCGCATCCGACATGGCGTCGATGGGCGGCATGCCGGCGATGACCTTGCCGCCCATGCCCGCGATCTATGCCGGTCAGCCCGACAAGCAAGGCGCGCCGCTCTTCGAGGGCTATGGCGACCACCGCCATCCCATCACCACGTCCAACCCCAAGACGCAGGCCTATTTCGATCAGGGCGTGCGCCTGCTCTTCGCGTTCAACCACGCCGAGGCGATCCGCTCGTTCCGCGAGGCGGAGCGGCTCGATCCCGATTGCGCGATGTGCTGGTGGGGCGTGAGCTTCGCGCTCGGCCCCAACATCAACCTGCCGATGCAGCCCGACGCAGCGGCGCCGGCCTATGCGTCGCTCGAGATGGCGCGCTCCTTGGAATCCAAAGCCTCGCCGGAAGAAGTCGCGTGGATCGAAGCGCTCGGCGCGCGCTATGCGAAAGAGCCGCCGCAGGACCGCCATCCGCTCGACGAAGCGTTCGCGGGCGCGATGGAGAAGATTTGGAAAGCTTATCCAGACGATCTCGACGCGGGCGTGTTCTCCGCCGAAGCGATGATGGACACGCAGCCCTGGGACTATTGGCAGGATGACGCTGAGACGCCGAAGGGCCACGGCGCCGACATCATAGCCACGCTCGAAAGCATATTGAAACGCGAGAAGCTGCAGCCGGGCGCGCTGCATCTCTACATCCACGCGGTGGAAGCCTCGAACACGCCCGAGCGCGCCGAGGATGCCGCGGACAAGCTCGAGCCCTTGATGCCCGCGGCCGGCCACATCGTGCATATGCCGTCGCACATCTACTACCGCGTCGGACGCTACGCGGATGCGGTGAAGGTCAACGCGCTCGCGGCGAAGAAGGATGAAGATTATATTGCCGCCTGCAAGGCGCAGGGCTTCTATCCGCTCGCCTACTATTCCCACAATATCCATTTCCTGTGGACGTCGTCGGAGATGCTGGGCCGCTATCACGCCGCGCACGATGCCGCGCTGCGCCTGGTGAAGGCGGCGTCCGCCGGCGAGCCGATGGCGGCGGATCTGCCGCCCGTGCAGCTCTATCTCTTCGTGCCGACGATGACCGATCTGCGCTTCGGAAAGTGGGATGCGGCGCTGAAGGAGAAGCGGCCCAAGCCCTCTCTGAAGCTCGACGTCGCGATGTCGCTCTATGCGCGCGGCTTTGCCCATGCCGCCAAGCACGATCTCAAGAACGCCAGGCGCGACCGGCAGGCGCTGCAGGCGATGATCGACGGGCACGCCTTCACCGCCATCGACGCCTTCCCCGTGCCTGCGACGATGATGGCTGAGGTAGGTGTCGCGCTGATCGACGGCGAGATCGCGCGCAATTCCGGGCATCTCGATGAGGCGGTCGCGGATTTCCGCAAAGCCCGCGACATCGAGCTCACGATCCCCTACACCGAGCCGCCCTATTGGCATCAGCCGACCAGCCACATCCTGGGCGCGGCGCTGATGCAGGCGCACAAGCCCGCCGATGCGGAGGCCGTCTATCGCGACAGCCTCAAGCACTACCGCGTCGACGGCTGGGCGCTGTTCGGCCTCGCCCAGGCGCTCGACGCACAAGGCAAGCACGACGAGGCCAAGACCGTCCGCGCCGAGTTCGCCAGGGTGTGGTCGACGGCGGACGTGAAGCTGGCGTCGTCGAGGTTTTGAGGGCCTCCTTCCCGAAAGCCAATTGTCACGGCCCGCGAATGCGGGCCGCCCAGGTGACATCTTGCGCAATCTTCCAGACTGTGCAGAACCGAACTGGGTGGCCCGCATTCGCGGGCCATGACATTATTGCTTAGACGGCAAACTCAGAGAGCAACTTGTCCACCAGCCTCAAGAAACTGATTGGCACGCTCGTCACCGTGGTGTGGCTGGCGTTCTACGTTCTCCTCGCGGCCGGGTTCGGACGGATGATCCTGCCGCATGCGGTGTGGTACGCGGCGTTCCTCTATTACGCGCTCGCCGGCACGCTCTGGATCATCCCCATAGGTCTCATGCTGCCTTGGATGTATCGCGAGCCTAAACGACCCTCCCCTTGAGGGAGGGTCGAAAAACACGAGCGTAGCGAAGTGTTTTTCGGGGAGGGGTGAACCGCCGGCGCTGCTCCCCTCCCCGAAAACGCTTCGCGTTTTCGACCCTCCCTCAAGGGGAGGGTTGTCCTAGCGCTATTGTTTTCCCATCCACCGGCTTGCCCGGCTGAAGACCGAGCAACGACATCACCGTTGGATGCAGGTCGATCATGTCGAGGCGCTTGATCTCGCGGCCGGGTGCCACGCCCGCGCCCCAGGCGTAGAAGATGCCGTGCATCTGCACGATGTTCGGGTCGTAGCCGTGCATCGCCTTCAGGCTTCCCGTGAACGGCGTGAACGTCACCGGCCACAGATGCGTGACGCCGAGCAGGCTCGCCCACCACGGAAACTGCTCCGGCCCGATCACCCAATAGGGCGGCTTGGCGACGAGCATCAGATCGCCCACGCGCGGGCCCGTGCCCAGATGCGCGAAGGCGGGATAGTGGCCGCGTCTGTAGATGTCGAAGGCGTAGGGATAGGCGCTCAACGCCTTCTGCACGCGGTCGGCGCTCTCGCCCTTGTCGAGATAGAGGAACGTCGTGGCGCCGTCGGACGCTTGACGGCCCTTGATGTCGTACATGTTCATGAGGCGGCCGATATTGATCATTGGGCCGACGTCCATCATGCCGTGGTCGGTGCCGATGACGAGCGTGCCTTCGCGGCCCGCCGGCATGGATTTTATCGCCGCCATCAGCTTGCCGGTGATGGCATCGACACGGCGCACCGCATCGCGCGTCTTGGCCCCAGCCACGCCGTCGAAATGGGCGACGTGATCGGGGATGTCGAAATAGAGCGCGATCAGGCGCGGATGATCGGGACGCGGATCGTGCAGCAGCGCGATCGCCTTGTTCAGGATCGTTTCGTCGTTCTCGCGCTGGGCCCACGGCACCTGCTCGTTGGCGAAGGTCGAGAGCTTGCCGCGCGTCTTCGACCAGCGCCCCGCCCAGTTGAACACGGCCGTCTTGACGCCCTGGCGCTCGGCCGCTTCCCACATCGCCTCGCAGCCCGTGTGCCAGTCTGCGTCGGCGACGTTGTCGCTTTCGCCGAACTTGCCGCGCTTGGGATCGTAGAAGATGTTCGACATCACACCGTGATGCTCCGGCCAGCATCCGGTCTCGAAGGTCGTGTGGTTGATCAGCGAGATCGTCGGGAACGCGGGCACCAGATGCCGCGACCATGCGCCCTCGCGCTTCAGGCGGTCGAAATTCGGCGTCGGCTTGGCCGCGTCGAGCTCGGCCGGCGCGAAGCCGTCGAAGAGCACGACCACCACGGTGCGTTCCGGCGCGGCCGCTGCCGCCACCGTCGAAATCAGCAGCGCAAAGAGCGCCGCGAACAGCCGTTTCATCCCTGCCCCTCGTCCGGCCCGTATTGGAAGACCTCTTCCAGCGGCCGGCCGAAAACCTGCGCGATCCGGAACGCGGCTTCAAGGGTCGGCGAGTATTTTCCCTGCTCGATCGCGTTCACGGTCTGGCGCGTGACCCCGATGCGGTCCGCAAGCTCGCCTTGCGTCATCTCGCCGTGCTCGAAGCGCAGGCGGCGGATGGCGTTGCGCACGCGCGTCGGCGCCATCACGCGCCCCGGCGATAATAGAAGATCTGTGCTCCGCTTTTCAGCGTCTCCGAGATCGCCATCGAAAGGAACAGGAAGTTCGCGGCGAAAAACCGGTCGGCGCCGAGGAAGAGCGCGATGATGGTCATGAACGCGCCGGCGGACAGCACGACGCCGGCCAATTGCGAGGCCTTGAGCCCGATCAGCCGCTCGCGCTCGTCGAGCGGCGTCTTGGCGTCTTTCGGCGCGAACACCGCGGCCACCACGGTCAGCACGATCATCGCTATGACGAACAGCACCGTCATCGCGGCCAGGAGGCCGAAATAATACCCGCCCCCCGTCTCCCCACGCGCCATCGCCGGCACGGCTTGCGCAAAATAGAAGACGTAAACGCCGATCCCCACGATCAATGAAATCCAGGCAGCCTTTTCGCGAAACGCCATTTTTCGGCCTCCGGTATCAAAATTACCGGACTGTATGTAAAATATATTTGACTATATGTCAAGCGGAAAAGACCAGATCCGGCGCAGACTTTCAGTGAGCGTCGGCGCCAGTCGCGTAGACCTTGTGCTCCTTGTAGGCGACGAAGACGTGCAGCTTGCGCAGGACATCGACCCCGACGGTCAAATCGGTCATCGAGAGGTTCCCGCCGTAAATGGGATCGTCGCGGGATTTTTCCGAATGTTCCTGGCGGAAAGACGCCTCGTACTGATCCGGCATGACGTCGATGGTCGGATTCGGCGCGTCGATCCCGCCCAGATGCAGCACCTGGAAGCGCTTCTTGTAGACCGGAAGGCCGGCTTGCTCTTGTGGATCGAGCGTGACGTCGGGCGCTTTCTCGTCGAAGCTGAAAAACTCCACCGCCGGCTTATGGCGCAGCCACGTCGTCGACGAACTTGTGTCCAGGACCGTCGAAAGGTCGTGGCCGTCCAACGTCGTCGTGAACTCGATGTGGTGACCGAGCGACGCCGGACCCGACATCATGCGAAACGGCAATGTGGCATAACCTCCTTGCGTCCAATAGACGACTTTCCCCGGACAATGGTCCTGCGAGAACAGGTTCATCTTGTTCTTGGCGAAATCGAACTCGACATCGAAAAGGATCAGCAAGTCGGGCGCGAGCGTTCCTTCTATGCCGCCCGTGAGATCGCTGTCGCCGGTCGTGGCAGCGAGATGAAAGCGTTTCATCTCCATCGCGCCGATCTTGAAGGAATCAACCTCCGCGGAATTCATGTGGAGCAGGCCCTTTGCTCCGTAGATCTCGGCGCGGCTCGGGCTTTGAGGAAGCGCGAGCCTGGTGGCAAGATCGGGAGCGATCTTGCTGAAGACGCCCGCCGTTTCCACAAGGAATTGGTGCTGCGAGCCGTTGATGGACACGGGCACGGTGAACCGGCCATCGGGGAGCGCCGTCATGTCCAGCGAGGCCATCAGGCCCAGCGAGCAGGCCGGAGCGTCGGCCCGCGCGGCGGACAACGTCAGCGCCAGCGCGGCCACTGCGAGAACGGATTTGCGGTAGATCGTCATGCGATAACCCCCTGCCCGGCATCTTGCCGCCATGGCGGGAGGCTTGCAACTTCGCGTGGTATGCGAGTCAGGACCGGCGCGGGAATGCCTGGGCCAGCGTCGTGCCGCAGGCCGAAATCGCCTCGACGAGCCCGTCGGCCACGCCGCGCGACGCCATCGCGGCCGTCGCGCCGGCGACGATGCGGTCCCAGGTCCCCGGCGGGGCTGCGGCATGCGCCTCGCGCTCGGCGACGATCTCGATGTGGCGCTCTGCCAGTGAGACGAACAGCATCACCCCGTTGTGCTCGTCGTCGCGCGAGATGAGATGGCCGGCATAGGCGCGCTGGGCGGCGTGGTGCAGCGCCAGGCGCTTGAAATGCGGCGGTACCAGCCGCACGCGGATCGGCCACCAGTCGAACAGCAGGCTCAGGACGACGAACAGCACCGCATCGACGACGAAGCCCGCGCCGATGCTCAGATACGGCCGCAGGATCGCGAGCGCGCCGGTCGCCGCCAGCGCCACGACGCCCGCCCACACGACCGGGAACCAAGCATAGTGGTCGCTCGCGGGCACGGCGACGAAGGCGAATTTCGCGGATGTGCCGCGCTTGGCCTCCTCGATCGCGGCACGGATGCGCTCGCGCTCGCCGTCGCGGAACAGATGCAGCGGATCTACCAACGCCCCGACGCGCCCCCGCCGCCAAACGAGCCGCCGCCGCCGGAGAACCCGCCTCCGCCGAACCCGCCGCTCCCGCCGCCGAAGCCGCCTCCGCCCCATCCTCCGCCGCCCCAGCCGCCGCGTCCGCCCATGAACAGCAGCGGCCAGAAGAACCCGCGGCCCACGAAGAACAGGATCACCAGGAAGACAATGATGCCGGTCCAGCCACCCGACGGCTCGTCACGGTCCTCTTCGCTGTAGTCGGGAACCGCGTAATTGGTGTTGCCGAGCGTCGCCAGAACCGCCTTGGTGCCGTCGACGACACCCGCATTGTAGTCGCCTTTGCGGAACGCGGGCAGCATCGTGCGGTCGATGATGACGCGGCTCTTGGCGTCGGTGAGATCGCCTTCCAGGCCGTAGCCCACCTCGATGCGGGCCGCGTGCTCGTTGGGCGCCACGATGATCAGGGCGCCGTTGTTCTTGCCCTTCTGGCCGATGCCCCAATGGCGGCCGAGACGGTAGCCGTAATCGGCGATCTCGTAGCCCTGCAGCGATTTCACGGTCACGACCACGACCTGGCGGCCGCCGAACTGCTTCTCGTCGCCGGCCAGGATGCCGTCGAGCTCGCGCTTGGTATCGTCCGAGAGCACGCCCGCGTCGTCGACGACGCGGCCGCTGAGCGCCGGGAAGTCCGGGTCGGCCTCCGCGGGCGTGGCGAGCGCGAGCCATGTCAGCGACAGGATGCCGACCAGCACATAGGCGATGCGCAGGAGCGCGCGCTCAAGCATGAGACGTGCCCGGCATCAGAATTTGACCTGCGGGGCTTCCTGCGCCTTCTCGGAGATCGTGAAGGTCTCCTTCACCTTGGCGTCGGGATAGAAGATCGCCGCGATCCAGCGGCTCGGGATCGTGCGCAGCGTCGTGTTGTAGCGCTGCACGGCGTCGATGTAGTCGTGGCGCGCCACCGTGATGCGGTTCTCCGTGCCCTCGAGCTGGCTCTGCAGCGCCAGGAAGTTCTCGTTGGATTTGAGATCGGGATAACGCTCGCTGACCGCGAGCAGCCTTCCGATCGAGGCGCCGAGCTGCGCCTGGGTCTGCTCGAACTGGTGGAAGGCCTGCGGATTGGACGTCACGTCGGGCGGCAGGCTCATGGTCGTCTGCGTCGCCTTCGCGCGCGCCTCGGTGACGCCGATGAGGACGGACTTCTCCTGGTTGGCGAAGCCCTTCACGGTCTCGACCAGGTTCGGGATCAGGTCGGAGCGGCGCTGGTATTCGTTGAGCACTTGGCTCCAGGCGGCCTTGACCTGCTCGTCCTGGGTGGGCACCGCGTTGATGCCGCAAGCGCTGAGCCCGACCAGCGAAAGCGCGAAAGCGACCGCCATCCCGGCGCGCTTGAGGAGCGAGGAACCCATCTGTCGAAAACCCCTTTCGATTCAAGGCGCAAGCTTAGCACGCCAAGCCTGCGCCGTGTGACATATTGGGTGGGAAAGGCGGGATTCAAGCAGGGGGCCCGCCCTTCTAGTTCGACGGCACAAGCGCCTGGAGCATCGGAGCGATCCACGCGTCGCGGTCGAAATCGTAAGCGGCGAAATCCGTGTCCATCTGCCAATAGGCCCAGGGCAAACCATGGGCCTCGGCGACGCGCGCGACGCGGGCGATCCAGCGCGTGCGCGAGTCCGTCGGCGCCTTCTCGTAGGCGCCGAACTCGCCCAGGAACACCGGGCGACGGCGTGCGTCGGACCATGCCTTCACGCGGTCGAAATCGTGCACCACGGCCGCGACCTCGGTGTCGCTGCCCCAGGCGACGCCGGAAAGGTCCTTCGCCGACGGCACCCAGCTCGCGCCCTGCAGCGTGAAGCGCACCGGCGTGTAGTAGTGCACGGTCGCGATGATGTGACGGTCGGACTCCGGCAAGTCGAGCGACGGCAGCGCACTCACCGTGTTCATGTCGGCCGGGCCGATGACGATGTTGCGTTCCGGATTTGTCGCGCGGATGAGCGCGATGAGGTTGCGCAAGGTGGTGTTCCAAACGGCTGCGGTGAGCACGCCGTGCGGCTCGTTCAGGATCTCGAACAGCAGCCGGTCGGGGGCGTTGCGGTAGCGCGGCGCGAGCGTGCCCCACACGGCACGCAGCGTCTTGAGGCAACCATCCGCGTCGCGCGCGCAAAGCGTGTCGTCGTGCTCGTCGACGATGACGGTCAGGCCGGCGCCCAGACCGGCCTTGACCAGGCCGTCCAGCGTCGCGAGCCACGCCGCGTCGGGCGCGCCGTCCGCACCCAGATGCTTGAACGGATGCAGGTTGAGCCGGACCGTGTCGAAGCCCGCCTGCGCGAGACGCGCGAAATGGCGCGGCTGGAACCGCGCCCGCGCCGGATCGCGCCACATCGGATCGTCGTCCAGGATGTTCATGCCCCGATGCATCCGCGCCGCCTGATCGTCGGCGGAGGTGACGGCATGGGTGGGCGAAATGAGAAGCGCGGCGAATGCCACTGCCTGCCATGCTTTTGAAACGGACCTGGACCTGGACATGGCAGGATCTTAGACCGCCACCGTTAACGAACCGCCGGCCCCAAAATAAACGGCCCCTCGTCCGTTGGGACAAGGGGCCGGGAAGTCCGAAACCTAAAGGGCGATCAGGTGATGAAGTTCGCCGTCGTCAGGCTGCCGATGTTGGACGCGCCGGTGATGTCGATCACCAGATCCTGGCCGGCCTGGTAACCCGCAACGCCGTTCATGTCGACGATCAGGAAGAGGTGGTTGTGCAGGTCGCCTCTGTTCGGATCGAAGACCACCGCGTCATGCGCGCCGAGCTGGCCCGCGCCGATGGCGGTGGCAAGATCGGTGTCGAAGGTGGCCGCGTTCAGATGACCTGTCGTGACCTCGGCGTTGATGGCGTTGACCGCCCAGCCGACGATCTGGAAGCGATCGCTCATCGCGTCGAAATCCTTGATCGAGTCGTAGGTCGTGCTCGTCGATTCCGAGGCGAAGTTGTAGATGAAGACGTCGTTGCCGCCGCCGCCATAGATCAGATCCGCCCCCCCGCCGCCGGTGATGTGGTCGACGCCGGTGCCGCCGCGGATGATGTCGTTGCCGGCGCCGCCGATCAGCGTGTTGGGGCCCCCGCCGGCATCGATCACCAGCGTGCTCGTCGCGCCTAGCGCCGAGCCGTCGATCGTCATCTTGTCGCCCGCGCCGAGCGTGTCGCCGCGGATCGTCAGGCTCGCGCCGGCCGCCACGTTCGAGACGTCGAAGGTGAGCGAGTAGTCATGGCCCGCGCCCAGCTCGAGTATCTGGATGTTGGTCATGGTCGTCGAGCCGAACGTCACCGCGTTGACGCCGGAATAGAAACCGTCGAGCAAAAGCTTGTTGGTTCCCGTGCCGCCGTCGATCGTGTCGGCCGCGGTGAAGTTGTTCATCATGTTGATCGTGTCGTCGCCGCCGCCGCCGTGGATGGTGTCGATGCCGCTGCCCGGACGGAACGTGTCGTCGCCGGTGCCGCCGGTGAGCACGTCGTTGCCCGCGCCGGTGTTGATCACGAGGTCGCCCGCGACCGCCGAGCCGTCGAGGGTGACGTTGTTGCCCGCCTGCAGGGTCGTGGCTTGCACCGTCAGGGTCTGACCGGACGTGTCCGTCGTAGCGTTGAGCGTCAGGTTGTAGCTGAAGCCCTTGGCCAGGCCGAGGGTCTCGACATTGACCATCGTCGCGGCGCCGAACACGACGCCGGCCGAATAGTCGCCCTTCAGGATCACGACGTCGTCGCCGGTGCCGCCATCGATCGAATCGGCCGCGGTGAAGTTGGACGTCATGCCGACACGGTCGTCGCCGCCATTGCCGGTGATCGAGTCGGTGCCGCTGCCGGGACGGAAGCGGTCGTTGCCGACGCCGCCGATGAGCACGTCGTTGCCGGCGCCGGTGTTGATGATGTAGTTGCCGCCCGTCGTGTCGTTCGAGGCGTCGAAGGTGACGTTGTCGCCGGCGCCGAGCGTGCCGGCCTGCACCTTGAGGTTATTGCCCAACGTCACCGTCGCGTTGGCCATGACCAGGTCATAGCTGTTGCCGGCGGTGAGGCCAAGCGTCTCCACATTGACCATCGTCGTCGAGGTGAAGGTGAGCCCGCCCGAATAGTCGCCGTTGAGGATGACGCGGTCGCTGCCCGTGCCGCCGTCGATGTGATCGGCCGCGGTCAGGTTGGCGCCCATGTAGAAGGTGTCGTTGCCGCTGCCGCCGCTGAAGCTGTCTGTGCCGCCGGAGAAGCCTGCGCTGGTGTCATGCGGATCCTTGCCGCTGTTCAGCCCGTTGTCGTCGTAGATGATGTCGTCGCCGAGGCCGCCGTTGAGCGTATCGTTGCCCGACGTGCCGACCAGCGTGTCGTTGCTGTCGACGCCCTTGATGGTGATCGTCACCGTCGTCATCGCGCCGCCGTCGATCGTATAGCTGAAGCTGTCGGTCGCGGTCGTGTTGCTGGCGCCGGAGGAGTTGAAGTCCGGCAGCCAGTCGAAGGCGTGGTTCGGATCGTAGGTATAGGTGCCGTCGGCGTTGACCGTCAGGAGCGCGCCCGACGCCAGCGTGATCTGGGTGCCGACATTGGCGCCGCTGCCGTTGACCTGCGTGATGGTGATGGAGTCGCCGTCGGGATCGCTGTCGTTGGCGAGCAGGTTCGCATTGACCGGCGAGCCGCTGCCGACGGTGGCCGTCGAGTTCTCGGTGGTGTTGAGGGAGTCGAGATTGGCGACCGCCGCGCGGTCGATGCTGAGGCTCAGCGTCTCGTTGGTCGTGCCGCCATGGCCGTCGCTGACGGTGATGGTGACCGTATCGGTCGGATGCGAGCCGGTCGCGGCCCCATCGATCGCCGACGTGTTGTCGGCGACGTAGCTGTAGCTGCCGTCGGAGTTGAGCGTGATGTGGCCGTAGGTCGTGGCGATGGAATTGCCGACATTGGCGCCGGAGCCGTTCACCGCGGTGACCGTCAGGCTGTCGCCGTCGCGGTCGCTGTCGTTGGCGAGCACGCCGCTGGCCGTGACCACGTTCAGCGTACCGCCCTCGCTGACCGTATTGCTGTCGTTCACCACCGTGGGGGCGCGGTCCAGCGTGATGACGATGTTGGTGGTCGTCGTGCCGCCATGGCCGTCGCTCGCCGTGTAGGAGAACGTGTCGGTCAGGTGCGAGCCGGTCGCCGCGCCGTCGATGGCCGACGTGTTGTCGGCGTTGTAGGTGTAGCTGCCGTCGGCATTGATCGTGATGTGGCCGTAGGTGCCGGCGATGGAATTTCCGACATTTCCGGCGCTGCCGTTGACGGCCGAGACGACCAGCGTGTCGCCGTCATTGTCGCTGTCGTTGGTCAGCACGTTGCCGGTGCCCGACGCGCTTTCGACCGCCGCACCGGCGTCGGCCACGACCGTGGGCGCGCGGTCGATGGTGATGCTCAGCGTCTCGTTGGTCGTGCCGCCATGGCCGTCGCTGACGGTGAGCGTGACCGTGTCGATCGGGTGCGAGCCGGTCGCGGCCCCGTCGATCGCCGCGGTGTTGTCGGCGACGTAGCTGTAGCTGCCGTCGGCATTGAGCGTGATGTGGCCGTAGGTCGTCGCAAAGCTGTTGCCGACATTGGCGCCCGAGCCGCCCACGGCGGTGACCGTCAGGCTGTCGCCGTCGCGGTCGCTGTCGTTGGCGAGTACGCCGCCGGCCGCGAGCACGTTCAGCGTCGCGCCCTCGACGTCGCTGCCGCTGTCGTTCACCACCGTCGGGGCGCGGTCGATGGTGATGACGATGTTGGTCGTCGTCGTGCCGCCGTGCCCGTCGCTCGCCGTGTAGGAGAACGTGTCGGTCGGGTGCGAGCCCGTCGCCGCGCCGTCGATCGCCGCCGTGTTGTCGGCGGTGTAGCTGTAGCTGCCGTCGGCGTTGATCGTGATGTGGCCGTAGGTGCCGGCGACGGAGTTGCCGACATTGCCGGCGTTGCCGTTGACGGCGGAAACCACCAGCGTGTCGCCGTCGCGGTCGCTGTCGTTGGTCAGCACGTTGCCGTTGCCGGACGCGCTTTCGAGTGCCGCACCGGCGTCGGCCACGACCGTCGGCGCGCGATCCAGCGTGATGACGACGTTGGTCGTCGTCGTGCCGCCATGGCCGTCGCTCGCCGTGTAGGAGAACGTGTCGGTCAGGTGCGAGCCGGTCGCGGCGCCGTCGATGGCCGAGGTGTTGTCGGCATTGTAGGTGTAGCTGCCGTTGCTGTTGATGGTGATGTGGCCGTAGGTGCCGGCGACCGAGTTGCCGACATTGGCGCCGGAGCCGTTGACCGCGGAGACGGTGAGCGTGTCGCCGTCCTTGTCGCTGTCGTTGGTCAGCACGTTGCCGGACCCGGACGCGCTTTCGACCGCCGCGCCGCTATCTGCCACGACTGCGGGTGCACGGTCGATGGTGATGCTCAGCGTCTCGTTGGTCGTGCCGCCATGGCCGTCGCTGACGGTGATGGTGATGGTGTCGATCGGGTGCGAGCCGTTCGCCGCCGCGTCGATCGCCGCGGTGTTGTCGGCCACGTAGCTGTAGCTGCCGTCCGAATTGACCGTGATGTGGCCGTAGGTCGTGGCGAAAGAGCTTCCGACCGTGCCGCCGGTGACCGCGGAGACCGTCAACGTATCACCGTCGCGGTCGCTGTCGTTGGCGATGACGCCGCTGGCCGCGAGCACGTTCAATGTCGCGCTCTCAAGGTCGCTGCCGCTGTCGTTCACCACCGTCGGCGGACGGTCCAGCGTGATGACGATGTTGGTCGTCGTCGTGCCGCCATGCCCGTCGCTCGCCGTGTAGGAGAACGTGTCGGTCAGGTGCGAGCCCGTCGCCGCGCCATTGATCGCCGTCGTGTTGTCGGCGTTGTAGGTGTAACTGCCGTTCGAAGCGATCGTGATGTGGCCATAGGTGCCGGCGACGGAGTTGCCGACATTGCCGGCGTTGCCGTTGACGGCGGAAACCACCAGCGTGTCGCCGTCGCGGTCGCTGTCGTTGGTCAGCACATTGCCGTTGCCGGACGCGCTTTCGACCGCGGCGCCGCTGTCTGCCACGACCGTCGGCGGACGGTCCAGCGTGATGGTGATCGTGGTCGTGGTCGTGCCGCCATGCCCGTCGCTCGCCGTGTAGGTGAACGTGTCGGTCAGGTGCGAGCCCGTCGCCGCGCCGTCGATCGCCGCGGTGTTGCTGGCGTTGTAGGTGTAGCTGCCGTTCGCGGCGATGTTGATGCTGCCATAAGTGCCGGCGACGGAATTGCCGACATTGGCGCCGGAGCCGTTGACCGCCGAGACCGTCAGCGTGTCGCCGTCCTTGTCGCTGTCGTTGGTCAGCACGTTGCCGGTGCCCGACGCGCTTTCGACCGCGGCGCCGGAGTCGCCGACGACCGTCGGCGGGCGATTGATCGTGAAGCTCACCGTCGTCGTCGTGACGCCGCCGAGGCCGTCGCTCACCGTATAGGTGAAGGTGTCGACCGGATGCGAGCCGTTGGCCGCGCTGTCGATGGCCGAGGTGTTGTCCGCGACGTAGGAGAAGCTGCCGTTGGAGCTCAAGGTCAGGTGGCCATAGGTCCCGGTGACCGAGTTGCCGACATTCGCGCCGCTTCCGTTGACGGCCGTGATGACGATCGCGTCGGCGTCCTTGTCGTTGTCGTTGCCGAGCACGCCCGTGCCCGCGGTGCCGGAGGTGCCGGTCGCCGTTCCGCCCTCCTGGTCCGCATAGTTGTCCGGGGTCAGCGTCGGCGCGCGGTCGATCACGACGGTGACCGCCTTCTCGTTCGCGTCCGCCGTCGTCTGGTCGGTGATGGTCGTGCCGTCGCTGATGATGAAGTCGATGGTGCGCGTCGGATGGCTGCCGGTGCTGTTGTCTATGCCGCCATCCTGGTAGCTCACCTGAGCCATGAGGCTGGCGTATTCGGCCTCCGTCTCGTTGCCGAAGAACATGAGCGTGTGGGTCCCGCTGTTCCACTGAATCGTGATCTTGCCGCCGTCGACCGTGCCGCTCAGCTGGCCGGCGAGGAGGAGCTGATCGCCCGACTGCGCGTTCGCGATGACGACCTGCGCATAGTTCATATGGAGCTTGTTGGAGGCGCCATCCTGCGGATCGGTGATCGTGGGCGTGGCGGTGAGCAAGTTGAGTGCGCTGCCGCCCTGCAGCGCTTCGGTCGTCGTCGCGGTGAGCGTCGAGAGCGTCGGCGTCGGATCGTAGTACAGCGAGGTGGCTATGCCGCCATCATTGCCTGGATTCGCAGTCTGGAAGGTATCGTTGCCGCTCGTGAAGCTGTGGCCGTCGGCGCTCAGCGTGAATTGCGCGAGCGAGTGGTTGGTCTGGTCCGAGATATAGAGCTGGCGCAAATTCGCATCGAAGGCCAGCGGGTTCACGCCGCCGAACTCGTCCGCATCGACGAAGCCGAAGCTGACGGGCGCCGTCATCTGCGTTGCCGTGCCGCCGGCGATCGGCATGTAGTAGAACTTCGTCGTCAGGGTGCCGGCGTTGTTGACCGCGAAATAGATGAGGCCCTGCGCCTCGTTGATCGCCAGACCGATGATATAGGCGGCGTTGTTCGTCTCCCCGACGAACTGACTGGTCGTCAGCTGCGTCGGCGTGGGTGAGCCCGTCGCGCTGACGACATAGATGCCATTGGTCTCCGCCCAGGCCGAGCCGCTCGTCGACGAGCCCGCCCAAGTGCCGCTCTCATCGACGTAATACAGGTTGCCGTTCTGCATGTCGTATTGCATGGCGGTGACGTCGGTGAACGACGTGGTGCCGTTGACCTTGCCGGTGTTGTCGTCATGGAACAACACATGACTCGAATCGGTGATCGTGTCCGAGGTCGCGTTGAACGGGCTGGTCAGCGCGCCGGTCACGGGATTGTACTGGACTTCGAAGATCCCGGTAAGCGCGTCGGTCTGGCCCCAGTGGGCGATATAGACGATGTGGTTGAGGGGATCGACGGCAAGCGCATTCACGACATCGGCGTTGAAGCCGGTGCCGAAGACCATATTGACGGAGGAAAGCTCGCTCGCGCTGTTGGTCTCGAGGTCGTTCTCGATGTGCCCATCGCGCAGAAGACCGTCGCGGCCATAGATGAAGTACAGGCCGTTCGCGCCGTCGAGTCCTACGCTGCCGATATCGACGTTGGCGCCGCCGCCGGTCGTCGGGACGTCGCTGACCGCATGCCCCGCGTCGTCGGAATCGATGTGGTCGAGCCCGGAATTGGAGATGTCTTCGAGGCCGTACCAAAGCTGGCCGCCGACCTGGGCCACAGGCGGCGGCGCGTGGAGCGTGTCCGATCCCATCGCGCTGACATCGAACGAGCCGTGATCCACGCCGTTCGAAAGCACCGGATTGGCGACCGGAGCGGCGATCGTTGCCGCACCATCCGAATCCGAAGACGTGAAGTCGTCGTCGAACCCGTGATGCAGGCCGTGGTGCGACGTGCTCCCTATGGAATCGGAGGCGAGATCTCGCGTGCCGGTATTCGGGAAAGACGAAACATCACGATTACGCGCGTCGCTCATACTTAAGCCCCCTCCGAGGATGCCTATTGATCACAAGCGGCCCACACCCTCGCGGCGACCGCATATCCCATGCAACCGCCGCCGAACGATCGACCAGCTCTTGGATTCGATGCTACCAGTTAGAGTTGACCCCCACAAGATGCAGAAAAATCAATGCGCTAGAGAGCACTTATGCGACAACTTTGATACAAAGCGGGTCTTATACAAATTTTTCGCGTGACAGAAATTTTATCGCGGCATCCGGCGCAAGTCTCCAGGTCCGGGCAAATGAAATTTCCGCCAATTCGCAGATCATGAGAATTGTGCCGCAGTGCAGCACGTCATGTCGCTGCGCGTGATCGCCAAGACATGCCGGCATCCACCCCTTGAGCGCACGCGCGTCGTCACGCACGTCACTGTCGTATCCGGACCGAAAACCCTTGCCGCTTCGACTTTCATTTGTCTTTGCCCGCGCTTCCACTTGCGGCGCATGCTTTCGCCGCCTTTAACCAAGCGGTTGTAATCTTCCATCCTCAATGATAAGCAGATTTTCACAGGGGAGGGCCTCAGACATGTCGCAGCCTTACGTCGGCCAATTAATGATGTTCGCTGGCAATTTCGCGCCGGCCGGCTGGGCGTTCTGCGCCGGCCAGCTCATGCCGATCTCAGAGAACGACACGCTGTTCAATCTCATTGGTACCACTTACGGCGGCGACGGCCAGTCGACCTTCGCCCTGCCCGACCTGCGCGGCCGCGTGCCGATCCACATGGGTCAGGGCGGCGGGCTCTCGAACTACACCATCGGCCAAGCCGCGGGTTCGGAGACGGTCACGCTGACCGTCCAGCAGATCCCGATCCACAACCATTTCCTCATGGCGAACGCCAACGCCGCGACCGGCGCGAATCCGGCCGCCAATCAGACGGTCGCCTTCGAGAACGTGAACCAGTCGCCCATGCCGTACTCCTACTACCCCTATGACGGCAGTGGGCAGGTGACGTTGCCCGCGAACTCGATCTCCCCCGCAGGCGGCAACCAGCCGCACGAGAACGTTCAGCCGATCATCGTGCTGAATTACTGCATTTCGCTGTTCGGCATATACCCCACTCCGAACTGATCGCGGTCAAATCGTCCGCGGCCTCGCGGACCTTCGAAACGGATACGCACCATGGCCACACCTTTCGTCGCGCAAGTCCAGATCTTCGCGTTCAATTTCGCCCCCAAGGGCTGGGCGTTCTGCCAGGGCCAGATCCTGCCGCTGTCGCAGAATACCGCGCTGTTCTCGCTGCTGGGCACGACCTATGGCGGAGACGGCAAGTCGACCTTCGCCCTGCCGAACGTCGTGAATTACTCCGTCATCAGCGCCGGACAGGGACCGGGATTGTCCTTGTACGATCTCGGCGAGCAGACCGGCGCCCAGAACGTGACCCTGCTTACGACCGAAATGCCGTCCCACCCGCACGGCTTCGTCGCGACCACCACCGGCGGCACGACACAGACGCCCGCCGGCGCGCAGCTTGCGACCGCCGCTTCCGGCTCGAAAGCCGGTAGCATCAGCGCGAATTACCTGTCGACCAGCACGCCCCAGACGTCGATGACCGCGGCGATCGGGTTCAACGGCGGCGGCCAGCCGCACAACAACATGCAGCCCTATATGGGCTTGAACTACTGCATCGCCCTTCAGGGCGTTTTTCCGCCGCGCGGATAAGAGGGATACAGACCGATGGCAACTCCGTTCTTGGCGCAACTCGACATCTTCTCGTTCAACTTCGCTCCCAAGGGCTATGCCCAGTGCAATGGGCAGCTCCTGCCGATCAACCAGAACCAGCCGCTGTTCGCGCTGCTCGGCACGACTTATGGCGGCGACGGGCGCACGACTTTCGGGCTGCCCGACCTGCGCGGCCGCACCCCTGTCGGCTACGGCCAAACCTTCCAACTGGGCCAGCGCGGCGGCGAGGAAGCGCACACGCTGATCATCACCGAACTGCCGCAGCACAATCACGGCCTGATGTCGGACAACGTCAACAATGCCGGCACCGCCACGCCCGCCAACAACACCTATCTGGGCAAGGCAAACGGAACGAATTCGAGCGGCGGCACCTTTCCGGTCGGCATGTACGGCAACGCGCCGGGCGGCTCCCCACTGGCGACGCAGACCATCACCAATTCCGGCGGCAGCCAGGCCCACTCCAACATCATGCCCTATCTGTGCCTGAACATCTGCATCGCGCTGCAGGGCATCTTCCCGTCGCAGACCTGAGCCGTATGCTAGTGTCCCGCGCATGGGATTGACCGTCGACACGCCGAACGGACCGCTCACGCTCGCGCGCGGCTGCGACGGCTGCACCCTGTGCTGCAAGGTGATGCGTGTCGATGCGCCGCTGAACAAGCCGATGAACCGGTGGTGCGAGCATTGCGTGCCGGGCAAGGGCTGCGGCATCCACGAGACACGCCCGCCGGTCTGCCGCAACTTCCACTGCGTGTGGCTTACCGACGCGCAGTTCGGGGCCGAATGGGAGCCCGAGCGCTGCCACATGGTGCTCTGGCTCGATCTGGAAGGCCGCAGGCTGAATGCCAATGTGGACGAGGACCACGCCGACGCCTGGCTCGCCGAGCCCTATTACGGCCAGCTCAAGACGCTCGCCTCCATGGCGCTCTATCGCGGCGGACAGATCGTGGTCTATGTCGGGAAGCAGACATTCGTGATCCTGCCGAGCCGCCACGTGGCGCTCGGCGCGCTCGGATCGGACGAATACATCTTCATCGACCGCCTGCCGCAAGGCGGCTGGGACGCGCGCAAGGTGGATCAAGCGGAAGCCGACGCACTGCGCAAGGCCGGACGGGTTTGACCGTCAGCTGAAGACCGCCTGATAGTCCTGCCATTCCTGCTCCGGCGTGTGGACCGGCGAGATGTAGAAGGAATAGGTCGGTCCGTCGTCGAAGGCACAATCGTAGATCCCTTCGCGCATGAAGTACGGTTCCCGGCGCGAGCGGAAGATGAGCAAGAACGGATCGCGCTTGGCGGTGGGGAGAAATTTCTGCCCCTTGGACACCGCCTCCAGCGTCATGGCGAAAGGCGTGCCGCCGAAGCGGGCGGTCTTGCCGACCAGCGGCTCGAAATGATGAACTTCGAGGAACAATTCGGACATGCCTAAAGGCCTCTGCGCTTCTCGAGCGCGCAGATTGCCCGAACGGGATCGGGGATGGAAGTATCGCGCCGCTACGACTTGGCTTTTGGATCGGTCACGCTGCGCCCCCAGCGCGCTGACGACGAAGCGTTCCTCTTCGCCCTCTTCGACGCCCATGCCGGCCGCGTGATGCGCCAGGGCGGTCTGCCCGAACCCCGGATCCGCACCATGCTCGAGTTCCAGTTCCGCTCCAACAACGCCACGCATCGCAACACCTTTCCCGACGCGACCTACTCGATCATCGAAAGCGCCGGGCGCCCCATCGGCCGCTTCATCGAGGCGGACGAAGGCGAGACCGTCTACTTCGTCGACTTCGCGCTCCTCGAGGACCGCCAGGCCAAAGGCCTCGGCACCGCGCTCACCGAGAAGATCGCCGACGAATGGGCGCTCAAGGGCCGCGCCGCGCGCGTCGAGGTGTTCCAGGACAACACACCTTCGCTCAAGCTCTGCGCCAAGATCGGCTTCGTCGAGACGGGCAGCAACGGCATGGGCCATGTCAACCTCGTCCGCGCGCGCGAGGTCGCGCTGAGGGCGAAGGGCTAGGCGCGGCTAACGCCATGCATCGGCTTGAGAATCGGCGAGCCGCAGCGCATAGTTGCCCGGGCGCAGCGGGCGAGTGGTGGTGGCATTTCCTTTCGACATTCGGGCTTTCGCTTCGTGAGCGGCACTTCTCCTTCGGCGCATGCTTCCCACCTCACCGGCATCGCGCACGCGCATGACGAATTGCTGACGCATCGCGAGCTCCAGTTCGACTTCCCGCAGAGCAAGCCGGCTCCGCCGCCGCCTCAGTGGAACAGCGGTTCCGGCACGCCCCTGGTCCTCGGGCCGCTCCTGCAGATCCTGGGGTGGACCCTCTTCGCCGCCGTGATCGGTCTCATCATCTACTTCGTCGTCCGCACGGCCATGCAGAACGGCTGGTTCCGCGACCGCAAAAAACGCGAGCAGAAGTCGGCCACCGCCGGGCCCGAATGGCACCCTGCCCCCGCCGCCGCGCACAACCTGCTGCGCGACGCCGACGCCCTCGCGGCCAAGGGGAAATATGGCGAGGCGGTGCATCTCATCCTGCTGCGTAGCATCGAGCATATCGACACGCGGCGCCCGGACCTCGTGCGCCAGGCCCTCACCAGCCGCGAGATCGCGCAGCTCGAGCAATTGCCGCAAGCGGCACGCACGACCTTCTCCGGCATTGCGCAGGTCGTCGAGCAGGCGCTATTCGCCGAGCGCGAGATCGGCGCCGAGGAATTCGCGCGCTGCCGCGACGCCTATGAGCGCTTCGCCTTCCCCGACACGTGGAGGCTGGCGGCATGAGCGAGGAGAACAAGGCCCCGCTCATCTCGCCGCGCGTCGCTATCGGCCTTGTGGCGGTGAGCGTGCTCTCGCTGCTGGCTTTCTTCGTGTTCTCGGCCTATGCGCCGGAATTCCGCGACGACAACGACAGCGACACGCACGCGCTTTCGCGCTCGGCGATCGGCTTCGCGGGCCTGCGTATCCTGCTCAACGCCGACGGCATCAACAACGTGATCGACCGTGGGCCGGCGCCGCGCGACGTGGCGCATAACAGCCTGACCGTCGCCACGCCGCCCGACGACGCCGGGGACGACGCGCTGGCCAATCTCGTCAAGACGCCCGGCGACACGCGGCAATGGCTCGTCATCCTGCCCAAATGGTATCCGCTCAGCGATCCGGAGGTGAGCGGCCATGTCCTGAAGGGACCAACGATCAGCCATGTTGATATCGAGCGGATACTGAAGCCGCTCTCCGCGACGACGAAGATCGCACGGCTCAAAGGCGTGTCCGCGCCCCAGCTGGTGGCGACCGCAGGCAGCTTCGGCCCGTTCCCGGACAACCTCGCAAAGGCGGACTCGCTGCAGACGATCTCGGGCCCCGACTGGCTGCCGCTGATCTCCAGCGCCGGCGGCGGCGCGGTGCTCGTCAAGCTCAAGGACTATCCCATCTACGTGCTCGCCGATCCCGATCTGATGAACACGCACGGCGTGGCCGACCTGCCGACGGCGGAGCTGGCGGTGTCGATGATCGGCAATCTGCGCAGCGGCAGCGCGCCCGTGCATTTCGACGTGACCCTGAACGGATTGGGCACGACGCCGAGCCTGCTGCGCCAGATCTTCGCCCCGCCCTTCCTGGGCGCCACGCTGTGCGCGATCTTCGCAGCGCTGCTGATGGGCTTCCACGCCGCGGTGCGCTTCGGCACGCCGCCCGTCCCGCTCGCCGCTTTCGCGCGCGGCAAGACCGCGCTCGTCAACAACGCCGCCGACATGATCCGCATGCTGCATCGCGAGCCGCGCATGGCGGCGCGCTATGCGCAGACGACGCGGAACCTGGCCTTGCGCGCGCTCGGCGTACGCCGCCCGCTCGACGCGGAAGACAGCGAGGCGCTGTTCAAGGACCTCGAGCGCCAGGACCAGCTTTCCTATTCCGCGCTCATGCAGGAGACGCAGCAGGTCACGAGCCGCGCCGCGCTCGTCACGCTGGCGCGCAGATTCTACGAATGGAGACAGGGGATGTTCCATGCAAATTAGCGACGTCAGGGACCTGGCGTTCCGGCTGCGCAACCAGATCCGCAAGGCGATCTACGGCCAGGACGACACGATAGACCTGATGCTGACCGCGCTGTTCTGCGGCGGGCACATTCTGCTCGAAGGGCCGCCCGGCACCGCCAAGACGCTCCTGGCGCAGGCGTTCAGCGCCGCGGTGAACCTCGATTTCGGACGCATCCAGTTCACGCCCGACCTGATGCCCGGCGACATCGTGGGCACGAACCTGTTCAACTTCCAGACCTCGACCTTTACGGTCAATCGCGGACCGATCTTCTGCGAGGTCCTGCTCGCCGATGAGATCAACCGCACGCCGCCCAAGACCCAGGCAGCACTTCTGGAGGCGATGCAGGAACGCCGCGTCACCCTCGACGGCAAGGTCAATCCCTTGAGCGAGCGCTTCATGGTGATCGCGACCGAGAACCCGCTCGAGCAGCAGGGCACCTATCCCCTGCCCGAAGCGCAGCTCGACCGCTTCCTCTTCAAGCACGTGCTCGCCTATCCCGACGAGCAGCAGGAACGCGCCATCGTCGCCGCGACCGGTCCCACCGTGCGCATGCCAGATCCCAAATCGCTCGGCATCGTGCCGGTCGCCGACCGCGACACGATCTCGGCCGCCATCGCCACCGTCGCCCAGACGCGCCTGACCGAGCCGGTGCTGGCCTACATTGTCACCATCGTGCGCACGACGCGCGTCTCGCCCGACATCTCGCACGGCGCGAGCCCGAGATGCTCGGCCATGCTCGCCGCCGCTTCGCGCGCCCGCGCGGCGCTGGACGGCCGCGAATACGTGCTGCCCGACGACGTGAAGGCGCTGGTGCTCCCCGCCCTGCGCCACCGCGTGATCCTGTCCCCCGCCGCCGAGATCGACGGCCGCAAGGTCGACGACGTCCTGCGCGGCATCGTCGAACGCGTCCAGGCGCCGCGGTGATGGTAGCTTTTCTTCAAACCCCCAAATGTCACGGCCCGCGAATGCGGGCCGCCCAGGTGACGTCTTCTCGATCATTCCTGCAGAACCCAACTGGGTGGCCCGCATTCGCGGGCCATGACAGTTTAGTTTTTGAGAGAGCGGCATAACGATGATCTACCCGACCGGCCGGACCGTGATGCTGGCGGCGCTGGGGATACCCGTGGCGCTGCTGCTTGCGGTCATGGCGCCGAAGCTGTGGCTGGTCGGGGCTGCGTGGATCGTGTTCGTCGGCGGCTTGATGCTGCTGGATGCTTTGTTCACGGGCCGGGGGCTGACGATCGAGCCCTCGCTCCCCAACGGCATGGCGGTCGGACAGACGGGCAACGCGTCCTTCCTGTTCCGCTTCAACGGCGGCGGCGTGCCGAAGGATATCGAGGTCGCGCTCGACATCGGGCCGCGCCTCAGCATCTCGCCCCATCGCCAGAACGTGGCGGTGACCGCGAACAAGGGCGTCGCGAAATTCGCGCTCGAGGTGCAGCGCCGCGGCGAAGGCCGGTTCGAGCGGCTGTGGGCGCGCTGGCAGGGACCGCTCGGGCTCGCCTGGACCCAGCGTAGCGAGAAGCTCGACCGCGCGATCCCCATCGTGCCCAACATCCAGGACGTCAAGGACGAGGCCACGCGCCTGTTCCGTCGCGATGCGACGATGGGCGCGCACATGCAGCTCAACGCCGCCGAGGGCTGGGAATTCCACGCGCTGCGCAGCTTCCAGTCCGGCATGGACCGCCGCACCATCGACTGGAAGCAGTCGGCCCGCCACGGCACGCTGCTGGCCAAGGAGTTCCAGGCCGAGCAGAACCAGCACATCGTGATGGCGCTCGACACCGGGCGGCTGATGAGCGAGCCGGTCGCCGGCCAGCCGCGCCTCGACCGCGCGCTGCAGGCGATCCTGCTGCTCGCCTATGTCGGCCTGAAGATCGGCGACCGCGTCGGCCTCTTCGCCTTCGACGAGAAGCCGCGCCTGCGCAGCGGCACCGTCGCGGGCCCGGCCGCGTTCGAGCAGCTCCAACGGCAGGCGGCCCGGCTCGACTATTCGACCGCCGAGACGAATTTCACGCTCGGCCTGACGCAGCTGGCGGCCGATCTCGAGCACCGCTCCATCGTCGTCGTCTTCACCGATTTCGTCGACACGACCAGCGCCGAGCTGATGCTGGACAATGTCGGCCGCCTGCTGCAACGCCACCTGGTGCTGTTCGTCCTGTTCCGCGACGTCGAGCTGGAAGAGCTCGCCCGCGCCAAACCGGAGACGGCGGAAGACGTCTCGCGCGCGGTCGTGGCCGACACGCTCCTGCGCGAGCGCGAGATCGTGACGGCGAAGCTCAGGCGCCTGGGCGTCCATGTCATCGACGTGCCGCTGCAGCAGATCGGCCTGGGCCTCATCGATTCATACCTCGCCGCCAAGCGGCTCGACCGGCTGTGAGGGCGCGATGACGGTCACCCTCAAGAGCCGCCGCTTCCGCACCGAGCGCGAAGCCGATTGGCGGCGGCTGGAAAACCTCCTCGACCGCTTCGAGAAAGGCCAGCGCGCCTCGCTCAGCGACGACGAGGTGATCGCGATCCCGGTGCTCTACCGTGCCACCCTCACCTCGCTGTCGATGGCGCGCGCGATCTCGCTCGACAAGAGCCTGGTGGACTATCTGGAGAGCCTGTCGGCGCGGGCCTATTTCTGCGTCTATGGCGCGCGCACGACCCTGACCGAGCGCGTGGCGCGCTTCTTCGTGCGCGACTGGTCGGAAGCGGTGCGCAGCCTGTGGCGCGAGACGCTTGTGTCGGGCGCGATGAACCTGCTCGGCACGGTTGTGGCTTACGTGCTCGTGCGGCGCTCGCCGCAATGGTTCTCCGCCTTCGTGTCGGAAGACTACGCACAAGGACGCGATCCCGGCGCCTCCTACAAGCAGCTTTACGACACGCTGCACGGCCCCCAGCACGTCGACGGGTTGAGCGTGCTTGCGACTTTCCTCTTCACCCACAACGCGCGCATCGCGCTGCTCTCCTTCGCGCTCGGCTTCGCGTGCTGCCTGCCGTCGGCGTTCATGATGATCTATAACGGGCTCGTCCTCGGCGCCTTCCTTGCACTCTTCGGGCAGCAGGGTCTCGGCATCGAGCTCGGCGGCTGGCTCTTCATCCACGGCACGACGGAGATCTTCGCGGTCACGCTCGCCGGCGCCGCAGGCTTCCATATCGGCTGGGGGCTCGCCTTTCCCGGCGAGCTCAGCCGCATGGACGCGCTCGCCGCCGCCGGGCGAAAGGCGGCGGTCGTGATGGCTGGGGTCGTGGTGATGCTGGCGGTCGCCGGCCTTCTCGAGGGCTATGGCCGCCAGCTCGTCCAGAGCACGCTGGTCCGCTACGCCGTCGGCACGGCGATGCTGATGCTGTGGTGCACCTATTTCTACCTGCCGCGGGGCGAGCGATGAACGCCGCGACGCAGCCGCCCGCATACACGCCCCCGCAAGCGCGCACGCGCGAGCTCGTGACGCCCGAGGGCATAGATCTGCGCATCGTGCTGGCGGAAGCCGGCGAGCGCGCGGCGGCGCTGCTGCTCGACCTGGTGATCATCCTGGGCGTCCTGATCGGCGCCACGATCGCGCTGGCGATCATGGGCGCGGTGCTGAATTTCGGCGTCGGTGAGCTGATCGGCGTCGTCTGGATGCTCGTCGCTTTTTTCCTGCGCAATTTCTACTTCACCGCCTTCGAGCTGACGCCGCGCGCCGCGACGCCCGGCAAGCGCGCGCTGGGGCTTCGCGTGGCGATGCGCGACGGCGGCCGGCTCACCGCCGAGGCGATCTTCCTGCGCAACGTGATGCGCGAGGTCGAGCTGTTCGTGCCGATCACCCTGGTCTTCGCCATCGGCTTCAGCGAAGACGGGCTGGCCTATCTGATGGCGCTGATCTGGTGCGGCGTGTTCGTGCTGTTCCCGCTCTTCAACAAGGACAGGCTGCGCGTCGGCGATCTGGTCGGCGGCACCTGGGTCGTACGCGCGCCCAGGCGCCTCCTCGACATCGATCTCGCCGGCGACGAGGTCGAGACCGAAGGCCTGTTCAGCGCCGAGGCGCTCGACGCCTATGGCGTGAAGGAGCTCACCGTGCTCGAGGACGTGCTGCGCCGCCGCGATCCCGCGACGATGAAGGCGGTGGCCGAGCGCATCCAGTACAAGACCGGCGCGCGGCCTTTCGGAAGCCCGCTCGAGTTCCTGCAGGCCTACTACAAGGCGCTGCGTCTGCATCTGGAGTCGCGCCTGCTCTTCGGCCGCCGCCGAAGGGACAAGTACGACAAGCCTTAAAGAGCGCCCTACTTCACCGGCGACATCAGGTGCTGATACGGCGTGCCCGCCCACATCACGTAAGGAACGGACGTGTCGGGGTTCGCGCCCGACGGATAGGCGGCGTAGAACGCGGCGTCGGCGCCGACGACCATCACGTGCGGGCCGGTGGCGATCCAATGCCCGTTCGCGGGTTTGGACGCGTAGGGATCGGTGTTGCTGGCGTCGCTGCCGCCCGCGAGCATGTAGATCAAGCCCACCTTGCCCTTCGCCGGCAGCTTGTGCGCGATGTAGGCATCGAGCCAGTCCATCCCGGCCTTGTCGGCGCACATCGGATCGGCGCCCGGCGACGAGGGATCGTCGGGCATGCAGGTGAAGCCGTTCGTGCCGTTGCGCAGCACCCGCATCTTGCCCGACGCATCCGGCACCACGATCGTCGCATTGCGCCCGACCGCCGCCGGTCCCGCGCTCATCGCGCTTATGATCGCGGACTTGTCGGCGGCGGACTGCGCCGGCTTGGCGGACATCGCCATGGGCGAGGCGGCGAGCGCGGGCGCCGCGAACGACAGCGCCGCGAGGATGGATAGTGTCCGGTTCATCTGTTCCCCCTTGGATGAGTGCGAGGGAACCATATCCCAGAACCCGGAAAGCCAAAATGCCGCCAATTCCCATTTGCGCAAGCGCCGGCGGGCGCATATAGTCCGCGCCCTTCGCGAACCGGGAACCCTACCCGGCGGCCTCGGCCGGTGGCGAACGGTACGGAGCGTGGCGCAGCCTGGTTAGCGCACCAGTCTGGGGGACTGGGGGTCGTGGGTTCAAATCCCGCCGCTCCGACCAGCCTTCGCTTCCGCTCCGCGGAAGCTACGGCTCGGCAAGCCAACAATCAGAGGCTTAACCGCCTGACGACGCGGCCAGTCCGTCCAGCTCCTGCTGCTGACCGGAGCTATCGAGCTCAAAGACATGGTTGTCGAAGTCGAAGAAGTAGAGGGATGTGCCCGTTTCGGACAAAATGAACTCGCATCCCTTCGACTTCAGCTTCTCGAGAATTGACGGGATCGTGTCGGGGGCGACGCGAAACGCGATGTGGTCTAGCATAACGCGCTCACCGAATTTGCATCAGCGTAGCAGCGCTCACCATCGTTTTACAGCGCGTGCTCTATTCCGCCGGCAGGGGGATGATGCTTTGGGTCTTGTCGAACATCATTAGAGGGCGGCTTGACGTGCTGATCCCGCTTTCGCCGCGAGTGCCTCGCACCCGCCAGCAGGATTCGCGAAACCAGGTGGCGGGGTCGCTCTCAGGCGCGATGTCCGCGCGCCAGACAACGCCCCATTGCGCATTCCGCGTGACGATGCTGCGCACGAATTTCCATCCGAGTTTTGAGGTTTCCTCGCGCTCGGAAGCTTCGCATTTGGCGGCCGTGCCCGAGGGACGGCCATGCAAGCGCGGTTCTGTGCCAGGATCGGCGGGTGGTTCCAGGGGCTGATCGTCGGCATCGATCACGCCCTCGCGCCTCAGCTGTCCCATCTCTTTGATCCAGCGAGCGAGGCGGCCTCGCAGCTTGGCGCAGAGAACATCGGGACTGGCGGCCACGACGGCCGGTCCCAATTCGGACGGGATATCGAGCGTGGATCCTTTGACCTTTAAAGGCGCCACGTCAGAGCCGCCGGTGGTTACATAGGTGTCGGTGTGCAGCGCGGTATCGAATATGACGCGGCAAACGCCGGACGTAAGGCGCTTGGGCCAAAAATAGTCGTTCTTGAATACGAACTGCCCGCCATCCGCCAATCGCACAACGCCATGCGGGGCAAGCTCCCCGCCGTTTGCGTGCACGGCTCTTTCGATCGCCGTCTTATAGTGCGGCAAGGGCGCATCCAGATCGGCGGGCATCAGCATGATCGCGAACGGCATCAACTTCCTCCAGCCTCGCCATCGGGGCTGGCGATGACCACCACATAGCCGTCGGGATCGCGCAGCCACATCTCGCGATGTTGCGGCGCCGGATTGACATGCGGAGCCAGGACGATCTCGGCGCCGAGTTTCTCCGCGCGCGCGACGGCGGAATCGAAATCGGCGAGCTGGAACCAGAGCAACACGCCATGCCCGTTCGGCGCCGCGTTCGCGTCGACGAGGTTGGGATGGTCCTCCGCGTCCCAGGCGTGAAGCTGGAGGATCATGCGGCCGGACGACGTGAGCCGGTCGTACAGATCGCGGTGCTCATGCTCGGGAAGACGGTCCGCTCCGAGGAGCTGCGCATACCAGCGGCTGCTCGCGCGGACGTCACGCACGGCGATGAGCGGCTGGACCTCGATGGAGGGTGCGGAAGGCATGAACGCTCCCCTAGCACATCGGCGCCCACGCTTCCATCGCGCGAATCCGAGCTTCGCCCGCCTCGAATCTGGCGTATAAGACGGCCATGAAGCTCGCCACGTGGAACGTGAACTCGATCAAGGTCCGGCTGGAGCCCGCGCTCGCCTGGCTGAAGGAGGCGGTCCCCGACGCCGTCGTGCTGCAGGAGATCAAATGCGTCGACGACGCCTTTCCGCGCCAGGCGTTCGAGGAGATCGGCTATAATTGCGCCGTACACGGACAGAAGACCTATAACGGCGTCGCGATCCTGTCGCGCCGCCCGCTCGAGGACGTGACGCCGCGGCTCAAGGGGGCGGACCAAGACGACCACGCCCGCTACATCGAGGCGGTCGTGCCCGGGACCAAGGGCACGGTGCGCATCGCCTCGATCTATGCGCCGAACGGCAACCCGATCGGCACCGAGAAGTTCACCTACAAGCTCGCCTGGCTCGAGCGCCTCGCCGTGCACGCGCGCGGCCTGCTCGCGCTCGAGGAGCCGGCGGCGCTGATGGGCGACTACAACGTGATCCCGACGCCGGACGACGTCTGGAACCCGAAAGCGTGGCTCGGCGACGCGCTCTACCAGCCGGAGTCGCGCGCGGCGCTGCGCAAGCTCGAATATCTCGGCTTCACCGACGCGTTCCGCGCTTGCCACGCCGAGACGCATCAGTACTCCTTCTGGGACTATCAGGCCGGCGCCTGGCAGAAGGATCACGGCATCCGCATCGACCACATCATGCTGTCGCCCCAGGCGGCGGACCGGCTCAAGGCCGCAGGCATCGACAAGCAGATGCGCGCCGGCGACAAGCCGTCCGACCACGTACCGGTGTGGTGCGAATTGGCGATCTGAAGGGAGGTTCCCATGCGGTACCGGCCTTTGACGGTTTCCGTCGCCGCGATCCTTTGCATCCTGAGCGGCCCGGCATCCGCGGACGGCTACACGCTCTTCGATCCCGGAGATTCGATTGCGACATTCCCTCGGGCCATGAACGCGAGCGGTGTGGTTGCGGGCTATTACGAGGACGGGGCTTTCGTGGATCACGGCTTCGCCCGGGCCGCCGACGGGACGATCACGCCGATCGATCCGCCCGGCTCGGTTGGAACCGAAATCCAAGGCATCAACGATTCCGGGTGGATGGCCGGGACTTTCGCGCGCGGGAAAGGCCTGGTCGGCCATGCCTTCCTGCTCGCGCCCGACGGCACCTTTGAGATTTTCGACGTCGCCGGGGTGTTGGGCAACGTGGCGGGCCCGGATGCCGCAGGGCGCGTAGCGGGGAGCTATAGCGATGTCAAAAAGGTCACTCACGGTTATCTGCGCCGGACTCAGGGGCACGTCGAAACCTTCGATCCCCCAGGCTCGCTCGATACCGAAGTCACGGCGATAAACCCCAAAGGCGTCGTCATCGGCACCTATAGCGACGCCGGCAAGGCTCAGCATGCCTTCCTGCGCGCGCTCGACGGCACGTTCACGATCTTCGACGCGCCGGGGGGCGTGGAGGGCACGCGGCCGGCGGCGATGAACAAAATGGGGTTCGTCGCGGGCAATTTCGGCGATGCGGCTTTCCAGGAGCATGGCTTCCTGCGCAAGCCGGACGGGGCTCTCGAGACGTTCGATCCTCAAGGGTCGACGGGAACGTTCATATTCGGCATCAACGCACATGGCGTCGTCTGTGGGCTCTACTACGATGGCGCCGGCCACACGCATGGCTTCACACGCGCGCTCGACGGCGCGATCACGGTGTTCGATCCGGCGGGCTCGACCAGCACCTTCGTTACCGCGATCGACGCAAGCGGCAACACCGCAGGTTCCTATTTCGACAGCCAGTGGCGCGGGTTCTTGCGGACGCCCTAAACCGGCACGTCCTTCACGTCGCGCTGCATGATGGCCTCCAGGCTCGTCAGGTTCATGCCGTGCTTGAGGTAGTTGTAGGGCGTGAGGTTGACCGCCTTGACCAGCGCGCGGCGGACATTGCCGATGCCGCCGAGGTCGAAATCGATGACGTTGACGCAGCCCGTGTCCTGCTCGAACGCGCTCATGGCGCGCAGGCCCGCGCCGCAGGCCCAGCTCAGGATCAACCGGTTGATGCCCTCGTGAGCGACGACCAGCGCGGTGTGCCAGTCGGGCGCGGCGAGCAGACGCTCGATCGCGGCGACGGCGCGCGCCTGGGCAGCCTCGAACACCTCGCCGCCCTCGAGATTGGTCGCGCCCGGCTCGTGCGCGCGCTCGAAATAGGAGTTCATGAGGCGGATCAGCTCGGCGCGGCTCTTCACACCGGGCCGCGCGCCGCCGCGCAGCTCGACGAGATCGGCGTCGATCTCCAGCGCGGGCGCGTCGCTCACGCCGCCGAGCACGAGCTGCGCCGTCTCACGCGTGCGCGGCAGGCCCGAGCAGACCGCGCGGTCGAAACGCACATGCGCGAACGCCTTCGCCGCCGCTTCCGCCTCGCTGCGGCCGCGCAAGGTCAGCGTGACGGCATGGATGTCGGACTTGTCTCCGAAATAGTCCACATGGCCATGGCGCATGAGGTAGATGCGCCGCCGCGCCTCGGTGCCGGGAAGACGCCGCTCCATCCTCTAGATCGCGCCCGCCGAAGCGAGCTCGGCGATGTCGCCTTCCGAGAAACCCCACGCTGCCAGCGTCCCCGCATTGTCGGGCGCGCGCGGCGGCCCTTGCACCTCGGCGATGGTGCGGCTGAAGCGCGGCGCGGGGGCGGGCTGCACGACGCCGTCGATCTCGATGAAGGTCTTGCGCGCGGCGTTGTGCGGATGCTTGGGCGCTTCGGCGATGGAGAGCACCGGCGCGTAGCAGACGTCGCTGCCCTGCATGATGACGTCCCATTCGTCGCGCGTCTTGGTCCTGATCACGCCCGCGAGCTTCTGCTTGAGCGCGGGCCATGCGTCGCGGTCCATCTGGGCGGCGAAAGCCGGATCGGAGATGCCGGTCTTCTCCATCAGCTCCTTGTAGAACTGCGGCTCGATGGAGCCGATGGAGACGAATTTGCCGTCCTTGGTCTCGTAGGTGTCGTAGAAATGCGCCCCGCCGTCGAGCATGTTCGACGAGCGCGCGTCCTTCCAGATGCCCATCGCCGTCATCGCATAGAACATCGACATCAGCGACGCGGCGCCGTCGGTCATCGCGGCGTCGACCACCTGCCCCCTGCCGGAGCGCTGCGCCTCCAGCAGCGCGCAGACGACGCCGAACGCCAGATAGAGAGCGCCGCCGCCGAAATCGCCGACGAGGTTGAGCGGCGGCACGGGCTTGCCGTCCCCGCCTCCGATCGCATGCAGCGCTCCGGTGAGCGAGATGTAGTTGATGTCATGGCCCGCTGCGTTGGCGAGCGGCCCGGTCTGGCCCCAGCCCGTCATGCGGCCGTAGACGAGCTTGGGATTGCGCTTCAGGCACACATCCGGTCCCACGCCCAGCCGCTCCATCACGCCCGGGCGGAAGCCCTCGATCAGCGCATCGGCGCGCTCGATCAGCTTCAGCGCGGCCTCCACGGCTTGCGGTTTTTTCATGTCGAGCTGCACGGTACCCCGGCCGCGCGAATAGATCTCGGTCTTTGGCGGCACGCGTCCGCCCTTGCGGTCGACGCGCACGACCTCGGCGCCCATGTCGGAGAACAGCATGGCCGCGAACGGACCGGGCCCGATTCCGGCAAATTCCACGATACGAATTCCCTGCAACGGACCCATGCGAGCTCCCATCCAATTTGCGCCGCAATCTCTGGCTAGAGCCGCGACGTTAGCAGACAGCGTCATGCAGGCAATGCGCAGCCTTCTCCTTCCCTTTGTTGTCGTCGCGGCAGTGCTGGCCGCCGTGCCGTCCTTTGCAGGCGACGTGCGGCCCATCTTCCGCGTGGATGACGCGAAAGCGACGATCGTCCATCGCCAACTGGTGATCTCCGCGAGCGGCGCGGTCAAGAGCGGTGGCTGGGACCGTCCGCGGCTCTGGGTCCGCCAACCTGCCGCGCCGGAAGCAAGCACGCTGGAGGTCGAGTTCGTCGCGCGTCCGCCCGGGCGGCACGAGGCGGTGGTGCAGGCCCTGCTCCCGGTCGCGGCTCTCAAGCATGTGCGGCTGCCGAACTACGGCACCATACGGGTGAAGATCATCGCGGAGACCAACAGCCTGGTCGTGCCGATCAGCCGCTGACGGCTTCGTCCTCGCCGCCCGCTTCTTCCTCCAGCGCCTTGTCGATCACGCGCAGGAGCACCTCGGGCTCGCGCGCGCCGGAAAGCGCGAAACGATTGGCGAAGATGAAGGTCGGCACGCCCGTGATCCCCATCTCGCCCGCGAGCTTGGCCTCGCGCTCGACCGCGGCGAGGTCGGTGTCGTCGCTGAGAAGTTCGGCGACCTGAAGCGAGTCCATCCCGACATCGGCCGCGAGATATTCGAGCACCGCCGCGTCGCCGATGTCGCGGCCTTCGAGGAAGTACGCCGCGAACAGCCGCTCGACCGCGGCATCCTGCATCCCGACAGCGCCGGCCCAGCGGATCAGGCGGTGGGAATCCAACGTATTGGGCCGCCGCTCGATCTGGTCGAAGGCGAACGCGATCCCCTCTTCCAGGCCTGTGCTGCGCAACGCCTCGCTCATCGCCTGGACATTGGGGCCGTCGCCGAACTTGGCCTTCATATAGGCCCGCCGGTCCAACCCGCTACGCGGCACTTTCGGGTCGAGCAGGTAGGGCCGCCAATGGACGTCGAACTCGACCTCGGGCCGCATCTCCAGCGCGCGCGCGAGGCGGCGCTTGCCGATGAAGCACCAGGGACAAACGGTATCGGAGACGACGTCGATCTGCATGGGTGGGAGGATAACACTTTTCCAGGCCCAACTGTCATCCCCGGCCTCGCATTGCGACAGCAATGCGAGGGGGAGGGGACCCAGGTGGAAAGAGCAAGACAATTCTGTCCACCTGGGTCCCCTTCCCTCACATCGACGCTCACGCGTCGATGCTCGCCGGGGATGACAGTTTGATCGTGTATGTAGGCACCGCGTCTTCCTGCTTCATCCGCTCGAACAACCTGTTCATGAGCACGAGCAGAACCAGAGCCGAGCCCGCGAGCTTCACGAAGAAGCCGAGCATCATCACCAGGGGCAGCATCCACACGATCAGGATCAGCGCGGTGTCGATGCGCGTGTTGTCCGGCCGAAGCCTCATCTGCGCCAGAACGGCGATCAGCGCCGCCATATCGTAGTTGAAGCTGTAGGGCACGACCAGCAGCGACGCCGCGAGCAGCATCGCGTTGGAGAGCATGGGATCGCGGCGCTTGCGGAACGTCCATATCACGGCCGTGAGCGCAATCGCCGACGTCACCGCCTGCAATGCCCAGGCAACGGCGTCCGGCGCGCCCATCAGGCGTGCGTTGATGAAGGCGGTCGGCATCATGCCCAGCATCAGGCCGGTGCCCCTGGTCATCACGACGTTCTGGAACGGCACCGCTTCGGCCAGGTAGCCGTGCCAGACCGCGCTTCCATAGAGACCCGTGGTCAGCACCACCATCGCGGCCGCCGTCGCCGCGGCGACGGCGAGGCAGCGCCAGCGCCCCGTCATCATCAGCACCAGCGGCATCAACAGGACGAGCTGCGGCTTCACGCTGAGCAGGCCCAGCATGATCCCCGCGAGCGCCGGACGTCTGTCCCACTGCGCGAGCACGCCGAGCAGCAGCGCGCCGGTGAAAAAGCCGTTCTGACCGGTGAGCACGAGCACCATCGCCACGGGCGACAGCGCGAGGAACAGGAGAAGCTCGCGATCGAACTTGGGTCCGCTGGCCGCCCACAGATAGACGCCGAGCCCCGCGACGAGCCAGAGCGCGTAGCTCGCGAGATAGGGAAACAGCCCGAACGGCCACAGCAGCAGCAGGATATGCGGCGGATAGGACCAGTTGTGGAACGGAACGTTCGCGGCGAAGAGACGGTGGATCTCGGCGTTGTAGCGATGGACCTCGAAATAGGTCTGAAGGCCGCCATGCAGCGCGGCGCGGCCGCCCATCCAGGAGTTCACGAAATCCCAGCCGACGACGTAGTTCAGCCCGTCATAGGGGAAATGGCCGGAGCGGAAATAGAAGACCTCGAAAATCGCGAACAGCACGCCGGCGCCGAGCGCGAAGCGGGTATAGAGCATCTCACGCCGCGTCGGCCACGACGCGGTTGCGGCCGTTGCGCTTGGCGCTGTAAAGGGCCTGGTCGGCGCGGCGCAGCAGCGCCTCGGACGTGTCGTCGGGCCCTTCGGACGCCGCTATGCCGATGGAGATGGTCAGGCTGAGCTTGCCGGGCTGGCGGGAGATGTCGAAGGGCGTGGTCTCGATGCTCTTTCGCAGGCGCTCGGCGACGGTGAAGGCGAAGGCGGCGTCGGTCTCGGGCATAACCACGACGAACTCCTCGCCGCCATAGCGGCAGGCGAGATCGATGCCGCGGATATTGGCGCCGATGCGCTTGGCGAACTCGCGCAGCACCTCGTCGCCGATGTCGTGGCCGTGATTGTCGTTGACCGACTTGAAGTAGTCGATGTCCATGATGACGAAGGCGAGCGGCTTTCCGGTACTGGCCGCATGCGCCATCAGATTGTCGAGATGGCTCGCCATGTAGCGGCGATTGTGCAGTCCGGTGAGCTGGTCGGTGATCGCCATTTCCAGGGAAAGCTGCACGTTGCGGCGCAACCGATCGGCATAGCGTTTCTTGCGCAATTGCGTGCGCACGCGCGCGACGAGCTCGTTGCGGTCGACCGGCCGCGTCAGATAGTCGTTGACGCCCATCTCCAGCGCCTGGGTGAGCTTGCGGCGGTCGCCGTCGCTCACCACCACCAGGATCGGCACGTTGCGCGCCTCGGGGATCGAGCGCAGCTGCGAGCAGAGCCTCAGCCCGTCGAAGCCGCGCATGCCGAGGCTGACGATGATCAGGTCGTAGTCGCCGCCGCGCACGCGCACCAGCGCCTCCTCGAACGTGTCGACGGAGGAAAGCTCGTGGTTGGGCTGAAGCGCGCCCGCGAACCAGGCGACGGATTCCGGGCGGTCCTCGATGATCAGGATGCGACCCGCCGGATTGGCGTCCTGGAGCTGGTCGGTCGGATCGAGCAGGCCCATGCTCTGTCCCGTCGTCTCGCGCATGCGCAGCTCGTCGGTCATCATCTTGAGGCGCACGAGGCTGCGTACGCGCGCGAACAAGGCTGCGTCGTCCACCGGCTTGGTCAGGAAGTCGTCGGCGCCGGCGTCGAGGCCCGCGACACGATCGCTCGGCTGGTCGAGCGCGGTGACCATCACCACGGGGACATGGGCGGTCTTGGGATTGGCTTTGATGCGGCGGCAGACCTCGAACCCGTCCATGCCCGGCATCATCACGTCAAGCAGGACGATGTCGGGGATGTGCTCGTCCATGCGGGCGAGCGCGTCGGCGCCGTTGAAGGCGCTGGCGACCTCGAAATACTCGGCGCTCAGCTTGGCTTCGAGCAGCTTGACGTTCGAGAGGATGTCATCGACGACGAGGACCCGGGCGGTCATGACCTGCCTGCCGTTGTGGCGCTAGCCGATGAAGCGGCGCACGGTGTCGAGGAAACTGGTGACGGAGATCGGCTTGGAGATGTAGGCCTCGCAGCCGCCCTGGCGGATCACCTCTTCGTCGCCCTTCATGGCGAAGGCGGTGACGGCGACCACGGGGATCGACTTCAGCGAATCATCTTCCTTGAGCCATTTGGTGACCTCCAGTCCCGAAACCTCCGGAAGCTGGATGTCCATCAGGATCAGGTCGGGGCGGTGCTCGCGCGCGATGTCGAGCGCCTCCATGCCGTCCTTGGTCTGCAGGATGTTGTAGCCGTGTGCGTCCAGAAGGTCGTGGAAGAGCTTCATGTTCAGCTCGTTGTCCTCCACGATCAGAACGGTCTTCGTCTTCGCATCCATCGATCGATTCTCCAACGCGCCCGCCTGATTCCGACCGGGTGTGTGTTTTGCCCGGTCTCGTGGCTGCAAGTATTAGAGGTTATGTCTTAACGCTCCCTTGACGTTGGCGGCATCGAGGGCTGCGATTTCTCTGCATTTTGATACCGCCACGGTTAATCCCGGCCTAAGGAAGCGTTACGCTCTGCCGAAGCCTTTGGAGTGGGGGTGCACATAAGTGAAAGACCGGATGACGCGCGGCCCCATGACGGCCGACCGGGCGGCGACGCTGGCGCTCGAGGCGCTCGCCTTTCTGGCCGGTTCGGAGCCTGCCATGGACCGTTTCGTGGACTTGACCGGGGCCTCGCGCGACTCCCTGCGCGAGCGCGCCGACGAGCGGGATTTCCTGGTGTCGGTATTGGATTTTCTGCTGTCGGATGAAGAGCTTCTGGTCGGTTTCTGCGATGGCGCCGAAATCGATGTGCGCGCCGTCCACATGGCGCGGCACGTGCTCTCGGGCGCCGCATGAGCGAGGCTTTCAGCCTGGGCGCCGCGCTGGCGCTTGTATGGCCGGGCCAGCCGCTTGTCATCGTCGACGCCGACGAGGTGCTCCTGCGCTTCGTCGACGGCTTCGACCGGTTCCTGCGGCGCCGGGACCTGTTCCTGGACCTGAGCAGCTATCGCCTCCACGGCAACGTCAGGCGGCAGGACGACCGAACCGCGATTCTCGACGTCGAGGTCACCGCCCTGCTGGACGAATTCCGCGCCGACCTCGACTGGCTGGAGCCGGTCGAGGCCGCCCAGGATGTGCTCGACGCTTTGGTTGCCCGGGCCAGGATCGTCGTGCTGACCAACATCACCCCGAATCAGGCGGTCGCGCGCACGCGCAACCTCGCCGCGCTCGGCTTCGACTTTCCCCTCGTCGCCAATAGTGGCCCGAAAGGTCCGGCGGTAAAGGCGCTCGCCGGCCGCGCCTCGGCACCCACCTTCTTCATCGACGACATTCCGCAGCATCTCGTCTCCAGCGCGGAGGCGGCGCCGGACGTCATCCGCATCCACCTGATCGGCGACGAACGGTTGAAGCCGCTGCTTGCCCCTTGCGCGCAAGCCCATCTCTATGCCGAGGATTGGCGCGCCGCGGGCGCGTTCATCGAGGAACAACTGAACAGGGCCGGGTATTGATGCGCATCGGGATCGACCTGGGCGGGACCAAGACGGAGATCATCGCGCTGGGCACGCATGGCGAGGAACTCGCCCGCCGCCGCGTGGCGACGCCTAGGCACGACTATGGCGAGGTGGTCCGCACGATGCGCGATCTCGTGCTCGGCGTCGAAAACGATCTCGGCAAGCGCGCGACGGTCGGCGTCGCCATTCCCGGGACGATCAGCCCCGCCACCGGTCTTGTGAAGAACGCCAACGCGACGCGCCTCATCGGCCATCCGCTCGACAAGGATCTGGGCGCGGCGCTGGAGCGCGAGGTGCGCGTCGCCAACGACGCGAATTGCTTCGCACTGTCGGAAGCGACCGACGGCGCAGCAAGCGGTCGCGAGATCGTCTTCGGCATCATCGCCGGGACCGGCGTCGGCGGCGGCATCTGTGTCGGGGGACGCGTCCTCGTCGGCGCGCATGCCATCGCGGGCGAATGGGGACACAATCCCCTGCCCGCTCCGCGCGGCGACGAGGTGACGGCGCCGCCAACCTGCTATTGCGGCCGCAGCGGATGCATCGAAGCCTGGTGCAGCGGCCCCGCGCTTGCCGCGCAATTCAAGCAGCGCACGGGCCGCGACCTCGTGGCGACCGACATCGCGCTCGAAGCCGAACGCGGCGATGCGGAGGCGAAGGCATTCCTCGACCTCTATCTCGACCGCTTCGCGCGCGCCATCGCGAGCGTGGTCAACGTCTTGGACCCCGACGCCATCGTGATCGGCGGCGGGTTGTCGAAGATGGATATCCTTTACCGCGAGCTGCCCGCCCGCGTGGAGGCCCACGCCTTCTCCCCACAGGGCCCGACGCTGATCGTCAAGAACCGCCACGGCGATTCCAGCGGCGTCCGCGGCGCCGCATGGCTGTGGCCGGAAGGATAGATTTGTGCTAGGGTGGTGAGCATGACGCGTAAGGAACTCGTAGCGGAACTCCTGAAGCTTGATGCCGAAGAACGGCTTCAGGCTGCCGAAGAGCTTTTGCAAAGCGTCGCCGACGACCCGGACGATCCGTTTGCGCTTTCCGATGAGCAGATAGCGGAAATCGAACGCCGCGCGGCAGAACTCGAGCGCGATCCTTCGATCGGCATTCCTTGGGAAGTCGTCCGGGCGCGTTTGATCGATAAGTTTGGATGAGTAGCTTTACGTTTCATCCGGACGCGGAGCGAGATCTCGACGGCGCCGCGACTTGGTACGAAACACAAAAGCCAGGACTAGGACGGCAATTTCGCAAAGCAGTTGATACCGCCCTCAGTTCAATCCGCTTAACCCCGTACGCTTATCCGCGCATCCATGGCCTTTTTCGGCGCTTCGTCGTGAGACGTTTTCCCTACAGCATCGTATATCTGCCGCAGGACGGCATGATCTATATAGTCACCATCTCCCACAGCCATCGCGATCCTGCGCATTGGCAAAAGCGGTTATGACCGCCTTCTGCCGCGATTGCTTGAGCGATATCTCGCCCGGCGCGGCGCAATGCCGGAAATGCCGCGGGCATCGCATCCTGGCGCATGCGGAGCTGTATGAGCTTTCCATCGCGCATCTGGATTGCGACGCGTTCTATGCGGCGATCGAGAAGCGTGACGACCCGAGCCTCGCCGACAAGGCGGTGATCGTGGGCGGCGGCAAGCGCGGCGTGGTGTCGACTTGCTGCTACATCGCGCGCATCGACGGCGTGCGCTCGGCGATGCCGATGTTCAAGGCGCGCACGCTCTGCCCGCACGCCGTCATCATAAAGCCCAATATGGCGAAATACGCGACCGAGGGGAAACGCGTGCGCGCGCTGATGCGCGAGCTGACGCCGCTGGTCGAACCGCTGTCGCTGGACGAGGCTTATCTCGACCTTTCCGGCACCGAGCGCCTGCACGGCATGAGCCCGGCCAAGACGATGGCGGCACTCGCGAACCGGATCGAGAACGAGATCGGCATCACCGTCTCCATCGGACTGTCCTGCAACAAGTTCCTCGCCAAGCTCGCCTCCGAGCTCGACAAGCCGCGCGGCTTCGCGGTGATAGGCCGCGCCGAAGCGGTCTCGTTCCTGCGCGACAAGCCTGTCGGCATGATCCGCGGCGCGGGCGCGGCGCTGCAGGCGCGCCTCGCCAAGGACGGGATCATGCGTATCGGCCAGCTCCAGGACGCCGACGCGCGCGACCTGGCCCGGCGCTACGGCAGCACGGGGCTGTGGCTGCATCGCCTCGCCATGGCCGACGACACGCGCGCGGTCGACCCGTCGGGCGAGATGAAGAGCATCTCGTCGGAGACGACCTTCGACGGCGACATCGCACGCTTCGAGGAGCTCGAGGCGATCCTGTGGCGGCAATGCGAGCGCGTCTCGGCGCGCGCCAAGGCGATGGAGCTCGGCGGTCGCACGGTGACGCTCAAGCTCAAGACCGCGAACTTCAAGATCCGCACGCGCAGCCTTTCGCTCGATGCGCCGACGCAACTCGCCGATCGCGTCTTCCGCATCGCGCGCGAGATGCTGAAGCGCGAGACCGATGGCACCGCGTTCCGCCTGCTCGGCGCGGGCCTGCACAACATCTGCGCGGCGGGCGAGTGCGATCCCGACGACCTCGTCGACCGCTCGCGCGCCAAGCAGGCCAAGGCCGAGCATGCGATGGACAAGGTGCGCGCCAAGTTCGGCGGCGAGGCCGTCGGCAAGGGCCGCAGCCTGCGCGCGCAGCGCCACAGCCAGCAATCGCCCGGCCGGCGTGGTGTTTGACTCGAAATATTTCTGTTTGACAGAAAGATTTTTAGGATTACAGAATGACCAGGAAGGAGACGCCGATGTCCAACGTCATCGCGCTCGACCAGGTCGAGCCGCGGCTTCCGACGCGCGCTCAGATCATGCTGCGGCGGCTGAGCCGAGGGCTTGCGATCCTCTTCACCCTGGCGATGGCGCTCTCGGCCGTGTGGCTGATCGGCGCATTCGTCTTCAGTTTCATCTACAGCAACCACATCCGCATGGGTGCCGAGGGTGCGTTCATATCCGTGCCCGGCGTCCCGCGGCCCATTCCGGGCACGGTGCTGTATTCGTCGCAGCCTTTCACCACCCATCTCGCGGGCTTCGTGGACGTCGTGATCGCGATGACGCCGGTCATCTTCATCTGCTGGCATCTGCGCGGCCTGTTCGGGCTCTATGCGAGCGGCGTCGTGTTCGCGCGCGAGAATGCGGCGCATCTCAAGCGCATCGGCGTGTGGCTCGTCGTCTATCCCTTCGCGAAGTTCGCCGCGAACATGATCTTCCGGCTCGCGGGCGGCACCGACAAGGCCTGGTTCCGCGGCGAGCTCGTCGACGCGCTCATCCTGGGCGTCATCGTGTTCGCGATCGCGCAGGTGATGGAGTTCGGCCGCGAGATCGAGCAGGACAGCGCGGAGATCATCTGATGGCGATCGTTCTCACCCTCGACGTGATGATGGCCCGGCGCCGCATGCGCTCCAACGTGCTGGCGCGCGCCATCGGCATCACCGAATCCAATCTCTCCCTGCTGAAATCCGGCAAGGTCCGCGGCATCCGCTTCTCGACCCTGGAAGCGATCTGCCGGGCGCTGGATTGCCAGCCCGGAGACATCATCGAATACCAGCCGGAAAACCGCGACGACGGCCTGCGCAAGGCCAGCTGAATTAGGAGACGACGATGGACCTGAAAAGCGCGTTCGCGCGGACGCTACTGCTTTGCCTGATGCTCGCGGGCTGCATCGAGGCGCCGCCGATCCCCGACGCGCGCGGCGCCTACACCGCGAGCGGCGACGCGTCCGCGACCGTACCGTTCGTCTTCGACAACAACCGCATGTTCGTCGATCTGGCGTTCGTCGCGCCCGATGGGAGTCTGCGCAAGGCACGCGCCTTCGTGAACCAGGGCAGCGGCTCCTTCGTCCTCACCAACAAACTTTATCGCGAACTCGGCATCGGCGACGGCCAGCCGCTGCGCGTGCGGATCGGGACGATGGAGATCGCAGCCGACCCCCGCGTGGTCCAGCCCGAGGACATGGCGAACGCCTTCACGATCCGGCTCAACCCGTTCGGCAAGGGCCAGACGGCGGCAGAGGCCGCGAAGGGGCCCGGGGGCAGCTCGGCGCTGATGGCGGCGCCGATGAACGTCGAAGCCGTCCTGCCGCCCGGCCTGCTCGCGAGCTTCGAGACCGTGTTCGACTACGGCGCGAGGACGCTCACGCTCGCAGCCCCCGGCACCTTGAAGCCCGAAGGCGTCGCGGTGCCGATCCGCGTCAATCCGGTGACCGGTTTCGCGACGCTGGATGTGAGCGTCGCAGGCAAGACCTATCCCGCCGTGATCGACGACGGCGGCAGCTACGGCCTGTTCCGCGCGTCCGTCGTGGCGGGATGGGCCGAGGTCCATCCGGGGTGGCTGCGCGCGGAAGGCGGCGTCGGCGAGAGCAATCTCACCATGTCCGGAAATTTCGAGACCAGCGCGCCCGTCATGAAGGTGCCGGATGCCGCGCTCGGCGCGCTGCACCTGAACGAATTGGGCGTGATAGGGCCCACGCCGGAGGGACTTCTGGGCGGCATGGTCGAGGACAAATTCTGGGACTGGTACTCCGCCAAGGCCGGTGAAAAAGTCGCCGGCGCGATTGCGGGCAATACGATGAAGAGCTTCCGCGTCACGTTCGACTACGCGAACGGCATGAGCTACTGGCTGCAGGAGGCACCGCTCGATACGCACGACCTCGACCAGGTCGGCCTCACCCTGGTGCATCTGGGCGGGCATACCGGCATCGCCGGCATCGCCAAGAAGAACGGCGTCGAGACGGTGTCGGGCGCCCAGCCGGGCGACGAGGTCCTCGCCATCGACGGCCGCCCCACAGCCGCGATGACGCGCGGCGAGGTGCTGGACGCCCTGCACGGCACGCCCGGCGAGCACAGGCATCTGACGCTGAAGCGCAAAGGGCAGACCGTGGAGATCGACGCACCCGTGACCGCGTTTTGAGGATTTGCTAGCCTCGCTTCGGGCTGAATCGCAGGTGGGGCTATGCGGCAGAAAAACTGGCGTCTGGTGATCGTGGGCGGCGTACTGATCGCGCTCGCCGCGGGGTTCTTTCTTTACATGATGGGCATGGCACCCAAATCCAACGATCCGCAAAGCCTGATGCAGACCGTCGGCATGGTCTCCGGCGGCGTCGGCGGCATCGCGGTGGTGATGATGATCTTCGGGTTGATCGGGAAGAAGGCGTAGAGCCTATTTCTTTTTCGGCTTCGTCGTCGGCTTCGCTTTGAGCGAATCCAACCACGCGAAGCTCAGATCGAAATACTTCTTCAGCTCCGCGGTCTTCTTCAGCAGCTCGTCGGGGACATCGACGAATTCGGGCATCGTCGTTCCGTACTGGACCGCGAGCCGCGTCTTATACTTCTTGATGAACGTCTCGCGCTCGCCGTCCGGCAGGCGCAGGATCATCGTTCCGCTCTTGCCCAGCATCGAGAACATACGGCCTTTGTGCGAGGTGTAGGGATTGGCCGCGCCCTTGCGCTCGACCTTGGAATTGGTCGCGACGAGCTTTTCATAGAACGCGAGCTTGTCGGCCGGCGCGTGCGGCTTGGCCTTAGCCGCCATCGTGGCTTCCGATCGCGCGGTAGAGCTCCGGCCTGCGGTCGCGGAAGAGGCCCCAGGAGATGCGCGCCTGCGCGATCTCGTCGAGATCGAAGGTCGCGACCGCAACGCCCTCGTCCGCACGGCCGAGCTCCGCGACGATACCGCCCGTGGGATCTGCGATGAAGGACGAGCCGTAGAACGTCATCTCGCCGGCCTGTCCCTTCTCGACGCCGATGCGGTTGCTCGCGACCAGCGGCACCATGTTGGCGGCGGCGTGGCCCTGCATGGTGCGGCGCCAGTGGTCGCGGCTGTCGACGGGTGGCGCGGGCGGCGGCTCGCTGCCGATCGCCGTGGGATAGAACAAGACTTCCGCGCCCATCAGCGCCATCGCGCGCGCGCCTTCGGGGAACCATTGGTCCCAGCAGATGCCCGCGCCCATTGCGCCGAACCTGGTGTGCCAGACCTTGAAGCCGGTATCGCCGGGCGTGAAGTAGTACTTCTCCTGATAGCCCGGCCCGTCGGGGATGTGCGACTTGCGATAGACGCCGAGCACACGCCCGTCCGCGTCGATCATCGCCAGCGAATTGAAATGCGCCCGCCCCGCGCGCTCGAAGAAGCTGACGGGCAGCACGACGCCGAGCTCTTTCGCCAGCTCCGACATCTCGGCGAGCAGCGGATTGCCCTCCGCGGGCGCCGCGAGCTTGAAATGATCGACGATCTGGTCCTGGCAGAAGTAAGGCGTCTCGAACAGCTCCTGGATAAGCACGGCATTGGCGCCCCTGCCCGCCGCCTCACGCACCAGCGCCTTCGCCTTCCCGACATTGGCGCGCGTGTCCCACGAGCAGGCGAACTGCGTGGCTGCGAGGGTTATCTTGCGCATGGGGCTTCGTTCCGCGTTGCGGGCGAATAGCGAATAGCGAATAGCGAATGGAAACGCCAATCCCTATTCGCTATTCGCCACTCGCCATTCGCTGTCATGGCGCCGCGGGCTCCTGTTGGGTGATGCAGTGGATGCCGCCGCCGCCTTCGACGATGTCGAGAGCATCGATCTGCAGGATATCGCGGCCGGGGAAGCAACTCGCCAGGATCTCGCGCGCCTGCTCGTCATTGGGGTCGTCGAAGGCAGGCATCACGATGCCCTCGGTCGGCAGGTAGAAGTTCACATAGCTCGCCTGCAACAGCCGCCCACGCGCATCGGTGCGCATGTTGCGCGGTTGGGGAAGGTCGACGACCTCGATGGCGCGGCCCTGCGCGTCATGCGCGGCGCTGAGGCGGCGCACGGCTTCGTTCACCGGCTCGAAATCGGGATGAGACCTCGACGACGGCCGTCCCACGATCACGCGTCCAGGGCCGGCGAAGCAGGCGATGTTGTCGACATGGCCGTCGGTCTCGTCGTCCGAGAAGCCCTCGCCCAGCCACAGCACGCGCCGCGCACCGGTGAACAGCGCCAGCCGTTCCTCGACGTCCTGCTGCGTCAGGTCCGGATTGCGGTTGACGTTGAGCAGGCATTGCTCGGTCGTGATGAGCGTGCCTTCGCCGTCGGTGTGGATCGCGCCGCCCTCGCAGAACAGCGGCGCGTCATAGACCCGTGCGTCCGAGGCCCGGCCGATGCGCGTGGCGAGTTGCGCGTCCTGCGCATAGGGATGATATTTGTTGCCCCAGGCGTTGAAGCGCCACTGCACCGCGGCGCGGCTGCCTGCCGGTCCGCGCAGGAAGGTCGGGCCCATGTCGCGCGCCCAGGAATCGTCGAGCGGCACCTCGAAAAGGTCGACCTTGCCGGCGCAGGCGAGCTTGGCCTCGGCGGCGTCGTGCGGGCGCACCGCCATCGTCACCGGCTCGAAGGTCGAGATCGCGCGCGCGACGCGGGCATAGGCCTGCTTGGCGCGCAGCAGCGGGTCCGGCCCGCCCCACGCCTCGACGCGGCACGGCCAGCACATCCAGGTGCGGGCGTGCGGCGCCCATTCCGCGGGCCAGGAAAAGCCGTCGCGCACGGGACAGGGATCGTCGGCGTCGAGACGCTCTTTCATCGCGTCTCTATAGCCTGCCGGATCGCGGCGCGGTAGGTTCACGCATCCGCAAAAAAAAGGGATCACGCATGGCCGGAAAGATCGACGCGCGCCTGAAGGAATTGGGGATCGAGCTGCCCACGCCGCCCGCTCCGGTGGCAAGTTACGTTCCCTATGTGGTGAGCGGCAACCTGGCCTATATCTCCGGCCAGGTGACGATGGGGCCGAAGGGCCTGGAATATGTCGGCAAGGTGGGCGCCGACGTGTCGCTCGACGACGCCAAGGCGGCGGCACGGCTCTGCGCCATCAACGTCATCGCCCAGGTCAAGGCCGCGTGCGGCGGCGATCTCGACCGCGTGCGGCGCTGCGTGAAGGTGGGCGTGTTCGTGAACGCGGTCGCCGACTACACCCAGCATCCCGAGGTCGCCAACGGCGCGTCGGACCTGTTCGTGGCGGTGTTCGGCGACGCGGGCAAGCATGCGCGCGCGGCCGTCGGCGCGGGCTCGCTGCCGCGCGGCGTCGCCTGCGAAGTGGAAGCGGTGTTCGAGATCGCGTGACCTCACCGGACTTCACCGCGCGTCTTGCGGGCCGGGCGTTCGACATCGGACGCGCGGCATGGAACGCCTGCGCCGGGACCGAGCATCCCTTCACGCGCTACGAATTCTTCGACGCGGTCGAGGCATCGGGCTCGGCGACCGCGCGCACCGGCTGGCGGCCGCTGCATCTCGTCGTCGAGCGCGACCGTTCCGTGGAAGGCATCCTGCCGCTCTATCTGAAGAACCACAGCCAGGGCGAATACGTCTTCGACCATGCCTGGGCCGACGCGCTGGAGCGGGCGGGTGGAGATTACTATCCCAAGATCCAGGCGAGCGTGCCGTTCACGCCTGCGACCGGGCGGCGGTTCCTGACGAAGAGCGATGACGCACGCACGGCCCTGCTCGCGGCGGGCCGGACGGCGGTGAAGGAGCTGAAGGCCTCGTCGCTGCACGTGACCTTCCTCACCCAGGAGGAATGGCGCGCCGCAGGCGACGCGGGCTACCTGCTGCGCACCGACCAGCAATTCCATTGGCAGAACCGCGGCTATTCGAGCTTCGACCAGTTCCTCGCCGAGCTTTCGTCGTCGAAACGCAAGAACCTGCGCAAGGAGCGCGAGGCGGTGCGCGCGGCGGGCGTCGAATTCGACTGGCTCACCGGCCGCGACATCACCGAGGCGCATTGGGATACGTTCTTCGAGTTCTACATGGACACGGGCGGGCGCAAATGGGGCCATCCCTATCTCACCCGCGACTTCTTCAGCCGCGTGGGCAGCAGCATGGGCGATCAGATCCTGCTCGTGATGGCGCGGCGCAGCAGTCGATACATCGCGGGCGCGCTCAACTTCTTCGGCGGCGGCACGATCTTCGGCCGCAACTGGGGCTGCGTCGAGTTCGTGCCGTTCCTGCATTTCGAGACCTGCTACTACCAGGCCATAGAGTTCGCGATTGCGCGCGGTCTCGCCAAGGTCGAAGCCGGCGCTCAGGGCGCGCATAAGCTGCTGCGCGGCTATCTTCCGGTGCCGACCTACAGCGCCCACTACATTGCCCATCCGGGGCTCAGGCGTGCCGTCGACGACTACCTCGACCGCGAACGCGAGGCCGTCGCGGCGCATATCGAAGAGCTCGCCGAGCACGGACCTTTCAAGAAGGCATGACCGGCGCGCCGCCGAAATTGTCGGCGACGCGCCATTGCGCGTCCTGCCTGGCGCGCACGCGCGTGACCAGGAGCATCATCACGACGTTGCGCGCGATCTCGAGCACTGTGTACCCCATGTCGGTTCTCGTACGCAGGATCAGCGGTGCGACGCCGTGTTCGCCGGTCAGCATGAAGGCGACGACATAGCCGCCCAGCGCGACGATCAGCCATAGCGCCCACCAGACGCCGACGATCGGCGCGGTCTCGTCCTGCCAGTGCCCCGCCGAGGCGCTCGCACGCCATATCTGCGACATCGCGGTATAGGGCACGACGAAGTTCACGAACGGGACGAAGAAACTGCCGACCGACCAGCCCGGGCTTTCGACGTCGGTGGCGCCGAGCGCGTGCACGTTGGACATGGCGCGATATATCCAGCGCAGGAAAAGGATGAGCATCGTCAGCAACGCCACCAGGTTGAGCCCGGCAAGCACCTGCTGGCGCGCGTCGTTCGCCCGCGCCCTCTGCATGAAGTCGCCGCCGAATGTGTGGTCGCGAAACGAGACAAGAAGGCTGTGCTGCATCACGAGCCCGACCAGCCTGGCGACCTCGACCAGGCTGAGCACGACGAGAACGGCGAGCACCACCTTGGTGATGGTCGCGAGATCGCGATAAGGCTTGTCGGCCATGATGTCCCCCGGGCGCCATCTTGCATCGGAACGGCGCCTCCCTACAATCGCCTCATGCCCTATGATCCCAACAACATCTTCGCGAAGGTCCTGCGCGGCGAGCTGCCCAAGGTGGCCGTCTATGAGGACGACAAGACGCTCGCCTTGATGGACATAATGCCGTCTGTCGAGGGCCACGCGCTGGTCATCACCAAGGAGCCGGCGGAAGGCATCCTCGACCTGTCGCCCGAGGGCGCGCAGGCGCTGATCGTCACCGTGCAGAAGGTCGCCCGCGCGGTGAAGAAAGGGATGGCCGCGCCCGGCGTGATGCTGGTCCAGCTCAACGGCGCGGCGGCGGGGCAGTCGATCCCGCACGTCCATTTCCACATCCTGCCGCGGCGCGAGGGCCTCGACCTCAAGCTCCACGGCCGCGGCATGGTGGGCGCGGACGTGCTCGAGCCGATCGCCGCGAAGATCCGCGCCGCGCTTTGATCCCATGATCGACCGGCGGGACGAAGAGGAAGAACTCGGCATCGTACCGGCGCACGAACGCGTCAGCGTCGGCAGTGGCCTGTGGCGAGGTCATTTGCAGGTCAATCTGCCCGTCGTTCTTCTCATGGCAGCCGGGGGAACGATCATTCTTGGCGGCGGGGCGATCGTCGCGCAGAGCGACGAATTTCATCTGGGTATGCCGGGCACGGTGCTCGCCGTCGTGGCCAGCATGGCTCTTTCGCCCATTGGTCTTCCCTGGATCTGGTGGTCTGTGTCCGTTCCGAAATGGCGGATCTGGGCCCTGCGCCACGTCGACAACTGGCCGGAAATGGAAGCCAGAGCCGTCAAGACGGGATTGATCTGGCCGCGCGGGTGGATATTCGAGAAGACCGAGATCAAGTCGGGAAAGCAGCGCGTTCTGGAGCAGAACTTGATCCGCTATCGAGACGAGCACGGCTGAGCTCATGCCCGCAAAACGGGGCTTCACATCGCCGCAATCGCACCCATATGATTGTCCATGCTCTACCTTCTCGCCTTCTTCTGCTCGCCGCTGGCCCTGCTCCTCGCGGGAAAGCCGTTCCAGGCGCTGGCCAACCTGATCCTCTACGTCCTGTCGATCGTCTGCTGGGTCACGATCATCCTCTATCATGCGGGTTTCGTGCTGTGGGGCATCGGCGTGCTGCACGCGGTGCTGGCGATCAGCGACGCGCGCGAGGACCGGCGCGCGCGGCGGATCATCGCTGCCGCCAAGCGCGACTAGGATTCCCTTTCCCGCCGTGCCAGCATCGCGCGAATGAAAACGCGGGAGCGGCACATGAACCTCAAGACCATCGTCGCAAGCCTTGCCGTTGCGGCAGGCTTGCTCTTCGCCCAAAGCTCGGCGGCGCTGGCCGGCGACACCAAGTCGGCAGCCTATTGCCTCAAGAAGGGCGGCGTCGTGCAGACGCGCATCCCCGAATACAACACCAATGGCGGCACGCCGCTGGTGCTGTCGGGCAAGGCGGAGTTCTGCCAGTTCACCTCCAAGAAAGACGGCAGCCAGATCAACGTGCTGCTCAGCACGCTGAAGACGACCGGACCATCGCTGGCGGCGCTCGCATATTACGCGCAGGTCGCGCTCGGAACCTGCAACGGCAACCCGGCATCGTGCTACTGCTCGCAGCTCGGCGGCATCGACCTGTTCGGCGGCATCAACGCCGCGGGCGGCGGCTGGGTGCTCGACAGCGACCCGACCGACGTGCTCGAGGCCTGCATCTTCCCCGACATGTCGTCGATCGACTCCTGGGGCCTCGCCTATCATTCCGCCGACATCATCCGCGGCAAGGACCTGGCGAAGGTCCTGAAATATCCCAATCCCTACACCGCGGCGGCGCACGACAAGACGAAGCTGCCGTTCTGACGATCCGGGACGCGAAGGATTAGACCGCCTTCGCGTCCCCTCCCGGCATCTTCTCGAACAGCGTCAGCCCCGGCGGCAGCACGACCCAATCGGGCTTGTCGCGCAGGAAGATCGCCATCGTCGGCTTGAACAGAGCGGGATCGTCGAGCGTGCCGGCATAGATCGTGTGGCCTTGCGCCTTTCCGACCTCGCCGCCGAACACCAGGCTGCCGCAGACGGGACAGCGATTGCGCTCCGCCGTGCGTCCGTCGTCGTGCTTGAGCGCGTGCAGCAGCACCCGGCCCGTCACGCGCACCTGCCCGGCTTTGAACCCGATGAACGGGATGAACCCCGAGCCCGACGCTTTGCGGCAATCGGCGCAGCAGCAATAGCCCGTGAACCCCGGCGCGCCCTTCGCCTCGTAGCGCAGCTGGCCGCAGAGACAACCGCCTGTGAACGTTGGTTCTTCCAAAGCCATTCGAACCTCATTTTTCGGCAACGCTATTTTATCTTCGAAAAGTTGAGTTCAATTCCCCTTTTCTGCGGCTAAGGCCCGACAGGGAAACGGAAAACGCCTTGCTTCGTTGCACTGCCAAAACCGTCATGGCCGCGCTCGTGGCGGCTATAACGATTGAGGGTGTTGTCCCCAACCGAATTCGCTCTAGAAATGGTCGCAAAAGAGCGACTGTCAAGAAACGTAAGGAGCGGGCGATGACATTTCATAAAGGCTCCTGCCTGTGCGGCGCGGTGCGGTTCACCGTGGACGGCGAGCTCAAGCCGCCGGACGCGTGCCATTGCACGATCTGCCGCAAATCGTCGGGCCACTACTATTCCGGCACCGACATTCCGCGCGAGCGCGTGACGATCGAAGGCGGCGACAACGTCACCTGGTACCGCTCGTCTGAGAAGGTGCGGCGCGGCTTCTGCAAGACCTGCGGCTCGCCGATGTTCTTCGATCCGCTCCAGCGCGACTGGATCGGCCTCTCCATGGGCGCGTTCGAGAAGCCGACGGACACCAAGCTCGCGATCCACATCTTCGTCGCCGATAAAGGGGACTACTACGAGATTGCCGACGGCCTGCCGCAGAACCAGCAGTGACCGGAGGCGTCAAGAATTCCTCGACCGCTGCTTCGAGCCGCGCGACGGCCAAAGTCCCACTACTGCGACGATGGCCGCGATGATCGAAGCGACGCTCCCCAGGAGCCCGAGCAATTCCCTGACGCCGTGCATGGGCGGAGGTTAATCAAACTTAGGCACGAATTCAATGAGCCAACCAGCTGTCATCCCCGGCGCGGCAGCGCCAGTGCGAGGTCAAGGGGACCCAGGTATATCCGGCAGCGCGATCTCGCCGAGCAGCCTCTCATAGAGATCATTCCAACCCGAATTGGTTTTCTCGATGAGCGCGATCTTCCAGCCGCGATTCCATCGCTTCATGCGCTTCTCACGCGCGATGGCCGCGTCTATGTCATTGTAGATTTCGTACCAGACGAGGATGTGCACGCCGTACTTCTTTGTGAAGCCTGCCACGAGATCGTTCTTGTGCTCCCAAGTGCGGCGCAGAATATCGTTCGAGACGCCGATATAGAGCGTCCCGTTCCTACGGCTGGCGAGAATGTAGACGTAGTAAAGGTGATCTTTCATGCGTAGATTATATAATACATAGACCTCGCCTGTCATCCCCGGCGAGGATCGCTCGCAACGCGAGCGATCCGAGGTCAAGGGGACCCAGGTGGTGATGGCGTAAGGGGCTTGCAGAACTATCTCGCCGCACCGCGCAAGTCGCGGCACCTGGGTCCCCTTGACCTCGCACCGCGCGTGATACGCGCGGTGCTCGCCGGGGATGACAGGTGATACTTAGACGCTCTCTTCCTCTTCCGAGTCCTTCTTCGACCTCGGCGACCTGGGCTTGGTGTCGGCGGGGATGAACTCGAACGCCAGGGCGTCCTTTTCGCGATCCAGCAGCACGCGCACGGTGCCGCCGTTCTTGAGTTGGCCGAACAATATCTCGTCCGCCAGCGGCTTCTTGATGTGGTCCTGGATCACGCGGGCCAGAGGCCGCGCGCCGAAGGCGTCGTCGTAGCCCTTTTCGCCCAGCCAGCGCGTGGCTTCCGGCGTCAGGTCGAACGTCACGTCGCGGTCGCTTAGCTGCGCTTCCAGCTCGAGGACGAACTTCTCCACCACCTTGTCGATCGTCGAACGGGCCAAAGGCGCAAAAGCAATGGTGGCGTCGAGGCGGTTGCGGAACTCGGGCGTGAAGAGCTTCTTGATCGCCTCCTCGTCCTCGCCCTCGCGCTTGCCGCGGCCGAAGCCGATGGCCTCCTTGGCGGCGTCCGACGCGCCCGCGTTGGTGGTCATGATCAGGACCACGTTGCGGAAATCGATCTTCTTGCCGTTGTGGTCGGTCAGCTTGCCGTGGTCCATCACCTGCAGAAGGATGTTGAACAGGTCCTGATGCGCCTTCTCGATCTCGTCGAGAAGCAGCACGCAATGCGGATGCTGGTCGACGCCGTCGGTGAGCAATCCGCCCTGGTCGAAGCCGACATAGCCGGGCGGCGCGCCGATCAGGCGGCTCACCGTGTGGCGCTCCATGTACTCGCTCATGTCGAAGCGGATCAGCTCCACGCCCATCACCGAGGCGAGCTGCTTGGCAACCTCGGTCTTGCCGACGCCGGTCGGGCCCGAGAAGAGATAGCAGCCGATGGGCTTCTCCGCCTGGCGCAGGCCCGCGCGCGCCAGCTTGATCGCGGACGACAGCGCGTGGATCGCCTTGTCCTGGCCGAAGACGACGCGCTTGAGATCGTCCTCCAGCGTGCGCAGCGATTCCGCGTCGGACTTCGACACCGATTTCGGCGGGATGCGCGCCATCTTGGCGATGACGTCCTCGACCTCCTTGACGCCGATGATCTTCTTGCGCCGCGATTCCGGCAGCAGCATCTGCGACGCGCCGACCTCGTCGATAACGTCGATGGCCTTGTCGGGCAGCTTGCGGTCGTTGATGTATTTCGCGCTCAGCTCGACCGCGGCCTTGATCGCGTCGGCGGTGTAGCGCAGCTTGTGATACTCCTCGTAATACGACTTGATGCCTTTGAGGATCTTGATCGTGTCGGGCACGGTCGGCTCGGCGACGTCGATCTTCTGGAAGCGGCGCACCAGCGCGCGGTCCTTCTCGAAATACTGGCGGTATTCCTTATAGGTCGTGGAGCCGACGCAACGCAGCACGCCCGCCTGCAGCGCGGGCTTCAGAAGGTTCGACGCGTCCATCGCGCCGCCGCTCGTCGCGCCGGCGCCGATCACGGTATGGATCTCGTCGATGAAGAGGATCGCGCCTTTCAGGCCCTCCAGCTCCTTCACGACCGACTTCAAGCGCTCCTCGAAATCGCCGCGATAGCGCGTGCCGGCGATCAGCGCGCCCATGTCGAGCGCGTAGATGACGCTGCCGCGCAGCACCTCGGGCACCTCGCCCTTGACGATCTTGCGCGCCAGGCCTTCGGCGATGGCGGTCTTGCCGACGCCGGGGTCGCCGACGAAGAGCGGGTTGTTCTTCTGGCGGCGGCAGAGGATCTGGATCGTGCGCTCGACCTCCGCCTCACGGCCGATGAGCGGATCTATGCGGCCGGACTTGGCTTTCTCGTTCAGGTTCACGCAATAGGCTTCGAGCGCGTCGGTGCCCTGCTTGACCACCTTCTCGCCCTCCTCGTCCTCGTCTGCGCCCTTGACCGGCTTCTGCTGGCTCATGCCGGGGCGCTTGGCGATGCCGTGGGAGATGTAGGACACGGCATCGAGCCGCGTCATGTTCTGCTCCTGGAGGAAATAGACCGCGTGGCTCTCGCGCTCGGTGAACAGCGCCACCAGCACGTTCGCGCCGGTCACTTCGTCGCGGCCGGAGTTCTGCACGTGCAGCACCGCGCGCTGGACGACGCGCTGGAAGCCGGTCGTGGGCTTGGCGTCCTCGCCGTCCTCGATGACCAGCGTCATCAGCTCTTCGTCGATGTATTTCTGCAAGCTGGCGCGCAACGGCTCGATCTCGACGTTGCACGCCTTCATCACCTGGGCCGCATCGGGATCGTCGGTGAGGGCGAGAAGCAGATGCTCCAAAGTCGCGTATTCGTGATGACGCTCGCTCGCGAGATGGATCGCGCGGTGCAGCGCCTGCTCGAGACTACGCGACAAGGACGGCATCTAAGGCCTACTCTTTCTCCATCGTGCATTGCAGAGGGTGCTGGTGGCGGCGCGAGAACTCGATGACCTGCGCCACTTTCGTCTCCGCCACCTCGAAGGTGAACACGCCGCAGATGCCCACGCCGTGGCGGTGGACGTGAAGCATGATCTCGACCGCCTGCTCGCGGCCCTTGTTGAAGAACTTCTCCAGGATGTGGACGACGAACTCCATCGGCGTGTAGTCGTCGTTCAGGATCAGGACCTTGTAGAGCGACGGCTTCTTGGTCTTGGGGCGCGTCTTGGCGACGACGCCGGTTCCCGTCCCGGAACCGCCATTGCCGATCAGGCCGCCGCCATTGCCATCGCGCTTGTCTCTCATCGCCGTATCCGACGCATGCCCTTCAGTTTAACGGGATCAGGGCGCGGTAATGCAACATCATTCCGCAGCCGAGGTTTATATAGGGATTGTCTGAAAAATTACGAATTCAGACGCAAAAAGGGCCCGGGCGGTTAAGCCCGGGCCCTTTAAGTTCCCGTTCCGCTTTTGGAGGGGGGAGGAACAGCGGAACGAGATAAGTCTTAGGCCGCGCGCGTGTTCTGCACGGTGTCGACCCACGCCTGGACGCGGCCCTGAAGGGGGGCGAAGCTGTCCTTGGCGGCGGCGACATAGATCTCGCCGAGCTTGGTCATCTGCGCGACATAGCCTTCGAACTGGGTCTTGGCGAAATCGCTCTGCAGCTCGAACGCCTCATGGACCGACTTGGTGGTCATCAGCGCCTTGGCGGCGGCCATCGTGTCTTCCATCGACTGCTTGGAATACGCGAAAATCTCGTTGTGGAGCGTCTCGGCGCCCTTGGCGGCCACGTTGGCGGCCTTCGTGTAGGCCTCGACCGTCTCCTTGCCGAAGCCCAGGAACTGGTCGTAGCCCTTCACGGCCTTCTCGAAGCCGTTCTTGAACGTTTCCGCGCCGTTCTTCATCGCGCTCTCCATGCCTTCGGCCGCTTCGAAGGTCTTCTCGGCCGTCTTGTTCTTCGCCATTGTCTCTCTCCGTTTGAGGGGCACACCGCTTGGAACGCGACTGCCGGGTTTTTGTTGCAACGCAACATGACTTATATGCGGTGCAACATGAAGGATGTCAAGTGTGCCCTGAAAGCTTTTTCGTTAACCGCGTTTACGCCCGTTAACTCTTCGTAAATCCCCGTAACATAAGGTCTATTCCTAATTTCGCTTGCGCCCGAACCCGCTTAATGTTCTCATGACCGCAAGTGGGGCGGCGTCATTAATTCGCGTTGAGGCAGTCGATGCTTGACCGGGCCAGGACCCGATTCAGCACGCTTGTGAGGGTTATCCCGCTTGTCGCGGCGGCTCTCGCAATCGCTACCGTTTCCGCCGATGCCAAGAGCCACCACCGGCGCGGGCACGGCGGCTTCATGCCCGCCAGCCTGACCGACCCCGAAAAGGACGCGGCGCTGGTCGAGGACGGGGCCACGGGCAAAATCCTCTACAGCCGCAACGCCAATGCCGAGCGCCATCCCGCGTCCCTGACGAAGATGATGACGCTTTACCTGCTGTTTGACGCCCTGAAGAAGGGCCAGGTGACGCTGTCCACGCCGATGACGGTCTCGGCCCATGCCGCGTCGCAGCGGCCGACCAAGCTGCATCTCTATCCCGGCGATTCGATCCCGGTGGACGCGGCGATCTACGCCATCGTGATTCGCTCGGCCAACGACGTGGCGGTCACGATCGCGGAAGCCTTGGGCGGCACCGAGTCGCACTTCGCCGAGATGATGACCGAGAAGGCGCGCCAGATGGGCATGCGCAACACCTTCTTCCACAATGCCTCCGGCCTGCCCGATCCGCTGCAGATCTCGACCGCGAGCGACCTTGCGATTCTCGGACGCCGCCTCGCCTACGACTTCCCGCAATTTTTCCACTATTTCGCGTCGCCCGGCTTCACCTATCGCGGCACCACCTATCAGACCCACGACAATTTGATCGGCCGCTACGATGGCGCCGACGGGATCAAGACCGGCTACACCGAGGCTTCGGGCTTCAACCTCGTCTCCTCGGTCGTGCGCGGCAGGACGCACATCATCGCCGTGGTGATGGGCGGACGTACGGCGCGCCGCCGCGACCGCGAGATGATGAACCTGCTCGACGACACGTTCTCGCAGATCCAGGGCAATCCGACGCTGGTGGCGAGCGCCAACGTGCCCTGGCACGGCGCCCCGCAGAGCACGTCCACCGTCATCGCGAGCTTCGACGTGGCCGGCTCAGCACCGCGCGTCATGGCGCCGCAGACCGGCGACGCCGAGGACGAGGACGCGGCCGAGAACCGTCCCGACAACGATCTGCAGCAAGGCGCGCCGCAGACGCAGGTCGCGCAGAACGTGGTCGCGCCCGCCCCGGTGCCGGTCCCGGCGACGCAGTTCCGCGCCCCTCCCCCGCCGCCGCCGCAGGCTCCCCCGCAACAGGCTCCGCAGCCGCAACCGCGCAGCGCTCCTCCCGCGAAGCAAGTCGCGGAGGCGCATGTCCCGGTCCCAACGCCGCGGCCGAAGCATGAGCCCGCGAAAGCGCCTGTGATGCTCGCAGCCCTTCAGCTGCCGAAGCCCGCGCCCAAGCCGGTGATCGGCGAAGGCGACTATGACGACCAGGCCGCGACGACGCGCAAGCTCACCGCGCAGGATTGGACGATCCAGATCGGCGCCTTCGCCGACAGCACCATCGCGCGCGCCCAGCTCGCGAGCTATGCCGAGCGCTCGATGGACATCCTGGGACAGGCGACGCGCATCATCGTGCCCTTCAAGGGCGTGGACGGCCAGATGCTGTTCCGCGCCCGCTTCGGCCCCTTCGTCGAGCGCGAAGCCCGCGAAGTCTGCGCGCGGCTCACGGAGCGCGGCCAGACCTGCTTCGCGGCGATGGCGACGCGATAGCAGCTCCACCCTCCCCTTGAGGGAGGGTCGACAATTTGCGAAGCGTAGCGAAGCAAATTTCGGGGAGGGGTAACCGCCCTGCTCACCCCTCCCCGAAAAATTCCTTCGGAATTTTTCGACCCTCCCTCAAGGGGAAGGTTGGACGTCACTTACACACCCCATAGCTCACCACGCCGTTGGTGTTCAGCCAGACGGCGGAGTTGAGGGCGGGCGCGGCGAGGTAGCCGGGACCGAGGAACGCCGCGCCGGACATGCGGCCGTTGTTGCCGTTCCACATATAGACGCCGTCCGCCTTCACGCCGGTGAGCCGGTAGGCGTGCTCGCCGCGCACCCAGGGGATCGGGCGGAAATCGTCGCCGACGATCTTGGCAATGCCGGTCATGCCGGTGAGGTTCTGCTTCGCCGGGAAGCTCAAGCCGCCGTCGGTCGAGGTCGCGACCTGCACCTGCCAGTCCGGCACGCCGTCGCTCACGATCTGCTTGAGATAGGAGACATAGACCGTGCTGCCGTCGTCGGCGACCATGAACTGCCGCGAGGCGTCGTCCACCGCGAGCGGCGTGCTCCAGCTTCCTCCGTTGTCGACGCTGCGCACATAGTAACCCGTGGAGGCGCTGTCCTGGTCGCGCCAAACGAGCGACACGCGCCCGCTCGCGGCATCGAGCGAGAAGATCGGCTCGACGCCGCCGTATGAGCGGCCGCTGCTCATGTCCTGTGTCTTGAACGTCGCGCCCGCGTCGGCGCTCACCGACAGCCAGACGTCATGTCGCTTGGCGTCGACCGGAAGCTCCCAGGCGACGTAGACGTGACCGTCCAGCGCCGTGAGCACGATCTCGCCCCAGCCCGCGCCGGCTATCACGGGCCCCGAGAACGTCTTGCCCGTATCCTTGCTCGCGAGCACCGCGACATTGCCGTCGGTCCCGAGATAGGCGATGTAGACATAGAGGCCGCTCGCCGCGATCTGCGTCAGGTTGGTCGAGAGCGGCCCCAGATCCTGCGGCGTGTCCCAACTCCCCGCCGTGCCATGCTTGCGGCTCGCGGCGAAGAAGATGTGCCAGGCGCCCTTGGCCCGCGCGCGCCAGGTCGCGTAGACGTTCGCGCCGCTCGCGGCGAGCCGGAGATAGTGCGGGAAGCTCTCCGTGTCGAGGATGACGGGCGCGTTCAGCGTCTTGCCGGAGTCGGACGACACGGCCACGCCGATCTTGCTGCCGTCGATGAAGCCGGAATAGACCCAATTGTCCAGCGCGACGGGATTGGAGCCTTCCTCGGCGATCTCGCCTTGCGGGCCGGTGAGCGGCGTGACCGTGCATTGCGTGAACGCCTGCGCCGCGACGGGTGCCAGCAGGCACGCGGTCATCGCCAGTGTCTTAAGCATAAGAGACGCCCCCGGAGCGCGTCATTCAATCACTCGCGTCCTGCGTGTCAACCGCCGAGCAGCACGTCCTTGGCCTCGTTGATCTTCGAGGCGAGATAGTCCGAGCCGCCGCGCGGTGAACCTCTTTATTTTCCCGCTATAGTGGCGTATCGTTCTCGCAATTACCAAAGCGGGCGGAGGGAGACGTGGTTTCGATTTCGGCGCCAAGGCCCTCTTCCATTCTGATAGCGCTTCTCGTAATGGTCGTTGCGGCCGGGAAACCTTCGTCAGCAGCATCCAGCTATACTCTTAAAACGCTCTATTCGTTCTGCGCGAACAGCGACTGCCCAGACGGGCAAAGGCCCAACAGCGTGATCATCAATGCCTCGGGAGATTTTTTTGGCACAACGGTGTTTGGCGGCGCGCATAACGCCGGTACCGTGTTTGAACTAAGTCCAAATTCCAAGAAAACCAAATGGTCGCAAAAAGTACTCTATAGTTTTTGTGCTCAAACCGATTGCAAAGATGGGTTGCACCCCTTCGGAAGTTTGATTTTGGACATAAACGGCAACCTCTATGGAATTACCGGGACGGGTGGAACCAAGAACCAAGGCGTGGTTTTCGAACTATCCCCAGGCGTCGGAAAAAAGTGGCAGCTAAATATTCTATATAATTTTTGTTCCAAGGGTGGCAGCAATTGTACGGACGGCAAAGTGCCGAGCCCTGGGCTGACTTACACCGGCGCAAGCTCTGGCATTGCTTACGACGGGACATCGCCACTCTATGGCGTGACATCTGACGGTGGGGACAGTTTTGATGGTACAGTTTTTGCGCTCACACCACCCAAATTGGGCAAATCGAAATGGACTGAGACCGTTCTTCACAGCTTCGATGCAAACGGAACTGATGGCGCAAATCCCAATGGCCCTCTGATTTCAGATTCCCTCGGGAATCTCTATGGAACAACAAGCGCGGGAGGTCCGGAATTTTTCTGGGGCGTGATCTTCGAATTGATCCCCAACGCCCAGCGGAACAAATGGACTGAAACGATACTATACGATTTTTGCGCGGATCCCAATTGTTCTGACGGTAGCTTTCCCCAATCTGGAGTGATCGCGGACCCAGCGGGAAACCTTTTTGGAGCGACCAGCGGCGGTGGCACGTCAGATGATGGTGTCGTTTATAAATTTATACCCAGTGACGTAGCCTCTGGAGAGACCGTCCTTCACAGTTTCTGCGTTTTGTCGGATTGCACTGATGGCAATGAACAAGCTCATAGCTCTGATATAACAATGGACACCTCAGGAAACATCTTCGGGACGACCCCGTGGGGTGGAGGACACGACATTGATTTTGAAGGTGATGGCGGGGGTACGGTGTTCGCTTTAGATGGAACGTCATTCAATGTGCTTTATAGCTTTTGCGCGCAAGCGAAATGCGCTGACGGCGAATATCCGAGCGGCGCGCTCATCGTAGATGGCTCTGGAAGAATCTTCGGTACCACCGAATATGGTGGCCCGAATGGTGGGACTAAAAGTGGCGGGACCGTATTTGAGCTGGTGCCCTAACCGAGCAGCACGTCCTTGGCCTCGTTGATCTTCGAGGCGAGATAGTCCGAGCCGCCGCGGTCGGGGTGGTTCTGCATCATGAGCCTTTTGTGCGCCGCGCGAACCTCCTCGGAACTCGCACCGGAATTGAGTCCCAGCACCTTCAGCGCCTCGTCCGCCGGCATCTGCGGCCTGACGTTGCGCGGCGGCGGCGCGGCAGCGGGCTCATCGCGCGGGAACCAGCCTTCGGGCACCGCGCGGCCGCGTGTGTACAGGCTCCAGCCGATGCCGGCCAGGAACACCGCCGGAACCCAGCGCTCCGTCAGCGCGAAGAAGATCGTGAGCGCGGCCAGCACCGCGATCCCCGCATAGCGCGCGATGCGCATCACGAAACCCGGATCGCGCCCCGCCGTGAAGCGGAACACCGCGGCGACGACGATCAGCGCGATCAGACCGAGAATGATCAGCGGCATGGCGCCGTTCTACCCCGCGCTCATCAGCGCTGCGTTGCCGCCGGCGGCGGTGGTGTTGACGGTGAAGGTGCGCTCGAGCGCGAAACGCAGCAGGTAGTGCGGCCCGCCCGCCTTGGGGCCGGTGCCCGACAGGCCTTCGCCGCCGAAAGGCTGCACGCCGACGACCGCGCCGATCTGGTTGCGGTTGACGTAGATGTTGCCGACGCGCACGCGCTGGCGCGCGAAGTCGGCCGTGGATTCGATGCGGCTATGGATGCCGAGCGTGAGGCCGTAACCCGTCGCGTTGATCGCGTCGCAGACCTTGTCGAGCTTGTCGCCGGCATAGCGCACGACATGCAGGATCGGGCCGAACACCTCGCGCTTCAGGACCGAGATGGCCTCGATCTCGAAGGCGTGGGGCGCGAAGAACACGCCGTTGGCGCAGTCGGGGCCGAGCGGCAGCTTGCGCAGCAGCTTGGCCTCGCGCGTCATGCGGTCGGCGTGCTCCTGAAGGCCGTTGCGCGCGGCCTCGTCGATCACCGGGCCGATATCGGTGGAGAGCTTGAACGGGTCGCCGATGGAGAGCTCGTCCATGGCGCCCAGGATCATCTCGATCATCTTGTCGGCGACGTCGTCCTGGACGAACAGCACGCGCAGCGCCGAGCAGCGCTGGCCGGCACTGTCGAAAGCGGACGAGAGCACGTCGCGTGCCACCTGCTCCGGCAGCGCGGTCGAGTCCGCGATCATGCAGTTCATGCCGCCGGTCTCGGCGACGATGGCCGGCAACGCGCCGTCGCGCGCCGCGAGCGCGCGGTTGAGCGTAATCGCCGTCTCGGTCGAGCCGGTGAAGGCGATGCCCGCCAGACGCTCGTCGGAGAGCACCACGCGCCCGATCTTCGAGCCGCGTCCGGGAAGCAGATGGAGAACATCCCCCGGCACGCCCGCCTGATGCATCAGCTTGACCGCCGCGGCGGCGATGAGCGGCGTGCGCTCGGCTGGCTTGGCCAGCACCGTGTCGCCGGCCGCGAGCGCGCCCGCGACTTGCCCTGCGAAGATCGCGAGCGGGAAGTTCCACGGCGCTACGCAGAAGAACGGTCCGCGCCCATGCAGCGTGAGCTGGTTGGATTCTCCGGTCGGCCCGGGCAGCGCGATGCCGCCCTCGAACTTCTCGCGCGCCTGCGACGCGTAATAGCGCAACAGATCGATCGCCTCGCGCACCTCGCCGAGCGCGTTGGGCAGCGTCTTGCCCGCCTCGCGCACGGCGAGCGCCATCAGATAGTTGCGGTTCTGCTCGAAGAGATCGGCGGCGCGCTCCAGGATCTTCGCGCGGCCGTCGCCGCCTATGCCGTCCCAGTCGTACTGGACTCGCGTGGCCGCATCGAGCGCCTTGGCGACGTCGGTCTCGCTCACCTCGGCGACGTCGCCGATCTTGCGCGTGCGATCCGAGGGATCGAAGACGGGATGCGAATTGTCCGTTGTCTCCCGCCCCGACACGAGAGGACCGGCGGCTTGCGACTTCTCGAGCGCCGCCTGCATCGCGGCAATGGTCGGCGCGCTGATCGCGGGATCGGCCCAGACGAAGCCGGACGAGTTGTGCCGTCCCGGCAGCATGTCGGCGGGCAGCGGAATGCGCGGATTGCGCAAGGACGGCTCTTTCGAAAGCTGCTCCACCGGATCGGCGATGATGTCGTCGAGCGGCGCGTCGCGGTCGGCGAGACGGTTCACGAACGACGTGTTGGCGCCGTTCTCCAAGAGGCGCCGCACGAGATAGGCGAGCAGATCCTCATGGCTTCCGACCGGCGCGTAGATGCGCGTCGCGCCGCCTTTACGGATGTCGCGATAGAATTCGTGCAGTGCCTCGCCCATGCCGTGCAGGCGCTGGAACTCGTATTCCTTGCCCGTCGCGAGCGTATCGATGGCCGCCACCGTATGCGCGTTGTGGGTGGCGAATTGCGGGTAGACCGCGTCCTGCGCCGCCAGCATCGCGCGCGCGCAGGCGAGATACGACGTGTCCGTCGTCATCTTGCGCGTGAAGACTGGATAGTCGGCGAGCCCCTGCTCCTGGCCGCGCTTGATCTCCGTGTCCCAATAGGCGCCCTTGACCAGGCGCACCGGGATGCGCCGGCCCTGGCGCCGCGCCATGTCGATGAGCCAGGCGAGCGTGGGGATCGCGCGCTTCTGATAGCCCTGCACCGCCAGCCCGAGCCCGTTCCAGCCGGGTAGCTTCTCGCCAATGGCTTCAAAGAAATCGAGCATCAGGTCGTGGCGGTCGGATTCCTCCGCGTCGACGGTGAGCGCGAGGTCGGCTTCGCGCGCCTGCTTGCACAGCGTCACGACGACGGGCAGGAGCTCGCTCATCACCCGCTCGCGCTTGACCCATTCGTAGCGCGGATGCAGCGCGGAGAGCTTCACCGAGATGCTCGGCCGCTCGAAGATCGCGCGGCTGTCCTTCGGGTGTGCGAGCGCGATGGCGGCGAGCGCGTCGCGATACGACTTCGCATAGCGCGCGGCGTCGTGCGCGGTGTAGGCCGCCTCGCCCAGCATGTCGAAGGAATAACGGTAGCCGTCGGCTTCCTGCTTGCGCGCTTCCTTCTGCGCTTCCTGGATGGTGCGGCCGAGCACGAACTGCTTGCCGAGCACGCGCATCGCATAGGTCACCGCCTGGCGGATCACCGGCTCGCCCGAGCGCGCGACGAGCTTCCTGAAGATGCCCTCGAAATCCCACTTCGCCGTCTCGTCGAGCTTGACGATGCGCCCGGTCAGCATCAGCGCGAAGGTCGAGGCGTTGACGAACATCGAGTCCGATTTGCGCCGGTGGCTCTGCCAATCGGCCGAGCCGATCTTGTCCTTGATCAGCCTGTCGGCGGTGTCGCTGTCGGGCACGCGCAAGAGCGCCTCGGCCAGGCACATCAGCGCCACGCCCTCGGGCGCGGTCAGCGAGTATTCCTGCATGAAGGCGTCGACGCTTCCGCGCTTGTTGCCCTCCTCGCGGATGCGGGTGACGAGCCGGCCCGCGAGCGCGGTCGTCGCCTGGGCCTCGGCCTGCGACAGGCGGGCCTGGGCGATGCGCTCGGCGGCAATCTTGTTTTCGTCTGCGAGATAGGCGGCGGAAATGGCTTGGCGCAAAGGCTGCGGCGGCATGAAGGGGATGGGTCCTGATTTGCGGCCGCGATCCTAGCGCGCCCCGCCTCCCCCGCGCTAATACTTCGCGCATGGAATTGCCCGAAATCGTCACCACGGTGCGCGGCTTGCGCGCGCATGTCGCGGCCTGGCGCAAGGACGGCCTGCGGGTCGGCCTCGTCCCGACCATGGGCGCGCTGCACGCCGGCCATCTCTTCCTCGTCGAGGAGTCACGAAAGCGCAGCGAACGCACCATCGTCAGCATCTTCGTGAACCCGGCGCAGTTCGCGCCGCATGAAGATTTCGACCGCTATCCGCGCGCGCTCCAGGCCGATGCGCAGAAGCTGGGTGCCCGCGCCGACCTGATCTTCGCCCCTTCGGTCGCGGAAATGTACCCGCAGGGTTACGCCACGCAGATCGAGGTCGGCGGACCGTCGCGGGGTCTCGAGACCGACTTCCGCCCGCACTTCTTCGCCGGCGTCGCCACCGTCGTCGCCAAGCTGCTTATCGCGGCGCAACCCGACCTGGCGGTGTTCGGCGAGAAGGACTACCAGCAGCTCCTCGTCATCCGCCGCCTCGTAGCCGATCTCGCCCTGCCCATCGAGATCGTCGGCGCGCCCATCATGCGCGAGCCGGACGGGTTGGCGATGTCGTCGCGCAACGCCTATCTGGGCCCGCGCGAGCGCGCGATCGCGGGGAAGATGAATGTGATCCTGCGTACCGCGACCAGCGAGGAACAAGCCGCGCGCGCGCTGCTGGACGCCGGTTTCGACAGCGTGGACTACGTCGCCATCTGCGATGCAGAGACATTGGGTCCGGCAGGCGACGGACCGAAGCGCATCCTCGCCGCTGCCAAGATCGGTGGGACGCGGCTGATCGACAATATGGAACACAAATAACCTCTCCCTTGTGGGGGGAGGCCTAGAGGAGCCCCAAATCCGCCAACTCCAGCTTCAGCTTCTCCGGCAAATTCCCCGCCTTGATGTCGCGCACGTCCGGCGGCGCGTCCTTGGGATCGAAATAGCGCCAGCCCTGGAACGGGCGATGACGGCGGCGCATCACGGGAATGAGTTTGGGCTCGTAGACCAGCGCGCAGTGGGGCTTGCCTTCCTTCTGCACGGGCTTCAGCGCGACCAGCTTCTGGCGCGCGGCGATCTGGCCTTTGATCACCCAATAGAGCGAGCCGCCGTCGAGCACCTCGTCCGCGCGCTTGGGTGTCATGCGGGTCACATGCTGCAGGACGAGCGGGAGTTTCTTCTTCTTGCGCTCGGCCAGGCGCTTCTTCTGCCAATCGGCCAGTTCTTCGAGAGACTCCACGCCGACACAGAGCTTGATGATGTGCAACGTCACGCGGCCGCCTCTTTGGCGAAACGGACGACGACCGTGCCGTCATTGACCTGATCGCCCGCCGCGACGTCGACGCTCTCCACGGTGGAATCGGCGGGAGCCGACAGCGTGTGCTCCATCTTCATCGCTTCCAAAACGGCCAGCGGCTGGCCCTTCTTCACGCGCTCGCCGGGCTTGACGAGGATCTGGATGATCTTGCCGGGCATCGGCGTCGCGATACGGTCGGCGGCGACGCCCGCGCCCTCCGCGCTTTCGAACGGATCGTAAGGGTGCAGCACGAAGGTCTCGCCCGCGCGCATCGCGGCGATGTCGCCATTCCTCAGCCGCAGGACCTCGATGCCCGGTGGGACTGCGCCGCCCAGACGCCCTGCCCCCGCGGTGAAGCGCACGGTCTGGGCCGACGCGCCGTTCACGCGGAAGCCGTCGCGCGCGTCCCAGGGATCGTCCGTTTGCGGACGATCATCGGCGACGAACCGCGCGGCGGCCGACAGGATCGCGTCGTCGGGCGCGTGGGGCGGCACGAGATCCTTCAAGTGCCGGTCGATGAAGCCCGTGTCGATCTCGCCCGCGAGGAAATCCTGGCTGCCGAGCGCACGGATGAGGAAAGCATTGTTGGTGCGTAGGCCCGCGATCTTCGCCCGCGCGAGCGCGCCCGCCAGCTTACGCGCGGCGCCCTCGCGCGTCGCGTCGTGGGCGATGACCTTGGCGATCATGGGATCGTAGAACGGCGTGACCGTGTCGCCTTCGCGCACGCCGCTGTCGACGCGCAAATCGTCCGGCAGCGACAGCCGCTCCAGCGTGCCGATGGACGGCAGGAACCCGTTCGCCGGGTCCTCGGCATAGAGCCGCGCCTCGACGGCGTGGCCGTGGATGGCGATGTCCTTCTGCTTGGCCGGAAGCTCTTCGCCCCAGGCGACGCGCAGCTGCCATTCGACGAGATCGAAGCCGGTGATCGCCTCGGTCACCGGATGCTCGACCTGGAGGCGCGTGTTCATCTCCATGAACCAGAAGCGGTCGGCTTTGAGGCCTTCCGACGCGTCGGCGATGAACTCGACCGTGCCCGCGCCGCTGTAGCCGACGGCCTTCGCGGCCTTCACCGCCGCCTCGCCCATCGCCGCGCGCATCTTGGGCGGCATGCCGGGCGCGGGCGCCTCCTCGATCACTTTCTGGTGGCGGCGCTGCAGCGAGCAGTCGCGCTCGAAGAGATGCACCGCGCCGCCATGGTTGTCGGCGAAGACCTGCACCTCGATATGGCGCGGACGGGTGACGTATTTCTCGATCAGCACGCGGTCGTCGCCGAAGGAGGACTTGGCCTCGCGCTGCGCGGATTCGAGCGCGGCGGCGAAATCCTGCGCGCCGTCGACCTTGCGCATGCCCTTGCCGCCGCCGCCCGCGACCGCCTTGATGAGGACGGGATAGCCGATCTTCTCCGCCTCTGCCGTGAGAGTGCCGAGCGACTGGTCGTCGCCGAGATAGCCGGGCACGACCGCGACGCCCGCCTTCGCCATCAGCGCCTTGGCGCGGTCCTTCAGCCCCATGGCGCGGATCGCGTCCGGCGGCGGGCCGACGAAGACGACACCCGCCGCGGCGCAGCTTTCCGCGAACTCCGCGTTCTCGGAGAGGAAGCCGTAGCCCGGATGGATCGCGTCGGCGCCGGTCTCCTTCGCAGCGCCCAGGATCAGGTCGGCGCGCAGATAGCTCTCGCGGGCGGGCGGCGGGCCCAGACGCACCGCCTTGTCGGCCATCGCGACATGGGCCGCGCCCGAATCGGCGTCGGAATAGACGCCGACCGTGGCGATGCCCATCTTCCGCGCCGTGCGGATGACGCGGCAGGCGATCTCGCCGCGATTGGCTATCAGAAGGGTGCGAAACATCCGGTGGACCAGGGTGTTAGGGGAAGAACTTCATCCTGTCGCATAACTCAGCCGCCCAGCAAGGTCTTCCAGCCGAACAGCAGGACGCCAAGGATGCCGCCGATCACGAAGATCGCAAGCAGGCAGCCCGCGCAGCCGATGCCGCGCAGGCGCGGGCCGGGATTGAAATAGACGCGGAACTGCGGGTCCGGAAGCTGCTCGCTCATGGGCGCAGAGCTTTAATCCGTCCCGCGCCCGGACGCTATCCCCGTATGCTCTCGACGATCTGCTTGACGATGTAGACGACCGCCACGATCACCAGGAACGCGAAATAGAGCGACAGGAAGAAGTGCCAGAACTCCGTGTTGAACGCCGGCATGGCGAAGGTCTGGTGCTGGAAGACCACCGGCCACAGCCGGTCGACGGCGATATAGAGCACCGACGCCGCCAGCGACCCGAACACAACCGCGCCGACGCTGCTCGCCATCCAGCCGAAGATCAGCCCGATGATGACGAACTGGACCGGCTGGATATGGTGGACGCCGTCACGGATGATCGCCCACCAGGCATTGATCAGGTCCATCTCTTCCTCCCGCTCTTTCCGCTTGGCCGTCAGTGATGCGCGTGCGCCTCGCCGCCCTTGGCCAGGAACTGCGTCTTGAGCGCGAAGAGCACCGCGACGACCACGACATAGCCTAGATACAGCGCCGCCGCCGTCTTCCAATAGGAAAGTTCCAGGAGATCGTGGGGAAGCTGCAGCGTGCCCTCATTGGCCAGGAACGGGATCATGATCACCGCGACCAGATGGGTGATCGTGGCGCCGAGCGCGATCGCCCAGATTTTCTTCCAGTCGGCCATCTGGTAGGCGAAATAGAGCGCGATCATCAGGCCCAGCACACCGTTAACATGCTGGAAGCCCTCCCTGAAGCCGTCGCGGAAAAAATCAAGGATATCATGCAGATAGAGCGAAACATGGTCCATCGAACCCTCCCGAGGCGTTAACCATCAGCAGGTAAACGCGCGAATATGGCATTTGTTCGCTTCCGCACGGAGGTTTGAACAGGATATACATCTCTCGGGAATGATATACATTACACTCCCGTATATCTGGAGGATGTCATGCAGATCTCCAAATGGGGCAACAGCCTCGCCGTCCGCCTTCCTAAGGCCGTGGTGGACCAACTCGAGCTGAAAGAAGGCGATGAGGTCGAAGTCGTCCCGACGAACAAACGCACATTCGAGGTCAGACGCGCGATGACGCGGGAAGAAGCGCTGGCGGAATTGCGCAAGTTGCGTGGTTGGGTGCCCGCCGGCTTCAAATTCAATCGCGAAGAAATCTATGATCGCGAGCGCGACGAATGAACACCGGTGCATTCTTCGATTCGAATATGCTCATCTATGTCGTATCGGAAGACGACGCCAAAGCAGAGATGGCCGAAAAGCTGATGAGCGGTGGCGGCACGATCAGCGTTCAGGTGTTGAACGAATTCGCCTGGGTGTCCTCGCGCAAGCTCAAGAAGACGATCGGTGAAATCCGTAAAGCCCTCTCGGCCGTGCGCTCGGTCTGCCAAGTCGTACCAGTCGACATCGAAACTCACGATCTCGGCCTGGATATCGCCGAACGCTATAAATTTACGACTTACGATTCGATGCTCGTCGCGGCAGCGGTACGGGCCAGCTGTACCGTGTTTTATACCGAAGACCTCCAGCATGGTCAGCGGATCGAAGGGCTCACCGTGCGCAATCCGTTCATATCCTGATCCGCTCCGCCTCATAGACCTGCATGTGGCCGGGGTCGGCGGCGAGCTCTTTCAGCCGGCGCCAGAAGGCGCGCGACTCCGGCACCGCGAAATGCGCTTTCAGCGCCTCCGCGTTCTCCCAGCGCTCGATGAAATGCAGCGTCAAGGGATCGTCGGCGTCGACGGCGACGTGATGGCTGACGCAGCCGGGCTCGCCGCGCGAGCGATGCACGTGCTCGCGCGCGGCCTGCGTCAGCCCGGCGACGGTCTCGGGTTTGGCGGTGACGACGCCGGTGACGACGATCATGGGCGGACCTTCTCGTTGGGAATGACCGGCAGGCTATCCGCCTTCAGCCGCAGCAGCGCCGCCACCAGCGCGCGCGTCTCTGCGACCAGCACTTCGGCGACCGCCTCGCTCTTGCACGCGGCGTTGCCGAGCAGCCAGTGCGCGACGAGCGCGACCTGCGCCTCGGCGAGCTGCAGCGCGATCAGGGCCAAGGGCAGCGCGGGCCGGGCGCGCGCGAGACGCGAGACCTGCGCCAGCCTGGGCTCGATCATGCCGGCCAGGCACTTCACCCAGATCGGCCGGATCGGCCAGTTGAGGAAGACGCGGTTGAGCTTCTTCTGCTCGCGGAAATGCTCGAGGATCGCGATCAGCGCCGCGGGCTCGACGTCACGGCCCACGAGCACCGCCAGATGCGACGACGGGCGCGTCAGGCTCTGGCGCAATATGTCTTCCTTGCCCGTGTAGTGCATGTAGAAGGTCGAACGCCCGACATTGGCGCGCTCGGCAACGCGCTCGACGGTAACCGCCTCGTAGCCTTCGCCGAGCAATATCTCGACGAAGGCCGACATCAGCGCCGTGCGCGAGCGTTCGGCGCGGCGGTCGGGCTTTCGTGCGGCCATGATGCTCACGCTCTCCTGAAAGCACGTCGCCGAACATGCGCGTTCGTGGCGCCTGCGCCAACCCCGTCCGGGACATTTCGCGGCGAGTGTCCAAAAACGGACGGGAAGCGCCCCAAGCCCGGCAACGCGAGTCCGGAACTGGATAGAAGCGGCATGTTGTCCAGGAGCGGATTCGATGACCATCGGCACAGACGCAGCACCCGGACGCGGCGCCGGCCTTCTCGCCATCGCGACCGGCATCGCCGCCGTCACGCTGCTCGCGATCCATCCCGATGACGCGGCGAAGACGTTCGCCGACGTCCTGCGCAACGAAGCCGCCGGCCGGACCACGGATACCATCGTGCATGGCGGCTTCATCGTCGTGCTGGCGCTGCAGACGGTATGCTTTACGGCACTGTCGGCGCGGATCGGGTGGACGCGCATCGCCGCGGTCGCGGGGCTGGTGTTCTTCGCGTTCGGCGCGGCGTTCCTCTCGGCGTCGATGGTGCTGGACGGCCTGGTCACGCCGGCGCTGGCGGCGCGCTATCTGGGCGAGCCCGACAAGATCGATTTCGCCAAGAGCCTTTTCCGCCTCGTCGGCACGCTGATCGGATTGCTGATGCCCATCGGGCTGGCCTTCCAGTCCACCGCGATCGCGTCGTGGGGCTGGGCGCTGACCGCGAGCGGCATCTCGCGCGTCGCGGGCGTGCTGGGCCTCGTCCTCGGCGGCGCCGCGTTCGCTGGCCTCGCCGCGACGGCCGGCGCGATGAACCCCTTCGTCCTGATGGGCGCCATCGCCGCGACGTCGCTGTGGGCCATCGTCGCCGGGATTGTGCTGCTCAGGAGATGACGGCTACGCTCCCCCGCGAGGGGGACGGCATGAGCATCGTGCGAAGCGTTCCGGCGATCGCGGCGGGATTGATGGCGGTCGTCGTCCTGTCGATGGTCTCGGATCAGGCGATGGTGGGCCTGCACTACTTCCCGCCGCTCGACCGATACAATGCGTTCTCGACCGAGATGCTCGTTGTGGCGACGTTCTATCGTTGCGTCTACGCGGTGCTGGCCGGGTACATCACCGCGCGTTTGGCGCCCGCGCGCGCGATGCTGCACGCGCTGATCCTGGGCGCCATCGGCACCGCTTTCGCCCTCGCCGGCGCGATCCTTATGTGGCATCTGGGCACGCACTGGTATCCGGTCGCGCTCACCGTCAGCGCCCTGCCCTGCACGCTGCTGGGCGGCCGCGTGGCCGGGCCTGGACGCTGATCGGGCATCGTATAGTCTATCCCGCGTCCCGCCCGAAGAGGAGCCAGTCACCGCATGATCTTTTTGCTGATCGGCCTTGTCGTCATCGTCCTGCTGTTGGCGATCTTCGCCTACAACCGGCTCGTGACGCTGCGCCAGGCATGGAAGCGCGCCTTCGCCGACATCGACGTGCAGCTCAAGCAGCGTCAGGACCTGGTCCCGAACCTGGTGGAGACCGTCAAGGGCTATGCCGCGCACGAAAGCACCGTCTTCACGCAGGTGACGCAGGCCCGCGCCACGGCGATGCACGCGACCGGCGTTGCGGAGAAGAGCGCGGCCGAGGGCGCGCTGTCCGGCGCGCTGGGCAACCTGCTGGCGGTGGCGGAGAACTATCCCGAGCTCAAGGCCAACCAAAACTTCCTCAAGCTGCAGGACGAGCTCGGCGATCTCGAGAACAAGATCGCCGCCGCGCGCCGGTTCCTCAACAACGCGGTCGCGGAATACAATTCGGCCATCCAGCAATTCCCGGCGGTGCTGATCGCGGGGCCGTTCGGCTTCACGCCGGCGGAGATGTTCGAGCTGACCACGGACGAGCGCGCCGAGACCAGGAACGCACCCAAAGTGAACTTCGGCGCCTGATCCGTGGCGCTGCTCGGCCTCACGACCTACCGGCAGGACAACAACATCAAGTCCACGGTCCTGCTGCTCGCGTTTCCGTTCCTGCTGCTCGCGCTCATGGGCGGGATATTCTTCTTCGGCGGCATGTTCGCCGGGCCGCGCGAGATGTTCTACACGCTCGACCTCGACCCCGTGCTGGGCACGGGCAGCGCGGCCGACCTCGCGCTGTCGGCGGTCTATGCCTATTGGCCGATCGTGCTCGGCATCGCCGCGGTATGGGTGCTGATCGGGTATTTCTTCAACGATGCGATCATCCACAGCGCCACCGGCGCGCAGGCCGTGACGCGCCAGGAGCAGCCGGAGCTCTACAATCTCGTCGAAAACCTCTGCATCAGCCGCGGCCTCAAAGTGCCCAGGCTCTACATCGTCGAGACCGACGCGATGAACGCCTATGCCAGCGGCATCGACGAGCGCAGCTATGCGATCACGGTGACGAGCGGGCTCCTGGCCGTGCTGAACCGCGACGAGCTCGAAGCCGTGCTCGCCCATGAGCTCACCCACATCATGGAGCGCGACACGCGGCTTTTGATCGTCACCATCGTCTTCGTCGGCATGGTCTCGTTCCTGACGCAGCTCCTGTGGCGCAGCATCCGCGTCGCGGCCTTCACGCGCCGGCGCGGCAAGGACGGCGGCGGCGTGATGATCTTCCTCCTGGTCGCGGCCGTCGCATCCGCCATCGGCTACGGGCTGGCGCTGGTCCTGCGCTTCGCGATCTCGCGGCGGCGCGAATACCAAGCGGATGCCGGCTCGGTGGACCTGACCAAGAACCCCGACGCGCTGATCTCCGCCCTGATGAAGATCTCACAGAACCCCGACGTGCCCCATGTGTCGAGCGAAGTCCGCCAGATGTTCATCGAAGCACCGCCCTCAAGTTCCGCGCTGGCCCAACTCTTCGACACCCACCCGCCGATCGCCAAACGCATCGCCGTGCTGGAACAGCTTGGCGGGCATGTGCCGGATAAATTAGCGACGGATGGGGCCGCGCCAACTGTCGATGCCCCGCATCAGCATGGTCCGTGGGGCTGACTACTCCGCCTTGATGATGACGAACTGCTCGATCTTTCCGCCGGAGTCGCGAAACTCGGTGACCTTGAGCGTTGCCTTGGACGTGACGATCCCCCAGTTCAGCACGTGAAACCCGCCGCGGTCGTATTCCCCTTCGAACGAGAACGTCCGCACCGGCCCGAGCTTCGCCAGCCCGGCCTTCTGGTCCGCGAGAACCGCGGGTGTCAGGAAGGCATTGGCATTGTCGGTGAACATCGTGCGATCGATCGCGCCCTTTTGAAAGGCGCTGAAGACGGCACGTGCCTTGGCCTCGATGGCGATGGGCGGCAGGACCACATTGGCGATCCTGTTCGTGACCTCGCTCGCCTTAGCCCATGAGTTGTTGGTCAGCACGGCAATAGCGGTCTTCTCCGACGGCCACAGTCTGTTTTCCGAGTTTTCCCCCGGCATCCCGCCGTCATGCGCCATGCCGAGGCGGCCATGGTTCTCCCACACGGCAAGTCCCAGGCTGTAGCCCGTGTCGGCGCCGTTCTTCAATTTTGTCGATGTGTAGAGCGCGTCGTAGGATGCCGGCTTGAGCAGCGAACGGTCCATCAGGCTGATATCCCAGCGCGCGAGATCGCTCGCGCTCATCGCAACCGCGCCCGACGTATAGAGCCAGCCGGGCCCCATCTGCGGGGCCTTTCGTATCGGCCCTTCGGCATAGCGCAGATATCCTTCCGCATCGCCTTCCGGCAGGGGTGCCGCACTGGGCTCGTCCACGGGAGTCATCTTGAGCGGGCCAAAGATGCGAGACTGCAGGAACGCCATCATCGGCATACCCGACACCTTCTCGACGATCTTGGTCGCGATCTTGAAGCCGGTGCTCGAGTACTGGTCGTCGGTGCCCGGCTCGAACGTCAGCGGTTTCATCGCCCATTCGCGCACATCGTGGGGCTTCGCCATCGCGGGCGTGAAGAAGTCCTGCGGCGTGTCGTCGGGATAGCCGGAGGTATGACTCAACAGCTCGCGTATGGTGATGTCGCCGGCGCGCGTGAACTCGGGGAAATACTTCGACACTTTGTCGTCCAGGGTGAGCTTGCCGTCCTCCTGGAGCCTCAGCACCGCGGCGGCGATGAACTGCTTGAGGACGCTGCCGATCTCATAGCGCGTATCCGTCGTGGCGCGCCGGTCGGGAAGCCGGGAAAAGCCATAGGCCTTCGCATAGGCGATCTCGCTTCCGCTGACGACCGCGATAGAGACCGACGGCGCGCCCGTCCGAGCCATCCATTCCTGCACGCTGTCGTCGATCGCGGCTTTCTGCTCCGGTGACAGCGGCGCGGATTGCGCGGCAAGCGGAAGCAGCGCCAGCGTCGCTGCCAATAGAAAGCTGCGCATCGTAGGGCTCCTTACATCCGGAACACGCCGAACTTCATATCACCGACGGCGCCGCCGGAGATCATGAACTCACCTTCGCCTGAGCGTGCGCCTTCTTGTAGTCCGCATCCCAATCCCATGGCTCGGCCGTCAGAGATCCGGCGACGAGCTTGTCGAGGCGATCACGCACGACAGGCGCGAGTTGCGGCCGAAGCATCAACCACGCGGCTCTGACGGCTGGAAACAGCATCACGCGTTGCAGGTTCAGAACCGCCGTATCGAGCGATTCCTGATCGAGAAATCCGGCATCGTATTGCCATAGCGCATCTTCGACCACGGCAACCTGTATCCGCATATAGTAGTAGGTCTGCAACATTTCCCGCGATGAAAGTTCATTGCTGTTGACGATCTTCGTCACGGTATCGGCGATCTCGGTCTGCATCGACGTAAGCGCGGCGTTGATCACGCGCTCCGTGCGCGCCTGGTGCATCAGTGCGCGCTGCGTTCTTTGCGCATGCCGAACCTGCAAGGCGAGATAGATCAACGAGACCACCACGGCAATGCCGCTGACGAAACTGCCGATATTGGCAAGATCGGAAAGGGTCACGACACTTCCCTTGGAAATAGCTGAGCCACGATCACATCCTGAACACGCCGAACTTCGTCTCCGGGATCGGCGCATTCAGGCACGCACTCAGCGCGAGCGCCAGCACGCGCCGCGTGTCGCTCGGCGCGATGATGCCGTCGTCCCAGAGCCGCGCGGTGGCGTGGTAGGGATTGCCCTCTTCCTCGTATTTCGCGCGGATGGGGGCCTTGAAGGCTTCGGCCTGTTCCGGTGTCCATTTCTCGGCGTCGCGGTGGACGGCGGCCAGCACGCTCGCGGCTTGCTCGCCGCCCATCACGGAGATGCGCGAGTTCGGCCAGGTGAAAAGAAAGCGCGGGCCGTAGGCGCGGCCGCACATGCCGTAATTGCCCGCGCCGTAGCTGCCGCCGATGATGAGCGTGATCTTGGGCACAGCTGCACAGGCGACGGCGGTCACCATCTTGGCGCCGTCCTTGGCGATGCCGCCGTTCTCGTATTTGCGGCCCACCATGAAACCCGAGATGTTCTGCAGGAACAGGAGCGGCACGCGGCGCTGGCAGCACAGCTCGATGAAATGGGCGGCTTTCTGCGCGCTCTCGCTGAACAGGATGCCGTTGTTGGCGATGATGCCCACCGGCATGCCTTCCACGCGCGCAAAGCCGGTGACGACCGTCGCGCCGTAGCGCTGCTTGAACTCGTCGAGCTCCGAGCCGTCGACGAGGCGCGCGATCACCTCGCGCACGTCGTATTGCTGGGTAAGCGACGGCGGCACGATGCCGTCTAGCTCCGACGCCGCATAGAGCGGCGCGCGCGGCGCGGCGATCGGGATGTCGGGCTGCTTGGCGTGGTTCAGCCCCGCCACGATGCGCCGCACGATGGCGAGCGCGTGGCTGTCGTCATTGGCGAGATAGTCCGCGACGCCGGAGATGCGCGTATGCACGTCGGCGCCGCCCAGATCCTCGGCGCTCACCACCTCGCCGGTCGCGGCCTTCACCAGCGGGGGGCCGCCGAGGAAGATCGTGCCCTGCCCTTTGACGATCACCGTCTCGTCGCTCATCGCCGGCACATAGGCGCCGCCCGCGGTGCACGAGCCCATCACCGAGGCGATCTGCGCGATGCCTTGCGAAGACAAGGTCGCCTGGTTGTAGAAGATGCGCCCGAAATGCTCGCGGTCGGGGAATATCTCCGCCTGGTTGGGCAGGTTCGCGCCGCCGCTGTCGACGAGATAGATGCAGGGCAGCCGGTTCTCGCGCGCGATCTCCTGCGCGCGCAGATGCTTCTTGACCATGATCGGATAATAGGTGCCGCCCTTGATCGTCGCGTCGTTGCAGACGATCACGCATTCGCGCCCCTCGACGCGACCGATGCCGGTGATGATGCCCGCCGCATGGATGTCGCCGTCATACATCCCGTTCGCGGCCAGCGGCGACAGCTCCAGGAACGGCGATCCGGGATCGAGCAGCCCTTCCACACGGTCGCGCGGCAGAAGCTTGCCGCGCTCGGTGTGCCGCTTGCGCGACCGCTCGTCGCCGCCCAGCGCGGCTGTGGCCATGCGCTCCCTCAGCTCGGCCGTGAGCCTGCCCATCGCCTCGGCGTTGGCTTTGAAGGCGGGCGCGTTGGTAGAGATGGAGGACTTGATTGCGGACATCTTATTTCGACTGGCCCCAGATAGTTGGCTGGCCGTCGTCATAGTTATAACCGCCGGTGAAGTCGACCTCGTAAAGGCGTTTATCGGCGCAATACCCGAAGACGACAATTCCGCTGAAAGTCTTGGCCACCTGATCCAACGCCTCGTCGAGCGTGATGTCTTTCAACGCGCGCGGAAGATGCGGAAGGCCCGGCATCGGCCCGGAGGAGAGGATGCTCTCGTACCGTATCGGTTGGCCGAGGTTCAGTTTATGCGCGACCGCCACGACCGCTTTCGCCTGCATGATCGGGCCCAGTGCCAGCTCCTCGCTGAAACGCTCGTCCGGGTCGAATTCGATGCGTGCGATCCGCGTACGAAGGAACGCGTCGGGCACCTCTCCGATCCTGATATCGATGAGGCCGCTCGGGCCCTGGCTCACCGCGACCCGCGGATCGTCCGCGAACATCTGCTGCACGGTCGAAAGACCGGCGTATTTCGAGTCGGGCAAATGCACGCGCAGCACCGGAAACGGAATGACGTCGGTCCCGCCCCGGCATTTATCCGCGCTGTAGTACACACGGCCGCCCGTTCCGGTCTGTTTGAACGCCGAGCGCAGAAGCTTCAGGGCGGCATCTTCGTTACGAAGACTGGCTTGCCACGCTTCCCGGTTGGTTGCTGCATTCTCCGCCGCTTTCGGATCGGGGGCAACTTCGGGCGTCACCTGCACGGCGCCTATGCCGAGCAGCATCGCAGACCAGAGGAACTTGAGCGCGATCATCGCGGAGCACTCTGCCAAATCATGTCCCGCACATCCAGCCTACTTCGCCCCGCCACGCTTTTCGGCGGCGATGCCGGGCGCGGCCTTCAGAAGATCGCTTAGATAGGAAACCTCCGCTTCGAGCCGGTATTCGCCGTGACGCAGCGCCCACAGCTTCGCCGGACCGACATGCGCGCGATATTCGGCGTTCTTGCGCTTGCGCTCCGCCAGCATGGCACGCACCGCCTCCAGCCGCGCGGCAACGATCGCCGGAAACATCTTCTGGGTCTTCGCATCCATGCGCGTCAGCGCTAGATCGAAGGGATCGGGCTTGAACCACACTTCGCTCAGGCCCTCGCGCCGAAGCCGGGCCAGCACGCGGCGGCCTTCCTCGGTGATCTCATAGATCTGGCGCGTCGGGCGGTTGCCCTCGCGCTCGCGGCCCTGTTCCTCGAGCAGCTCCTCGGACGCGAGCCGCTTCATCGCGCCATAGACGGCGCCGACGGAGATGTCCGTCCACAGCGGCACCTGCATGCGTTCGGCGATGGAGCGCAGCAGATGGCCGTGCATCGGGCCGAAATCGGCGAAAGAAGACAGGATGAACAGGCGGATCGAGGACATTTCGGATCCATTGCTCTCGCGAGAGTAATCAGGCTAGAGTGTTCTTGCAGGACGCAAGGATCTCGAACTATGCGCGTTTTCGTCACCGGCGCCACCGGATTCATCGGCCGGGCCACCGTGCCGGAGCTTATCAGGGCCGGTCATAAGGTGACCGGGCTTTCGCGCTCGGAAGCGAACGCGAGCACGCTCGCCGCGATGGGCGCGGACGTCCATCCGGGTTCGCTCGAGGACCTCGACAGCCTGAAGCAAGGTGCCGCGGCGGCGGACGGCGTGATCCATCTGGGCTTCATCCACGATTTCTCGAGATTTGCGGAGAACGGTCAGATCGACAAGCGCGCCATCGAGGCGATGGGAAGCGTGCTGGAGGGCACGGACAAGCCATTCATCGTTACCTCCGGCGTGGCGCTGCTGACGCCGGGGCGCCTTTCGACGGAAGAGGATCCCGCCCACGCCGACGGCGTGCCCCGCGTCTCCGAAGCGGCGGCGTTCGCGTTTACAGGGCGCGGCGTGCGCGCAATGGCGGTGCGTCTGCCCCAGGTGCATGGCGGCGAAGGCAAATGCGGCCTGCTCGAATTTGCGCTGAACATCGCGCGCGAGAAAGGCGTGTCCGCCTATATCGGTGACGGCGGCAATCGCTGGGCGGCGGGGCACCGGCTGGATGTCGCGCGTCTTTACAGGCTCGCGCTGGAAAAAGGCCTCGCGGGCGCGGCTTATCACGCAATCGCCGACGAAGGCGTGCCGATGCGTGACATCGCGCAGGTGCTGGGCCGCCAACTGAATGTGCCGGTGGTCTCGATAACGCCGGAAGAGGCGCCAGACCATTTCGGCTGGCTCGCGATGTTCGCCATGATCGACGCGCCCGCGTCGAGCGCGCTGACGCAACAATGGCTGGGCTGGAAGCCCCGTGAGATCGGCCTCCTCGCCGACATCGGCCAGCCCGGCTATTTCGCAGCGTGATCGGCCGGCATTATACCGGCCCGGGATGACGGCCAAGCTAACTACTACATCGTCGCTTCAGGGAGCGTAGGCGGAAAATTTTGCGAGCGGTCATTTCAGAAAAGCAACAACAAAGCCGCTCCGCCGTGTTCACGATGTGGCGGGCTGCGTTTCTCCAAAATATTTATCGGATGACGTGGACCAGATGCGTCCGTCCGACTGGATTTCGCCTATGTACTTGTTGCCAAGATTAGACCAGACCCTGCCGCTCGATTGAACTTCACCGACATATTTGTTGGAGACGGAGGACCAGACTCGCCCTCCAGACTGGATCTCGCCCGTATACTTGTTGTTGATATTCGACCACACACGACCGTCAGATTGAACCTCGCCTAAATATTTGTTGCAAGGGATGACCAGATCCTTGTGCTCATGACGCTCGCCCCCTTCGTTCAGAAGCAAACGGCACGTCGCCCTTCGAGGCTCGCTTAGCTCGCGTCTCAGGATGACGTGCCCACTGCGGAAGCATGTTATGCTGAGGCGCGCCGCGAAGTCGCGTCCCATCCATCCCCACTCGGCAATCGCCCACCTCAGAATGGTTAGCGATACTTCGTGGTGGAATTGCCGTATTTATTGGTCCGCGTGGTGCTCTTCCACTTGTCGCCACCGAGGAGATTGCGATCAGTGATGTCTTTCCGCACCGTCTTAGACGAACCGTCTTTGAATTTCGTGGTCGTGCTTTCTGTCCATCTGCCGCCACTTTTGTGCTTTGATCTATGAGTAGTTGCCATCGCCTAATCTCCTTTCGTTAAAGTTCACAACAACCGGAACACCGATTGTATATGATCGGATAATCTAACTCTAGTTGAAATTATTACTTTAAACGCGACTCTATATGATCTTCACCCGATAAGTTCCACCGCCAGGGCCGTCGCTTCGCCGCCGCCGATGCACAGCGACGCCACGCCGCGCTTCAGGCCGCGCGTCTTGAGCGCGTTGAGCAGCGTCACCACGATCCGTGCGCCGCTCGCGCCGATGGGATGGCCGAGCGCGCAGGCGCCGCCGTTGACGTTGACCTTCGCGTGGTCGAGGCCGAGGTCGCGCATCGCGATCATCGCGACGCAGGCGAACGCCTCGTTGATCTCGAACAGGTCGACCTCGTCCTTCTTCCAGCCCGCGAGCTTGAGCACCTTCTCGATCGCGCCGACCGGCGCGGTGGTGAACCATTTGGGCTCGGCCGCGTGGCTCGCCTGCGCCACGATGCGCGCGACGGGCTTGAGGCCGCGCGCCTGGGCGATGTCGCCGCGCGTGACGACCAGCGCCGCGGCACCGTCGGAGATCGACGACGAGTTCGCCGCCGTCACCGTGCCGTCCTTGGCGAAGGCGGGCTTGAGGGTGGGGATCTTCGCAGGGTCCGCCTTGCGCGCGGTCTCGTCCTGCATCACTTCAGTCTCGCCGCCCTTGGTGCCGATGCGCACGCCGACGATCTCGCCTTTGAACGCGCCGTTGCCCTGGGCGAGCTTGGCGCGCATCAGCGACTGCGTGGCATAGGCATCCTGCTGCTCGCGCGTGAACTGATAGTGCCGCGCCGCCTCTTCGGCGTAGGTGCCCATCAGCCGGTGCTCATAGGCGTCCTCGAGGCCGTCGAGGAACATGTGGTCCTTGATCTCGCCATGGCCGAGGCGATAGCCGCCCCGCGCCTTGGGCAGCAGGTAGGGCGAGTTCGTCATCGACTCCATGCCGCCCGCGACCACGATGTCGGCGCGGCCGAGCGCTACCTGGTCGGCGCCGATCATGATCGCCTTCATTCCGGAGCCGCAGACTTTGGAGATCGTCGTGCATGGGACGTTGTCGGGCAGGCTCGCCATCCGCGACGCCTGGCGCGCCGGCGCCTGGCCGACGCCCGCCGGCAGAACGTTGCCCATCAGCGTCTCGCCGATGTCGGCGGGCTTGAGGCCGGCGCGGGCCACGGCCGCGGCGATCGCGCCTGCGCCCAGCTGCGGCGCGGTCAGCGACGCCAGCTCGCCCTGGAAAGACCCCATCGGGGTGCGCGCGCCGGAAAGGATGACGATGTCTGAAGCTTCCATGATATCCGCCTGATTCGTGAGGTTAACGGCCCATTAAGCCTAGGTGACCCGTTCGATGTCCTGGGTTATCATCAATCGATGCGGACGGCCAAGCGGCCATCGGCGGGGGTGGTGGAATGAACAAGATCGCGGTCGCGGTCCTGAGCGTGCTCGCAGTGGTGCTCGTGCTGCCGGGCACGTGGTATGGCGCGCGGTATCTGGGCCATCCGCTCGATCTGAGCGTCATGGCGGCGATGGCCGCGGTGCTCGCGGCAAGCTGCTCGGTGGCGCTGGTCGCGGTCAGCCTCTTCGGCCGGCCTGTCGGCGGCCACGCCTATCAGGCGACGCGGCTGAGCGAGGACCCCGTCTGGCGCTTCATCGTGCCGTTCAAGGAAGCTGCAGCGCTTCCCGTGCTCGTGCGCCCCGGCCTGCCCGCCGACATCCTGCTTGTGCGCAACGAGCGCATCTTCAAGAACCCGGCGGAGAACGCCGAGCGCAAGATCGTGCTCACCATCAAGAAGGCCAAGAAGGGTGGCCCGGTGTTCAACCCCGTCATCCTCAAGGAGCTTTTCGGGAAGCTGAAGGACTTCACCAAGTCCGAGCACGTGATCCTGGTCAACGAGCATGACGAGTTCATGGGCTATATCCCGTGGGCGAGCGCCGTGAAGGACTTCACCGGCGACAACGCCGAGACCAAGATCGTCAAGAACATCGTCGAGGTGTTCGACGATCCGTCCAAGAGCACGCGCCTGCGTGCCATGGGCGGCATGGCGACCCAGGACCTGATCTCCGACGCCGACACGATCCACGAAGCGGCCAAGAAAACCTGGAACGACGACCCGATGCACGGCCTCGTCGTCTACCACGCCAACCGCAACAGAAAGCTCGTCGGCATCATCGCCAGGAACAGCGTGCTGCAGCTGGTGTCGACGGGGGCGTAAAGACCCGTCTGGACTGCGTTCCGCGTTCGTCGTACAATGTATTACATTGTAGTGCGTTCAGGATCGTAGACATGACCAAAGACGTCACCATATCCCTGAGAATCGAGCGCAAGCTCTCCGACAAGCTTGAGCGCCATGCGCAGCAAGTCAGGCGCTCTAAATCCTCGCTGGCGGCCATCGCGATCGAGAGCTACTTGGAGGTCCAAGCGCAGGACTTGGCGCTGATCAAACAGACGCGCGACGCGGTTAGGGCGGGTGAGCCGACGATACCAAACGAAGACGTCATGAGATGGCTCAGGAGCTGGGGAACCGAAACCGAACTTCCGATGCCTTCGCCTCGAGCAACAAAAAAAGCTTGAGGCCAAATGCGGCTGGAATGGTCACGCGCCGCGCTCTTCGAACTCGACGAAATTCGAACCTATATTGCCGAGCGCAATCGAACAGCCGCCGAGCGCGTGAAGGATCGTATCTTTGCCGCCAGCGAGCTTTTGGCACGCCGACCATATATCGGTCGCACCGGCCGCGGTCCCGGCTTACGTGAATTCGTCTTCGCCGACATCCCCTACATTGCGTTCTACGACGTCAACGAGGATATCGGGCAGGTCACGATCCTGCACATTTTCCATACATCGCGGCTGTACCCGCCGAAGGAATGGGAGTGATCAACCCGTCTCCTCATACAACTCCCGCCCGATGAGCCAGCGCCTGATCTCGCTCGTGCCGGCGCCGATCTCGTAGAGCTTGGCGTCGCGCAGCAGGCGGCCCGTCGGGTAATCGTTGATGTAGCCGTTGCCGCCCAGGCACTGGATCGCGTCCAGCGCCATGCGCGTCGCGGCTTCGGCGGCATAGAGGATCGCGCCGGCGGCGTCCTTGCGCGCGGTCTGGCCGCGGTCGCAGGCGCGCGCGACGTTGTAGACATAGGCGCGCGCCGCCGACAGCGTCACATACATGTCGGCGATCTTGCCCTGCATGAGCTGGAACGAGCCGATCGGCGCGCCGAACTGCTTGCGCTCGTGCACATAAGGCAGCACCACGTCCATGCAGGCCTGCATGATGCCGACGCTGCCCGCCGCCAGCACCGCGCGCTCGTAGTCGAGCCCGCTCATCAGCACGTTCACGCCGCCGCCCTCGCGGCCCATGACGTTCTCCTCCGGTACTTCGCAATCCTCGAAGACGAGCTCGCCCGTGTCGCTGCCGCGCATGCCGAGCTTGTCGAGCTTCTGGGCGGTCGAGAACCCCTTCATCCCCTTCTCGACGAGGAAGGCGGTGATGCCGCGCGGCCCCGCCTGCGGATCGGTCCTGGCATAGACGACCAGCGTGTCGGCGATGGGACCGTTGGTGATCCACATCTTGGTGCCGTTCAGCACATAACGGTCACCGCGCTTGTCGGCGCGCAGCCTCATCGACACGACGTCCGAGCCCGAGCCCGTCTCGCTCATAGCGAGCGCGCCGACATGCTCGCCCGAGATCAGCTTGGGCAGGTATTTGCGCTTCTGCGCCTCGCTGCCGTTGCGGCGGATCTGGTTGACGCAGAGGTTGGAGTGCGCGCCATAGGACAGCCCCACCGAGGCCGAGCCGCGGCTCACCTCCTCCATGGCCACGACGTGCTCGAGATAGCCCAGCCCCGAGCCGCCATATTCCTCCTCGACCGTTATGCCGTGCAGCCCCAATTCGCCCATCTTGGGCCATAGGTCGCGGGGGAAGGTGTTGGACTTGTCGATCTCCTCGGCGCGCGGCGCCAGATGGTCGTCGGAGAAGCTGCGCACCGTATCGCGCAGCATGTCGGCGGTGTCGCCCAAGCCGTGGTCGAGGGAGGGGTAGGAATTGGGGATCATACTGGGGTCCGTGCGCTTGCGCCGCGATCCTATAGAAGCCCGCGCGGCCGTTAAACCTATGTACATGACAAGCTTTCCCCTGCCCTTTACAGTGAAAAGGAGCGATCTACCGGACCGCCACCGGCCCGGCCTGAGGAGAAGACGTCATGACCGATATCCTGAACGAGCCCGGCGATGCCGCCGTGGCGACCGCGCCCCCGGCGAATTCCCTGCTCGGCCGCTTCGCGGCGAAGTATTCCAACGTGCCCTCGCCGTTCGAGGTCGTGATGCCGGACGGCGCCATCCAGCGCTTCGGCCACGGCACGCCGGCTTTCCGGCTGACCATCAACAACAAGAACGGGCTGCGCGCGGTCGCCAGCCTCGACGAGGGCCGTATCGCGGACGCGTATCTGGCGGGCGACGTCGACCTCGACGGCGACATGCTCAAGCCCTTCGAGTTGCGCGGCGCGATGGGCGACTTCCATCTCCTGACCGAAGCCTGGCGCTTTCTCCAGCCCCTGCTCTTCGGCCAGGTGCACACCAACAAGAAGGCGATCAGCTCACATTACGATATCGATTCCGATTTCTTCCTCGCCTTCCTCGACCCCAAGACGCCCGCCTACACGCAGGGCGTCTACGAGCGCGACGACGAGACGCTCGAGACGGCCACGACGCGCAAATTCGACTACGCCTATGAGAAGCTGAAGCTGAAGCCCGGCGACCACATCCTCGAGGTCGGGCCCGGCTGGGGCGCGTGGTTCCAATACGCCGCGGCACGCGGCATCAAATGCACCGGCATCTCGATCTCCAAGGAGTCGATCCGCTTCCTGACCGAGAAGGGCAAGAAGCTCGGCCACGACTGGGAGCTGGTCGAATCCGACCTGTTCGAATATTCGCCGGGCGTGAAATACGACGCGATCGTGATCATGGGCGTGATCGAGCACCTGCCCGATTATCTGCGCGTGCTTCAGAAGTTCCAGACGCTGCTCAAGCCCGGCGGCCGCATCTTCCTCGACGGCAGCGCCTGCATCAAGAAATACGAGCTGTCGTCGTTCATGGTGAAGTACATCTATCCCGGCAACCACTCGTTCCTGGTGCTCGACGACTTCCTCAACAAGCTCGCCAAGACGCCGATGCAGGTGGACGAGATCTTCAACGACACCTACAGCTACTATCTCACCTTCGTGCAATGGGCGAAGAACTTCGACGCGCACAAGGACGCTCTCGTGGACCGCTTCGGCGACTTCAACTTCCGCCGCTTCCGCCTCTACCTCTGGGGCGCGGCCTACGAGTTCCTGAGCCTCTCGCTGCACTGCTACCGCATGGTGATCCGGCTGCCGGAGGACCTGCCCAAGGGCTGAATCGGGCGGGCTTCCCATGGTGGAAAAGGTTTGCTAAACCGCGCGTCCCTCAGATGCGGTCGTGGCGGAATTGGTAGACGCACTACCTTGAGGTGGTAGCGCCGCAAGGCGTGGAGGTTCGAGTCCTCTCGACCGCACCAGAGTTCCTGTCTTATGGCTTTCTCAATGAGTCGCCGACGGATTTCGCAATTGTGGAAAGCCCGGCACGAAATCCCTCCGCAGCCAGCTCAGGGTGCCCGAAGAGAGCTTGCGCTGACGGGAATGCGTATTTCTGCTCCGGCCGGATCAGCAGCGACCCGTCGATCGGCGAGATCGAATTGTCTCGATAGACGTAGATTCTTCTGAATAAGGTCTTCTTGTCTTTCGCGCCCGTGAGTTTGGCGGACACCGTGAACTCCGGCTCGAAGTTGGCGGCCGCAGCCGCGTAAGCGGGCCGGTTCACCGGTGGAAAGCCGGTGATCTCCAACTCGAGCACAGCGTCAGAGCCGGTCGGATCATCGATCACCTGGTACCCGTCCGCGTCTAGTTCCTTGGCAACTAGGGCCCTGAGCTCGGCGCCGAGGCGCAGATTCTGCGCGGCCATGAGGTCGCCAAAGTCCTGGCCCTTCATTTTGAAGCTGTCTGCCCTCAACACGAACTGGGTCGCGGCGATGATCGATGGTTCGTCGACCGGCTTTATGGCGATGGATCGAACGCTGCCTGCGCTCTTGGTATCGAACTGCGTCGCACAAGCGGCGCACGCAAAGAGAACGCTCGCGGTCAGCGCCGCGCGAGCGAACAGTGCCATCGATTTCACGAACGCCCCCAATCCCAATTATGACAATAGTAGCGATGCATTGTACCCAGGTGCAATGGGTTCGTCGCTAAATCCCCTCGCCATCCAGCCCGTGTATCCCGCACTCGTCCTTGTCCATGCCGGACCAGCGGCCGTCGCGGTAGCCTTCGCCGGCGTGGACGCGGCGCGTGCACGGCATGCAGCCGATCGAGGGATAGCCGTCGTCGACCAGCGGATGCTTCGGCAGGCCATGGCGCGCGACATAGGCTTCGAGATCGGCCTGGCTCCAATCGGCGAGCGGATTGAAGCGGAAGCGGCCTTCGAAATATTCAACCGTGCGCATCTGCGCGCGAGCGTGCGTCTGGAAGCGCTTGCGGCCGGTGATCTGCGCGTCGAAACCTTCCAGCGCGCGGCGGATCGGGATCACCTTGCGGAAATCGCAGCAGGCATCGGTGTCGCGCGCCCACAGCGTGCCGTCGGGATCGCGTGCCGCGCGGTCGGCGGGGTGCGGGCCGAGCGTGCGGATGTCGCCGAGTCCCAGCACGTCCTGCAGGCGGTCGCGATAGCGCAGCGTCTCGCCGAACAGCTTGCCGGTGTTGATGAACAGCACCGGCGCATTCGGATCGGCCTGCGCTACCAGATGCAGCAGCACCGCCGATTCCGAGCCGAAGGACGACACGACGGCGGTGCGGTCCGCGAACTCCTCCTTGAGCGCGAGCGCGATGATGCCCGCCGCGTCGCGACCCTCCGCGGCGGCCTGCAGGCGCGCCAGCCTCGCCTTGATCACGGGATCCTTCGCGCCCGTGCCGGCGCGGTCGAAGGCGCGCGGCGTGAGCCCCTTTGAGCGGTCGATGACGGTGACGGTGGCGCTCATGGGAGCCAGCCTTGCCGGGCGGCGAGGTCGCGGGTGCGTTCGGACACCTCGGATGGCGCCAGGCCCTCGGCGCGCCAGCCCTCGCGGGCCCGGGCGGCCTCGTCCAGCCGGCCTGTCCACTCCGGACCGAAGATGCGCGCCAGCCACTCACGCAGCAGCCGCGACAAGCCGGGCGCGCGGCCATTTGTTGACACTGTCAACGCCAGGTCGCCACGGCGGACGACGGCCGGGACATGGAAATCGCAAAGCTCCGGGATGTCCTCGACATTGACGAGCACGCCCTGTGCCCGCGCCTGGGCCGCGAGAACCGCCGAGCGCTCTCTATCCAGACCGGCCACGAAGAGCACCCGCAGGCCGTCGCAGAGGCCCGGCTCGGGCGTCTCCACGCCGGATTCGGTCAGGAAAGCCCGGCGGCGCGCCAAGCCCTCTCCGGCGCCGATGAGGCCGACGCGGACGGTCCTGGGATCGATGGCGAGTGGGAGCACGAAATCCTCCGCTGCCCAGCAGAGGTACGAGCGCGACCCCTAAAATGCAAGGATGAGGTGGGGAACTATTTTCAATACACCGAACTAAGTGTTATTGATAGCCCGTGAGCAGGCTGGTGATCGACACGCCGATCTTGTCGCCATGGATGACGATCTCGCCCTTGGCGATGGGCCTTTCATTGGCGAGCACGATGACGGCATCGTCCTGGGAGGAGTCGAGCTCGATCACGGCGCCGCGGCCCATGCGCAGCAGCTGGTGCATCGGGATGACCGAGCGGCCCAGCACCACTGAGATTTCGACTTTGACGCCGTTGACGTTCGAGGACATGTAAGGACCCATGAATGACCGCCCCGATCCTCGCGCCGGTATGGTTTCGAATGTCTTAATGCCGGACTGGCAGGCCGCGCCGGGGCTCACGCCCTACCCCGGCGCCGTGGCGTTCATGGAGGCGCGCGCGGCGGCGATCGCGGACGGGACGGCGCGCGAGCTCGTCTGGCTGGTCGAGCATCCGCCGATCTACACCGCGGGCACCAGCGCGAAGGACGCCGATCTCCTCGACGCGCGCTTTCCGGTGTTCAAGACCGGGCGCGGCGGCCAGTTCACCTATCACGGGCCGGGCCAGCGCGTGGGCTATGTGATGCTCGACCTCAAGCGCCGCGGCGGCGACGTGCGCGGCTTCGTGCGCGATCTGGAAGCGTGGCTGATCCGCACGCTGGCGCGCTTCAACGTCAAGGGCGAGCGGCGCGAGGGCCGCGTCGGCATCTGGGTCGCACGTGCAGGCGGCCGCGAGGACAAGATCGGCGCCATCGGCGTGCGCGTGCGAAAATGGGTGACGTTCCACGGCGTCTCGCTCAACGTCGCTCCCGACCTCTCGCATTTCACCGGCATCGTCCCCTGCGGCGTACGCGAGCACGGCGTGACGAGCTTTCACGACCTGGGGTTGCCCGTATCGATGGCCGATGTCGACGTGGCGATGAAAGCTGCGTTCGAAGAGGTTTTCGGCTAAACCCTACCGTCGGGATTCGATTGAGGGGGGAACGATGCCGCGCGTATCCGCAGCTTTCTTCACATTGAGCGTTCTGTGCCTGTTCATCGGCATGGGCTGGGGCATGCACATGGCGCAGTCGAACGACTTCGCGATGGCGCCGGCGCATGCGCATCTCAATCTCCTGGGCGGCGTGCTGTCGGCGATCTTCGGCACGTTCTACGCGCTGACGAAGGAGACCTACTCGCCGCGCATGGCGTGGATCAATCTCCTGCTGTCGCTCATCGCGGTCGTGGTGACGATCCCCGCGCTTGCGATGCTGCTCAAGACCAACGACGACGCGAAATTCGGCCCCATCACCGGCATCGGTTCCGGCATCATGATGCTGAGCCTCGTCGTCTTCGCGATCAGCGTGCTGCGGGAGCTGTTCCGGAAACGGGGCTAGACCGACGACCGCCGGTGAAACCCCTTCTCCGTGGGCGGCTCTGCGTTGTGGATTTCCACGTTCTTGACGCGCGCGCCTGTTGGCCCGCGCATGCTCGCGGCGACGAACGCCTCCACAGCCTTGATCGCGCCGGATATGAGAATCTCCACCGTCCCGTCGGTGCGGTTGCGGATCCAGCCGTCGAGGCCAAGCTTCGACGCCTCCTCGATGGCGAAGTTGCGATAGCCCACGGCCTGCACGAAACCTTCCACGCGCAGCCTTAGGGACGTCAGGTCGTCATTGTCGCTCATGCGATTCCGTTAAGTTGTATTAACGCGGCCCACGGGAAGTTGAAGCAACCCGATCTTTATATTTGCGGTCCACAACCATAGCACAAGGGAGCCATGCGTTTTGCGCGCATTGAAGCACTAGAGAGCCGCTGCCAATTTCTTGGCAGTCACAGTTGGTTTGGGGAACGGCGTGCAGGTGAGTTTCAAGGTCGCGGCCATGGCCGCGCTGCTGCTTGGCGCGACGGCGGCTTTTGGCGCCGATGCCCCGCAGAACGGCGTATCGGTCTATGAGCCCGCGTTCTTCGCCGATGCCCGTCCCAACACCGCTTACGACATGATCGGGCGGCTGCCGGGCTTCAGCTTCACCAACACCGGCTCGGCGCGCGGCTTCGCGGGGACAGCCGGCAACGTGCTGATCGACGGCCAGCGCCCGACCTCGAAATCCGACGATCTCGCCTCGATCCTGACCCGCATCCCCGCCGCGGACGTCGAGCGCATCGAGGTCATACGCGGCGGCGCGCCCGGCATCGACATGCAGGGCCAGACGACCATCGCCAACGTCATCCGCAAGAAGGGCAGCTCGACGCAGTGGGTGGTCGACGCGACCGAGAACATCTTCAAGGACGGCCATACCGTGCCCGGCCTGACCGTGAACTTCACCGAGCATGATGGCGACAAGACCTTCGAAGCGTCAGCGTCGCGCTACAACAGCTTCGACGATTCCGTCGGCGACGGCACGCACACTGTCGTGAACTACGACAAGGACGGTAATGTCACGAGCACCTTCCAGCAGAAGGCGCACACCTCCGGCGCGGGCAGCGGCGGCGGCTTCACGGGGGCCGCGACGCTTCCGATGTGGGGCGGCACGTTCAAGGCCAACCTGGCGCTTCAGGACAGCCCGTTCTATTCGACCGCGACCTATTTCGCGGGGCCGAACACGCAATACCTCATCGACGACTCCGTCGGCCGCAACCTCGAGCTCGGCCTGCATTGGAACGGCAAGTTCGGCAACCTCGAGGACGAGACGCTGGTGCTCGAGCGCGTCGGATTCTCGAAGGACGTAAACAGCTCCAGTGAGCCAGGCGACGACGAGGTGTTCCGCTCCTCCTCGACCACCGACGAGACGATCCTGCGCGAGACGCTGCGCTACCCCTTCACGGACAAGCTCACCGTCGAAGGCGGCGGCGAGTTCGCCTACAACTCGCTCAAAGGCATCACGAGCTTCACGGAGAATACGAACGCGATCCCCCTGCCCGACGCCAACGCCCATGTCGAGGAGAAGCGCGGCGAGATGTTCGGCCAGGGCACGTGGAAGATCACGCCCGAGCTCATGCTCGAGGCCGGCTCGCGCTTCGAGTATTCGTCCATCAACGAATCCAGCGACGACAAGCAAACGCGTTCGTTCTTCTATCCAAAGCCGCGCGCGGTGCTTACCTGGTCGCCGGACAAGGACGATCAGGTGCGCCTGCGCTACGAGAAAGTCGTCGGCCAGCTCGATTTCGGCAATTTTATCGCTACAAGCAATCTCGGCGGCAGCGGCGTCACCAGCGGCAATTCGCAGCTGCGTCCCGACCAGCGCTGGCAAGCCGAGGTCTCGGTCGAGCATCATTTCTGGGGCAAGGGCGCGATCGTCTTCCAGTTCATCGACGAGCAGATCACCGACGTCGTGGACTTCGTGCCCATCAAAGGGACGTCCTTCGATGCGCCGGGCAATATCGGCGCCGGCCAGAACAACCAGTTCAATGTCGACTTCACGCTGCCGCTCGACAAGCTCGGCCTTCCGAACGGCCGTCTTCACACGATCACGAATGTCCAGCTCAGCTCGGTGCGCGATCCCGTGACGGGCACGAACCGCGTCATCTCGGGCGAGCGGCCGCAGGATTTCGAGGCCTCGCTGATGCAGGACATCGACAGCCTGAAATCGACCTGGAAGATCGGCTATTACAATTGCTGGGACGAGCACTATTTCCGCCTGGACCAGACCCAGCACCGCCGCGTCATCCCGCCCTATGTCTATGTCTATTGGGAATACAAGCCGACGCCCGATCTGAGCCTGCATTTCGAGCTCGATGACCTCGGCAGCTTCGTCTACGAGAACGAGTTCTTCAACTACCAGGGCGACCGCAACACCGGCTACCTGCTCTTCACCGACGACCGCGCGATCAAATCCCAGCCGCGCGTGTTCTTCGAAATCAGGAAGACGTTCAACTAGACCTACCCTCCCCTTGAGGGAGGGTAGGGTTCACGCAAACTCCATGATCACGTCGTCGAGCGCCAGGCTGTCGCCCTTCCTGGCGTTGACCTTCTTCACCGTCACGTCCTGTTCGGCGATGAGAACGTTCTCCATCTTCATCGCCTCGACCACGGCGAGCGTGTCGCCGCCCTTGACCTGCTGGCCCACCTCCACGTTCACCGAGACGACGAGGCCCGGCATCGGACAGAGCAGGAGCTTGGAGGTGTCGGCGGCGGCCTTCTTTGGCATCAGCGCCGCAAGCTCGGCCGCGCGGCGCGTGCGCACGACGGCCACGGTCCGCATGCCGCCTTCCTGGAGCGTCCAGCCGCCCGGCGACGGCGCGATCTGGATCGTGCGCCCGTCCAGATGCATCAGCGGGTCGCCGGGATGCCAATCGATCCCGGCCTCGCGCGCCTGGACCATCTCGCCGTCGAGCGTGACGACGAAATCGTCTGCCTCGTAAGGCGGCCCGCCGGCGCGGCGCGAGCGGATCATGGCGGCGGCGAGCGCCGCCGACGCGAAGCGCTTCTTGGCGCCGGCGTCGAGCGGTCGGCCGTGGAAGCCGTCCGGATATTCCTCGGCGATGAACGCCGTGGTGATGGATCCGGAGCGGAAGCGCTTGTGATGCATGATCGCGTTCAGGAACGCGATGTTGTGGCGGATGCCTTCGATGCGGAACTCGTCGAGCGCGTTCGCCATCGCGTCGATCGCCTCGGTCCGTGTCGGCGCGTGGGTGCACAGCTTGGCGATCATCGGATCGTAGAACACCGAGATCTCGCCGCCCTCATAGACGCCGGTGTCGTTGCGCACCGTGACGCCGCCTTTGCTTTCCTCGGCCGGCGGGCGATAGCGCACCAGCCGCCCCGTCGACGGCAGGAAGCCGCGATAGGGGTCCTCCGCATAGACGCGCGCTTCCACGGCCCAGCCGTTCAGCTTCACGTCCTTCTGCTTGAGCGGCAGCTCCTGGCCGGCGGCGGATCGGATCATCAGCTCCACGAGATCGAGGTCCGTGGTGAGCTCGGTCACCGGATGCTCGACCTGCAGGCGCGTATTCATCTCGAGGAAATAGAAATTGCGGTCCTTGTCGACGATGAACTCGACCGTGCCCGCGCTGTCGTAGTTGACCGCCTTGGCCAGCATCACCGCCTGCTCGCCCATCGCCTTGCGCGTGGCGGCATCGAGGAACGGCGACGGCGCCTCCTCGATGACTTTCTGGTTGCGGCGCTGGATCGAGCATTCGCGCTCGTTGAGATAGACGACGTTGCCGTGCTTGTCGCCCATCACCTGGATCTCGATGTGGCGCGGCTCGGTGACGAATTTCTCGACGAACAGCCGGTCGTCGCCGAAGCTCGCCTTCGCCTCGTTCTGCGACGACTGGATCGCCTGGACGAGCTCGCTCTCCTTGTGGACGATGCGAAGCCCCTTGCCGCCGCCGCCCGCGGACGCTTTCACCATCACCGGATAGCCGATCTCGGCGGCGATCTTCCTGGCGTGGGCGGCGTCCTTGATCTCGCCGACAAAGCCCGGGACCGTGTTCACCTTGGCCGCGAGCGCGAGCTTCTTGGACTCGATCTTGTCGCCCATCGCCGCGATGGCCTTCACGTTCGGGCCGATGAAGGCGACGCCGATCGCGGCCAGCGCCTGCGCGAACGCCTGGCGCTCGGACAGGAAGCCATAGCCCGGATGCACGGCCTCAGCGCCCGTGTCGCGGCAGGCCTGCACGATGCGGTCGATCACCAGATAGGATTGCGCCGAGGGAGCGGGGCCGATATGGACCGCCTCGTCCGCCATCTCGACATGCAGCGCGTCGCGGTCGGCGTCGGAATACACCGCGACCGTCTTGATGCCCATCCGCCTGGCCGTCTTGATGACCCGGCAGGCGATCTCGCCGCGGTTGGCGATAAGGATTTTCTGGAACACTCCGTCCCCGGCTGGAAGTATAGGACCCTCCAAGCCGTTGTAGGGCGTAACCCCAAGCCGGAGCAACGCCATTTCCACCCTGCCCCACCGCCTCGGCCAGGCCCTGTTCCGGCTGCACATCGAGAATGGCTTCTGGTGCGCCGTCGCCATGGCCGGCGTGGTGGCGGGCGGCGGCGTGCTGCTCGGCCATGGTGCGGCGCTGGCGACCACGGGCGCGCTCTGCGCCAGCATCGTCGACCAGCCCGCGCCCCTCGGCGCCAAGGCGCGCCAGTTCCTCTTCGCCATCGTAGCGGCAACTTCCGTCACGGCGGTCGCGGCGTTCGCCCACGGCTCTCCCTGGCTGCTGTTCCCGCTGATCGCGGCCACCAGCGCCGCGACCGCGCTGACCTCCGTCTATGGACGGCGCGCGCTGGGCATCGGAGTGGCGGCGATCCTGGCGCTGCTCTTCGGCATGGCGGCGCCGACGCCGGGCTATGCGCTCGTCTTCGCCGGCGGCGGCGTCGTCTACGCAGGCCTCGCCCTCGTCATCGCCTGGGCCGCGGACGACCGCACGCGCAAGCTCTACCTCGCCGAGGCCATGCTCGCCTTCTCGCGCTATGTGAGCGCCAAGGCCGCGCTCTACGACACCCACGCCCGCGCGCGCGACGCATTGAAGGGACTCGTCGAGGCGCATGCCGATCTCATCGAGAAACTGCAGGCCGCGCGCGAGATGATCTTCACGGGGCTCGGCAGCGAGCGGCGCGCGCGCTGGGCGGCGGCGCTGATCGCCCTCCTCGACGGCTTCGAGACCATGATCTCCAGCGACGCCGACATCGAGACGCTGCGAGCATCCGACCACCGCCATCTGATGCGCCGCTTGCACGCGCTGACCGCGGACCTGGCCGAGGACGTACGCATGCTCGCGATGAAATCGGTGACGCCCGCCGAGGACGCGAGCCTGCCCGGCCGCTCCGCGCAGATGACGGCGATCCAGGGCGAGATCGCGCGGCTGGCCTCCGCCGAGACGCCCGACATCACCGCCTTCCGCGCGACGGCGCACAAGCTTGCGCAGACGCTGGAGAAGCTGAGGCAGCTCGCCGACGCGCTCGACGTCCATCTCGCGGTACCCGCGATCCCAAAGGCGCTCGACCTGGCACCGTTCATCCCGCCCGCGCGCACGGGGCTGAAGGTCCTGCGCGCGCAGATGACGCTGGCCTCGCCGGTCGGACGCTATGCGGTCCGCCTCACGCTGGCGACGGTCACCGGCTATGCGCTGACGCTGGTCTTTCCGGATTACGTCCATGGCGGCTGGGTGCTGCTGACCACGGCGCTCATCATGCGCGCGAACTATAGCGTCACGCGCAAGCGCCGCGACGACCGCGTGATCGGAAACCTCGCAGGCTGCCTGGCGACCGCGCTGCTGGTGCGCCTGTTGCCGCAGGAGGCGCTCGCGGCCTGTGTGGTCATCGCCATCGGCACTTCGCACGCCTTCGGGCAGGTGAACTATCGCGTGACGGCCTTTGCGGCTTGTGTCTCGGCGCTGCTGCAGCTCCACTTCGTGGCACCGGTGGCGCAGCCCGTTCTGTTCGAGCGCATGCTCGACACGCTGATCGGCGCCGGACTCGCCTGGGGGTTCAGCTACGTGCTGCCGAGCTGGGAGATGCGCAACGTACCGCGCCTGCTGCGCGCGCTCACCGCCGCCGACAGGACGTACGCGGTCCAGGCGCTGCTGCGCACGCCGTCGGACCAGGACTACCGCCTCGCCCGCATGCGCGCCCACGACGCGGCGGCGAACCTGTCGCTGACCGTCAGGCGGCTGTCGAGCGAGCCCGACCTCGACCGCCGCGCGCTGGTCGCGCTCCAGGACCTGATGGCCGCCAACTACCTGCTCGCCTCCGACCTCGCCTCGATGCGCGTGCTGTTCCAGCGGCGGATGGGTGAGCTCGAGCCCGCCACGACGGACGCCCTCCTCGCCGAGACGACGGAACGCGTGCTGGACGCCTTCGCCGACGCGGAGCCGCCGGCCTCCAGCCTCTCGCGCAACGAAGGCACCAGCGCCGCGATGGCGCTGAAGCGGCGGCTGGTCCATATCGAGAACTCGACCCGCCGCGTCGCCGCGCTGGGGGCGAGAGCGATGCGGGAGATCTAGACTCCCAACAAAAAGGCCCACAGGCGGGACGCACGCCTGCGGACCTTTTCGGCTTTCGAAGCTTCCGGCGAACAGCCGCAAGCCTATTCAAAGGCCGGCGGACAGACACGTTTGGCGTTCGTCTACGGGATCATGGAACCAACGTTCCGCGGGCGCGCCTGAACCGACGCCCTTCCCTGTTTGACGTGCCCAGGCCTTCTCAGATCACCGGCATACGCGCTCCACAACTTCATGCAGTGCGAAATGGTGATTGCAACCGGGAGTTCAAGGGGTGCGACGGAAAATATTTCCGTATACGGAACATATGTTCGGTCGAGAACTTTCGTACCATTCCGCACAACTGTCATGGCCCGCGAATGCGGGCCACCCAGATGGGTTCTGCATGATCTGAAAACGACTCACGCGGAGACGCGGAGTCGCGGAGGTTCTGTTCTTCTCCGCGACTCCGCGTCTCCGCGTGAAAAACTTCGAGGAAGGCCGCTGCATCACCTGGGTGGCCCGCATTCGCGGGCCATGACAGTGGGAGTAGTTAAGTCCGCCCCTTAATGCTCATACGCCCCGATATCGATATTCGCGCCCAGCACGCGCTTGGCGCCGATGAAATCGCGCAGGCCGACGATCGCCGCGCCCAGATTGGTGCCGGCGTTCACCGCCGGTGAGGCTCCGGCGACATCCAAATTCGTCGTGCTCGTGAATTGCGGATCGGCGTAGGGCGAATGCGTGTCGTTGCCGCTGGCCGTCTGGTAGGCGGAATAGCTCGTGTAGCGGTGCTTCTGCCAGTCGAAGACCGGGGACCCGGACGAGAAATAGAGATTGTAGTCCAGCGCCGCGGGCGTGGGCGTGCTGGTCGTGAAGTCGTTCACCACCAATCCCTGCGTCCCGGCATAGAAGATGTTGTTGTCGACGACGTTGTTCGTCGCGTTGAACTGGATCTGGAACTCGCCGCTGCCGGTCTGCTGCGTGTCGTTGTTGTAGGTCGTGTTGCCGACGACCGTGCAGTGATCCGTGCCGCCCTTGCTCGCCGCGTAGCCGCCGATGGAGATGCCCGCGCTGTTGCCGTCATAGACGATGTTGTTGCGCGCGATGATGAAGCTCGACGTCTTGCCCCTGTGCTCGCTCGCCAGCTCGATGCCGAGATCGACGTTGTGGATGCGGTTCTGGTCGATGACGATGTTGGTGCCGCCGTCGACATAGATGCCGTCGGCTGCGTATTGGTTGCCGTAGTCCGGATTGCCGAACGAGGTGATGTTGTAGACCGTGTTGCCGCGGATCACGCCGTCGCGCGCCTGGTCGTAGGCCGGGTCCTTCGACACGCGCTCGAAGCCGATGGCGCCGATGCCGATGTTGTTGTCGTCGTGTACGAGATTGCTCACCACCGCGAAATTGGTGACGTTGCCGTCGAGCGACAAGGTCTCGCTGCAGCCGGTGAGGTTGTTGGCGATCTCGTTGCCGCTGACCGCCAGGCCGTCGATCGCATCCGGCGCCTGCGTGCCGTAGACCGTCATGCCGAAAGCGTCGGAGGCGCAATTCGTCGGATTGGCCGGCGCGGTGGTCGTGATGTCGTGGATGTAATAGTTTACGACCTGATCGCCCACACCCGCGCCGACGACGAAGACGCCGATCGGCACGTTCTTCACGCTCGCCGTCGTGTAGTTGCGGATCTCGAAGCCCTGGACGATCACATAGCTCACGCTGTCGAAGGTGAAGAGGCCCCACATGTTCTGCGGGATGTCGAGCCCGGTTCCGTCGACGACGGCCGTCTCGCCCGGCGCGCTTTCGAAGGTGATGGTGCCGTTCGCGGTCCCCGACGTGGAGAGCGTCACGTGCTCGTTGTAGACGCCGCCATGCACGAGCACGGTGTCGCCGGCCGCGGCGATCGTTTCCGCGTGCTGGATCGTGCGCCAGGGCGACCCGCTCGAGCCGTCACCGCCGTCGCTGCCGGAGGTCGAGACGTAGTAGGTGTGGCCCGTCGGCGCTTGCGCCAGCAGCGTCACCGTCGCCGTCGCGCTCTGGCTCGGATCGGTGCGCGAGATCGCGGTGATCGTCGCAATGGCGGGCTTGGGCAGTTTCGAGGGCGCCGTATAAAGACCGGTTTTCGATATCCTGCCCGTCGCGGTCGCGCCGCCGTTTGCGTTGTCCACCTGCCAGATCACGCCTGGCGTCGCGGTGAGCTGCAACGTCTGCCCGGCAACGACCTGCGCATAGGCGGGCGAGATCGTCACCGCCGCCCGCGCGGCCCCCGGCATCAGAAGCGAAACCAGAAGCGCCGCGCGGACGATGTATCTCATTTTCCTGCCCTCATCTTGTCCCAGGCCGCCTTGAACTCGCTGCCCGGCTTCCAGCCCGGCCACGAATCCGAATTGGCGAGCGTCTCGCCCACCGTGTAGAGCGCCCAGACGTCTTCCACCGGACCGCGCATATCCCAATCAGCCTGCCATTCGTCCGAAGGCTGATGATAGTGGTGCGCGAGGTAGTCGTCACGCAGCGCCATCCCCGCCGCCGTGCCGCCGTCCACGAGATCGACGCCGCCGCCGGGGCTGATCGCGGGGATGCCGAAGCGCGCGAAGCTGAAATGGTCGGAGCGGAAGAACGCGCCCTTCTCCGGCTGCGGATCGGGCGAAATCACGCGGTTCTGCGTCTTCAAAGCATCTGCAAGATAGTCCTCGAGCTCCGACTGGCCGTTGCCGGGCAGCGACAGGTCGTGCGCGGGGCCCTTCGGACCGTCGGCGTCGGTGTTTAGAAGACCCACGATATGCTTACGCGGCCATAAAGGATGTTCGGCGAAATACTCCGAGCCGAGCAGGCCCTGCTCCTCCATCGTCCAGAACAGGAAGCCGACCGAGCGCTGCGGCCGCTTCTCGTGCGCGAACTTCTCGGCCAGCTCCAACACCATCGAGGTGCCCATGCCGTTGTCGACCGCACCGTTGAAGATCTTGTCGGGGCCGGGCGTCTCGTCCTTGCGCCCGAAATGGTCCCAATGCGCGGAATAGAGGAACACGTCGCCGGGATGCTTGTAGCCGGTGACGACACCCGCGACGTTGCGCGTCATCAGATGATCGATCGACGAGTGCGCATCGACGCTCAGCGCGTCGCCCGTCATCTCGACCGCCTTGAAGCCGTGCTTGTTCGCGGCCGCCTTCTGCTGCTCGTAGTCGAGGCCGGCGCGCTTGAACATCTCCTTGGCAGTGTCGAGCGTCACCCAACCCTCGATCGGCACCATCTTCCTGTCGCCGTCCTTGTTGTCGAGCCAGAACTTCTTGCCCGAGTTCGAGTTGCGCACGACCTGATAGCCGTAAGCCGCCGGGATCGTCTCATGCACGATGATGGCGGCCGCGGCGCCCTGCCGCGCGGCCTCTTCGTACTTGTAGGTCCAGCGGCCGTAATAGGTCATCGCCTTGCCTTTGAAGAAATTCGGATCGGGATTGGCGTCCTCATTGCCGGGATCGTTGATGAGGATGACGACGGTCTTGCCCTTCACGTCCACGCCCGCGTAGTCGTTCCAGCCGTATTCCGGCGCCACGACGCCGTAGCCCACGAACACCAGCTGCGACTTCGTCACCTTCACCTCGCTCGAGGCGTATTGCGGCGTCCAATAGGTCGCCTCGTCCGGGAACTTCGGGCTCATCGCACCTTGCGGCGTGTCGACGGTGAAGCTCGACTTGGCGCCGTCGAGCTTGATCGCGACCGCGGGCACGTTCTGGAAATAGGAGCCGTGATTGGCGGGCTTCACGCCCACGCGCTTGAGCTCGTCGGCGATCCATTGCGCCGCCGCCTCGCCGTTCTTCGAGCCCGGACCGCGCCCCTCGAACGCGTCGTCCGCGACCGCCTTGTCGCGCGCCGAGATGTCGGCGCCTGCGATCTCGGGATTGGTCGGCGGGTGGCCGGGATAGGCCGCCAGGGCTGTGGTGGAAACCAACGAGAACAGGAGACTGACGGCGGGCATGAGACGCATGTAGGAGGGCTCCAGGAAGAAAGGACGCGCATCCTAAGAAGTCTCGCGTCCGGCGCAACTCTGGGCCCGCTGGCGCGGGGGTGTCATGCGGGGCCGTAGCCCTGTATTGTGCCGCCATGAGCATCCGTTTCGCCCTCCCGCTCGCGCTGCTGGTTGCGGGCTGCGCGCATGCAGCGCCTGCCGCCGCGCCGACGGTCGCGGACAATGGACCGCTTTGGACGGTGGACGGCGGCAGCGTCGTCCCGGCCGCGGGAAGCGCAGGCGCGGACGCGCTCTGCCAATCGCTGTCGATCAGCCTCCAACGCGACGCGACGGCGGCGCCGCCTCCCGCTCCCCAGCCGCTCGGGCGCCCGTACCCGTGCCGCACGACGTCGATCTTCAACGGCTATCTGCGCTCGACGCTGTTCCTCGAAGGCGTGGACAAGACCGGCGCGCGATTGTTCGTTGTGACGGGATTCAATCCGCTGCATCAGGATGTCGAAGTTCCGCCACCTCCCCCGCCGCCGCCCTCAGCGTCATCTTCACCTCCTCCCTCGGGCGGCACGATGAGCTGGCAGAGCATCGACACGCCGGCCACGCTCGTTACGACGCAGATCAGCGCGCCGATCACGCCCGCCCTGGTCCGCCTGCGCTGGTACGACGTCGACGAGAAATTCCAGCCGCGCCTGATCGGCGAAACGAAATGGGTCCCGCCGGCACCGTGAGCATTCCCGCCGCCAGGGTGGAAGCGGTCAAGGTGTGGTCGTAGCCGGATACTTTGCCTTCACCGCCGCGATCTCCGCAAGCAGCGCGCGCAAATCGGCAAACGCTTTCTTCTCCTTCGGCGCGAGCTTGTCTTGCGGGAAGTGGTCGACGAGGACGAGCAGCGCGTCGCCGATGCGCCCGAGCTGTCTGCCATAGCTCGCGACATCGTCGAGCACTTCCTGCTCTACGTCGGGGTTCGAGGATTTGCCGAGGTTGATGTTGATGAGCCCGACCTGGCTTCCCACCGGATTGAAAAACCAGGTCCAGGGGTTGATGGTTTGGGCGACGTTGCCCGAAAGTGGTAGCTTGAAGGTCGGCATGCGCCGCTCCCATCGATGTCCGCCGAACCAACCTAAGCGAGAATGATCATGGAATTCTATACCGCTCCCGACGCCAAGGCCGCCGGCCTGCCCTTCAGCTCGTCCGTGCGCGTCGGCGACGTGGTCTATCTCTCCGGCTGCCTCGGCAACGTGCCGGGCAAGATGGAGCTGGTGAGGGGCGGCATGGAAGCCGAGACGCGCCAGACGATGGAGAACATCGGCGCCGTGCTGAAGGCGAACGGGCTTGGCTTCGATGCGGTGTTCAAGTGCACCGTGATGCTCGCCGACATGAAGCAATGGGGCGACTTCAACAAGGTCTATCTCGAATACTTCAAAGGCCCCAACCTTCCGACGCGCTCCGCCTTCGGCGCGAACGGGCTGGCGCTAGGCGCGGTGGTGGAGTTGGAGTGCTGGGCGCATGCGGGGAAAAACCGATAAGCCTTCAGACGATAATGACCCAGCACACCATCAGCAGGAGCACCGGCAGGATCGACGTAAGCAAATTCACCAATGCCGGTCTACGGCCCATCCAACAGGGTGATGGGGTTATGTTCCGAGCAACGCTTCGCCGAGAAACAAGAGAAGTCCGCCAATCGAAGCCATTGAGACGGCCACGCCGGCCCAGAGATTTCTGCGCAGGCGTGTGGTCCTCCACTTCATTTCTTTATCGTTACACTTCTGCTCGTCGCTTGAAGGTCCCGCGCCTTGCTCGGTTTGCAGCAGGATCAACTGACCTGTGCCGAAGAAGACTAAGAGATCGACGTAACAAAAACTCAGCAATACGACTGCGATCGACAACAAAGTCACATAACCGATCAGCTCCCATCGAAGGAGCGATGACGAATGCCTTATGCGATCCAAATTCAAGAATATCCCGCTCAACGACAGCGCCAATAGCCCGCCAACAGCGGTCAACCAGAGAACCAGACCCGCAAGATATTGTTCCTTTATGGTGACAAGCCGCCGGATCGCTTGCAGCTGCTCGGGTTTCATGACGACCTCACAACGGTATGTTGTCGTGCTTCTTCCAGATCTCCGCGACCGTCTTGTTCTTGAGCATCCTTAGCGCGCGTGTCACGCGCCAACGCGTCGAGTGCGGACGGATGACGTCGTCGATGTAGCCGCGGGACGCCGCGATGAAGGGGTTCAGGAACCGGTCCTCGTATTCCTTCGTCCGTTCGGCGATGGCGTCCTTGTTGCCGCGTTCGTTGCGGAAGATGATTTCCACGGCGCCCTTCGCGCCCATCACGGCGATCTGGGCGCTCGGCCAGGCGTAGTTCACGTCGGCGCGCATGTGCTTGGAGGCCATCACGTCATAGGCGCCGCCATAGGCTTTGCGCGTGATGACCGTCACCTTGGGCGTCGTCGCTTCGGCATAGGCAAACAACAACTTCGCGCCGTGCTTGATGATGCCGCCATGCTCCTGCGCCACGCCGGGCAGGAAGCCGGGCACGTCGACGAAGGTCACGATCGGGATGTTGAAGCAGTCGCAAAAACGGACAAAGCGCGCGGCCTTGCGGCTGGCGTCGCTGTCGAGCACGCCGGCCAGCACCATCGGCTGGTTCGCGACGAAGCCCACGGTGCCGCCCTCCAGCCGGCCGAAGCCGGTGATGATGTTGCGCGCGAACGCCTCGCCGATCTCGAAGAAATCGCTTTCGTCGACGACCTTCAGGATCAGCTCCTTCATGTCGTAGGGCTTGTTGGGGTTCTCCGGCACCAACGTGTCGAGCGAAAGCTCCTGGCGCCCGGCATCGTCGCTCGTCTCCCAGCGCGGCACGCCGTCGCGATTGCTGAGCGGGAGAAAATCGAACAGCCGCCGCATCTCCTCCATGCAGATCACGTCGTTCTCGTAGGAGCCGTCGGCGACGGCGGATTTCGTCGTGTGCACCTTGGCGCCGCCCAGTTCCTCCGGCGTCACGTCCTCCTGTGTCACGGTCTTCACCACATCGGGGCCGGTGATGAACATGTAGGAGGTGTCGCGCACCATGAAGATGAAGTCGGTCATCGCGGGCGAATAGACGTCGCCGCCCGCGCACGGCCCCATGATGGCGCTGATCTGCGGCACGACGCCCGAGGCGAGCACGTTGCCCTTGAACACCTCGCCATAGCCCGCGAGGCTGGAGACGCCCTCCTGGATGCGCGCACCGCCCGCGTCGAGCAGGCCGATGATGGGCGCGCCGTTGCGCATCGCCATGTCCTGGATCTTGACGATCTTCTGCGCGTGCGTCTCCGACAGCGAGCCGCCGAAAACCGTGAAGTCCTTGGCGTAGACATAGGTCATGCGGCCGTTGATCGTGCCCCAGCCGGTCACCACGCCGTCGCTGGGGATGATGGTCTTGTCGGCGTCGAAATCCTTGTTGCTGTGCTCGATGAACATGTCGAACTCCTCGAAGGAGTTCGGGTCGAGCAGGAGCTCGAGGCGCTCGCGCGCGGTCAGCTTGCCGCGGGCGTGCTGGGCCGCGATGCGCGCCTCGCCGCCGCCCATCCGCGCGCGCTGACGGCGCTCTTCGAGTTCTTGGATGATGTGTTTCATGATCGGTCCCGTCTAGCTGCGCGCAAGGTCCATGAATCGGGCCGCCGCGTCCAGTTCCTTGGCCAGGCGCCGCGCGCGCGCCTCGGCCTCGGCGTCCAGGCCCCATTTCTCGGCCTGGTAGCGCTCGTCGACCTGCGACGCCGCGAAAGCCTCGCCCGCCGTCAACCGCTTGTCCGTAACCGCCAGCGCCAGCACCAGCGAGCCCGCAATCGAGGCCACGACATGCAATCCCGCCAGCGTAAAGGAATCGAACGCCTCGACCGCCCCATTGAGCGTGGCGAGGCTCGCCTCCGGCTGCGCGATGGAGGTGATGCCGTGCGCCGTGTGCAGCGGTGCGCCGTAGCGTTCCGCCACCCAGTCGAGCAGCGGATCCCAGGCCGCGTTCTGGCGCGCGACCAGCTCGGCCGGCGTGTCGGTGCGGTAGCAGAGATGATCGTGGCGCACGAAGGCCGCGATCTCAGCGATCACCTCCCCGCGACGCTCCGCGACGCCGTCGATAGCCGTGTTGGCGAGTTTGGTGAGCGGCATCTCGGCCGGCACGATCTCGTCGCCTTGCGCGCGCCATTCGTCCGCCACCGCTTCGGCCAGCGCTGCGGTAGGCAGGACGAGCTCCGAGCCGCGCGGCGTCTTGGGCGTCTTGCCGTCGAGCAGAACCATGCGCTCCGCTGTCGCGACGTCCTTGTAGAAGCGCTTCATTTCTTCCCGAGCAGACGCGCCGCCTCGTTCGCCTTCACCGGATCGCCGCGCAGCCGCGCCGGCACACGCGCGCGCAACGCGTCGGGCAATCCGTCATGCGGGCCGAGCTTGTGGACCGGATGATCGGCCCAATAACCCTTGCCGATCTCCTTGTTGTAGCGGGGATGGAACGTGTACCAGAACTGATTGACCATCCGCGAGCGTTCGCCGCCGACGATCAAAACCGCATCATCGTCGCTGTTGTTGATGATGACATGGGTGATGCCGGTACCGCCCGGCCAGCCGATGAAGTCGCCCTCGCCCATCGGCGTGATGTGGCCGTCGTTCCAGGCGTCGACCTTTCCCGAGACGACATAGACGAATTCGTCCTCATCGCGCTCGGCATGCGGCCAGCTCGTCCGTCGCCCGGCTTTGAGGAGCTGCACGCGCATGCCGATGCGCGAGAACCGCGCGCGGTTGTCGAAGCGCGCGTCTAGCGTCTGGTCTTCATCGCTGTGCGGATAGCGGTTCGGCTTCTTGTTCAGGATGTCGCGCCATTGCGCGGCGAAATCGGGCCTGCCGCGCTTGCGTCCCGCGGTCGAACCCGGCTTGCCGTCGTTGGGGCCGTATTTGCGCTTCGGCGCGCCGCTCCACAGCATGCCCATCTTGCGCAAGGCCTCGTTCGCGGCCTCGTCCATCGGATGATGCGCACGGCTGTTGCGGCGGAAGGCTTCCGTCATCACGAACACGCGCGCGTCGCGGTCCGTGTTGTTGATCAGCGTGTGCGACAGCCCGGTGCGCGCGTTGAGCGCGACGCCATCTCCCTCGACGAGACGATGAAGATGCCCGTCGGCCCACAGGTCGGGCGCGCCTTCCAGCACGAAGGCGAAGATCTCCAGATCGTCCATCGCCATCGGCGGATAGCCGCGCCGGCCCGGCGGGATGCGCAGATGCGCGGCGCGGAAATGGTTGATGCCCGCGGCGGCCGACAGTTCCGACGCGAAGCCGAAATCCTCCGACGACTGCGGCGGCGCGGCGGGCGCCTCGATCTCGCGCCAGGAGCGGATGAAGTCAGGTTTCATGGTCGAAGCCGAGCAGTTTCCACGACGCCATCATATGCGCCGGCAGGGGCGCGGTCACTTTCAACCGGCCCCCATCAGGGTGCGCGATGTCGATCTCTCGGGCGTGGAGATGGAGCTTGTCGGCGATGGCGCCTTTGCCCCGCGCCGCCTGGGCGCCGTATTTGAAGTCGCCGACGATCGGCGTGCCGAGGCTCGCCAGGTGCACGCGGATCTGGTGCGTGCGGCCGGTGACCGGCTTGGCCGCGACCCAGGCGAAATCCCCGCCCGCATGGTCGACGACCTCGTACTCCGTCACCGCGCGCTTGGCGTCCTCGTCTTTGGAGATCTCCATGCGCTCGTGCCCGCGCGCGCCTTCCTTTGCGAGCGCGGCGCGGATCGTGCCGCGCTTCGGCTTCGGCACGCCGCGCGTCAGCGCCCAATAGACCTTCGACGCGTCGCGCTGCGCCAGCGACTTGGCGAGCGCCGCCGCCGCGGGCACGGTGCGCGCGACGACCAGCACGCCCGAGGTGTCGCGGTCGAGGCGATGCACAAGGCGCGGACGCTGCTTCTTCTCGAAGGTGAGCTGGTCGAGCATGCCGTCGACGTGCTGCGTGAGGCCGCTGCCGCCCTGGGTGGCTAACCCCGGCGGCTTGTTCAGCACGATCACGGTCTTGTCCATGTAGAGGATGGCGTCTTCGAGCGAGCCGCGCTTGTCCTCGCGCGGCTGCGGCCTGGGCGCCTCCTCGACGGGTTCGTCCGCGACCTGCGGCGGCACGCGCACGGCCTGGCCCACCGCGACGCGGTCGGCGGATTTCGCGCGCTTGCCGTCGAGCCGGATCTGGCCGGTGCGCAGAAGCTTCTCCAGCCGGCCATGGGTGAGCGCGGGATAGCGGCGCTTGAACCAGCGGTCGAGGCGTATGCCGTCCTCGTCGGCTGCGATGGAAATCGTCGCGGCGCTCATGGCGCTCCGTTGTTGACGGCCTCTCGCCGCTCCCCTAGCGTCGGCTTAAGGGGATGGGGTTCCCCCTTTAACCGCCGGACGGCCTGAAAACCAGATGGCTGATGACTCCTACCGCAGCCAACCGCGGCAGGAGTCCGTCTTCCCGGCCGCCTTCGAACGAGGACCGCCGGCATGTCTTTCACCACCTGTCTCTATGTCACCATCGGCGGAGCCTTGGGCTCGCTCGCCCGCTACGCGCTGTCGGTGTGGGCACTGCCGGTGAGCCGCGACCTGCCCTGGGGCACGATCGGGATCAATATCGCGGGCTCGTTCGTGATCGGCTTCTTCGGCACGCTGACCCTGGCGCAGGGACGCTTCCCCGTGGCGGAGAACCTGCGGCTGTTCGTGATGATCGGAATCTGCGGCGGCTTCACGACGTTCTCGTCCTTCAGCCTGCAGACGCTGGAGCTGATCCGCGGCGGCGCCATGCTGCGGGCGGGGGTGAACATCGTGCTCTCGGTCGTGCTGTGCGTCGCCGCGGTCGCGCTCGGGCACTTCATGGCCGCCCAGCTCAACGGCCACGCAGCCCCGGTCGCGCAGCTGCCGATCGAGGAGGAAGCCGACGTGGCGGACGTCTGAAAACTGGCGGTAAACCGCGATTTTCGCGGTTGATTTGTATTTTGAGGCCCGAGTGCTTATATTAGGAGTCACGTGGTTCTACGTCCGTCAGACGAAGCGCTTCTGTTGAGACGACCGCCGAAAAGCGCGCCGAACCAGCCGGAAAACTTCCCAAAGCTGATAGTCCGTTTTCTCACGTCCGCAATGCGCGTGTCGCGCGTCGCGGTTCTCCAAGCAGTCAAGGAAATGCAATGACGATCGGTACCGTGAAGTTCTTCAATACGTCCAAGGGTTTTGGTTTCATCGCGCCGGACGACGGCGGCAAGGACGTCTTCGTCCACGCCACCGCGGTTGAGGCCGCGGGCATGCGCACGCTGAACGAAGGCCAGAAGGTCTCGTTCGACATCCAACCGGATGCGCGCGGCTCGAAGGCGGCCAATCTCAAGGCCGTCTGACGTTCGAATGCGGGCGGCGGAAACCCCGCCGCCCGCATTCGTTTTTTTTGTAAAAAGGATTCGAGCATGGCGGATACCTCCTCCAAGGACGGCGCGCGCAAGCGGGCGCAGAATCATTTCGCCGCCACCGAACAGCGCGACTCCCTCGTCAAGCAGATGATCGCCAGCGAACGCGCCGCTCTGGACGCGAAGACCGCCAAGCTGCGCGCCCTGCGTCTCGCCAAGGAAGAGGCCGACCGCCTGGAAGCCCTGAACGCGCCGCCGGCGCCGGTCAAGGCGAAGCGGACGCGCACGACTAAGGCGGCTGTTTCCTCGTCCTGAGCTTTGCCCAATATTCGAGGCGCTTGGCGATCTCGCGCTCGAAGCCGGTGTCCTTCGGCGCATAGAAATCCTGCCGCGCCATCCCGTCGGGGAAATAGTTCTGGCCGGAGAATCCCTCCTCCGCCTCGTGATCGTATTCGTAGCCCTTCCCATATCCCAGATTCTTCATCAGCTTCGTCGGCGCATTGAGGATATGCGCGGGCGGCATCAGCGAGCCGTGCTCGGCGGCGGCGCGCTTGGCGGCGCCATGCGCCACATAGACGGCGTTGGATTTCGGCGCGCTCGCCAGATACAGCACGCACTGCACCAGCGCGATCTCGCCTTCGGGGCTTCCCAGGAAATCGTAGACGTCCTTCGCGGCGAGCGCCTGCACGACGGCCTGCGGATCGGCGAGGCCGATGTCCTCGACGCTGGCGCGCACCAGGCGCCGCGCGATGTAGAGCGGCTGCTCGCCGCCCGCCAGCATCCGCGCCAGCCAGTAGAGCGCCGCGTCGGGATCGGAACCGCGGATCGATTTATGCAGCGCGGAGATGAGATTGTAGTGCTCCTCGCGCGACTTGTCGTAGAGCGGCGCGCGCTTCTGCACCACGCCGACCAGCCCCGCCGTGTCCAGCTTCTTGACCGTCTTGAACGCCGCCAGCTCCTCCGCGAGGTTGAGCAGGTAGCGCCCGTCGCCGTCGGCCATGGCGCGCAGCGAGGCGCGCGCGTCGTCGGTCAGCGGCAGCGTCTCGCCGTAATGCGCCTCGGCGCGCTCGATCAGCGTCTCCAGCGCCGCGTCGTCGAGGCGGCGCAGCACCAGCACCTGCGCGCGGCTGAGCAGCGCGCCGTTGAGCTCGAAGGACGGGTTCTCGGTCGTGGCGCCGACGAGCACCACGGTGCCGTCCTCGACCACGGGCAGGAACGAGTCCTGCTGGGAGCGGTTGAAGCGGTGGATCTCGTCGACGAAGAGCAGCGTGCCCTGCCCCATGCGGCGGCGCTGGCGCGCGGCCTCGAACGTCTTCTTGAGGTCGGCGACACCGGAGAACACCGCCGACAACTGCTCGAAATGGAGCTTGAACGCGGTCGAGAGCAGCCGTGCGATCGTCGTCTTGCCCGTGCCCGGCGGCCCCCACAGCACGATCGAATGCGGCCGGTTCGCCGCGATCATGCGGCCGATGGGCCCATCGGGGCCGATCAGATGGTCCTGGCCCACGACCTCGGCCAGCGTCCTGGGCCGCAGCCGGTCAGCGAGCGGCCGCGGCGCGTTGCCCACGCTGTCGCTAGGCAACTCCGACAGACCCCCGGCCTCGAAAAGATCGCTCATGCCCTCATCATAACGCCCCAGGCCTGGTTTCCTTAACCGTATTTACTTTCTAGGTGTGCTCGATACCATGCCGACTCGATCTAAGGTTGCCTAAGAAGGGGGCTTGCCATGACCATGTTCACGCGCCGCCGCGCGCGGCTTTCGACGTCCATCCAGCAGAAACTCGCCACGCTCGCCCTGGCGGGTGCGGCTTGCCTTGCCGCCACGTCCGCATATGCCCAGATACTGCCGCCGGGTGCGCCGCCTCCCTATTCGAACCCGCAAACGACCTGCTCTGTCCCGCAGGCGCAGTTGAGCAGCTGGTTCGTCAGCGGCAACATCACGCCGAACGGCCCCGTGTCGCCCGCGAGCAGCGTCACCTTCCCCTCCAACAACACCAACTGCGACTTCTATCAATGGTCTTCGCGGATGTTCCTGTGGCTGACGGGTCCGTCCTACGGAAGCAACTGGGTATTCGACTCCCCGATCTTCTATTCCGTCTCGCCGGCCGACTCGAACGGCAACCGCACGCTCACGCAGCAGGGCACGGGCGTCCAGCAGCTCGCGGCGCTGCGCTCGACCCAGGCCGGTCCGAACGGGCTGCCGGTCGTCGTCGACAAGAGCGGCCAGCTGCGCGAGGTTCTCAACACCGCGATCGGCAAGGGCGGCGTCTCGCTCGTGCCGAACAAGAAGGGCGCGCTCACCGCGGTCGGCAGCGTGAAAGTCGGCGCGAACAAGGCCGCGAGCCTGCTCGATGCCAAGGGCCAGGCCATTCAGCCCAAGCTGAGCCTGAGCGCGGTCATGCTGCCCATGACGGCGCTCAAGCGCGCCGGCCTCACCGCGACGGCGAGCGCGGCGGCCAAGACGAAGCTCTTGACGCAACTGACGGCGGAGCACGTCCTGCTGCAGGTCCACAGCGCGGACGGCAAGCAGCAATTCATCGACTCGGCCACCGGCGCGATCGTCGATCTGGGCGTCGGACAGGCCGGCGACAGCGCCGTGCTGATCACGCAAGGCAACTCGATCGTCTACTATCAGACGCTCGTCAACGACGTGTATGCCTACTACCTGACGGCGTTCAAGAACGGCTGCTCGCCGAATTTCCAGCCGCCGTATTCCGCCGCCAATCCGGGCAACTTCCCGACGACGGCGACGGATGTGAGCAACGTCTCGGCCTGCTTCAACAACATACCGTTCCCCGACGCCCAGGCCGCGGCGATGGAGCTCAAGCTCTCCTGGGTCGACGCCGCGACCGTTCCGCAGAACCAGCTCGCCAACTACATCGTCCTGCCCAACGTTACGGTGCCGCTATACGTCAACGATCCGAGCCAACCGGCGAATACGGTCTGGCTCTATGAAGGGCCGACGACGAAGAACCTCGCCCTGGTCGCGATGCATGTGGTGGGAAGCGTGCAGGGCCATCCCGAGATGCTCTGGGGCACGTTCGAGCAGACGAGCAACGCGCCGTTCAACACCTACAGCTACTACACGTCGCCGACGCAGACGTACACCGTCACCTTCGCGCCGACGACCACGAACGCGCAGTACCTGATCGCGACGCTGCCCTTCTCGGGAACCTTCAACGTCGAGCACGGCACCTATTGCGAGACGGGGTCGGGCTGCACTTTCACGCCGCCTTCCGGAATCAATCAGTGGATTCAGGCGGCGTCGACGGGCGTCACGATCTCGCCAAGCCAATCCTATGTCGTACGGCCTTGGGGCGCGGACCCGGTCAATCCACCGAACCCGCAGGTGAACTCGGCGATGTCGAACACGCAGATCATCGCGCTCGACAATTCGGTGATCAACCAGCTGGCCCCGGGAGACATCCGCAGGAACTACTTCCAGACGGGGACGAGCTGGACGATCGGCGGCAAGGCGCCCAACTGCAGCTATTCGACGCCCTGCCAATGGCCCACCCCGCCGCCCGCGACCACCTATCAGCCGGGGTCGGGCAACGTCGTGGGCACCAGTGAACTCATCAACAGCACGCTGGAAACCTACCAGCAGACCAACAATGACGGCGTGTACGCGACGGACTGCATGGGCTGCCACAGCAACGGCAAAGCGTTCGCCTACAACAACGCGCCCCTGGCGAGCACCAAGGTGAGCCATATCTTCAGCGGTATCGTGCCCCTGTTCCCGTCGAACAACGGCGCCAAGGCCGTGAAGAAGGCGATGCCGGCGAAGAAGAAGACCAAGTAGCGGCGCTTCGCGCGTGAAGATCGAAGGGGCCTGGCTGCGCCGGGCCCCTTTGCTTTCATCCATCCACGCTTAGCGTCAACCTGCGGCTGCCGCTTGATCGAGCTATCGAGAGGGTTGCCACAGCGCAGTTGCCGCATTCCGGCCGCGGAGCTAATATCGCGCTTAGGCTGTAGGGAGCCTTCTCGCCATGGAAACGGTTCGTGTCGTCACACGTGAGGAAGAAGCTGCTGGCGCCGTTTTTGTTCTAGTCTTGGCCGCGGCTGCTCTAGCCTTGCTGCTGCCATCCGTGCTCCTGCCATTATCTGTTTCGGTTGGCATCGGATTTCACGCCCATGCGGTTTGGAACTGGCACCCTTTGTTTTCAATCCTGCTCGGCCTTTTCGCAGCCGCGATTTTCGCAGTTCTGGTAGGCGCGTCAATCGCATTGCTTCCCCGAATAGTCTGGACCGCCATGGCGTCCGTCTATCTTGGGGCAATGTACTACTTCGCAGCCCACGCACCGCATATGCTGGTACCCGGCTGGGGCGTCTCGGACAACTGGTCACTCGACAACATCTGGTCAGCTGCGATCGCACTGACCGCAGCTGCCATCGGCGGCTTCCTGGCCTGGAGGGTCAAGGAAGAAATCGAATAACGCGATTCAATCAGTAGCCGCCGCTCCAACCTGCCCCGCTACCCGTCCACGCTCAGCGTCAGCCTGCGGCCGCCGCGGTCGATGATCATGTCCCAGTGGCCGTTGGCCTGGCCGAGCGCGCGATTGAGCTCGCCGACATTGTGGATGCCGGCCCCGTTGATCGAACGGATGATGTCGCCCGCCTCGAAGCCCTGATTGGCCGCGATCGAGCGCCCGGGCGAGACCACCGCGACGCCCTCGGACGTCGGCTCCAATTGCAGATCGAGAGCGGCCGCCGGCGAGAGGTTCTCCACCCGCGCGCCCGTCAGCGGGTTGTGCCCGCCGATGGTCGTCGCCTGGCGCGGCGTCTCCGGCGGCAGGGAGAGCCTGACCACGACGTCGTGCTCACGGCCGTTCGTCGCCACCTTCATCGTCGGCGTGTCGCCGGCCTTGTGGGTGGCGATGCGGTAGTTGAGCGCCTGCATGTCGTCGACGCCGTTGCCGTCGATGGCGAGCACGACGTCGCCGACCTTGAGGCCGGCCTGCGCCGCCGGCCCGCCGGGATAGACGCTCTTCAGCAGCACGCCGCCGGGACGCGAAAGGCCGATGCTGCGCGCGATCTCAGCCGTCACCGGCTGGCCGTCGGCGCCGAACCAGGCGAGCTTCACGCCGCCAGTGCCGGCGCCTTCCAGGATGCGCCGCACCATGTTGGAGGGGATCGCGAAGCCGATGCCGACGGAGCCGCCGGAATTCGACACGATGGAGGTGTTGATGCCGGCGAGCTTGCCGTCCGTCGTCACCAGCGCGCCGCCGGAATTGCCCGGATTGATCGCGGCGTCGGTCTGGATGAAGAACTGATAGTCCGACGCGCTGACCTGCGTGCGCGCGAGCGCGGAGACGATGCCCATCGTCACCGTCTGGCCGACGCCGAAAGGATCGCCGACCGCGAGCACGAGATCGCCGACCTGCACCTTGTCGCTGTCGGCGAAGGAAAGCGTCGGAAGCGCCTCGCCATGGGTGTCGATCTTGAGGATCGCCAGATCCGTGCGCGGATCGGCGACCAGGACCCTGGCCTTGAACTCGCGCTTGTCGGAGAGCGCGACGACGATGTCCTGGCCGCCCTGGACGACGTGGTTGTTCGTCATGATCGTGCCGTCGGAACGCACGATGACGCCCGAGCCCAGCGATTGCTGCACGCGCTCGCGGCTCAGGCCTCCGCCGCCGAAGAACTGGCGGAAGAACGGATCGCTGAAGAACGGATTGACCGGCGCCTGCACGACGCTGCGCGTGTAGACGTTGACGACCGCGGGCGCCACACGCTTGACGATGGGCGCGAAGGTCAGGCTGACCTGCGCCATCGATTGCGGCACCACATATTGCGGGGTCGCGGGCGCTTTCGCGAGCGCCGCACACGTCAGAGTAGATGCGGCGACGGCCGCAGCAAAGAAAAGCCCCCCGGCTCGTGAAACGCGCATGTGTCCTTTCCTCTCCCCGAAGTCGCCGCTTATAGCGCGGGCCGCGGGGCGTGCAAAAATCTCGAAAAGCCCGCTCTCGTCCTTCTGGATTATGCCGTAGAGATGAATTCCCGCTCAAACGGAAATTAAAAGCGTTTAAGGGATGAAGGCAAAAGGGCGGCCCCATGGAGCCGCCCTTTTTCTTTCTACCCAATCCGTCATGGCCGGGCAGGTCCCGGCCACGACGACGGTGGGTGTATCTACGCCTCGGCTTCCTCGGCACCGACCTCGACGGGGCCGCTGTCCAGGCCCTTGGCCTCCGGATCGCGGTCGACGAACTCGATGAAGGCCATCGCCGCGTTGTCGCCATGGCGGAAGCCCGCCTTGAGCACGCGGGTGTAGCCGCCCGGACGGCCGGCATAGCGCGGGCCGAGGACGTCGAAGAGCTTCCTGACCTGATCCTCGTCGCGGATCTGCGCGAGCGCCTGGCGGCGTGCGTGCAGGTCGGAGCCGCCGCGGCGCGACAGCGTCACGAGCTTCTCCATCACCGGGCGCAGCGACTTCGCCTTGGGCAGCGTGGTCTTGATCTGCTCGTGCTTGATGAGCGCAGCCATCATGTTCGCGAACATCGCGACGCGATGCGACGAGGTGACGTTGAGCTTACGGCCTTGGTTACGATGACGCATGGCAATCCCCTAGTACTGGTCCTCGTACCTCTTGGCGAGGTCCTCGATGTTCTCCGGCGGCCAGCCCGGCACTTCCATGCCGAGGTGCAGGCCCATCTCGGCGAGCACCGCCTTGATCTCGTTCAGCGACTTGCGGCCGAAGTTCGGTGTACGGAGCATCTCCGCTTCCGTCTTCTGGATCAGGTCGCCGATATAGACGATGTTGTCGTTCTTCAAGCAGTTCGCCGAACGCACCGACAGCTCGAGCTCGTCGACCTTCTTCAGCAGCACCGGATTGAACGCCAGATCGGGCTTGGCTTCCTCGGCGACGCGCTCGCGCGGCTCCTCGAAATTGATGAAGATCTGGAGCTGGTCCTGCAGGATGCGCGCCGCATAGGCGACCGCGTTGTCCGGCGTGACCGCGCCGTTGGTCTCGACCGTCAGCGTCAGCTTGTCGTAATCGAGGATCTGGCCCTCGCGGGTGTTCTCGACCTTGTAGGAGACCTTCTTCACCGGCGAGAACAGGCTGTCGACCGGGATCAGGCCGATCGGCGCGTCCTCGGGGCGGTTGCGGTCGGCGGGGACATAACCCTTGCCGGTCGCGACCGTCAGCTCCATGCGGAACTCGACCTTCTCGTCGAGCGTGCAGATGACGAGGTCGGGATTGAGGATCTCGACGTCGGCGACCGCGGCGATCTGGCCGGCGGTGATCTCGCCGGGGCCGGTGCCGCGCAGCGACAGGCGCTTGGGACCTTCGGCATGCATGCGCAGCGCGATCTGCTTCACGTTGAGCACGATGTCGGTGACGTCCTCGCGCACGCCGGCGATCGAGGAGAATTCATGCAGCACGCCCTCGATCTGGATCGAGGTGATCGCGGCGCCCTGCAGCGACGACAGCAGCACGCGCCGCAGCGCGTTGCCGAGGGTGAGGCCGAAGCCGCGCTCGAGCGGCTCGGCGGTGATCGTCGCCTGCTTGCCCGCCTCGTGTCCTGCCTCGATGCGGAGCTTCTGCGGCTTGATCAATTCCTGCCAGTTTTTCTGAAACATGTTTTTTCCTCATCGTGTCCCGGACGCCGAGAGCGCGCGTCCATTCGTACGACGAAGGGTTGGGACAGCTCTCTAAAACTCAGACTCGGCGGCGCTTGGGCGGCCGGCAGCCATTGTGCGGGATCGGGGTCACGTCGCGGATCGAGGTGACCGTGAGGCCGACCGTCTGCAGCGCGCGAAGAGCGGATTCCCGTCCCGAGCCCGGGCCCGAGACTTCCACTTCCAGCGTGCGCATGCCGTGTTCCATCGCCTTCTTGCCGGCGTCCTCGGACGCGACCTGGGCGGCATAGGGCGTCGACTTGCGCGAGCCCTTGAAGCCCATCATGCCCGACGACGACCACGAGATCGCGTTGCCGCTCTGGTCGGTGATCGTGATGATCGTGTTGTTGAAGGTCGCGGCGACATGCGCCACGCCGACGACGACGTTCTTCTTTTCCTTCTTGCGCGCGCGTGCGGCGCCAGCGGGCTTTGCCATCTTACTTCGTCACTTTCTTCTTGCCGGCGATCGCCTTGGCGGGACCCTTGCGCGTGCGGGCGTTGGTGTGGGTGCGCTGGCCGCGGACGGGCAGGCCGCGGCGGTGGCGCAGGCCGCGGTAACAGCCCAGATCCATCAGCCGCTTGATGTTCATCGCCACTTCGCGGCGCAGGTCGCCTTCGACGAGGTAGTCGCGGTCGATCACCTCGCGGATCTGGATGATCTCGGCGTCGGTCAGGTCATGGACGCGGCGCTCGGGAGCGATGCCGACTTTCTGCATGATCTCCTGGGCCTTGGCCGGCCCGATTCCATGGATGTAGCGCAGGCCGATTTCGACCCGCTTCTGGGTGGGGATGTTGACGCCGGCGATGCGTGCCACGGGTCCGTCCTTCGGCTTTCAAGCCATTGAATTCGTTAATATTTTCTTCAACGTCAAAACCCTGCCCAATCCGCTGCCCGCCTTTCTCACGAAAAGGCCTCTAAGCGCCGGATTTGACAGGAAATCTGCCGCGAGGGCGCGGATTATAGAAATGCGCGGGCCCCAGTCAACAGGCGGAAAATAATCTTTCGCTAGGGGGATTCAAGGGCGATGCGGGGTCTCTCAGCCTTCCCGCACCGCAAACTCTCAAAACTGCTGGCGGTGTCATTCAATCAAGGGCGACGTAGGTCTCAAACAACCCTCGACCGAACCCAAGAGACCAGCAAAGCAAACTTACGGCGCGGAGGTGTGGGGGCAAGGGAATCGAACCCTTACGAGACCTACGTCTCCACGCCTTGACAGGGCGTCGCGTCTATCAGCTTCCGCCAGCCCCCAATTCGACCTGCCGGCGATTAACATAATGCATACTCGTAAAAGTTCAAGCTATTTCAATATTCTAACAATGGTTGCGTGACGGCAGATTCCTTCAGGCCGTGAATGCCCGGTCGTGGATCCACTGCGACAGGATGTACTTCTCGCCCCTGGTGATAACCCCGGCGCCGTGCAGGCTCATGCGGTCCGGTTTGCCCTCGCGCATGCTGGCGAAGAAGATGCCGTCGCCCGTCTTGCCCTTATAGGTGAAGCCGACCTTGGTGAAGGTGAGGTCGCCGCCCTCATAATCGTCATTCAGGTACATCAGGAACGTCGCCAGCCGGTCGCCCTGGTAGGTGCCCTCGCGGCCATAGGGGTGCTGCTCGTCGTAGAGCGAGTCGTAGTGCGGCTTGATGTCCTGGCCGAGCGCGTAGTGGAAGATCTGCGGCGGCTCCATCTGATCGGGCTTGAGATTGGTGAGCAGGCTGACGCGGATGCGCAGCAGGAGCAGCACCACGCCGCCGTCGACGACGGTGAACGGGAAATCGCTGCAGTTGCGCGTAGCCAGGAACCGCGCCTTCTGGCCGTCGAACATCATCGAGGGCCGGAACTTGCCGATGCCCCGGCTCACCAGCCAGGCGCAGAGCTCGGGCGTGGCGAACTTCTCCGCGATCCAGATCTTGGGCCAGTCGCAGACCTGCTTCGGCGGCGGCGGCGTGATCCATTTCTCGAGATCGATGCTCTCACGCAGGCGCCGCCAGATGTCAGGCCCCGCCCTGCCCCCGCGCGCTTCGTCCGCCAGCGTCTGATCGCCCGCGAGAAGAATGAGCTGCCCGCGCCCGTCTTCCGCGCCGCCCTCGGCCGCACGCTGGAGAAGCGCGAGCGCCTCGGGCCAGCTCTGCGTCGTCCACGCGCCCGCGCCCTTGAGCGTCGCCATCACGGCCATCGCCTCAGCATCGCCCTGCTCGACCGCCGAGGCGATCAGGCGCGCGCCCTCCTCCGGCTCGAACGGCCCGTCGCGGCCGATCAGGAGAGCTGTGCCTCGTGCGGTGACGTCGCTGGTGGTCATGCGAAGATTTTACAGGAGCGGCTAGCGGCCGTCGATGGCGGCGGCGATGGCCTTGGTTACCGCCTCGATCGAGGCCATGCCGTCGACGGTCGTGATCCTGCCCTGCTTGCCGTAGAACTCGAGCAGCGGCGCGGTGTTCTTGTAGTAGACCTCGAGGCGGTGCCTGAGCGTCTCCGGCGTGTCGTCGGAGCGCGCGGTCCCGCCCTTCGCCAGCGTGTCCTTCACGCGCTGCTCGGCGCGCCGGACGAGCACCGCGTCGTCGACCTTGAGCTCGAGTACCATGTCGATCTTCTTGCGGCGCTCGGCGAGCATCTTATCGAGCGCCTGCGCCTGCGCGATGGTCCGCGGGAAGCCGTCGAACACCGCGCCATTGCGGCAATCGGGCTGGTCGATGCGCTCGGCGACGATGCCGATGACGACGGCGTCGGTGACGAGCTCGCCCTTGGTCAGGATCGCCTCGACCTGCTTGCCGAGCGGGGTCTGGGCCTGCACCGCGGCGCGCAGCATGTCGCCGGTGGAGAGCTGCGGCCAGCCGCGCGTCTCGGTCAGGATGCGCGCCTGCGTTCCCTTCCCCGCCCCGGGCGGGCCGAAGAGGACGATATTCACCGCCGCGCTCCTCGCAGCTTGGCCTTCTTGATCAGGCCCTCATATTGCTGCGCGATCAGATGGCTCTGGATCTGGGCCACCGTGTCCATCGTGACGCTGACCATGATCAGGATCGAGGTGCCGCCGAGCGACAGCGCGATCTCGGAGCGCGCGAAATCGGGGATGAGGCAGACGACCGCCAGATAGAGCGCGCCGATCACCGTGGTGCGCGTGAGCACGTAGTCGATGTACTCGGCCGTCTTCTTGCCCGGGCGGATGCCCGGCAGGAAGCCGCCGTATTTGCGCAGGTTCTCCGCCGTCTCGTCGGGCGGGAACACGACCGAGGTGTAGAAGAACGCGAAGAAGATGATGAGCAGCGCGTAGAGCGATTCATAGACCCAGCGGCCGGGCGTGAGATACGACACGATCGTGCGCACCCAGTCGGGCATGCTCTGCGCGTAGAACGTCGCCACCGTCGTCGGCATCAGAAGGATCGACGACGCGAAGATCGGGGGAATGACGCCGGAGACGTTCAGCTTCAGCGGCAGGTGCGAGGACTCGCCGCCGAACATGCGGTTGCCGACCTGGCGCTTTGGATATTGCACCAGGAGCCTGCGCTGCGCGCGCTCGACGAAGACGATCAGCGTCACCAGGCCGATGGCGCCCACGATCAGCGTCATCACCGCGAGCGGCGACATCGCGCCGGTGCGCGCGGATTCGAAGACCTGACCGAAATAGGCCGGGAACCGCGCCACGATGCCGGCGAAGATGATGAGCGAGATGCCGTTGCCGATGCCGCGGCTGGTGATCTGCTCGCCGATCCACATCAAAAGGATGGTGCCGCTGGTCAGCGTCACCACGGTCGAGATGCGGAAGAACCAGCCCGCCTCCATGACCACGTTGCCGGTGTGCTCCAGCCCGATGGCGATGCCGAAAGCCTGGATCGCGGCCAGCCCCACCGTGCCGTAGCGGGTGTACTGGTTCATGATCTTGCGGCCCGCCTCGCCTTCCTTCTTGAGCGTGTCGAGCTCGGGGAAGACGCTCGTCATCAGCTGCATGATGATCGAGGCGGAGATGTAGGGCATGATGCCGAGCGCGAAGATCGCCATGCGCCCGATGGCGCCGCCGGCCAGCACGTTGAAGACGTCGAGCACGCCGCCGGTCTGGCTGTGCATGAGCTGGGCGAGCTGGGCCGGGTCGATGCCCGGCATCGGGATATAGGTGCCGAGCCGGGCGACGATCAGCGCGCCCAGCGTGAACAGCAGGCGCTGGCGCAGCTCGGTCGCCTTGCCGAAATTGCTGAAATTGAAGTTCTGGGCCAGTTGCTCGGCTGCTGAGGGCATATCCCACTCCAGGTTGGACGGCCCTTAGCTAAGGTCGCGTCCCTCGTTCGGCAATCCCATACTGTCATTCCCGGCCGAGCGATGCGACGGCATCGCGAGGGGATGATGGCTTACTGCGAGGCAGCCGCCGAGCGCGCCGCCCGCGTTTCGGCGGACTTCGCACGGCGCTGGTGGCGCTTGCCGGGCTCGCCCTTCTTGTTCATGTAGACCTTCTTCTTGAAGGTCGCCGTCACGCTGCCGCCCGCCTTCTCGATCGCCGCGCGCGCGCCGGCCGAGACGCCCGCCACCTCGATGTCGAGCTTGGCGGTGATCTCGCCCTTGCCGAGCAGGCGCACGCCGTCGCGGCTCTTATGCACGAGGCCGGCCTTGCGCAGGACCTCCTCGGTCACCTTGGCCGAGATATCCAGGCGCTTGGCGTCGATCGCCTTCTGCAGGCGGCCGATGTTCACCTCGGAGAAGTCGTTGGCGAAGATGTTGTTGAAGCCGCGCTTGGGCATGCGCATGTGCAGCGGCATCTGGCCGCCTTCGAAGCCGTAGACCTTGGTGCCGGTGCGCGCCTTGGCACCCTTGACGCCGCGTCCCGACGTCTTGCCGAGGCCGGAGGACGAGCCGCGGCCGACCTTCAGCTTGCGCTTGTGCGCGCCCGGATTGTTGCGGATTTCGTTCAGCTTCATTGTAACTCTCCATGGCCGGGCAGCGAGCGTAGCGAGCGCGACCCGGCCACCCAGACTTCCTATTTCTTCTCTTCCACCACTTCGACGAGATGCTGGATCGAGCGGATCATGCCGCGGACCGAGGGCGTGTCCTCGAGCGTCTTCTCCCGGCGGATCTTGCCCAGGCCCAAGCCCCGCAGCGTCGCCGCCTGAACGGCGGGACGGCGCGCGGCGCTCTTGACCTGGCGCACGGTCAGCATCTTCTTCTCGGTCTTCGTCTTCTTCTCGGCCATGGCCTAGTTCCCCGCCGCCGCCGGCTCGCCGCCCTTTTGGCCTTCGCGGCGCGAGATGATCTCGGCGACGCTGCGGCCGCGGCGCTGGGCGACCATGCGCGGGCTCTGCTGGTTCGCGAGACCGTCGAAGATCGCGCGCACCATGTTGTAAGGATTGGAGGAGCCGAGCGACTTGCACACGACGTCGCCGACGCCGAGCGCCTCGAACACCGCGCGCAGCGGACCGCCGGCGATCACGCCGGTGCCGGCCGGCGCCGGACGCACAACCACCTTGCCCGCGCCGTGATGGCCGCGGACTTCGTGATGCAGCGTGCGGCCGTCCTTGAGCGGCACGCGGATCAGCGACTTCTTGGCTTCCTCTGTCGCCTTGCGGATCGCCTCCGGAACCTCGCGCGCCTTGCCGTGGCCGTAGCCGACGCGGCCGCGCTGGTCGCCGACGACGACGAGAGCGGCGAAGCCGAAGCGGCGTCCGCCCTTCACGACCTTCGCGACGCGATTGATGTGGACGAGCTTGTCGACGAACTCGTTGTCGCGCTCCTCGCGGTCGCCCCGGTGTTCCCTGCGTCCGCGGCGCTCGCCGCCGCCACTGCCTTCTTCACGTGCCATCTTAGAACTCCAAGCCGCCTTCGCGGGCGGCGTCAGCGAGCGCCTTCACGCGCCCATGATAGATGTAGCCGCCGCGATCGAACACGACCTGCTTGACGCCCTTGGCCAGGGCGCGCTCGGCGATCTTCTTGCCGACGGCTGTCGCGGCGTCGAGGTTGTAGGTCTTGGCGGGCTTGCCTTCCTTCTCGTTCGACGAGGCGGCGACGAGGGTCGCTGCGGTCTTGTCGTCGATGACCTGGGCGTAGATGTGCTTGCCCGAACGGAACACCGAAAGGCGCGGACGCCCGTAGGCGTTGGACTTGACGCGATGGCGCGTGCGGCTGCGGCGCTTGGCGAAGGGTGTGAGGTGTGTGGCCATGGCTCTTACTTCTTCTTGCCTTCCTTGCGGCGGACGTATTCGCCGGCGTAGCGCACGCCCTTGCCCTTATAGGGCTCCGGCTTGCGGTAGCCGCGGATCTCGGCCGCGACCTGTCCCACCAATTGCTTGTCGATGCCCGACACGGTGAGCATCGTCGGCTTCTCGGCCGTGATCGCGATGCCGGCCGGGATCGGATAGACGACGTCGTGGCTGAAGCCGAGCTGCAGGTTCAGGTTCTTGCCCGCGACCTGGGCGCGGTAGCCGACGCCCTGGATCTCGAGCTTGGTTTCGAAGCCCTTGGTCACGCCGGTGACGAGGTTGTTGACCAAGGTGCGGCTCATGCCCCACATCGGACGCGCCCGCTCCATCTCGTCGCGCGGCACCAGCGTGATGCCGTCGTCGCCGAGCTTGGCGTCGACCTCCTCGACGAGCGTGACCTGAAGCTCGCCCTTGGGCCCCTTGACCTTGACGGTCTTGCCGTCGAGCGAGGCCGTGACCCCCTTCGGTAGCGGAACCGGCTTCTTGCCGATGCGTGACATCAAACTTCTCCTAGAACACCTGGCAGAGGACTTCGCCGCCCACGTTCTACTCGCGGGCGTTGGCGTCCGTCATGACGCCCTGCGGCGTCGACACGATCGAGATGCCGAGCCCCTGGCGGTGCGGCTTCAATTCCTTGACCGACGCGTAGACCCGGCGGCCCGGCGTCGAGACGCGCTTGAGCTCGCGGATCACGGGGTGGCCCTCGTGATATTTGAGCTCGATCTCGAGCTCCTTGCGGCCGGTCTCCTTGAACTCCACCTCGGCATAGCCGCGGATGAAGCCCTCCTGCTGCAGCACGTCGAGCAGGTTGGTGCGCAGCCGCGAGTTCGGCGACTTGATCTTCGAGGTGCCCCGAAGCTGGCCGTTGCGGATGCGTGCGAGAAGATCGCCAATCGGATCGGTGATCGCCATGTCTCTTCTTTCTCCTACCAGCTCGCCTTGGTCATGCCGGGGATCTGGCCGAAATTGGCAAGATCGCGCAGCGCGATACGCGACAGCTTGACCTTGCGGTAATAGCCCCTGGCGCGGCCGCTGAACTCGCAGCGGTGATGGATGCGCGTCTTGGACGAGTTGCGCGGCAGCGCGGCAAGCTTGAGCCGTGCCGCGAAGCGGTCCTCGGGCGCGACCTTCATGTCGTCGGCCGTGGCCTTCAGCGCCGCGCGCCTGGCGGCGTATTGCGCCACCATCTTCTCGCGCTTCTTGTTCCTGTTGATCTGGCTCTGTTTCGCCATGGGATTCGCTCTCTTAATTCATGAACGGGAACTGGAAGCCCTCGAGAAGCGCGCGCGCCTCCGCATCGGTCTTCGCAGATGTGTTGAAGATGATGTCCATGCCCCACACCGTCTCGGTCTTGTCGTAGTCGATCTCGACGAAGACGATGTGCTCCTTCAGTCCCATGGCATAGTTGCCGCGGCCGTCGAAGCTCTTGGCGTTCAGGCCGCGGAAGTCGCGCACGCGCGGCAGCGCCATGGTGATCAGACGGTCGAGGAACTCATACATCTTGTCCTTGCGCAGCGTGACCTTCACGCCGATCGGCAGGCCTTCGCGGATCTTGTAGGTCGCGATCGCCTTCTTGGCGCGCGTGATCACGACCTTCTGGCCCGCGATCGCGGTCAGATCGTTCACCGCCGCCTGGATCTTCTTGCTGTCCGAAGCCGCCTCGCCCGCGCCGATGTTGAGCACGATCTTGTTGATCTTCGGCACCTGCATCGCGTTCTTGTAGCCGAACTTCTTCATCAGCTCGGGCTTGACGACGTCCTGATAGCGCTTCTTGAAGCGCGGCGTGTAGTTCGGGTCGTGCGCCTGCTCGCCGACGGCCACCTTGGTGCCCGCGGCCTTCTCCTCGCGCTTCTTGGGCGCCTTCTTCTCGGCTTTCGCGGCGGCCTTGTCGGCCTCGCGCGGATCGCCCTTCGGAGCCTTGCCTGCCTCAGACATCGATGACCTCACCGGACTTCTTGGCGAAGCGGACCATGCGTCCGTCGCCGAGCTTCTTGAATCCGATCCGCGTCGGGCCGCCCGACTTCGGATCGACATGGGCGATGTTGGACAGGTTGATCGGAGCCTCCTTGCTCACGATGCCGCCCTGGGCGCGCTGCGTCTGGCGCTGATGGCGCTTGACGACGTTGACGCCGGAAACCAAAGCGCGGTTCTCGGACGGAAACATCTTGATGACCTCGCCCTTCTTGCCCTTGTCGCGGCCCGTCGTGACGATGACGCGGTCGCCCTTTTTGATCTTGGCAACCATCACAGCACCTCCGGCGCGAGCGAAATGATCTTCATGTGGTTCTTGGCGCGCAACTCGCGTGTCACCGGTCCGAAGATGCGCGTGCCGATGGGCTCGTTCTGCGCGTTGATCAGCACCGCGGCGTTGCCGTCGAAGCGGATCAGGCTGCCGTCGGCGCGGCGCACGCCCTTGGCCGTGCGCACGACGACGGCCTTCAGGACCTCGCCCTTCTTGACGCGGCCGCGCGGCATCGCTTCCTTCACCGACACCACGATGGTGTCGCCGACGTCGGCATAGCGGCGCTTGGAGCCGCCGATCACCTTGATGCACATCACGAGCTTGGCGCCGGAATTGTCGGCCACGTCCAGCTCGGTTGACATTTGAATCATAAAACCACTCCCGAAGCCTTGCGGCCCTTATTTCCCGCCGACGCGCTCGAACGCTTCCCAAGTCTTGAGCTTGGAAACCGGCTTGCACTCGCGGATGCGCACGACGTCGCCCGTCTTGAACTCGCCCTTCTCGTCATGGGCGTGATACTTCTTCGACCGGCGCACGGTCTTCTTCATCACCGGATGGGTGAAGCGGCGCTCCACGTTCACCACCACGGTCTTGGCGTTCTTGTCGCTGACGACGACGCCCTGCAGCACGCGTTTCGGCATACCTATCGTTCCTCTATGCTTTGGCCGAGGCGCGGACGCGCTTCTCGGTCATGACGGTCTTGAGCCGCGCGATCTCCTTGCGCAGGCCGCGGACGCGTCCGGTGTTCTCGAGCTGGCCGTTGGCCTTCTGGAAGCGCAGGTTGAACTGCTCCTTCTTGAGCTTGGTCAGCGAATCGCCGAGCTCGTCCGCGGTCTTGGCGCGGAAGTCCTCGGCGGTGACGGGGTTCTTCTTGCTGCTCTTGGCCATCTAAACCGCCCGCGCGATGAATTTGGTGTGGATCGAAAGCTTGCTGGCGCCCAGACGCAGCGCTTCCTTCGCCGTCTCGTGATCGACGCCGTCGATCTCGAACAGGATGCGGCCCGGCTTGATCTTGGCGACCCAGTATTCCGGCGCGCCCTTGCCCGAGCCCATGCGCACCTCGGCCGGCTTCTTCGACACCGGCACGTCGGGGAACACGCGGATCCAGACGCGGCCGGCGCGCTTCATCTGGCGCGTGATGGCGCGGCGCGCAGCTTCGATTTCGCGCGCGGTGACGCGCTCGGGCTCCAGCGCCTTCAGGCCGTACTCGCCGAAGTTCAGCGCCGTGCCGCCCTTGGCCGAACCCTTGATGCGGCCCTTGAACTGCTTGCGGAATTTGGTGCGTGAGGGAGAAAGCATGGTCCTGTTCCGTTACGCTGCCGGCGCCGGTGCGCGCGCGGGCTTGTTGCCTTCGGCCGATTCCGCCATGCGCTTGTCCTGCGCCATGGGGTCGTGCTCCATGATCTCGCCCTTGAAGATCCACACCTTGACGCCGCAGGTGCCGTAGGTCGTCTTCGCGGTCGCGACGCCGTAATCGACGTCGGCGCGCAGCGTGTGCAGCGGCACGCGGCCTTCGCGGTACCACTCCATGCGCGCGATCTCGGCGCCGCCGAGGCGGCCGCCGCAATTGATGCGGATGCCCTGGGCGCCCAGGCGCATCGCCGACTGCACCGCGCGCTTCATGACACGTCTGAAGGCGACGCGGCGCTCGAGCTGCTGGGCGATGTTCTCGGCCACCAGCTTGGCGTCGATCTCGGGTTTCCGGATCTCGACGATGTTCAGGTGCACCTCGTCGGCGGTGTATCTCTGCACGTCGTTCTTGAGCTTCTCGATGTCGGCGCCCTTCTTGCCGATCACCACGCCCGGCCGCGCCGAGTGGATCGTCACGCGGCACTTCTTGTGCGGACGCTCGATCACGATCTTGGACACGCCGGCGGCCTTGAGCTTCTCGCTCAGATAGGCGCGGATCTTGATGTCCTCCTGGAGGAGCTTGCCGTACTCCTTCTTGCCCGCGTACCAGCGCGAGTCCCAGGTGCGGTTGATGCCGAGACGGAAACCCGTCGGATTGACCTTCTGACCCATCAGGCGGTCTCCTTCGCGCGCGCGGGCGCGGCTTTCTTTGCAGTGGTCTTCTTGGCGGCGGGCTTCTTCTTCGGCTCTTCCTTCTCGGCCGGCTTCTCCTCGACCACGATGGTGATCTGCGAGAACGGCTTCTCGATGGAGGCGCCGCGGCCGCGGGCGCGGGCGTGGAAGCGCTTCAGGATCATGTTCTTGCCGACGCTGGCCTCGGTGACGACGAGATCGTCGACGTCGAGGTCGTGATTGTTCTCGGCGTTCGCGATCGCGCTCTCGAGCACCTTCTTGACCTCGATCGCGACGAGGCGCGGCGAGAAGGTGAGCTCGTTGAGCGCGGCTTCGGCGCGCTTGCCGCGGATCGTCTGCGCGACCAGGTTCAGCTTGCGCGGCGACGTGCGGATGTTGCGGCCGATGGCCTTGGCCTGGCTGTCCGAAAGGACGCGGGCGAGTGATTTCTTGCCCATCAGTCGGCCCTCTTCGCTTTCTTGTCGCCGCCGCCGGCATTGTGGCCGTGGAAGGTGCGCGTCGGCGAGAACTCGCCGAGCTTGTGGCCGACCATGTCCTCGGTGACGAGCACGGGGATGTGCTTCTTGCCGTTGTAGACGCCGAAGGTCAGGCCGACGAATTGCGGCAGGATCGTCGAGCGGCGCGACCAGGTCTTGATCACGTCCTTGCGGCCCGATGAGCGTCCGGCTTCCGCTTTCTTGAGCAGATAGCCGTCGACAAAGGGGCCTTTCCAGAGAGAGCGAGTCATTCGTCTTACCCTTGCGTCTTCTTGGCGTGGCGCGAGCGCACGATCATCTTGGTGGTCCGCTTGTTCTTGCGAGTCTTGGCGCCCTTGGTCGGCTTGCCCCACGGGGTCACCGGATGACGGCCGCCCTTGGTGCGGCCTTCGCCGCCGCCATGGGGATGGTCGATCGGGTTCATCGCGGTGCCGCGGACGGAAGGACGCTTGCCCTTCCAGACGTTGCGGCCGGCCTTGCCGATCACTTCGTTCATGTGGTCCGGGTTCGACACCGCGCCGACCGTCGCCATGCAGGTGAGCAGCACCTTGCGCACTTCGCCCGAGTTCAGGCGCAGCAGCGCGTAGCCGGCGTCGCGGCCGAGATACTGCGCGTAGGTGCCGGCGGAGCGCGCGACCTGGCCGCCCTTGCCCGGCTTCATCTCGATGTTGTGGACGATGGTGCCGACCGGCATCGCGCCGAGCGGCATGGCGTTGCCGATCTTCACGTCCACCTTCTCGCCGGAGACGACGGTGTCGCCGGCGGCCAGACGCTGCGGCGCCAGGATATAGGCGAGCTCGCCGTCCTTGTATTTCAGGAGCGCGATGAACGAGGTCCGGTTGGGATCGTATTCCAGGCGCTCGACCTTCGCCGGCTGGTCGAATTTGCGCCGCTTGAAGTCGATGATGCGGTAGCGCTGCTTGTGGCCGCCGCCCTGCCATCGCACGGTGACGCGGCCGGTGTTGTTGCGGCCGCCGTGGCGGTGCTGGCCTTCGGTCAGCGCCTTGACCGGCGCGCCCTTGTGCAGGCCCGAACGGTCGATCAGCACCAATTGGCGCTGGCCGGGAGTGGTCGGGCGGTATTGCTTGAGTGCCATCTTACAGACCCGTCGTGATGTCGATCTGCTGGCCCTCTTCGAGGGTCACGATCGCTTTCTTGAAGTCGCTGCGCTTGTAGGCACGGCCGCGCGCCATCTTGGCCTTGCCTTTGACGGTCACGGTGTTGACGGCCTTGACCTTCACCTTGAAGAGCTCGGCGACGGCCGCCGCGATCTTGGGCTTGGTGGCGTCGAGCGACACGCGGAAGACGATCTGGTTGGCTTCCGTGAGCAGCGTCGACTTCTCGGTGATGACCGGCGACAGGATGACGTCGTGATGATGATGCGTGCTCATGAAGTTGTCTCCGGGCGCTCCGCGCCGAGGCGCTCCTCGATCATCTTCAGCGCCGCGGTGGTCAGCACCAGCTTGTGGCTGCGCATGATGTCGTAGACGTTGAGACCCTTGGCCGGCAGCATCGCGATCTTGGCGAGGTTGCGGGCGCTCATCTCGAAGTTCTTGTCGAACTCGCCGTCGACGATCAGCGCGGATTCCACGCCCATCTTGCCGAAGCGGTGCGCGAGGTCCTTGGTCTTGACCGCCTTCGCCTTCGCCTCGTCGAGGACGAGGATGTTGCCGTCCCTGGCCTTGGAGGAAAGCGCGTGACGCAGGCCGAGCGCCTTGACCTTCTTCGGCAGGTCGAACTCGTGGCTGTGCACGACGGGGCCCATGGCCTTGGCGCCGCCGACGAAGAGCGGGGCCGAGCGCTGGCCGTGACGGGCGCCGCCGCTGCCCTTCTGCGGACCGGTCTTCTTCTTCGTGCGGTTCACCTCGGCGCGGGTCAGGATCTTGTGGTTGCCGCCGCGGCGCTTGGCGAGCTGCCACACCACGACGCGCTGGATCAGGTCGGCACGCGGCTCGAGCCCGAAAATGGCGTCGCTGAGCTCGACCTCGCCGGCCGATTTGTTGTCGAGATTGAGGACCTTCGTCTTCATCTTCAGCCCTCCGTCTTTTCAGCGGCCGGCGCAGCGGCGACGGCTTCGCGCTTCGTCACCGAGCCGGGCATCGGGACCTTGTCGTTCGGACGCTTGACCGCATCGCGCACCATCACCCAGCCGCCCTTGTGGCCGGGGACCGCGCCCCGGATCATGATCAGGCCCCGCTCGACGTCGACCTTGGCGACTTCGAGGTTCTGCGTCGTCACGTTGTCGACGCCGTAATGGCCGTGCATCTTCTTGTTCTTGAAGGTGCGGCCGGGATCCTGACGGCCGCCGGTGCCGCCGAGCGAGCGGTGCGAGACCGACACGCCGTGCGACGCCTCGAGGCCGCGGAAGTTCCAGCGCTTCATCGCGCCGGTGAAGCCGCGGCCGATGGTGACGCCGGTGACGTCGACCTTCTGGCCCTCGACGAAGTGGTCGGCTTTGATCGTGTCGCCGACGTCGAGCAGGTTCTTCGCGTCGACGCGGAACTCGGCCACCTTCTTGCGCGGCTCGACCTCGGCCTTCGCGAAATTGCCGCGATCGGCCTTGGTCAGGCGCTTGGCTTTCGCAAAGCCGGAACCGAGCTGGACCGCGGTGTAGCCGTCCTTCTCGTCCGTGCGCTGGCTCAAGACCTGGCAACCGTCCAGCTTCAGCACCGTGACCGGCACATGCCGGCCGTCCGCCAGGAATAGGCGGGTCATGCCGACCTTCTGTGTTATGACGCCCGTGCGCATCAGTGCTGCGCTCCTCAAAGCTTGATTTCGACGTCGACGCCGGCCGCTAGGTCGAGCTTCATCAGCGCGTCGACGGTCTGCGGCGTGGGATCGATGATGTCGAGAAGACGTTTGTGGGTGCGGATCTCGAACTGCTCGCGGCTCTTCTTGTCCACGTGCGGCGAGCGGTTGACGGTGAAGCGCTCGATGCCGGTCGGCAGCGGAATGGGTCCGCGAACCTGGGCGCCCGTGCGCTTGGCCGTGTTGACGATCTCCCGCGTCGAATTGTCGAGGATGCGGTGATCGAAGGCCTTGAGCCTGATCCGGATGTTTTGACCTTGCATTATAACCTCGTCATGGCCGGGCAGCGAGCGAAGCGAAGCGCGTCCCGGCCACCCATTTTCTTGTTCATCACCACAGTCTCGACTTCACTTCCTGGATCCCCTTCCCTCGCCGCTTCGCGGCTCGCCGGGGACGACACGCCTTACGGCGTGTCGCTTATTTTATGATGCTTGCCACGACGCCGGATCCGACGGTTCTTCCGCCTTCGCGGATGGCGAAGCGCAGCTTCTCTTCCATCGCGACGGGGACGATCAGCTCGACCTCGAT
>JAJPHG010000007.1 GCA_021325375.1 Alphaproteobacteria bacterium | reverse complement strand
TCGCGCGCTCCGCTCAGGACTGTCAAAGATCGCGTCCGCGACAGCAAGCACTGGGACCGTTACAAGCCACGGCCAGGTGATGTCGTCGTCGCCAGCTTTCCGAAAGTCGGCACGACCTGGACGCAGCGCATCGTCAGCCTGCTCATCTTCCAGTCGGCAACGCCGGTGCCGATCGTGCAGACCCATCCCTGGGTCGATTGCCGCTACCAGCTACCGATCGATGCGATGGTCGCCATGCTGGAAGCGCAGACGCATCGCCGCGCGATGAAGTCGCATTTGCCGTTCGACGCGCTGCCCATCTATGACGAGGTGAAATACATCCACATCGCGCGCGGCGGGCTGGATGCGTGCTTCTCGTTCCACAATCACTTCCTGAATTTCACGCCGCAAGCGATCGGCAGCATCCAGCGGATCGCCGAACAGGATGGCGACACGGCCGGCCCTCCACCGGCGCCGCCGGAAGATCCGCGCGAATTCTTCCTGTCGTGGCTCGAACGACATGACGACGAGGTTGTGCCGGTGGCCAATGCGCTTTTTGACGTCGAACGCAGTTACTGGACCGAGCGTCGGCGCGGAAATCTGCTGCTGGTGCACTACAACGATCTGAAGGCGGATTTGTCGAGCGAGATGAAGCGGATCGCGGCGTTCCTCGGGATCGAGACGCCGGCGGCGTTGTGGCCGGAGCTCGTCGAAGCGGCGAGGTTCGAGAAAATGAAGAACCAAGGCGCGGCGCTCCTGCCCGGCATTGAAATGGCGGTCAGGGGCGGACATCAGACATTCCTCAACAAGGGCACCAACGGCCGCTGGCGCGGCGTGCTCAGGAAGGACGATGTCGCGCGCTATCGCGACCGCGCTGCGGCCGAACTGTCGCCCGGATTGAACGACTGGCTCGAGCACGGCCGCAAAGGCAGCGATCCGAAGGCGATGCAGGATTGATATTCCGCCTCCAACTTGTTGGGACTGAGCGATCCAAGCGGCGGGCTTACGTGACGAAGTCGCGTCTGTCGCGTCGGGGCGAAATCAGGACACTACCGATCACAACCCCAGCACCGCCTTGGCGATGATGTTGCGCTGGATCTCGTTCGAGCCGCCGTAGATCGAGGCCTTGCGCATGTTGAAATACCGGCCCGCGACGCCCGCGGCGTAGTCGGGACCCGGCGGATATTCGTTGCTGCCCATGCCGCGCTCATACGGGAAGGCGTAATAGCCCACCGCTTCCTCGGTCAGCTCGGTGATGCGCTGCTGGATCTCGGTGCCGCGGATCTTCAGGATCGAGCTTTCGGGGCCGGCCATGTGGCCCTTGGATTCCTGCGCCAGGGTGCGCAGCTCGGTGAACTCGAGCGCCGCGAGCTCGACCTCGAGCTCGGCCACTTTTTTCGAGAAGTCGTCGGTCTCGATCAGCGGCGTGCCGTCGACGAGCTCGGCGCCGGCGATCTCCTTCAGCCGCGCCACCGCCTTCTTCGAGCGCGCGGTGCCGGCGATGCCGGTGCGCTCGTGCACGAGCAGGAACTTGGCGTAGGTCCAGCCCTTGTTCTCGTCGCCGACGCGGTTCTCCACCGGCACCTTGACGTTGTCGAAGAAGACGTCGTTCACCTCGCGCGCGCCGTCGAGCACGATGATCGGCTTCACCGTGATGCCCGGCGTCTTCATGTCGATCAGCAGGAAGGTGATGCCCTCCTGCGGCTTGACGTTCGGATCGGTGCGCACCAGGCAGAAGATCCAATCCGCATACTGAGCAAGCGTCGTCCAGGTCTTCTGGCCGTCGACGATGTAGTGGTCGCCCTCACGCACCGCCTTGGTGCGCAGATTGGCGAGGTCGGACCCCGCGCCCGGCTCGGAATAGCCCTGGCACCACCAATCCTCGCCCGACAGGATGCGCGGCAGGTACTTCTTCTTCTGCTCGTCGCTGCCATAGGTGAAGATCACCGGGCCCACCATCGACAGGCCGAAGGGCAGCGTCGTCGGCGTCTCCGCGTTGGCGCATTCCTGATTGAAGATGTAGCGCTGGGTCACGTTCCAGCCCGTGCCGCCGTACTCCTTCGGCCAGATCGGCGCCACCCAGCCCTTCTTGTAGAGGAGCTTGTGCCAGGCGAGGTAATCCTCCTTCGAGCGGTTCGCCGCTTCCGGCGCGCCGACATCTGTCTTCGGCAGCTTCGGCTTCGCCTCGGCGATGAAGGCGCGCACCTCGGCGCGGAAGGCTTCTTCCTCGGGCGTGAAGGTGAGGTCCATGGGGCGGCTCCTGGTCGTTCTTTCGCGATGATACAGGGACAACGGGACGCCGCAAGCTCGCCCCAACACAGGTGTCATGGCCCGGTCCATAGCGACAGCGTATGGACGCGGGCCATGACAATTGGGGTTTACCCCTTCTCCGCGCGGATCGCCTCGTGGTGGCGGATGACTTCCGTGACGATGAAGTTCAGGAATTTCTCGGCGAAATCAGGATCGAGCTTGGCGGCCTCGGCGAGCTTGCGAAGGCGCGCGATCTGGGCGGCCTCGCGCGCCGGATCGGCGGGCGGCAGGCCGTGCTCGGCCTTGTAGCGGCCCACCGCCTGCGTGCACTTGAAGCGCTCGGCCAGGACATGGATCAGCGCCGCGTCGATGTTGTCGATGCTGTCGCGCAGGCGCAGGAGCTCTGGATCGGTCACGGTCCCGGATTCCGTCATTTGTTGCCGAATTTCTTCGCCAATCCGAAGAACGGCCCGTCCACATTGAAGAATGCGGTCTGCTTTTTCCAGTCTTGCGGTTCACCCCGGTGATCGCATCGTACATATGGCCGCCGTCGTTGAGCAGCGATTGCTCCTGTTCGGGCATGTCGAGGTAGTCGAGCAGCATGCGCTCCTCGCCCATCGTCACCACCACATAGGCGGTCTTGACCGACTTGCCGTCGCCGCTCGAGAGCACGGATTCCATAAGGCTCTTTCCGATCGCGGCCTCGCGCGCCGAGCGGACCGCATCGCCCGCCTGCTTGAAGCAGTCGCTGCGCACGAAATGCAGGGCCATGATCGTGTAGTCGATCTTGAGCGCCTCGTCCGACTTGCTGAGCGCCGTCGCGCAGTCCTTCACCTGGAACGCCTTCCAGGCGTCCATGAAAGGCGCCTCGCTGCGACTGGTATAAGGGTCGTAGCCGTCGGAAAGGACATAGGCCTTGCGCAGCGCGGTGAAATCGGCGCTCGGATCGCCGGCCTCCGCCTTGGCGATCCAGGCTTCATAGCTTGTGGCAGAAGTCGCCACGGGTACGGGATCCGCGCCGGCGGATCCGGCAAGCACGGCAGCGAACGCGGCCACGCGCAAGACATGATGGAATTGCATCGGCACCTCCCCACTTGCGATCAGCCTAGCCAAGTTCGTGGCAACAATCAGGCGCGCCGCATCGCCGCCATGCCGATCCCGGCGGCGATAAGAAGCGCGCCCGAGACGCGGTCGGTCAGCCGCGCGAAACGCTCCGTCGCGAACAGCACGCGCACGCGCGCCGCAAGCGCGGCATAGGCAAGCTGCACCACGAGCTCGATGACGGCGGTGGTCAGGGCCAGGACGGCGATCTGCGGCAGCAGCGGCGCGCGCGGCGCGATGAATTGCGGCAGGAACGCGGTGAAGAACAAAAGGATGTTGGGGTTGGCCATCTGCATCACGAAGCCGCCCGCGAACAGCCGCCGCGCGCTCGGGGACCCTGACGCGGGCTTGAGCGCCGCGAGCTTCGACGTCCTGAAGAACGTGGCCAGACCCAGCCAGATCAGATAGGCGACGCCGATCCATTTGATCGCGAAGAACAGCGAATAAGACGCCCTCAACACCGCGCCGATGCCCGTCGCCGACAGCGCGAACCAAGCGGTGCCCGCGGCCGTGATGCCGAGGATCGACCACACCGCCTTGCGCGCGCCATGGCTGAGCGCCTGGGAGAGCACCAGCGCGACCGCCGGGCCCGGCACGACGCAGAGCACCGTCATCGCGACGACGAACGCGCTGTAGCTTGCCCAGGTCATCGGCCCTCCCCTAGTCTTGGGACCGCAAAGGTACGGCGCGCGCGGGGCAACGGGCAATGGATTATTCGGACGCCTTGAAGGACTACACCTCCTTCGACTTCGACGACGGGCGCTGGACGCGCAAGGTCTTCCGCCGCGGCACGGGGCCCGCGGTGATCGTCATCCATGAGATGCCCGGCATCCATCCGCTCGTGATCCGTTTCGCAGACCGCGTCGCGGCAGCCGGCATGACGGTGTTCCTGCCCAGCCTGTTCGGCACGCCGGGACGTCCGGTCACGCGCGGCTACATGGTCGGCACGATGCTCAAGACCATCTGCGTGGCGCGCGAGTTCAACGTCTGGAAGGACGGCAGATCGAGCCCGATCGTCGAATGGCTGCGCGCGCTGGCGCGCCGGGCCAAGAGCGAATGCGGCGGCAAGGGCGTCGGCGCCGTCGGCATGTGCTTCACGGGAGGCTTCGCGCTGGCGATGATGACCGAGCCGTCGGTGGTGGCGCCGGTGCTCTCGCAGCCCTCGATGCCGGTGACCACCTTCGCGGGCAAGGGCGCGGTCGACGTCTCGCCTTACGAGATCGATTGCGCGCGCAAGCGCTTCCACGACGAGAACCTGACGGCGATCGGCCTGCGATTCAAGAGCGACAAATTGGTGCCGGACGAGCGCTTCGAGACCTTAAAGCGCGCTTTCGGCGACAAGTTCGAGGCCACCGAGCTCGACGACGCCGATTCCGCGCCGGGCCTGGTCCAGAGCCACTCGGTCCTGACCGTCAACCTGATCGACAAGCCGGGAAGCCGGACCAAGCAGGCCGAGAAACGCGTCATCGACTTTTTCAAGGAGCGGACGGGGGCGTGAACTCTTCCTCTCCCACGAGGGGAGAGGAGGAAGTCTTTGCCGGACCCCCAAAATATAGTGCGCTGCAGCGCGCCAAACCCCAGTTTTCCGCGTTATCGCTTGACTCTGGCGAAGAGGGCTAGCAGGTAGCGCGCCCGTAACCCATTTTTACCATGTTCCGGCGGAAAATCGCCCGGTTCGGAGGACATCATGGCTGACACCGAGAAGAATGTGGACGCGTTGGCGGGCGAGTTCAAACAGCTCCGCTCCGAGTTCGCGCGCATCGCCCAGCTTCTGGAGCAGACCGCGCGGGCGGCCGGTTCCGAGGCCGCAAGCCGCGCCAAGGCCGCCGGCGATTACGTCTGGTCGGAGACGCAAACGACCGCCGACCACGTGGCCGAGAAGATCCGCGAGCAGCCGCTGGCCTCGGCCGGCGTCGCGTTCGGCGTCGGCGTGCTGCTCGGCTTGATCTTCGGCGGACGGCGCTGAACATCATCCGATGGACCGGTTCCTGGGGCGACTGGCGATCAACTCCGCCGCGATCCTGATCGCGGGCGCGGGATTCTGCGTCGCCGTCGCCTTTCTCATCGCGGCCCTCTATCTCGGCCTCGCCGAGATGATGGCGCCGTGGATGGCGGCACTGCTGACCGCGCTCGCGGGCGTCGTCTTCGGCCTGCTCGTGCTGTGGGCCGGACGGCTGATCTCGCGCAATGCGATCCCGCCCAAGGATGCCGCGCGTCACCGCAGCACAGCAGAGCTCGGCGAGCTGTTCGGCCGCCAGGCCCATTCGGTGCTCAACAACAATTCCCCCTTGCTGCTCGGCGGCCTCCTCGCCTTCGGCTTCGCGCTGGGCTTCAGCCCCAAGCTGCGCAAGCTGCTGATGAAGTTGCTTTAGAACTCTTCCCGAAGCACCACTGTCATTCCCGGCGAACATCGGCGCGATAGCGTCGATGTGAGGGAAGGGAACCCAGGGGACTGGGCTCGGCGCTTGTTCCCCTGGATTCCCTTCCCTCGCAACGCATGCTTCGCATGCGTTGCTCGCCGGGAATGACAATGAAAGACGATCACCCCGCATTCCTCTGCGCCGGGCTCTTGCCCGTCCAGCGCTTGAAGGCGCGGGAGAAGACGCTGGGGTCGGAGAAGCCGACCAGATACGCCGCCTGGTTCACCGAGACCTTCCTGCCGTCGAGATAGTGCAGCGCCATGCGATGGCGCAGATCGTCGAGCAGGTCTTCGTAGCGCGTGCCCTCCTCGCGCAGCTTGCGATAGAGCGTGGCACGGCTCAAACCCATCCGCTTGGCGACCGCGTCCATGCCGAGATCGCCCGTGTGCAGGATGGGGATGAGAAGCCGCTCGATGCGTCCCGTCAGCGTCTTGGAATCCTCCAGGCTCTTGAGCAGCGCCGCCGCGCGCTCGCTGAAGATGCCGAAGACGTAAGGGTTGCCGGAACGCGTCGGCTCCGCGAGCCAGCCTTCCGTGATCAAGAGCGCGTTGCGCTCGCTCTCGAATATGACGGGCATCTTGAAGATGCGGTCGTATTCGGCGCGATAAGCGGGCTGCGCATGCGGCATGTGCACGGCCTTCACGTAATGCGGCCGGCCGGGAAAGAATTTCTCGTACGGCGCCACGAACCGCGCCCAAGTGGATTCGGTGAGCTCGGGGAAGTCGTTCGGGTTCTTGCGCCGGTCTTCGAGCCAGCATAGCCCGCCGCCCGCGGGCACAATCGCGAAGCGGTCGCCGCTCTCATGCCCCTCGACCTCGACGACGAGCCGCGCATAGCGGTTCATCTGCTCGAAGGCGTGGCCCATCGTCTCGGCCGCCATGCAGACCAGCCCCACGATCGACATCTCGTCGAAGGGCGAGCTCTCGCCGAAATGCAGCGCCAGCGCGGGATCGCCCAGCATCTCCTTGGCGGCGCGCATCAAGGTCTTGAAGCGCGCGAAGGGCACGCGCGTGTCGGGCTTGGCGAGCGCCTCTGCATCGATGCCCGCGCGGGCAAGCAGCGCGCCCTGGTCCGCGCCCCGCGCGGCCACGACCTTGAGCAGCGAATTCACATAGCCGGCCGAAACCGTGGGCTCGACCATGCTTCCCCCTATCTGAACCCGGGAGCCATGTTTTTGACCCCGCAGATCATGTGAATGGGCATCGGCATTCCTATTTTCAACCCGCGGGGATGTCCATGGGCGCGCCCCCCGCGGGCAAGGAGCCAGGGGCCATGACCATCCTTCACGTCGACCCGAGCGCACCCGAATGGATCCGGGATACGGCCACGGCGGTCCTCTACCTGCATATCGGCGGCGGGATTGTGGGGGTGATCTGCGGCTACACGGCGATCCTGGCGCGCAAGGGCGAGCGGCTTCATCGCGCGGCGGGCAACGTCTTTTTCGCCGCGATGCTCGTCATGTCGGGCGTCGGCGCGGCGGTGGCGCCGCTCATCCGCCATCCCGGATCGATGGTGGGCGGCCTGATCACGTTCTATCTCGTCGCCACGGCCTGGGCGACGGTCAAGCGCGGCGAAGGCAGAATAGGGCGCTTCGAACGCGTGGCGTTCGCGGGCGCGCTCGGGATCATTGCGCTCGGCATTGCCCTGCTGCTCGCCGCGGGACCGCGCGGCGTGCTGGGGGACGAGCCCATGGCGCCCCTCTACCCGTTCCTGTTCGTGGTCGCTATCGCGGCCGTGTCCGATTTCAGGATGATCCTGCGTGGAGGCATCGCAGGCGCGGCGCGCATCGCGCGGCATCTGTGGCGGATGTGCTTTGCGTTCTTCGTTGCAAGCGCGTCGTTCTTCTTAGGACAGCAGAAGATGCTGCCCGCGGCGCTGCACGGCCCGTGGCTTTTCGTGCCGGCGCTGGCGCCGCTGGTATTCATGATCTTCTGGCTGATCCGCGTGCGGTGGACCGGGCGCAAACAGGCCTTGCAGGGAGCACATTGATGCTGAGCCGGATATTCCCCAAAAGCGCCGACAACGGCGCCTATCGCGGCAGCGTTCTCGCCGTCTGGCTGCTCGTTCCGATCGCTCTCATCCGCTTGCTGCAGGGCGCGAATTCGGTGTGGCATCCGGCGATGGTCGCGGCGGGAGCGGACGGAATCCCGCTCGACAGCTACGGACATGCGGCAGGCGAGATGATCGTGCTGCTGTTCGCGCTTCTGGGCCTGTACCTCGTCCTGATGGGACTGATCGCCGTCGTCGTCTTGATCCGCTATCGCGCCCTGATCCCCTTCGCCTATCTCCTGTTCCTGGCGAGCCTGCTCGGCACGCGCGCGATCAACGTTTTCTACCCGACGGGCCGCGCCGAGGGCACGCCGATCGGCTTCTATGTCAACATGGGGTTGCTGGCGGCGATGGCCGCGGGCTTCGTGCTGTCGCTCATGACGCGGCGAAACGGTTAAAAAGGGCCCCGTCGCCAAGCCCGCGCGGATTTGCTATTGATAAGCCCTGCTTCGGGAGGACGCCATGCAGACCCGCCGCAACCTGATCCTCGGTGCCGTGCTTGCCGCGCTTATCGCCGCGCCGACCGTGGCCGACACGATGTCGAGCCGCACCTTCGCCTGGGACAAGGCGGAGGTCACCGCGGCGGCCGCGCAGATCGAAGCCTGGGTCTTCTCCGTGACGCCCTTCAAGGCCGCCTGCGACCGGCTCGCCCACCGGATGAAGAAATAGCCGGTTGCATCGTGGGGCGCCGTTGCTAGAACCTCGCCCCGATGAGCCACAAATTCTGCGTCGCGCCGATGATGGACTGGACGGACCGATTTGTGTTTTCAACGACTTAGAACCCCTCCATCACACGGCTATCACATGGAGTCGTTCTCGTTCTCTATCGCATCCGTTCTTTTCCGTTCGTACGACGCTGCACGATCGACTGATGATCAGCTCGGCTGGCGGCGCAGTGCGTCCATCAGCCTTATCCTGAGAGCTTCTGCGAGGCGCGCACCGCATTAGCTGATTGGTGGACAATTTCCGCAATCTGCGCGAGCTGTTTCGCAAGCGGATTTGTCTTGCGCCATATCATCCCGATGGTTCGCGACGGCCGTGGATTCTTCAACCGCGCGACGGAGACCGGCGCCAGCCGGGTCTCAACCGGAATGGACATCTCCGGAATCAGCGTAACGCCCATTCCCGCGCCAACCATCTGGACAAGCGTGGATAATGAGCTGCAATCGAGAAACTTGCGAGGCGAAACCGCGTGTATGTCGCAATAGGAGAGCGCCTGATCGCGGAAACAATGGCCTTCTTCCAACAATAGCAAACGCATTCCGCGAAGCAGCTTGGGACCAGGAACGGGCTTGCCCGCGTCGGCAAGCGGCCTGACGAGGGCAAATTCTTCGGAAAAGAGCGCAACCTCTGCCAGAGACGGTTCGGATACCGGCAACGCGACGACCGCTGCATCGAGGCTGCCCTCATCAAGTTCTCGAATAAGCTTGGCCGTCAACGTCTCACGGACCTGAAGGTCGAGAGCGGCATTCGCGCGCGTCAGGCTGCCGATGATCGCCGGAAGCAGATAAGGCGCGATGGTTGGAATAATGCCCAGTCGAAGCCGGCCCACCAGCCCCTCTCGCGAAGCTTGTGCCAAGTCCCCCAATTCATCCACCGAACGCAGGATTTCGCGAACGCGTGAGGCAAACTCTTCCCCAAAGCTCGTCAAACGCACATGACGCGCATCTCTTTCAAAAAGGTCTGTGCCGAGCGTCTCTTCCAGTTCCTTGATCTGCATCGATAGTGCGGGCTGGGAGATCGCGCACGCATCGGCCGCGCGTCCGAAATGAACATGGCGGACCAACGCCTCGAAATAGCGGAGCTGGCGGATCGAGAGGTTCATCATAACCCTCACCTTATACTTACGATCAGAAAATCCGACTTAAACTAATAGATCAACATAGGTAATCCTATCCGCGCAAGGCGTAGGAGCGCGCACCGCGATCCTTGAAGGACAAGTCAGGACGGGAAAAAGACATGGACAAGAACCAGGACGAAAACGCAGGAAAATGCCCCTTCGCCGCAGGCCGCGGGCCCAATAACAGCCATTGGTGGCCGGAGCAGCTCGACATTCAGGTGCTGCACCACAATTCCAAGAAGTCCGACCCGATGGGTGCCGACTTCGACTATGCGAAAGAGTTCAAGTCGCTCGATCTGAACGCGGTCGTCAAAGACCTGCATGCGCTAATGACGGACAGCCAGCCCTGGTGGCCGGCCGACTTCGGTCATTACGGCGGCCTGTTCATCCGCCTTGCCTGGCACGCGGCCGGTACCTATCGCGTGACCGATGGCCGTGGCGGCGCCGGCGCCGGACAGCAACGCTTCGCACCGCTCAACTCGTGGCCGGATAACACAAATCTCGACAAGGCGCGTCGCCTACTCTGGCCGATCAAGCAGAAATACGGCCGCAAGATCTCCTGGGCCGATCTGTTCGTGCTTGTCGGCAACGTCGCGTTGGAGTCGATGGGTTTCAAGACGTTCGGTTTCGCGGGCGGCCGCGCCGATACCTGGGAGCCGGAAGAACTCTATTGGGGACCGGAAGGCACCTGGCTCGGCGATGAGCGCTATTCGGGCGAGCGCCAGCTGCAGAATCCGCTGGGTGCCGTGCAGATGGGCCTCATCTATGTGAACCCGGAGGGTCCGAACGGGAATCCCGATCCGAAAGCCTCGGCACGCGACATCCGCGAGACCTTTGCGCGGATGGCGATGAACGACGAAGAGACCGTGGCGCTGATCGCGGGTGGCCACACATTCGGCAAGACGCATGGCGCGGGTGATCCCTCGCTGATCGGACCGGACCCGGAAGGCGCGCAGATCGAAGATCAGGGTCTGGGCTGGAAGAGCAAGCACGGCACCGGCATCGGTGCCGACACGATCACCGGCGGCCCGGAAGTTACCTGGTCGCAGACCCCGACAAAGTGGAGCAACCACTTCTTCGAAAACCTCTTCAAATACGAATGGGAGTTGGACAAGAGCCCTGCAGGCGCCAAGCAATGGAAGGCGAAAGGCGCCGTTGCGAATATCCCGGACGCGCACGATCCCTCGAAGAAGAAGGTTCCGACGATGCTCACGTCGGATCTGGCACTGCGCTTCGATGCGGAATATGAAAAAATCTCGCGTCGCTTCCTTGCGCATCCGGACCAGTTCGCGGAGTCGTTTGCGCGCGCGTGGTTCAAGCTCACCCATCGCGACATGGGGCCGATCCAGCGTTATCTTGGTCCACACGTTCCGAAGGAAGAGCTGATCTGGCAGGACCGCGTTCCACAAGGCACGCCGCTCAGCGACGCAGATGTCGCAGCTTTGAAAGGCAAGATCCAGGCTTCGGGTCTCTCGGTATCCGAGCTCGTTTCAACGGCGTGGGCTTCCGCGTCGACGTTCCGCGGCTCGGACAAGCGCGGCGGCGCCAACGGTGCGCGCATCCGTCTGGCGCCGCAGAGGGATTGGGAGGTGAACAATCCAAAGCAGCTTCAGAAAGTCATCGCCAAACTGGAAGCGATCCAAAAGGAGTTCGGCAAGAAGGTATCGCTCGCCGATCTAATCGTTATCGGTGGCGCCGCGGCGATCGAGAAGGCGGCGAAGGAGGCCGGCGTTTCGGTGACTGTGCCCTGCACAACAGGCCGCGGCGATGCTTCGCAGGCGCAGACCGACGCGGCGTCCTTCGCACCGCTGGAGCCGGTGGCCGACGGGTTCCGGAACTACTATCGTTATCATCTGCTAATGAAGCCGGAAGAGGCGCTGGTGGATAAAGCGCAGTTGCTGCGGCTTACCGGACCGGAGGTGACTGTCTTGATCGGCGGCTTGCGCGTACTTGGAACGAACGCCGACGGCTCTAAGAACGGCGTCTTCACAAGCAAGCCCGGTACGCTGACCAACGACTTCTTCGTCAACCTTCTCGACATGAAGACCGATTGGCAGAAGACCGGCGACAACGCCTACGAAGGACACGACCGTTCGACGAAAGCGAAAACATGGACCGGCACCCGTGTCGATCTGATCTTCGGCTCGCACGCACAACTGCGCGCGTTCGCTGAGGTCTACGCAGGCGCCGACGCGCAAGAGAAGTTCGTAAAGGACTTCGTGATGGCCTGGAATAAGGTGATGAACGCGGATCGGTTTGATCTCGCCTGATCCTTCCCGATCGCGCAAGGGCGCTGCGACTCCAATCGTAGCGCCCGCCGCCTTCCCGAGGTCAATTGATCATGCCGAACCGAAAAAAGGATCAGGCGGAACAAGCAGAATTAGCCGAGAAGCTTCGTCGCGCGGGCCTGCGCCCCACACGACAACGCGTGGCGCTTGGGACACTCCTCTTTCGAAACGGCCATCGGCACGTGACGCCGGAAATCCTGCATAAGGAAGCGGTCGCCATTGGGGCCTTGGTTTCGCTCGCGACCGTTTATAATACGCTTCATCAGTTCACCGATGCGGGCCTTCTGTGCCAGGGCGCAGTCGATTTCGATCATTCCTATTTCGATACCAACACCGAGCCGCACCAACACTTCTATATCGAAGACGAACGTCTTTTGATCGACATCCCCGGCAATCACATTAGTGTTGCGGGAGTTCCCTCAATACCGACAGGCACGAATTTCGATCGCGTGGATGTCGTCGTGCGACTAAAGCGCGGAACGCGCCGTTAACCTGCGCTATCGCGGCGGTAGCAAACCTAGTTGTCCAACAATCGCGATGACCGAAAGCCCAAGTACGCCGCCGCCCGATGCCAGGGTTGGCGTCACACGCCAACGGTTCAGGCATGCGAACACGATTATGGCGAACGCAATAGCCATTTTAACGGCTAGAACTTCGCCATAGATTCCGTACCACGGTGAAGCGGGCCGGATGAAGACAATATTGGCGAAGCCAGACGCAACAAGCGTGGCCACGGCATATGTTCCCCACTGCGAAAACACCTGCAACGGCAACAGCATTTTCGCCAGCTCCCTACGGCAAGTCCAAACGTATAGCGCGAGCAGAACCAAACCGCCGGTCCAGAAGCCTGCCGCGAACAGGTGCAGGGTGTCGTTTGCGGCGTGCTTAAGCGCGGACAACCCGTCCGCGCCTGACGACGCCGCATGACTCGTGAGAGCGACAGCGCCGAGCAGGGTGCCGGCGGGGACAAGTCTATCTGAGCGTCCAGATCGACGATCCGAGCTTGCCGGAGCCGATCTCGGCCGCGATGTTTCATGGAAAGGAAGGCGAGGAATCGCAGCTGGTGTGGAACAGGCGCAAGGCGGAGTAACCGCCGCCGACGGCCTCTCATCCGCCAGTGACCGCGAGAACCGCTTCTCGGATCTTCGCCAGAGCAACGTGGCCGACTTGAGCGAGGTCGATGTGCGGCAAGTTGGGTAGTTCGTCGGGAACAACGACCGCATCGACGATCGCCGGGCCATCGAACGCCAACGCTTCGGCGATCGTCGAGCGCAGCATGTCGGGCCTCTCGACCTTGAAGCCGCGTCCGCCGCAAGCCTGCGCAAAAGCCGCGAAGTCCGGGTTGGGAAACTGGATGCCCTTCTCGAACGGGGGAAGGCCGACGGACTCGGCCTCCAGATGAATCAGGCCGAAGGCGGAGTTGTTGTAGATCACGACCTTGACTGGCAGCTTGTGATGCACGGCGGTCAGGAATTCACACATCAACATGTTGAAACCGCCGTCGCCGCATAGCGCGATGACCTGGCGCGAGCGGTCGATAGCCTGGATGCCATTGGCTTGACCGAGGGCGGTGCCCACGGCCGCGTTGTTGAACGAACCGATGATCCGCTGCGCGCCGCTCTGGCGAATCCAGTTCGCGGACCAAAGCGTGTTGAGTCCCGTGTCGAATGTGAAGACTGCATTGGATGCGGCGAGATCCCCGACCATGCGCGCGACGGCCTGCGGATGGATGCGGTCCTTGCTGCGGGCCGGATCGGCCTGCCGGTCCAACTTCTTGTCCCACTCATGGCGTGCTTTGGTCACTTCGTCGAAAAACGCTGTGTCCGTCTTCGCCGCGATCCGGCCCAGCAGCAGCTTCAACGCCGGCCGCACCGAGCCAACGGCACCGAAGATCGTCGGCGCCCGTCGTCCAAGGACTTGTGAGCGATCATCGATCTGGACAACGACAGGTTTGCTCGGCAGAAAGTTTGAATAGGGATAGTCGGTGCCGAGCATGAGTAGCAGGTCGCAATGCATGACGGCGTCATACACTGGCTTGGTTCCGATCATTCCGATCCCGCCCATCCAGCGCGGATCGTTGTAGGGCATAATATCCTTACCCTTTACCGAGTGGATCAGCGGCGCTTTGAGCCGATCGGAAAGTTCGCGCAATTCGTCGGCCGCGCCATGGCATCCGGCCCCGCACATGATCACCACGCGGGTGGCTTGGTTGATCCGCGATGCTATCTCGGCGATATCGGTCTCATTGGCGACGATTTCAGAACGAGGCTTGAGCGTCGCGACGCTGGATACGCCGCCATGCGCCTTGCTGCTAAGCACATCCTGCGGCAGTGTCAGATGCGCCACACCGCGTCCTGCATAGGCAGCTGCGATCGCCTGATGAATCACAGCCGGCGCCTGCTGGGGCGACGAAATGGTCTCGGTGTAAAGCGCCACATCACGGAACAGCAGGTTTGGATTGGTCGTCTGGATGTAGTCGGTTCCCTGGAATTGACGCGGCATGTCGCCCGAGAGCGCCAGGACAGGGGCGTGGTCGCGGCTGGCCTCATAGAGGCCTGCCACCAGGTGCGTGCTGCCCGGGCCGGTTGTGCCGGCGCACACGGTCAATGAACCGGTGAGCTTGGCCTGACCCGACGCGGCAAGTGCCGCGCCTTCTTCATGGCGGACGCCGATCCACTCGATCGAGCTTCGGCGAACGGCGTCGGCAAGAGGATTCAGCGAGTCCCCGATCAGGGCAAAGATCTGCTTTACACCAACGCTTTCCAGCGTACCGACAAGAACGTCTGCGACCGTTTCCGGCATCTGCATCTCCTACATCCGGGTTTCGCCAGCTAGCCCTATCTTACCTTCCTACATTTGCCGGCGAAATCGCGCCACTGCGCACTCGGCAGGCGCTTGTCGGTGACGTTGAAGATGCGGCTTTGGCGCAGGCATCGCGGCCTGAGTCTCGCGTATCTATTGAGCTAGGAAGCCGCTACGAGAGCCGTCTCCAGTTCCCCGTCCAGTTCAAGACCGACCGACGTGATCCTGTCGTCCCCAAATTGGCCAAACAAGCACGATGGAAGATCGTATTCGAAAATCGCCTGTCCGTTCTGGTCCTCATAAAGAATGACGTGCAACGGAGCATAGAGACCAGCACCCAAGTGGTGGCGCGTCATTCTTTCCGCCGTCAATGGATTGCCGATCACATATTGGTCGGCTTTCGACTTCAACCCGTCCGCTGCGGTAAGTGCGCCGTGGTCCAAGATCGAAAACATCCAAAGTTTCGGCAAGTCGCGTCGCGCAGCCTCGATCTTCTCTTTTTCTCCTCGCACCAGCATCTCGACCAGCGTTGGATCGAGAGCTGGCACTGCTCGAACCAGGGCTTCGTGAACGCGCTCGAAGGAGCGGCCGCACTTGATAATGCGGTGCTCAATCGCGTTCGTCCGCACATCTCGTGACGTAGCCATGGTTCTCTCCTTCACAGTCGCGTTACGAATCTCAATGCCGCGCGATGGCATCTCAAACCGAAACGATGGGAGGTCAACGCAAGCGGAAAATCAGAAACTCATATGTCCGCTTGTGGGCGAGCGCCGCGGCTTCTGCGTTGTAATGTGCGCCGTTGTGGCGCGAAAACGCGTGGTATTGGCCGGGATAGGAGTGGAACGCGGCATTCGGTATTTTGGCGAGAGCCGCTTCGATCTGAGCTTGTGCGGGCTTGGAGATAAATTCGTCTTCCGCGCCTTGATGCCACAATAGCGGCGTGTCGATCCGATGGGCTTCATCCAAATACTTCTCGGTGTCGCCACCGTGATAGACCACCGCTGCGTCTGCGCCGAAGCGCGCCGTCGTTAAGAAGGTCATGAGCCCGCCGATGCAATAGCCAAGAACGGCAACTTTGCCCGTGCATTCCGACAGTTTGGCGGCGAGGATTGCGGTATCCCTGATATCGCGCGCGCCAGCGTCCCGGTCGAAAGCCTGATTGAGGCGAAGCCCGTGTTGCCAGTCCGCTTCGGAGGTAACGCTGAGGTTCACGTTGGCCTCTTCGCGCCAGTACATTTCAGGTGCGACCGCAATGAAGCCCTGTTCGGATATTTCACCACACGTCTGCCTTATGTCGGCGTTCACCCCAAAGACCTCGTGGAGAACGATGACGGCAGGTGCCGGGAGCGTTTTCGGCCGCGCGATGTAGGCGCCGAATTCGCCGTTGTGACCTTTTACCGTGATGCGATCTTGCATTGCATCCTCATCGAATGACAGGGCCGGCGACATAGACCTCGCTCGTCAGAGCGAGGTCACCCCGCGGCGGACTACCGCTTCAAAAAAATGCCCCGCGTCAGTTGGGGTTGGGAGGTGCTGACGCATGACGCGGGGCCGTTGCGACCGTTGGGGGACGGCGCAACTGAGAAACGCCGAACTATGCCGCGGGGGCGGAAGTGGCAGCCTCTTCGATCAGTTTGACCGTCTTTTCCGGGTGGGCCATGTAAGCCACATGGCTGGCTTTCACTTCGACCGTCTTCGCGTTCGCCCGCTTCGCCATCATCCGCTCTTGATCCGGATTGATCGACCGGTCTTCGGTCGCGACCATGTACCAGGTGGGCTTGTGCTTCCACGCGGGATTCTTGACCTTGTGGGTGAACGCGTCGGTGGAGATCGGTACCTGCGATATCGCCATGAATTCCGCTTTTTCCTTCGGAATATCCGCTGCGAAGTCCGCCACGAAGTGCGCCTGGTCTATCCACCAGTTGCCGTTGCTATCGGGCATGAATGCCTTCGAGGCTTGCGGCAGGGCCTGCTCGATCGACGCGCAGCTCTCGCCTTCATCGAGAGCAAACGCGGCGATATAAACGAGCGCCGCAACGTTCGGATGATTGCCGGCCTCGGTGATGATCGATCCGCCATAGCTGTGTCCGACCAGAACCACTGGGCCGCCCATCGCCTCGATCGCGGCCTTTGTGCATTTTTGATCGTCGGCATAGGAAGTCTCGGGCGGCTGCGCCACCGAAACCCTGTAGCCGTCTTTCTTGAGGAGGTTGGCTACCGCCTCCCAGCCTGAGCCGTCCGCGAAAGCTCCATGCACCAGGACCACGTTGTTAATGCGCTGAGCCATGATCGTTCTCCTTGCTGTAAGACCACTCGGACTGTTTGATGTTTGGGGTCAGATGCCTTCGCACTAAGCCGCTTCTACATGTGTGCGGAACGTGTTTGTTGATCGCAAAGGCTTATGGGCTACGGATTGGTGTGTCCGGACATGGCAGCCTCTTCGATGAGCCTGGCTGTTTCCCTCGGATGAGACATGTAGGCCACGTGGCTGGCTTTGACTTCTACAGTCGTGGCCTTGGCGCGCTTTGCCATCATCCGCTCTTGGATCGGGTTGATCGACCGGTCTTCGCCGGCCACCATGTACCAGGTGGGCTTGGTCTTCCACGCGGGATTCGTGACCTTATGGGTGAACGCGTCGGTTGAGATCGGCACCTGCGCTATCGCCATGAAGTGGGACACAGCCGGGGGAATGTCCGCCGCAAAGTCGGCCACGAAATGGCGCTGGTCTATCCACCAGTTGCCATCACCATCCGGCTTGAACGCCCTGGAGGCTTGCGGCACGGCCTGTTCGATCGACGCGCAGCTCTCCCCGTCATCGAGCGCAAAAGCGGCGATGTAAACCAGTGCTGCAACATTTGGATCGTTGCCGGCCTCGGTGATGATGGACCCGCCGTAGCTGTGACCGACCAGAACCACCGGTCCGCCCATCGCATCGATTGCGGCCTTCGTGTATTTTTGGTCGTCGGCGTAGGAGGTCTCGGGGGGCTGCGCCACCGAAACCTTGTATCCGTCCTTTTCGAGAATTCTTGCCACGGCTTCCCAGCCGGAACCATCCGCGAATGCGCCATGCACGAGAACCACGTTCTTGATTCCGGCTGGCGCCGCAGTCGCACTTTCAGACGTGCTCCCCAAAATGAGAGATGCGCCAAACATTGCGGCGACGGCCGTTGTCCCAAGGTATATCGGCTTCATGACTGTTCTCCTTCTTCAGGTTCAATGCTCGCTCAAATCGGCCTGGTCGTTGAAGGCAGGCTAAGTGCGATTGTGACGAAAGGATTGGATTTGCAATTTTCGATTGGACAATCGTGCAGCTTTCAGCCGTTCCAGACTCTGGAATCACGGAAGCTACGAGGACCACTTGCACAAGCCGAATGTTTGCAAAGTCGCCCAGCTCACCATCGCTCTCGCAATAGCCGGCGAATTTCGAGCGACCCGCAGCGTGTCGCATGAGCGCGGCACCTCTTCATCGGTGTCAAAAATAGCTGTTCAATGTTTGAGGGACTTTCGCCAAGCGGCTGGCGTGGTGCCGGCGACGGCTCCGAACGCACGGGTGAAATGACCCTGCTCTGAGAAGCCCATCGCGATCGCGATTTCGGCGAGCGACATGGATGTATCGAGAAGCAGTTGTTTTGATTCTGCCACTCTGAAGTTGAGCAGCCATCGGTGCGGGGGTACGCCAGTCGAAATCTTAAATGCGCGGCTGAAATGAGATTGCGATACGCCGACCACTCTAGCCAAGTCGCTCAAGTGAATTTTGGCGCATATGTTGCCGCGTACATAGTCCGTCACGCGCTTGATCTGCAAAGGCGTGAGGCCAGCCCGTGCACTACCGCCTTCGGTCACGGCACACAGGCTGGTTAGAATCGCTGCTGCCAGTCCATTGCCGTAGGCTGGATCAAGTGGCGATTCACTCAGGACTTCGCTCGCCAACAGCGAAGCCAGCCCCCACAAGCGTCTGTCCGCAAACATCAGGCGTCGGTCCGAGCGCAGTGAATCGCTATCGCCGAAATTGATGACGGCTTGGCGAAGATATCGAATGTTTTGCGCATTCACCCATACATCCATTCCCGCAGGCACGAAGCTGATGTGATCTCTGCCGTGGTATGCCGGATGTGGAGACCGGTCAGGATGTGGTCGCACTTCGGTGTGACCGCCGACTTCTTCCAGGGTGACAACCAGCCTTGGTGGGCCTGCTTTTAAAGGCCCGGAAAAGCGCGAACAGCCATTCAATTCCTGGACTTGGACCGCGATTGCCCCCCAACACCGGCTGCCGACCTCTACGAATTCCGAGCGGCCAGACCGAATATCGCGAGTGGGACCGGATGGCTCCGCAATGAGGGGCGTATATGTGGCGAGCATGGCGGCCGGTCTCTTGCGACGGCGTGCAGGACCGTGCCGATGTGCGCCCAGCAAAGCGAGTTAATAGTGGTAAAGGCACAGCTAAGAGGACGCCAAATCGAGCTCGAAGTCGGCTGAACCGATATGCGGTTTTGAGCCGTTTGCCCGTGATGGCGCACCCCCATTTGCCATCCCATGTCGAGGAAATCGCACTGAAAAATCGTTCTTGAAACCGTGGCGTCGATGGACGAAACGACGATCCAGCGGTTGCGGTGTAATACACAGGACCCGCCACTTCGACTTTTTCGATCGTCGGTTGGTTGAGCACTAATCCGTTGCTATGCTGCGCGCTGCGAATGACGCTCATACATAGGCTGCACGGCAGCGTCCTTCTCGGAGAGGGCACGGCATGGAGTTCGCTGACGGTGTCTCTACTTCCGCTCCAACGACGGTGCATCGCTTTTCCACTTTTCAACTGATACCGGCTCACGAGCTTCTATTGGACGGCGACAAGTCGGTTCGCATTGGTAGCCGCGCACTACGAATACTTACGGTGTTGGTCGAGAGAGCAGGCCAACTGGTCGGCAAGAATGAGCTTATCGAACTCGTCTGGCCGGACACATTTGTCCAAGAGGGAAATCTCAAAGTTCACATTGCAGCGTTGCGCCGGGTCTTGGGAGACTCGAACGGTCATCTTATCGCCAATATCCCAGGACGCGGCTACCGCTTTATCGCCGATGTCTCACGATCCGAATTGTCGGCGCAGCAACCCGCCGCGGCCACGCAGCGATCCGGCTATGTGCCGGCCCTGCTTACCAAGGTGATAGGGCGCGGCGAGGCTGTCGAGGCTATCGCTAACCTGCTGGCAGAATATCGCTTTGCGACCATTACGGGGGCCGGAGGGATCGGCAAGACCACGGTCGCCATCGCCGTAGCAGACCAACTCGCTAACGAACGGGAAAACCAAGCTAGTTTTATCGAATTGTCGGCCGTTCCAGATCCTGCACTTCTCCCCAGCATCATCGCGTCTGTCCTCAGAACAAGGTTGGTGTCGGGCGACCCGATTGATCAGATTGTCGAGCTAATCGGCACGAATCAGACACTTCTTGTCTTGGATAATTGCGAACATGTAATTCAACGCGCTGCCGAGGTTGCGGAAACGCTTTTGAGCCGTGTCCCATCTTTGAAAATCCTAGCGACTAGTCGCGAGCCGCTGCGTGCGCGCGGCGAGCAAGTCTATCGGTTGGCTCCTCTGACCGTTCCACCTGAAGACATCGCCCTCGACGCTGAAGGGGCACTCGGATACTCGGCCGTTGCATTATTCGTTGAGAGGTCCCGATCGGGCGCGGCGTCCATTCCTTTTAATGATATCGACGTTGCGCCGGTAGTTGAGATTTGTCGACGTCTTGACGGTTTGCCATTAGCGCTCGAACTTGCAGCCGCAAGGTCGCAGAATTTTGGATTCGCGCATCTCGCGTCGCGCCTCGAAGATCGTCTGTCCATTCTCACAAAGGGGCGCAGGACGGCAGTGCCGAGGCAGAGGACCTTGCGCGCGACACTCGACTGGAGCTTCGAGCTCCTCACGCCGCAAGAACAAGTCTTGTTCGCCCGTTTGGGCATCTTTGCTGGGGCCTTTACGCTCGAAATAGTCAGCGCGGTCTGTCCGGTGGCGGAGAACGAGCACCATCTTTTGGATGGCCTCTCAAGCCTTGCCGACAAGTCCATGCTGTCTGTCGACACCAGTAGCGACCTTGTGCGGTATCAGTTGCTCGAGACCACCAAGGCATACGCCCTGGAACGGCTTCGGGCGTCCGGTGAGTTCGATGTGATTTCCGAGCGCAGGACGCGTGCCTTGCATGATATGTTCGCAACCGCCCGGCGCTTGTGGACCCTTCAAAACGCGCGCGCGTGGCTGCAGTCCTATCGTCATTGGATCGGCGATGTACGCGCAGGTCTCGAATGGGCATTCGTGCACGATAGGGATATCGAGCTAGGGGCGTCCCTGCTGCTCGAAGCTTCCCAGCTGTGGATCGATCTTGGTTTCATGTTGGAATTTTTCGAACACGCGGACCGAGCACTCAATGCCTTGGCGCGGTGTGATGACCACGAGAAGGAAATCGAGATGCGTTTGTCCAGTGCGGTGGGACATGCCATCTACGAAATGGGTATGCGCCCCGATCTCAAACCAACCATGCTCCGCTCTTTCGACAGGGCGTTACGCTTGGCGGAGGAGCTTGGCGATGCGCGCAAAGAAGTGCGCGCACTTGTTAGTCAATGCATTGGCAATGTTGCCACCGGTGAATATGCGGACGTCTTACCGCTAGCGCAGCGGTTCCGAGAGATTGGAACAGAACTGACGGACGTGAACGTCGAACTCCTCTACAATAAGTCCTGCGGGGTTGCGAGCATGTTCATGGGTCGCCTCCGTGAGGCCGAAAACTTTGTCGAGGCAGCTCTTGCCGATCCTGACATCAAGACCCGCGCCAATAGCCATGAAGCGTTTGATTTCGATCCGTTGATTTTCACGCTGAATATAAGGGCGCGACTGTTGTGGATGAGAGGATACCCGGACCAGGCCATGGCGGTGGTCCGAGAGATAGTCGATGAGGCGCTATCGCTAGGGCATCTTCCATCGTTTCTGAATGCTTTTCAGGTCTCCGTCAGTTTAATTCCCATTTGGTATGGCGACACCGTGTTCCAAGCCAACGAGCTAGAACGATTTGTTACCTATGGGGAAGAGCACAACCTCGACTATCGCAAACTCTGGCGAACCATAATCAGGCTCGGCGCGGATTGTCGCGCGCAGGATTGGAATTTCGTGCAGGCCAGGCAGGCGATGGCCGATCTCAACACCATATTCAACAACTATGCGCATGAGCTTTTTAGTACCTTGCATCCTGGGTTCACGGCTCCGCACATGCTCGGTCGTGTACGCGAAGGAAAGTCGGGTTGGTGCGCGGCGGAGGTCATTCGGGCGGTTGGCGAGGAGCGACTTGATGGGGGGGACTTCTCTGGCGCCAAGGAAGCACTTGATGAGGCACTTGATCTTGCACGGAGCCAAGGCGCTCGGGCCTGGGAGTTGCGTTCGGCAATGAGTCTTTGTCGACTCGATAGGTTAAGTGGGTCGGCAGGTTCCGGGCGCGATCTGCTCGCATCTGTGTACGAAACCTATACCGAAGGTTTTGCATCAATCGACTTGAGGGCTGCATCGGCGCTTCTACACCAGCCGGCGAGTTGAACGGAAGCCGGATATGAACCGTTGCGTCGCGCGCCTCTTCGAATCGTCCGGTATTGGATGAAAATGTCCAAAAAGAGCGCAAATCAATACATCCAAACGCCGCCCAGGCGGGTACCCTTGCGTGACAGATGGAGGTCTCCATGAAACGCAAAGGCTCGGCGGCGTGGCAAGGTGATCTGAGAACGGGCAAGGGCACGATTTCGACCGAAAGCGGCGCGCTCAACAAGCTGCCCTATGGTTTCAGCACGCGCTTCGGCGACGAAAAGGGCACCAATCCGGAGGAATTGATCGCCGCCGCGCACGCGTCGTGTTTCTCAATGGCGTTGTCCAGCGAACTCATCAAGGTTGGCATCACCGATCCCACAATCGCTACAACGGCGATCGTTGAGCTGAAGCAGGTCAGTGGGGCGTTCGCAATCACGGCCTCGCATCTCGATGTGACGGTGGAAGCAAAGGGCGCGGATAGATCTAAGCTGGAAGCGGCAGCGGAGGCGGCGAAGACGAATTGTCCAGTATCGAAGTTGCTGCGTGCTGAGGTGACCATGACGGCGGTCTTCTCGACCTGACAGTACCGACTAATTCAACATGTATCGGGTCGGAAGAATCTGACGGCACTACGAATGTCTGCTTCACCGCTCGCGGGCGTTGCCACGGTGGCAAGGCGTCACGCTCATCCCCGACGTTCATGGCACTACGAGCGATAGCGAAGAGCTCTCTGCCGCGCTCACGGCTGAGGCAGTCTCGGTGCTTTGGTTTTGCGCGGCGAGGCCTGCTGCCGGATCAGGTCGATGAATGCGCGCAATCGCGCCGGAATATTTCGCCGGCTTGGATAGTAGAGACACAGGCCCGGATAGGCAGGCGACCAGTCTTCCAGAACTGCCACCAACCGTCCGGCTTGAATATGATCAGCCACCGCCACATCGGGGAGATAGGCCAAGCCTTGTCCGGCTAGAGCGGCCTGCAACATCAGATCGCCTTCGTCGAGCGTGAGCGGACCCGTGACGTCGACCTCTATCGTTTCGCCACGCTTCTCAAACTCCCAGCGATAGATCGTCCCGCTCCCCGTGCGCCGGCGTATGCAGCGGTGGCTTGCCAGCTCAGCCGGCGTCTTCGGCCGCTTTCGCCCCGCAAAATACGCGGGTGAGCCAACGACGATGGAGCGTATGGGCGGCGTGATAGGCACGGCGATCATGTCGGGTGGGACGAACTCCTCGAGCCGGACGCCGGCGTCGAAGCCTTGTCCTACGATGTCCACCATCGCCGCTTCGGTCACCAAATCAACAGCCACGTGCGGATAGCGACGCGTATATTCGAAGACAAGCGGCGCCAGGATCATCCGCGCGGCACCGAGCGTCAGGTTCAGACGCAGAACGCCCGCGGGTTCGGCGCGGCGTTCATCGATCCGTTCCATGGCGGTGCGGATCGCGGTCAAAGCCGGAGCGATCTCGGTCACGAACTGCTCGCCCTCGGCGGAGAGAGCGACGCTGCGCGTGGTGCGGTTGAAAAGGCGAATGCCCAGGCGCTCTTCGAGCGCCGCCACGGCGTGGCTTAACGCCGAGGAAGACATATCGAGTTCGCGCGCCGCAACGCGGAAGCCGCCATGGCGGGCGACCGCCACAACAGCTTCCAGCTCGAGTTGGCTCGCCCTCATTGCGCGATATTTTGCATCAATCTGTGCCATTTTGATCGTCTTATCAGATCAGTCGGGACATGTCACTTCTGTCCTCGTCAGCGAGAGGAGACCCACATGCGCACCATCGACAAAATCTACATCGACGGCCAATTCGTTACGCCTCACGGGCAGGAACTGTTTGACCTGTTCAATCCCGCCACGGAAGAGAAGATCGGTCAGGCCCGCCTCGGCGATGCCATCGACGCCAAGGCCGCCGTCGCCGCGGCGAAACGCGCTTTTCCGGCCTATTCGCGCACCTCGAAGGCCGAGCGCATCGCTCTGCTTCGCCGTCTGCATGACGCCGTGGCGGCGCGGTCCGATGCCCTGGCCGCCGCCATGACGCAGGAATACGGCGCGCCGCAATCCTTCGTGAACTTCTCTGCGACCCACGCAGCCAATCTCTTTCTCGACATGGCCGAGACGATCGAGGCTTTCGAATTCACGCAAACCGTCGGCGGCGCGAAAGTCACGTTGCAGCCGATGGGTGTCGTCGCCGCCATCAGCCCGTGGAACAGCAATATCGGTTCCATCTGCAGCAAGCTCGCCACCGCGTTGGCGGCAGGCTGCACCTTCGTCATCAAGCCCAGCGAGATGAGCGCCATCCAGACACAGGTTCTTGCCGAGGCTCTGCACGAGGCCGGCGTGCCGCCCGGCGTGTTCAACATCGTCAATGGTCGCGGTGACGTGGTCGGTGCGGAACTCACGTCTCATCCGGACGTCGCCAAGGTGACCTTTACCGGCTCGACGGTCGTGGGCCGTTCCATCATGCGCGCGGCGGCGGAGACAATGAAGCGCGTGACACTGGAGCTCGGCGGCAAGGGTGCGAACATCATTCTGCCCGACGCCGATATCGACGCGGCGGTCTCGACCGCCGTCGGCGTCGGTTTTCTCAACAGCGGCCAGGCCTGCATCGCGGGCACACGCATATTGGCGCCACGGTCACGCCTGCCTTTGATCCTCGACCGCCTCAAGGCTGCGGTCGCGGCCCTCAAGGTCGGCGAGTCCACCGATCCCGCCGTCAACGTCGGACCGATGGTCAGCCAAAAGCAGTGGGAGCGCGTACAGAATTATATCCGCGTCGGCATCGCGGAAGGCGCCACGGTGCTGATCGGCGGCGAAGGCCGCCCGGCAGGCCTGGATCGCGGATGGTTCGTACGGCCCACCATCTTCACCGGCGTCAACAACACGATGCGGATCGCGCGTGAAGAGATCTTCGGCCCGGTGCTGTGCGTCATTCCCTACGACGATGAAGACGAAGCCATCGCAATCGCCAACGACAGTCCTTACGGCCTGCAGGCCTATATCGAGAGCGCCGATCGGACGCACGCGCATCGCGTTGCCGAGCAGCTGGAAAGCGGCCGCGTCGTGATCAACGGCGCGCCGCATGCGCCTCTGGCGCCCTTCGGTGGGTTCAAGCAGTCCGGCATCGGCCGCGAATATGGCCGGTATGGCCTGGAGGCGCACCTGGAGGTACGAGCAATTCTGGGCTGAAGGAGGCTATTTTCGACGACGCCGAACTCGGGACAGCGTTGGCCGTCATCCACTTCCACTCTTATGCACTACGTCGAGAGATCGATCACATATTGACCTCCGGATATGGTTGGGAGACACGGCCATCAATTTCGATTGGACATATGGTTTTGACCGCTCTCGTGCCAACAAGCAGGTACTCCTTCAAAAAAGGTCGGAGGAGCTTACGAATAGGTCGCTGGTATTTGCGACCGGCTATGATGCCGGAATCAAGGCGGCCCAGTTGACGTGGGTGGAACGCTGGCTTGCGCAGATCGCTGTTCTAGATCGGATGGGGTGTCAGGCGGTGTGTTCTCACGCGGGCGCCCTATCGCGGTGGCAACACGCCTAGTTGCCCGACGATCGCGATGACTGAAAGTCCTAGTACGAGCTCGACTGCCACATTGCGGCCGAGCGGCCACGAACTGGCGGCACCACCCGACAACAGGACTGGCGTCACGAGCCAGCGGTTCATGCACGCGAATACGATCATAGCGAACGCGAGCGCCATTTTGACGGCGAGAAATTCGCCGTAGAGGCCGCGCCAGGGCGCGCCTGGCCCTATAAAGACAATGTTTGCGAAGCCGGACATCACGAGCACGGCCACGGCATACGTTCCCCACTGGGAGAATACCTGCAACGGCAACAGCATTTTTGCCAACTCGCCCCGATGTGCCCAAACAAGTAGCGCGAGCAGTGCAAGCCCGCCGGTCCAGAAACCAGCCGCGAGAAGATGCAGGGTGTCGTTCGCGGCATGCACAAGCTCGGAAAACCCATTGCTGCCCGACGCCGCTGCATGGCTCGTCAGAGCGACTGCGCCAAGCAAAGCGCCGGCGAGAACAAAAGGCGCAGTGCTAACGAATGCGTTGCAGCGGAGACATGCCACCCATAAGAAGGTCAGACCGGCAATTCGCGCCAGGAAAATGTGCCCGAAGCGCGTGTCGCGCAGGACGATCGAAATTGCCGAGGGATCGAGTACTGCATGCCAGTCGCCACTCATCTGACCGGCGACCAGAGCGAGCCACACGGTTGCGCTCACAAGCGCCAACGTCGCGGCGCCGATCAGCAAGGCGCGCAGCAGCCGTTGGGACGGCAACGCGCCCAGCCCTTCCCTCCGTAGAAGCGTCGCATAGGTGCCGGCGCCGAAAATCGTCATCAGGCTCGCGAAATGAATCGCGCGCATAACCGGAAGAAGCACAATCACGGCTTGACCGTAATGTCGTAGGCGCCGTCCGTGCGGTGAGTGTCAACCGAAACGGCATGCCAACGCACGCGATAGCGCCCCGGCGCGAGCGTCTTCAACGACACGCGCATCGAGGCCCCGCTTATGACCGCAGGCGCAGCCTCAACACCGTGGCCGGCGCCGTCTGTCACATCGAGACCGCTGAAGGCCGGCTCGAGCGGCTCGCTGAATTCGAGGGCGATCTCCTTGGATGCGACTGCGAGCGTTGCTCCAGCGCCCGGGCTGGCGTGTTGAAGAAACGCATGAGCCGTCGCTGGCGCGGCAAAGCAAGTCATTGCGAAAACTGCAAGAAGGGCACGCGTCTTCATCAGTTGCCTCCGAAGATCGGCCGGCCCAGCGTGTCGGGGAACAGATCGTCGATATAGAAATGAAGCTGGGCAATGGCGCCAACGTTGCGTCCGGACTCACGGTTGACCGGAATGACCGCCTCGATGCCGAGCTGGCTGTATTGTCCGGACCACAGGATGCCTGGATTGATAGTCCCTGTGGTGCGGCCGGTGTCTGTCGGTGTGGTCATCGCGAATTCCACCAGTGGGGTCAGATGCGCTACAAAATTGGAGAAGCCCTGATCGCGTACATTGTCCTGGAGATACAGCAGGCTGTATTCCACCGCGCCGCTCCACTGCAACGCCTTGGACTCGGTGCCGCTACCCGGAATCGAATAGGCCAGGACGCCGGTCACCGCGAATGGACGCAAGAGTGCCATTTCTTCCGGGAGGTCGCCGAAGCCTTTTCCGAACAACACTTCTGGCGTGTAGGTCGTGAACCTGTCGGCGACAGATTTTGCGCCGCTGCCGCCGATCTCGAAACTCATGCCGGCCGAAGCGACGAACTCGCCATCAGCATCGGTCTCGAACTGCCACATCGGCGTGATCTCGAAATTGTCCCAGCCCGAGGTGTTCGACCCACCAGGCGGATGGGCATCGACATAGCCACCGCCAAGCGACACGGCGAAATGCGGGAAGATCGTCTTGGTGTATTCGAAATCGTAGTCCGTCTCATGATTGCCAAGTGAGATGGTCGGCAATGCGAGTTCGTCAGCGGCGAAGGGATCGTCGCTCGCGATCGTGGCGGGAAAGAAGCGGTCGCCGACTACGCCGTGTGCCTCGGCGAGGCCGGACATCGGACAGACGATTGCCAAGGTGAGGGCGGTGACCGAAATCCGCGGGAAAAGTGCTTGCAAGCGTCGACTGCACGGATTGCCACGGAACAGGCAGGACATCGAATACCCGAGGAACGATTTCAAGAGAGATGACTTCAGACCGGCTCGATTTATTCCCGCAGATCTGTCGGCGCGCACTGCGCGGACCAGGAGACGACGAACTCATGTGCGCGAGAACATAGACCACGACAGCGCTTCACCATGGTGTTTGCAGGTGACGAACACTCGGAATGTGCGTCGCAAGTCGCGGGAGCCAGAAAGTCACCAAAATTCTACGACCGCCACGAAGTCCATTGGCCCATCGATGCCTGCGAACCTGATGCGAACCGTCAGATGATTGACCAGATCGTCATCGTAGACGTCCAAATTGTAGTAAAGCCAACTGTCGCCGTAGTCGGTGACTTCATCGGGCGGTCCATATTGGTCTAGGATTTGGGCCCGGCTCTTGTCACGTGCGATCTGATTGAACTGTGCCATCGAGAATCGAGGCTCTGGCTGGGCTGTTACTGATGGCTCAAACGACGGTTGCAACTTGGCGCGGCGGAAACGGCTACGCAGTCTTGTATGCCCAAATGCCAGCACGGACACAGACAAAAGTGCAAGCGCCACAAGGCTCAACTCTGTCACTGTGTCTCCTGATGATCGCGATATCGCATCTCTAATTAGGCGACGCAGGGCCGACGGCCGCGTCAAAAGCCGACGGAAATAACAGGCGGACAACTGCGAAGGCGTAGAGGTGAATGCCGCTACTCTTAGACACGGCCGGAAACCGGCACGAGCGCGCCTGTGATCGCGCGCGCGCCATCGGAGAGCAAAAATGCGATTACGTCGGCCAGTGCATCCGGTGAGACCCATTTCGAGAAGTCTTCAGCCGGCATGTCCTTGCGGTTCTGGGGTGTGTCGATGATCGAAGGGCACACCGCATTGACGCGAACGCGCGTGGCCTTCAATTCCTCCGCCAGTGCCTCCGTCAATCGCGCCACGCCCGATTTGGCCGCGGCGTACGCACCCATTCCAGTTACAGCCTTGGCCGCCGCGCCGGCGCCCACGTTTACAATCGCACCGCCACTCTCCAGCAGGAACGGCAGAGCCGCCTTGGAGGTGCAGAGCGCGGTCTTCACATTGACCGAGAAAAGAGCATCCCACGTCGACGGACTTCCGTCCTGTATGGTTTCCCAGCGAAACGCGCCAACCAGGTTCACGACACCGTCGAGGCCGCCGAAACGTTCCGCTGCTGCTTCAATCGCGCGTTGGGCCTCCTCCATATTGGAGAGATCGACGCCGCCGACGTCGACAGTGCCGATTTCGCCGGCCATTGCGCGGTCAACAACAGTGACAGCGGCACCTCCCTTGCGCAACGTCGAGCACACCGCTGCTCCCAGGAAGCCGAGACCACCGGCCACTAAGTAGTGTTTATTCCTCATTCGATCCCCTTCGTGACTTGAACGGACCATTTAGCCAGTGAGCTCAACTGCCATCGCCCAACGCCCTGAAACAGATCAGGCATAGGAGAGACTTTGGATCGCCCTGACTTATTCCCGCAGGTCGACAGGGCGCGGCGCGAGAGATGGAATCATGCGCGCAAGAACGTAGTCACGCTTGATGAATTGGTGGCGCAGCGCGGCGAGAACATGGAAGGCGACGAGCGCATAAGTTATTTTCGCAAGCAGGTGGTGGGCATCGACGGACGTGCCGTAGGCGCGAAGTTTCCAATCGATAGGCAAAGTGCTGATGACGGGAATATCAGGCCAGTGCACGACGCCGTAGAGTATGGTGGGAACGCCGAGATCGGAGGTCGACACGATAGCCCAACCGCTGAGCGGCAGCGCCAGCATGATGAAATAGAAGCCTTTCTCGACGATTTTCGAGGCTTCCTTCTCCCAGCTTCGCATCGTCTCTGGGAACGGCGGCAACGTGCTCACTGCGCGCCACAATATGCGCAACACGCTCAGCAGGAGCACTGTGATCCCAATCGACTTGTGCGCCTGGAAGGCCAGGAGTCTCATCGGCCCCTGGACCCAGGAAAACTGCCAGGCGATCAGGATATTCGCGAGGATCAGTGCAGCGACGATCCAGTGAAAGAAGATCGCGACATAGTTGAACCGCGCAAAATCGCCTTTGGTCTGCACAAGCTCAATCTCCCGCCGTGTCGATGCCCTGCAATGTGCTCTGCAGGTCTGCGACGCAGTTGGCGAAGGCGCCGAAGGCGGGGTCGAAGCCCAGTCTGGCGCACGCTTGCTGTTCCCGGCGAAATTTGGCGTCGGGCGTGACGGCGAAATACGACTTGGTGAATTGTGGGTCATCGGCAATGCCGGCGGTCGCGCTCGCGATGTCGGGCAGTTCGATGGTGGCCGGATCTAGTTTCGTATCGGCCGCTCGCAGGAGGCAAAGGTTCAGAACGGCGCTGCCCGGCGTCAGGCGCTGTGCGAAGCAGGCATCGCGCGCCTGCGCTACGGCCCGATTGCGGCTAACGCTTTCCATCGAGTTCGCGAGGCTGGAGACACAGCCCTCGAACTCGCTCTCGCCGGGTTGGACGCGAATGACCGATTGGCAAATCTGACCCGCGAACTGTTCGATGCCTGTTTTGCCGGACGCCTGGGCAGGTACGATCAAGCCTGCGATCGCTATGGCGCCGATTAGCGCCGCCGCCGCGCCGGCGCCGGCAAGTTTTGCGAAGCGAGTCATGAGGAGTCTCCTTTCATGGAAGCAACGTCTTCGAAAAAGGAGACCCCGTCGCTCGCCGGTTTATTCCGTATTGTCTCGATGGCCGCAGTTTGTCAGGCGCCGTTCTGCACAGCGGGATTTCCGATGACGCTCAGGAATTCGCGCCGTGTCAGCGGATTGTTGCGAAATTCACCGAGCAAGGTGGATGTCACCATGGTCACGCCATGCTTGTGCACGCCGCGCGTCGTCATGCACTGGTGCGCGCCCTCGATGACGACGGCGACGCCTTTTGGCTCGAGGACGTTTTGAATGCAGTGGGCGATCTGCGCGTTCAGCTTTTCCTGCACCTGCAGCCGGCGGGCATAGGCTTCCACGACGCGGGCAAGCTTGGAGATGCCCACGACCTTGTTGGTGGGAAGATAGCCGACATGGGCGCGGCCAATGATCGGCGCCAAATGATGTTCGCAATGGGATTCGAAACGGATGTCGCGCAACACGATCATGTCGTCGTAGCCTTCGACTTCCTCGAAGGTTCGCAATAGAAATGCTTCCGGATCGACGGTGTAGCCGGAGAACCAGTCCTCGAAGGCTCGCGCAACGCGTTGCGGTGTGTCGCGAAGACCCTCGCGGCTCGGATCGTCTCCCGCCCACCGCAGGAGCGCGCGCACGGCCTCCTCCGCTTCACCGCGCGACGGGCGCAGGCTCCGCAACGAAACATCGCGAACAGCCGGCGCGATCTTGGAGGCTTCGGACATGGGACGCTTCCCTCTGCGATAGGTCGAGTTGCCCGCAATGCGCTCGCGCGATGCGGGTCTTTGGATGGCGGCTTCTATCGATCCGTGCCGTCAGCCAATGCCTTAGAACCGCCGTTATGGCGCGGTGCGGGCGGCTGTTCGGGATCGTTCAAGCCGGTGCGGAAGCTGCGGATGCCTTTGGCGACATCGCCCATCAGATCGGAAACCTTGCCGCGACCGCCGAACAGGAGCAGCGCGACTGTCGCCATGATCAGAACGTGCCAAATGCTGAGCGCACCCATGTGATCTCTCCTGGGAATGGGTAAGTGGCGGGCGGGACGCTGAGAGGGGTGGCGTCCCGCCCACCGGGAATGGCCGTCGCTTGGGCGGGGGCTGGGGCGACGGACACTCAGTTCGTCACTGCACGATGACCGACGCCTTCATCCGAGGATGGATCGAGCAGAGATATTGGTAGGTGCCCGGCTTGTCGAACTTGAAGGTGAACGACTCGTTCTGATCGATCGCGCCGGAGCGGAAGAGTCCGTCCACGCTCGTGACCGTGTGCGGCTCGCCGTCCAGGTTCTTCCACGTAACGGAAGTGCCGGCCTTGACCGTGATCGACATGGGCGCGAAATCGAAGTTCTTGATGATGACGGCGTTCGCCTGTTGCGCCTGCGCGGCGGCGATGCCGGACGCGGAAGCCACCGTGACCATCGCAACCATTGCGAATGCTTTGATGAGGTCACGGCCAAAGATTCTCGTAAGCATGTTTTGTCCTTGCGGTTTGGAAAGATGATTGGTCGGGGGTGGGCTCAGCCGAGCGTCGTGTCGGTGAGCGTCGCTGAAAGGGGATGCGCCAGAATCTTGACGCTGGTGATGCCCAGCATCTTCGGAAGCTGGTCGCTCGGCACCTTCAGCGGCCCGGGTCCGGGGCCCACACCAGCGGTCGGCTGCGGATAGGCTGTGGAGCGAGCGGTGTGGAAGGTAATATTGCCTTCCACCTTCTGCACGATCTGATGGATATGGCCGTTCAAGACGGTAACGGAGCCGAAGCGGCGCAGGTAGCTCATCGCCTGATCAGCGTCTCCGGTTCCCCAGCCCCACGGCTCGAAAATCGTCCACATCGGCATATGGGCGAACACGACGATCGGCGTGCTCGACGAGCGGCCTTTCAGATCCTGCTCGAGCCAGGCGAGCTGGTCGGGGCCGAAGCCGCCGAGCCCGTTGGGCTTGAAGTTCATCACGTTGACCAGCGCGATGAAGTGCACACCGCTGTGGTCGAAGCTGTAATAGCCCTTGTTGGCGGACGCCTGGCCGAAGCGATTGAAGTACTCGGTGCCGAGACCATCGGTCACGTCGTGCTCGCCTGGGACGGTATGAAGCTCGGTGATGTTCAGGCCTGACAACAGCTGCGATGCCGTATCGAACTCGGCCGGCTTGGAAAGATGCGTGATGTCGCCCGTGTGGATGGCCAGCGCCGGCTTGACCGGCATGGCGTTCACCAGATCGATCGTCTGCTTGAGCGTTCCGGCAACATCGGGGTTCGCGTCCTTGTTGAAGCCGATATGCGTGTCGCTGACCTGCAGGAACAAGGGAATTCCGGTGACAGAGCGCGCGCCTTTCCGCGATGCCGCCATGGCGAGATCGACTGGCGCGAGTACGCCGCCCGACAGCAGGAAGAGCGTTCCGGCCCCGCCGAAGGCCAGGCATTTCAGCGCGCCGCGGCGCGATTCGTTGATTTCATTGTCGGACGACATGGAGGCCTCTCGTGTTGGTTCGAGAGGTGGACCCTGGCGCCCGCGGATTTATTCCCGGCGACTCTAAGCTTTCGTTTCTTTCATGAGCCGGACTAGCTCCGTCAGCTCGCTCTCGCCCGTATCGGACACGGCGCAGAAGACGAGATCACCGCTTTCCCAGAACACGATGTGATAGCCATTGCGCTCGACGGCATCGGGCAATCTGTCGCCGTCCGCCGCCCAGGCGAACACGTTGATGACGTGCAAGCCGTGGCGATACACCACCACCGCCGCTCTATGCCCATCGACATAGTCTGCCCGCCCACCGACCAGCCGAAACCCCTGCTTCGAGTAGTCGACCGCGGGCGGCGACACGTCGGTATGGCCAGCAAACCAGGGCTTCACGGTATGGTGATCGCTGGAGACCACATCGATGAGGTGATCCGACATTAGCGAGCGCAGATGCGCATTCGTCACGTCGGCGACCAGCAGGTTCTGGGTAGGCGGCGCAGCCAAGAAAAAGACAACGGTCGCCGCCAGCGCCGTCGCACCGACGCCGCTCGTCAAGCCCGATAGAAATCTGTGGTCACCCGCATACCAGCGGCGCGATTTGGCTGGTTGGCCGCTTTCGCGGTCGAGCATCGCCGTAATGGATTGACGCAAACCGTCGCCGGCCCTGTGATAGGCCGCGCTCTCACGCACCAATTTCCGGGTGGCGTCCAAGTCTGTATAAAGCGCGGCGCATTCGACGCAGACCTTCAAATGCTGTTCCACGGCCATAGCGGTCGTCGCATCGAGTTCGCCGTCGAAATAGGCCTGCACTCGCAACGCCTCATTGCACGGCATGGAGGGGCCCTTCCACATCAAGATGGCACTTCTCCTTCAACAAAGCGCGCGCACGCGCCAAACGCGACATCACTGTCCCGATGGGAACGCCCGTAACCTGCGCGATTTCCCTGTAGGACATGTCCTCCATCTCTCGCAGTACAAGAACTTCGCGAAAATCCTCGGGCAAGGTCGCGAGTACCTTGTTGAGATCGCGGCTACGCTCCATTTGGATGACGGTGGCCTCCGGATCAGGTTGACCGGCGATCAGAGCGCTATCGGCGATGGCAATTTCATGATCGGGCGGGATCGCCACGTTGAGCTTGTCCTTCGATCGACCCGCGGCCGTCAGGAAGCAGTTGCGCACGATCGACATCAGCCAGGGCTTTACGTCGTTGCCGCGAACGGTATCGAACGCACGGTAGGCACGCAGCATCGCGTCCTGAACGATGTCGTCGGCATCCAGCGGTGGACGCGCGAGCCATCGGGCAAGATTGTACGCCGCATCGAGATGCGGGATCGCCTGCGCCTCAAATCGGCGGCGCCGGTCGCTCATTTGAGCTGCCCCCGTCGTTTTGCGCGTCCCTTCTTTGACTGTTGCATGATGCATGACCTGGGACGCTCAAGATTTATTCCCGCCGGCCCGATAATGTCGACTTCGCCCAAAGGTGGAGAACGAAAGGTGGATGTAACAGTGGCTGCATCCTCACGTGGGCGTGGTGGCCGGCACGACTCGAACCTGCGACCAAGCCGTTATAAGCGCCAAGGATCCAACCAAAAAACCAAGGAAAACCTAACTTCTTCGTTCAATCGCGTTGAATATCGCTTATAACAAAATCAAGGACTTAAATTCTTACCGTACCTGCTCGTACCTCTATTCCCTTCACGCCAGGTCGCTGTCGGCATTGTGCGCGTTTTGGGCTTGGAAATCCTCTAACCGCGGTGCCGGATCGGTATCGTTCTGTATTCTGGTCTGCGACCACAGAATTGCATGTTCATAGGCGGCTCGGCACATCATCTCTCCGGCTTGGTCAAACCAGTGTGTTGCTTCTGGCAAGAGTTCGAACGGTACGGGATGCTTGGCGTGAGGATTGTGAAAGACCTCCACTTCGGCCGACCATGGCTCATAGCCTTGCGGCCAGAGGGCGCGATATTCTGTACCGGTCACGTCTAGGCAGAAGGGCACGCCCTCAAGGGCGCCAGGCGTCCGGTCGTAGAAGCGGCCAATGCGGAAGTAGCGAAGGCCTTTTGGCGCTCCTCCGCCAGAGATCGCAACGCGATTGAACTTTGCGATCGAACAAGCGTTCGAGAAAATAATGGCTGACAGTTCCGAATGCTGATCATTTGCGAAGAGACCCGCCGGGAAGGCCGATGGGCCTAGAAGGTGGGATGCAGACGTTTCAACGGCCCGGGGTCGCCCGTCTGTCTCCTTCACCTCTGCGCCTTGTCCATAGAGATAGCCTATGAGACCTTCACGGCTCCAAAACATCGACGCTGGCGCTTGAAAATCGGCAAGGGCGATCATGAATGGCTTACCCTTCACATGCGGCATGAGATCGTACCGACGCGTGAGCTTATTCCCCAATGTCTTCGCAAAACGCAGCGCAGCCGGTCCAAAGAAGATCTCTTCGCGCGTTTGCGGTGGTGAACTTGGGCGCGCGTTGACGTGGTTGTACGGAATTGGCGGGTTCGCAGTCACCGCTTCTACCCATGCTTCGCCGCCGAGCCGGTTCTCGATCCGAAAGTCAGGCGATTCGAATGGCTGGGTGACCAGCAGCCCCTGTTCGCGGAATGAGGCGAGGAGTTGGGCTTCCCAAAGCCGTGTATGGAAATTGCCAGTCTGACAATCGGCCGCCCAATTCTTGTCTGGTTTGGGAAGCGCGAGGTAGAGCTGGTTGAGCATCCAAGCGGCAGGGTGATGGGAGGCTCCTGTCAAGAGTCCGAAGACATCGCCCGCCTTGCGACCCTGCAGGTCATACAGAGGAGGACGGAATGGCGCTCCGGAGGGAAGCGGCTCGGCAGGCTGATCTAAACGCGCCAACAGATTGATGCGTCCAAATGCATCGGGTTTGTTTCGCAGTCCTCGTTCGTCGGCGACCACCATCCAGACGCTGTCTACACGTCGGCGCATCACCAGAACGCCAAAATCTCCTCCCTCGACATTCTCGGTTATGACCCCGCATGCGAGCCCGTCGTCTGAGCCCCAGGCTCCAATAGGTATATGGTTTCCAAAACCATGGCCGCGCGGGAGCGAGAGCGCATAAACGTCAAACAACCATTGTGGCAGTTCCTGCATCAAGTGCTCCAACGATCTGCAGCTCCCTCACAGTTGGCCTTTGCAGTTCTCCGGCAAGGTTTCTAACGCCACGATCGCTGGGCCGCCCTCAAACCCTGCCAGTATCTTGTGCAGATCAGGTATCGCCGCTTCCGGCGCAATTATCCGGTTCACCATTCTCAGTAGGTGGACGTCGTCCAATCCTGGTAGGACATAGGATTCTTCTGCTTGCGTTCTGTCGGAATCAGGTCTGCACCGCCGTCCGAAAAAGTCGCTGTCGAGTGACAATAGCCGCTTGATTAGTTCGGGAGATGGTCGCCGCATCATCTCGACACCGCGGATCGCCGGGTTGCCGGCAATCCGCCATTCTCGCTCCCTATAATAGCCCAACGCCTCACCGTGCTTTACGTCGTCGGCAGGGGCAAAAAATTTCAATATGCCCTCAAGGCCTGGAAGCAAGATGTCCGGTGGGGTAATGGCGTGTGTGAAGGCGTCCAGAACCCTTGTGATCTCTCCAACATCCAAATCAAACGTCTGGTTGCCCGTTTCCTTGAATCCAAATGTGCAGGAGAACGGCCCGGCATTGAGGTTTCCTTCCTTGATGGCCGCCATAACGCTCTGAATGCGCGTCAGCAATATTGTCGCGTCGATAAGCTGCATAACGAGTGTTGCGGCCGCGCCCTCGGCGCCGGCGGCTTTTTCCAAGGCTCGCGGCACATAGAATACCGGAACGGCGCCAAGTGACTTGAGGGCGGGCACAGTAAATTCAAGGGCAAAACGTCCGAACTTTTCCGCATGGCCAGGAAGCTCACGGGGCTCCAACTCCGTGAAGCACGCGCGCTGTTGCAAAACCCCGCCGGCCCGAGCGGGAGCTCCGTCCACATGCTCATAGTCCCAGCTGACAACCTGCGGGGTGAGCAAGAGCCCATAATCTCGAATGATGGCCAATATCTCGCAGGCGGCGGCGACTTCCCCATCGGAGTTTCGCATTCGGCGCGGGAAGCTGTGATAGAAATAGCGTGCTGGTACTTTTCCATCTTCAATCATTGACGTGGGCTCGATTCCCAGAGGAGCCCGTCGTCGACGACAATTATGTTTTTGAACGTCGTCGCTCCAGCGGCACGTACCGCCTGCGCGACGACTTCCTTAATATCAAAATCGATCAACAGAAAGCGGTGACCGCGGGCATAGATCAACAAAACGCATTCGGAGCCGTCGTGAGCTTGCTTCCGCTTGACCGCCTCTGTGAGGCTTTGCTGGCATGCCTTCATGTCTTCCATCGCATCCCTGGCATGAGGCGTGGAATGGATGATTCCGCCCTCCCTCCATGTGTGAGCTCCGCCAAAAGCTGGGTCTCCAGCGCGCAGACGCTCTGTACGCAAGTGATAGAGATAGCTGCCGTTTGCTGCCGACCGCTCGCCCCAGCTCGGGTCCGCGACCGTAATTTGATAAGCAGTAATGTCTTGTCGTGTGTGCAGCTGAATATCGACCGCATGCCCTTCGGGCATCAGTTCAAACTCATCGCCGTCTGCAAACTCGGCCGAATTGCCCAGCAGCAATATTGGAAGCAGCTCTTCGTTGCGCACCTTGCCCCACGAAAGGCGATTGCTTCTTAACTGGTCGCTAAATTCGGAGTCACGCTGCCGGGTGTTCAGCAACGCGGTCTCAAATGCCCGCAGAGCCGCGAATCCGTATCTTTGCCCGCGCAAGAAGGGCAGCTGGATTGCCAAGCCCTCGCTGCCTTTGTTGCTAGATTTGGAACTTGATGACACTGCCATCCTCGCTAAATTCATACGGACTCAAGTTGCCAAGGCTCACCAACAACCGGTTTTGCATCCAGCGCCAATTTTGAAAGGCGCGCGTCCCTGGCCGGTGCTTTACACTTTCCGCCGCGAGAAGGCCGAGAGTTTTCTCGGCCCAATCCCTCTTCGCTTTCCTGCGCTCTACGAGAGCCATCGGAATTACCGCGTCACTCAAGGTGCGGTATGCCGCCATAAGATAGTCGAGACACCACTCGCCATCATCCGCCTGAAACAATGTCTCGTGATAGGTCGCAAATCCCCGCGTTCGCCCGATTACACTTTGCGAGATTATGATCCTGGGATATCGGGCGCCTTCACTTTCCATGCGATACGCCCGCACGAGCCCACTGCCGAACACCACGCCGTTTTCGTGGAATAGAGGGCCGATCGTCACGCCGCCGCGCAGCAGGCACCCCATTTGCAGGGCATCCAACGCGATCTCACCGAACCAGCGACCCAGCAATTGCCAAGCGATGTAGAAGCCAGTGTCGTGATCGTCTAGTTTGGCAAGATCAAACGACACAACGATACAATCCGAAAAGCTGGACACCGCCGGTTCGATATAGGTTGTTGTGCCTACCGTTTTTTTATCAGAGCGGAACGCAAAGTCGCCGCGAAGGCTTGCCAACTTCTTCAGCAAGCCGGCGATTTTCTGCCTAGCGACCTCATCACTTGATTCAATCAAGGCGGCAAACCCGAGCAAGTCGACAAATGCGACCAGATGGTCACTCACCGCAGGCTCTCTTGAAGCTGGCACGGTCATTCAAGATCTCGCAATTCCGCGCTGATGTCCTCGCGTTTTGCGTCATGCTCGTAACTATCAGCAATACGATCCAGAACGGCGGCAGTTCGATCCCATTCAAACCGCAATTCATCGGCGTCATGGCGATAACGCTCCGCCAGTTCACGCTCTAGCTGGCCGCCATCAAGCGGCATACGCACGGTGACGCCGCGGCGATTGATGACGCCGAGCAGTATGCCCTGCTCCAGATGCCGGCTTCGCGCCGTCTCGATCACTTCGCGGACCGGCTCCGGCGGCCACGCCTGATCGGGCTCTCGGACCGCTGCGGCAAGGATTTCGCCAATTTTCTGGTCGCCGATTTCGCCTCGACCGGCATCTGAACACAACTTTCGAGCTGTTCTTACCCAGGCTTCAAGTTCGGATGCATCAATTTTGCCAGAGTCGTCCGCACCGGGAACGCGCGACCAATCGTGCATGACATTGTAGGCTTGTGTTGCGATCCTTTCTGCTTGCTCGCGGTTCTCAATTTCCGGCTCCACGACACCGCTCGCCTTATCCGGCGAGTAAATCATGCTGATGAGCTGCGCGAAGAATTCCGGGTTACGAGCGATTGCCCGGTTGAGCATACGAGGCGGCCGTTGCGAGTATCGCAGCGCCTGGAAGTATATCCATTCTAGCTGCACGAGGTCCTTCTCTGCGACCGAACTGTCCTTCTCGAGATGGTCCAATATCAGCCCCAGATAATAGCTGAACATGGTCGTGTCGTTTCCGCCCTTACCCTCCGTCGCTGCGGCCGCATGCAGAACGCGGATCAAAATGTCAGACGGCGGGTTTTGATTGAGATTGTGCCCCAGCCATCCCATAGCGTCGCGGCTGCGTCCCGCGTCCACCAGCTTTGTTACAACCCAGCCAAAGTCAGTGTCAGTTGGCGCCTGATAAGGCGGCGGCATCGTCTGCCAGTAGGCCTGCTCCAGCGAACTGGATCGGGCTGCAATCCGGTTCCATGTCTCTGGCGTGTGCGGCAGCGCTTTTACGATGCGGAGCTCGGCGGTATCGCCCCAGTTTTCTTGCTTGGCCTTTTCCCAAAGACGGTTGAGCCAACCCTCGGGCTCGACACTGGCCATCGAAATCAGCAGCCCCATACCGACATCGGCGGCGGCGTCTCGGCCGTCCTTGAGTGCGGCTTCCAGAATTCGCAGTTTCAACTCTATCGAAACGTCCGCCGATGCGACTGCAATGCCCAAGGCATGGTGGAGCGTTACCGTCGTTGCGTAGTCCAAGAGGCCTTTTGGCGAGAGCACGGCCAGCAGTTCTTCAGCGGCAGCACGCTGTTGGGCCAAGTGCTCCCGTTGAAGTTCATCCCAAGGCACATTAGGACGCAAGAAGTTTGAATTCGCCCGGAATAGCCAGCGATGTTTCTCCTCCGGCCCGGTCGGCTGGAGCAATGCAAGAACGGCGTCCAAAGCTTTCAGATCCGCCTCAGGCATAGCCCAATCGGCATCCGAAAAATTGCGATGCTTCTGCGCCAGATCCCGCAACGTATCCCGCATCGATTCAATGTCTGCGGGGTCTGACATTGCTCCGGCGAATTCCGTGAGCTGTCGCGCCGCGGATTGACGCCAAGCCGAATCGAAACTGGCCCAGTGACCCAATAGCGCTTCCCAGCGCTGTTCGTCATTGCCGACGTGTTGCAGCAGGCGATTGCCGATCTCTTCCGCAGATTTCTTCAATACGCCCCATGTAATGGTCTCGCGCTCGTCGGGCGTAAAGTCACGCCAGTTCGGATGCGGCGACGGCTGCGATGTGTCGTGATTGCGCGGCGCAAGCGCCAAGAGCAGGTTCCATCCAACCTTTGGATACCGCCTAACGATCTGGTCGACGACCTTAAGACGTTGCTCCGGCGTCGCGTAAGTCTGTGGCGTCCACGAAAGAAATATCTGCCGCAAAGATCGCGACGGACGGTTTCCCATTTTTCCGCCGGGATCGACGCTGTCGAGTTGGGCAAGCAGCAGGGCCGCCCGCGGAAGATAGTCCGGACTTCGGGCCAAGACCTCCAACGACCACAGCAAATCTGAAAGATATTCTTGCGGGTGAAGAAAACCCTCGTCACTCGCAAACAGCGACATTATTGGCGGCTTGTCGCCTTCCAAGCCGGCTTCGACAGCCTCCAGGAAGGCTTTAGGCGAAGCCTCGGCGAGTTCGCGAAACACATCGCGGAGCGACCACCACAATCGGGCGTCGGCCTGCTGCAGGAGCTTGCGGACGGTTCGATCAGCGCGCAGGGCGCCATCGGGCAGCGCCTTAGCTTCGTCCGGGAATATTCCCAGCGCGATGATCGCTTCCGACAATCCTTGTCGCAGTACGGGCGACGCCTCATCGCCAAACTGTCCTTCGCGTTCGATGAAGTAAGATTTTTTGTCGACATCGAACCGTGGATTTGGCGTGCCGAGAACTTCCTGGAATGCAGCGTCAAGCCGGTCGAATTGGCTCTTGGATACTGTCGGCGCCAGTAGAGGCCAAGCGTCGTGAAGCGATGTCAGCTTCCAAACCGGACCCACGCGACGGAGCGGGCCCTCCTCAATGGCGGCTAGTGGACTGAGAACCGCCTCTACGTCCTTGTAGGGCTTGTCCGCCAGAAGCGACACGATTTTGCGGTCGATAACCGAGTTCTCGTTCCAGCCACCGGCCAGCATCGCCGCATTCAGTTCGACGCTCGACGCTGCCCATGCCGGCATCTTATTGAGCGCGGGCGGCATTAACCGGCGCAATACAGAGAGACTACGGCCCGATGCCCTGGAGAGACGATAAGCATCCTCTTCGCTTACGCCGGCCGCACCTAGTGCCATCCGCAGATTGAACCGCCAAGGCCGCGGAAGCTTTCTAGCGCCCAATCCCTCAGCGTCATCGGTAGCGACGGCGAATACGTGATGTCCGTCGTCGACCAACCGTTGCTGAAGACCGGCGCTTCCTCCGGCCATTACGATGATGAGCGGTGTACCCAACCCGACGAGATCGCGGGCGACGTCGGCGTCGGCGGCGACCACGCACCTGCTCTCGTAGTAGAGACGATAGTTTGCGGGAAGACGCGCGATGCTCGCGTGCAAGAAAGCAATCGCCTCATCCGGCGCTTCCGCCTTCAATGAAAAGGCGTTTGGTGGACCTTTCAGCCATTTGAGGATCGCTGTCGATTCACTGTCGCGATCCGTGAGGATGATTTCGGATGTCAGGGCGGGTTTGGTCGCAAGGCTCCATTCCTCCCATACCTCATGCAGACTCCGCAGGCCGCGTGGCCGGCGGTTCATTTTCTCCGCAAGCCATTGCGCGACGGCGGGACAAGTCTCCAGCCAGTGCACCAAGATGTCAGCATCTATAACGCGGACATCGCGCCATATTCCTTCGGCACGCTTGGCCTTTTCCCAAGCAGCTTTGTTAGCGAAGCGGTTGGGAGTGACAAACACAAAGACTGTTGACTTCGGATCGAGACCCAAAGGGTCGCGCGTCCTGTTCTCGTAATCGCTATCGGCCTTGCCTTTGATGCCCGTGCGCTGCGCTCCAAGCTCCCAGCCCGACACACCAGCAGGAATCGGCGAGGCACCCTGGGCGACGGTGCATATGCCATCCCAGCCGCTGTGCTGCACGCTTTCGTCGGAGGGAAACAACAGCGACGCAGCCGGACCGACGGTCGCGTAGATCAAACGACTGACCAATTCGGGAAACGTGCCCTGCGCAACCCGGCGCGCCGCCCATTCTGCCAAGTGCGTGGCGGTAACCCACCGCATTAGCGTGCCAGGCTTCAAGGCCGGCGGGACCGGGGGCAGCAGCGCTTGGGCCACCACGCCTCCAGCCATGAACTTCAGACCCTGGGCCTCCAGCGCCTCGCGGATGGCCTGCGCATTGTTCGCGACCGGGGTACGCGACCCCCGTTCAAAATCGGCAACGGTCGAATTGGCCACGCGTGCTTGCTCGGCCAGCTCTTGCTGTGACCAGGCCAACAGCGCCCTGCCAGCCTTCACCTGTTCGGGGGTTAAATCCATTTCGTACTAAGGTCATATAATTTCTATGACCTCAGTACCAGAGTCGGCGGCGGCGTGCAACTCGGCTGGAAACCGGCTAAGGCGCCCGTCACCGCATCCAAAGTGGCTAGAAACCGCTGAAGTCGAGCGCCACCAGCGGGCGGCTCAGTGGGATGGAATTCGTCTCAACATATTGAAGAAAAAGAAGCCGGCCTTCGGCGGTGAGACCGGGAAGAAACACTCGCCAGTGGGCGCTCTCTCCGTGCTCGTCGGGTTCGTCAAAACCTACAAAGCCGTAGCTGTCGAGCAGCCGCAGCTCTCCATCATTGTCTGGATAGCGAGAGATCCTTGCCAACTTGTCCGCATTTATTTCGATGTGGTCATCGCCACCGAGCACATGTCTCCGATCTATCTCCCGCCTTTCAATTAGCATGACAAGAAATTCCCGGCTTATTCGGGGCAGCTTGGCGAGCGCCGCAGAAAGGCTGGCGAATGACTTTTGCGTCTTGTCCAAATCCTCGCCCATCCCCTCGTCTTCGACAAATTTGTTGAATTTGACGAAGTCCGACATTTGAGCCTTCGGTATCGCCTCGATGAAATCCGCAAGCGTCGTCGGGTACTTTCCATCGGCATCGGGGATCTCTAGCTCGATCCTTACGCGCGCCAACTCGCTACGAACATAATTGTAGACAACCTGCAAAACATCGACCGAAATGTTCATGCAAAGCTTGCACAAGTCGTGGATGTCCCAAATGTCATCCACCGTGAAAGACGCGCGCGCGCACTCCGCTGCATCGAGTGTGTAAGATGACTGCTTGCCCGCAATCATCAATACCCTGATCTTTGGGTAGGCGTGGATCTGCTCGTCGCTCAGAGTCGCGAGCATGTCGTTTACTTTCGCTGACGTGCGCGTGCCCGTGATTTGAAAGGCGACCTTGTTGGATTTGTCGCCGAGGTCGAGCCCCGGCTCGTTGCTGCGCTCGGCATTGAGGTTCACAAGCGTTAGCGAAAGCAAATGATTCAGGATCGTCTTGAAGAAGTCCTCAGCATGCTTGTTGAGGTCGGTGAGCCCAAGGCGTCCACGCGTCGAAACCTGACCGGCAATATCGCTAAGAGCGTCGACGATTTCGCCGATAAAGTATCCCCGTGTAAGCATCTCCAGTCTTCGACCTCTATCTTAGTGACGCTTCGCGTCAAGATGGATGCCCAGCGCTCGCAGGCCCGGATCGCTATGGACTACACGAAACCAGCCGGAGGATGGATCCCCGATTCGTTCGACTATCGCTTGCCCAACCCCTCGTCTGACCCGGCCATCGACGTATAGTTCTGTTCGCAACGGACCGCGATCGGCTGCGATCTGTGCAAGCAAGTTAAGTTGAGACGTGCGAGCCGTTAGCCCCTCACCAGCCTCGTCGATCTCTTCAATTGCGAGCATGCAATGATCGAAAGTTCCGAAGATGACCAGATGTGTTCCCGTAGGCATTCCCCGCCGGGGCGGAGGTCCGAGACCCATTACACCCATTGCAACCTGGGTCTCGACTATGCGCAGTTCAGGATGCTGATGTAAGAGTTCGCGCGCAAAGTCGAAGGCGTCAGTTGCGGCGTACAGGTGACTCCTGCTCTGGGCTACTTAATGAAGATTGAGGTCCGATACCGCGTCATCGTCAATCTCGATTGGCTGACCTGAGCGAAACGCATCCCGGTACCGAAGCATCCGTGCCTTTCGTTCGGGTTCAATATCAGCGTGCGCGGCGAGCTCATAGCGTTGAACAATCGTCGGACAATGCAGAACGATCGTGAGATCAGGAGAAATCGGCAAATAAACGAGGACGCCGTGCGCGCCAAGTCCAATGTCGCCATACGGGAATGCATTCCGAATGGAGATCGGATGATCGGAAATGATGAACCGTTGTTCACCGCTCGTCATGTAAAGGGCCGGTACCAACCGCAGAAGCGCCAATGCATGTTCATTGCGGTCGAGAAAAGCTTTGACCGCACCCAGCCGAAGCGCCGCATCTGATGGCAATGCCATGTTGGGATCCTGGTCAGGATCGTAACCGACCTGACGAATGATTTCCCGTAGCTGCTCTGCTATGTGCTTTGGCGTTGTCCGGCTAAAGTGGGTACGCAATAGCTGCGTAGCAAACAAGTCAACCATCGCAACGCGATCGTCTGCCGTTAGCCACGCAACCGACCGGCGCGAAATTACTTCTGCGATGAGGCGAGCAGAACGCGTGTCGACCGCCTGAAATAAGTCCTCAAAATTCCACTTGCTGTCACCAACGCTCACAGTATTGAAGTCGTTCTCAGAGCCGGCGTTAAGGACCGACGTGCGAAACGAACGCCCGGATTCCTTCGCAAAAACAAAAATTGACCGTTGTTCGATGTCCACCGCAAAGTGGCGCAGCTGCGCTTGCGGGACGAAGTGATGCTTTTTGGAGGACCTGTTCGAGGAAACCACCCGCGCGAAGCTCCTATGAGTTCTGCAAGAACAACAAAGTCGGCCTCGCACCGAGTACCAAGCTCCAACTTTCCGAACCTGCGCACATGTCCCTGTAACCCATCATCGGCTACACAGGACCGTCGGTAACGGCAAACGGTTGACGATCGGCCAACCCCCAATATCGAACCATGGCCCGGACATGTCGGAGCAGGTCGGCAGCCCGAACGCATAACATCTCGCTGTCTGGCGATGGCCCCGGCGCTGGATCGACGTAGTCGCCCTGCTGATTCCAAAGATGCGCCGCTTGCGCTCGCAGGGCCACGGACGACCGGCCGTCGCCGTGACGCACCACATTCGCGATTAGAAACGCCTCCGCGAGGGTTTGGCCAAGTCCGCGTTGTACCAGATCGATGGCCCTCGCTTCGGTCACTGCGGCAAAAAGAGGCTCGATGGTCATCCGTGCGATATCTTTCTGCTGCCCTGCTCCCAAAATGTGCGGTGCCCACGTTCGCAGTTGGCGCTCAAAAACGGCCGCTAGCATGAGGGCAAAAACCTTGTTGGCCTCATTCGCCGTGTAATTGTCCACCTGCGCCGCGGCGCGGTCCAAGAAGGCATCGAGCGTCGGAGCCTCGCCCGTTGTAAGCCGGTCATGTACCGGGAGCTGATCCAGACTGGGTTGAATCACACGCTGATACAGCCGGGCAATGTTCGCCTGAAAAATGCGTGGGAGCTGTTCGCCATGCGTCGTCATGCGAGCCCAATCCAATATCTCTCTGTTAGCCGCCGTCTTACAATCGTGCAGCGGCAAATGCCCTTCTCAATGGAGTATCGACCTCCGCCGGGGCGCGATTGACATATTCGAACGCTAGGCGCCGCTGTTCGCCACCCAGCTGCGCGAGATACTTCATCGCGGCGCCCACCGTAAACGGCGTACCTCGCTTCTCCCGAAAGTTCGAGCCAAGCGCCGTCCATACCGCTGCGTCGAAGCCCGCTGCCCTACACCATGCCGCAATTTGACCGGCCCTATCATGCGCAACCGTCGTTGGATCACTCTGCGCGGTCACAGACCCAATATTCTCCCGCCTGGTCGGCCCCTCGCGCTGGCGCAGGTCCTCAACCGCGTCGTCGAGTTCGCGGCGAGCGCTGGTCGCGAAACGCACGGTGATCCCAGCACCGTTGATGTAGTCGATCACCAGAGTGAGCCGCCCATCGGTCGAAATGCGCGTGAACTCGATCGGCAAATACGGGCCGCCTTGCAGCCAGGGACCGGCGAGCGGCAGCGCTCGCGGATCCCACACCAACGATCCCCAACCGAGTATTGCGATCTTCATGTCGGCCTGACCGGCTAGATGTAATACTTGAACGGCTGCGGAGCGCGCTCCAAATCCGGCGCCGCCGTCAGTATCTCACCGATAGCATCGGCAAACTTCAACGTGACCGGCAAACCATCTGCGAACGTGCAACCGTTGAAGTTCACCTTCGTCAGGGCCAAGATGTCCGCAAGAACCGTCGGAAGTTCGGCATCGCCCCAGTCAATGTTCACCGCCAGCGGATTCGGCACCTCGAAGCCTGGATAGGTATTGAACCGGGCGACATATCCTTTGGTCCACAGATAGGCTCTTCTGGGCGTGGCCTCATAATATGTGCCGCGCAACACCGGTTGGCGGGCCAACCGGTAAAGCTTCAGTTCGTCGGACTTGCGAATCCGAATCCCGACAACCTTCGTCTCTGCGGGACAGGCATCCTTGAAGCCTTGCCATTCAAACTCGTCGAACCGGCTTCTGCCGTGGATGAACACCTCATTCGGCGCCTCGCCGTGAACGCGCCGGTACTCGTCAATCACCAACCGCATCAGATCGGCCGCCTTCGCGGTCGGCAGATGACACTGTTTAAGTTTGGCCGAATACCAGGGTCCAACCGCTCCCCGAAACACCAGCCCGTCGCCGGATCGCAAGAACAGCTGCGCCCCGCAGCAGGCATTGCGTCCTTTGGGATCGGATGTGTCGCGCTTGAACACGATCCCCACATAACAGACTCCCGGGCGGATATCGCGCAGTCGCCAAGGTGGACCAGCTGACTTGTAATACGTGGTCGTACAGAGATTCCATGCCACGGTCGCTGGATCCTGGACCGTTCGCTTTTTCAACGACCCTTCCAGTGCGGTGACCTCCGCTAGCATGGTCTCTCGGACAATCTGAACGACCGCTTTGCCGAGAAGGCGAGCCTTGAGCTGATTGTGGAAGTTGAGATCGTAAAGCTGCAATTCGGCTTCGTCGTTGTCGCTCGCAAACATCGAAGGCGCGCTCAAGAAGCCACGAGCGCTCTTCCCACTCATCGTCGCCTTTCCCGCGATTCGCTCGCTCACCGGCGGGGACTTCGTCGGTCGGCCCCAACGGTAGATGTCCCCCGGAACGACCACGAACCAAAGGTCCGGCGTGACGTCCGCTTCACGCGCAAGAAATTCGGTGATGGCGCCTGAATAGATATCAACGCAGCTCTTGATGGCTTCGTGCCGGTTGCTGATACGAATTGCTTTTTCGAGTCGCTGATTGTCGAGTTGAAGTGTCGCGGTCGGTTTTGCTGGCCACGCCATGCCAAACAGTGGCTGGAATCCGGGAAAGCCGGAATGGTGCGCGACATCGGCGCGAAAGGGCGGAATGTAGGAGCTGATCAGTTTTTCCCATTTCCCGAACAGATCGATGCCGTCTCGCGTCCCGATCAGCCCAAACCGCAATATGCCTTGAGCCGATTCAGCGTTCGGCGGTCCGTAGAGGAATAGGCCATCCTTGGGATGCTCCTCGCACTGACCGTGCGCGAACTCCAGTTGTGGCTCCACAATGACCTTCAATTGTGCGCGGGTCATTCGTCATCCTCTTCGTCGAGCGCGGAGAACGCGGGATCACTCAGTCGCAGAACCGTCTCTTCTGTCTCAAATCGTTCCTCGTCCTCCTCCGTGGGAATTTGAGACGCCGGGTCGGTAGCAACGCCCACCGGAATGTCGAATTCCATGGGAAGCGGGCTCAACGTGATTTGACCGTGTTCGCCGGCGGCAAGTCTTATGTGACCATCGTCATCGGCCAGCCACGCGCAAAATCCCATGACAAGCCCGCGCCACTTGTCGTTGAACCACATATTGGTCACCGCACGACGCACCGAGTTCAATTTCGTCTTGTTGTCGAGCGGCGTGATCTGGTCTTCGGTGATAATGATGCGCGGCCGTAACGCGATGTGCGACGCATCCCCGATGAAGGCGGCTCCGGTGAATCCCAAATGCCAGTGGTAGCGTGGCATCTCGGCGCCTTCTTCGGTTTCTTTCTTTCCGCGTGTGCCCATCACGGCGCGCCGACGCGCCTTGCCGCTGCGATCCGTATATCGAAGCTGCCCATCTTCCGGCGTGCCAAGCGGAAACCACCATGCCGCAATGTCGTTCGCCATGGCGTAACGCGTGAGACCACGGGTCGCCATGCTGCGATCCCACGACTGACGCACAAGCGATGACACCTTGTTTCGCGCATCCGACGGAGCGATCCCGAGAATATCACCCGTCCTGCCTGCCAAGAAGTCCCTGGTCGCGAGCGTACCGCGCGCTTTGATTGGCACGGACTCCGGCAACGCCGCCGACAGTTCGTCAAAGCTGGCAAAGGACGCCAGAAGCCGCCCGTGATCGCTGCACGGGAGTGGGCAGTCCGACGCGATCGACCGTATTTCCGAAAAGCTCAAAGGAACCTGGATGTCGTAGAACTCAATGGTTTCTGGAAGCTTTTCAATTGACAGCCAGTTCGACTGCAAGACCTCCGGTGTTGTTGCTAGGTTTCGTGAAAGCGCCTTGTGGACGCTTCGCCAAGCCTCCAGGGATGTCGCCGCAACGCTTGTAGAGTGGACGACGGAATCACGCTCCAAGACCTCCATCAAGCGCGACAGACCTGCCGCCCAGTTCGCTCTGAAATCGATGCCGTTGAGGCGGATGAACTCGATTCCAAACTCGTCGAAGGGCGTATCGTCGACCAAGGCGGGAATCACGAAATATGCGTCGGGCAATTTCTTCTTGAGCGTGTTCGCGAGCGCGATTTCCTTGGCAACGCCGTCTCTCAATTGCCCGTTGGCGTCGCGAAGCTTGGCCGAAATGACGAGGACAAATTTGACGGTACGCGTGCGCAACACGGACTCGATGTCTGCCCAGAAATCTTCCCCGCCAAGCAGCTTTTGTTGATCGCACCACACGTCATAGCCGGCCATCGAGAGACGCGCCGCCAGCCAAGTCGCGAAGGGGTTATCGCCCGGACTGGCATGGCTGATAAATATCGTTGTTCGTTCTTCGCCCATGCGCAGGTTGTCCGGTATGCGAATCTCATAGCCTGCGGGAGATTCGGTGTGGACAGGCCCCGCCGCGAATCACACCCGATCGGAACTGCCAGTATAGCCACTTGGGAAAGTGATCCGACTCGGTTTCACAGTGATTGACAGCTTTTGACCGGAATACGACTGGTTCGACTGGCTTTTCGCCCTTTGTGACCAGCCGCATTTGAGAACGGCGTCGCCCGCTTCGCGGGCCGGGCCGTCGGCTTCGCGCGAGCCCGGATACGCGGTCTCGCCCCTGCGGGCGTCCGTCCCTGACGCACGACCCGCGCTAGCCGCGCGGCTCGACACTGTGAGCAGCCGGCGGTCGCACTCGGTCCCGCGGCTAAAGCCGCTCCTGCGGGTGCGCCGCAGGGCGCGCGCCTGCAGCGCGCCGCCGGCCGCTCGACGGCGCGTTCGCCGCGATGCGGCTCTTGCAGCCTTTCTTTCGCACGGCTGCCGCCGTGATCGTTTTGCTTCTTGGCGTCGCTGCGCTCCGGCGAGGTCGCGGGATCGCTGCGCTCGGCCGCGCCGCATCCCCGGTCCTGCGCTGTCCGCAACAAGGCCCTGCGGCCATGCTCGGACCGGGTGTCCCCTCGGCGCGTCCGCCCGCGACCTCGGATTGAGCCCCGAAACGCCCCACCCAGCCGTCGCCAAAGCAAGAGAGTTGTGCCGCTGCCGCGACGGGTTGGAGGCCGAGAGGGAGTCTTTCGGCCGCCCGTCTTGGAGAAATCGTCATGACGAAATCAAAGCCCAAGCTCGTTCTGAGCAACACGCGGCTCATTCCCTTCAACAAGCTCGTTCTTTCCCAGGCCAATGTCCGCCGTGTGAGCAACGGCGTCTCGATCGAGGATTTGGCCGAAGACATCGCCCATCGCGGGTTATTGCACAATCTCAATGTGCGGCCGGTGCTGGACAATGCTGGCGCAGAGACGGACGTGTTCGAGATTCCGGCCGGTGGCCGGCGCTATCGCGCACTGGAGATTCTCGTCAAGCAGAAGCGACTGCCGAAGACCGCCGAAATCCCCTGCAACGTCAAGAGCGCGGACGATCCGATCTCGGCGGAGGAGGATTCGCTTGCGGAGAACACCTTCCGCCAAGCGCTTCATCCGCTCGACGAATTCCGCGCAATTCAGGAGCTTTCAGCGAAGGGCCTCGGCGATGACACCATCGCCGGACGATTGAAGATCACGCCGGCGGTCGTGAAGCAGCGTAAGCGCCTCGCGAGCGTGTCGGAGACGCTCCTGGCGATCTACGGCGCGGACGGCATGACGCTGGAGCAGCTCATGGCCTTCACCGTCAGCGAAGACCACGCGCGGCAGGAGCATGTCTGGAATTGCATCTCCGACCAGATCTACGACGCCGACCCTTACAACATCCGCGCCATGCTGACAGAGGACACTGTGGAATCCTCTGACAGACGCGCGCGTTTCGTGGGCATCGAAGACTATGAAGCGGCCGGCGGCGTTGTCATGCGCGATCTCTTCGACAACGACGATGGCGGTTGGCTTCAGGATCCGGGCTTACTCGATAGACTGGTCACCGAGAAGCTGAAGGCGGCGGCCGCCGAAATCGCCATCGAAGGCTGGAAGTGGATCAACGTCGCGGTCAACTTTCCTTATGGGTACGACAGCGGTATGCGACGCATCGCTGGCACGGCTCCGGACCTGAGCGAAGACGACTATCGCCGCCGTGAGGCTCTGCGCACCGAGCACGAGCAGATCGAGGAGCAATATGCTCAGGCCGAAGAGCTTCCCGATGACGTCGACCGACACCTTGGCGAGATCGAGGCCGAGTTAGAGGCCTTTGAGAACCTGCCGCTGCTGTATGAACCCGATGACAAGGCACGGGCTGGCGTCTTCATTAGCCTGACCAACGACGGCGGTCTGCGCGTCGAACGCGGATTTGTCCGGCGCGAGGATGAAGTGCCGGACGAGCCCAGCGAGAACGAGGCCGAAGCAGACGAGACGCAAGGCGCGATGGAATCCTCACCCCATAATACCGTCATCACCGTCGGCGCCAGCGAGGATGAGGACATCGAAGAAGAAGACGGTGTGAAGCCGTTGCCCGACCGGCTTGTCAGCGAACTCACCGCCCACCGTACCCTGGCGCTGCAGGATGCCGTCGCCAACCATCCCCGCGTCGCGATGACGGCGCTGTTACACAAGCTCTGCCTGGATATCTTCTATCATGGCAACTACGGCGGTTGCCTGGAGGCATCGGTTCGCCATGTCTATCTCCCAGTCCAGGCGCCAGATCTCAAAGACAGCGCGTCGGCGCGCGCGATTGCGGAACGGCAGGAGCGCTGGAAAGCCGAATTGCCGGACAGCGAGGATAAACTGTGGGACTGCATCGACCATCTCGATGATGAGAAACGTGCTGCGATCCTGGCTCATTGCGTGTCGCTGGGCATCACGGCTCTGCACGAGCGTGCCGACCGTTCCGGCGGCTCAGGTCCGTCACGCGGCACGATCGAGCGCCGCATCGGACAAGCCGACCGGCTTGCCAACGCCGTCGCGCTCGACATGGTCGCCGTGGGCTGGAAGCCCACCGTCGAGAACTATCTCGGCCGCGTGACCAAGCCGCGCATTCTCGAAGCGGTTCGAGAAGCCAAAGGCGAGCAATCCGCGCAACTGATCGACCATCTCAAGAAAGGCGAGATGGCCAAGGAAGCCGAGCGGTTACTCGACGGGACTGGCTGGCTGCCAGAACCGCTTCGGCTTCTCGATCCAGTGACCGAAGCGAGCGAGCCCGAAGCTTTGCCGGCGTTCCTCGTCGACGAACCAGTGGCCGAAGCCGCCGAATAGCGCCTTCACCCATCGCGCCAACCTCGAGCCCGGCCGTCGCGCCGGGCTCTTTTTCTTTGGAGACTCTCATGACAGTCGCTTTCGACTTTCGAAGATCCGTTGCGTACGACGACGCCCACAAGCGCGAATTCCATCGTCTTGCCCGCCGCCAGCTTGGGCTTCTTGCGAAGGCCCTCGATCTGGCGCCTGGAAGTTACGATTTGCGTTCCAACATGGCCGGCATCGCCGTCTCCGGCGAGATCACGCTTCATGCCGAGCATATCTATATTCAGGTAAGCCAGCCGTTCGGCGGCTTCGATTCCGGAATCCTCATCCGAACCTGCAAAGGCCGCAAAGATTATGTCGGCGGTCCCAACAACTTCACCTCGCTCGATCTCTTGCACGATCCTGTCAAGCTCGCGCGCATGGTGAAACTGGTCACGCACGGAGACCGGCCATGAAGAACTCCGAGCTGTTGACGACGAAGCGCCGGGATCTCGATCCGATCGAGAAACAGCGCCGCTACATCCTACGCTGCCTTGTCCAGAAGAATGCCTGTCCCAACTGCGGGCACATGCTGGACTTCTTCGAAGGCGCCGGCGTCGCCATCGACGAATGGCAGGACAAGGCAGGCGGAACGCCCTGCCGATGCACGGTCTGCCATCGCGAGCTCCGCTATGTCGTCCCCTTTCTAGTTCTGGGCGGGAATGGCGGTTGGCATTGGCATCTTGTGCCGATCGACCCGCAAAAGTGAGAGGACGGCCGGAACGGGTTTGAACCGGGCAGGCTCAAGAGAGCGCCTCCCGGTTCGCCCATCTCCGCTCTCCGGAAGGCCCTCCCCATGAACTCCATGATTCCCGCGGCTGCGCTCGCGGCAGCAATCCCCACGCCTGATGCGTTTCCTGCCGTTCTCGACGCGGCCGAGCAATTGCTCGGTCCAGTCTCGCGCGGCGAGGCGATTTCCTCCGACGTATTGCGCACTGCGATGACGAAGGCTTTCGGCGGCAACGATGCCGAAGGCTTGTGGGACTGGAAGTCCGCTTACGACGTCTGCGAAGTCGTGCAGATCCTGTTCCTGCGAAAATTCGGCAGCGCCATTCGCGCGCGCGCGGCGTCTCCCGCCGCCGAACTCGCGATGCACACACGCATCGCCTCGCTCTTCCCCACCCACACGCGCCGCTCCGAAGAGAGCCGGGCGTTGCAGCAATTCTCGACGCCGCTGCCTTTGGCGTTTGTCGCCGCGCAAGCCGCGGCGATCGCACCCGGCGACGTGGTGCTCGAACCGTCCGCCGGCACGGGCCTGTTTGCGATCTTTGCCGAACTCGCCGGCGCGGGACTCGCGCTGAACGAGCTCGCCGATAATCGCATCGCGCTGCTGCGCGGGCTGTTTCCGGCCGCAGGGACCACTCAGCACGACGCTGCGCACATACACGATTTTCTCGATACGTCCGTGCAGCCGAGCGTGGTGCTGATGAACCCACCCTTCTCGGCCGCGGCCCATGTCGATGGGCGCGTTGCCGACGCTGCGATGCGCCACATCGCGTCGGCGCTTGCGCGTCTCGCCGATGGCGGGCGCCTCGTTGCGATCACGGGCGCCAATCTCGCGCCCGACAGCTTGGCCTGGCGCGACGCGTTCGTGCGACTGCAAGAGCACGCCCGCGTGGTGTTCTCGGCCGCCATTGATGGCCGCGTCTATGCCCGCCACGGCACGACGACCGACACGCGCCTCACCGTGATCGACAAGGTCACAGCGGTTGACCCGCAAGCGATTCCTCCTTCGCGCGGCATGGCTCTTGACGCCGCGACGCTGCTCGGCTGGATTGCCGAACTTCCAGCACGCGCGCCCGTCGTAGTCCCGCAACACGCCGCGCAGTCCGCCGTGGGCGGCACGGTGCGTCGGCCTGCGGCCCGCACTGCGGTTTCGCAATCGCCCATCGAAATCACCGGCGTCGAGCTCGCTTACGAGACTGCCGACTGGACTGCGGCCGGTCACGGCCACCTGAGCGAGTCGATCTATGAGGGCTATGCGCTCCAGTCCATCCACATCCCGGGTGCGCCGCCGCATCCAACCAAACTCGTGCAATCGGCGGCGATGGCATCCGTCGCGCCACCAAAGCCGACCTTTCGCCCCCGCCTGCCGTCGATCGTTACCGAACGCGGCCTTCTCTCCGATGCCCAGCTCGAGAGCCTCATCTATGCGGGCGACGCGCATGCCGCGTTTCTGGCGGGCGCGTGGACGGTGGACGAGACTTTCGATGTCGTCTCGGCGGCGCCCGATGACGCTGAAGCGTCGGTCCGCTTTCGCCGTGGCTGGATGTTGGGTGACGGCACCGGCGCAGGCAAAGGCCGCCAGGTCGCGGGCATCCTGCTCGACAATTGGTGCCAGGGCCGCACCCGCGCGGTGTGGATCTCCAAATCCGACAAGCTGATCGAGGACGCGCAACGCGACTGGTCGGCGCTCGGACAGGAACGCCTGTTGGTCACGCCACTGTCGCGCTTTCGGCAAGGCACGGCGATCCGCCTGGCGCAGGGCGTCCTATTCACCACCTACGCCACGCTGCGCTCCGATGCCAAGGAGGACAAGGCTTCCCGCGTGCAACAGATCGTGGATTGGTTGGGCTGCGATTTCGACGGCGTTATCGTGTTCGATGAATCCCACGCAATGGCCAATGCCGCGGGCTCGACCTCTGAGCGCGGCGATAGCGCGCCGTCCCAGCAGGGACGCGCAGGCTTGCGTCTCCAACATGCGTTGCCGAACGCCCGCATCGTCTATGTCTCAGCGACGGGCGCCACGACGGTTCACAATCTCGCTTATGCCCAGCGTCTCGGTTTGTGGGGTGGAACGGATTTTCCGTTCGCGACACGGTCGGAGTTCGTCGAGGCCATCGAGGCGGGCGGTGTCGCCGCCATGGAAGTCCTGGCGCGCGATCTGAAGGCGCTCGGACTCTACATGGCCCGCTCGCTTTCCTACGAAGGCGTCGAATACGAGCTTGTCGAACACAAGCTTACGGCGGAGCAGACCCGCATCTACGACGCCTATGCCGCCGCCTTCCAGGTCATTCACAACAATCTCGACGCCGCGCTGCAGGCGACGAACGTCACCGGCGAGAGCGGCACCCTGAACGGCCAGGCCAAGTCCGCTGCGCGCTCGGCGTTCGAGTCCGCCAAGCAACGCTTCTTCAATCATCTTATCACGGCGATGAAGACGCCGACCTTGATCCGTTCAGTCGAGCGCGATCTGGAATGCGGCCATGCCGCAGTGATCCAGATCGTGTCGACCGGCGAAGCGCTGATGGAACGGCGGTTGGCCGAGATTCCGACTGAGGAATGGAGCGATGTCTCGGTCGATATCACGCCGCGCGAATACGTCCTCGACTATCTAAGCCATTCCTTCCCGACGCAGCTCTACGAGCCGTTCACCGACGACGAGGGCAATCTCTCGTCACGGCCGGTGTTCGACAAGGACGGCAATCCCGTGCAGTCGCGCGAGGCCGTGGAACGGCGCGACCGCATGGTCGAGCATCTGGCTGCGCTGGCACCAGTTCAGGGCGCGCTCGACCAGATCGTGCAGCGCTTCGGAACCGACAAGGTGGCCGAAGTCACCGGCCGCGGCCGCCGCATTGTGCGTAAGGGCAGCCGGCTTTGTGTCGAGAACCGCGCGGGCTCGGCCAACCTCGCCGAAGCGCAAGCGTTCATGGATGATCTGAAGCCGATCCTGGTCTTCTCGGACGCGGGAGGCACCGGGCGCTCCTATCACGCCGATCTCGGCGCGAAGAACCGGCGCTTGCGTACACATTATCTATTGGAGGCTGGGTGGAAGGCCGACACCGCGATCCAGGGCCTTGGCCGCTCCAATCGCACCAACCAGGCGCAACCGCCTTTGTTCCGGCCGATCGCCACCAATGTGAAGGCGGAGAAACGCTTCCTTTCGACCATCGCTCGGCGCCTCGACACGTTGGGCGCCATCACGAAGGGCCAGCGCCAGACCGGTGGCCAAGGCCTGTTCCGGTCCGACGACAATCTGGAATCCCCCTACGCGCGCGCGGCACTGCGCCAGCTCTATCTGCTTCTTTACAATGGCAAGGTCGAGCACTGCTCGCTGACGACCTTCGAAGTGGCGACCGGGCTGTCGCTCGCCGATCGCGATGGCAGCTTGCGCGAAGAGCTACCGCCCATCACCACCTTCCTCAACCGGCTGCTCGCGCTCACCATCGACATGCAGAACCATCTCTTCGATGTGTTCGAAGGTTTGCTGCGCGCGAAGATCGAGGGTGCGATCGTCTCAGGCGTCTATGACCATGGACTTGAGACCATCACGGCCGAGAGTCTCGTCGTCACCGACCGGCGCACGCTCTACACGCATCCTGGCAGCAACGCCGAGACCCAGGTGTTCACGATCCGCCGCCGCGACCGCAACCAACCCCTGACATTGGACGAAGCGTTGGACTACGCCAGCGAGCCCCGCGCCCTGCTGATGATCAATAGCCAGTCGGGCCGCGCTGCCGTGCAGGTCGGCGCAGCGAGCCTGATGCTCGATGATGGATCGGTCGAACGCCGCGTGCGCCTGCTTCGACCGATGGAACGGCCCGCCATCGCTATCGAGGCGCTCGATCATACGCATTGGGAAGCCACCGACCGCGACACATTCGCGCGTGCGTGGACTGGCGAGGTCTCCGAGTTGCCGGCCTACGCTGAAAGCGACCTGCATATCGTGACCGGCTTGCTGCTTCCCATCTGGAAGCGGCTTCCCAACGAACATTGCCGCGTCTACCGGCTCCAGACCGATGTGGGCGAACGCATCATCGGACGCCCGGTGTCGCTCGCCTGGGTGGCGTCGGCCACAGACACCGGCGCCGCCGCAATCTCTGTGCCGGAGGCCTGGTCCGCGGTGCTCGACGGGCGCTCCGTCCTCACCCTGCAGGATGGGATGCAGCTGCGCCGCGTAAAGGTGATGGGCGCACACCGCATCGAACTGATGGAGTTCAGCGACGGCATGGTGGACCGGCTCAAGACCTTCGGCCTCATGTCCGAGATCATCGCCTGGAAGCTGCGGCTCTTCGTGCCGACGGGTGCGAACGGACCGGACGTGCTGGCCGCATTGCTCGCGCGTTATCCGCTGGCCGGCATCGAAGACCGGAGCGCGTGACATGAATGCACCCAGTCCCGCTGCAAGGCTATCCCAGCAACTCGCCCAGAATGCCGAATCTGTCTGCCGCCACTATCTTTCCAACGGCAAGCGGCAAGGCAGCTATTGGCTGGTCGGCAATGCCGACAACCATCCCGGCCGCAGCCTCTATGTCCGCCTGAAAGGTCCGGACAGCGGTCAAGGGGCCGCTGGCAAATGGACGGATGCCGCCACGGGCGAGCACGGCGATCTGCTCGATCTCATTGCGCGCAATCGCCACCTGGATCGATTGCGTGACGTCCTCGACGAAGCGCGCACGTTTCTAAGCCTGCCGCAGCCGGCCCCATCGCAGTGGACGCCTCACCGATCGCCGTCACCGCAAGGTTCGCCGGAATCCGCACGGCGACTGTTCGCGATGTCCAAGCCGCTCCACGGCTCGCTTGCCGAATCCTATCTGCGAGGACGTGCCATCACGCAATTGATCGACTTGCCGGCGCTACGATTCCATCCGTGCTGCTACTATCGGCCCGACGCCGATGCCGATACCCAGACCTGGCCGGCACTCATTGCTGCCGTCACGGATCTGGGCGGCGCGATCACCGGTGTTCATCGCACATGGCTCGATCCGTCAGGCAAGAGCAAGGCGCCCATTGCGACGCCACGCCGTGCGATGGGCAACCTTCTCGGCAACGCGGTGCGCTTCGGCATGGCGCAGGACATCCTCGCGGCGGGCGAAGGGATCGAAACAATGCTGTCGTTGCGCGGTGCACTGCCGGACCTCGCCATGGCGGCGGGACTATCCGCCAACCATCTCTCGGCGATGTTGTTGCCCGCGTCATTGCGCGTTCTCTATGTCGTGCGCGATGCCGACGCCGCCGGCGATGGCGCTGCAGCGGCACTGAGCCAGCGCGCACGACACGAAGGCATAGAAGCGCGCCTGCTGTCGCCGCTCTTGGGCGACTTCAACGACGACCTACGCATGATCGGGCTCGAACAATTGCGCCGCCATCTCAGCGAGCAGCTCGCGCCAGAGCATGTCGTACGGTTTCTCGATCCGGCCAGAACGAGGTGACGGCCTCGCATCGTGGCGCATCAGGGCAGTCTGTCTCCTGATCGCACGGGGCACGCGCACGCGGCCTTCTCAAAGGGCGATCCGGCCAGAAGCGGAGCAGGCCTGCAACAGTCGGGCACGGCTATTTTCCGCCGGCGCTGACGCGCCTTTGCATCGCCAGGCAAAATAGCCGGGCCCTCCTGTCCTTCGGCCGCGGGCCGCAAGTGCGGCCCGCGGTTCCGGCCCACTCCGCTTCTGGCTGAGGGATCGCCGAAGGCCGCGCGTGGTGCGCGGTCCCTTCGCACAAGGAGACAGTCATGACGCGCAACGACGATCACGAACCCGAACACACCTCATCGCCTACCGACGAGGTAATCACCCAGCTTCAGCTTTTCGGGCACACGCCGTTCTACGACGAGCCGGACACGCGATCCACGCCCGATAGCGACGAGATCGCTGGCACCGTCTCCGATATCTTCGACGCACTCGCCGGCACACTCACCGACACGCGCCTCGAGCCCGACCTGCACGATCTGCTCTGGTCGATGGTCCACGCCTTCCATCGCGCCATCGACCGCGTCCAGCGCAAGCTCGACGACAATGAGGACGCCCAAAAGCGCAGCCAGCGCGAACAGGACGGCTCCGAAATCCGCTCGGTCGAACTCGAACGCCTGCTCGCCGACGGCGAGGTACTTCTCGACCGCCGCGACAGCATCGAAGCCTTCCGCGACGTTGCCGCCGACCGCTATGAGCAGATCACCGGCTCAGTGTGGCGGCCGCACTCCGGCTCCATGGTCAACCGTCGTGCCATGACGGCAGCGGTCATCGACAGCCGCGATTTCGTCAACGCCAAGCGGCGCAGCGAAACGCAGGTCCTGTTTCCAACGGGCGCTCGTATCGCCTTCACCGGTGGACCCGATTGCAACGATCACGATCGGATCTGGACCGCCCTCGACAAAGTGCATACCAAGCACGCGGACATGGTCCTCTTGCATGGCGGCACGCCGACAGGCGCGGAACGCATTGCGGCCTGCTGGGCCGACGCGCGCAAGGTTGCACAAATCGCCTTCCGGCCCGATTGGAACCGCCATCACAAGGCTGCGCCCTTCAAGCGCAACGACCAATTGCTGGAGGCCATGCCGATCGGTGTCGTCGCGTTCCCAGGTTCCGGCATCTCCGCCAACCTCTGCGACAAGGCCCGCAAGCTCGGCATCCCGGTGTGGCGTTCCGGCGACGGCGGCGCGTGAGCGCCGCCCCTTGCGCGCCATGCAACAAACCTTGCGCTGGCCGCAACAGCGGCCAGGCGCGACACTGTTCGTGTGGATTCCACTCTGCACCACGGGCTGCTATGGTCGGGTTCGCGCCGTGGCGGCTGGTGGAGGCGCGAACCGTCGATCTTTTGCACGGAGGCCACCGCCATGATCATTCTCGGCATCATCCTCAGCGTCTTTGCCATCGCCTTCTTCTGTTGGCTGCTGTTCACCCTCGCCGTTTACGCCCTGCCGTTCTTTGTCGGCCTGACAGCGGCATTCACGGCGTACCATCATGGTTACGGCGTGCTCGGTTCCGGTCTTATCGCCGTCGTCGCGGGCGCCGGCGTTCTCGCGCTCGGACAGCTTCTATTCGCTGCTGTGCGCCCACCGATCTTGCGCGCTTGTATCGCACTCGTCTTCGCAATTCCGGCCGCCGTCGCGGGCTATCACGCGACGCTCGGTATCACCCATATCTGCCTCCCGGAAGGCCCCCTGAGTCAGATTCTCGCATTCGTCGGCGCAACGCTGGTGGGCGGTACGGCGTGGACGCGCATGGCCATCTTTATCCCGCCCGCAGTCGACGGGCCCACGCAGGAGCGTTCTGTGCCGCCGCAACTTTCCTTCCCGGCCAATGGCTAGATTGCGCAGTCGCCGTCCATCTTGACCACGCCCGGCCAACATCGCGTTGATCGGGGCACGAGTTAGAGCGCATATCTCCATCTTCTCTGACATTGACCAGAAGCGGCACCGTCTCGCGCCCGACAGCGCGCGGATCGTAGCGCGTTAGTGCGTTCGGTCGCGCCGATGCGGCCTTCCCTTTTCTGCGCCAGCGCTTCTCTTTCTTCGATTCCTGCGTCGGTGATCTTGCTTGTGCCACTGACCAGTCGCCATGAGTTCTCCCGGGATGCTGTTTGGCACGCGAGTCCATGCCGCCTCTCTTGGCTTTGATCGGGCCAAAGACCGGCTGCGCCTCGATCGCCTAGACGCAAGGGGGCCGTCAGACTTTCTTCCCCTGGGCTAAAGCCCATTCCTCGCGAGGCAAGAAAGTCTGCCGTCCTCCCTCAAGCCCGCAAGTGCGGGTGCGTCGTCGATCGCCTTCGGCCTTCCGATCGCCATCGAGGCCGCGATGGTCGCGGGCTCGAAACAGCAAACGGAGAACAGACATGGCTATCATCGGCACATTCAAGAAGGTCAACAACGGGTTCGAAGGCGAGTTCGCAATGCTGGCACTGCAGGCGAAGGGCGTGCGCGTCGTCGCCGAGACCAACCGCACCAACGAAGACGCTCCCACCCATCGCATCTTTGTCGGCCGCGCGGAGATCGGCGCCGCCTGGACCAAATCGTCGGAGAAGAACGAGGAGTATCACTCGCTCAAGCTCGACGACCCGAGCTTCACCGCTCCGGTCTACGCCAACCTGGTCAAGGACAAGGACGGCGACACCTACAGCGCGATCTGGTCCCGCCGGCCCGGCAAGCGCAGCGGCAACTGAAGCGCTCCTCCCCCAGCCCCGTCCGGTTCGCCGGACGGGGTTTTTCTTTGCCAGTGCGCTACAACCTACCGCCCACCAGCGTTGCGCCGACGACTGGTTTCCACAGAGTTCAGCGGCGACCGAACCGACAACGGATTTTCGCGCGAATCAGGGGTTGGCTGGGCTAGAGACGACTATTATAGTCGTTTTCCTAGCGCCCCGTGGGCCGACTGTCGGACGTGATCGTGATGATCACAGGTCGACAGATTCGGGCCGCACGGGCACTGCTCCACTGGACGCAGGACATGCTCGCTGAAAAGTCTCTCGTCGCGTTGACGGCCCTCAAACGTCTTGAGTCCGAACGCGGCTTGGCCGTGCACGAAACGACACGCGATCAGGTGCGCCGCGCGCTGGAAGCAGCCGGCGCCGTCTTCATCGATTCCGCGCAGGGTTGGGGCGTCATGGTGCTCAATAAGCCGCCGTCAATACGCGCTCCGCGTGCTTCACATTCGCGTGGTTGAGTGCTGGACTTACGGTGTCTGCCCCATTCGGAGACAACAGAATGTCAGTCCCAACCTCCGACCCGCCTGTTGCCGACAGCGCACCAACCGATGCTGTTCTCACAGGCTATGATGAGCAACATAAGATTACCTATCTACGCCTGCTCGATGCCGACGCCGAGCATGCGGATTGGCGCGAGGTCGCACGAATCGTGCTCCAAATCGATCCCGACAAGGAGCCCGAGCGCGCACGTCGCGCCTGGGAAACCCATCTTGCGCGCGCCCGTTGGATGACTGAACACGGGTACAAGTTTCTTCTGCGGGGCGGCGCGCCGCACTGACACTTCGTTCCTTGCCGATATTGCAAGTGTCTTTGCATGGAATCCCACTACACATCCACAAGACTTTGGCCATGCTTGCGCGCGGGCGGTGGGGCGTTCAGGAGAGCTGCGCCATGCCACGAGCCGATTGGCGATCGACTGCCCCATATGATGACAAACGCAAGCTTGATGCGCCTGGCTTTGCCTTCGAGTTTTTGCGCCGCAATGCTGAGTTCGTGAAGGACCACGAGCGTCTCGTGCGGCTTGGCGGCCGCAATATCTCATCGCGTAAATCACGCGAGACCTTCGCCCGCCGTTGGGGGTTGCGATTTCGCGAAGTCCGCGCTCGAACGCAAGCATCCAACGATCCTTTGGACGACGACGGCCCTGCCAAGTGTTGTCCCGCTTGTCCCGACACCACCCAGCCTTGTGTCTTTCGGCATCTCAGCCTCGAAATTCGACCATCGTTGGATCGACCACCAGGATGGCGCCGAGCAACGTCTTATCTGCAATGGCGCGCCGTTCCGGACACACGCCATTGGTGAACTTGACGGCAAGGACATTTGCGCCGTGCTGCCGCTGGATGCGCTGTTCGACGTGCGGCTGACCGCCGCGCGCCGCTACTGGCTTGCGCTGAACGGCCGCGATCCCGGCGACAACCCGGCTGCTCTATCGCAGGCACAGCGCGATCACTTGATTGATACGTTGCGCGCGCTCGACGCGCGGCTCGAAACCGCCACCTACCGCGAAATTGCCGCCACTTTGTTTGGCGCATCGCGGGTGCTCGAACGCGGCTGGAAGACACATGATCTGCGCGATCGAACCATCCGCCTTTGCCGCCTCGGGTTCGAACTCATGCAAGGCGGTTACCGGCAACTGCTTCTGCATCCATACCGGCAGCGCCTGTTCTAACCGAGCGCACGCGTGCAAGCGCCGTCCCCGTCTTTGGCGCGCGCAAGGGTGGTGATCTCGCCGTCTGTCCACATCACCATCCCCTCCGGGCAAAGCCCTTCGCCATCCTGCGTCGTGACAGTCGCCGCTATCCGGCACTTTCCAACCGACGAGGACGCCTTCATGCCAGATCCGAACAATGCACTTCCGCCGCGTTATCTGCGCACGCAGGAAGCCGCGCGCTTCCTTGGGCTTTCGGGCCGCACGCTTGAAAAGCATCGCACCTACGGCACGGGACCGCGTTATTCGAAGCTTGGCGGCCGCGTCGTCTACAGCCTCGATGACCTGCAGGAATGGGCCAATCGCGGGCTCAAGACGTCCACCTCCGATCCCGGTAGCGGCACTGTGTTGCCAGCGAAGCGGCAAGCTGCGGTCGCCCCAGCCTACGCGGCCAAAGCCCATCGCTGAGGCCTCGCCATGCCATCAACCAACGAAAGTCTCTCAGGCGTATTGCCAACGAAGAGTGGTATTTCGGCGCCATCCGTTTGCGCGCTGGACGCTGAACGGACATCACCGCTCGCCTCCACACAGGTCGAGCTGATGTGGGATGAAGGCAAGGTCGAGCGCTGGATTCGCTTCGGCCGCCCTGTCGATGACCGGATCATCGACCGTCAGCGCCGTGTCCTTACATTCGCGCCCAGCAGCATCTTCGCTTTCGTCCGCTGGCAGTCTAATGCGTTCGGAACCGTGCTGTCGCGGATCGACATCTTGCGCGCCTTGGAGCCGCACGAAGCGATGACCAGCATCGGCTTCATGCGTCCCGGCGGCGAAATCCTCCTGCGTATGTCCGGCTGGCCGAAGGTGCAGTTCGTGCTGCAACTGATCGATGCCATCGAACAGGCTGGTTTCGATCCCGCTGACATCTGCCCCGACCATTGGCGGCACATCCATAACCGTCTCAGCGTCAATCAGGAGCCGCGCGACTACACCAAGCAGCGCCACGCCGTTTGGCTCGCGCGGAAGGCGTTGTTGCCATGAATGGCCGCACGGCCGTCCTGGCAACCGCCATCGTCGCGGTTCTCGGCCAACTTGCAGGCTCGGTACTCGAAGCACCCATACCGGTGTGGCAGAACACGACGCCCCGCGCATTCCTTCCCAAGCTTCTGCTTTGGAACGCCAGCGCGAGTGCTCCGCTCGGCCTTTATCTGCTGCATCCCGCGTCGCCTCTACATGTCGACGAGTTGGTCACCGTCGCGCCGCCGGAACCGCTTGCGCGCTTCGCGGCGCTGCGCGGTTATCTTCCGCTCGGCGTACCCCTTCTAAAGCACATCGCGGCGCTGGATGGTCAAACAGTCTGTCGCTTTGCGCGCGCCGTCACGATAGATGGCCGCGCTATCGCCATAGCACGCGAACGCGACGCCCTCGGCAGATCGCTGCCGTCCTGGAAGGGCTGCCGGACGCTTCGCGCCGGCCAAGTGTTTCTTCTCAACCCGACCATCTCGGACTCGTTCGACGGACGGTATTTCGGCGCGCTGCCCGCGAACACTATTGGCTCCCGCGCCGAACCTCTCTGGACTGTCTCGGAGCACTGATCATGCAGCACGCCCGCTTCCACACGGTTTGTCCAATGCCCTTCCCAAAGCTCGGCCCTCACTCCGTTTCGGCCGTTCCACCGTGGCTATTGTGGTGTGTCGCCTGTCGCCAGCTCGCCGCAGTCTTGCCGCACATCGCAGGCGTGACCGCCCTTGCGCTGTCGATCCATTGCACCGGCGCAAACGCCGAGACTCTGCGGAGCCCGTCTGCCATTGCTTCCAATCTCTATGTGGACTTCACAGATGAAGCCTCGCGGCGCTTCGGCGTTCCGGCGTCTTGGGTGCGCGCCGTTATGCACGTCGAGAGCGCGGGCAATCCGAAAGCCGTGTCGCCCAAGGGCGCGATGGGGCTCATGCAATTGATGCCCGACACCTGGTCCGCGCTGCGCATCCAATATCGCCTCGGCAACGATCCATTCGATCCGCATGACAATATTCTGGGTGGTGCTGCGTATCTGCGCGAATTGTTCGACCGCTTTGGCGCATCTGGGTTTCTCGCTGCCTACAATGCGGGGCCGAAGCGGTATCAGGACTACCTGGCTGGCCTTCGGCCGCTCAACGACGAGACCAAACATTACCTTTCGACGCTGGCGCAGATGTTGCCGGATTTGCGGCTTGGCATCGCACCACCTGCAACGAGTGGCGCAGACGACTGGCGAGTCTCGGGCCTGTTCACAATATCGCCAGCATCGCATCCGCCGTCGAACAGCGCGCCTGATGCTTCTGCCTCTCAAAGCACAACGACATCACCGACTTTTGCACTCGGGCCGCAGTCGGACGGACTGTTCGTGTCGGTCCGAATGCCCGATCAGCGATGAGCGTCGTGTCCTTCGCCGCCACCCTCAACCGCCACCCAAATGCCGGCGTCTTCGCCAGGTCCAACCACTCCCACCACCCAACCAAAAGAGCGCGAGATAAAAGCGTCCTTGGCGGATCGTGGATTGTCGTTGTGGTGCAGACGCTTGCGCACGCGGACGCGACGCATCCAGCCAGCCTCATCGATCCGTCATCGCGGATATTCAAAGACTTAGATGCCAGCCACCCATCCGAATGCGCGAATTTATGCGATGGCTAGCCGCGACGATGACCTGCGCGTTCGGCCTGGCCGCATCCGCGACGGCAACAAAGGCGCGCGCAAATCGAAGAGCTATGTCGCCCAGGTGATGCGGGCCGCGAAGAAAGCGGGGCATACCGGTTCGCGCTTCGCCCGCGGCGGTCGCGGCGGAGGCCGATCGACCTTCGGCCGTGGTGGCAAGGCGGCGCGATCTCTTGGGTTGAAGTCTCCGTCTCGGCGCGTGGTCGTGAAGGCCCGCGTGGTCCGGCACAAAGGCTCCAAATTTCGTTCCGCCCCACTCGCCAAGCACATCAGCTACTTGAAGCGCGAGGGCGTCACCCGCGACGGTCAGGACGCTCGGATGTTCGACGCCCGGTCAGACCAGGCCGACACCAAGGGTTTCGCGGAGCGCTGCGAGGAGGACCGACATCACTTCCGCTTCATCGTCTCTCCCGAAGACGCACCCAACATGGCCGATCTCAAGACCTTTACCCGCAAGCTGATGAAGGAGGCCGAGCACGATCTTGGTACCAAGCTCGACTGGGTCGCGGTCGATCACTGGAATACTGATAATCCGCACATACACGTCCTGGTCCGCGGCAAGCTCGCCGGCGGCAAGGATCTCGTCATCAGCCGTGACTACATCAGCCGCGGCTTTCGTTTGCGGGCGGCGCAACTCGTCGGTCTGGAACTCGGTCCGCGCACCGAGCACGAAATCCAGTCGGCATTGGAGAAGGATGTTCAGGCCGAGCGCTGGACGAACTTCGATCGTAGCCTGCGCAGCACCGCTGACGACAATGGTGGCATCGTCGATCTGAGGCCCCGTGCATCGGATGGAGACACCGAGCCGCGCCGTCTCCTAGCTGGCCGGGTGCAGACATTGGAACGGCTTGGTCTGGCCGAACAGATCGCACCGGCGCAATGGAGCCTAAAGCCTGGCCTCGAGCAAACGCTCCGCGACCTTTCCATCCGCGGCGATATCATCAAGACCATGCACCGGGCGCTAACTGGCGCCGGCCGCGAGGCGGATGTGTCTGGTTTTGCACTCCATCCCGGCGCACCTACCGAACCGATTGTTGGCAGGCTCGCCGATCGTGGCCTCCACGATGAACTGAATGGGACCGCCTATGCGATCATCGAAGGAATCGACGGGCGCACCCATCATCTGAAGTTTTCCGATCTCGAGATGACCGGCGATGCTGACCCCGGCGCTGTGGTCGAAAGCCGGGCATATGAAGACGAGAAAGGCCGCAAGCGACTGGCGCTCGCCATCCGGTCCGATCTCTCCATCGAGGCGCAGATCAGAGCCCCGGGTGCGACCTGGATTGACCGGCAGTTGCTCACGCGGGATCCGCCGATCAGCAATGCCGGTTTCGGCGCTGATGTCCGCGCCGCGATGTCCAATCGGATTGATCATCTGGCCGAAGAAGGATTGGCGCGCCGGCAGGGACAGCGGGTGCTATTTGCGAGCGATCTCCTGGCCACGCTGCGCCGTCGCGAGCTCGATGAGACCGCCGCCAAGCTTGCTGGGAAACATGGACTTGCTCACCAGCCGCCTGTGGAGGGTCAGCCTATCTCCGGCGTCTACCGCCAGCGCGTGACGCTCGCCTCGGGGCGCTTCGCGATGATCGACGACGGGCTGGGGTTTCAGCTGGTGCCGTGGAGGCCAGCGCTCGAACAACATCTTGGCCAAGAGGTTCGCGGTATCGCCACGGCGAACGGCATTGCATGGAGTTTCGGTCGGAAACGCGGTCTGGAACTCTAAGTATTTTCTCCAGACACGCGCGGACACACTGATCGGTCGACTGCGGCGACGCCTTATCGTTCCTTTTGCGTCGAATTCAACCTCGGCCACCCCGAGAGGATTGGATCGGGTCGGCATGCTGTCAGCTCGTTCGAGCGTCAGAAAGAAGATAGGCGAAGCTGTTCCCGGCGTCGTTTTGAGCGTTGCATATCAGTCGCAGCACACGTTCGGTCAGGTCCGAAGACCAGGGCGCGGGCGAGGCCAAGGGGCTGGCGAGGCCATACGCAACGCGCTGGCCGCAATGCGTGTCGAGCACGATCAACCCTTCGCCACGAAACGCCCGATAGCTGTCTGCGTAGAGCCCGTCCGTCGCCAGGTGAGCCTCGAGCGTCGGCTTCCCTTCGAAATCCGGCAGCTGGAAGATCGGCGTGCCGACCCGTCCGTAGGCGGCCTGCCAAAGCACCCCGCTGATGCAACATCCAGAATGGAGGGGCTCATAGTAGTAGGGGGCAAGCGAATGTCGACCGCCTGGGAGAACCAGCCGGTCGACCACGGCCAGCGCGAAAGTAGGGCCGAGCTGGAATTGGCTCGGCTTGAACGCCGTCCGGCACTTTTCCCGCAGGGTATCGATGGTGAGTTTCAGCGACCGGGGATCGTAGCCTTCGGTCTGACCAAGCGCACGATAAGGATCGATTGTCCCCTCCGCGAAGGACACGCGGCGCCCCTCTTTGCGGCGGGCCTCGAGCTCGACTTGAACATCGAGCGCGTCGTCCATCATCTCGCGATGACGAAACTCACCACTCACGATGTCGAGCGACTTCACCTCGATGTAGAAGGCCTCGCCTTCGTCTGTCCTGCAGACGAAATCCGGCCGGCCCTCGCCTGGAATCTTGGACTCCTCTACACGGCCGGTCTGTATCCCAGGGCATGACCGTAGGTGTTGAAGAGTGACCGCCTCTCCATAGACCTCGAAAAATTGGCTGTAAGCGATGACATCGAACATCTCGGTCTTTCCGCCAAGTTTCGCCGTCAAATCCTTGGCAAATTTACCGAACGCGGCGTCAGCGTGCCCAAACCCGTCGATCGCCTTGAGGGTCTTCAGGTCGACCGTCGCCAAGCTGTGGTTGCGGGTCAGCGTGTTGATAGCCTGGGCGTGGCGCAGATAGGCCCGGGTTGCCGGTAGAGCGATCGCGACGGCCTGATCGTAGCGCTGCTTAAAAATCTGCTGGGCCGCCTCATTCACAAGGGCGTCCTTGGTGGTGAGGTCCTGAAGCATCTGCCGGTGCAATTCGGCGATCGGCTGACTGGGATGCAGCTTGGCGAGTGCTTCCACGGCTTCAAGGTCTTCTGGGTCGACCCAGGGCAGCCAATTCGATCGCAAACGAAGAGTTGTGCCGTCGTAAAATGCCCAATATGCCCGCCCAATCGCGGCTTGGGTGGCGCGGCGGGGCGAAGGATCTTTCGGGGGTTCTGGGCGGGCGGGTGGCATGCGAACCTTTACTTGTGCTGCACCAATATAGGGCCACCGCCCGGGGGCTGAAACCTTGCTTGATTTCGTGATTTCCGCATCGGACGTGGTGTTGACCTACCGGGCCGAACAGCCAGGCAATGGATGGGTTTGGCGGGAGCTGCGGGACCACGGCACCGTCACTCTCAGCCGGGTCTTCACGTTCGAGCGCCAGGACCTAGTCGCCGAGCCCGACGTGACTCCCGAGGACAACGACTTCGAGGACTTTCAGTATCAGTTCCGCTTCGCCACGCGCCATGACGGCTACTTCCATATCGAAGGTCGGATTCTCGCTATTGACAACCCGGTGCTCATCGCCGAGGCGGGCCTGGATCTGGAGCGTAAAGTCTTCGTCGCCGAGCGGAATATCTCCATCTTTAGCAAGATGGCAGATCTCATCGATCCCGGTCAGCCAATCATCGTCGGCGGAAGCCGGACGGGTGCCATTCCGATTCCCGATTTCCAGGCGCTGTTGAGCAAATTCCCCAATACCGGCGAACTCAACCGCTACGCCGCCGCCAGGGTAGCGACCGTTGTTGGCGACTACATTACACCCCTGAAGGACGCACGGGCGCAGTACGAGGCCTATTTGAACCGCCGGCGCTCGACAATGACCGACGCGGCGCTGGCGCAACCAGAGCTGCTACAGACCGAGATCGAGAAGTACGTCTACATCCGCGACACTATCGCAGATTGGTTGCGAGATAGCAGCACGAGGTCCGAAGGCGACTGGCAGAAGATGATCCTCAACTTCCTGCTGCTGATCTTCCCCAAATACGTCGCGGTCCTATCGAACGTGAAGGTCGTGGACGCCTATTCGACGCCCGGGGCTACCAAGGACCGCTTCATCGATCTGGCGCTGATCGACGCGGCTGGAAACATCGACGTCATCGAAATCAAGAAGCCGTTCGACGACGCCCTATTGGGCCGCACTCCGTACCGGGACAACTACATTCCGACCAAAGAACTCTCTGGCGGCATCATGCAGGCGGAGAAATACCTGTTCCACCTCTCCAAGTGGGGTTTAGCCGGCGAGAAGACGCTCACTCAGCGCTACGCCCACAAGTTGCCGTCTGGCATGAGAATCCGCATCACTAGCCCCAAGGCAATGATCATTCTCGGCCGTGACCGGCGGCCGAACGGCTCGCCGGCGCTGGATGCGAGCCAGCAGCTCGACCTGGAGATCATCAAGCGCAAGTATGCCAACATGATCGATATCCTGACCTACGACGATCTACTGCGGCGGCTGGACAATATCATCGCGTCGCTGCGCAGCCGGGCTGCATCGCATGATTCAGGCGAGGTGGATGAGGCGACCTAACCGGATTCTAGAGAGTCAGTCCTCGGAGTTATGCCGCCTCAATAGCCGAAATACTCACTGAGACATCTGGGCAGACGCCGATTTCCACGCCTGCTTATCCTAATTTTCGCCCGCTGCTAACTTGCTCTTGCGGCGCGACCGAACCCGCGCGATCTCGCCACCATGTCCGCGACAAAGATCCTCTGGGGCCAAGTCATCGTCGTCTGCTCCGTCGTCCTGGCCTTCGTTTGGACCGCGACGGAATGGACCGCATGGCAGCTCGCCTTCCAACCCGAACTCGGCCGCCCCTGGTTTGAACTGTTCGGCTGGCCTTTCTATCTACCACCAGCCTTCTTCTGGTGGTGGTTCTCATTTGACGCCTATGCGCACGACATTTTTGTCGAAGGTGGATATATCGCCGGCGCGGGTGGCATCGCAGCCTTCGCCGTCGCAATCGCCATGTCGGTATGGCGCGCCCGTGAAGCAAAGCACGCGATCACCTATGGGTCTGCGCGTTGGGCGACGGCTCAGGAAGTCCGCGGCGCGGATTTGCTACATCCCGACGGCGTAATGCTAGGCCGCTGGCAAGGAAGCTATCTGCGCCACGACGGTCCCGAACACGTTCTGTGTTTCGCGCCGACCAGGAGCGGCAAGGGTGTCGGTCTCGTGATTCCGACGCTTCTGACTTGGCCGGGCTCGGCTATCGTGCACGACATCAAGGGTGAGAATTGGACTCTGACCGCGGGCTGGCGCGCGCGTTTCGGCCGCGTGCTGCTGTTCGACCCCACCAACACCGCAAGTACCGCCTACAATCCATTGATGGAAGTTCGCCGCGGTGAGCGCGAAGTACGCGACGTACAGAATATCGCAGACGTGCTTGTCGATCCCGAAGGCGCCTTGGAGAGACGAAACCACTGGGAAAAGACCAGTCACGCTCTGCTCGTTGGCACGATCCTGCACGTTCTTTACGCCGAGGAGGACAAAACACTGGCCGGGGTCGCCAACTTCCTATCCGACCCGCGGCGCACCATCGAAAAGACCCTTTGGGCAATGATGAACACGCCGCATCTGGGTCATGGGGGTGTTCATCCCGTCGTCGCGAGCGCAGCGCGCGAACTGCTCAACAAATCGGAGAATGAAAGATCGGGCGTGCTTTCCACCGCCATGAGCTTCCTGGGCCTCTATCGCGATCCCGTCGTTGCGAAGGTTACCCGGCAATGCGATTGGCGCATCGCTGATCTCGTAGAGAGCGACAGACCGCTAACGCTCTATCTCGTGGTGCCGCCGTCCGACATTTCGAGGACTAAGCCGCTGATCCGCCTGATCCTCAACCAGATCGGGCGGCGCCTTACGGAAGAACTCGAATCCGACAGACGCAAGCACCGCTTGCTCCTGATGCTTGATGAATTTCCCGCGCTGGGTCGGCTGGATTTCTTCGAGTCGACCCTGTCGTTCATGGCGGGATATGGCCTCAAATCCTTTCTGATCGCGCAGTCCCTCAATCAGATCGAGAAAGCCTATGGGCAGAACAATTCCATTCTCGATAATTGTCATGTGCGCGTGAGCTTCGCGACCAACGACGAGCGCACGGCAAAGCGCGTCTCCGATGCGCTTGGCGTCGCCACCGAGTTGCGCGCGATGAAGAACTATGCCGGGCATCGTCTCAGTCCGTGGCTGGGCCATTTGATGGTATCGCGACAGGAAACCGCCCGACCATTGCTGACGGCCGGCGAGATCATGCAGCTTCCGACATCCGATGAAATTGTCCTGATATCGGGTTGTCCACCGATACGGGCCAAGAAGGTTCGCTATTTCCAGGATCGGCGCTTGAACGAGCGCATTCTTCCTCCGCCCCGGCTGCCGACGCTTGGCGCTTCGCGCCCCAATCCATCCTTGCCCAACGGACCCACAGCTGGCGCCTGGGTGCATCTGATCGCGGCACCAAGCTCAGACACTGAGGCCGATCCCGCCAATGGCGGGCCAAGGCGCGAGCCGGAGCTACCCGAGCACGAAGACATCGCACCAACGCCGCCAGATCCTGCCCAGGAGTTCGAGCTGGATGACGCCAATGACGATACAGGGCCGCCGATCCAACCGGGTTTCGATCAGCAGGTTCGTAACTCCGTGCGGCAGACGCCGCTCGATCCCGCCGACCGTCTCGGTATGTGATTTATGCGCGGCAACCACACATTCCGCTTGCCCAATGAACTCGCGGCCCGGCTAGACGACTACGCAACGGCCAAGCGGGTGTCGCGCGTGCAGATCGTGGAAGTCGCGCTGGATTCGTTTCTGTCGCCAGACGGCGCCGACCGACTTGAGGCCGCTTTGGCTAAGCGGCTTGATCGCATGAGCCGCGCAATCGAGCGGCTGGAACGCCATTCGGCGATCACGAACGAAACGCTCGCCCTGTTCATCCGCTTCTGGCTGACGCACACCCCACCGTTGCCCGACACCGCACAAAAGGCAGCGCAGGCAAAGGGCCGCGAACGCTACGAGGGTTTCATCGAGGCGGTTGGTCGTCGGCTGGCCCACGGCCAGACGTTGCTCGACGAAATCACTCGTGAAATCGAAGCATCTGCCGAGACATCTCCCTCAAAAGACTGAGTGACCTGCCTACGCCAGTCAGCGCTACGTCACGCCGCAATACGAATGTTGATCGCCCTATCGACTGACAGGCGATTTTTTCTCCATTTCTGCAGACGCATGGCAATGATCTCCTCGCCGTCCTCCTGTCTCTCCACGCCACACTACGACGGCAGCAACGAGCTTGTTGCCTTCACCTGAAAGCGGTTCTTTCTACTCGACCTCATCAAACGACGCGGCTGGCGCGTCCGAATTTGGGGTCAAGCGTGAACGTACAATCCTTCCGAGCTGAGACCAGAACCCGCAGCACGCGCATGCTGCGCACCGCGCTTGGTCCGGCCATCGCGGGATTCCTCGAAGACTCCTCCATCGTGGAGGTGATGCTCAATCCGGATGGACGCCTCTGGATCGATCGTCTGTCGGGCGGCCTCGAAGATACCGCCGTGCGCATTCCGCCGATGGATGCCGAACGCATCGTCCGCCTGGTCGCTCATCATGTCGGCGTGGAAGTTCACGCTGGCGCCCCGCGTGTCTCGGCGGAATTGCCCGAGACGGGTGAGCGCTTCGAAGGTCTCATTCCTCCCGTCGTGATGGCGCCGTGCTTCGCCATCCGCCGTCCGGCTGTCGCGGTGTTCACGCTCGCAGATTACGTCGAAGCTGGAATCATAACCGCCGGCCAGGCGGACTTCCTTCGGACAGCGGTTGCAACTCGCAAGAACGTACTCGTCGCAGGCGGCACCTCGACCGGCAAAACAACGCTCGTCAACGCGCTCCTCGCCGAAATCGCAAAAACCTCCGACCGGATCGTGCTCATCGAAGATACGCGCGAACTGCAATGTGCCTCGTCCAACCTCGTTGCCTTGCGCACGAAAGACGGCGCGGCCTCGTTGTCGGACCTGGTGCGCTCGTCGCTGCGCTTGCGGCCCGATCGCATACCCATTGGCGAAGTGCGCGGTGCGGAAGCTCTCGATCTCCTGAAAGCCTGGGGCACCGGCCATCCCGGCGGCGTCGGCACCCTGCACGCAGGCTCCGCCATCGGCGCGCTGCGCCGGCTGGAGCAGCTGATCCAGGAAGCCGTCGTCACCGTGCCCCGTGCGCTCATCGCCGAAACCATCGACGTAATCGCCGTTCTCGCTGGCCGCGGCTCTGCCCGTCACCTCTCCGAACTCGCCTGTGTCGAAGGCCTCGACGCAGGCGGCGATTACCGCCTCACCCCAGCAGGAGAACACGCATGAGCTCGACATTTCACCGGATACGCGCACGGCTATTTGCCGCCGCGACATTTGCAGCCTTCGCGTTGATGACGGCACCCGCCCACGCCGCCGGCACAAACATGCCGTGGGAGCAGCCTCTCCAGCAAATTCTGGATTCCATCCAGGGTCCCGTTGCCAAGGTCGTCTCGGTGATCGTTATCATCGTGACCGGCCTGACGCTCGCGTTCGGCGAGACGAGTGGCGGCTTTCGCAGATTGATCCAGATCGTGTTCGGTCTCTCGATCGCGTTCGCCGCGTCGAGCTTCTTCCTGACCTTTTTCCAGTTCGGCGGCGGAGCGCTTGTCTGATGCTCACCGACGAACCCGTGTCCGGCTTCTATGCGCCAGTCCATCGCGCGCTGACGGAAGCGATTTTGTTGGGTGGCGCACCGCGCGCGGTCGCAATCCTGAACGGGACGCTGGCGGCGGCAGTCGGGCTCGGCCTCCGGCTCTGGATCGTAGGCGCCGTGCTCTGGCTCGTCGGACATCTGGCGGCGGTGTGGGCGGCCAAACGCGATCCGGAATTCGTCGATGTGGTGCGCCGTCATCTGCGCTATCCCGCGCATCTGATCGCGTGAGGCTCGACCGATGCTGAACCTCTCCGAATACCGCCCACGCTCCCAGCGGCTCGCCGATTTCCTGCCCTGGGTCGCGCTCGTCGCCAAAGGTGTCGTTCTCAACAAGGACGGATCGTTCCAGCGCACCGCGAAGTTTCGAGGTCCGGACCTCGATAGCGCCACACCAGCCGAGCTCGTCGCTATCACATCGCGGCTGAATAATGCGCTGCGCCGTCTCGGCTCGGGTTGGGCAATCTTTGTCGAAGCGCAGCGCGATCCTGCCAACCGCTATCCCCAGAGCCAATTTCCCGATCCCGTCTCGCGTCTGGTCGACGAAGAACGCCGTGCACAGTTCGAGGAAGAAGGCACGCATTTCGAGAGCCGGTATTTCCTCACCTTGGTCTGGTTGCCACCGGCCGAAGATGCCGCCCGGGCTGAGAATTGGCTTTACGAAGGGCGTGCCAATCAAGGCGCCGACTGGCGCACAGCTCTGATCGGCTTTGTCGATCGCACAGATCGCGTCTTGGCGCTGGTCGAAGGCTTCATGCCGGAAGCGGGTTGGCTCGACGATGTCGGCACGCTCACCTATCTGCACTCTTGCATCTCGACCAAGCACCAGCGCGTGCGCGTGCCCGAGGTGCCGATGTATCTCGACGCGATCCTGGCCGATCAGGAACTCGCCGGCGGTCTCGAGCCGCGACTGGGTTCGGCGCATCTGCGTGCGCTCACCGTGATGGGATTTCCGTCGCAGACTTGGCCCGGCCTGCTCGATGATCTCAACCGGCTCGCTTTTCCCTATCGCTGGACGACGCGGGCGATCTGCCTCGACAAGACCGATGCCACCAGGGTACTCGCCAAGATTCGCCGCCAATGGTTCGCCAAGCGCAAATCGATCATGGCGATCCTCAAGGAGGTGATGACCAACGAAGCCTCGGTACTGATGGATTCCGACGCCTCGAACAAGGCGCTCGATGCGGACCTCGCACTGCAGGAACTGGGCTCCGATCTGGTCGGCGAAGTCTATGTCACCGCCACCGTCACGGTTTGGGACGACGACCCGCGCATCGCTGAAGACCGCTTGCGCCTTGTCGAGAAAGCCATCCAGGGCCGCGACTTCACATGTATTCGCGAGAGTGTGAATGCGGTCGAAGCCTGGTTGGGCAGCTTGCCCGGGCACGTCTATGCCAATGTCCGCCAGCCGCCCGTTTCGACGTTGAACCTGGCGCATATGATGCCGTTTTCCGCGGTATGGGCGGGCCCGGCACGGGATGAGCATCTCGGCGCGCCACCGTTGTTCTTCGCGCGGACCGAAGGATCGACACCGTTCCGCTTCAGCCTGCATGTCGGCGATGTCGGGCATACCCTGATCGTCGGACCGACGGGCGCCGGCAAGAGCGTGTTGTTGGCGCTGATGGCACTGCAGTTCCGCCGCTATGCGGGAGCGCAGGTTTTCGCCTTTGATTTCGGTGGATCCATTCGCGCCGCGGCGCTCGCCATGGGCGGCGACTGGCACGATCTCGGCGGCGCGCTGGCCGAGGATGTCTCCGAGCCCGTGTCGCTTCAGCCCTTGGCGTTTGCCAACGATCCGGGCGAACGCGCCTGGGCGGCCGAATGGGTCGCGGCAATCCTGGCGCGTGAGTCCGTTACCGTCACGCCCGAGCTCAAGGAGCACATCTGGTCAGCGCTAAGTTCGCTGGCCTCGGCACCCGCGGCAGAGCGCACGTTGACTGGACTGTCCGTGCTTCTGCAGTCCAACGCCCTAAAACAGGCGCTTCAACCTTACACGGTCGGCGGTCCCTGGGGTCGATTGCTGGACGGCGAGTTCGAACATCTGGGCACCGCCGAGGTGCAAGCGTTCGAGACCGAAGGATTGATAGGCGCGGGCGCGGCGCCGGCCGTGCTGTCCTATCTGTTTCACCGGATCGGTGACCGCCTCGACGGGCGCCCAACACTTCTCATCATCGACGAAGGTTGGCTCGCGCTGGACGATCGCGGCTTCGCCGATCAGCTTCGTGAATGGCTGAAGACGCTACGCAAGAAGAACGCGAGCGTCATCTTCGCCACGCAGTCGCTGGCCGACATCGATGGCTCGGCTATCGCGCCAGCAATCATCGAGAGCTGCCCGACGCGGATTCTTCTTCCCAACGAGCGCGCCCTCGAACCGCAGATCGCGGCCATCTATCGCCGCTTCGGACTCAACGACCGCCAGATCGAGATCCTCGCACGCGCGACTCCCAAGCGCGACTATTACTGCCAGTCACGCCGCGGCAACCGGCTCTTTGAGCTCGGTCTATCCGAGGTCGCGCTCGCCTTGACCGCAGCGTCGTCCAAAACCGATCAGACGGCCATCGCCAAGATCTTCGCCGAACACGGTCGCGCCGGCTTCGCTGCCGCGTGGCTACGTCACAGGGGCCTCGATTGGGCTCTCCCCATGCTTTTCCAGAAGGAGGTTGTCACATGACTATGCGTCGCATTTCCCATCATCGCATCCGCAATGCGCTGCTTGCCGGCGTCACCGTTGCGCTGCTCGCTGTGGTGCCTGCCAAGGCCCAATTCTTCGGCGGCGACATCGTCTTCGATCCCAGCATCTACGCGCAGAATGTCCTCACCGCTGCGCGCGAGCTGCAGCAGGTCACCAATGAACTGACGATGCTGCAGAACCAGGCGACATCGCTCATCAATCAGGCGCGCAATCTCAGCAATCTGAACTTCTCGTCGTTGAGTTCGATCGACCAGTCGATCACACAGACGACGTCGCTGCTCGGACAAGCGCAACGCATCTCCTATGATGTCAGCTCGATCAACAACACGTTCGCGACGACCTACCCTACGACGTACTCGGGATCGACCTCGTCGCAGCAGCTTCTCACCGACGCGCAATCCCGTTGGCAGAACGCGCTCGCCGCCTATCAGGATGCGATGCGGGTGCAGGCCGGCGTCGTGCAGAATCTCCAAAGCACGCACAGCCAGATCGATGCGTTGGTGAATGTCAGCCAGTCATCTGTTGGAGCGTTGCAGGCCGCCCAGTCCGGCAACCAGCTTCTCGCCCTGCTGACCAAGCAACTGGCGGATCTCACCGCCGTAATGACGGCAATCGCGCGGGCGCAAAGTCTGGACGGCGCGCGAACCGTGGAAGCCCAGGAACAGGCACAAACCCAGACGACGCAGTTCCTCAACTACGGTGCTGGCTACCAGCCCGGCAACGCGCAGATGTTCCACTGATGCGCGGCCGTGTGATCAATTGGGGCTGCGTGCTGCCGGTTCTCGGCTATCTCGCCGTGGCGGGTGCGATCGTCGCCGGCGCGATCTATCTCGACCGGCACAGTACGCGGCCCCCACAGCCAGCAAACATCAAGCTCGGTACTGAGTCGAGCGATGAGCTCTCCCGCGATCTTGCACGCTGTCAAACAATGGGGAGCCGTGCGCAAGACGATCAGGACTGCGCGATGGCCTGGCGGGAGAACCGTAGACGCTTCTTCGCCGGCGATCCCAAACCTGTTTCCTCGACCAACTCCGAACGGATATCGCATCCATGAACGGAACCGGCGTCATCGACAACTTCCTGGGCACCTTCACCCAGTACATCGACTCCGGCTTCGGCCTGGTACAGGGCGACGTCCGTTGGCTCGCGGGCGTGCTGATCGGAATCGATATCTGTCTGGCGGGCCTGTTCTGGGCCATGGCGCCGGACGAGGACATCATCGCCCGGCTCATCAAGAAGACATTATATATTGGTGTCTTCGCCTTCATCCTCGGCAACTTCAACAATCTGGCCGAGATCGTCTTCAATTCGTTTGCGGGACTGGGATTGAAAGCGGGCGGTGGCTCGATGTCCCAGGCCCAGCTCCTGCAGCCCGGCCACATCGCCCAAGTCGGCATCGACGCCGGTCAGCCCATTCTCAACTCCATCTCGGGCCTCATGGGGTTCACAAGTTTCTTCGAGAACTTCGTCCAGATCGTGATCCTGCTGACCGCCTGGCTCATCGTCATCATCAGTTTCTTCGTCATGGCGATCCAGCTCTTCGTGAGCCTGATCGAGTTCAAGCTGACGACGCTCGCGGGGTTCGTCCTTGTGCCGTTCGGTCTCTTCGGCCGCACGGCCTTCCTGGCCGAGAAGGTTCTCGGCAATGTTGTGTCGAGCGGCGTGAAGATACTCGTGCTGGCGGTCATCATCGGCATCGGCCAGCAGATCTTTGGCCAGTTCACCAGCGGCTTCAACAATCCACCGACCATCAGCGATGCGCTGACGCTTATCCTCGCATCTCTTTCACTGCTCGGTCTCTCCATCTTCGGTCCTGGCATCGCCAATGGACTCATCGCCGGTGGGCCTCAACTCGGCGCCGGATCGGCTATTGGCACGGGTCTCGCAGTTGCCGGACTCGGCGCGGCTGGTGTCGCTGGAACAGCTGGCGCATTGCGCGCCGCGGGCGGTGCCATCTCCGGAGTCGCGCATGCCGGTGCAAGCGTCGCCGGCGGTGCTTCTGCTGCTTATCGCACTGGTGGAATTGCGGGTGTCGCGCAAGCGGGCGTCTCCGCTGCCGCCAGCCCCCTGCGTCGGGCCGCGTCCAACCTGCGCTCCAGCTTCAATGCCGGTGGCGCAGCCGCGACCCAACGCCCAGCACCCGGCGGTGGCCCCCAGCCGCCGGGTGCTGGTTCGCCTCCACCGTGGGCACAGCGCATGCGCCGGCATCAGGCAATGACCCATGGCGCATCGGCTGCAAGTAACGCGCTGCGCTCCGGCGACCAAGGCGGCAGCGGCCATTCCATCGATCTTTCTGAAGGAGAGTGAGAATGTTTCGAAGGTCCACCGTGCGATACGGCACCACACCAGCGCCGGAGACGCCCTACCAGAAGGCGGGACAAGTCTGGGACGACCGCATCGGTTCGGCGCGCGTGCAAGCCAAGAACTGGCGACTTGCATTCTTCGCCGCGCTATTGATGAGCAGCGGCCTTGCCGCTGGGCTCGTCTGGCAATCGGCGCACGGCACCATCACGCCCTGGGTGGTGCAGGTCGACAAGCTTGGTCAAGCCCAGGCGATCGCGCCGGCCACCGCCGACTATCGCCCGACCGATCCGCAGATTGCGTGGCATCTGGCGCACTTCATCGATGAGGTGCGCGCGATTCCCGCCGACCCGATCGTGCTGCGACAGAACTGGCTCGATGCCTACAACTACGTCACCGACAAGGGCGCCCTCGCGCTGAACGATTTTGCACGCACCAGCGACCCTTTTACGAGGATCGGCAAAGAGCAGATAGCGATCGACGTCTCCAGCGTAATCCGCGCCTCCGACGACAGCTTTCGCGTCGAGTGGGTCGAGCGCCGCTACGTGGATGACGCGCTCGCCTCGACCGAACGCTGGAGCGCCATTCTCACCATCGTGATCCAGACCCCAACCGACGCCGACCGGCTCAAGAAGAACCCGCTCGGCGTCTACGTCCACGCCCTCAACTGGTCCAAGGAGCTCGGCTAATGCGCACGCTATCCATTCTTCTTCTCTCGTCCGTTTCTCTCGGCGCCTGCTCCACCTGGACGCCGCCCGAGATCAAATATGACGACAAACCGCAGGCCGCCGTTCTGCAACCAGATCCGCCCAAACCGGTGCAGATGATCGAGGTTCCACGGTTACTTCCACTTCCCGGACAGCTCAAGCCGCTGCCGGGCCATGTGCCGACTGTTCACGAGGCGGCCATTCCGCAACAGCGCGTTGCTGCCGCGAACAATGCGGCGCGGATCCAGCCGACACGGGCGGCCTATATCAATGCGGTCCAGGTCTATCCGTTCTCGGATGGCGCGCTGTATCAGGTCTACGCCGCGCCCGGCGAGATCACCGACATTGCGCTCGAGCCAGGCGAACAGCTGGTCGGCTCCGGCCCTGTTGCCGCGGGCGATACTGTGCGCTGGGTGATCGGCGACACCGAGAGCGGCACGGGTGCTGGCAAGCGTATTCACATTCTGCTCAAACCGACTGCGCCCAACCTCACGACGAACCTTGTCATCAATACCGACCGGCGGACCTATCATCTCGAGTTGCGCTCCGATGAGAAGACTTACATGGCCTCCGTCTCCTGGGCCTACCCACAGGACCAGCTCATCGCGTTGCGCGCGCAGAATACAGTCGCCGATTCCGCAGCGCCCGTGGCAACCGGCATCGACATCAACAGCCTGAATTTCCGCTATCGACTTGAGGGCGACAATCCCGCGTGGCGGCCGCTGCGCGCCTTCGATGACGGACGTCAGGTGTTCATCGAGTTTCCGAGTGGCATCGCGCAAGGCGAAATGCCGCCCGTGTGGGTCGTAGGCCCGCAGGGCGAGGGCCAGCTCGTCAACTACCGTGTGCGCGGTAATTACATGATTGTAGATCGGCTCTTTGCCGCGGCCGAACTCAAGCTTGGCGCCGACCCGCAGCAGATCGTGCGCATCGTCCGTACGGATGGAAAGCCGTCATGAGCGAAAGGCACGACGACCAGGACGTCGGTCCGACGAATAGCGAGCGCACCGGCACGCGGGCGACTTCCGAAATGCGCTTGCGATCGGATCGCACGCCGGTCACAAGGCTTTCTCGAAAGGTCTTGCTTGGGCTGGGCGGTGTGGCGGCCGTCGCTATTGCCGGCGCGCTCTTCTTTGCGCTGCGCCCCCATGAGTCAGGAGGCGGCTCCGAACTTTATAACACCGCCAATCGCTCGACACCCGAGGGACTCTCTGTTCTCCCGCGCGACTACACAGGCTTGCCCCATGCCGCGCCAAGGCTTGGCCCTCCACTCCCCGGTGACCTTGGCAAGCCCATGCTCAATGCCGGCGTGACACCGTCAGGAATGCCAAATGCTGGCACAATGACGCCAGAACAACAGCGTGTGCTCCAGGAACGAGACGCAGCACGCACTAGCCACCTCTTCGCGACGACGAATTCGGCGCCGTCTGTGGTGGCTCCCGCTCTATTAGCCTCCGCGGGCACAACACCGACGACGCCGGGTGGCACATCCGACACCCCTGGCGATCACAAGCTGGCATTCCTGAACCAGGCAACCGACCGTCAAACGCAAAGTCCCGATCGTCTAACGGCTTCGGCAAGCCCCGATGTCGTTCTTGCCGGCTCGGTCATTCCCGCAGCGCTCATCACGGGGTTGCGCTCCGATTTACCGGGCGAAATCACCGCGCAGGTGACACAGGATGTATTTGACACGCCCACCGGAAAAATACTGCTCATTCCGCAGGGCGCGAAACTCGTTGGCCAGTACGACGCGCAGATCACGTTTGGTCAATCACGGGCTTTGCTGGTCTGGAATCGCCTGATCCTGCCCAACGGCAAATCGATCGTCCTCGAGCGTCAGTCGGGCACCGATACCGAAGGGTACGCGGGTCTTGAGGACGAGGTGGACAACCATTGGGGTCTGCTGTTCGAAGCGGCGGTTCTCTCGACAGTCCTAAGCGTCGGCTCAGAAGCGGGAACGAGCGACAGCGAGAACAATCTCGCCCAGGCGATCCGCCAAGGCGCCTCCCAGAGTTTCAACCAAACGGGTGAACAAGTGGTCGGCCGGTCGTTGAACGTGCAGCCGACAATCACGATCCGACCGGGATTCCCGGTGAACGTCCTCGTGACGCGAGATCTTAGTCTTGAACCCTATCGTGATTGACGGAGTCCATCATGGCGAAACTTAGACTTGGCGTGATCGAAAGCGACAAACCGGTTCGGCTCAATGTCGAGCTCCCGGCATCCGTACATCGTGATCTCGCGGCTTATGCCGAAGTCCACGCAAAGGAATCCAACCAACAGCCTGTAGAACCTTCCAAACTGATCGCACCGATGCTGGCCAAGTTTATGGCCACAGACCGGGGATTTGCCAAAGCCCGGCGCAGGAAGTCGCCGTTAAACGAACCCGCGCAGACGTGACTCATCCCGCATGAAAGCGATGAAGCGACCGATCAATGGGTCCTCGGTCTCCGGCAACCACACCAGATTGAATTCCAATGAGGCATTCTCCTCTCCGATCGGTTTGAACGTGACGCCGGGTAGCGTTGGCTCGGCTTGGCTCTCGGTCGCCAATGTGACTCCGAGGCCGGCTCCGACGAGCGCCATAATCGTTTGTTTGCTTGCCGTATGCGCCTGAAACCGCGCGCCACTACCCAGCAGCGTAGCGTAAAATTCACGCTGCGTGTGGTTGTCGTCCCAGTCCTGGATCAAAATGGTCTCGGCGCTAAGCGACTCCCAATCGAGCGTTGTCCGCTCGGCCAGCGAATGACTAGAGGGAAGAACCGCTACCATTCGTTCTTTAGATAACGGGCAGGCCACCACATGCGGCCACGTGATGTGCCCGGTGACAAGCGCTACATCCAACCGGCGTTCACTGAGACTCAGGGCCAACTCTCGTTCATGGCCTTCAACTATGGATAGCGCAACATCAGGATGTGCAGCGCGCCAGGCCGTCAGCAGCGCGCGCGATGCGCCACCTACGGGAGGGACTCGCACACCAAGATGGATCACGCCGCTGCTCCCGGACGCGAATTGCCGTCCCAGCCTCTTCAGTTCATCGGTGTGGAATAGCACACGCCGTGCACAGCGAACGATCACTAGGCCGCTGCGGGTGAGACGAATGCCGGAATGATCGCGCTCAAAGATGGACAGACCCAACTCGTCCTCGAGATTTCCGATCCGGCGGCTAATCGTCGACGTGTCTATGCCGAGAGCCTTTGCTGCAAAAGCAAACTTTCCGGCATCTGCGGTCACGATCAGATAATGAAGATCCAGCAACTCCATGCTATAGGTCCACCAATCGATCCCGTTCTTTGCAGCCCCGGCTTTAACTCGCTGCGACGATGACTGGTGCCTACAGCACCGGCCGTTAGGCTCTCCACTGGCGCGTGGCCGCGCGACGTCATCACGCGAGACCTCGAAAAATCCCGCGACCACGACTGTGCGTCCGTAGCTACAGGAGGCTCGAAACCTTTCACCGCCGATTTGCGGTCGGCCTATTCGGACAGTGCGGTTCGCCCAAAATAATCGTGTGACAATTCATTGTAAGCCCACACGATCAACAAGAGAGTTGTATCAATAGACCGCTCCGACGGGCCGAGCTACGAGGGCAAGTTGAGATTCAGTCTTGGCGGCCTCACGATGGGGTGAGTTGACTTGCCCCGAAGCCTTGCGAGGCAGTGATCGTCGCCCGACATGGCACCCGTTTTATGCCGATCCTGCTACCCGTTTGCCGAACAGACTATTTTTGTCGATTTGTGCTATTTTTCATGTGCCTGTTGCCAATACTCGCGGCATAATTTCGATGTCCTCTCGGTACATAGGGCAAACCATGCCGTTCTCGCCGAATAGCGCCATGGGAGCGTTTGGAAACAATCTGGCCGCTCACTTTCATCTGAATGAGAGCGAGCACGTCTCCTCGACATGGCCTGGCGAAAACCTTTTCGCGATCACGCGCCTGCGGTCCGACACCGGCATCCCAGAACGAACGACGCGTGTGCCAAGCGAAGCCGCGCTTCTCGTTTCGGTTTCAATTTTGCCTGTGCCGCTACGGAGCTACGATCTTTGGATCGACGGAAAAGCCGTAGATGTTGAAAGGGCCACGGGCATTCGGTGTATTCCGTCTCTCCATACGCAAGTCTTTGACCTTCAATCCGATCCCTGTTGCTGGGTAGGAACCGGCTTCGACTATCTGCACTACCACGTGCCAAGAGCGGGGCTGGACGAAATCGCGAGAGACCACGGCATAGAACCGGTCGGATCTTACAGGTTCGCACAAGGCGAGCACGATATCGTGCTTGCTGAGATCACACGGTATGTTTTGCCCTTCATAGGTTCGCGCGACTGGACTAGTTCGCTCCCGCTTGACCAGGTAAGTCTCATTCTCGGCGCGCACGTGCTCGCAACCTACGCCGGGCTTCCCGCCCTACAGGTCTTAAAAAGAGGCGGATTGGCACCTTGGCAAGAGAAGCGCGCCACCGAGATGATGAGGGAGAGCCTCGAAGGGACGATACGACTTTCCGAGCTGGCGCAGGAGTGCGGTCTTTCGGTGAGCCACTTCGCGCACGCATTCCGGAAGAGTTTCGGCGTCTCTCCGTATCGCTGGCTTCTGGAACGCAGGATCGATCGTGCGAAGACATTGCTGGCGACGACTGATATTCCGATTGCGGATGTCGTCGCAAGGTCGGGATTTTCCAATCAGGCGGCGTTCACTCGCGGGTTCGGACGGATTGTAGGCACTAGCCCAGGCCGATGGAGACGGGCTGCGAGCGCTGTCTGAGCAATTGAGATAACACAGACTCATCTATCGCTTATCGACTTGTCGAGCCGGGTAAAGCGAACGCGATGACATAGTCACTTGTTGTTGTGTCGTGTGCCGCACCGCCAGCTGTTACGATGACATACTGCTTGCCTGTCCGCGGCGATATGTAGGTCATGGGTGTTGCGCTGCTGCCGAACGGCAATGCAAATTCCCACAAGGTCGCGCCGGTTTGGGCGTCATAGGCGCGGACGTACTTCTCCTGAAAGCCAGAAAAGAAAATGAGGCCGCCGGCCGTTCCCATGGTACCGGCATATGCCGGCATACCCACCGGCATCGGAAGATGGCTCGTGATACCGAGCGGGCCTAGGTCTTGCGACGTCCCCGCCGGGACAGACCAGACCAACTTTCGAGTCTTCAGGTCAATCGCATCCACGGTGCCGAACGGAGGTTCGCTGCAAGGTACCCCGAGTGGGCTAACCCAAGCTTGCTGAACCACGCCGTAGGGCGTGCCTTTCTGCACGGATGGGCCGTGCCCCGTGTCGGCATTTGGATATTTCTTGGAGGACTTCGCCCAGTCTTTGCGCGGAACAAGCCAGAATTCGTTGGGCATCCGGATGTCGTTGACGTAAGCGTAGTTGTTCCAGGGATCGTAGGTCACGCTTCCCCAGTTCAAGCCGCCCGCGTTGCTCGGCTGGTGGAACGCCGGCTTCAACCCAGGCGGCGTCATGGTGCCCTCGTAGCGGTGTTGCCTGAAGCTGATGCGACAGTATAGCTGATCGAGCATCGTCATGCCCCAAGCTGTCTCCTCGGTGAGTGTTTGGGCTCCTATCGTCGGCATTCCGGGCGAGAAGGGCTGCGTAGGCGACAGCCGTTCCTCGGGGACTGCACCGTCCTGAGGAACGGGGCGCTCCACAATCGGAGCCACCGGTGCGCCGGTGGCTCGGTTGAATAAAAACAGTTCTCCTCTTTTTGTTTCCTGCAGGACTGCCGGTATGATGTGACCGTGGCCGTCCGGCACGTCGACGAGCGCTGGTTGTGACGGCAGATCATAGTCCCAGATATCGTGATGGGTCGTCTGTACGTGCCAACGCTCGCGACCGGTCTCGACGTCGATCGCCACGAGTGAGGAGTTGTAGCGATCCGCAGCCCGCAATCGTCCCATGCCATAGAAGTCCGGCGTTTCATTGCCGAGCGGCGCGTATATCAGGCCGAGTCGATCGTCAAAGCTCGGCGTGGTCCACATATTGGGAGTGGCCCGCGTATAGGTCTTTCCAGGGGCGGGCAGTTTGCGGATCGATGGATCGGCAAGATCCCAGGCCCAGTCGAGTCTGCCTGTCCGAACGTCGAAAGCGCGAATGACGCCTGAAGGCTCGCCCGTTTGCTGGTTGTCCACGACCCACCCACCCACGACGATTTTGTCTCGGGCGACCATGGGGGCTGAAGTGACGAAGTAGTATCCAGGGGGAACGGAACCCATGCCGACCTTCAGGTCGACGGCCCCGCCGCTTCCAAAGCCAGGACAGGGCTTTCCGGTTTTCGCGTCGAGCGCGATCAGGCGAGCGTCAATCGTGCCGTTGATCAAACGCTCAGCGCATGGCGAATTTGGTGGCGCACCGGCGTCCTTGAAATAGCCCAAACCGCGGCAGCGCTGCCACATCGGTGAATGGGCATGCTCGTCGCGCCGCCATTTTTCCTTGCCCGTGTCGGCGTCGACCGCCGCCACAAAATCATTGGGCGTACATGTATAGATGGTGTCACCGATCTGGAGCGGGGTATCCTGGTTCACGCCCGGCCCCAAATCGCCAGTGTGATAGATCCAGGCGATCTTCAGCTGGCTGACATTGCTGCGATTGATCTGGTTGAAGGGGGAGAAGCGGCCACCTGCGTTGGTTCGAGCGTAAGCGGTCCAGTCAGACGGGCGATTGTCGCCCGGCGCGAGAGCGAAGGCCACTTCGTTCGACGGCGCAACCACGCCGTGCGGAAAGAAGGCCAGCACAAGCATCGTCACGAAGGCGAAGCTGCAAAGGCCCGCCAAGGTCCATCCCGGCCATCGGCCGCGACTCCAGTCAAATCCGGGTCTATCGATAGGCTGCAGCAACGGCGCCAGCGCGAGCGCCGCGATGGCAAATCCCAGCGGCACCATTATGCGAGACATCAATGGCCAGAATGCGAAGCCGCGCTCGGCAACCGCCCACATGAGGGTGATCGGGAAAATGAATGCTATCAACCAAGCGCCAGACGCCCTGTAGCGGAAGAGAAGATATCCCCCAGCGATGTAGCCGAGACCGGCGGCCGCGTAATAGAACGATCCGCCCAATCCCACGAGCCAGAGGCCGCCGACCAAGCAATACAGACCCACCGCAGCGACGATTACCGCTCCCACGCGCGCCACAATCGTGACCATCAAACGATTTTCCCAAGCTTTCGGCTGGGGACGTTAGACGGTTCCAAGTGCACCGACTTGGATAGCTGTTCCTGATTGAGGACAAAATTGCGCTGACCCCGTGGGCCGCAGCTATTCAAGCAGGAACGCAATGCTATTCCCGTCCAACGCGTGCGCGCGCAAAGCAATTACGTTGACGTGACTTGAGAGATGAACTTTTGCAACAAGGGCGAGGTGTTGTCCTTCTTCCACACTAGGTAGAACGCCAGTGGAAAGTCCAAATCGGCAACGGGACGTAAGACCACCCCGTCGGGGCGTTGCCAGCGTGTGGCCCCACTAACGAAGGCAGTTCCGAGACGACACGATACCAAACTAAGCATGGTCGCATGATCGGGAACTTCTTGAACGATTCTCGGCGATTTTAGCCCTCCGCGAAGACAAGCCTGCATGAGGCGATCATAGAAAATCGGGGCGACCCATCGTTGAAACCAAATGAAAGGCGCGTCATTCAGATCGCGTAGCCGCAATCGCGCGAATTGAGTGACCGGGTGACCTTTTGGCGCGGCCAGCAAGAGCTTGTGCTGCGCAACTTGATGCCGGGCGAACTCCGCCGTCGGAGGCGTCATACTAAAAACAAACCCTGCGTCAAGCGCCCCTGATCGGACTGCATCCATCTGCAGAGTCGACGCCATGGGATGCAATTCCAATTCCGCGCTGGGATTCCGCTGCCGGAATCGGCGAAAGGAATCCGGTACCACGCCATGCCAAGCCTGCGTTTCGCCAAATCCCACGCGCAGTGTCCCAGCTTTGCCCGTAGCCACCCGCCCAGCACGGAGCTTCGCCTCGCCGACATCGTGCAATATGCGTCGCGCATCACTCAGATATAGCTTTCCCGCCGTGCTCAATTTCACGCCGCGTGGCAAACGATCAAAAAGAGCAAATCCAAGTTCATTCTCCAAATCATGGATTTGACGCGACAGCGCTGACTGCGCGATTTGAAGCCGCTCAGCCGCGCGCCCGAAGTGCTGCTCTTCTCCGACGCGGACAAAGTAGCGCAGATGCCTCAACTCCATTGATACCTCCTAGGCATTGAAATGATCAGAAAGATGTCTTGGACGCATCGATACCATATTTTTATCATCCACGCGTCTGGAGCGGGGCTTGCGCATCGGGAAAAGCCACGGATGAAAGCGCTCGTCGTCAACGCACTCGGAGGCGCCTTCGACCTTGAAGACATCGATATCGCCGCGCTGGCGCTGAACGGTTTCGTCAACCGAGTCGTCGTTACATCGTTCTGACAACAATATCTCGGAGAGGAGTGCGCCATGAATACACCGACGCGGACCGGTACAATTAAGACGATTACAACGCACTACATCGATGGCGGGTTTGTCCCCTCGCATGGGCAGGAAGTCATGGACGTTATCCGGCCGACCGATCGAAAAATCATCGCGCAAGCCACGCTCGGTGACGAGGAAGATGCGCGTCGCGCTATCGCCGCAGCAAAGCGAGCGTTCGGCACTTACGGTACATCGCTGCCAGCAGAGCGCGCAGAGATTTTAAGTCGCCTGCATCATGCCGCTTCGGCTCGGATAGATGACCTAACAGCGGCTATGGTGGAAGAGTATGGCGGCATCGTGCAGTTCGCCAGGCCAATCGTCGAGTCCGCCATTAACGCCTTTGCTGCGGCCGAGAAAGCGCTTGCGGAAATTCCTTGGACACGCAGCTGGGACAAGACGACCGTGACCATGGAGCCAGTTGGCGTCGCCGGCTTGATCACGGCATGGAATGCGAACGCGCTCTTCATGTGTCTCAAGCTCGCGTCCGCCGTCGGCGCCGGTTGCACCGTGGTGATCAAACCAAGCGAGATGAGTTCGTTGCAGGCGAGGATCCTAGTGGAGGCGCTGCACGAAGCGAAGCTACCGAACGGTCTGTTGAACGTCGTCACCGGCCTCGGCAGCACAGTGGGCGCCGAACTGGTGCGCAGCCCGGACGTCGCCAAGATATCGTTCACAGGCTCGGTGGCGGTAGGCCAGTCTATCATGCGCGACGGTGCGGCGACGATGAAGCGCGTCACCCTCGAACTGGGAGGAAAATCGCCCACTATCCTGCTGGATGACGCCAGCCTCGAAAAGGCGATTCCCGCTGCGCTCGTCCTAGCATTCATGAACAGCGGTCAAGCCTGCGCTGCAGGGACCCGATTGCTTGTGCCAAGGAAGCAACTCGACGCAGTCAAGCGCGCGATCGTGGAATCCATGCAGGCGTTCCCGGTTGGCGATCCGTCCGACCCCAAGACCGCCATAGGACCCATGGTGTCGCAGAAGCAGTACGACCGTGTGCAGTCGTACATCCGCAAGGGAATCGAGGAAGGCGCCGAGGTGCTGGTCGGCGGAGAAGGCAGTCCGAAGGACCTTGAAGCGGGTTATTTCGTGAAGCCGACAGTATTCGTCAACGTTTCTAACGACATGACAATCGGGCGGGAAGAAATTTTTGGCCCGGTGCTCAGCGTGATTGCGTATGATACCGATGACGATGCAGTCCGAATTGCCAACGATTCCAGATATGGCCTTCACGGCGCCGTCTTTGGCACGGACGTAACTCGCGCGCGGCGAGTGGCCTCCCAAGTGCGGTCAGGCCGGGTCGTGATCAACGGCATGACCGATGATCCGCAAGCTCCTTGGGGTGGGTTCAAGTTCTCAGGAGTTGGCCGCGAATACGGCGCCTATGGCATAGGCGCATTTCTCGAAACGCGCGCGATCCTCGAAGTGACGTGAACGATACGCAGAAAAAGGCCTCCACCATGAAAACGAACAAGCACACAGCGATTTATCCTGCCGAGGTTGCCGATAGACTTGCGATCCGCGAACTCGTTGAAGCCTACGCCTATTGTGCCGATCGACGCGAAGCAGCGGACCAAATGGCGCTATTCACGTCGGACGCTCATTTTGTCGTCTACATGGACGCCAAGAACCCGAAGCCGTCCCAGGAGTTGCATTCTCGCGAGGCCTTGGCCCCCGTCTTCGCGGACCTAAACAAATATCAGTCCACCATGCACTTCGTGGGACAAAGCACGATTTCATCCCTCACAAAGGACCGTGCCACTGGCCAAGCATATTGTTTTGCCCACCATCTCAGCGTTGACGGCGATAAGCGCAAATTGATGATTGCGGCGCTGCGTTACTACGACACCTTCGCCAAAGTGGACGACGCCTGGCTATTCGCGGAGCGCAAACTCTATGTCGATTGGTTGGAGGAGCGCAGTTTGTGATCGATGACCGCCGGCGAGATTGATCGTCCCGCTACGAATCTCAAAAGCAGGGTTCTTTCGTGCAAGCGCAGCAACGAATCTGCGTGAAACACTGGTGTGTGCAGCCGATGGTGCAAACCCAGGACGAGAAAAGCCTTATGCGCAACTTTTCTGGAACGTGGGCCGCATACACAGGATTTGGTCTTGTCTTTGTCTCCGGCCTTTTCCAGCTGAGTGGTTGTGCCGCGCCCGTGATGAACACGCCCATCGAGAGCTCGGCGTTGAGCGCCGATCCCGCCGCAATTTCGAAGGGCGGCTACAGGATTGACGCCCTTCCCGACGGAGATTCCTCGAACGAATTGCTGGTCGTGCTGGTCGGATCGGGTGGCGGCAAACGGTCCTCCGCTTTTTCCTACGGTGTGCTGCGAGGATTGCGCGATTACCCGATCACAGTGAACGGTCAACGGCGCCGATTGCTCGACGAGCTCGACACCTATGCGGCTGTTTCCGGTGGCGCGTTCCCCGCTGCCTATTATGGCCTGTACCGCGAACGCACATTCGAGGACTTCGAGCACGATTTTCTCAAGGTGGACGTGAATAGTTATATCTGGGGCCTCTATTTCCTGCCTTGGCGCTGGCAGTGGATGTTCAGCCCGGGCTACGGCAGAGGGGATGAGATGGCGACCATCTACGACCGGCTGATATTCCATGGCGCCACGTTTGCAGACCTTGAGCGCAGGGGTAGGCCCGTGATCTCGATCGATGCAACGGACATCAACTATGGAACGGTCTTCTCCTTTACCCAGGATGAATTCGACCTCATCTGCTCCAATCTATCAACCTATCCGATTGCGAACGCCGTCGCGGCATCGAACGGACTTCCGATCCTCTTCACGCCAGTCACGCTGACCAACTACGCCAAGCAATGCGCGGGACGCGAGCCGCCCTGGATCGCGCACGCCGCCGCACCAACTACCACGCCGCGTGAACACCAGTTGGGAGAACTTGCGAGGCTCTATTTGGACCCGAATAAGACCAGATACGTCCATCTCATGGACGGCGGGATCGCCGACAATCTTGCGATGCGCTTCGCAATTGATAAGGCGCTGGCCTATGGCGACGACGCTCGGCGCCTGCATCAACTAGGTCTCGACCATGTCCGACGGATCTTGCTGATCAGCGCCGATGGCGAAGCCAAGCGCGATTCCGATTGGCCGCGACAACGCAGTGTCTCGGATCTGGGTCAAATCATAGCTTCGGTATCGGGATCGCAAATCGATAGCTACGACTTCGAGACGCTTGTCTTGGCCGAGGACCATTTGCAACGTTTCGTTTCCGCGCTCCGGCGGATTCGTTGCGCAGAAGGCCCGGTTGTCGACGGGCACGCGTGCGACGACGTGCAGGGGTTCTTCGCACATTTGTCTATTGGAGACGCCACCGACGAAAACGTCCGCGCCAGGCTTCAGAAAATACCGACGGGTCTGACCGTGTCTTCGGCCGACGTCGACGACCTCGTCACGGTTGGGGCGCAATCAGTGCGGGATTCGAAGGTGCTCGCCGAGTTCAGCGGAAGCCTTTGATCGAAGTTGAATGGGTATCGCCCTCGCAATGTTGAAACGACATTCGACCGGCCGTTCATCTTCGTTTGGGCACGCGCTGTACAAATCATGGCAAGGCGAGCCTATCCCGCATTTCATAAAGACCTACTTTAATATCGCGACCGATCCGGTTGCTGGAACGGACAGATCAAGGCGAAAATGCCACTCTATACGATCACCACCTCAAAAGACGTTCTCTCGTCCGACGCCAAGTCGGCTCTCGCAATGGAAATCACCAATTTCCACAGCGAGATGGCCGGAGTGAACAAGACCCTCGTCAAAATCGTCTTCAGCACCTTTTCGTACGGAGACGCTTTTGTAGGCGGCAACGCAGCGCCGGCGGCGATTTTGACGGTACTGATCCGCGCCGGACGTTCGGCCGACTACAAGAGAGCCATGGCCTCGCAGCTTTGGACCATTCTTCACAACGCAACCGGCGCGCGGGATACCGCGATGCTGGTGATCATCCAAGAAGCCCCGCCAAGTCAGGTGATGGAGATGGGGCAGATAATGTCGGACCTTGTAACGGGCGGTGGTTCATAGTTTCGAAGGACGCATTCCTCGGACGTTGATCAGCTCACGCTCGTCGATCCGATCGGGCTGGACGAATGGAAGGCCAAGGGAGTGCTCTGGCTTGCGACGACCGCCAATCGAATTCGCGAAGGCCGTGCTCCCGTCTTCCACAGCCGTTGAATCGGTGGGAGTTGGGTTTCCGCCTCTAAGTCAGCGCGGCCAGCAGGTCGCGCGCCGCGCGGAGATCCGCGCTCTGGTGACCTTCAACGAACCGGTCGTATACGGGCTGCAGCACGGCTCGAGCCTTGGCCGGGTTGTGAGTCCGATCTAGCCGCGCCAAGCTCATGGCTGCGCGCAGCTCCCACGCAAGCGCCGATTGCGTCCGTGCCATTGCAGCAGCCCGTTCGTAGGCTTCCCGTGCGCTCTCGTTGTCGCCGGCAGACGCTAGGATGTCGCCGCCCAGGCGGTAATATTCCGGCATGTACATGTACATGCCTTCGCGCTCCATTTTTGAGATCATCCAGTCAAGATGGGCCTGCGCGTCAGGCTGACGACCGGCCAAGGTCAGGGCCTCGATAACCGCCATCGCGTGATAGCCAGGATTGTATCGCGAGCGCAGCACGGCCTGAAAAGTCGTCTCCACGGCCGCCACGGCTATCTCGCTTCGGTCGCCGGTTCGAAAGGCCAGTTCCGCCTGCAGGGCGTCAGCAAGAATAGCAAACGGCTCAATCAAACTCTTTCGGCCGGTACTTCCGACTAGGGTGATTGCTTCCTCGGCCCAAGCCCAGTTGCCCGTCATGAGCGCGATCGTCGCGGGAAACATGCCCGCCATGAGGACGTTCGCTGGGTTTTGACTCTTTAGGGAATAATCCAGCACTGCACGCGCGCGTGCTTCGGCTTGCTCCGGCCGGCCGAGAAAAAAGAGAAGCCGCGCGAGGGAGCCCATCGATCGGAAACGTTGATCCACCCCAACCTTGTATTGGTTGATTCGGCGGCTTGGCGGCGCATATCGCAGCGCCGCCAGGGTGTGAGTCTCGGCCTTCGCCTGGTCACCGAGAAGGTGATACGACTGAGTAAGCATCCCATTTGCCATGCCGAGCGCGTCGGCGTCATCGAGCTCTATAGCGATTTCGTTGGCTCGCTGGGCGAGCGCCAACGAGCCCCTGACGTCGCCGGTCCGGCCAACAAAGATGTGATGGGTGCTCAGCATGGCGAACTCCATTTCGCGCTCGCCGATGGCGGCGCAGAGTTCAATGCACAGCTGGGCGGCCTGTAGGGCCTCGTCTGAGTTCCCGTTGGTCATCATGAGAGCACGCGCGAATGATAACCTCAGGACCGCTTCGATAGGGCCGCCTCGCATATCGGGAGTAAGGGAGGCGATGCCGCGCGCACTCCAGTCGCGCGCCTCCGCAGTGAGTCCGAGGTCGGCAAAGCAAGTGGAGACGCCAGCGGCGAGCTCCGCGCCCAGGGCTGCGTCACCCTCTGGTGAAAAACACCATTGCAGCGCGGCGCGCAGGTTTCCAATCTGATCAATAAAATCCTTGTAGCCGCCATCGGCGAATAAGCGATCCTTGTCGGCCCAGGCATAGTTTAGCCGGTGGGCGAAATAGGTGGCCATTCGGCGCGCTGCGTCAGCTCGCTCATCGGCGCCCAGCTTTTCGCGCGCGTAGGCGCGCGTCGTATAGAGAAGCCGATAGCGCTGGTTGGGGCCGCTGATCTCAGCGGCGACCAACGACTTTAAGACAAGGTTTCCGATTTCCGTGACCACGTCGCGACTCTCTGTCTTTTGCGTGGCTACCGCACTCGCAGATTCGAGGGTGAAGGTACCTGCGAAAACCGAGAGGCGCCGCAGGACTTTGCGCTCGGCATCGGTGAGAAGGCTGTAACTCCAATCCTGCATGGCATGCATGGTCTGCTGCCGTTCTGGCGCGGCTCTGCGCCGTGCGGGGAGGAGCTTCAGGCCCTCACTGAGATGTTCCGCCAAACGTTTGACGCCAAGGGGCCCCGCATAGACCGCAGCGAACTCGATCGCCAACGGAACGCCATCCAGTGTTCTACAGATCTCGGCGACTGCTTTTACTTCCGGTTCGCTAATCTGCAGGGTTGTGACGCTGGCGGTTACGCGCTCGATGAACAGCTGGATTGCGGGAAATGTCTTGAGCGTCTCGACCGGCGCGTCCGGCTCCACCGGACACTCGAGAGGACCTAGCGGGCGGACTGTCTCGCCCTCGATCCGCAGCGGCTCGCGGCTCGTCGTCATGATGCGGACGTTTGGCGCTTGCCGCAATAGCTCATCGGCCAGCGCAGCAGCGCCGTCGATGACGTGTTCGCAGTTGTCGAGCACGACCAGAAGTTGGCGGGCCCGCATGTACTGGACCAACGTCGGTGTGACATCGTCGGCTCTCGCCTCGAGACCAAGGACCGTAGCCACGGTGGTCGCAACCAGTTTGGACTGTGAGATCGAGGCCAAGTCCACAAACCAAATCCCGTCGCTGTAGTCGCCCATCAACGCCTCGGACACGGCCAGCGCGACCGCGGTCTTTCCGATTCCAGCGGTGCCGACGATCGTCAGCAGACGACGGTGGCGAAGCTCGCCTACCAGGGTATCGATGGTGCTTTGTCGTCCAACCAGCCTCGTGAGGAGGATGGGCAAATTGTTAGGGGTGTCGGACTTCGTCGGCCCGACGGGAATGTTGGCAGTCTTCGCCTCGACGGGCGCCACGAAAACGTAGCCCTGGTTCGGGATGGAAACGACATACCGATTGCCGCCACTGCCGTCACCGATGGCGCGCCGCAATCCGGACATGTGAACCCTGAGGGTGATTTCCTCAACATGAAGATTTGGCCAAGCGAGCGCCATCAAGTCGGCCTTGGACACGGTCTCGCCTGGCCTCTCCGCTAGGGCGATGAGGATATCTAGGGCGCGACTGCCCATCCGCACCGGGTGATCGCCGTCCAACAGCAGGCGCCGGGTCGGAAAGAGCTGGAACGGTCCGAAAGCGATCACGCGTTCGGAAGGGTGTGCAGTGTCGGCGGCAGTATTCATGACCACTCCCCGAGGCGTCGAACTCCATGAAGTTATAGCCTTTCAGGCCGTCTGATGGGCTCACAATGCCGACGCGGTTTTACCTCTCAGGAAAAGAAGCAAATGATTTCGCTTGTTTAATTTTGCTCTTTTTGTCCGTTCTTGCTCCAAAAAGAACGGAGCAGCTTGTTGATGTTCTGGGTTGCCACTACGCACAAAGCTCGGGGCTGAACATTTGCCGGCAAGGCTTTGGCATGCTTCGACAGATCGATCTCCCGGCACCTGAAGTCGTCTCCATTGGAGAGTTTTGCCTCCTACCGTCGCAGCGCCTACTCACGAAGAACGGCCATGCGATCAAGATTGGCAGTCGTTCGTTCGATATCTTGCTCGCTCTGGCTGACAGACCCGGCGAGGTCGTAAGTCAGAAGGAGTTGATTGCAAGGGTTTGGCCGGGTGTCTTCGTCGAAGACGTCAGCCTTCGCGTTCATATAGCGGCGTTACGTAAAGCGCTTGACTGCGACGGTACGCGCTATCTCGCGAATGTACCCGGCCGCGGCTATAGCCTCGTCGCACCTACCTCGCGGGCGACGATAGAGGAACCGCCGGAGACGGATTCCGCGATCGAGTCGACGTACTCATTGCCGCCACCGCTTGCTCGCATGGTGGGCCGGGATGAGGACGTCCGCACGATTCGCAAAAAACTGCTTGCAGAGAGGTTCGTGACCATCCTTGGGCCGGGGGGCGTTGGAAAGACGACGGCGGCGCTTTCTGTCGCTCATGCGCTCTTGGGCGAATTTGTCGGCGTGGTATGCTTTGTGGAACTCAGTCCTATCGGTTCTCCGAAGTTCCTGGCCGCGGCAGTCACGTCCGCGTTTCGCCTTCCGGTCCAAGCGCAAGATCCGATACCAGAGCTCGCAGCGCATCTTCGGGGCAAGCGCGTCTTGCTCGTTCTGGACAGCTGCGAGCACTTGATCGCGGAGGCGACAGCAGTGGTAGAGCGCCTGCTTGCTGATAATTCGGATCTCCACATTTTGGCGACCAGCCGAGAAGCGTTGCGAGCTGAGGGCGAACACATTCATCCGCTACCTCCGTTGGTCAGCCCGCCGGAGGACGAGAAGCTCACGGCCATCGAGGCTCTCGCGTATCCGGCCGTACAATTGTTTGTCAATCGGATCGCCAGTGCCGGGTTTGGCGAAGCGCTTGGCGACGAAGATGCGCGGATCGTCGGAGAGATGTGCCGCCAGCTCGGTGGTATCGCGCTTGCCATCGAGCTTGCCGCAGGCCGAGTCGCCGCCTATGGCATTCGCGATACCGCAGCGCTTCTCAGCAGCCAATTCGCGTTGCTCTGGCCGGGGCGCCGAACCGCGCCGCCGCGGCAGCAAACGCTAAATGCGACGCTTGACTGGAGCTACAATCTTCTCTCCGACGGTGAAAGAAAGGTGTTTCGGCAACTATCCATTTTTACAGGAGGGTTCACGCTTGATGCCGCGTGCTGTGTGGCCGCCGGCGCTGAGACCAGAAACGAAGAGAGTCCTGGCATCATCGCGAGTTTGCTCGCAAAATCCCTCGTCTCGACCGATCCAGGCACATCCGTGCGTCATCGGCTTTTGGACATGACGCGTACCTATGCCGCGTCAAAGCTGCAGCAGACCGAAGAACATCACTCTCTGCAACAGCGACACGCAATCTACTATCGTGATCTGCTACTGCAAGCCGACACCAGCAGTCAGGATCCTCGCGCGCTGGCCATGGAAATCGACAACATTCGTGCAGCGCTTCAATGGTCGTTTGGTCCTGCGGGAAATCCCGAATTGGGAGTGCAGCTGGCAGCGTTGTCGGCGACAACCTGGCTTGGTTTGGGACTCCTGACCGAGTGCCATGACTGGATGAAAACAGCGTCCAACGCCCTAGACGACACATCCGAACCGCAGCCGCAGCAACTGGGAATCTATATGGCGCTCGCGAGCACCCTGCTATTCACGGCGAGCGATATGGACGAGTTCGAGCCCACCTGGAATAAGGCGCTTGGCCTGGCCGTAAGTCTTGGCGACTTCGAAAGCCAAATGAGTTGCCACCTCGCGCTTTGGGCGCAACAAGTGCGGGTGCCGGCCTACGCCCATTCACTCGCAGTGGCGGAGGAATGTTTAAACACCGCGCGGCGTTCCGGAAATCCCGGTGCGATCGGTCAAGCAGAATGGATGCTGGGAGAGTCGAAGCTGTTTCTCGGGCGGCTTGAAGAGGCGATGGGGCATTACCGGCGCTTCATTGACATCGATACGGAACCATCAAGGTTCGCAATGATAAAGCAGACGGGCTATGACCGACTTTCGGACGGCATGGGCTATGCCTCGTGTCTGGAGTGGTTGATGGGATTTCCGGATCGAGCCATGCACACCAGCCGCGAAGCGGTATCTGTGGCCGAATCATTGGGAATCCCGCTGCCGGTTGCCGCCGCCACGATGTGGTGCGGCATTCATTTGTATTTGTTCGAGCCCGATATCGACAAAATCGAAGCCTATATGGTGGAAATCGTTGAATATTCGCGGACGCGTGGGTTGGTCCAGTTCCATGGGTTCGGGCTATCCATCCTCGGGCTCTGCCAAGCGCGACGCGGCCAATTCGATGAGGCCCGCCGGCTCGTTGAGGAAGGTTTGCGGCTGCAGGCTGCATCTCACGATCGAGTGTTCCATCCAATCATACGGACCGAGCTTGCGGAGGCGGCCGCTGTCCAGGGGCGACTCGCCGACGCCGAATGGCTTCTTCGGCAGAATGACGAAGACGACGTCCACGACGCCGAGCACTGGTGCACGCCTGAGATCTTGCGCGTAAAGGGCGTATTAGCTGAAGCGTTTGGGGACAGGGATTCAGGCGCCAGTCTTTGCCGGCGTGCTGCCGAACTCGCACATCGCCAAGGCGCACTTTCCTGGGAACTGCGGGCTGCGATCAGCTTGAGCGGGATGCCAATGCAGCGTCCTGATGAAGCTCTAAGATCGCTAAGTTCGGTCTATGGCAGGTTTACGGAGGGGTTCGATACAATCGACCTTCTCAAGGCGAAGCGCCTGATAGAAGAATTGAGAGTCGCGTCAGGCCAGCGCTCGTCTTAAGCGTGGACGATATCGCCCGCAGTCTAGGCCAAGTTCAAGATTGACCGGCGTTAAATGTTGCTAGAAATGGCAAGCAAGTGCCCGAAATCTTAGTCCAGCGGGCTTGGGCGTCGCGAACGTGCACGTATTCTCAGCAGGCGCCTGTAAAGTGGTTTTGCGCACGTCTTTCCTCAACAGGCTACTTCCAGCCAATTCCAAAAGGATAGCTTCGCCCTAGCGTCGCAACGCGGAACGTGCCTCGGAGCGTCGCTTTGGCATCAGCTGTAGCACGGAACAGTACGAGCCAGGGCTGGCGTGCGCGACGGCACCTCCGTCGGATTGCCACAGTCGCTCTCACGTCCGTTGCCGCGGCCGGGTGTTACCCCACGATCCTCTCTCCTGCCGGACCTGTCGCGGACGGCGACCGCTTGGTCCTCCTGGATGCCCTGGGCATCATGCTTGTGATCGTCATACCGACCATCCTGGCCATCCTTTTGTTTGCGTGGTGGTTTCGCGCTTCCAACAAGGCAGCAACCTATCGACCCGCTTGGGCCTATTCCGGGAAGTTGGAAGCACTGGTATGGGCGATTCCTGCGCTCGTGATCCTCTTTCTTGGTGGCGTCGCATGGACAGGGGCGCACGACCTCGATCCGGCGCGGCCGATCGCATCGCCGCGGCGAGCGTTAGAGGTAGAAGTCGTATCCCTCGACTGGCGGTGGCTGTTCATCTACCCCGACCAGCACATCGCCACGATCAATCGTCTTGTGATCCCTGTCGGCACGCCGGTGAATCTGAGGATCACCTCGGCGTCTGTGATGAACGTCTTTTTCGTACCTAGGCTTTCCAGCGAAATCTACGCGATGAACGGCATGGTCACGCAGCTGAACCTGCTGGGCTCGGAGACCGGCACGTTCCCGGGATTGTCGGCGCAATTCAGCGGCGACGGGTTCGCCGACATGGCGTTCGATACCGTGGTCGCAACGCCAGCGGACTTCGCAGCCTTTGTCGAAAGCGCGCACGCTGCGACCTCCCGTCTGGACGCCGCCGAATACCGCGTTCTATCGAAGCAATCGCACGAGCGGCGCGTGCAGGTGTTCGGCAGCGTGTCGGACGGCTTGTTCGAGGACATCGTGAGCCTCCGCCTTCCGCCCGGAAGCGGGCCTTCGCTCGCACCGGTTTCCGACACCACGACGGGAGCACATTGACATGCTCGGACGGCTGACTTGGCAGGCAATACCGTGGTCGGAGCCAATTCCGTTGGTAGCCGCCGGCGTCGTGGGACTCATGCTCGCCGGCGTCATCGTCTGGGTGTTCCTGAAAGGATACGTGCCCTATCTCTGGAAGGAATGGATCACGAGCGTCGATCACAAGCGTATCGGCGTGATGTACTGCCTGCTGGCACTCGTAATGCTGCTTCGGGGCTTCAGCGACGCGGTGATGATGCGCTCGCAGCAGGCGCTCGCCTTTCACGGGCAGGGTTATCTGCCGCCAGACCACTACGATCAAGTCTTCTCGGCTCATGGCACGATAATGATCTTTTTCGTCGCCATGCCGTTCGTGACCGGCCTGATGAACTTCGTAGTGCCGCTGCAACTGGGCGTTCGCGACGTCGCTTTCCCGACGCTGAATTCCGTGAGCTTCTGGCTCACCGCTGCAGCTGCGCTTCTGGTGAATATCTCGCTCGTCGTCGGCGAGTTCGCCCGAACAGGCTGGCTGCCTTATCCGCCGCTGTCTGAATTGCAATATTCGCCGGATGTCGGCGTCGACTACTATCTTTGGGCAATCCAGATTTCCGGCGCGGGGACAATCATGTCGGGCGTCAACCTGGTCACGACCATCCTCAAGATGCGAGCGCCCGGCATGAGCTACTGGCGCATGCCGGTCTTTTGCTGGACGGCGCTGGCTTCGAATCTTCTGATCGTCGCTTCGTTTCCGATCCTGACCGCGGTGACGGCGATGCTGCTGCTCGACCGCTACCTCGACTTCCATTTCTTCACCAACGAGATGGGCGGTAACCCGATGATGTTCGTCAACCTCATCTGGACGTGGGGCCATCCGGAGGTCTACATCCACATTCTACCGGCGTTCGGCATATTCTCCGAGGTCATCGCGACCTTCTCCGGCAAGCCACTGTTCGGCTACCGCTCGATGGTGATGGCGACCATGGCCATCTGCCTCCTCTCATTTATGGTTTGGCTGCACCATTTCTTCACGATGGGCGCCGGCGCCGACGTCAACGGCTTCTTCGGCATCATGACGATGATCATCGCCGTGCCGACGGGTGTGAAGGTCTACAACTGGCTCTTCACGATGTACGGCGGGAGGGTTCGCTTCACAGTGCCGATGCTGTGGTCGATCGGATTCATGGTCACGTTCATCGTCGGCGGCATGACCGGCGTGCTAATGGCCGTGCCGCCCGCCGACTTCGTCCTACACAACAGTCTCTTCCTGGTCGCGCATTTCCACAACGTCATCATCGGCGGTGTGCTGTTTGGCGCATTCGCCGGATACAATTACTGGTTCCCCAAAGCCTTTGGATTCCGACTCGACGAGACCTGGGGCAAGCGCGCCTTCTGGCTCTGGCTCGTTGGTTTCTACATGGCCTTCATGCCGCTCTATGTGCTCGGTCTTCTCGGCATGACCCGGCGCATGCAGCATTTCGATCGGCCCGAATGGTACCCATGGGTGTTGGTTGCGGCGGCGGGCGCCGGCCTGATCACGCTCGGCATCGGCGCCCAGATCATTCAATTCGTAGTTTCCATCCGGCGCCGCGCCGCGCTTCAGGATACGACCGGCGATCCCTGGGACGGCAGGACACTCGAATGGGCGACAGCCTCGCCGCCGCCGGCGTTCAATTTCGCAGTCATGCCCAACGTCAAAGGCGAGGAGCCGTATTGGGGCATGAAGAGCAAAGCTCGCGAGCTCGCGCACCTCCTGACCGGCGAGCCCACTTACGAGGCGATATCCGTGCCGCGAAACACTGCGACCGGCGTCGTCACGGCCTTTTTCGCGGTGTTTCTCGGCTTCGCGATGATCTGGCGGATCTATTGGCTCGCCGGCCTGGGTGCCGTTGGCATCTACGCGGCCTTCGTAGCGTTCGCATGGCGCGACAGGAGCGAGCAGGAGATATCGGCCCGCGAGGTCGCTCGCCTCGACCGTGAAAACAGGCTTGCAAGATCGGACGCGCTGGCGGAAGGGATGCCGCAATGAGCATGGTGTCGGAGCGCTCGTCCCTTATCCCGGCCGATGTCGCCGGCGGAAGCCTCGCATTCGGATCGAGTTCGGATGCCCCCGGCCGGGGAGAAGGTGGCCCCACGTCTAAAAGTATCGTGGTGTCGTTCGGGTTCTGGATCTTCCTACTGTCCGATATCGTCATGTTCTCTGCCTTCTTTGCGGCATTCCAAGTGGTGGCCGGCAATGCCACGGTACCCGCACCGCATCTCGATATGTCGAATCTCACGATCGAGACGATCTGCTTGCTTGTTTCGAGCTTCCTCTGCGGTATCGCCTCCCTCGGCGCCGCCGCACGAAACCTTCTTCTGATGGAAGCGGGACTGCTCCTGACCGGCATTCTCGGCGCGGCGTTCCTGTTTCTGGAGATACACGAATTCGCTGGTCTGATCGCGGCACACCAAGGACCGGCGGATGGCGCATTTTACTCAGCGTTCTTCGCGCTCGTAGGCTGCCACGGATTGCATGTGACGGCCGGTCTGCTTTGGCTGGGAACGATGATGGCCCAGATCTTTGCGAAGGGGTTCAGGCAGGACATGCTGCGGCGGCTCGCCTGCTTCAGCCTGTTCTGGCATGCCCTCGACATCATCTGGGTCGCGATCTTTTCGCTCGTCTATCTCGCGAGGTTCACGCCATGAGTGGAAACGGAATTGCCGATGGCGCGTCACGGGCACGCGACAAGGCTCCAGGCCTCAGCCTCGACGTTGGGGAATCATTCGGGAAGGGCGTGCAAAGCTATCTGATCGGCTTCGTGCTGGCAGTTTGGCTCACGGGTGCCTCGTTTTGGGTTGTACAAACAAACGTCATCTACGGCCCCGCCGTACCTGCCGCGCTGGTTGCGCTCGCCGTGGCCCAGATGGGCATTCATCTCGTATTCTTTCTCCACATCACGACCGGGCCCGACAATACGAACAATGTGCTTGCGCTGGCGTTCGGAGTTCTTATCGTTTGCCTCGTGATCTTCGGGTCGCTTTGGATCATGACGAATCTCAACCACAACATGATCCCGATGAAGGACATGCTAAATATGCAGCGCTGAACGCTAGGTTCGACTGCGCAGCGCCGGGCTAGATTTCGATAATTCCCCGCTTTATCGCAATCGTCACAGCTTGGGTACGATCTTTGGCGTGAAGCTTTTGCAAGATGTTTTTCACATGGGCATTGACGGTGGTCACAGAAATTGAGAGCAACCTCGCAATTTCCTTATTCGCACTGCCACGAGCTACCTCAACAAGAACTTCTATCTCCCGCTCCGACAACCTCTCGTCGGCCATGTGCTCCGCGATTTCGGCGGCGATTTCCGGTGGCACACGTTTAAGCCCGGCATGTACCATGCGGATAGTGTCAATCAAATCGTTGCGCAACATGCTTTTCAGCAGATAGCCAGCGGCTCCGGCCTTGAGCGCGAGCCCAGCCTGTATGTCGCCAGAATAGGTCGTCAGTACGATGATCCGCGCCTGAGGCGCTTCACCGCGGATCGCTCGTATCGCGTCCACGCCGTTCAAACCCGGCATTTGCAAGTCCATAAGCGTTATGTCCGGAGTGTATTTTCGGAACAGCTCCACGGCCTCGATACCATTTCCTGCTTCGGCAACGACTTCCATGTCTTGTTCGTTCGACAACACGGCGGCGACCCCCTCGCGTAGGAGGGGGTGGTCATCGGCAATCAAGATGCGTATGGGCGCGGCGGTCACGACTCGATATCCCCCAGAAAAAGTCTTCGAATTGCTCCGAAATGCCATCGGCGATGGCTCTCCTGGTAAGCGATGTTCGCGGGAACGATCACCGTCAGCGCGGTGCCGCTGCTGCGTCTGCTTTGAAGGCTCAACCGCCCTCGGATCCGATTTGCACGCTCCCGGATGCCCACGAGGCCGAAATGGCCGGTCTTGCCGCCAGTGGCCGCGACCTCCTTTGGCAGGCCCCGGCCATCATCCCGGATCTCCAGCCGCAGTTCGCGCCAGTGGTACGATATCTCTGCGAAGACTAGCGATGCGTCAGCATGCGTGAAGGCATTGATCAACGCCTCGCGCCCGATCCAGATAAGCTCTTCGCGGACGATTGCATGGAGCTGGCGTGTCGTACCCTCGACACTCATTTGAAATTTCGCAATTCGATCTTCGGCAAGCTCTTCGCCAACCTCGCATAGAGCGGTAGGTAGGTCGCCGCGATTGCCCGAGACACGCAGGTGGTGTACGCGCTCGCGCCCCTCCAGAAGCACCTGGTCGGCGCGCTCGATCGTGTGTTCGAGCTCCTGCCGGCGCGGATCGGCCGGCTGCATCCTCTCTACGACGGCATGAAAGCGCAGGATCAGGCCTTGAACGGACTGCAAAAGCGTGTCGTGCAGCTCGCGGGCGATGCGCTCGCGCTCGCGGATGCGTTCTTCCAGGCGCGATCTCACATGCCCGGCCACCTGATCGACCCGAAACATATAGAGACCCCAAAGAACGGCAGTGCCGGCCAACATACAGAGCGCCGCGAAAGCCCAGCTTTGCAAAAAGGTTGGAGGAATCACGAAGGAAACAGAAGCCCCGCGCTGATTCCACACTCCGTCGTTGTTTGCGGCGATAACACGAAATCGATATTGGCCCGGCGGAAGATTGGTGAAGAACGCTTGCCTAAGTGTTCCTGGATCGGTCCACCGGGTTGAAAATCCCTCAAGCATGTATCGGAACGGCACGCGTTCTGGAACCTGCAAGCTCGTGGCGGTGTAGTCGATGCGCACCTCTTTGGAACCTGCGGGCAATGTTTGATTCTCAGGCAGTCGTGTTTGGCCGTCGATCGTCAAGGACGTGACGAACACCGGCGGAGGTAGCGTGTTGAACGTCAGATGCAGCGGGTCAACGCTGATGATTCCATGGTTCGTGTTGAACCATAGTCTCCCATCGTTACTCTCCACGGCGTTTGGCTGGTCAAGAGCTTGCTCGGCCATTCCGACCACACCGTCGCGATAGTCAAACAGCCGGTAGTTGATTTTATAGTGGGGATCATCAAATGCTTTTTGCAGCTCGTCCTCCGGAATCCGGACAATTCCCAAAATCCCTGTCGTCCATATCGCTTTATCTCGCGAGCGCACGATTCCGGTAATCCCGCTGAAACCTGGAAAGCGCGAAGCGGGTATGCTGCGTATGGAATTTCCGTCAACTTCGGCGAGACCTTGTTCCCCGCCGATGAGAATCCGGCCGTCAACTTCGGCGAGTGCGCTCACCTGCCCGATTGCAAGACCGTCCTTTGCCGTAAAAACGTGCAATGACCCACGATCGAGCAATGCGAGCGTTTGTTCGAAGAAGCCGATCCAAAAGCGATTGCGGGAGTCGGTAAAGGCGATCGTGTAGGTCAATTTTGGAACTGAATACAGGGCGTCAAGTGATAACCACGAGCCGTTCTTGAGCACTCTCAGCTGCGTGTTAGCAACACTGACGATCAGATCTCCATCTGGATCTTCACCGGCGATCACCATCTCGGTGTGCTCCGCTCCCGGTGGAACCGGTATGAATCGAAAACGATTCTTGTCCAAAAAGCCGATAAAGCTCGCGTCGTCGAGCGTCCGATCTCGTGCCGTCACCCAGATTGTTTTTTTTCGGTCTACAAAAAGGCTATCGATGAGGAAATGCACGTCAGCAAGAATTTTCGTAGGAGCTCGCGCGGAAACGCGGTAAATTGCACCCGCAGCCGATACCAGTACGTTCCCTTCTCGGTCGCTCGCCAAGCGAAAGCCGTATTCAGCAATCGTGGGCAAGCCCTGCACAAGCGTAAATTTGTTCGCGCGGAAGCGGTTGAGGCCGAGATTGGTTCCCAGCCAAACATCACCTTCGCGGTCCTCCAGCAACTGCCCTGTGTGGTTGGACGTCAGGCCGTCTCGTTCCCCGAACCTCTCGGTTACGTCGCTTTGCAGGATCGGGTGATGGCAACCATTGGGTGAACGCACCCGAAATAGACCACCGCTATCGCCGTGGTCGGCGTCTGTCCCCCACAATACTCCGTTGCTGTCGAACATGATCCTTTTGGCACGGACGAGATCGGAGCTTTCGAGATTCTTATCTGAAGGTGGTCGTTTCAGGGCTTCATCGACTGGCAATATCCCCAGCGTGGTGTCCGAAATCCAAATCCGCCCAGCTGGGTCTTCCGCCAGCGGCGAGTATTTGTGAAGCGAGATGTCGAGGCTCTTGAATTTCGTTGCGCCAGGTCTCAGGTAGGCCAGCGTCGAACCTGTTACCCAAACGGTTCCGTCGCGCGCGACATGAAGATAGGCGGCTCGCTCATAGGGGTAGTTCCACGCCTGGCCGATACGCTCCCAGTGGCCATGGTGAAAACGAAAAAGCCCTTCCGTGGAAGTGGCCCAGACATCACCAACGTGATCGATCGCCAAGCTATAGACGTGTTGAACTCGAACGCCGTCCAGTTCTGGATAATTCTTAAGTCTACCGTCCACAAGCTCGCTAACACCGCCCGAGAAATAGCCGATCCAAATGTCGACCCTAGGCCAGATATTACTCTTTGGCGAAATAACCAGGGAGGTCATATCAAGCGACGGAAACGACTCGCCACTTAAGGGAAGAATGCGTTCGAATTTCACTCCATCGAAGCGGTAGAGGCCAGCGCCCGTCGCCAGCCAAAGAAATCCACTTGGTCCCTGAGCCAATCCCCAGATGTCCGGAGGGGCGCCATCACCGATCGTCCAGCGCGTATGCTCGAGCTGATGAATATCGACGTTTGGCACGAGCGCAAACGATGCCGAAACGGAGCTCAGCCACAAGGCGCAAAGTGCGATGAGCGCTCTCAAAAAGCGTCGCATGTGGCGTCTGCTTCCTCGCGGCGGCATCCGGCGGCATGAATCGTCCACATCTTATCAGCACTGCTAGACGGCGATCCTCAAAATTGATGATTAGGCCTTACCCAAGACGGAGGATTTGGCAGATCGGAAATATTGCTACTGTTGAATCATGGGCTCTGCCATCTCGATCTACCCTACGGGTGCGGCTGGGCTGGCTTTGCTGATTCTGCGGCTTTCGCTCGGCGGTCAGCTTTTGTTCCTAGCATTCGCGGGAGTTGTGGCGCTTCCCGGCTGGGGTCAGTGGGTCGCCGGGATTGCTGCGTTGGGTCTTGTAACTGGGTCCGGGATGCGGGTTTGGGCTGTCGCTCTGTTCATTGGAGGGATGGCCGGATTTGCTGGGTTGCCTGCTCCGCTCGGCCCCCTGGTCGGCCTCAGCGGTGTCGCTTCGCTAGCGCTCGCCCTGCTCGGTCCTGGCGCGTTATCTGTTGACGCGCGGCTGTTTGGGCGGCGCGTCATTTCGATCGGCGATCGGCGGTGAACAAACACTTTGGTGATCCTGTGGACCAACAGAAGAAACCCGACCGAAATCGCCCTTCGAGGGTCTTCGAGCACCGCGACGCGATCAATCACGGTACTCTTTCCCAACTGCCGCAGGAGGTCGCCAAGATGGTCGGTAATACAAAAAATTGGGTGATCTCGTTCGGGCCATTTCGTGCGGTCAAAGCGCGACGGTTGCTAGAGCGAAACGGCGTACCGCTTCACATAGGTAGCCGGGCCTTCGATATACTCGCGCATCTTCTCGAACATCCGGGCCGGGTTGTTAGTCATCGTGCGCTTCTCGATGCTGCGTGGCCTGGCATAGCCGTGGAAGAAGGCAATCTGCGGTTTCAGATGACCGCCTTGCGCAAAGTGTTGAGCGGCAGTGAACCGAAATATATCGTCAACGTCCCGGGTCGCGGGTACTGCTTCGCTGCCCCGATTTCTCGCAGCGACGATGTCGATCTGCCGGGGATGCCATCCCTTGCGTTGGCTGAGAGGATTGCCCCTCCAACATCGCCAGTAAAACTCGTTGGACGCGACGAGGTTGTCGTCGAGATTGCCAAACTCGTACGTGCTCAAAGAGTCGTTACCGTCACCGGGCCCGGCGGGATGGGAAAAACCTCCGTGGCACTCGCCGTCGCGAACCGCCTTGAAGAATCCTTTCGGGGCAACGTGTACGTCGTCGAACTCGCATCGGTTGAAGATCCGAACAGGGTTGAGGAAGCACTCGCGGCCGTGTTGGGGCTGCCGCCGCGAAACGAAGATCGCACCGGCGGCATCGTGAGCATGCTGAAGTCGCGGCAGATGCTCCTGATCGTGGATGGGTGCGAACACCTAATTGATGCGGTTGCCACGCTCTTACACAAGATCATCACCGCGACGGATATCAGCGCTCTTGTTACGAGCCGAGAGGTGTTGCGCATTGAAGGTGAGTGGGTTTTTCAACTGGGTGCGCTACCTTCCCCTCCCAGGGACAAGGGGTTATCCCCTGCAGAAGTTCTGTCGTATCCGGCGGCGCAACTTTTTGTAGAACGGGCCGGTATAGCGAATGACGCCATCGCTTCCAGCGGCGAGGCAGACCTTGTTGCGCGGATTTGCAGCCGGCTGGACGGTCTGGCGCTCGCGATCGAGTTGGCGGCCTCTCAAGCCCAGATCTTCGGCTTCGAGAGGCTTGATCAGATGTTGGAGAACAATGGCCTCTCGCTGACATGGCCTGGCCGTCGCGCCGCTCCGCTAAAACATCATACGCTCGGTGGGATGCTGGAGTGGAGCTATCGTCTCTTGCCGGAAGCCGAGCGGAGCACCCTGCGTGCACTGTCCATATTTTCAGATGAGTTCACACTGGAGGAGGCGATCATCGTCGCAAATGACGTTGAGACTGGCGTCGACACCTCGCATTCTTTGGCCGAACTCGTGTTGAAATCGCTTGTATGCGTCAATCGGTCGGATAAAGGTGCGCGATACCGGCTACTCGAGACGACGAGAGTCTATGCCCGCGAAATGCTGGCCGACGCAGGGGAGATTGATGTCGTGCGGCGTCGCCACGCGAGCAGTTGCCTGCATTCGCACGAAAGCCGGAACGGTGCTGACCTGTCTTCGTCTGCTCCTTGAGACGCTATAGGGCTCGAAACGGGTACTTCGCGTTGCAAGATCTTCCAAATCGAGCTTCGCACCTACAAGCATAGTCCAAGCAAACGGCGCAACTTAGCCTCGTCACCAGTCGATCCGGTGCTGAGGAAATAGGGACATGTTGCAGGGTTTCGCGCCTCCGCTCTCGCCGTTGGGCAGGGCCAATATAGTTGCCGCCCCACCTTGGCATATCGCTGGCGACATCATCGCGCTTGAATTCTGGGCCGAGCCGACAGCGGTGGCGGCCACGCTTCCGCCCGGCCTTGCCCCGGACGTTGAAAGCAACGGACGCGTGATCGCGGCATTTGCCGACTGCCAGTTTACAGCTCGGGACGACGAGTTACTCGATCCGGCACGCTATCAGTGTCGGGAGTTTTACTTGCTTGTCGACGCTCTCTGGAAAGAGACGCCAGTGTCTTGGATACCCTATGCATTTGCCGACAACGATGCGTCGCTCGCGCGAGGATGGCTCAAAGGCAGTCCGAAACGACTGGGGAGCATCTTTCAGACGAGAACGTTTCCGGTACCAGGACCGGCTGCGGCAATGATTGCCCCCGAAACTAGGTTTGGCGCCAGTCTTTCTGTTCACGGTCAGCGGTTGGCGCACGGATCTCTGACGTTGCGGCGCGACGATGGGGACGCATTCGCCATCCTGGGGCGCCCGTTCGTTCATAGACGATACTTTCCCAATCTCAATGTCGGAATGCGCGACCAGCCGGCGATTGATGAGCTCGTGAGGGTTGCGCACGATGATTTAATAGTCATCGATGTCTGGTGCGGTGAGGCGCAGCTGGAGTTTCCCCAAGCAATTGGCGAAGAACTCCAAGAGATGGCGCCGATAAAGGTCGGCGACGGCTACCGCTTCTCGATGTCCTGCTCGACCAGTGAATTCGTCGTTCTGCAGGATTTGACGAAATAGCGGCGGGCGTGAGACGGCCCATGAGGCCGGTTTTCCGCTCGATCTGGTCAAGAACGACCAAATCTTGCGTCGAAGTGCCAAAACGGCTCGGTACCCCGTTCCCAATGAGGCGTTTTCGCGAGCGCCAAGGCCCGCTTCTCCGTTTGGAGGGGACCGGCTCTGTCATTTTACAACACGAACTAACAACACGTAACACCGCGGAACGCGGCCATGGCTCCATTGTGGCGGGGTCGAGACTCAATCCCGATACATGGCGGCCCATGCTTTGTTCTCCTCCCTTCACTACCAAGAACGTTGGCGCGCCGGAGGAGCCAAGCCTTCTGCCAAACCTCGTGCATCTGCTCGACAATGTCCGGAGAGAATTCGATGCTGACCACGAGGCCGCGAAAGCGCTACTGAATCGCGCGGCGTCCCTTCTGCGTGTGGAAATCGAGCGCCGGTCGGCTGATGCCGAACCTGAGAAAAGGTCCGGTGGTCTTGCCGCCTGGCAAATTCGTCGGCTGCATGTCTTCATCGAGGCGCGGCTGGATCAACCGATCCTTCTTAGAGAAATGAGCGCTGTAACGAAGCTGAGCGTAGCGTACTTTTGCCGAACGTTCAGGCGCACATTTCAGGAAACACCGCACGCCCACTTGGTTCGGAAGCGGCTGGAGCGGGCAGAGCGCTTGATGCTGACGAGCGACCTCTCACTCAGCGATATCGCAGTGCGCTGCGGATTTACGGACCAGGCCCATCTCTGCAAGCTTTTTCGCCCGCGCTATGCCCAGACACCAGCTGTATGGCGGCGAGAACGGAGCGACGCGAACTGCCGCAAGTCAAAAGCCGGTGCTCACCAAGAGCATTTGGCCGGTCTGAGCTGAGGCATGCGAACGGCAGCGCAAACCAGCATTGTATTGACGACGCTCCTGCTGACGGGATGCAGCGCCAGACCGACACTTTACTTGTTCGGTTCGTACTTTCCGGCGTGGATGCTTTGCTGCTTGCTTGGCATCGCCGCATCCCTGATCGCACGAGCCTCGTTCCTCGCGATGGGTCTCGCACAATCCGTGCCGCATCAGTTGTTGGTCTGCTCCGCAATCGGCCTCTCCTTCGCGTTGGTCGCTTGGCTCGTCTTCTACGGGTGACGTGATGAAGGCAGCCGGAACTACATCCTTTTCCACGCGAGCCAGATTGGTCGCGTTGTCGGTCGTTGTTGCAGCCGCTTTGCTCGCGGGTGGTGTCTATCTGCTCGGCGCGCAGCGACCATCGACCGATGACGCGTCCATCGACGCTGACGTTGTTCATGTCGCGTCGGCGGTGGGTGGCCGTATCGTAACCATTGGCGTCCGAGAGAACATGCGCGTGCGCAAGGGCGCGCTGCTATTCCAGATCGACCCGGTTCCGTATCGCCTCGCGGTAGCCCAAGCCGAAGCCGACCTGCGCCTTGCAGAAGCGCAACTCGCGACTCAGCGCCGGGTTCTCTCGACCCAACGCTCCAACGCCACGGTCGCCGCCGACCAGGCGGTGAGTGCCAATTCTACCTCAGCGCTTGCCAGCCGCACCGCTGCGCGCCTGCGTCCGCTAGCGGCCGCGGGATACGTGCCGAGTCTTCAACTCGACCAGGCGGAGGTCGCCGCGCGCACCTCGGCCACCACCGCACGTCAAGCGCGCGAACTTCAATCCGCCGCCTACCAAGCGATCGACACGGAAGCCGCCGCCGAAGCTACAGTCGCCGCGCGGCAGGCGGCGCTGGCGCTGGCACGGCGCAATCTCGCCGACACCACGGTGCGTGCGTCGCACGACGGGCTAGTTGTAGGACTTGTCGCCACAAGCGGCGAATTTGCCTTGCCTGGCCAAGCGCTTTTCACACTGATAGCGACAGATGATTGGTATGCCGTCGCCAATTTCCGCGAAACCGAACTCGACTCCATCGCGCCCGGTGATTGCGCCACCGTATATTCGATGGCCGCGAGGTCCGAGCCGATCAAGGGTGTGGTCGACAGCATTGGCTGGGGCGTGCTCGATACTGAGCGACTGAATCTGCCCCGTTCCGCGCCTTACGTAGAGCGCTCGTTGAACTGGGTTCGGGTCGCTCAGCGTTTCCCGGTCCGCATCCGCCTGGAACAGCCGCCGGAGCGTGCGGCGCGCCTGGGTGCCAGCGCCGTCGTCGAGGTCAAGCATGGTGCACGCTGCGATTGATCGCTGGCGCGACGATCTCGCGTTCTTTCTTGAGCCGCGCCCGGGCAAGATCGCCTTTGCGCTTCGCATAGCGCTGATATGTGCGCTCACGGTTCTGGCGGTCGAGATCTACCAGACCCCTGGGGCTGCTCTCACGATCTACATCGTCTTTTTCCTCAATCAGAAGGAACGCGCCACCAGCCTCCTGCTCAGTCTGGTGCTGCTCGCGCTCCTCACGGTGCTAGTCGGATTGATCTTCCTCATCGCCGCGGCGGTGCTGAACGATTCAATGTGGCGCGTTATCGCGATGGCGCTCACGGCTTTTGCGTTCCTCTTCCTGGCATCCACCAGCAAGCTGAGTGCGATAGGCGGGATCATGGCCCTGATCGTCGCCTATGCGCTCGACGTGCTGGCGCTCGCGCCGGTCGGCGAGGCGGGGACGCGAGCGCTACTCTATGCTTGGCTCTTGGTCGGTATTCCGGCTTGCGTTTCGATCCTGGTAAACCTCGCCGTCGGCATCAAGCCCCGAACGCTGGCCGGCCGGTTGATCGCTTGGCGCTTGTCGCTTGCGGCCCAGATGCTGCGCCGCCCTAATGCGCTGGTGCATCGGCGCGTCACGGAGGTCGTTGGCGAAGGAAGCGGGCCGACCGACGCTGCGCTGCGCCTCGCCGCCGTTGAAAAGACCTCGCCACCCGAAGATATCGCTGCCCTTCGCGGCGCCGCCGCGTCGAGCATGCGCCTGCTGGCGATTGTCAACATCATCGCGCGCTACCCTGTTTCGATGCTGCCGCAGCAGCTTAGCGACGCCATCGCGGAAAAGCTGGACGCCATGGCGGCCATTCTGGATCGCGGCCTCTATCCGGTCGATATCGATTTGGACATCGCATCGCAGCCAGTTATGAAGCCTCTTGCCGCGGCGATGCTCGCCGAGATCAAGCGAATACTCGCCGTCTTCACCAGCCCGCCGGAGACCGCCAAGCCGGCGGCTAGCGAAGGCGGGTTCCTCGTAGCCGACGCCTTCACGAATCCCGATCATGTCCGTTACGCGCTGAAAGCCACAGCGGCGGCCATGTTCTGTTATTTCCTCTATACGGTGCTCGACTGGCCCGGCATTCATACCTGCTTCATCACCGTCTTCATCGTCTCGCTCACCACCACCGCTGAAACCATCGAGAAGCTGAGCCTACGCATCGCCGGGTGCCTGATCGGCGCCGGCACGGGGCTGGCCGTGATCATCTTCCTTCTGCCGCATCTCATGTCGATCGGGGAGCTGATGCTCCTAGTCTTCGCTGGCGCCTTTGTCTCAGCTTATATCGCGGGCTCGAGTCCGCGCATCGCTTACGCCGGCTTCCAGATCGCCTTCGCCTTCTTCCTCTGCGTGGTGCAGGGCAACGGGCCTCAGTTCGATCTTGCGATCGCGCGCGACCGCGTCGTCGGCATTCTTGTCGGCAATATCGTCACCTACCTGGTCTTCACCAACATATATCCCGTGAGCATTGCAGCGCGCGTCGACGCTGCGCTGGCGCGTGCGGTGCGAATGTTGGCGACAGCACCTGCGTCAGTCGGCGCCGCAATCGCGGCAGTAGCAAGCGATCTTTCGCTCGCGCGTTATGAACCGGCACGCGTCCGCCCGTCGCCGGACTGGCTCGCCGCCCGCGAAGACGCCGTCCAGGCTGTCGCCCAGTTGCAGGGGCCGCTCTTCCTGGAACATCACGCCATGCCATCGCTAGGCCCGCGCGTTGAGTGCATTGCTCATGCGATTGAAAGACCCTCCGATCCGTTCAATGCCGGTCCACGGGAGGCGGCCACAGGCCCACTGCAGGCAATCATCGAAGCGCATCTGCACAAGCTGGAACAGGACGCTGCGGTCATGGCAGCGCAAGGGAGGCAAGATGCCTAACGTGAAGATAGTTTTCGTTTCCGCAGCCGTGCTATGCGGCAACACGGCATTCGCCGAGGATCTGGCGCCCGTGCGTCCGGACCGTCCGTGGGTCGGTGACACGTACGTCCTGCCGCCGAACACAAATATTTCGCTACCGACCGCGCCCGCGCAATTCGATCTGCGGCATGCCTATACGCTGCCAGAGTTGATCGACATTGCTCAGTCCGCCAATCCGGCTACACGCGTCGCTTGGGCGGAAGCGCGCATCGCTGCACAGCGTGAGGGGCTCGTGGAGGCGACGTTTCTGCCGAACCTATCGGCATTGGTGCTCGGCGGCTATCAGTCGGGTCAAGGCCGCACCGCGGTTTCAACCGCTAACGGCAATACCGCGTCCGCTGCCGTCTCAGCTTTGACGCTTCAGTGGCTGCTATTCGACTTCGGCCAGCGCTCGGCTCGGCTGGAAGCAGCACGGCAAGATGCAACGTTGGCCGATATCAACTTCACAGCAGAGCACCAGAATGTCATCTACAAGGTAAGCCTCGCGTTCTATGCGCATGCGGCTGCCCGCGCGCGGCTGATCAACGCGACTACCGCCGTCAAGGATGCGCAGGAGGTGCAGGCCGCCGCGGAAGATCGCCTACGCCACGGCATCGGAACGATTGTAGAAGTGGCGCAGGCACGTCAGGCCACGGCACAGGCGAACCTCGCGCTGGTGCAGGCGAATGGCGCAGCCGATGACAGCTATGTGGCTCTGCTCACCGCCATGGGTATCTCGCCCCTCACAAAGGTCGCGGTCGCCGATCCGCCGCTGCACGACTTCAATGCAGCGGTCGTTTCAGACATCGACAAGGTCGTAGCCGATGCGCTGGCGCGGCGCACCGACATCCAGGCCGCAAACGCCGGACGCTTGGCGAGCCTGGCGCGCCTCGAGGCCGCGCAGGCAGAGTATCTTCCGAAGATATTCGTGTCGGCGACCGGCTCATACGCGACTGCGAGTCTCGACAGCGGCGCGTTCTCGCTCGGCGCAGATCAACTTCCCGCGACCAATCTGTCCGCCCATCGCTCGGGCGTGACCGTGTTGGTCGGCATCAAGATACCAATCTTCGACGGCGGCATCCGCGACGCCAACGTCGAGCAGGCGCGCGCAGACAGCGACCGCACCGTTGCGCTTACAACGCAAGCCGTCACCGAGGCCACACGTCAGATCGTCGTGGCGCAGAACGCCGTGAAGACAAGCATCGCTACCTGGCGCGCCGCGCACGTCCTCGAAGCCGCCGCTCAAACGACTTTTGATGCGGCGCTTGCGTCTTGGCGCCACGGCGTGGGCTCCATCACCGACGTAACCCTGGCGGAGATGCAGTTGCTGCACGCGCGCGATGCCGCCGCCGAAGCCTATAGCACCGCCTTGTCGGCTGCCGCCTCGCTGGCGCTTGCGACAGGTATTTTGAGCGCGGCGCCAGAGTAGACGGATGGCACAGTGATATCTGTATCCTCACGCTGCCCGGGCGGGCAGCGCCGGCGCCAACTTTCAATGGCCCCAGATGTGCGGCGATCAAACTTAGCGATACGCGGTTCTCCCACATCGTGACCCAGCTTGGGTAGAACGGTATAAGTCAAACGGTGGCTGGTCGATATTGTTCGCCCGAGTTGCTCGCCATGCAAAAGGACGGGCCGGGCATTGGGGGAGGCCCGGCCCGCCAGACCGCCGGGCTGGGGTGGAGGGGGCGTTTCGGCGGCAAGTTGTTGAAGGGAGCATGTCATGCTTGTAGCGGCTTTGGCTTTTACGCTCGTGCTCTGAATTGCAAGAACGTTGAGTTTCGACCAAAGCTTGGTGGAGCACAGATTTCCAGCCTCTCGGGAGAACACCACACGCAAGTGGCGAAGCTGGCTTCTTCTCGCGATCGTTGATTTCTCAGGCTCTTGACTTCACAACGCGTTTCCATCGGCTTGGGCTATCGCCAACAATCCGGCTGAATGCACGCGTGAATGATGCATGATCGGAAAAGCCCGACCGTAAAGCTATATCAGCTAGTGGAAAATCGGTCGTCACCAGCAGCGATTTGGCACGATCGATTCTGCGTTCCAGCAGCCAGCGATAGGGAGACGTGCCGAAACTTTTCCGAAATGCACGTGCAAAGTGACTCACCGAAAGGCCGCACTCGCGAGCCAACTCGGAAAGTCGCCATTTCCCTTCGAGGCTTTCCGTCATCATCTCGACGGCGCGCTTCTCTTGCCAAGGAACCAATCCACCTCTTTTTACGACCTGTAAGGAGGTAAGCCCGGCATAGTTTGCGAGCACGTGCGCGCCGAGGATCAGGCTGAATTGGTCCAGCGCAAGCGACCCCTTCCAGTCGCGCGAACCGATGAGCGGCAGGACGTGGCGCGTGAGTTGCGCGAGCACGATGTCATGTTCGCAGATCACGAATTTGTAGGTGCTGACTGGTTCTATCCCGTGCTCTCTCGCGATCTCGTCGAGGCCGGCTTTGGGCACGTGGTAATGCACATAGTCGAAGCCGGCGCCGACCCAGCAGATAGGATCGGCCTGAAGATCCATGACGCTCGTGCGCAGCGACGGGATGTAGGGAACATCTATCGCCTTTCCGTCGATCCAAAGATCGTAAGCACGCAGAGGGACCGGCAGGATCGAAACCGAAATATGCAGCGCCGCCTCGCTCGGCACGCTCGTTGTGCGATCCGGGATGCCGATGTCGGACCGCAGGCGCGTGATCGCGAAAAGGTTTTCGCCAGGCCATGTCGAGGAGACGTGTTCGCTCTCATTCAGATGAAAATGAGCAGCCAGATTGCTGCCAAACGCCCCCCCAGAGTTGTTCGGCGGATCCCGCGAATTGTTTGCCTGTTGGTTCACGGTTGAGCCCAAGCAACGCCCGAAGGATGTGAGTGCCGATTGGTTGATCCAACGGGCCAGGAAGACCCTGCATTTATACCGCCGCCACCCGCAATGGGCATCCGAAAACGGCACAAAATTGCCAAAATTGGTCTGTTTGGCCAAGAAGGATAGAATCTGCAAAGCGCCGCGACCGCAGGTACGGCCACCATCCGATAGGAGCTTGCGGCATAAGCTCCCGATTGAGCTGGCCGGCTCCGTTGTGCGTCGGCCTTGATTTTCCGAATCGTTACCGCAGCACAGGCGTCCTCTACGCGTTGAACGTAAGAGATATCGCCGTACCTTCGGACCCGGTCTGAACGTGCAAGTATCCGCCCAATCCCTCGATCAGTCCGTCCACGATCTGAGAGCCGGTACCGCGTTCCCGACGCTGCATGCCGACGCCATTGTCGGAGACGATGCATGACCAGCTTGTTCCCTGAGACGATAGGTCTATGCGAACGCGGCCGCCTCCGGCGCCGCGAAAGGCATGCTTCGCGGCGTTGGTGGCGAGCTCCGTGACAATCAAGCCGAGCTGCTCGCACCGGATGACCGGCAGCGCCCGATCACATATGGAGGCTTCGCAACCGATGCGCATAGGCTCGAGAATGGCGCGCGCGAGCAAATCGCAGAGGCGCTCGAAATAGGAGAGCGTCGAAACTTCGCTATTTCCGTTATCGGTTGCGAAGAACTGATGAAGTTCGCTTATTGCCATGATGTGCCGCTCATGACGCAGTAGGGCCTCCTGCAACTCCTGCCCGCCGGCGGACTTGAGTTCCAAGCGCATGCTCGCGACCAGAAGCGCCAACGCATTGGCTATCCGGTGATGGATTTCGCGCACAGCTAGGGACCGTGTGACGGATTCGATTACATGACCACCAGCCGGCGACTCAGCCGACTTGGTCGGGTCGTTTAACACCTGCCCCTCCATTGCCTGGCGGACACGTTTATTGCATGGAGCCCGCAATTGCCGACGCCTTAACGGCATCCGGCATCTATCTGTCAGAATACAACGCTCACTCGCCCAAAGCCTTGCATAGCCGTGCTTTTTGCCTACCCGTTTGTCCAAGAAATTTCAGACGAAGCACGAATCTGCCGTCATGGAGTCTCGGAAGGCCACCTCACGACCAACCAAGCGGTGGCCACAGACTCACGCGCCATCGAGATTTCCGGCCGGAGCGGTATCGATAATTGCGCCGTGGCGCAGCGTCCCACCTACAGGACAATGCTCGGCGATCTCCAGTATCCGCGATCGTTGCTGGTCCGTGAGCTCGCCCTCGAGGTGAATGACCCGATGGAATTGGTCGTTGATCGCAGAACCACTCGGCGATGTGACCTTTTCATGCCGGAGCTCGACGGTTGTGCGGATAAGGGGCCAGTTATGGCGCTGGGCGTACATGCGGATTGTCATGATTGTGCAAGCCCCGAGGCCCGCCAGGAGATATTCGTAAGGCGATGGTCCCGCGTCCTGGCCGCCACTTGCCTGTGGCTCGTCCGCAGTGAGCAGGTGTTGGCCGATCCTCACAGTTTGCGCATACGTCGTGCGACCGTTTTCGGTGACTGTCACCGGCCTTTGTGTCTCGGTCATGGGCCGCGCTCCCGTCCGCTCTCGAACAGGAACCATACACGGCGTTCCGCTTCGTCGATCCACACCTCCAGCAAGCTGGCGGTCGCGACATCCCCGTACTCATCACAGAGCACATGAAGCTCGCGCAGCCATGAGATGACCTGCATATTGTCTTCGCGCAATTCCGCCAGCATATCTTGCGGCGTCACATAGTCCGCGTCGTTGTCGAGCAGACGCTTTACCCTGGCGATATGGCCGACCGATCGGATCGTTGTTCCGCCGATCTTTCGCGCGCGTTCTGCGATCGCGTCCGTCGTGTCGAATATCTGCGTCGCCTGATCGTCGAGCAGAAGGTGATAGTCGCGAAAGTGCGGTCCTGATATGTGCCAGTGGAAATTCTTCGACTTGACGTAAAGCGCAAACATGTCTGCCAAAAGGGCGGTGAGAGCGGCCGAAATGTTTTTGCTAGCGTTGCCAGAAAGACTGGATGGTGTCTTGAGCGGGGCGGTTCGGCGGGTTTTGGCGGCTGCGTTGGTCATCTTCTGTCTCCTCGGAGTTACGGGCGATTTGTGCTTGGCAGAACTGACGTTGTCTGCTCGACGTCGCGTGGCGCGATGACCAAGGTGAGCAACGCGATGACGGGCGGCGCGCGGAAGCTTAGGTCGCCCCCGATCACATAGAGAACGGCTGCAGAGGCGCAACCGCCTGCAAAGACCAGAACGGTTTGGCACAGTCGCCACATCCGCGCTTTCGTCGTCTTGCGCGCCTCGCCGGACTCGCCGTGAAGCAAGTCCGCCAGATCCAGCATGATCTCGGTCGTGGTGCCCGTCATCACCGTGCTCGGCGGCGACGTCGGGAAGTGCACCCGGTGGGCGGCATTCTGGATCGCCATGGCTGCTACAAGCGTCATGCCGGTGACAACGGCACCAATACCGTCGCCATTTGGAAACGGACCGAATTTCGCGGCGAAGACCGCAGCGATACTGAGGAGAAGGAGCTGGATGAGGAGAAGCGACCGAAGAACGGGGCGACCTCGTTGCTCAAGATGGTAGCGCAACAGACGCGCAACGACGACTCCGATGCAGAAAACGGGGAGCGCGATCAGCTTAGCGGCCACGCCCGTTGTCCCGAGGACCAGGGAAGCACCGAGCGTCACGAAATTCCCGGTGACGTGCGCCGCAAAGAGCCCGTGCAGCGCGAGAAAGCTCATTGTATCGACATATCCGCCATTCAAGGCGAGCAGCAGCATAGTGATATTGGGGCGGATTGCCGCTGCGAACGACGCGCTGACTGCCATCCGACCTTTTCCCTACCTTTGTATCGTTATCGTCGTGTCCTCCAGCGCGGTGGTGCGCTTCTACTCCCGGGAAACGCAGTCGCTCAGTGCTGGGTGTTCCGAGACGTTTCCTTTTTCGAATCCCATACACCTTGCGACGGCCTGTCGCTGGCGCTCTCTTCACCGGTCAACGCGGCAGGCACGACCGACGCCCAAGCCGCGCCGAACGCGACTACCCGGCCTTCCGTCGGGGTCGCCGCGGAAGCCCGTGGGTTGTCGGATCGCTGGCCGGTCATGACGCAGGTCCGACCGGCTTCTTCGCGGACTGTCCGCCGGTGATAAGACGGGCCCCACGGTCGTATGTCAGATAGGTCCAGATCCAATCGACAACCGCGATGATCCGGTTCCGAAATCCGACGAGGAAGTAGATGTGGACGAGCGACCAGAACAGCCACGCAACAAACCCCGTCAGCTGGATTTTCGACAATTGCACGACGGCAGCGTTACGGCCGATCGTGGCGAGGTTGCCCATATTTGTGTAGGCGAATGGGCCTACGCTTCTGCCGGAAAGCCTTGCTTTGATGGCATCCGCCACATAAGCGCCCTGCTGTTTTGCCGCCGATGCGAGACCCGGCACCGGCTTTCCGCCCGAGTCTTTCACCGACGCTGTGTCACCGATAACGAACATTGCGTCGTGTCCCGGCGCAGCCAGGTTGCCGTCCACCAGGGCGCGTCCGGCCCGGTCAGCAGGCAGGCCAAGCCAGTGCGCGGCCGGCGAGGCCGCAACCCCCGCGGCCCAAACAATCGTCCGCGCCCGCGTCTGTGCGCCGCCAATGACGGCACCGTCCGCGTCGCAGGCCGTCACTGGCTTGCCGAGCACCACCTCTACGCCAAGCGCTTCGAGCCGCGCTTTGGCGTCGTCCGACAAAGTCTGCGGGAACGCGGCGAGCAGGCGAGCGCCCGCTTCGACGAGCATGATGCGCGCGGCAGCTGGATTGATGTTACGAAAATCACGGCGCAGGGCATGTCGAGCGATTTCGACGACTTTGCCTGCGAGTTCGACGCCGGTCGGTCCGCCGCCGATGATGACGAAGGTGAGAAGTGCCGTTCGGGTGGCGGCGTCGCTCTCCCACTCCGCTTTCTCGAACGCCGTCAGGATACGGCGGCGGATGTCCGTTGCGTCCTCGATCGACTTGAGACCGGGTGCGAAGGGCTCCCAGTCGTCGTGGCCGAAATAGGAGTGGCGCGCGCCGGTGGCCAGCACAAGGTAGTCAAAGGGAACGCGCACTTCATCCAGGAGTACCTCACGCCGATCCGCGTCGATGCCGGTGACCTCACCCAGCATGACGTCGATGTTCTTCTGCTTGCGGACAATCGATCGAATCGGTGCCGCAATCTGGGCCGGTGAAAGCCCAGCCGTGGCGACCTGATATAACAGGGGCTGGAAGAGGTGATGATTGCGTCTGTCGATCAGCGTAACCCGGACCGGCGTTCGCGCAAGCGAGCGCGCCGCAGTGAGTCCGGCAAATCCACCACCCACAATAACGACATGGGGTGGATCGTTTGTCTTGGGCATCGGTCGCCTCAGGGTTGGGTTGCCCGCAGGCGCAAGAGACCAAGCAACAGCTTGTCGCGCTCAGCCGCGAGTTCGTCGATCGAGCGCGATCCGACTTCTGCGTAGACGGCGGCGATGAGCTTCGCTTGCACCTCGGGCGTGAGGACCGGTGCGCCAAGCACCTTCCACCATGCGGTCATCGGGCCGGTGAACTGGTGGAAGAAGTGCTCGATGCCGCCTTCGCCGCCGCCGAGGTGATTGAGGAGAAGCTGCCCCATGATCCCCCAACGCAAGCCCGGACCCCAGCAAAGGGCCGTATCGACGTCGGCAGCGCTGACGACATCGTCGGCGACGAGGTGGTAGACCTCGCGTGCCAGGGCGGCCTGCAGCCGGTTCGCGACGTGTCCGGGCACCTCCTTGCGAAGCCTGACGGTGCGTTTTCCGATGCCGGTGTAGAACTTCTCCGCGCGTAGGATCGTTTCTTCGGACGTCTTTGCCCCGCCGACAATCTCCACCAGCGGGATCAAATGCGGAGGGTTGAAAGGGTGGCCGATGACACAGCGCTCCGGGTGATTGGGGCAGCCGGATTGGATCTCGCTCATCGTCAAGCCGGAGGAGCTCGACGCAATGATCACGTCGGGCGGGAGCATCACGTCGAGCTGGCCGTAGAGCTTCTTTTTGAAATCGATCTTTTCAGGACCGTTCTCCTGCACCAGGTCGGCGCCCTCAACGGCGCTTGCGAGGGCTGCGGTGAACTTCAGATTCGACTGGGACCCGTGACCGGAAAGGCCCAGCTGCTCAAGAGCGGGCCAGGCGTCGTCGACGAACTTGCGCAACGATATTTCGGCGTTGGGCGCCACATCGGTCGCAACAACCTTCAGCCCCTTGGCGAGGAAGAGGGCGGCCCAGCTCGCGCCGATGACGCCGGTACCGATGATGGATACCTGTTGGATGGGCTTGTCGATCGTCATGATCATCTCTCCTTTGACGGCAGTTCGGCATAGGCGATGCCGCTCAGATTGCCTTGCGCGACTTGCAGCACGCTCTTCTGCGATCCATCGAGACGTGCCGCATATACGGAGCCGGCGAGATCGGTCATGAACATCATGTTACCGGGCGCATCGAGCGCGATGCCGATCCCTTCCATCAGATGCGTGAAGACGATCTCGGGCGTACGGGCGTTCGCCTGCGCGTCGATCGACAGCCGATTGACCGTGTTGCCCAGCGGCGGGTCACCGCGGTCGGTCCAATAGAGAACACGGCTTTCGACATCGAGCTCCAGGTCGATCGGTTCGGGGAGCTTGTCGAGCCAGACTTCGATATCGGAGCGGCGATCGGCCTTCTCGCCCTTCGGGATATCTATATTGGCGCGATAGATTCGTCCCAGACCGGCGTTGTCCGGGCCCTTCTGGGTCCAGTAGATGTGGCCGCAGGCTTGGTCGAGCGTGATCCCCACGCACCATTTCGTCTGATCGTGGGCGTCTTTCGCGCCCTCGCCGGTTTTGATCAATATCTCCACCACGGAGCCATCGAGGTTCGACCGCATGACACGCATGCCCTCGCGGTCGCACCAATAGAGCTTGCCGTTCTCGCGATCGAGATGGATCTGTTTCGGCGTGTGCGTAACACCGACCGGTACGATGACTTTCCGATTTTTGCCGTCGAGATCAGCTCGCTCGATCGAACCATCGTCCAGACTCGGCACGCCCATGTTGGTCCAGTAGATGTGTCCGGCCTCAACGTCGATGGCGATGCCGTCCGGTAGATGGCAGTCGGTGACAATGACTTCGCGGTTCGATCCGTTGCGGTCAATCGCGTAGATGCGCCCCTGGCTCAGGTCGAGATAGAACAGACGGGCGCATTTCTTGCCGGCTGTCGAAGTCTCGCATGGTCCTGTCGATGTCATCGGTTGCCGTCCTTCCTTGCTTCGCGGCACGAGCTGCCGTACGCGGCCTCTTCGCTGTCGATGCGCCTGCTCGCGTGCCTAAGCAGCCGTTCTTACATTCGGAATGACGCCGGCGGCCCGCAACCGATCGACGTCGCTTGCACTGAATCCGAGCTGATTCAGGATTTCTTGGGTGTGCTCGCCAATGCCGGGCGCGCGCCTAGCAGGCTGCTTGGCCACGCCATGGACCTGGATCGGACTGCTGATCGTCGAGGTCAGTTTCTCGCCGGCGCCTTCGAGCGGAACGATGATGTCGTTCGCCCGCAACTGAGGATCGTTGATGACATCCAGTGGATCCCGCACGGCACCGAATGTCACGTGGATTTTGCTGAACACCTCATACCAATGCGCCATCGGTTGCGAGGCGAAGATGCTTTCAAGAATGGCGGCGAGCTCTGACATGTTCGTCTTCAGCTTTGCCGGGTCGGAGAACCGGGGATCGGTCAGAAGATCCGTGCGACCGACCGCCTTCGCGATGGCCACCACCTTGTCGGGCATGATGATCAGGACGAACCAGACGCCATCGGCAGATCGATACACGTTCAATGCTGCGTTGGCCGGATGTTCGCGATCGTGCAGCCCGTAGAAATGCGCACCGCACAACGCGCCCTGGATCGATACGCTCGCGGCCCAGACGCCTTCGGCAAGCAGGGACGTTGTCACATAGGATCCCTTGCCGGTACGTTCGCGACGGTAAAGGGCGGTCACGATCGCAGAGTACAAGCCAACGGCCGTCGCGGCGTCGCCGCTGCCGGCGACCGGCCAGGTCGGCGGCTGCCCCTTGTCGCGCGTCATCGAGAGCATGCCGCTGCGCGCCCAATAGGACGTGATGTCGAACCCCGGAAGATCCGCATCCGGTCCCTTTTCGCCGAACCCCGTGAGGTCTGCATAGATGAGACGCGGATTCCACTGGGCGACGTCGTCATACTCGATCTTCAGCTTCTTGCGCGCCGGATGTGGCGTGTTGACAATGAACACGTCCGCCCATCTGACCAGCTTCTCGAGCACTTGCTGCGCGCCGGGAGATTTCAGATCGAGCGCCATGCCGCGCTTGTTGCGGTTGCTCATGTGCCAGGGATACGGATCGGTGGAGAATGGCTGCGGCGGGATTTGATGTCCGTGCCTCCACGGGTCGCCGCTCGGCGGTTCAACCTTGATCACCTCGGCGCCGAAATCGGACAGCATCACGGCCGCGTTTGGACCCGCGATGAAGCTCGCCAGGTCCACCACCTTCAGTCCCGAGAAAATGTTGTCGTCTGCCATTGCTGTCTCCTTGCGACGTGGGACGTTCAGCGCCCGTGAAACTGCGGCGCGCGCTTTTCGATGAAGGCTTTGGTGCCCTCTGCCTTGTCCTCGGTACCGGCGCAGAGCCCGAAATAGGCCGCCTCGAGCGCCAGGCCCTCGCTCTGGCTCGTCTCCAGTCCCTCGTTCACCGCGGAGAGTGCGAACCTGACTGCTACGGGACCATTCGCAGCGATAGTCTTGAGAATGGCTTCGGCCCGTTGCAGGAGAAGCTCAGCGGACACGATCTCGTTGACGAGTCCGATGCGATACGCTTCCTGCGCGTCTATCATTCCGCCGGTGAGGATGAGCTGGAGCGCGCGGCCCTTGCCGATCAAGCGCGGCAGGCGTTGCGTGCCACCGCCACCCGGCAACAAGCCGAGTTTGACTTCGGGCTGTCCGAACTTGGCGGTCTCGACTGCTATCCTGATCGTGCAGGCAAGCGCCGTCTCGCAGCCACCGCCAAGGGCGAAACCTTTGATCGCGGCAACGACCGGCTTTCCCAAATTTTCGATGTGATCGAGCACCTGCTGGCTGATCCGGCTCGATTGCTCGGCCTCAACGGCGGACAGGTGGGCGAGTTCGGCGATGTCCGCGCCGGCGATAAACGCCTTGTCGCCAGCTCCGGTCAGGATGACGCCGCGGACATTCGCGTCGGAGCGCGCCTGTTCGAACGCTGCCAGGAGGTCTGCCCAGGTCGCTGAGTTCAGCGCGTTCAGCACCTTCGGGCGGTTCACGGTGACATAGGCGATATCTCCCCGCTGCTCGTACAGCACGTTCTCGAGCGACAGTTTCGTTTCTGTGGCCGGGGCCATTGGCGAACTCCGATGGGTGAGTTGGACCTTGTCTTTCCCTCAGACGAAAGCGCTGAAGCCGGTGATGGCCCGGCCCACGATCAGATTCTGCATCTGGAAGGTGCCTTCGTAGGAATAGAGCGCCTCGGCATCGGCAAAGAAGCGCGCGACCTTGTAGTCGACGACGATACCGTTGGCGCCGCACATCTCGCGGGCCCACGAAACGGTTTCACGCATCTTGGCGGTGCAGAACGACTTCGCGAGAGACGCGTGATGGTCCAGCAGCTTGCCTTCGTCGTCGAGCTGCGCGAGGCGCATCATCATGCACTGGCAGGCCGTGATGTTGGCCAGCATCTTTGCGAGCATATCCTGGATGAGCTGGAAAGATGCGATCGGCTTGCCGAACTGGAGGCGGTGCTGCGCATAACTCAGCGCAGCCTCGTAAGCGCCCATCTGGCAGCCGGTCGACGCCCAACCCACCATGTAGCGGGTCATACGCAGCACCCGCGCCGTATCGCGAAACGAATGGCCCTCTTGAAGCCGATTCGCTTCGGATATGCGGCAGTTGTCGAGCGTGATGAGGCCGTTCTGCACGATCTTCAGGGAGATCTTGTGCTCGATCTTTTCGACGCTGAAGCCCGGTGTCGTCTTGTTCTCGACGATGAACCCTTTGACCTGGTTATCGGCGACATCGCGCGCCCAGATGATGGAGATATCGCACCACGGCGCGTTGCCGATCCACTTCTTTTGGCCGTTCAGAATCCACGTGTCTCCATCTCGTGTCGCAGTGGTCGTCAGGCCGCCGGCAGCGCCCGAGCCTACCAGCGGCTCGGTGAGGCCGAAGCAGCCGATCTTTTCCATCCGGGCCATCGGCGGGAGCCACTTCTGTTTCTGTTCCTCCGAACCGGCGAGATAGATCGAGCCCATGGCAAGGCCGTCATGTACGCCCCAGAAGGTGCATGTGGACGCGTCGGTGCGCGCGAACTCCATGGCAATGAGGCCGAAAAGCTTCTGGCTGCCGCCGGTGCAGCCATAGCCGGTGAGCCCGAGGCCGCCGATGTTCAATTCCTTGAATGCCGGCAAGAGTTCGAACGGAAACGCGTCGTCGGCCCAGTACTTGTCGACGATCGGCGCAATCTTGGTCTCCGCGAAGGTCCGCACTTTGTCCAGAAGCGCCCGCTCCTCCGGAATCAGCGTTTCGGCGAACTGGTAAAAGTCGCTGTTGGGTGCCGGGAGCGGCTTGGTGTCCTTCTTCGTGCCTGCAGCCATTTCGATCTCCGTGTCGCTATTCGCGGATGCGCCATCTGATGTGCCGGCAACGTAACCGTTCGACGGACTGAGTTATTTGATGAAATTCCTCCGACTTGCAGATTCGTCGCTATTCGCGTCGCTCATGGAAACCGTGCGCCGACGGCCCCTTACGAATTGCGGAAAATCTCCTCTTGATGGTGATCATTCAGGCTCTTGAAGGCGGAGCGAAGGAACAGCCGGCGTTCCCGCTTCTGAGCCCGATCGCCTGGAGGTATCCAATTGACCGTCGACCCATCGCAGGAAGTGCGGATGGTTTTTCAAGCGCGGCCTGATGCCGGCCCAATGCTCGCGGAATGCGTCGCTCCGGAATAGGTCGGCAATGTCGTTGTCCCAAATGCTCCAGATTGATCGCGATACATAGCCCCGGCGCTTCAGTTCGAAGAGCTCGAAGACGAGAAATACCGCGGCGGCAAAGGTCTCGGAATTCCTGGTGTCGAATATCGCCGCGCGCCGGATCGTCCATACACGGTCCGAATAGGCTAGAAAAATCTGCGCCCCGAGTTGGCGGGTGTTGTTGCGAACGGCGAAGTAGACCGCAAGCACGCCGATGACGAGAGACCCCAACTCCACGAAATTGAGAATCTGCTTGAGCATGGTCTTGTCACTGGCGGCAATCCATTTAGTGGGTTGTGCCACGAGCGCTGCCTTGCGGCTTTGCCAAACTTATCTCGTGTAGGAGGAAATGACCCTTTTGATCGAATTGATTCAGGTCCGCCTCATCCAAGACCGCCAACTTCGGATGAACGCCGATAAGTACCCTCGATCTCCCTGCTCGCTTCGGCGTGGCGAGATTCTGAAGCACCCGGCGCGCAAGGCTCGCTGAGGCAATCCAGCAGCGATAGCGTCTCGGGATCAATTCGCCCGTTTGCGATTAGGCAGCTCTGGAATTCACTAGGCCGTGCAACATCTCCGGCTTTAAATGCGTATAACGGCGCAGCATCTTCCAGTCCTTGTGGCCGGTCACAAGCGCGACTTGCTGGATCGCAAACCCTGCCTCGAACAAGCGGCTCGTTCCCTCATGTCGCAGGTCATGAAAGTGCAGATCTTCGATCTCAAGGTCTCTGATGGCTCGGGTAAATGCGGTGCCCGCAGACTTGTGAACGTACGGGAAAATCCGATCATCTTCATTCCCACGTGTGGCCCGCTGCTCTTCGATCAGGGCAAGGGCGTCGTATCCTGAAACTCCGAGCAGCGGAATTCGCTGGTCGTTGCCTTTCTTCTCCCGAGGATCCTTACGGTCCCGAATGGTCAGCATCTTCGTTCGCGAATTCAGGTCGCTCCACGTCACGCGACAGATTTCTTCCTGGCGCATAGCGGTTGCGATCGCGAACTTGATGATCCGGCTCATCGGAATCAATTGGCGCGGGTTAGAGTCAAAATGGCCAAAGAGCCTGATCAGTTCGTCCTCTGTCGGCCGCCGATCCCGCTCATTGCTCTTCCCAACCAACCCAAGGCGTTTGAGAGCGATGCGCGCCAGCTGCACTGGCTCGACTGTTACCTCTACACCATGCACTGCCGCAGCGTGCGACAGGACAAGTTTAATTGCACCGATGTCCTGACCCAGAGTGACTGGACCCGCACCCTTTTTTGCGCGCTCTCGACCGAACCGAACAAGGCGCTCCCGGTCCAACTCCCCGATCCTGAGCGCGCCGAGTTCGCGCTGTAGCATATCAAGCGTTGCGCTCTTGGATCGGCCAGGTGGTTTGCCGACATCCTTCATATCGTCGACGTGCAGGTCGATCAGAGCGCCAAATGTCTTCGCGCCCCGCGCGCGACGACCGGACGGTGTCTGTCCGCGATCGACCTGGCCTTCTGCTTCGGTTGCCCACTCGCGCGCGTGATCGCGGCGAACAAACGTCTCTGTCGCCCTGCGCCCTTTGAGGCGGATTTGGACCTGCCAGTGACCAGATGCTAATTGTCGAATGTTGGCCATTGCTGAGCACCGTTTTCGATCACAAATCCATCACACTCAGACGTCGAAACGTGGCGAAAAGCGTCGTATTTTCGGATACGAAAAAGTGTGATGGCGTCCGTCTAAGCCCTTGGAATGTATCGGAATAATGCAACGAAATCAAGCACATACATTTTGTATTGCACCCATGATGGACTGGACGGACCGGCATTGCCGGTTCCTCCATCGCAGCCTCACGCGCCACGCGCTGCTCTATACCGAGATGGTGACGGCCGACGCGATCCTGCGCGGCAACCGCGAGAAGCTTCTGGGCTTCGACCGCCGCGAAGATCCGGTGGCGCTGCAGATCGGCGGATCGGAACCTGCAAAGCTCGCGCAGGCCGCCAGGATCGGCGCGGATTTCGGCTACAGCGAAATCAACCTCAATGTCGGCTGCCCGTCGGACCGCGTGCAGTCCGGGCGCTTCGGCGCCTGCCTGATGCGCGAGCCTGAGCTTGTCGGGGAATGCGTGGGCGCGATGCGCGCGGCGGTCTCCATCCCGGTGACGGTCAAATGCCGCATCGGCGTCGACGACCAGGACCCGGAAGAAGCGCTGCGCGACGTCATCGGCCTTTGTGCGCGCGCCGGCGTGAAGACCTTCGCCGTCCATGCGCGCAAGGCGTGGCTCGAGGGCCTGTCGCCGAAGGAGAACCGCGACGTGCCGCCGCTGGACTACGCGCTCGTCTATCGGGTGAAGCAGGAGCACCCAAAGCTCAGGATCGTCCTCAACGGCGGCGTCAATACGCTCGATGAGGCGCAGACGCATCTCGCCCATGTCGACGGCGTGATGATGGGCCGCGCGGCCTATCACTCGCCCGCGATGCTGGCCGATGTCGATGCGCGCTTCTTCGGCGCGAGCGCGGTGTCGTTCGATGCGGCCGTGAGCGCCTATGTCGATTACGCGGCGGAGCAACTGGCGCAGCGCGTCGCGCTGAACCGGCTGACCAAGCCGATGCTGGGCCTGTTCAACGGACGACCCGGCGCGCGCCTGTTCCGCCGCCACATCGCCGAGAACGCGAACCTGCGCGGCGCGAACCTGCAGACGCTGCGCGACGCCCTCGCCCATGTCGCGCCCGGGGAGGACCGCGCCGCCGCCTGACTTGCGGAGCGTGGCGATATTCCATGAACGAGATGGGCACCTTGGCATTGGGTCTTGTGATCGCGGGCGCGGTCAGCGGGCTCACGGCCGGAATGCTCGGCGTCGGCGGCGGCATCGTGGTGGTGCCGGTGCTCTATCACGTGCTGGGGCTGATGGGCATCGATCCCGGTTTGAGCATGCACATCGCGACCGGAACCTCGCTCGCGGCCATCATCCCGACCGCGTTCTCCTCGTCGCGCGCGCATGACGGGAAAGGCGCCGTCGACTGGGCGCTGCTGCGCCGCTGGTGGCTTCCGATGCTCATCGGCGTCGTCGCGGGCAGCGCGCTCGCCGGCATCGCGCGCGGGCGCGTGCTCACGCTCGTCTTCGCCGTCGTCGCGATCCTGGTCGCGCTGCAGCTCGCCTTTGGGAGCGAGGAGCGGCGCATCGCCGACAAGCTTCCCGAGGGTCCGTTGGGCACGGTCCTGCCCGCGCTGATCGGCGGCGTCTCGACCGTGATGGGCATCGGCGGCGGCACGATCGGCGTTCCTGCGATGACGCTGTTCGGCATGCCGATCCACCGCGCGGTCGGCACCGCGTCGGCCTTCGGCGTGATCATCTCCATCCCCGGCACCATCGGCGCGATCTTGAGCGGATGGGGCGCGCCCGGCCTGCCCCCCTATTCGCTCGGCTATGTCAACCTGCTGGGCTTTCTCCTGATCGCGCCGATCTCGTTCTTCGCCGCGCCCTTCGGCGCGCAGATCGCGCACGGCATGGACCGCAGGCGGCTGCGCGGCGCGTTCGCGATCTTCGTCGCCGTGACCGCGGCGCGCATGCTCTACGACGCGCTGGCGTGACGCCGGCCGCAAGGATCGGGTCGAAGCGGGGTGCGACCTAGGCAATGCTGTCTTCGTCGAGAAAGACAGGAGAACGTCATGATGACGATGCCCAGGGCAAAGCATTTCTATTCGGTCAAGACGACGGGGGTCTATTGCCGCCCGAGCTGCGCCGCGCGGCCGAAGATGGAGAACGTGCGCTTCCACACGACCGCGGCCGAAGCCGAGCGCGCCGGCTTTCGGCCCTGCAAACGCTGCAGGCCGGAGCGCGAGGCACTCAGCTACGCCATCGGCGAGACCTGGCTCGGCCTCACCCTTGTCGCCAAGAGCGAAAGAGGCGTGTGCGCGATCCTGTTCGGCAAGAGCCGCGCCGCGCTCAAGCGCGACCTGCGCAAGCGCTTCGGAAGCGAAGCGCTGATCGAGACGGCACGCGCGCTCGAACCTTTCGTCGGCGGCGCGCGTTTCCCGCTCGATATGCGCGGCACCGCGTTCCAGATGCTTGTGTGGCGGGGTCTGAAGGAGATCCCGTCCGGCCGCACCGCGAGCTATGCCGAGATCGCCAAGGCGATCGGCGAGCCGCGCGCGGCGCGCGCCGTGGCACAAGCATGCGCCGCCAATCCGCTCGCGGTCGCGGTGCCCTGCCATCGCGTGGTCGCAAGCGACGGGAGCCTTTCTGGCTATCGCTGGGGCGTGGAGCGCAAGAAGCGGCTGCTCGCGCGCGAGGCCGCATGAGCGGCGAACTGGAAGCCGCGCTCGACGGCTGCGGCTGGGCGGTGATGCCGAAGCTGCTCGCGCCGGAGGAATGCCGCGCGCTTGCCGCGAGCTATGACGACGAAGCACAGTTTCGCAGCAAGGTCGTGATGGCGCGGCACGGTTTCGGGCGCGGCGAGTACAAATATCTCGCCTATCCGTTGCCGCCGCGGGTGGCGGAGTTGCGCGAGAGCCTCTATCCGCGTCTTGCCCCGATCGCCAACCGCTGGAGCGAACGTCTCAAGAGCGACGTGCGCTTCCCGCTTACGCACCGTGCGTTCCTGGAGCGCTGCCACGGCGCGGGCCAGACGCGGCCGACGCCGCTGCTGCTCAGATACGGACCCGGCGACTACAACTGCCTGCACCAGGACCTCTATGGCGAGCATGTCTTCCCGCTGCAGGTCGCGATCCTGCTGTCGAAGGATTTCGAGGGCGGCGAGTTCGTGGCGACCGAGCAGCGCCCGCGCATGCAGTCGCGCGTGAGCGTCGTGCCGCTCGGCCAGGGGGATGGCGTCGTCTTCGCGGTCAATCATCGCCCCGTCGAAGGCACGCGCGGCCCCTACCGCGTCACCATGCGCCACGGCGTGAGCGTGCTGCGCTCGGGCGAGCGCCATACGCTGGGCATCATCTTCCACGACGCGAAATAAGCGCTACTCGACCGCGCCCTCCGCCTTGAACCCCGCCGCCTCATGGCTGCCGTCGCAGAACGGTTTGTTCTTGGAATGACCGCAGCGGCAGAGCCAGGTCTCGGTGCCGCGCCAGACCGTGTGCCCGCTTGCCGCGCAGATCTCGAGCGCGCCCACGACATGCAGCGGGCCGTCCTTGGTCGGCGTGACCGCGAGCGGGCCGTTCTTGACGGCGAGCGTTTCGATCTCGCCGCTCTCAGGCTCGCCCGTCGCCTTGAAGCCGGACTTGCGGTGCATGCCGTCGCAATAGGGCTTGTTGAACGACTTGCCGCAGCGGCAGAGCGTGGCGCGGTGGCTCGCCTTGTCGCCCGCGACGCTCAGCTCTGCCTGCACCGCGAGCGGACCGTCCTCCCACACCCGGATCGTGTTGACGCCGGGCGGGGCTTCCTCGTGTCCGCCCGCTTCGCCGCGCCAGCGCAGCGCCCCCGACGGACATTTGGCGATCACCGCGATAGCCGCTTCCGTCGCCGCGGCATCGGGATCGATCCACGGCCCATCGACATTGGGCTTGAACACCTCAGGCAGGTTCAGCACGCAATAGCGCGAATGGATGCACCGCTTGCCGTCATTGACGACGGTGATGTGGGCGCCGTTGTATTCGTCGATAGAAGGCATAGCTCCAACTCGCCTGCAAGAACGGGTTCAGGTCAGACCAGATGTTCAAGGTGTTCCACTGCATCGCTTAGATGCTGCACAACTCCGTCAACTGTTTCCAAGCCCCGTTCCGCACCAGTGAGCACGGACATCAAGGCCTTAACTTTCTGTGCAGCCGTCGTTTTGGTTTTCTTCGTCGGCGCCGATGCGACTTCATCCACACTAGCCAACGCCTCGTCCACCGCCTTGGGCTGCACTCCCGCCGTCTTTAGCGCACGTAGATATTTGGCTATGTCTCCGATCAACTCTTCCTGCCCCATCGTAATGGAATAAGTGGGACAAACGCACGGACTCTTGTGGCAACGATAGCAACCGTCAACATATGTGCTCGCAACCTCGGCATCAATATTCTTGCCGGCGCCGTCGAGATCCCAGCAGGAAATAACCCAAGCGGTCAGGTCGGCCACCTCGCGCCCGATATCAGCCGGGTCACCGCGACCAAGCAAAACGACGCTATATGCGCGATGTAGCTCACCGCCCTCCTCGAGCAACTTTGCCGCTATGTAACCTTGGCCGCCTTTTGTGAGCAACGCTCGATTGGAAGGGTAGATTTCCGCCAATTGCCCAGCCAGCCACGAAAACGACGCTTCAGTCGAGAACACCAATCCGTTGTACTTCGCGGACAACTCGTCCTTCACCTCATTTGAACTCAGCAGGCGGCCATGCCTCTTCGCGCGTTTGCCGGTCCGATCGCATGTACAGGGGCGATCGAGGCAATATGGGCACGCGAGCGGGAACCGGCGGACAACTGCCGACTCGAAGTCCAATTTGAAATGCGTCGAGAGCGCCATCATCCAGCTGATCGCTTTCAGGACGGCCTCGTCGCGGCGGTCATTGTTTTCGTTCCGCAGCAGATATCGACCAAGCTCGCTGCAGGCCGTGTAGACGTGCGCCATTATGTAGTCGGGAGACTTATCGGTATTGGGATAGATTTTTCTTAGCTTTTCCTGCCAGAATTTCATCGCCACCATGCGCGGATCCTCGTCTCAATCGGAAGGGAGACTATCATCAACCCTTGATCGAGAACACGCTGTATTGGCGGCACCTCTCTCGCCTGAACTCAAATCTTCTGGTCGTACGCGCCGACTTCCGGATGCTTGGACAGCCTGCCGTCGAGGTCCTTGAACATGGCGTGCATCTGCGCGTCGGACACGGGGCTCTCCACCACCACCACCAGCGAGGGCTTGTTCGACGAGGCGCGCACCAGGCCCCAGGTGCCGTCCTCGAGCGTCACGCGCACGCCGTTGACGGTGATGAGGTCCTTGATCGGCTGGCCCAGGATCTTCTCGCCCGTCTTCTGCGCGTCCTGGTATTCCTTCACCATCGCGTCGACGACGGCGTATTTCTTGTCGTCGGGGCATTCGGGCGCCATGGTCGGCGAGCTCCAGGTCTTGGGCAGGCTGGCGACGAGATCGGACATTTTCTTCGCCCCGGCGCGATCGAGCATCTCCAGGATCGCGATGCCGGCGACGATGCCGTCGTCATAGCCGCGGCCCAGCGGATCGCAGAGATAGTAGTGGCCGCTCTTTTCGAAGCCGCACAGCGCGCCGATCTCCTTGCAGCGGCGCTTCATGTAGGAATGGCCGGTGATCCAGTAGTCGGTTGTCGCGCCGTTTTCTTTAAGGATCGGATCGATCGCGAAGATGCCGGTCGACTTCACGTCGGCGACGAATTTCGCGCCCGGCCGCGTCGTCGACATGTCGCGCGCCAGGAGCACGCCGATCTTGTCGGCGAAGATCTCCTCGCCCTTGTCGTCGACCACGCCGCAGCGGTCGCCATCTGCGTCGAAGCCGAGCGCGATCTCGCTGCCGTTCGCCTTCAACGCCTTCGCCATGGCGTCCAGCATGTGCAGGTCTTCAGTGTTCGGATTGTAGTTCGGGAAATTGTAGTCGGGATTGCACTCAGACTCCGCAACCTCCGCGCCGATGCGGCGCAGGGCCTCGGGCGCGAACAGGCCGGCGGTGCCGTTGCCGCAAGCGACCGTCACCTTCATCGGGCGCGACAGCTTGTGGCCCTTGGTGAGCTCGTCGAGATATCTGTCGCGGAAATTCTCGACGCGGCTGTAGCTGCCGCCGGCGCGCGGCTTGAATTCCTGGCCGAGCACGATGGCTTTCAGCCGCGTGATCTCTTCGGGGCCGAAAGTGAGCGGCCGCGCGGCCCCCATCTTCACGCCGGTCCAGCCGTTCTCGTTGTGGCTGGCGGTGACCATCGCCAAGCCCGGGCAGTCGAGCGCGAATTGCGCGAAATAGCCCATCGGCGTGGTGCCGAGCCCGATATCGACGACCTCGCAACCCGCCTGCATCAACCCGATGATCAGCGCCTGCTTGATCGACATCTCGTAGGAACGGTAGTCGTGGCCGACGGCGACCTTCGGCTCGATGCCGAGCTCGTGGAAATAGGTGCCCAGCCCCAGCCCCACCATCTGCACGCCCATCAGGTTCAGCTCTTTGCCGAACAGCCAGCGCGCGTCGTATTCGCGAAAGCCGTTCTGGGTGATCAGCGGCTGCATCTCGTATTCGAAGGTGTTGGGCTTGAGGTCGCTGCGGGGCTTGTCGGACATGGGCGCTTTCGGGTGAGGAGGCGGGTGCCTCTATAACCGCTGGGTGCGGGAAATGTCGCGCCCGAAGCCCTTGTGGCTTCAATTTCATCGATCTGTTCTTACATGCCGTATGTGTGATACAGTACATAATACATGACGGATGAGTGAAATGAGCCGCAACGTCGTCCCGCTGAACCGCAATCCCTTGGACGCGCTGGACTTGCCCGTGTTCGAGAGAGGCTCCGTCTGGCTCGCCGGCGCGGGGCCGGGTGATCCCGGGCTGATCACGGTCCTGGGCGCGCATGCCCTGCAATCGGCCGATGTGGTGCTCTACGACGCGCTGGTGAACGAGGCGCTGCTCGGCCTCACCCGGCCGGGCGCGGAGCGCGTCTATGCCGGCAAGCGCGCCGGGCGGCGGTCCTGCAAGCAGAGCGACATCTCGCGCATGCTGGTGTCGCTGGCGCGCAAGGGCAAGCGGGTGCTGCGCCTGAAGGGCGGCGACCCGTTCGTCTTCGGACGCGGCGCGGAGGAAGCGCTGACGCTCGCCGAAGCGGGTGTGCCGTTCCGCGTCGTGCCGGGCGTCACCGCAGGGATCGGTGGCCTCGCCTATGCCGGCATCCCGCTCACCCATCGAGACACCAACCACGCCGTGACCTTCGTCACCGGCCATGGCGCCGACGGCAAGCTGCCAGATCTCGACTGGAGTGCGATCGCGCGCGGTGCACCGACCATCGTCCTCTACATGGCGCGCGGCTTCGCGGGCGAGATCGCGGCGAAGCTGATCGCCGCAGGCCGAGCGTCCGACGAGCCCGCCGCAATCGTCAGCGATGCGAGCATGGCCACGCAGCAGGTGCGCGTGACGACGCTTGGTGGCCTCGGCGCTGCCGCGGCCGAGAGCACGGCGCCCGCGATCCTCGTGATCGGCGAGAACGTGAAGCTGCGTGGTGCGCTGGACTTCCTGTCAGGCGCCGGGTTGCGCGCCGAGGCGCTCGCGCGGCACGTCCTGCACCAGGCGGTGTAGAACGTTCTGCAGCGGCCGGTCGAACCAGCGCTGCGCAAGGGCCGCGAGCGCCATGATGCCGAGAACGAAGGCAATGTCGCCGAAGCCGCGCGGCAGGAAGCGCATCAGCTCGATCAGCGGCGGATGCAGGATGTAGAGCGGATAGCTCACCGCGCCCGCCCAGACGAAGACGCGGCCCAGGCGCGGCGAAACCGCCTTCGACAGCGACATCATGAGGATCGCCGGGAACAGCACCGCCGCCACGAAGAGATCGGCGCCATGCCAGCCCGCGAAGGCGAACGCCGCGAGCGCCAGCGGCAGCCACGCCGGCGGCGAAAGCTCGGGCAGGCGCCCCGCCGCGTGCAGCCGATACATCAAGACGCCGAGCGGGAACGAGAACAGGAACCGCACATAGCCGCCGGCGATGTTGCCCGGGCTGACTCCCACGTTGAGATCGCCCGCGCGCCACCACAGGAGCGCGAGGCCCGCGAACCCGATCGCGCTCATCAGCATCAGCATGCGCGTGGAGAGGCTGCGCGCGACGAGCGCATAGACCACATTGCCCACGATCTCGACCGAGAGCGACCAGGAGGCGGAGTTGAACGGGAATGCCGGTCCGCCGTAAGGCGCGATCTGCGGCACGAAGAACAGGCTCAGCAATGCTGCCGCCGCCACCGGCATCTGCGGAAACACGAACGCCGCGTCCGGCCGCGCCCAGCGCAGGCCAAGGAAGCACGCGACGCCGAGCGCCACGCCCAGCGCATAGAGCGGCCACAGCCGCTTCAAGCGCACAATGAGGAATTCGCTTACTCGCCATCCTTCGCGCAGCCGCGCCTCATAGGCCGACGCGATCACGAAGCCGCTCATCAGGAAGAACAGGTCGACGGCGAGATAGCCGCCGCCGGCGAACGCGTGCAGCGGCCCGGGCACGTGATAGAGCACCACCGCCAGCGCGGCCACGCCGCGCAGCCCGTCCAGGGTCTCGAACTTCCTCGCCATGCGCCAAGAGTGGCCCAGCGGGATTGCCAAATCGTTGCCGCCCTCTAGGATCGCCCGCGCACCTCGAGATTTCCCCAAATGCCCGAGCATGTGACGCCGGAAACCAAGGCGCATCCGGTGCTGTTCCTGGTCCTGTTCTTCCCGATGGGCATCAGCAACGGCTATGTCGTGGTGACGCTCGGCTACCTTTTGAGCCAGCACAATGTCAGCGTCGCCACCATCGCGACGCTGGGCGCGCTGAGCCTGCTGCCGCAGATGTGGAAGTTCCTGTGGGCGCCGCTGGTCGATACCACGCTCACCATCCGCGGCTGGTTTCTGCTCTCGTCCATCGTCACCGGCGCATTGATGGCGGCGACAGCGTTCGTGGCGCCGGTCGCGTCCAATCTCCTTGCGCTGGAAGGCCTGGTGCTCGCCTTCAGCCTGGCGTCGAGCTTCAACGCCATGGCGGCGGACAGCCTGATGGCGCATGCGACGGGCGAGGAGGAGAAAGGCCGCGCCGGAGGCTGGAGCCAGGCGGGCAATCTGGGCGGCACGGGGCTCGGCGGGGGCGCCGTCTTGTGGCTCACCCAGCATCCGGGCGCGGAATGGACGAGCGCCGCTGCGATGCTGCTCGCCAACATGGCGCCGTGCCTCGCGCTTCTCTATTTCCCCGAGCCCCTCGCCGCGCACCGCGCCGAGCGCTATCTGAAGAGCCTTTGGAACGTCCTCCTCGAAGTGTGGGAGGTGCTCAAGCGCCGCCAGGGCGCGCTTGCCTTCTTCATCATGCTTCTGCCCATCGGCGTCGGCGCGGCGCAGAACCTGTTCGCGGCGATCGCGGGCGACTGGCATGCGGGCGCCAATACGGTGGCGCTCGCGACGGGCGTGCTGTCGGGCGTGATCTCCATGGTGGGATGCATCGTCGGCGGCATCATCTGCGACCGGATGGACCGCAAGACCGCCTATTGCCTGTTCGCGCTCGTGCTCGCCGTCTCGGCCGCCGGCATGGCGGCGGCGCCGCATACCGAAGCGATGTATGTCGTGTTCACCAGCGCCTACAATTTCATCACCGGCCTTGCCTATGCCGCGTTCGGCGCGGTGGTGCTGGAGAGCATCGGCGCAGGCGCCGCGGCGACGAAATACAACGTGCTCGCCGGCATCTCGAACTTCCCCATCATCTACCAGACCAAGATCGACGGCTACGGCCACGACGCCTGGGGCTCGAACGGGCTTCTCTATGTCGATGCGCTGTGCGGTGTTGCCGCTGTCGCGCTCTATTTCAGCGTCGCCTTCTCGGTGCGAAGGCTGTTTCCGCGGTTTGCCTAAGGCACAAAGCAATATTCGAGCTTCAGCCCGTCCGGGTCGGCGAAGAACACCGCGTAGTAGCCTTCGCTGTACTCAGGAAAGTGCGCGGGTGCGTCGAGAACCGTGGCGCCCATTTTCTGGAGCAGCGCGTAGAGCGCGTCGACGTCGTCGCGGCTCGCCGCATTCCAAGCCAGGTGATGCAAGCCCGAGGAATAGCGATCATGCGCGTGCTGCGTGGTCGTGGGGCGGATGCCGATGGAGCAGAACGCGCCGCCGCGGACGCCGACGTCGAAATCGTAGCCGCCGTGATCGTATTCGGTGCTGACGCGGTACCCCAGAAAGCCCAGCACCGCCTCCCAGAACGGCCGCGCGGCCTTCGGATCGCGCACCGAGAGGTCTATGTGATGGACGGCGCCGCGCATGCTTTCAGCCTCGTGGGCAACGCCGCCATGATGCGCGCGCGCTCAGGCTCGCTCATCGCACCCCAGCGCGCGATCTCGTCCAGCGTGCGCCCGCAACCGGAACACAAGCCGCTGGGCGGATCAATCACGCAAACCTTCACGCAAGGAGTCTGGATCATGGCGAGTAGCGAGTAGCGAGTAGCGAATGGAGCGACAACTACTCGCTATTCGCTACTCCCTATTCGCTCAACCCATCTTGAAGACGCAGAGCTTGTTGCCGTCCAGGTCGCGGAAATAGGCGCCGTAGAAGCCGTTGCCGCGGTCGCCGGGCGCGCCCTCGTCCTTGGAGCCGAGCGCTATGGCCTTGGCATGGACCTTGTCCACCGTCTCGCGGTTCGCCGCCGTCAGCGCGAACATCGTGCCGTTGCCGGCCGTGGCAGGCTTGCCGTCATTGGGCGTGCAGACCGCCAGCATGGCGCCGCCGGCGCCGGAATAGCCCTGCATGTGGTCGTTGCTGAAGCCGCGCTTGCCGCCGAGCTCGCCGAGCAGCGCGTCGTAATAGGCCTTGGCCTTCTCGAAATCGTTCGAACCGATGGTGACGTAGCCGATCATGCCGTTCCTCCAGATTGTTTTTCACGGAAATTCATCTCGACCATAATCCCGTTCGGGTCGCGGACGAAGACCTGATGCAGTCCGATATCGCTTAGCACCGCTTCGCGAAACGCAATGCCCCCGGCCGTCAGCCGCGCGATCGTCGCCGCCGCGTCCGTGCCGCGGAACGCGATGTGGTCGAGCGAGCCCGTCACCTCGCCGAGCCGCGCGCCACGGTTCTCCGGCATCGCGCCCACCGCGCCCAACAGATGCACCACCGGCCTGTCGCCGCAATAGAGCCAATGGCCCGGAAACGGGATGGCGGGCCTGAAGCCTTCGACCAGGCCCAGCACGTCGCGATAGAAGTCTCGCGTCGCGGCCATGTCCGCGCATTGGATCGTGTAGTGGTCGAGGGCTTCGAGCGCCATCTACCGCCCCGCCGGCACCTTGTTGAACGGCACGTCCTTGTCGACGCGAATGTCGCCGGGCAGGCCCAGCACGCGCTCGGCGATGATGTTGCGCAGGATCTCGTCGGTGCCGCCGGCGATGCGCAGCCCCGGCGCGCCGAGCCAGCCGCCCTGGAAGCTGCCATGCATCGGCGCGTCCTCGCCGGTCATGATGCCCGCCTCGCCTTCGAGCTCCATCGCGAACGCCGAGATGTCCTGGAGCTTCGACGCCACGACGATCTTGGCGATCGACGCTTCCGGTCCCGGCTACTGGCCGCGCGACAAGGCCGTCATCGTCCGCAAGGTCGTGTATTTGAGGCCCGCCGAGCGCACGTACCAGTCGGCGATCTTCTCGCGCACCGCCGCGTTCTTGATCGCGGGCCCGTCTTCCAGCTCGAGCGACCGGGCGAGCTGCAGCAATTGCGGCACGTCGAGACCGCCGCCCTGGCCGCCGCCGACCGCGAGGCGCTCATGCATCAAGGTGGTGAGCGCGACCTGCCAGCCCTGGCCGACCTCGCCGACGCGCTGGCTGTCGGGGATCTTCACGTCGGTGAAGAAGATCTCGTTGAACCCGCTCGCGCCGCTCGCCTGCTTGATCGGCCTGACGTCGACGCCCGGCGCCTTCATCGACAGATGGAACATGGTGAGCCCCTTGTGCTTGGGCACATTGGGGTCGGTGCGGGTGAGCAGCAAGCCATAGTCGGAGAATTGCGCGCCGGTGGTCCAGATCTTCGAGCCGTTGATCGTCCAGGTGTCGCCGTCCTTGACCGCGCGCGTCTTGAGCGCGGCGACGTCGGAGCCGCCCGCGGGCTCGGAGAAGAGCTGGCACCAGATCTCGCTGCCTTCGACAGCCGGCTTGACGTAGCGCTGCTTCACCTCGTCGCCGCAATAGGTCATCACGGTGGGGATGCACATGCCGAGCCCGATGGCGAAAGGCGAGCCCGCCGGCACGTCGTATTTGGACTCTTCCTGGCCGAAGATGATGCTCTGCATCGGCGTGCCGCCGATCCCGCCCATGCCCTTGGGCCAGGTGACGCGCGCGTAGCCCTTTTCGGCCTTGATCTTCTGCCACTCGCGCGCGCGCTGCATCGCCGACGCGTCATAGCGCTCGTCGAGGGGATCGCCCGCCTCGCGCCGCGCCCTGGGCTTGGCGTTCTGGTCGAGCCACGCGCGCACTTCGGCGCGGAACGCGGCTTCCTGCGCGTTGTCTTCGAAATCCATTCATGCCTCCTGATGTTCGAATTCGAGGGCCAGCGTTCCGCCAAGCGGCACGGCCGACCAAAGCTTTCCCAACCGCTCCATCTCTTCGCGAAGTGCGGCGATGTCCTGCTCCGTGAGCGGATACGGCGCTACACCGCGCGCATCGCAGGTGACGCGGTACATGTCGATCATCTCCGCGGCGGGCGGGAAGCCGCTGATCGCGTCGGCCTGCATCACTTCGACCAGGCGCTCCATCTGATCGGCCTCGACGACGGGCGCCATCTTGAACGAGAGCGCTTCGCCGCCCGCGACACGGCGCATGAAGCCGGCGCGGCCCATCACGCTCTCCACCGCGAAATGGACCATGTCGTGCGGGATGCCGCCGATCTTGGGACACGCGATCTCCTCGACCGCTTGCCCACGCTCGACGCGCAGCCGGTCGTATTTTCCTTCACGAAGCTTTTCGAACACGAATCTCATGCCGCGTTGCTGGTCTCGAGCTCGCCGACCAGCTTGTCCTTCCATACGCGCTGCGGACCCAGCGCCAGCCCCAATTGCTTCGAGCGCTTGTAGTAGAAGTGGCAGTCCGCTTCCCAGGTGAAGCCGATGCCGCCATGGGTCTGGATGCTCTCCTTCGATGCGAAGTCGAACGCCTGCGTCGCCGAGACGCGCGCCGCGGCCGCCGCGAGCGGCAGCTCGCGCGCGCCCGTCGACAGCGCCCAGGCGCCGTAATAGGCGTTGGAGCGCGCCAGCTCGTTGCCCACATACATGTCGGCGAGCTTGTGCTTGATCGCCTGGAACGAGGCGATCGGCCGCCCGAAGGCATAGCGCGACATCGCATAGTCCTTGGCCATGACCAGGCACACATCGGCGCCGCCGACCTGCTCGAACGCCATCAGGATCGCGGCGCGGTCGAGCACGCGGCTCGTGTTCTGCCAGCCTTCGCCCGCCTTGCCCAGCGCCTCGGCATTGGCGTTGTCGAAAGTGAGCTCCGCCGTGCCGCGCGAAGGATCGAGCGAGGTGACCTTGCGCCGCTTCACACCGGCACTCTTGAGATCGACCAGCGCCAGTTGCAGCCCGCGCTCGCCCGCTTCCTCGGACGCCCGCGCGAGCACCACCGCGTAATCCGCATCCATGCCGTCGGCGACCGCGATCTTGGTGCCGGAGAGCCTGCCGCCCTTGAAGCTCGCGCGGATGTTTTTCGGCAGCACCGCGCCCGCGCCTTCGCTGCGCGCCAGACAGCCGATCAGCTCGCCCGACGCGACCTTCGGCAGCAGCCGCTTCTTCTGCTCGTCGGTTCCCGCCGCGAGCAAGGCTTCGGCGAAGACATAGACGGTCGAGGAGAACGGCACCGGCGCGAGCGCGCGGCCCAATTCCTCCGCGACGACGCAGAGCTCGAGGTAGCCGAGCCCCAATCCGCCGAACTCTTCGGGGATCGCGGTGCCCATCCAGCCCATCTCCGCGATCTGCTTCCACAGCACGGCGTCGTAGCCCGCCGTTCCCTCATAGAGCTTGCGCACGGTCTTGGTCGTGCACTTCTCGCTCAGGAATTTGCGCGCCTGATCCTTGATCTGCTTCTGGTCGTCGGAGAAATCGAAATTCATGGGCGGTTCCTCAGGGCGATTTAATGGCGGGTACCCATTTTAACTTCCGCTTAAGGGGGGAAGTCTACTGTTCCCTAAGGGTAAGGCAGGGTCCGGCGATTATGGCCAAAGCAGCTTTTCACAAGAATCAGCGCGTCTTTGTGAAGCCGGTCGGGACCTGGGCGCTGATCGAGCACGTCGTGCCGCACTGGGCCAAAGGCTTGGACGAGCCGATCCGCGTGCATTACGACGCCGGCCTGGGCCGCGAATTCACCGCCGACGAGCTGCAGTCCGAGGAGCCGCTGCCCGAGCGCAAGCAGAACGGCAGCGAGCACTGGCGCGTCACGCGCGCGCGCAACAAATGGCAGTCGACGGAAGATTGCGGGCGCCATCCCATCCCCGGAACCTATCCCGTGGTCATGACGGGCGAGACCGATTGGGGCGGCTGGCGCGTGCCGGGCGCCGAATACGATCTCGATCCGATGAAGATCGAGCGCCAGGCGCAGATGATCGCCGCCGCTCCCAAGCTTGCCGCCTTCGCGCGCGCGCTGATCGACTGGGCGCGCAAATCCGGCGAGGAGATGCCCGCCGAGCTCGCCGACCTCGCCCATCGCGCGCAAGACGTGATGAGCTTCGTCGACGGGAAGGAATAGTTCTTTCCATCCGCTCCGGTGTCATGGCCCGCGACTGCGGGCCACCCAGGTGACTTCGCTCCGGTCTCGAAGAATTGCACGCGGAGACGCGGAGTGCGCGGAGAAGCAAAGAACCTCCGCGAACTCCGCGTCTCCGCGTGAACATTGCCGGAATGTGCAGACCCTAGCTGGGTGGCCCGCAGTCGCGGGCCATGACATCTCTATTTCGGGGCCGGCGCCGCCGGCTGCTGCGGCGCGCGTTCCGGGGGTGCTACGCCGTCGTCAGTCGAGGCGTTGGGATGGAGCGGCGCGAACTGGATCTGCTTGAAGGTGATGCTCACGACCTTCGCCGCGCCGACGATGCGGCGCGCGTCGGCGATCAGGCGGTCGGCGAGCAGCGCGGTGTCGACGCTCCTGGGATCGTTCGCCTTGCCGATCGGCGCCGAATTGACGTCGCGCACGAAGGCGTCCTGGATGAAGGCGAGCTTGTCGCGGATCTCCACCGAGGCCGGCGGCGAGGACGAGACGAGCTTGGTCGAGATATAGGCATAGCCCACGAGCTTGCCGTCCTGGCTCATCGGCGCGATGAGGAACGGCATCTCCACATGGGTGCCCGGCTCCTCCGCCTTCTTCGGCGCATCGGCCGCGAAGGCGGGGAAGGTGAGCAGGGCGAGAGCGACGGCCAGTCTGCGCATCGGGCCAGAGTCGCAAATCATGGCTAAGGAAGGGTTACTTCCTTTCCTCTCCCCTTGAGGGAGAGGAAGAAAAAACATGGGTTTGGGCTGAGCGCAGCGAAGACCAAGCTCTTGATTTTTCAGGTGAGGGGTGAGTTTTGCGGTCGCAAGTAATCTCTCCTCACCAGCGAAATCTAAGCACTTAACTGCGCTGCGCTCCGTTAAGTGCAAGATTTCGCGTCCTCTCCCTCAAGGGGAGAGGAAACTAAAAATGCGCGAAGCCTTTCCGGGGCACCGCGATCTCGTGGCCCTGCGCGTCGAGGAGCAAGACACCTAATCCCTGTTCCACGCGGCCGATGCGCGTGACTCTGACGCCCGCACCCGTCATCGCGTCTTCCTTCGCGAGCGGTGCGGTGAACGCGATCTGGTAGTCGTCGCCGCAGGTCGCGGCGCGGACGATGGCGCCGGTCGTGTCGCCCCATAGCGCACGCAGGGCATCCGAGCGGGGGATGCGCTCCGCCTCGACGGCGATGCGCACGCCCGACGCTTGCGCGATATGGCCGAGATCGGCGAGCAGGCCGTCCGACACGTCGATGGCGGCGCTGGCGAGGCCGCGCAGCGAGGGCCCGAACGCGACCGGCGGCTCGGGCACCAGGTAGCGCTCGAGCAGAACGCCCTTGCGCGCCGCGAGGCCGCCGCCGCTGTCGCCGATCGTGCCGGTGACGAAGACGCCGTCGCCGGGCACGGCACCCGCGCGGCGGATCATCGTTCCTTCCGGCACATGACCGAACGCGGTGACAGTGATGGAAAGCGGCCCCGGCGTGGCGCTCATGTCGCCGCCGAGCAGACTCAATGCGAACGTCTCCTGATCCTGCGCCAGGCCGCGCGCCAACTCCGCGAGCCATTGCGCGTCTACGCTCGGCAGCGACAGCACGAGGAGATAGGCGAACGGCTCCGCCCCCTTGGCCGCGAGGTCGGAGAGGTTCACGCGCAGCGCCTTCTTCGCGATCGTGGCGGGCGGATCGTCGGCGAAGAAATCCACGCCCGCGACGATCGCGTCGGTCGTCACCACGAGGTCGTGGCCGGCGCGCGGCGCAATGACGGCCGCGTCGTCCGACAGCACGAACGCGCCGGGCGCCACGGCCAGCGGCGCGAAGTACTTCGCGATCAGATCGAACTCAGACAGAGACAGCCCGGTCGGAACAGTTGCCGGTGCATCCTACGGCAGGACCCGTCGTAAAGGTATCGGCGATATGGCGCTTACATCCCGATCCGAGGCCGAAAGCTCACGGCAATTTCGATGGACGATTTCCGCAGCGCGGCCGACACGCCATTCAATTTCGCTAATCGTTTGTCGCCTTCCTTTTCGGAAGCAACAAGAGCATGCAGACGACAAGCACAATGCCGAGGACGATGGGAATCTCGTGATTGTTGTTTGCTTGAAAAAGAACAAATGGGACAGCAACAAGCACTACGACGAAGAGGCCGCAAAGCGCGATAAATCTAAGAACGCCCGTCATCCTGTTCCTCCCGCTTTTAGGCATGAATGACAGCGAAGGCCGACGCCTCCGCCAAAACAACCACACCCAACGCGAAAGAAAGCCGCGCCGTCAGACGATCTAATAACGAAATTCCGTCCGCTTCGTTCCTCAGCAGCGCCCCGACTTGGCTGGAGCTCGCCTGCAATCCAAGCACCGTCGCCGCCAAATAGACGAAGGACCATCCCGGTGATTGTCCCGGAATAAGCGATGTCACGAATGGATTTATTCCTCGGCACCATGCCAATGCGAGCGTGGTCGTGACGAGAGCGAAGCCGGCTCCATAGAGATCGACCGACACCTCGCCGTACCAATGTGTTCTGGGACGTTCCTGGTAGTAGTTCCGCAATACGCCGATAGCGACTGTCGTCAATGCGGTGACGCCAAAAATTGCCCAATATTGGCAGGGCTGAGGCGTTTTCATCGATACGAATATTCTTTCGATCAACGCGCCCGCATCTGCCGTCAATTGCCAAATGTATGATTGTAACGCCCCCAACATGCGCGCATGGCCCCCGCCCACGAACTCGACAGATTCGATTGTGTTCGCTTTGCGACATTATTTGACACGCAGAAGTTGTCAATGCGGCTGGTGCAACGGAGTTTCCCCACATCATGGTAAATGTCAAGAGTCCTTCTTTTTCCGTGACTTACGAACAGTCCCCCTGTTCCAGGAGGGTCGCCTGCGACAGCGCGGGCCGGCTCCGGCTGGCTTATCTCGCGAGGTAGATATAACAAAAAATTTAGTGTAGAATCATGTCGGTTCGAGGTGTTAAAACTGGAGCTCGTCATCGGGCGGGACCTCGCCGAATTCGGGGGCGCGCTTGGCTCGCGCAAGGCGGTCGAGCGCGGCATTGACGAAGCTCGGCTCGTCGCCGGTGAAGAAGGCGTGGGCGACATCGACATATACGTCGATCACGGCCTTGGCCGGCACGTCCTTGGCGGAGATGAGCTCGAACGCGGCGGCGCGCAGGATCGCGCGCAGGATGGAATCGATGCGCGACAGGCGCCAGTCGGCGCTGAGCACCTTGGCGATGCCGTCGTCGACCTCCACCTGGTGCTCGGGCACGCCGCGCACCAGGCGGGCGAAGAAGTCCTCGTCGATGCCGCCCGCCATGCCGGTCTCGGGCTCGCGGCCGAAGCGGTGCTCGACGAACTCGAACACGGCCTCGTCGGCGCCCTGGCCTGTCAGCTCCATCTGATAGAGCGCCTGCACCGCGGCCAGGCGGGCGCCGCTGCGCGTGGCGCGGTCGTTCATCGCCCGCTCGCGAAGCGGCTGCGGACCTCGATCAGCGACAGGCAGGCGCGCGCCGCGTCGCCGCCTTTGTCTCCCCCGTCGCGCCGCGCCCGCACCTCGGCCTGGCGCTCGTCCTCGACGGTGAGGATGCCGTTGCCGACGCACAATCCGTGATCGAGGCCGAGGTCCATCAGCCCGCGCGCGCTTTCGCCGGCGACGATGTCGAAATGGAACGTCTCGCCGCGGATGACGCAGCCGAGCGCGACATAGCCGTCATAGCCCTTGTCGCCCTGCGAGGCGAAGAGGATCGCGGGCGGGATCTCGAGCGCGCCGGTGACCGTGATGCGCTCGAACTGCGCGCGCGCCAGCTCCAGCGCCGCGGTCGCGCCGTCGAGCAGCGAGGTCGCGATGTCGTCGTAGTAGCGGGATTCGACGATGAGAATCTTGGGCATGGTCATTTCCCGCGGATCGCATGGGTGCCTACGATGTCGAGGCCGTAGCCGTCCAGCGCCACGATCTTCTTCTCCGGCGTGTCGGTCAAAAGGATCATGTCCTTGACGCCGAGATCGAGCAGGATCTGCGCGCCGACGCCGTATTCCTTCACCCGCCTGCGGTCGACGTCGTCCTCAGCGCGCCGCGCCAGCACGTCGGTGACGAAGGTGGGCCTGGTCTGGCGCAAGACCACGACGACGCCGCGGCCCTTCTCGGCCACGATGCGCATCGCCTCGCCCAGCGTATCGGGCACATAGCTCTTCCACGCCAGCATGTCGGAGAAGATATTGATCGCGTGCATGCGCACCAGCACCGGCTCGGGCGTGGTGATGTCGCCCTTCACCAGCGCGATATGCTCGGCATAGTCGAGCTCGTTGACGAAGACGATCATCTTCCAGGCGCCGCCATTATGGCTCTCGAACGGCACCTCGATGCGGCGCTTGACGAAGTGGTCGTATTTGCGGCGATAGGCGATGAGATCGGCGATGGTGCCGATCTTGAGATTGTGGTGCTGGGCGAACTGCACGAGATCGGGCAGCCGCGCCATCGTGCCGTCGTCGTTCATGATCTCGCAGATCACGCCGGCCGGCGTCAGCCCCGCGAGCCGCGCGATGTCGACCGAGGCTTCGGTGTGGCCCGCGCGCACCAGCGCGCCGCCGTGGCGGGCGACCAGCGGGAAGACGTGGCCGGGCGAGACGATGTCGTTGGGGCCCTTGGTCGCGTCGATGGCGACCGAGATCGTATGCGCGCGGTCGTGCGCCGAGATGCCGGTGGAGATGCCCTCCTTCGCCTCGATCGAGACGGTGAACGCGGTCTGGTTCGGCGTGCCGTTGACCGGCGTCATCATGGGGATCTTGAGCGCCTGCGCGCGTTCCTGCGTCAGCGCCAGGCAGATGAGGCCGCGGCCGTACTTCGCCATGAAGTTCACGGAATCGGGCGTGCACATCTGCGCGGGGATGACGAGGTCGCCCTCGTTCTCGCGGTCCTCGGCATCGATGAGGATGAACATCTTGCCGTTGCGCGCGGCCTCGATCACGTCCTCGATCTCGGCGATGTAGTCGTGGAAGACGGGCACGTTCATGGCTTCACCAGCCGCGAGACATAGCGCGCCAGGAGATCGACCTCGAAATTGACCTTCATGCCCGGCTTGGCGCGGCCGAAGGTCGTGACCTTCCTTGTGTGCGGGATGATGTTGACGCCGAAGCGCGGCCCGGTGACGTCGTTGACGGTCAGCGACACGCCGTCGAGCGCGACCGAGCCCTTGGGGGCTATGAGCTTGGCGAACTTCACCGGCACTTCGAAGGTGAGCCTGAGCGACTCGCCTTCCGGCTCCGCGCCCACGATCTCGGCCACCGCGTCGACATGGCCGGTGACGATGTGGCCGCCGAACTCGTCGCCGACGCGCATCGGCCGCTCGAGATTGACCATGTCGCCAACCTTCCAGGTACCCAGCGTCGTCTTGGACAGCGTCTCGCCCGAGGCGGTGAACGCGAACCAGCGATCCTTGGCCGAGCCCTTGTCGACGACGGTCATGCAGGCGCCCGCGCAGGCGATCGACGCGCCGCTTTCGATCGCCGAGACGTCGTAACGGGTGGCGATCACGATATGGGTGTCGCCGCGCTTCTCCACATGGCGCACCTTGCCGACGTCGGTGACGATTCCGGTGAACATGGCGTCCTTTTAGGCTTTGGCCGCGAAGGATTCCAGAAGATCGGCGCCGAGCGCGCGCCTGCCCAGCGAAACGAAGCGGGACGCTTCGTCAAGATCGAAGGCCGCCAGGGCGTCCACCGCGCTCTTTCCCGACGCGCCCAGGACCAGGGGCGCGCGAAAGACCTCCAGCCGGTCGGCGAGGCCCCGGTCCAGGAACGCCGCATGCACGCTCGCCCCGCCTTCGACCAGGAGCCGCGTGATGCCGCGCCGGGCAAGCGCCTTCAGCACCGCGCCCACGTCCGGCCGTCCGCGGGCGTCGCGCGCGACGCGCACGACCTCGGCATCGCCCAGCCGCCCGTCGATGGCTGTGAACACGAGGGTGGGGATCTGCTTGGCCGTCTTCACGAGCTTGGAGGTCTCGGGCAGCCTGAGCCGCGTGTCGAGCACGATGCGCAGCGGCGAGCGGTCTTCCAGACCCGCGATGCGGCAGGTGAGCTCCGGATCGTCGGCGAGCGCGGTCTCGACGCCCACAAGGATCGCGTCGTGCCGGGCGCGCAGCAAATGGCCGTGCCGCCGCGCCTCAGGCCCGGTGATCCATTTGCTCTGGCCCGAGACGGTCGCGGTCTTGCCGTCGAGGCTCGCGGCGATCTTGAGCGTGACGAGGGGACGCTCTTCCTTCACGCGCAGGAAGAAGCCCTGGTTGATGAGTGCCGCCTCGTGCTCCAGCACGCCGCTCGCGACCTCGATGTCGGCATCCCAGAGCATGGCGATGCCTTTGCCGCAGACGCGCGGATCGGGATCCTCCACGGCCACGACCACGCGCGCGATGCCGGCTTGGATCAGCGCATTCGCGCAAGGCGGCGTCTGGCCCTGATGCGCGCAAGGTTCCAGCGTCACGTAAGCCGTCGCGCCCCGCGCCGCCTCGCCCGCCTGTGCCAGCGCTATCGTCTCCGCATGCGGCCGCCCGCCGACCTGTGTCCACCCGCGTCCGACGACGCGCTCGTCCTTCACGATCACGCAGCCGACGGCGGGATTGGGCGCGGTCGTGCCCAGCGCCCGTCCCGCGAGCGCAAGCGCATGACGCATGTGGAGGAGGTCGGTCATTCTTTCGTCTCCCTTGTCGAGAGAGGAGCCTGACCGTTGCTGCGTTGGTTCACGCGGAGACGCGGAGACGCGGAGTTGGGCAAGCCGTTTACGATCCGCTGCAAGCCTTCCTTCAATGTCGGCGCACCGAAATTTATCAGCAAGCCTACGGGCAGCTTCAAAAGACGTAGATAAGTCAGCACTTGCTTCGCGTGCACGATGGCGTGCTTTTCGACCGATTTGATCTCAACAACAACTCGCGCATCGACTAAGAGGTCGATGCGCAACCCCTCGTCAAACCGTAGCCCATCATACTCAAATGGTACCGCCTTTTGCCGTTCTACGGACAATCCACGCCGCTGCAAATCGCGACAGAGCACGATTTCGTAAACGGACTCGAGCAATCCAGGACCAAGCGCGCTATGCAGCTTGAGCGCTGCATCAACGATCTCGCCTGTCACATCGTCCAATGCGCGGCCCGAATCCGCCACTCCGCGACCTCCGCGTCTCCGCGTGAAACCTAATCCTTGTCCCCTTCCAGCTCGCCGATCAGGTTCTCGAAATCCTTGGTCTCGCGGAAGTTCTTGTAGACCGACGCGAAGCGCACGTAAGCGACCTTGTCGAGGCTCGACAGCGCCTGCATCACCAGCTCGCCGATGGTGGAGGCAGGGATCTCGTTCTCCCCCAGGCTTTCCAGCCGGCGCACGATGCCGGTCACCATGCGGTCGACGCGCTCGGCCTCGACGGGACGCTTGCGCAGCGCGTGCGCGAGGCTGCGCTCGAGCTTGTCGCGGTCGAAGGGCTCGCGGCGGCTGTTCTTCTTGAGCACCACGAGCTCGCGCAGCTGCACGCGCTCGAAGGTCGTGAACCGGCCGCCGCATTCCAGGCAGTGCCTACGGCGGCGGATGGCGGAATTGTCCTCGGACGGACGGCTGTCCTTGACCTGGGTGTCGTCGTGTCCGCAAAAGGGGCAGCGCATGGTCTGATGCTTTCGTTATTGGTAGATCGGAAAACGCCCGCACAATTTGCCGACGCGCTCGCGCACCGAAGCCTCCACGGCCGCGTCGCCCTCATCGCCATTCTTGGCCACGGCGTCGACGACTTCAACGATGAGCTTGGCGATCTCGCGGAATTCCTCTGGCCCGAAGCCGCGCGCGGTGCAGGCGGGCGAGCCGAGCCGGATGCCCGACGTGATCGCGGGCTTCTCGGTGTCGAACGGCACCGCGTTCTTGTTGCAGGTGATGAAGGCGCGGTCGAGCGCCTTCTCGGTCGGCCGGCCCGTCGCGTTCTTGGGGCGCAGGTCCACCAGCATCAGATGCGTGTCGGTGCCCCCCGAGACGATGTCGAGGCCCTCTTTCACTAGCGCCTCGGCCAGGACCTTGGCGTTCTCGACGACGGCTTTCGCGTAAGACTTGAATTCGGGCCGCAAGGCCTCGCCGAACGCCACCGCCTTGGCGGCGATCACATGCATCAGCGGCCCGCCCTGCAGGCCCGGGAAGACGGCGGAGTTGATCTTCTTGCCCAGTGCTTCGTCGCGCGACAGGATCATGCCGCCGCGCGGGCCGCGCAGCGTCTTGTGCGTCGTCGTGGTCACGACATGGGCGTGGTCGAGCGGACTGGGATGGACACCGCCCGCGACGAGGCCCGCGAAATGCGCCATGTCGACCATGAAATAGGCGCCGACCGAATCGGCGATCTCGCGGAAGCGCTTGAAATCGATGAAGCGCGCATAGGCCGAGCCGCCCGCGATGATGAGCTTGGGCTTGTGGGCCTTGGCGGTCGCCTCGACCTCGACCATGTCGATGCGCATGTCCTGGCGGCGCACACCGTAGGAGACGGGCTTGAACCATTTGCCGGACTGGTTGGCAGGCGAGCCGTGGGTCAGATGCCCGCCCGCGGCGAGGTCGAGGCCCATGAAGGTGTCGCCGGGCTGCAGCAGCGCCATGAACACGGCCTGGTTCGCCTGGGCGCCGGAATGGGGCTGGACGTTGGCGAAGCTGCAGTCGAACAGCTTGCACGCGCGCGCGATGGCGAGCTCCTCGGCGACGTCGACATACTCGCAGCCGCCGTAATAGCGCCGCCCGGGATAGCCTTCGGCGTATTTGTTGGTCAGCACGGAGCCCTGGGCCTCCAGCACCGCGCGGCTGACGATGTTCTCCGACGCGATCAGCTCGATCTTTTCGCGCTGGCGGCCGAGCTCGTCGGAGACGGCGCGGGCGATCTCCGGGTCGGCATCGCAAAGATGCTGCTCGAAAAACCGCGACTCCATGGAACACTCCGTAATCTTGTGGAAATGGCGGCCGCGCCGCCCCAATAGCTGGGCGGCCACGGCAGCGCTGGCGCAATACCCCTTACCCCTTTACCAAATCTAGCGCCAGCGGGCGCGGAGTTTCGCCGCAGCGCCCCGGCCACCATGCGAGGGTGCAACTTGCAATATAGAAGAGACCAGCGTCTCAAAACCTGTAGTAAATATGATATCAACTCTCGATGGAATTTTGCGATTGCTGGGAAGGCGACAAATTCGCCAAAGATTCCCAAAGCCACTACTTAGACAGGAACTGTCATGGTCGCCCGTTACTCTCATAGTTCTTGCTTTCGACGACCGGCCGCGCAATAGAGAACCCGCGAATTCCATTGTTCCTCAGTACCCATGGAGGCGAAGATTAAGACGAGCAGTCATGACGTGGTCGTGGCAAGGACCGACGACCTTCTGAGGCTGGCAAGCGACATCGTCGCCGCCTATGTCAGCAACAATCCGGTGCCGGTCAGCGAATTGCCGTCGATGATCAAGAGCGTCCACGCCACGCTGGGCGGGCTGTCCGGCAACACGCCGGCCGAGATGCAGACCGCGCAGAAGCCGGCGGTCACGGTCAAGAAATCGATCACGCCCGAATTCATCGTCTGTCTCGAGGACGGCAAGAAGCTCAAGATGCTCAAGCGCTACCTGCGCTCGCGCTACAGCTTGTCTCCGGAAGAATACCGCGCCAAATGGGGCCTGCCGGCCGACTATCCGATGGTCGCCCCCAACTACGCCGCCCAGCGCAGCGAGTTCGCCAAGAAGATCGGCCTGGGCCGCTCCTCCCCGCCGGCGAAGAAGGGGCGCAGGGGATAGCTCGTTCGACCCTCCCCTTGAGGGAGGGTCGAAAAATGCGAAGCATTTTTCGGGGAGGGGTTCTGAGCAGGCGGCTCACCCCTCCCCGAAATCTTTTCTCGCTCTCGCTCGAAAAGATTTCGACCCTCCCTCAAGGGGAGGGTCGATTCTTGTTCAGCAAATACTCCAACTTCCTTCGCGCTGCCTCAGCAAGCGCCGCGCGACCGGCGCTGGCAGGTCCCATGACGCTCGCCTCGATCCCGCTGGCCGGATCGATCGCGGTCGCCTTGGCGACGGTCCCGTGGATGACGAACTCGATATAGATCTCGCTCCGCCCGCTCACGCGGCGCGGCTCAGCCGGTGCGCGGTCCAGACCTGGTCCAGCGCGCGCACGAGATCGCGCAGCATCGCCTCGCTGTGCAGCGGCGACGGTGTGAAGCGCAGCCGCTCGCTGCCGCGCGGCACGGTGGGATAGTTCACCGGCTGCACGTAGATGCCGTGATCGTAGAGCAGAGAATCCGACACCGCCTTGCACAGCGCCGCGTCGCCCACGAAGACGGGCACGATGTGGCTTGGCGAATCCATCACCGGCAATCCCGCCTCGCCGAGCAGGCGTTTCAGCAGGGCCGCGCGCGCATGCAGCGTCTCGCGCTCGGCGTCGCTTTCCTTCAGGTGCCGCACGCTCGCGAGCACGCCGGCGGCGATGGCGGGCGCGAGCGAGGTGGTGAAGATGAAGCCGGGCGCGAAGGAGCGGATGCAGTCGATCAGCTCGGACGAGGCCGCGATATAGCCGCCCATGACGCCGAACGCCTTGGCGAGCGTGCCCTCGACGATGTCGATGCGCGCCATGGCGCCGTCGCGCGCGGCCACGCCCGCGCCGCGCGGGCCGTAGAGCCCCACGCCGTGGACCTCGTCGATATAGGTGAGCGCGCCGTATTTCTGGGCGAGATCGCAGATCGCCATCGACGGCCCGAAATCGCCGTCCATCGAATAGACGGATTCGAAGGCGATAAGCTTGGGCGCCTCCGGATCGGCCTCGGCGAGCAGGCGCTCGAGATCTTCCATGTCGTTGTGCTTGAAGACGCGCTTCTCCATGCCGCCGTGGCGGATGCCCTCGATCATCGAGGCGTGGTTGAACGCATCGGAGAAGACGATCAGCCCCGGCAGGAGCTTGGCCAGCGTCGCCAGGGTCGTGTCGTTGGAGACGAAGCCCGAGGTGAAGAGGAGGGCGGCTTCCTTGCCGTGGAGATCGGCGAGCTCGGCTTCGAGCTCGACGTGGTAGTGCGTCGTGCCGGAGATGTTGCGCGTGCCGCCCGAGCCCGCGCCGGTGGCGTCGATCGCCTCATGCATCGCGGCGAGCACCTTGGGGTGCTGGCCCATGCCCAGATAGTCGTTGCTGCACCACACCACCACCGGCCGCTTGGCGCCTTGGGCGTGGAAATCGGCGCTCGGATAGGCACCACGGGCGCGGACGATATCGGTGAAGACGCGGTAGCGGCCCTCGCGGCGCAGACCCGCCAGCGCGTCCCGGAACCTGGAAAGATAGGAAAAGGCCATCACCCGTCCTCGCGGGCCCAAGAATAGCCTACCCGCCCGCCCTCGTCCTAGACGTAAGGTCGCATGGGCGGTCCCGCAAGCGGGGCGGGACCTAGCCCGCCAGGGCCACCACGGCGTTCACCGCCATGGCGATCAGGACGGTATTGAAGAAAAACGCCACGATCGAATGGCCGAGCGTCGTGTTGCGGATCCGGGTCGAGGTGACCTGGACGTCGGAGACCTGCGCCGTCATGCCGAGCACGAAGGAGTAGTAGAGGAAATCAGCCGCCCCCGGCTCCGGCGTGTCGGGGAAGTCGAGCCCGTGGCCGCCTTTGCCCCTGGGGTCGGAGTAGTAGAGATAGGCGTAGTGGAACGCCATCAGCAGATGCAGCATGAACCAGCCGAGCGGGGCGCCTGCCATGGCGAGCAGCAGCGCAACCAGTCCCATGCTTTCCTTGTGATGGAAGAGCAGGACGATCGCGTAGCAACAGAATCCGATCACCACCAGCGAGAGCCCGATGACGAGCAGGATGCCCTCGTCCTCGATGTCGGCCTTCTTGTCCAGCTCCCTCGGCGTGATGCCGTAGGCGATGATCGCCATGATCGTGAGATACGCCGCGAAGAACGCATCGCCGCCTGCCAGCAGCCGCACGCGCGGATCGAGCGTTCCGGTGAAGGCGTAGACCGCAAGCCCCAGGATCATGCAGAGATAGAAGCGCCAATGATGGTGCAGATAGCTCTGAAGGAATTTCGGCATCCCACCCTCCGCGAGACGGACGGCGCAGGTATGTCATGAGTCGGCGGCCGCAACAAAAGACCCTCCCCTTGAGGGAGTGTCGACAATTTGCTGAGCGAAGCGAAGCAAATTTCGGGGAGGGGTAAAGCCGCAAGCGCCGGACCCCTCCCCGAAAAATGCTTCGCATTTTTCGACCCTCCCTCAAGGGGAGGGTAGAGGTTTACAGCCGGAACCGCACCTGATCGATCCAGAAGCGCTCCAGCCGGCGCAGCGTGGTGTTGAGGAGGTCGAGATTGTTTTCGGCGACGTTGCCCACGGGCTCGAGCGAGCTCAGGTGGCGCTCGAACAGCTCGCGCAGCATCTTGCGCACGATCTCGCCCTTCTCGGTCAGATTGACCAGCACCGAGCGGCGGTCGGCCTCGGAGCGTTCGTGGTGGATGTAGCCGGCCTCGACGAGCTTCTTGAGATTGTAGGAGACGTTGGAGCCCAGATAGTGGCCGCGGGTGCGAAGCTCGCCGGCGGTGAGCTGCTGGTCGCCGACGTTGAACAGAAGAAGCGCCTGCACCGAATTGATCTCGCGCTCGTCGCGCCGGTCCAATTCGTCCTTGATCACGTCGAGAAGCTGTCGATGCAGCCGCTCCACGAGATTGAGCGTTTCCAGATAGTGCTTGCCGAGGGTTTGCGCGCCCTCGAGCGCCGCAGCCGCCTGCGGCTTGGCCAATGCCGTCATCGTTTTTCCCCCGCTTTGCAGGGCCCACCTTGTTATGCGATCACGGTAAGGGCGGGAGGTTAAGGCGCCGTAAAATTTATCAGCGAATGCCGCGTAACATTTCGATGATGCAGGAGAAATCCATGTTCGCGCGGCCTTGGTTTGCAAACAGCGAATAGAGTTGTGCCGCTTCGGCACCAAGCGGCGTCGCGGCACCGGTGCTCTGCGCCGCAGCTTGGCTGAGCTTGAGGTCCTTGAGCATGAGCGCGGCCGCGAACCCGCCCGTATAGCCGCGGTTGGCGGGCGAGGTGGGCACCGGACCCGGCACCGGGCAATAGGTCGTCAGCGACCAGCACTGGCCCGACGCCGCCGACATGATGTCGAAGAGCTTCTGAGGCTCCAGCCCCAGCTTCTCGCCCAGGACGAAGGCCTCGCAGGTCCCGATCATCGAGATCGCGAGCAGCATGTTGTTGCAGATCTTGGCCGCCTGCCCCGCGCCTGCGCCGCCGGCATGGACGATGCGCTTGCCCATTTTCTGTAGGATCGGCTCGGCGCGCCGGAACGCCTTCTCGCTGCCGCCGCACATGAAAGCGAGGCTCGCCGCTTCCGCGCCGCCCGTGCCGCCCGAGACGGGCGCGTCGAGGAAATCGAAGCCCGCCTTCTCGGCCGCCGCATGCACCGCGCGCGCGGAATCGACATCGATGGTCGAGGAATCCACGACCAGCGCGCCTTTCTTCGCCGCGCCCAGGATGCCGTCCTCGAGATAGACCGCGCGCACATGCTGGCCCGCGGGCAGCATGGTGATCACCACGTCGGCGTCCTTCACCGCTTCCTTGACCGAAGCCGCTTTCGCCGCCCCCGCCGCGACGACGGGCTCCAGCACCGCGGCGCTGAGATCGAACGCGGTCACGCCCTCGCCCGCCTTGACGAGATTGCGCGCCATGGGCCCGCCCATATTGCCGACGCCGATGAATGCGATGGTGGTCATAGGGAAAGCTCCTTCTGAGGCGGGGTGAAATAGGCGTCGATCGCGGCGTCGCTCACCTCGGCGAGCGTGGCCGGGTCCCAGCGCGGCGTGCCGTCCTTGTCGATGATCGTGGCGCGCACGCCTTCGTAGAAATCATGGCCCGCGACGATGCCTTGCACCATGCGGTATTCCATGCGCAGGCAATCGTCGAAGGAAAGCTTCGCGCCCTCGCGCAGCTGGCGGAAGGTCAGCCTGGTGCTGGTCGGCGATTTGGCGCGGATGGTCTTGGCGGTGTCGCGCGACCAGTCGGTGTGGTCGGCATCGAGGGCCGCGAGCAGCGCGTCGACGGACGTTTGGCCGAAGATCGCATCGATGGATTTGCGATGGCTGTCGAGGAACGTGCCGGGCACGTCCTCATGAAGGTCCGCGAGCGCCGCGTCCGGCGTCATGCCGTCCGCAAGCCGGTCCACGAGCGCCGCGCGCCTGTCCTTCGCCACGAAATGCGTCGCGATCCCGGCATAAAGGCAATCGGCGGTCTTGAGGCGCGCGCCTGTGAGCGCGAGATACATGCCCACCTCGCCCGGACAGCGCGGCAGGAAGTAACTGCCGCCGACGTCGGGGAACAGGCCGATGCCGGTCTCGGGCATGGCGAACGTCGTCGTCTCGTCGGCGATGCGATGGCTGCCATGCACCGACACGCCGACGCCGCCGCCCATCACGATGCCGCAGATCAGCGCGACATAGGGCTTGGGATAGTGCTTGATCGCCGCGTCGAGGATGTATTCGTCGCGATAGAAGTCGAGCGCGTAAGGCGTGCCCGCGCGCCCCGACTCGTAAAGCGAGCGGATGTCGCCCCCGGCGCAGAACGCGCGATCGCCCGCGCCCTGGACGGCGACGGTCTTCACCTGCGCGTCGCCCGCCCACGCGTCCAGCTGGGCCTTCATCGCCAGCGCCATGTCGCGCGTCAGCGCGTTGAGCGCCTTGGGCCGGTTGAGCGTGATGAGGCCTGCGACGCCGCGTTTTTCGAACAGAACGTCGTCGGTCACTGCCTGAACATCTCTCGCGCCACGATCACGCGCATGATCTCGTTGGTGCCTTCCAGGATCTGATGCACGCGCAGATCGCGCACGTGGCGCTCGGCGGGGAAGTCCTTGAGGTACCCGTAGCCGCCATGGAGCTGCAGCGCCTCGTTGGCGATGCGCGAGCCGGTGTCGGTGGCGAAGCGCTTGGCCATGGCGCAGAGCATGGTCGCGCGCGGATCGCGCTTGTCGAGCGCGGACGCGGCGCTGCGGATCATCAGCCGCGACGCCTCGAGATCGGTCGCCATGTCGGCGAGCTTGAACTGCGTCACCTGGAAATCGGCGATCGCGCGGCCGAACTGCTTCCTGTCCTTCACATAGGCCATCGCCTCTTCCAGCGCCGCGCGCGCGGTGCCGACCGAGCAGGCGCCGATATTGATGCGCCCGCCGTCGAGCCCGCTCATCGCGATGCGGAAGCCTTCGCCCTCGGCGCCGATGCGGTTGGCTGCGGGCACGCGGCAATCCTCGAAGATCACCTGCGCGGTCGGCTGGGAGTTCCAGCCCATCTTGCGCTCCTTCTTGCCGAAGGAGAGGCCCTTCATGCCCTTCTCGACGACGAGGCAGGAGATGCCCTTCGGCCCGTCCTCGCCCGTGCGCACCATGCAGACATAGACGTCCGAGACGCCGGCGCCGGAGATGAACGCCTTCGAGCCGTTGAGCACGTAGTCGTCGCCGTCCTTCACCGCGCGCGTCTTCAGCGCCGCCGCGTCGGAGCCCGAGCCCGGCTCGGTCAGGCAATAGGAGGCGATCTTCTCCATCGTGGTGAGCTGGGGCAGAAAATGCTTGCGCTGCGCCTCGCTGCCGTAGCGGTCGATCATCCACGACGCCATGTTGTGGATGGAGATGAACGCCGCCGTCGAGGTGCAGCCCGCCGAGAGCTCCTCCATGATGATCGCGGCATCGAGCCTGGACATCTCCGACCCGCCGACGTCGCTCTTCACATAGATGCCCGCGAAGCCGAGGCCCGCCGCCTCGCGCAGCCGGTCGACCGGGAAATGCGAGGTCTCGTCCCACTCCGCCGCGAACGGCGCCAGCCGGGCTTGAGCGAAACGGCGGGCGGCGTCCTCAATGGCCCGCTCGTCCTCGTTCAGGGCAAAGTCCATGTCCTTGTTTTCCCTTGCAAATTTCTTGAAATGTCACTACCGTAGTGACATTTCCAACCGGGAGAACCCGATGGCCTCCATAGGCGCGAGAGAGGCGAACCGTAGCTTCTCGAAGATTCTGAAGGAAGCCGAAAACGGCAAAACCGTCACGATCACCCGCAACGGCAAGCCCGTGGCGCTGCTCGTGCCTGCGCCGATCCCAGCGCCTGTCGAGTCGATGTCCGAAGAAGATCGCAAAGCTGCGAAAAAGCGGTTGATGGACCTGTTGGACAAAGGGCTTCATCTTGGCGGCCGCGGCTTTACGCGCGATGAAATGAACGAGCGCTGAGCTTGTTCTCTCTCGATACAAATATCCTGGTGTATGCGGCCGACGTGGACGCCGGCGCGAAGCATGTCGATGCGAAGAATATCCTGGCCTCAGCAATCGATGCACGCGCCAGACTGACGGAACAGTCGATCATAGAGTTCCTGAACGCCACGACGAAGAAGAAAAAACTTACGCTACCGACGGTGTCTCCTTACATCCGAAACTTCGTGACAAATTTCAAACTCATGCTGCCGACGGAGCATGTGATCACGGACACGTTCGCGCTGCTCTCGAACTACAATCTCAGCGTCTTCGATGCCCGCCTGCTCGCCGTCTGCAACGCGCATGGCTGCGACCATCTGCTGAGCGAGGATCTGCAGGACGGTGCGCAATATGGCCGGGTCACCGTCGTCAATCCCTTCAATTCCGCCAACGCCACTCTTATCGGGCAGTTGCTGTCATGACCCATCCCACCTTCCCCGCTCTGCGCATGCGCCGTTTGCGCCGGCACGACTGGTCGCGGCGGCTGGTGGCGGAGAGCACGCTGTCGCCGGCCGACTTCATCTGGCCCATCTTCGTGATCGCCGGCGAGAACCGGCGCGAGCCGGTCGCCTCCATGCCCGGCGTCGAGCGGCTGAGCGTCGATCTCGCGGCCGAGGCGGCTGGGGACGCGGCGAGGCTCGGCATCCCCGTGATCGCGCTGTTCCCCCAGACCGATCCCGCGCTCAAGACCGAGGACGGGCGCGAGGCGCTCAACGCCGACAACCTCGTCTGCCGCGCCGTGCGCGCGATCAAGAAAGCGGTGCCGGAGATCGGCGTGCTCTGCGACGTGGCGCTCGATCCCTATACGAGCCACGGCCATGACGGCGTGCTCGACGGCGACACTGTGGCCAACGACGAGAGCGTCGCGATCTTGGTGCGCCAGGCGCTGGTGCAGGCCGAGGCCGGCTGCGACATCATCGCGCCCTCCGACATGATGGACGGGCGCGTCGGCGCGATCCGCGCCGCGCTCGAAAAAGGCGGCCACCGCGATACTTTGATCATGGCCTATGCCGCCAAATATGCGAGCGCGTTCTACGGCCCGTTCCGCGACGCGGTGGGCTCGGCCAAGGCGTTGAAGGGCGACAAGCGCACCTATCAGATGGACCCGGCCAACAGCGGCGAAGCGCTGCGCGAGGTGGCGCTCGACATCGCCGAGGGCGCCGACATGGTGATGGTCAAGCCCGGCATGCCCTATCTCGACGTGCTGGCCAAGGTGAAGCAGACCTTCGCCGTACCGACCTTCGCCTACCAGGTGTCGGGCGAGTATTCGATGCTGACGGCTGCTGCCAATGCCGGCTTCCTGGACCGCGACCGCGCGATGATCGAAAGCCTGATCGCGTTCAAGCGCGCCGGCGCGAGCGGCATCCTGACCTATTTCGCGCGCGACGCGGCAAGGCTTCTCAAGTGAAACCGATCGTTCACGATGCGCGCGGAACCCGCTGATTCCTTGCGCTTTTCACGCGTGCGTGATGGTGCGGGAGCATCACGTAAGCGTGAGTCCGGGGCCAAGCTCTTGCACGCCGCGAGCGGCGGGATCAGCATGGCCGCCAAGTCAAGAAAGGGAACACCATGCGTAGCACGATCCTGACACTTGCAGCCGGCCTCGCCCTGTCGCTCTCGACCGCGGCGTTCGCCGACGACGTGCAGCAGCCGAAGGCGCAGACCGTATCGATGACGACGGACCCCAACAAGGTCGTCTGTCATCAGTTCGTCCACCAAGGCATGCTGCTCAAGAGCAACGTCTGCAAGACGCAGAAGCAGTGGGACGATCAGCGCCGCCAGGAAGAGTACGATTTCGCGGACTTCCAGAATCGCACCTACTCGCATCCGTTCGCGAAATAGCCGTCGCGGCAGAAGGGGGGGGCCCGCAAAGGGCAACCTGCCGCGGCAACGAATTGGAGAGCAGCTTCATGCACAGATCGATTCCGGCGCTCGCGGCTTTGGCGTTTCTTGCCCTGCCCGCGCCGTCTTTCGCCGACGGCGCGCAGACGCCGGTGGTACAGCCCGCCGCGGCTCAGCCCGTGGCCGCTCAGCCGGCGACGGCCCAGCCCGTCTCGGCTCAGCCGGCTTCGGCTCAGCCCATTTCTGAGAAGCGGATCTGTAAGGAGATGGTCCACGAAGGCATGCTGGTCAAAACCAACGTCTGCCACACACAGGCGGAATGGGACCAGATCCGGACGGATCAGCAGCGCAACGTCTCCGAGTTCCAGAACCGTACCTACCAGACGTCCGGTCATTGAATGGGGTTGCCGGGCCCGGAACCAACGCCGGCATTCATGCCCGGCGAAGAGGAGGAATCATGCGCCTGTTCGTGACGACCGCCGCAGTCTTGCTGGCGTTTTCCGTTTCCGCCCGCGCCGACGGCGCGGCACCCAGGATCATCCAGGCTGCGGCGTCCCCGTCGGCCAAGACGGTCAGGCTCATCTGCCGCCCGATGTTCCATGAGGGCACGCTGATCAAGAGCACCGACTGCCGCACCCAGGAAGAATGGGACAGGCTGCGCCGCGACGCGGAGCGCGAGATCAGCGATTTCCAGAACCTGTCCTATCGCTGAGCTCAGCCGCGCCCGATCGTGAAGAGGCTGCGCAGCAGGATCTCCGCGCGCGAGGGCAGCACGTTCAGCCCCGACCGCCGCTGACCGAGATCGACGACGTTCTCCAGGATCAGCATGGCGAGCCCGTGCACGGCGGCCCAGACCGCGAGGCCGAGCGCGGGGTCGTGCAGCGTGGTCCCGATCTCCTCGCCGACCGAATCGGCGGCGGCGCCCAATTCCGGGAAGCGCTCACGGTTGGGAAGCTGCGGGCCGAACATCAGCCGCGCGAGCGCCGGACGCCGCGCCACGAAGCGCATATAGGCGGCGCCGATCTTGGCGATACGGTCGCTCTCCGCGCCCTTGGCCGATGCGGCGCCCACGATCTCGCCGCGCAATTCGACGAAGCCCTCGGTCGCGAGCTCGACGAGCAGCGCTTCGTGATTGGGGAAATGGCGATAGGGCGCGGCATGGCTGACGCCCGCGCGCCGCGCGACCGCGCGCAAGCTCAATTCCGCCAGCGGGCCTTCCTCGAGCAGCGCGCGCGCGGCTTCGAGCAGCGCGTTGCGCAGGTCGCCGTGATGATAGGTCTTGGCCGGGCCTGCCTCGCTCACGCCTTGCCCCGGCGGAGCTTTTCCTGGCGCGCGAACAGGCTGGACGTATCCCAGCGCCGGCCGCCCATCGCCTCGACCTCGGCGTAGAATTGGTCGACGAGCTTGGCGACCGGGAGCTCGGCGCCGTTGCGCGCCGCCTCGTCGAAACAGATGCCGAGGTCCTTGCGCATCCATTCGACCGCGAAACCGTGCTCGAAATGGCCTTCGAGCATCGTCTTGTGGCGGTTCTCCATCTGCCAGGACTGGGCGGCGCCCTTGGAGATGACGTCGACAACGGCCTCGGCGTCGAGGCTAGCTGCGCGCGCGAAGCTCAAGCCTTCGCTCAAGCCCTGGACGACGCCCGCGATACAGATCTGGTTGACCATCTTGGCGAGCTGGCCCGAGCCCGCAGGCCCCAGGAGCCGGCAACGCTTGGCATAAGCCGCCATCACCGGCTCGGCCTTGGCATAGTCGCTCTCAGTGCCGCCGCACATGATGGTGAGCTGACCGTTCTTCGCGCCCTGCTCGCCGCCCGAGACGGGCGCGTCGACGAAGCCGAAGCCGGATTTCGCCGCGCGCTCGCCGAGTTCGCGCGCGATGGTCGCCGAGGCCGTCGTGTGGTCGACGAACACCGCGCCTTTTTTCATCGCCGGAAACGCATCGTCGGTGACGGCGCGCAGATCCGCATCGCGGCCGACGCAGGCGAACACCAGGTCGCGGCCCCGCGCTGCTTCAGCCGGCGTCGGCGCGTGGCCGCCGCCATGCTCCGCGGCCCAGGCTAAAGCTCTGGCGGCGGTGCGGTTGTAGACGACGACGTCGTGGCCGGCGCGCTTGAGGTGCCCCGCCATCGGGTATCCCATCACGCCGAGTCCTAGGAATGCGACCTGCATTATTCCATCACCTCGATTTCAACGGGCTTGCCCGGAGAGAAGTTCGGACGCCGCATCAACCAGATGATCGGGAACGCCGCAAGCGAAATATAGAACATGAACAGGAAGTCGTTGGCATAGGCCTGGATCTCGGCGCGCCGCTCGATGAGGCCGTTCAGGTTGCCGAGGCCGAAGGGGATCTGCGGGCTCATCATCAAAGACTGCCCGTTGACGCCCAGCGCGCGGTTGAACCCGGAGCCGAAGCGGATGTTCTGCGCATGGATCATCTGGACGCTGTAGGCCAGCACCGTGGTGGTGACCGAGACGCCGACGGCGCTGCCGATGTTGCGCAGCAGGTTGGTGAGACCGGTGCCGTCGGTGCGGAAGCGCGGCTCGAGCGTGGCGAAGGCGACGAGGTTCATCGGCACGAAGACGAAGCCCATGCCGAAGCCCTGGATCGCGGAGACCGCGATGAGGTTGCGGATCGCGATATCGGGCGTCCACGACGTCATCGCCCACAGCGACCACGACATCAGCCCGGCGCCGAACGTCATCAGGACGCGCGGATCGAAGCGCAGCGCCATGCGGCCCGCGAACATCATCGCCACCATCGTGCCGAGCCCGCGCGGCACCATCAGCAGGCCGGTGTCGGTCACGGTGTAGCCGCCCAGCCCCTGCAGGTAGGGCGGCAGCAGCGCGGAGCTCGCCAGCAGCACCGCGCCGATGACGAACATCAAGATCACGCCGCCCAGGAAATTGCGGTCGTTGAAGATCTTGGGCGGGATGAACGGCCGCGGCGCCGTCATCATGTGCACGATGAAGAGATAGAACGCGGTGGCGCCGATCACCGCCTCGGCGATGATCTCCATCGAGTCGAACCAGTCCTTGTCCGTGCCGCGGTCGAGCATCAGCTGAAGCGCGGCCAGGCAGATGCCGAGCGCCGCGAACCCGAACCAGTCGAATTTGAGCGTGTCGTCGCGCGCGGTGTCCTTGAAGAAGATCACGATCGCGCTCACCGCGGCGACGCCGAACGGCACGTTGACGTAGAACACCCAGCGCCAGTTGTAGGCGTCGGTCAGGATGCCGCCCAGCGTGGGGCCCAGGATCGGACCCAGCATCACGCCCATGCCCCAGATCGCCATGATGTTGCCGCGCTTCTGCGGCGGGTACATGTCGAGCATCACCGATTGCGAGAGCGGGCCCAGCGCCGCGCCGAACGCGCCCTGGAGCAGGCGGAACATGATCATCTGATCCAGCGTCTGCGCCAGTCCGCACATCATCGAGGTGACGGTGAAGCCGGTGAGGCTGACGATCAGGAAGTTCTTCTTGCCGAAACGCGCCGCGATCCAGCCGACCGGCGCGGTCATGATCGCCGCGGCGACGATGTAGGAGGTGAGCACCCAGGTGATCTGGTCGCGCGAGGCCGAGAGGCTGCCCTGCATGTAGGGCAGGGCGACGTTGGCGATGGTGGTGTCCAGCGCCTGCATCAGGGTGCCGGCCATCGAGCCCATCAAGACCGCCCAGATCGCGATCTTGCTGTCGTAGTGCTCTGCGCTGTAGGCCGGGGCCGCGTGGGCGCTCATGCGCGCGTCAATCGCCGAACAGGAGCCGGCCCCAGCGCCGCTTGCCGGTGTCGATCGCGACCGTCGTGCTCATGCCCGCGCGCAGCGGCGCCGAGCAGTTGGACTTGTCGAGCGCGATCTTGACCGGGATGCGCTGCACGACCTTGACCCAGTTGCCGCTGGTGTTCTCGGCCGGAAGCGCCGAGAAGGCGGAATCGCTCGCGGCGGAGACCGAGCTCACATGGCCCTGCCAGGTGCAGCCGCCATAGGTGTCGACGGTGACGGTCACGGGATCGCCCTCGCGCACATAGGTGAGGTCGGTCTCCTTCATGTCGGCCTCGACCCACATGTCCTTCTCCGACACGATGCCGACCGCGCTCGTCGTGGTGAACGCCGACATGGCCGAGATCACGAGCGTGCCCGGCTGCAGCGAGTCGACCTCGCTGACGATGCCGTCGAAGCGCGCGCGCACCGTCGCATTGTTGAGCTGGCGCTGCATCTCGTCGACATTGGCCTGCGCCTTCAGATACTCGGGCGCCTGGGTCGCGGGCATGTTCGGATCGCCGTTCAGCTTGGCGAGCTGGACGGCGGCGTTCTGCTGCAGCGAGACCAGCGTCGCCTGCGCGCTCTGCAGCGTGCCGCGGGCCTGGTCCACCTGGGTCGGCGCGATCGCGTTCGACTTGGCGAGCGAGAGGTAGCGGTTGTAGGTGATCTGGCCGAGATTGACCTGCGCCTGCTGCGCCGCGATCTGGCCGAGCAGGCTCTTATACGTCGCCCGCGTCGACTCGACGTCCTGCACCGTCTGCGCCAGCGACGCCTTGGCGTTGGCAAGCGCGATCTCGAACGGCTTGGGGTCGAGGCGGAACAGCACCTGGCCCGCCTTGACGTGCTGACCCTGGCGCACGTCCACGTCCTGCACCAGGCCGGAGACGTCGGTGGAGACCATCAGCTTGGCGGCGCGCACATAGGAATCGTCGGTGGAGACGTAGCGCCCGCCGGTCAGCCACAGCGTTGCGGAAATGACGATGACGGCGGCGACGCCCCACACCATGGCGATGCGGCGCAGGCGCGCCTTGTCGGCCCACAGATCGCGCGCGCCTTCCCGCAGGCGCGTCCCGATACCGCTGCGACGGCGGATAGGCTCGTAGGCGATGTCTTCGGTTCTTGCGGTATCCATGGCGCTCACTCCCCCGCCACGGCGAGCTTGGCGCCGTCGTCGTCGGGCTCGGCGTTCAGCTTCATCTTGATGTGCAGAAGCGCGTCGACCAGCGCCTCGCGCGCCGGACCGTGCAGGCCTTCGGTGATCTCGGCGTCGAGATATTCGCGCGAACGCGTGATCTCGGCCAGGATCGGCTCCGCCGCCGGCAGCAGATGCAGGCGCTTGACGCGGCGGTCGGTGGGGTCGGGGCGGCGCTCGACCATGCCGCGCAGCTCCAGCCGGTCGACGAGGCGGCCGACCGTGATCGGCTCGACCTCGCAGATCGTCGCAAGCTCGTTCTGCGACATGCCTGGCTGGCGCGAGAGGCGGGCCAGGATGATCCATTGCGCGCGGGTCATGCCGTAGCCGCGGGCGCGCTGGTCGAACCGCGTCCGGATCAGACGCGCGACGTCGTGAAGAACGACGAGGAGATCTCTGTCGAAAGAGTTCACAGGGGCGTTCATGGGAGCCTTAATACCTTGAGAGTGGTAATATAAGCTTGCTTATAATAACGTGCAAGATGATAGCGTGGTTTACAAATAGTTTATCCGGAGAAATTACCCGTTCCAGATCAAATACTTATCATTTTCGCATAGCCTTATTCGATAGATAGGTCAGATGCCTTGCGGAGCCGCGGACGGCCTCCCGACCGATCTCCCGGTAACGTGTCACGACGGCCTCGCCGAGGGCCGTGAGGCTGGCACCGCCGCCGCGCGCCCCGCCCGTCGTGGTCTCGATCAAGGGCCGGCCGAAGGTCTTTTCGAGGGCTTTCAGGAGCAGCCAGGCCTTGCGGTAGCTCATCTTCATCCCGGCCGCCGCCTTGCGGATCGAGCCGGTCTCGGCCACCAGCTCGAGCAGGCGGACCTTGCCCGGCCCGAGCGCCGAGCCGTCGTCGAAATCGATGCGGATGGTGAGCCGTGCCATGGCCGCCAAGCCTAGAGCATGATCCACCCGCATTCGAACCTCGCTTTTCGAGGGGGCGGGGGTCCTCGAAAATTTGCATTCAACCGGCTTCGCGCGCACGGCGTGGAACATAAGCAGCGAGGCGGCCACACTTCTGTACAGAACTCTCTCGCATCTTCGAGTCGCTTTTCGCGCAGACTACGCCTTCGAAGGAGAAGTCGTGACGGCACCGTGCGCTTTCAACTGCGCAAGGACGCATAGCGTTATGCGAGGGCGATGAGAACGTAGGGGCAGTCTCAACCAACACCTGTCATGGCCCGCGAATGCGGGCCACCCAGGTGGGTTTTGCGCACTGTAGAAAGGACTCACGCGGAGACGCGGAGGTCGCGGAGTCGAGCTCAACCTCCGTGACCTCCGCGTCTCCGCGTGATTCTTTTGTGAGAATGCAGAAGCGTCACCTGGGTGGCCCGCATTCGCGGGCCATGACATCAATTTTCGAATTGAGCGCAGAACTGCCAAAGAAAACGGGCGCGAGACTTTCGTCTCGCGCCCGCTTCCTTTGGAACCGCAGGGGGTGCGGATTACATTCCAGAACCCTGGATCTGCTTCCAGCTCGCCTCGATCGCGTCGACGGCGTTCTTGGGCAGCGGCACATAGTCCAGGCTCAGCGCCGCCGGACCGCCATTGGCATAGGCCCATTTGAAGAATTTGAGGGCCGAGGCCGACGCGGCCGGTTCGGACGGGTTCTTGTACATCAGGATGTAGGTCGTCGCCGTGATCGGCCACGACTCCGCGCCCGGCTGGTCGACGAGGATGATGTAGAAGTTCTCGCGCGTCGCCGCGTTCCAGTCGGCGTTGGACGCCGCCGCCTTGAACGTGTCGATCGTCGCGGAGATCGTCTTGCCGTCCTTGTTGACCATGCGCGAATACTTCAGATGGTTCTGCTTGGCATAGGCGTATTCGACGTAGCCGATGGAGCCCGCGGTCTGGGCGACGTTGCCGGCAACGCCTTCATTGCCCTTCGCGCCGATGCCCGTGGGCCAGTCGACCGAGGTCGCGGCACCGACCTTCGTCTTCCAGTCGTTGCTCACGCGCGACAGATAGGTCGCGAACACGAAGGTCGTGCCCGAGCCGTCGGAACGGTGGACGACGAGGATCGCCTGGTCCGGGAGATTGACGCCCGGGTTGAGCTTCTTGATCGCCGCATCGTTCCACTTGCCGACCTTGCCCATGTAGATGTCGGCGATCGTCGGCCCGTCGAGGACGAGCTGGCCCGACGCCACGCCTGCGACGTTGTAGACCATCACTTCCGCGCCGATGACGGTGGGGAACTGGACGAGCCCCGCCGCGTTCAGGTCCGCCGTCTTGAGCGGCATGTCGGAGGCGCCGAAGGTCACGGTCTTGGCCTTGATCTGCGCGATGCCGCCGCCCGAACCGATGGACTGGTAGTTCAGGCTGTCGCCGCTGACGCCCTGATAGGCGCCCGCCCATTTGGCATAGATCGGGTACGGGAACGTCGCCCCCGCGCCGGAGATCGTGCCGGCTTGCGCCGATCCCATCGCGAGACCGGCAAGGCCGGCCAGCGCGACGATCGCGGCTTTCAATGTGCTTCTCATATTTTCCTCTTCTCGCTGGATTCGTACCAACTGGTTAAACTTCTTTTATGTCAGTTCGTGAACTGCAGGCGAATGGCCACGGTGTTGAAATCCTGGCTCGCCCTGTTCGCGAGGATGTGCTGCGGCGCGGAATACCTGTCCACGTTCGTGATCAGGTCGTTGAGCTGCAGCTTGACGTTGTTGTTTAGGTACCAGTTGACGCCCAGCGCCACGATGCGCTCGTCGCCGCCATTGATGCCGGCCTGATGGGTGGCGTCGCCCGCGAAGAGCTGATTCCAGTTCAGGTCGGTGTCGCTGTAACGCGCGGTGAGCTCCCAGGCGCCCCACGAATCGCCCTTGAGCGAGAACGGCGACGCAACCTTCGGCGCGCCGAAGCCGCCGACTTCGTTGTTGGTGGCCGAGACCGTGTAGGTCTTGGGCTCGCCGGTCAGCACCCAGGTGCCTTCCACATACCAGCCGTTGAAGCTGGGATTGTCGGCCGCAAGCGTGCCCGACGCCAAGCGGCGCACGTTGAAGTCCGCATACTCGCCGCCGACATAGAAGTTCTGGATGTTGGCGCCGGCGTCGAAGGCATACATGTAGGCGTGCCTGACGTTGAGGGCGCCCGTCGAGATCAGACGGTCGCCGTCGACGCGGACTTCCGGACGATCCTGGAGGGTGATCTGGTTGATCGCACCGCCGGTGTAGCCGGGGCTCAACAGATCGGCGCCGCTCGCGCCGATCGACGCGTTGGAGATGCCGTCGCTCCAGAAGCGATAGGAGGCGCGGCCGAGCCACTGGGTCTGCTCGTCGCCCTGAGAGCCGTGGCCGGCGTTGGTGCCGGTCTTGGCGCCGGTGAAGGCCGAGTCGAGCACGAGGTTGTCGCCCGGCATCAGCGCGCCTTCCTTCTGGAAGCGAACTTCGACACCGCGGCGGCTGTCGCCCGCGCCGAAGACGTCGGCGGCGATGTTGTCGATTTCCGGCCTCTCGAGGAACGGAAGCGCGGAGGAGCCGATGACGCCTTCATACATGAAGGCCGGCTCGATGACGCCCGCGTTGAGCTCGAAATGATCGATGCCGGTGTAGGCCACGCGCGCGATGTTCACGAGCGGATCGCCTTCTCCGGCGGTGACCGTCGGCGAGCCGCCGGCGCTGCCGTTCGTGCCGCCGCCGTTCAGGCGGAACTCATAGACGAAATCGTTGAACGCCTTGCCTTCGACGCCGAAATAGGCGCGGCGCGTGACGGCGCCGGACGACAGGTCGGTGACGGCCTTGGGCGAGTTCTTCAGGAGCGAGGCGCGCGAATCCTGCATGAAGTTCGCGTCGTCCTCCTGCAGGCGGACGCGAAGCGACATCGTGAACCGGCCGTCGCCGGTCTTGATGGTCGGGCGCGAATTGTCGAACGACCACTGCACGTCGTTGAAGTTCTGCTCGAGGGTGGAAAGGCGGGTGTGGTCGGTCTGCGCCTTGCCCTCATAGGCCTGCAGCTCGTCCTCGAGCGCCTGGATGCGCGCGGCGAGCTCGGCATTGGTGGGACCGTTGTCGGTCGCGGCCGTGGACGAGGACGACGTTCCGTCCGACGACGGCTTGCCCGCGGCATAGGCGCTGCCGGCCGTCAATGCGACGACCGCGACCGCGGTCATCAAAGCTGATTTCCCCTGCATGATACCCTCTCGTTTGTCCAAGGACGTAGGTCCCGAATCGGACTCGAGAGCTTCGCGCTGCGATGCAGCCACGCCCCCCGGGTCAGCGGTCCTCTTTGCCCGCGGGATGGATTCCAGTGGGGCACTACAGCGGGATGAAGCTTTTGCGACGGAGATATGACAAAGGCCGGTTTGCAACACTCGGCTTTGCGGCGTTGCGCATCCGCTACAGCCAGACAGGATTCAATTCCGCAGACTGTGGATGAAATTCACATCGTAGCGTCATGTTGCGAGTCGCTTTCGTCTTGAGTCTCCTGGCGTTAAGCCCGATCGCGCTTCCGGCGCGGGCGGCCGATTCGCAGTCCGATCTCTACGTCGTGCGCCACGAGCGCTGGAGCGAGGCGGACGAGCAGGGCTGGCGCGACTTCATCGCCGCGATCGGCACCTCGGACTGCACGACGCTCGACGCCTGCCTGCACGGCAAGGCCAATCCCTTCGCCGGCACCGACCGGCCCGGATTCGTCTTCCAGTCGGACTGCGCCGACCTGCCCTATGTGCTGCGCTTCTACTATGCGTGGAAGCGCGGCCTGCCGTTCTCCTTCGTCAGCGACGTGCGCGCGCGGGGTGCCACGCGCGACATCCGCTACAGCCCGGGCGGCAACGCGGTCGCTTCGCGCTTCGACGTGCCGAGCGGGACGATGAGCGGCTATGCCGCGATCGAGAAGATCCGCGCGGCTGTTTCCTCGGCCACCTACAGGCTCCATCCGGATATGGATGACGGCGACTTCTATTCCCCGCGCCTCGCGCCGGGCGCGATCCAGCCCGGCACGGTCGTCTATGACCCCGCGGGCCATGTCGGCATCGTCTACAGAGTGGAGACCAACGGACGCATCCACTTCTTCGACGCGCATACCGACTACTCGCTGACCGAGACGGTCTACGATCTGCGCTTCGCCCGCGAGAAGCCGGAAGTGGGCGCGGGCTTCAAGAACTGGCGGCCCGAGCACGTCGAAGGTGGCCACATCGTGCTTGCCCGCAATGCGCAGATCGCGGATTTCTCCGACGAGCAGTTCACCGGCAACGGCGCGCGCCCGCGCGACGAGGACTGGAAGAGCGGCACGTTCACGCTGGGGGATGAGCAGCTCGACTACTACGACTATCTTCGCGCCCGGATGGCAGGCGGCAAGCTCGTCTTCGAGCCCGTCGCCGAGCTGATCGCAACGGTGTGGTCGAACTGCAACGATCTGCACTACCGCGCGCAAGCCGTGCAGCTTGCCATCGATGCGGGGCTGGAGAACCGCGCCGAGCCGCAGCGCCTGCCCGACAACATCTACGGCACGCAAGGCGATTGGGAGACCTATTCCACGCCCTCGCGCGACGCCCGCCTGAAGACCGCGTTCAAGGCGCTGCGCGACCAGGTGCAGCGCTTCGTGGAGATGGCGCGGCGCCACGATCCGCACATCCACTATGATGGCGACGACATCGTGCGCGACCTGCTCAAAGCCTACGACCGCGAGACGTCGTTCTGCCGCATCGCCACCGGCGACGGCACGCTCTCATACGAAGACGCGCGCAAGCTTCTGTTCGCGATGTCGTTCGATCCCTATCACTGCCTGGAGCGGCGCTGGGGCGGGACCTGCGACGACGGCCCCGTCAAGACCGCGTGGTACGAGGCCGAGCAGTCCTTGCGCAACCAGATCGAGCGCACCTATGACGCGCGCATGGGCTTCACGCTGGACGAGCTTCGCGCCCAGCCGCCGGTCACGGCGCCGGATACGGATGTGCGGGCGTATCTACTCTCTCAAACATCGGATGTCCCGCCCTCCCCTTGAGGGAGGGCCGACAATTTGCGAAGCGCAGTGAAGCAAATTTCGGGGAGGGGTAGTCGCCCCGCTTCGTACCCCTCCCTGAAAAATGCTTCGCATTTTTCGACCCTCCCTCAAGGAGAGGGTCGTTTCATCACGCCTCCGACAGCGCGCCGTAGCTTCCGCGGTGGAAGACGAGCGGGGCGCCTGTGTCGCGCCGCGCGAAGCGCAGCACGCGACCGATCAGGATCATGTGGTCGCCGCCCTCGTGCATCGCATGCGCCGCGCATTCGAAGATCGCGAGCGCGTCGGCGAGCGCGGGCGGGCCGAGTTCGGTCGCAAACAGGCCCATATCGCTCAGCCTGTGCTCGCCCTGCCTGGCGAGCCGCGCGGAGACGTCCTCATGCTCCGTCCCCAGGACGGATATCGTATAGGAGCGGGCCTCGGCGAAACCCGCATAGCGCTGCGAATCCTTCTTCAGGCACCACAAGACCAGGGGCGGGTCGAGCGAGACCGAGGTGAAGGAGTTGACCGTGATGCCCACGGGCTCGGCCTCGCTCGTAGCGGTAACCACCACGACACCGGTCGGAAAGGCGCCGAGCGCCTGGCGAAAAGCCTTGGTATCGAACGTCAAATCCAGCCTCAACGCTTGCTTAAGAGGGTATCGGGCATTGTCAGGCCCGACCCTAGGCGACGGATGCGGCGGCGAAAAGACCGTCCACGGCCTGATGGGCATGGGTTTTGGCGGGACGAAGTCATGGCAGGCGAAGGCGCCGTCGTCATCAAGCGCATCAAGAAGAGCGGCCACGGCGCCCATCACGGCGGCGCGTGGAAGGTGGCGTATGCCGACTTCGTCACCGCGATGATGGCGTTCTTCCTGCTGATGTGGCTGATCAACACGACCACGCCCGAGCAGAAGCGCGGCATCGCCGACTATTTCGCGCCGCAGAGCATCGCCCAGACCTTGAGCGGCTCGGGCGGCGTGCTCGGCGGCAAGGTGATGGGCGAGGAGAGCGCGCGCGCCGGCGGCGCTGCCTCGGTGTTCCAGAAGAACAGCCCGTCCTCGCCCAGCTCCAAATCCAAATCCACCCAGGCCGAGGTGAGCCAGGGCGGCGCCTCAGACGGCCAGGAACAAGCCGCGAGCAACCAGAACAGCGACCGCTCGACCGCGTCCAGCCAAGACGGCGAGTTCGCGCACGCGGCCGAGGCGATCCACCAGGCCATCGCCGACAATCCCGATCTGTCGGAGCTCTCCAAGCAGGTCATCACCGAGCAGACGCCGGAAGGTTTGCGCATCCAGCTCGTCGACCAGGACGGCCGCCCGATGTTCCGCGAAGGCACCTCCGAGCCGATGCCCTATGCCAAGCGGCTGATCGCCGAGATCGGCAGGATCGTCGACCGGCTTCCCAACCGCATCTCGATCAGCGGCCACACCGAGGCCAAGCCGTTCACCGGACCGAACGGCGAGACCAACTGGGAGTTGTCGTCGGCGCGTGCCAACGCAGGCCGTGCGCTGCTCGCCCAGGGCGGGCTCAATCCCGACCGCATCTACGAGGTCGCGGGGAAAGCGGGCTCCGAGCCGCTTTTGCCGGAGGACCCGAACGGCTCGTCGAACCGGCGCCTCAGCATCACATTGTTGCGAGAGGCGCCGCCGGTACCACCTGGGCATCAACTTTGATAGGGGAATTCACTGGGCTGGACGCCACCCGCTTGCCATACTCGCTGATGCCATGACTGAACATACGACCCGCGTTCCGCAGTTCTTCCTCACGCCCGGCGGGCCGTGCCCCTATCTGCCCGGCCGCACGGAGCGCAAGGTGTTCGCGCGGCTCACCGGCAGCCTCGCCCAGCCGCTGAACGAGGCGCTGACGCATTCCGGCTTCCGCCGCAGCCAGTCCATCGCCTATCGCCCGGCCTGCGAGAACTGCGCGGCCTGCGTCTCGGTGCGCATCATCGCCGGCGAGTTCGAATTCTCGCGCGGGCAGAAGCGCATCCTCAAGCGCAACGACGATCTGGTGCGCGGCGAGGTCGCGGCGGAAGCGACGCGCGAGCAGTTCGCGCTGCTGCGCACCTATCTCGACTCGCGCCACGCCGGCGGCGGCATGTCGGACATGGGCCTCTTCGACTATGTCGCGATGGTCGAGGAGACGCCGGTCCAGACGCGCATCATCGAATACCGGCGCCTGGGCCCCGACGGCGAGCCCGGCGCGCTGGTCGCGTGCGCTCTCAGCGACGTGCTGCGCGACGGGCTCTCCATGGTCTACAGCTTCTTTCATCCCGGCGAGGAGGCGCGCAGCCTCGGCACCTTCATGATCCTCGACCACGTGCGCGCCGCGCGCATGCGCAGCCTGCGCCACGTCTATCTCGGCTACTGGGTCCAGGGCAGCGACAAGATGGACTACAAGGCGCGCTTCAAGCCCATGGAAGCGCTCGGCCGCGAGGGCTGGGAACGGCTGTAGCGTCCGTATTTCAATCGAAAATTTTGATGTCATGGCCCGCAAATGCGGGCCACCCAGATGACATCTGCCTGCTTTCGCAAAAAGGATCACGCGGAGACGCGGAGATCGCTGAGATCGCGGAGGATGAACTCGACTCCGCGGCCTCCGCGTCTCCGCGTGAGAACCTTCCACAGCGCGTAGAACCCAGCTGGGTGGCCCGCATTCGCGGGCCATGACACATATTTTTTGATCCTCTTCCGCGCGGCTACTCCACCTTCTCGATCGCCGGCGGGGTGTACTTGTTATGCGCCACGCTGCCTTGCGGCCCGTAGACGCGCAGCATGACGTTGAACGGCCCTCGGCCCACGGGCAGCCAGTTGGCAGGCGGCACGCCGTGAGGCTTCTCGCGCGCGATATAGAGCGTGATCGAGCCGTCGGAATTATAGGCCAGATGCGGCGTGTAGCTCGCGACGTGATAGACCTTCGCCTTGTTCTTGATGAGCTCGATGGATTGCGGCGTGTAGGCGGTGAATGACCAGAAGCGCTTGGCCTTTGGGATCTGGTCGGCCGCGATGTTGAGCACGTAACCCTTCGCGTCGGTGCCGTCGAGCGCGGCCCCGGTGCCGTCCTTGAAGGTCTGATAATAGGCGGCGGCCTGGATGTTGTTGCCGTATTGGATGAACTCGGTGATCGCGGAGCGGTCGAGGTTCTGGCCCGGCTTCCATTCGCCCATATTGGTGAAGTGAATCCAGCCATTGGCGTCGGTGTTGCCCAGATAATCGTCGAGGATCAGCGTGTGCGCGTCCTGGGCGCCGAGCGCGAAATCCGTTTGCTCGCCGCCTTTCGCGAACAGCGTGTTGAACTTGTCGGACAGGCTCTGCTGCTGCGCGGTGAGCGGCGGGGTGTTCGGCGACGCGACCGCGACCTGCAGCTGCTTCAGGAACGTGATCGGATCGAAGGCGATGAGCGCGTCCGCGAAGGTCTTGTAGGGCGTTGCGAAGAACAGCTCGGGCAGGATCAGCGTCTGGCCGCCGGACGGGTCCTGCTGCCAGTCGCTGAGCGTCTGGAGCTGGAGCGACTCGCGGAAGGTCTCGGACGCCTGCGTCTCGTTGACGCCGCCGCTCGTATACTGGTCGCTGCGGAAGATCAGGATCAGGTGATCGAGCGTCATCGGCACCTGCGTCACGCCGTCGGGCAGCGTGCCGGTGAAGTTCGGACCGGTGAACCCATAAGTCCCCGGCGTTCCCGCGGGGATGCTCGTGGAAAGGACGTCGCCGTAAGGGTCCAGCGCCAGCGTCGAATAGGTGACCGTGGTGCTCGGGATCGTGAGGATCACGGGCTGGCTGGAGAGATCGAGGAAGGTGCTCGCATAGAGCGTGTCGACATTGATCGCGACCACGGTCTGATAGAGCGGCGAGATCTTGGCGGGCCCGACGAGCCGGTTGATCGTCGCGTTCGCCGATTGATTGTAGGTGAACCACAGCGGATAGAACTCCGCCACATAGTTCACCGTCGTCGTGTAGGCCTTGGTCTGCGAGCGCGCCGCGCCGGCCGCGGCCGGGCCCTGCGAGGCAACGAATAGAGCGCCAAGGATCGCGGCGCACAGCGCCTTGCTGAGACGGATCATGGTTCAACCCCCGCTATTTCTACCTTAAGTTAAACCGTAGCACGAATTTGCGTCAATCGCTCGAAGATCACACTTAAACCTCCCCCTTGTGGGGAGGTCGACGCGCGCAGCGAAGCGAGCACGTCGGGTGGGGGGACCGGTGCAAGACGATTCCCCACCCGAAAAATCCTTCGGATTTTTCGTCGGTACGCTGTCGCTACCGACCCCCACAAGGGGGAGGCGAGATTCTCAATCGCTCGACGACACCGGCCGCAGCATCAGCAGGTCGTCGTAGTAGCGCCCGGCGATGTTGAGCGAGCGCGGGATGCGGCCGATGGGGCGGAAGCCGTGGCGCTCGTAGAACCGAATCGCGCGCGCGTTCTCGGCATTCACCGTGAGCTGGACCTGCTCCACGACACCGGCGGCGTGGTCGAGAACCGCCCTGATCAGCGCGTCGGCCAGCCCCGTGCCGCGCGCCGCGTCGCGCACATACATCGCGCCGATGTCGCCGGTATGGGCGAGCTTGGGCCGCGAGGGCCGCGAGAACACGACCATGCCGCTCAACGTCCCGCCCATGAAGCCGCCGAAGGTCACCGCCGTCGCCATGCGCGCGAGCCACTGCTCCTTCGGCATCGCCGATTCCTGATCAAGATCGGCGGCGAAGTTCGCGGGATACAGAGCGAGCGATTCCAGGCGTAGGGCGCGCAAAGCATCGTAGTCGTCCGGCACGAGGCGCCGCACGCTCATCCGCCGCCCCCGAAGCGCGCGCGCCAATCGGCGATCTGCTCGTCGGTGATCTTGGCGAAGAGGACCTCGGGCACGCCGATCGCCATGCCGTATTCGAGATCATCGAGGAAATCGCCCATCGCCTCGTCCGGCCAGGGGATCACCTCGGGCGCGTCCTGGATCGCCTGGTGGATGCGCCGCGCCGAGGTCGGGATCACCGGCCACGCCAGATGGGCGAAGAGATGCACGAGATTGAGGCCCATGCGCACCGCGGCGCCGGCACGCGCGCGGTCGGTCTTGACATGCGTCCAGGGTGCGGCGCGCGTCAGATACTCGTTGCCGGTCACGAAGATCGCGCGCAGTTCGGCCAGCGCCTTTCGGAACTCCATCGCCTCGAAAAGCTGCGTGTACTCGCCGACGCGCTTGTCGAGCTCTTCTATCAGCGCCTTTTCCTCGTCGCCATATTCGCCCTCGCTCGGCACCTTGCCCTCGAAGCGCGCGCCGCAGAACTTGGTCACCCGGTTGACGAAATTGCCGAGCACGTCGGCCAAGTCCTTGTTCACCTGGCCGGCGAAATGCTCCCAGGTGAAGTTGGAATCCGAGCTCTCCGGCGCGTTGGCCATGAGGTAGTAGCGCCAATAGTCCGCGGGCAGGATCTCCAGCGCCGCATCCATGAACACGCCGCGCTTGCTTGACGTCGAGAACTTGCCGCCGTCGAAATTGATGTAGTTGAAGCCCTTCAGCCGGTCGACGAGCTTCCAGTCCTCCTGCGGCCGCGCGCCCATGACGGTCACGGGGAAGCCCACGGTGTGGAACGGGATGTTGTCCTTGCCCATGAACTCGCAATAGACGACGTCCTTGGACTTTGGCCCGATCCACCAATCGCGCCAGGCATCGCCCTTGCCGTTGGCTTCCGCCCATTCCTGGGCGCAGCCGATATATTCGATCGGCGCGTCGAACCAGACGTAGAAGACTTTCCCCTTCAGTTGGCCGTCCGCGATGTCGTCGGGCACCGGCACGCCCCATTCGACGTCGCGCGTGATGCCGCGGTCCTGCAGCCCCTCGTCCAGCCACTTCCTGGCGATGGAGGTGACGAGCACCGGCCAGTCGCGCTCATGGCTGTCGATCCACGCGCGCAATTGCGGCACGAAGGTGGACTGCTTGAGGAAGAGATGCGTCGAGTCGCGGATCTCGATGTCGGGCGAGCCCGAGATCGCGGAGCGCGGGTTGATGAGATCGACCGGATCGAGCACGCGCGTGCAGTTCTCGCACTGGTCGCCGCGCGCGCGCTCATAGCCGCAATGCGGACAGGTGCCCACGACGTAGCGGTCCGAAAGGAAGCGCTTGTCGGCGTTGGAATAGACCTGCTTGGTCGTGCGCACGTCCAGATGCCCGTTGCGCCAGAGCAGCCGCGCGAAATGCTGGGTGAGCGCGATGTTGGGCGCGTTGGACGAGCGCCCGAAATGGTCCCAGGACAGCCCGAACCCGTCGCCGGCCGCCTTTTGCAGCGCATATTGCTCATCGCAGAAGGCGCGCACGTCCCGGCCGGCTTCCGCCGCCGCAAGCTCGGTCGTCGAGCCGTGCTCGTCGGTGGCGCAGAGCGCGAGCGTCTCGAACCCGCGCGCCCGGCAGAAGCGCGCGAACACGTCGGCCGGCAGAAGCGAGCCCACGAGATTGCCCAGATGCTTGACGCCGTTGATATAAGGCAGCGCCGAGGTGATCAGGTAGCGGGTCATGCGCTTTGGCATAAATGTGTTGGCGGAATAACTCAACCGTGGAGACGCAGATGGACGAGACCAAGCGGCGCTTCTGGCAGCCGAATTTCCAGCGCACGCTGCTCGCGGGGCTGCTCACCATCGCGCCCCTGTTCGCGGTGTGGCTGGTGTTCAATTTCCTGCTCGGCATTCTCTCCGCCTTCGGCCAGCCGCTGGCCGGGCCCCTGACCGATTTCATGGATCGCAGGTTCCCCGCGGCGGCGCCCTGGATCGCCAACCCCGACGTCCGCCTCGCCATCGCCGTGGTCGTGGCGCTCGCGGTGCTCTATGCCGTCGGCGCGGTGGCCTCGCGCGTCATCGGCCAGCGCCTGATCGGCCTTTTCGAGCGCATCATCCGCCGCATCCCGCTGGTCCAGACGATCTATTCCGCGGTCAAGAAGCTGCTCGACGTGCTGCAGCAGCGCCCCGGCGGCGATCAGCGCGTGGTGCTGGTCGAGTTCCCGCATGAAGGCATGAGGACGGTGGCGTTCCTGATGCGCAGCTTCATCGATGCCCGCACCGGCGAGGAGCTGGCCGCCGTCTACGTTCCCAGCGCCCTCAATCCCACTTCGGGATTCCTGGAGATTTTGCCCGCCTCCAAGCTCGTCTTCCTCGACATCCCGACCGACCAGGCGATGACCATGGTGATCTCCGGCGGCGCGGTGGTGCCGGAGAAGATGTCGGTGGCACGAGAAGAAACGTGATATTTCCCAACTTGCGCTATAGTGGTGCAGAGAGGTGCATCATGCGTTCTGCGATTCTATTCGCTACGATCCTCCTATCATCGTCGGCGCTTGCCGTGCCGCCCGTCTTCCCGCTCAAGCCCGGCGCCGGCAACCGCACTCTCGTCGACCAGAACAACAATCCGTTCCTGATGATCGGCGACGCGCCGCAGGCGATGGTGGGGAACCTGTCGGTCCGCCAAGCGAAGTTCTTCATCAAGGATCGCGCGCGATACGGGATCAACGCGCTCTGGGTCAACCTGCTCTGCGACAGCTACACCGCGTGCAATTCCGACGGCACGACCTTCGACGGGATCGCGCCGTTCACGACGCCGGGCGATCTGTCCACGCCCAACCCCGCCTATTTCGACCGCGCCGAGGAAATGCTTCAGGCCGCCGCCGCCAAGAACATGGTCGTGCTCCTCGATCCCATCGAGACCGGCGGGTGGTTGTCGGTGCTGGACGACAACGGCGAGATGAAGGCGCGCGCCTATGGCCGGTTCTTAGGCAATCGCTACAAGGACCAGCCCAACATCATCTGGATGAGCGGCAACGACTTCCAGAGCTGGCGCGATCCTTCGCAGAACCGGCTCGTGCGCGCGGTGATGCGCGGCCTGGCCGAGACCGATCCGAACCATATCCAGACCATCGAGCTCGACTATTACGTCAGCGCCTCGCTCGAGGACGGCGCCTTACGTCCGCTGCTCGGCCTCGACGCGGTCTATACCTACCGGCCGACCTATGCGGAGGAATTGACCGAATACAAGCGCGCCGCCTTCGCGCCGACCTTCCTGGTCGAGGCGAATTACGAGTTCGAGCACAATGGCGGCACCGACGGCGGCACGACGCAGAATTTGCGCCGCCAGGAATGGTGGTCGGCGACCAGCGGCACGACGGGCCAGCTCTACGGCAGTGCCTATTCCTGGCGGCTGCAGGGCGACTGGGCCGACAATCTCGACACGGTGGGAATCCTTCAGCTTTCCTACGTCAAGCAGCTGCTCGAGCCGCGCAAATGGTACGACCTCGTCCCCGACCGCGCGCATCAGGTGCTGACCAAGGGCTTCGGCAAGTTCTCCAAGGACGATCCGATCCCCGACGACACCTATGCGACGGCCGCGCTGACGAGCGACGGCAGCCTGCTGCTCGCCTATCTGCCGACGGTGCGCAAAGTGACGGTCGACATGAGCAAGCTCTCAGGCACCGCGACCGCAAGCTGGTTCGACCCGACCAACGCGACGACCACGGCGATCGGCAGCTTCCCCAACACCGGCACGCAGGACTTCACGCCGCCGGGCAACAATGCCGGCGGCGACGGGGATTGGGTGCTGCTGGTGGAGACGGAATAAAAACGACCCTCCCCTTGAGGGAGGGTCGAAAAATGCGAAGCATTTTTCGGGGAGGGGTTAGCCTAGGCGACTACCCCTCCCCGAAATTTTCTCGCTTCGCTCGCAAATTGTCGACCCTCCCTCAAGGGGAGGGTTGACTAAAACTTGAACGCGTACACCGTGTTGTCGGCGCCGACGTAGAAGCGCTTCCCCGTCGCCAGGATCGTCTGGTAGTGGTGCAGCCCGCTCATGCCCGTGCCGGTGCCTGCGAACACCACCGCGCCGGTCAGCGCGTTGAAGGCGTGCAGCTCGTTGTCGCCCTCCGCGCCCACGGCCCAGACAAGCGCATTGTTGGTGCCGTCGGTGGTGGTGACGATCGGCGCGCCGCCGCCGTTCAGCGCCGCGCACCACGCGACCGACATCGGATTGGAACCGCTTGCCGCCACGCTCAGCATCGTGATGTTGCCGCCGTGGCAGGAACCGCCGCCATTGCTCTGGAACGCGACCATCGTGCCCGACGCGGTCTCGTAGACGGCGGGCGCGGTGCGGATGCCGCTGCTCGAGGCGGCGAACACCTGGATCTGGCCGCCGATGCCGCCGAGATTGCCCCGGTCGGCGAGATAGGCGTTGCCGTCCTTGCCGAAGGCGATGACGCGCTTGGACTTGCCCGGCACCTTGATGTCGATCGGCAGCGCCTCGGTGCCGCCCAGATCCGCGTCGCTGTTGTCGAGGTCGTGCCAGTTCGTCGGCGTGAAGAAATCGTGTGTGTCGGTGGAATGCACAAGGCCGGGTTTCAGCCGGATGATCGCCTCGCCGTCCTTCCAGGTGCTGGTGCCGAAAGTGTTGCCGGTGGTGACGAAGAGCGAGGCGCCGTCGCCCGCGATGCCGCCTTGCGCCCAGATGCCGCCGCCCGTCGCGCGCGTCTGCCAGTTGGCCGTGACCGCGTGCGTCGCCGGATCGATCTGCGCGACCGTGCCGCGATAGGAGCCGCAATCGCCGAAATGCCCGCCATAGACGACGTAGAGCGCGCCCTTGAAGAAGAGCAGCCCGCTGCGCTCGCCCTGCACCGAGGAATCCCAGCCGCCGCCGATCGCAGCCTGCATGTCGATCGGCCAGCCGGAAAGCTCCGAGCCGTCGGCGAGGGAGAGCGCGTGCACCATGTGGCGCGCGCCGTTGCTCGTCTTCGTCATCGCGTCGAAATAGAGCGTGCCCGTGGCGGGATCGATCACCGGCGTGCCGGTGATGCCCATGGGATCGATGTTGCCGCAGGGAAGCTGGTTCAGCGGCATCGCGTTGCCGATGAGGTTCTGCCACATGACCTTGCCGTTCGCCTCGTCGAGCGCATAGACGTTGTTGGATTCGGTGGCGACGACGACGAGGCCGCGCTTGGCGCTTTTGGGCTTCCAGAACAGCGGCTGGGCGTAGACATGGCCGCTGATCGTGGCGTTGAACCTGGTGTCGGGGGCGACGCTGCCCGCGGCCGCCAGCGTCAGGCTCGGGATCACATAGGCGCCGTCGCGCTGGTTGGAATTGTGATAGGTCGTCACGCTGTCGGCATGCGCGGGCACCGCAAGCAGCATCGCCGCGATCAGGAAGCGGGTTTTCATCGCACTCTCCATTTTTCCGACAGCGTGGTCAGTCTAGAGGGAAATCGGACGACATGAAATCCCAACTGCTACGGCGCGAACGCATAGGCGTACACCGTGTTGTCGGCGGCGATATAGAAGCGGCGCTGCGTCGCCAGGATCGTCGCGAAGTGATGCAGCCCCGTCATCGCGGGCGCCGTGTCGGTGAACACGGACGCGCCCGTCATCGCGTCGAAGCCGTGCAGGAGGTTGTCGCCCTCCGCGCCCGCCGCCCACGCGATCGGGTTCGCTATGCCGTCGGTCGTGGTGATGATCGGCGCGCCCTGCCCGTTCAGCGCCACGCACCAGGCGAAGGTGATCGGCGACACACCGCTTGCGGCGACATTGAGCATGGTGAGGTTGCTGCCCCTGCATTGCGTGCTGCCGCGGCTGGTGAACGCGACTTTGATCGAGCCGTCCATGTGATAGATCGCGGGCGCGGTGCGGATCGCGCCGGAGGACACCGGCGCCACCGCGAGCGCGCCGCCGATGCCGCCCAGATAATGCCGGTCGGCGAGATAGGCGTTGCCGTCCTTGCCGAACGCGATCACGCGCTGCGCCACCGTGCCGCCGGAAGACTTGATGTCGAACGGCAGCGCCTCGGTGCCGCCCAGGTCCTTGTCGCTCGCGTCGAGATCCTGCCAGTTCGCGGGCACGAAATTGTCGCGCGGCTTCGTCGAATGCGCCAGCCCCGGCACCAGCCGCACGATTGCCTCGCCGTCGGCCCAGTCGGTCGTGCCCGACGTGTTGCCCGTCGTGACGAAGAGGTCCTGCCCGTCGCCCGCGATGCCGCCTTGCGCCCAGATGCCGCCGCGCGCGCCGCGCGTCTGCCAATAGGCCTCCACCGTCGCCGTGGCGGGCGCCACCTGCGCGACCGTGCCGTGATAGGGCTGGCAATCGCCGGCGTTGCCGCCATAGGTCGCGTAGAGCCTGCCCTGGAAGAACAGCAGCGCGCTGCGCGAGCCCTGATGCGCAGAGTCGAAGCTCGCGCCCAGCCCCGTCAGCGCCGCCTGCATGTCGATCGGCCAATTGGGCAGCACCGAGCCGTCGGCGAGCGAGAGCGCATAAAGCATGTGCCGCGGGCCGCCCCCCGTCGCCGTCAGCGCGTTGAGATAAAGCGTCGCTGTCGCAGGATCGATCACCGGCGTTCCCGTGATGCCCATGGGATCGATGTTGCCGCAGGGAAGCTGGGCGAGCGGCACCGACGCCGCGAGTTGGTTCTGCCAAACGATCGCGCCGGTCGCTTCGTTGAGCGCATAGACGCTGTTGGATTCCGTGGCGACGATGATCAGCCCGATCTTGGCGCCTTCGGGCTGCCAATAGAGCGGCTGCGCATAGACGTTGCCGCTGATGCTCGCGTTGAAGCCCGTGTCGCGATGCACGCCCGCCGCCGCCGCGAGGGTGAGCCGCTCGATCTTGTACGCGCCCAGCCGCTGCAGCGAATTGTGATAGGTGGTGACGCTGGCCGCCGGGGCGGAACCGGAAGCGGCCAAAGCCAGAGCCAGAGCCAACAGCGCAAGGACCGAACCGAGCCTCGTCATCGACTTGACCTCCGTGGCGTGCGTTTGCGCCGAATCTAGCCCAACCGGCCGGGCCCCGCATCCCACGATTTGCGTTCGGCCCTGCTTGTCCGTTAATCAACGCCCCAGGCGCCGGCTTAGCTCAGCTGGTAGAGCACCTGATTTGTAATCAGGGGGTCACAGGTTCGAGTCCTGTAGCCGGCACCAGCACCTGGTCTGACGGTCTCGCTATTGTCTCAACCTGGCGGGAGCGTCCGCAAATAAGGGAACCCGCTGTTGCCGGACGCCTTGGTCAGCCAAATCGAAGCGTCGAACCCTGTCGGCAATCCTGATTGCAATTGCACCGTTGTCACCCCTGTGATTCCCGGATCGTTTGCAACGTTGCCGGCGCCCTGGCTCGGATCCGGGATGCCGCTGGTGTCCAGATTCCAATAAGCGTCCGCTATCCCGGAAGCGGCATTGTCCTGGCCGATCAGACCGCCCAGCACGGAGCCCGCGGTCCCGCTCACCAGGCCGGTCGAATAGGAACTGGAGACCGACGCTTGCGCATTTTCGGATGGGCTGTCGGCGTTGACGCCGATCAGTCCTCCGACGAGCGAAGCGTCGCCTCCGCTGACCGCTCCCAGCGCGAAAGAGTTCGAGATGGAGGCACCGGAATTGTAGCCGGCCAGACCGCCCGCCATTGTATTCGCGCCCGCGGATATCGCGCCCGCCGAAAAGCTCTGGCTGATCGTTCCACGACATCCCGTGATGCAGGTGCCGGCATTTATCCCGACCAATCCGCCAACCGCTCCGTTGCTGCCCGTGCCCGATATCGAGATCGTAGCGGTCGAATAGGATAGCGAAATAAGGCCGCCGCCGCTGTCGCCTACCAGCCCGCCTACAACCGCGTCTCCCGAGGCTGATATCTGGCCGGAAGAATGCGATTTCTGCACGAAACCGCCTTCGTTTTTTCCTATCAGCGTGCCCAGAGTCTGTCCCGAGCCAGACCCGGTGATATTGGACGATTTAAGGCCGAGATCTCGAACGCCGTTGGGACAAGCCGTTCCTCCGAGCACACCTATAAGTCCGACATTGTCGTTGTTCGTCTGGTCATTGATCGTGAGGCCGGAAATCGTGTTGCCCAGTCCCTCAAGGGTCGCGTCGAGCGATTCGACGGGGGAGGCAGTATAGAGCTTGCGGCCGGAACGGATGGCTTTCGCGAGCGCGATATAACAATCCTGGACCTCGGTCGCGTGCTGGATCTGACGGAGGTTGTAGACCAGCACGTAGGAATGCCCATTGATGACGAGACTGCCGGTGTCGCTCCAGAATTCGACATGTCCCTTGTCGAGGAAGCTGTAGTCTCCGTTCAGACCTCCATCGTTGGTGACGATGGTCAGCGCACCGGGCCCGGAAACCTCGACCGGCTGCTTGAAGGCTACGGAGCGATAACCGTCGAATGTCAGACGGCTGGCGCTTACCCAATTCAGCGCCACGTCGACGTCGATGTCCTTCGCGGTTGCTCCGCTCACAATCTTCGTATCGCCGGTGGCGAGCATATTGGCGAGATCGGTGCCGTTGAGCACGGCCTGCTTGGCAGTGGCCGTGCACACCCCCGCAGAGCAACTCATGTTCCGGGTCGGTGACGCGGAAATTTCCACGGCTGCCGATGCCGCGTTTACCGCCATCAGAAGCGACAGGCCGCCTGCCCATCCGAATTCCAACATGCGACGCAAGCTTTTGCGATCACCGGCGGTCATGGCACGCTCCCGTGGAAGGCCGAACGATCATACAAGTAAAGCGTGTGCTATTGAAAGCTTGAGCCGAGTTGACGCGTCCGAATATCGGCAAAGCATCGACCGGCCCGGCAAGCCCCAAACTGACACAACCCCGTCACCTGTGCGCGATAGCGTGCGCCATCCACATCCGGCCATGCGAGGGAAAAATGCGCCATCCGTCTTTCCATGGGGCGCTGCGCGCGCTCGTGCTCTCATGCCTTGCGCTGGCGCTGCCCGCTTCGGCCGCGGACAAGCCCGGCGGCGTCACCCATCACATCAAGACGGTCTTCATCATCCTGATGGAGAACCACAACTGGACCGGCGACGACAAGAGCATCGAGGGCAAGAAGCGCGCGCACTACATCGACAACGTGCTCGTCCCGATGGCCTCGCATGCCGAGCAGTACTACAACCCGCCCGGCCTGCATCCGAGCCTGCCCAACTATCTGTGGCTCGAGGCGGGAACGAATTTCGGCATCCTGCATGACGGCTTGCCGAAGAAGAACGGCCAGGACACGACACAGCATCTCGTCACGCTGCTCGACAATGCCGGCGTCTCGTGGAAGGCCTATCTCGAGGACGCCAAGGGCGGCGTCTGCCCGCTGCACAATATGGGCCCGGTCAACGCGGACGGGAACCCGTCCTTCGCGGTGCGCCACGAGCCGTTCTCCTACTTCCACGACGTGACGGACAATTACGACAAGCATTCGCAATATTGCATCGAGCATCTGCGGCCGTTCGGCAATCTGGCCAAGGACCTGCAGAGGAACGCCGTCGCGCGCTACAACTGGATCACGCCCAATCTGTGCAACGACATGCACGACAATTGCGACCACGGCGCGGTGCGCAACGGCGACCAGTGGCTCAAGGACGTCGTGCCGATGATCATGAACTCCGCCGCCTATCAGGACGGCGGCGCGCTCTTCATCACCTTCGACGAGGCCAACACCGGCGACGGGCCGATCCCGATGCTCGTGCTGTCGCCCTTCGCCAAGGGCCACGGCTATTCCAACGACATCCCCTACACCCACGGCTCGACCTTGCGCACGATGCAGGAGATCTTCGGCGTCACGCCGCTTCTGGGCGACGCGGCGAACCAGCAGGATCTGAGCGACCTCTTCACCGTCTTCCCTTGAGGAAATCTCGCGCGCGCAGGGGAGTTGTGCTCTCATTCGCGCGCGATGACGCCTTTGGTCGACGGCCTCTGCGATCCCCGCTTCGCGCGCCTGCGCGAGGCGTTCGCGGAGAATTTCGCCGGCCGCGGCGAGCCGGGGGCTGCGATCGCGCTCGCGGTCGACGGCCGCGTCGTCGCCGATCTCTGGGGCGGCCATAGCGACAAGGCGCGCGGCAAGCCCTGGCGGCGCGAGACGCTGGTCAACTTCTTCTCGGTGAGCAAGGCGCTGTGCGCCGTCGTGGCGCTGCGCCGCGTGGAGCGCGCAGAGATCGACCTCGACGCGCCGGTCGCGCGTCTGTGGCCAGAGTTCGCGCGCGCGGGAAAAGAGGCGATCACGCTGCGCCAGATCCTGTCGCATCGCGCGGGGCTTCCGTCGATCCGTGAGAAGCTTCCGGAAGGCGCGGCCCTCGATTGGCCGCGCATGACGGATGCGCTCGCCCGCCAGGCGCCATGGTGGGCGCCGGGCACGGCGCACGGCTATCACGTCAACACCTTCGGCTTTCTCGTCGGCGAGGTGGTGCGCCGCGCGACGGGAAAGAGCATCGGCACGCTGCTGCGCGAGGAGGTCGCGGGACCGCTCGGCGCCGACGTCCATATCGGTCTGCCGGCGAGCGAGCACGGCCGCGTCGCCGAGTTCCTGTGGCCGGACGTCTCGCGCAGTCCGGCGATGCCGGGACCGGAAGAGGCGATGCGTTTCAACGCCTATTGGAATCCGCCGGGGATCTCCGGCGCGGGCTGGGTGAACCGCCCCGAGTGGCGGCTTGCCGAGATCCCGTCGACGAATGGACATGGCACCGCGCGCGGCGTGGCGCGCGTCTATGCGGCGCTCGCCAAAGGCGGCAGCATCGACGGCATGCGCATCCTCGCAGCGGAGACGCTCGCGAGCGCGACCGCGGAGCATTCTTCCGGTCACGACCTGATCAACCAGCGGCCCAGCCGCTTCGGCCTCGGCTTCCAGCTCACGCAAGCGGAGCGGCCGCTCGGCCCCAACCCGGGCGCGTTCGGACATTTCGGCGCGGGCGGCTCGCTCGGCTTTTGCGATCCGCAAAGCGGCGTCGCCTTCGGCTACGTCACCAACGACATGGGCCCGCGCTGGCAGAATCCCCGCAACAAGGCGCTGATCGACGCGATCTATGCGTGTTTATGAGTCCCACCCTCCCCTTGAGGGGGGGTCGACAATTTGCGGAGCGCAGCGAAGCAAATTTTCGGGGAGGGGTAGCTCGTGCAACCGCCAACCCCTCCCCGAAAAATGCTTCGCATTTTTCGACCCTCCCTCAAGGGGAGGGTTGACTCTACTCCGCCGCGACCGGCGCCGGCGCGGCCGCCGCTTTGAGCCGCGCCTGGCGGCCCTGCTCCCAGCGCATCAAAAGCACGATGGCCACGATCACAGCGCCATAGGCGACAAGCTGCGCGCCGTTGGGCGCGTCGCTGTAGCCGATCAGCGTGTGCAGCAGGCGCCCGACGAGGGAGTCCTCCGCCAGGAGCCATGACGTGTTCCACACCGTGCCGGTGAGAACTTCGAGATAGCCCGCCTGCTGCAGGAACAGCACCGCCTGCGCCGCCATGCCGGCGGCGAGCAAGGTGATGAGCCCCGACGTCACGCGGAAGAGCTTATGCGCGGGGATCGCGAGCAGCCCGTAATACATCAGCGCCGACATCGCGGCACCCGCGGCAAGGCCCAGCGCGCCGCCCGTGAGCAGCGACGCGGTCGTCGTGCCCGGCTGCGAGGCGATGCCGTAAAGGAACAGCACGACCTCCGAGCCTTCGCGCAGGACAGCGACGCCGACGACGATGGAAAGCGCGGTCAGCGTGCGCTCGCCGGCCGCGACCTCGGCGCCGACCTGGCGCATCTCGCGCGCCATCTGACGGCCGTGCCCGGCCATCCAGACGTTGTGCCAGGTGAGCATCACTACGGCGAGAAGCAGGATGGATGCGTTGAACAGTTCCTGGCCGGAGCCTTGGAAGAGCTGCTCGATCTCGCCCGCGAAGCCCGCGACGAGGCAGGCGCCGAGCACGCCGCCCCCAACTCCGTAAGCGACCCAGAGCGAACGCCGCGCCACGCCTTTGGTGGCGGCCAGCACGATGCCGACGATGAGGCCGGCCTCGATGACCTCGCGGAAGACGATCAGAAGGCTCGCGAGCACGCGGGCCTACTCCGCGACCACGACGCCTTGCGCCGTGTCGGAATGGTATTCGCCCATGAAGGGATAGCGGCCCGGCGCGAGCGGGCGGATGCGCACATTGCCGCTGGAATTGCCGGCGACGACCTTCTCCACCTTCAGCGAGGTGGAGTCGAACTCCTCCGCCGTCGCATCCTCGTTGCTCATGACGATGAGGTTGGGGACGTTCGCCTTGACGTGGATCTCGGCGGGCGTGAAGCGATGATTTTTGAGCTTGAGCGGGATCCCGGCGTCGTCGGCGAGCGCGGACGACGCGACAAGGACCGCGCCGAGGGTCAGAAGGACAAGCTTCATGGCTGGGTATTCCAAGGATATCGCTCCCTTCCATACGCCAGTCGCGACTAATTCTCAAGTACAACTATTTTTCATACGACCCGAGAACCGCGCGATTGGATTGGTCCACCAATACCGTCATGGCCGGGCCCCCGGGACCGCGCCGAAGGCGCGGCCCGAGGACATGCTTCACGTCCCGGCCATCCATACACGCACTGCGAGACCAGGGAATATGGATGGCCGCCACAAGGGCGGCCATGACGACGGGGGAGCGATTCCGTCGGATCGAAAACTGCCCTAACGATGCGACCAGATCGAGAGGCTAACCCCCTGCTCGGCCACGGTGTTCTGCCCGGCGGGCGCGACATAGGCGCCGAGCTGCACGGACCAGCGGTCGGTGAGGCAGCGCACCAGTGACAATTCGAGCTTGTTCTCCCGGAAATAGGTGTAGGGCGGCTCAGCGTCGCCACCGCTGATGGTGTTGAAGCTCTGCGCCATGACCATCGTCTTGGACCCGAACCACAGCCCCGCGGTCAGGTCGATGGCGGTCTCGTTCGGGCGCGGCGCGGTGATGAAGCGCTCCGCCGCCTCGACATCGGCGAAACCGTCGCGGCCGAAGAGCTTGAAGCTCGTGCCGTAGAGCAGCCGCGCCTCTTCGCTGCGTGTCGCACCGCGTCCGTTGGAATCGTATTTCTGGATCGGCCCATGCGAGAGGTCGAAAGGTCCCGCATATTTGAGCGTCGCCTGCAGCGACAGCACGCCGAACGCGTCGGTGAGAAGATAGCGCGCGCCGCCTTCGAGGCCCATGTCGATGGCGGTGACCGGCGCGCCGCCGTTCCAGGACGAGACCGCGGTGCTGTATTCCGGCGCGACCACCAAGGTCAGGCGATCGCTCCAGCCGTACTCCCCAAGCGTCTTGCTGTAGATCTTGTCGAACTTGATCGGCGCGTCGGGGCGCGCATGGCCGTCATAGCCGTAGCTCGCGCGCGCGATCTCGAAATCGGAGATGATCTGCCAGTGATGCCTCTTGAGCGTCCAGGCGCCGGCATGCGCATGGCCGCAAGCCACGGCGAGAAGCAGGAGCGCGGCGAGGCTCTCACGCATCGCCGTCCTCCGCCGCCTGGCGGGACAGGCCGTGCGCGGTCTTCTCCCAATGGAACGGCTTCGTGATCAGGTGCCACAGCCCGCGATAGGCCGCGAGCGAGATCAGCAGCCAGTAGAGGACGACGGTCAGCCCGCAGGGCAGGAGCTTGCGGTCGCCGCAACGGATCGCAGCACTCGTCACCAGGCCCACGAGCACGGAGTTGGACCCAAGCGCGCCCCAGGCGGAGACCGCGGCCGCGTGATCGGGGAACAGGCCGGGGAAGACGAGCGACAGCGCGCACACGCCCCAGAGCAGCGGATTGACGATCGCCGACAGCACCGCGCCGCCGATGAAGAAGTGGAAGGCGAAGACGCCGCGCAGGCCCGAACCGCGCGCGAGGCTCGGCGTCGCGCGGCTGTGCACCAGCCAGGTCTGCATATAGCCCTTGAGCCAGCGCGAGCGCTGCTTGAGCCAGACGCTCAAGCGCGTCGGCGCCTCCTCGAAGGTGGTCGAGTCGAGCATCGCGACGGAAAAGCCGGCTTGGGCGAGGCGGATGCCGAGATCGGCGTCCTCGGTGACGTTGAACGGGTCCCAGGCGCCGACGCGCCGCAAGATCCCGGCACGGAAATGGTTGGACGTGCCGCCGAGAGGGATCGGCATGCCGATACGGTCGAGCCCCGGCAGCAGCATGCCGAACCAGAGCCGGTAGTCGGCCTCGAACTGGCCGGTCAGCCAGTTCTCGCGCGCGTTGTAGAAGGCGAGCCGCGCCTGCAGGCAGGCTACGCTCTCCGGAAGCAGACGGAAGGCGCCTACGGCCTTGCGCAGCTGGTCGGGCTCGGGGCGGTCCTCGGCGTCGTAGATGACGACGAAATCGCCGCGCGCGAAATTGAGCGCGAAGTTCACCGCCTTGGGCTTGGTGCGCGGCAGGCTGGGCGGGACGCCGACGACCTCGAACGGGCCGTCGAGCTCGGCACAGGCGCGCGCGGTGTCGGGATCGTCGGCCTCGACGATCAATTTGATGTCCAGCCGGTCGCACGGATAGTCGAGCGCGAGCAGCGCGCGAGTGAGCGCCGGGATCATCGCGGCCTCGCGGTAGAGCGGCACCAGGATCGTGTAGACGGGAAGGTCGTTGTCGGCCGCGACCGGTCCTGCGTCGCGCGGCACGCTACCGGCGAGCGCGAGCGCCGCGCGGAAGAAGACGCCGAGCAGGAAGAGCGCCGACATCAGGGCGACGAGCGCGACCACCAGGAAAGACGGCCGCGCGCAGGCGAGCGCGAGAAGCCCGGCCCCGGCCAGCGCGAGCGCGGCCGCCTGCCGCTTCGTCACCACGCGGCGCGCCGACAGGAGCGGCGATTGCCGGTCGAGACCATGGATGGCCTCGTCGCTCAAGCGGCGGCCGAAGCGGCGCACGATCTCTTCATTCAGCGCCGAGCGCGTAAGGAAGACAAACTCGGCACCGGCGAAGCGGCGTTTCGCCCAGGCCAGGTTCTGCGCGCTCCAATCGGCGAGTGCGACGACACCCGGCGCGAGCGGAAGGAATCGGCGCGCGAGATAGAGGTCGAGCTCCGCGCGCGGCTCTTCGCCGGCGCGCGGCGGGCGCGCAAATTCGCTGTCGCGGAAGGAGGCCATCCCGCCCGAACCGAAAATCCCGATGATCGCGGAGGCTTACAGCTCACCGCCGGCGCAGCTCCCCCGAGCGCCGGCGTCTACGGACACAGCCTTTTCGACAATGAGTCGAACCCACCCGGCCTGGAGGAATTAAGGCCGTGATCAACCTATGCGGCAATATATCAGAAGTTGTAACTTTTCCACCAGGGCGCAAGCCCACCCGGATGCGTTGGCCCCTACGCATCGGTGTCTTTTTCGTCGCCGAAAATCATCGCGAACAGCCCGCTCGCCAGTCCGGCGACGATCGCGACGACGATGGCGATCCAATTGTGATGCATCACACCCTCCGTGCCCCGCCTACCGCAAGCTTTCCAGCTCGTCGATCTTCTTTTGCAGCTTCGCGACGCGCAGGACCTGCAGCAGCCTGATGATGCCGAGTGCCAGCAGGATGATGACCGCACACAGGGCGATGACTTCATGATCCCAGGCGAGAGAGCGCCCGGGCGCATGAAGTTGATACCACCGGCCGAGCATCATCAATGCCATGCCGGGGATCGCCGGCAGGATGTACCAGAGCCATGCCGACTTCGCGGCGTCGCGCTGCCTGAGAAGCTCCTGGCGATAAAACTCCACCAGCCCGGGCCCCGAGAGGTCGGGCACGCGTCTCACCGCCACGCGCTTGCGCATCTGCCAGACGATGCCCAGCACGCCCACGATGCAGAGCGCGCTGCCCGCCTTCACCATCGAGCCCGGGAGCGCCCAGATGTAGAAGCCGAACACGGCCACGACGAAGACGGAGGCGCCGTATTCGATCAAAAGCGCCCTTCGCGTGCGCCGCTGGAACTTCTCCGCCGTGCGATGGATGTTTTCGAGCGTCACGGTTTGCTCCGTCTTCTGGTTGCGCCAGAGGGATTTGACGTCAGTCATCGCGCCCTCCTTGGAAGCGTTTCGCGAGAAGCGCCTTGATGCGGTGAATCTTGGTGGCGATGGCGCCGGGCGACATGCCGGTGATCTCGCCGATAGCCGCCGCGTCCAGGTCTTCCAGATAAAGCAGCATCACCTGCGCGTCGGGCGCTTTGAGCGCGCGGATCATGGCCATCAGCCGTTCGAGCGCTTGCTTCTCGCCTGCGATCTCTTCCGGGTTTGCGCCGTCGTCGGCGAGAACCAGCTCTTCGATGCTCACGCCCTTCGGCGCGCGGCGGCGGCGCATGACGTGCGAGGCCGCGGCATTGTGCGCCACGCGATAAACCCAGCTGCGCATCGAGCAGCGGCCATCGAATCCCGCCATGCTTCGCCACACCGCGAGGTGGATTTCCTGGAGAAGGTCGCGCCTCTCGGCCGCATCGGCTTCCACCGCGCGCGCCAGCCTTTCGAGCGCCGGGCCGTATTCGGCCGCGGCACCCCGGTAGCGCTCGTCCTGCCCGGCCCGATCCAAACCTCACGCCTCCTCGGACATGGTAGTCGTTCGAGAAGGGGATTTCTTACAGGGCCTCCAACGTCGTCATGGCCGTCCTTGAGGCGGCCATCCAGCCAGCGAGCGTCAGCGAGCGAAGTGAATCACGCGCAGACGCGGAGCGCGCGGAGTTTTTTCTTCTCCGCGTTCTTCGCGTGAATCCCCTTGCGCCCGCGGATGCGGGCGCAAGGGGTGGCCGCCTCAAGGGCGGCCATGACGAGTTGATATTTTATTCCGCCGCCGGTTTGGCGAGCGGGTCGGTCAGCGGCACCGCGCTGACTTCCGCGAACCGCCTCGCCGCCTCCTCCGCCTTGGGATCGGGCGCTTGCGGCTGCTGCGATATCTGGCGGCCGAGCGCGAGGACGTTGGGGATCTCGTCGTCGGCCAGCTCGCGCATCTTCTGCTTGCGCGCGAACGCCTGCTCGATGAAGGGCGTGAGCTCCTCGGCCTTCTTCTTCTGGCGTTCCACGGCGTGCTCCTTGAACTCCGGCATGATGTCGCGGCCGAAGAGCTCGAGCGCCTCGCAGATGTGCTCGTGCCTGTTGCGGCCGCCTTGCTGGATGAAGGCTACCTGGTCGACGCCGGCCTGCGCGAACTTGCGCAGATGCGCGCGCATCTCGTCGGGCGTGCCCATGCCGCCGGCGCCGGGATTGGCCGGCATCTGGTCGCGCGCGGCCTCGAAGGCCTTCCAGATGTCGGTGCGGCCGGGCTTGTGCTCGCCGAAGATGTAGTGGTGCCCGAGCGCGTAGCCGAAGAAGCGGAAGCCGTCGAGGCCGCGCCTCAGCGCCTCCTCGCGATCGTTGTGCACCGAGAAGCCCGTGACCATCGCGATATTGGCGTTCACCGCATGGCCGATCGGCACGCATTCCTCTTTCAGGATGCGGTAGTAGTCGTCGACCCATTGCCTGGCTTCCTGCGGATCGACGAAAGCAAACGTCAGCGCGCCGATGCCGAGCCTTGCGGCGAGCTTGATCGTCTCGCGGTTGGAGCACGCCACCCACACCGGCGGATGCGGCTTCTGCACGGGCTTGGGCACGATGTTGCGGCAGGGCATCTCGAAGAATTCGCCTTTGAATCCGGGATAGGGATTCATCACCATCATGTTGAGGCATTGCTCGACGGTCTCGCGCCACATCTCGCGCTTCTTCTCTACGGCCACGCGGTAGCCGCCGAGCTCGAGCAGCGCCGAGGACTCGCCCGTGCCGAACTCGACGCGGCCGTTGGAGACGAGATCGAGGGTGGCGATGCGCTCGGCGACGCGCGCGGGATGATTGTAGCCGGGAGGCATCAGCACGATGCCATGGCCGAGACGGATGTTCTTTGTCCTCTGCGAGCAGGCGGCGAGGAACACTTCCGGCGCGGAGGAATGCGAATATTCCTCGAGGAAGTGATGCTCGACCTCCCAGGCGTGGTCGATGCCGAGCTTGTCGGCCAGCTCGACCTGGTCGAGCGCGTCCTGGAAGAGCTTGAGCTCGTCGCCGTCCTTCCACGGGCGCGGCAGCTGATGCTCGTAGAAGATGCCGAATTTCATGTCCCTCTCCTACGGCTTGGGCGTGAGAAGCGTGACCGGCGCGTGGTCCTTCACGCTGGCGAGCGCGGGCGACGCGGCGGCCGTGTCGAACGCAGCGAGGATCGCCTGGAAGCGCATCTCCGCGAACGCCTTCATCGCCGGATGGGTGAAGATGTAGAGCTCGCCGTTCTTCACCGCCTCGAGCACGCGGTTGCCCACGATGTCGGGATCGATGCCGGAGAGCACGCTCTGCGCCGCCTGCTCGCGCGTCGCGGCGACGCCGGGATCGACGTCGCCGATGCCGCCATACTTGTCCTGCCGCGCGCGGCCGCTCTCATGGATGCGCGTGCGCACGAAGCCGGGGCAGAGCACCGATACGCCGATGTTGATGGGCGCGAGCTGTCCGTGCCAGCCCTCGCTCATCGCCACGACCGCGTATTTGGTCGCGCAATAGGGCTCCAGGCCCGGCGGCGAGATCATGCCGGCCATCGAGGCGGTGTTGACGAAATGCCCGCCCTCGCCGTGGCTCTTGATCAGCGGCACGAAGACCTCGGTGCCGTAGACGACGCTCTTCAGGTTCACGTCGATGATCCGGTCCCAGTCGCGCTCGCGCACCGTGCCGATGGGGCCGCCGACCGCGACGCCGGCATTGTTGCAGACGACATGCACCTTGCCGAACGCCGCGATCGCCTCCAGCGCCGCCTCGCGCAGCGCGCCGCGCTCGCTGACGTCGCAATGCACGGGCACGGCCTTGATCTGCTCCGACGCAAGCTGCTCGGCTGCCGCCTTGGCCGCGCTCATATCGATGTCGGCGAGGACGACGTTCATGCCGGCGCGGCCGAAGGCGCGCGCCATCGACAGGCCGAGCCCGCTCGCCCCGCCGGTCACGAACGCGGTCCTGCCCTTGAAATCCTTCATCACGCCGCTTCCTTCTGCTCGAGGCCGTCGAATCCGCGCTGCAGCGCCGCGCCGTCGGGACGCGCGCCGAAGAGCTCTGCGAATTCCTTGCGCCGCTGCTCGCGGTCGAAGTCGTTGTTGCTGACCGCATGCCAATGCACCAAGCCGCGCCACACGGGATCGATGAACGCGGCGCCTTTGACGCCACCTTTGAATGTGAAGCTGCGCAGCTCCGAGACGACGACGGCGAGATAGCCCACATGCGGCGCCTCATCCTGGCGGATGCGGTCGACGAGATCGGCGGCATGCAGCGCCACCGCGCGCCGGTCGCGGAAGTTCCGCCGATCGCGCATCACCGTGGTGCAGAAGTTGAAGAACTTCTCCGCCCGCACCTCGATCATCAGCACGTTCATCAAGAGCAGGATCCAGTTCTCATGCTCCGCCGGGATCTGCGGCATCAGCCGCCCGACCTCCGGCCGCGCGAGCGAATCCGGAATCTGCGCATGCGGATAGGCGTGTTTGCCGAAGAGCATGTCGCGCACCGCGAACCACATCGCGTCATGGCCGCCGACTGTGCCGTCGCCGCCCTCGTCGAGGCCGTGCGCGCGCAGCAGGCCCTTGTTGAGATGGCCGGTCGCGGTCGCGGTGATGTCTTCTTCGACGATGGATTGGAAGTCCGGCGCCTCGGCTTCCGCGAGCCGGCGCCCGCGCGCCTCGATCACCCCGGTGACGCTCAGCGAATCCCACAGCGTCTGCCCGAAGCCGTGCTCGAGCAGGAAGCTCTGCTGGGCGACGCTCGGAAACGAGCCCCGCGCCATCAGCTCGCCCGACGGCTCGACGATCTCCTGCCCGCGCGCCGTCAGCGCAACTTCCCAGGCGCGGATCGCCGGCCAGCGGTTGAGCGTGCGCGGCGAGATGTATCTGCCGTCCGCGTCGAAGCCGCCATGCAGCCGGTAGCCCGCCTCGACATGCGGCTTGGCATGGGCATGATCGGCCAGGATTTCGTCGCGCGTCCAGACGAGCTTGGTCATCGAAATTCCTCCGCCGGCCCGGTCTGAGGCCGGGCTTTCCAGAACTGATAATTTGTCAGTCAGGAAAAATTGTCAATCGCGCGGCTTGAGGGCACGCGCCAGGAAGCGGGTGAGATTGTCCACCAGATCCTGCCTGCGCCGCCTTGAGCGGAAGCCTTCGGAGCCGGTCTGGTGGATGGCGCCCAGGATCGCCTGGCCGATGATGTCGGCGTCGTAGTCGCGCGCGATGCTGCCCTCGGCCATGGAGCGGCGCACCGTGTCGGCCCAGTCGCGGCCCCAGCGCACCAGCAGCGGCACCGCCTGCACGCCTTCGGCGTCGATCACCGCCTCGTCCGTCATCGCGGCACCCAAGACGCCCGGATGGGATTCCGAATAGTCGTAGATGGCATTCAAGGTGGCCGCGAGCACATGCTCCAGCGTGCCGTCGGACGCGGCGACGCGGGTGTCGACATAATGCTGCAGCTCGACGCGCGCATCCTCGACGAAGGCCAGGAAACAGGCGCGCTTGTCCTCGTAATGCAGATAGAACGTGCCGTGGCCCAGCGCCGCCTCGCGCGCGATGTCCTGCGGACGGGTGGCGTGATAGCCGCGCTCGACGAAGAGCTTGCGCGCGGCGAGTTTGATCTTGGCCAGGCTTTCGGGCTTGCGCCGTGCCGGGCGCGCCTCCTTGGCGATGGTTACCGTGTCCATAGGCTTACTTTCCTCTGGGGCGGCTATCGAAGTCAAACCGGACTGGTTAAGATGGCGCCACGAGCACAGGGAGGAACGGCATGCGCGCGATCTCTCTCACGGTTGCGGCGCTTCTGGCGCTGGGCGGATCGGCCTTTGCGATGGGCGGCGGAGGCGGCGGCGGCTATGGCGGCAATATGGGGATGATGCCGTCCGCGAGCTTCGACGACTATGCGACCGCGACGCGCCTCATCAAGCACCAGGAATACGCCTCGGCGATTCCGCATCTGGAGGCCGCGCTCCGGCAGCATCCCAAGAACGCCGATATCCTCAACTATCTGGGCTACACCCACCGCATGGTGGGCGTGAGCGAGACGGACGCTGCGCGGACCAAGGACTTCCAGGACTCGCTCGCCTTCTACCAGGCGGCGCTGGCGATCGACCCGGTGCACAAGGGCGTGCACGAATATCTGGGCGAGCTGTTCCTGCAGATGAACAATCTCAACGCCGCGCATCACGAGATGAACGAGCTGGTGATCCTGTGCCCGGATGGCTGCGACGAGCGCGACGCGCTCGCCAAGGCGCTCGCGGCTTATGTTCCGCCCGCGGATCCGGCGGCGGCGACGGCCGCGCCGCAGACACTGGCGGCCCCCGCGCCCACGCCTTGAACCGGGCGCGGGCCTTGCGCGTTCCAGGTCCGGTGCCGAAGGAGTTTTCGCCATGAACCGATATGCGCTCGCAGCCCTGGCCATGGCCGTCATGGGCACGGCGCCCGCTTACGCGATGACCGGCTACAGCCCGGCCGACGACACCCGCGCGGCGATCGAGCTGCGCATCGGCGTCGACCTTCTGGCGCATGGCCGCGACAACGACGCGATCCCGCATCTCGACGCGGCGCTGGACCAGTCGCCGGACGACGTCGGGATTTTGAGCGATCTCGCCGCCGCGCATCGCAGGGTGGCGCGCGCGAGCACGGGCACCGCGCGCGATGCCGAGATGCGCCTGTCTGCGGCCTATTACCACCGCGTGCTGGAGCAGGACCTGAACGATCGCGACTTCCTGGCTTATATGGGCGAACTCTATCTGAGCCGCGACGATGTGAGATCGGCGCGCGACGAGTTGAAGGCGCTGGACGCCGCCTGCCCCGAAGGCTGCGCGCAGCACGACCAGCTCGCGGCCTCGATCGCGAACTACGCGCCGCCGCCGGCGCCGTGAATTCGACGATGACCGTCCGGCGCACCGGAAACAGACGTTTCACCTCCGCCGTCGCCGCGCGCAGCTCGCGCAGATAATCGCGCAGCAGCTTGCGGAACAAACGGACCTCGCGGCTGTATTTGCCGTGGGTCTGGCGGTTGCGGTTGCCCAGCGGCGCGCCGCGCTTGTTGCGGGGCTTCGCGTCCGCCGTCACGTGTTGTTGCCTCTCGCCTCGGCGATGCGATTGATCTTTTGGATCAGCACCTCGACTGCGTCCGAGCCCGGCTTGGGTTCGTTGGGGTGTCTGTAAATTTTTCGATTCAATTCCGCGCTCTTCTCCGTGATGACGCGGTGGCGCGTCTCGGATAGCGCCACGCGCAATTGTGCCAGCGCGGCAACGGCGCCTGCCTGCATGAGCCGGGCCGCGGCGGAAATCACAAGCGCGCGGTCCTTTGCGTCGACCAGCTCTCCGCAGAGATCGAACATCCTTGGCGCACGGCTGAGCATCGCATCGAGATGCTCGGCCGCGTTCATGCGGAACTTATCTTCCGGCGAATGGGCCGCCGCGCCTTCCCGATCCTTCGTCATATCGGCGAGATGGGAGGCGCGTGCGCTATTTCAAGTTCTGGTTGCAGGATTTTTCCCGACAACTTGTCAGTATACGGAACATATGGAGCGGCACTCAGATCGCGGCACGTAGGTTCCGCACCCAGCACCATTGTCATCCCCGGCGAGGATCGCTCGCATCGCGAGCGATCTGAGGTCAAGGGGACCCAGGTCGAGAGACCGGTCTCAATCCTTCCATCTGGGTCCCCTCCCCCTCGCGCCGCGTCGCGGCGCTCGGCCGGGGATGAAAATGAGCTTTTAATTCCGCGACATGCACTCTTCGAGAAAGTCGTGCTTGCTGCGGCCGGCGGTCGTGCCTTCGGCGACGGCGACCTTCCACTTCTGGGAACATGCGCTCATCTTGTCGCCGTTCATCGCCGTGGAGCCCGACGGCAGGCTCGACGGCGAGGAGGATTCCGGCGCGGCGGCGGCGTGCGGGCCGTCCTGCATCATGTCGCCCGAGCCGTGCTCGGTGTTGGGCGCGCCCTGGTTGGAGGCCTGCGCGAACGCGCAAGGCGAGGCGAGCACAAGGCTCAGCGCGGCGGCGGCGAACAGCATCGTCTTCATGGAAATGTCTCCCTGTGTCGGCATTGTTAACGGCACAGCACGGCACTTGTTCCCGTCGCCGCCGCGGAACGAAACCGTACGCGGCGCGTTTCCCAACGCTTGAACAGGAAACGTCCGATGCGCAAATTCCTCATGATCGCCGCGGGACTATGCGCGTTCGGCGCGCTGTGGAAGGCCGAGGCCGAGGAAGACGGCGTCGGCATCGCGTTGTCGCCCTTCATCGCCGCCGCCGCGATCGAGATCGGCATCCTGCTGCTCAGGCGAAGGCAGACAAGCCTGCTTAGCGACGCTTGAAACGCGCGTTCTACTTACGCTCGCGCCGCCGCTGTGCTATCCGTTCCCGCGAAATCGGCCGTTCGGGGAAGAGCATGCGTTCTACGTTAGCGGGAGTGATGTTCGCAGCGATCGCCATGATGCTGGCATCGGGTGCGCAAGCCTCGACGCTGACGCCGCTCTACGGTTTCTGTCAGCAGAAAAATTGCACCGACGGAAGAAATCCGTTCTTTCCGGTGACGCTGGACGGTTCGGGCAACATCTATGGCGTCGACAACAATTCCGGCGCCGATGCGCAGGTCGGTATCGTCTACAGGCTCGCCAAAGGCAGCGGCGGCGTGTGGCAGGAGAAAGTGCTCTTCACCTTTTGCGACTCCGGCAGGACGTGCAACAAGGGCAGCAATCCGACGGGACGCGTGGCCGTCGACCCGGCCGGCGACGTCTTCGGCGTGACGATGCAGGGCAACGGCATGAGCGACGACGACGGCATCGCCTACGAGGTGACGGCGCACGGCAAGCTGGTGGTCATCGGCCGGTTCTGCACCACCTGCGGAAACCGCAACGGCTCCAAGCCGGCCGTGGGCCTGAGCTGGGCCGGCGCCGAAGCCGGCGCGCCGTGGGACGGCGTGTCGCCGCTCTACGGCACGACCACCGGCGGCGGCACCAGCGACGGAACGGTCTTCGAGATTATCAAGGCCAAGGGCAGCAAGTGGAAGCTCCAGGGCATCGCCGATCTCGGCCTCGGCGTGCCGGGGGGCGCCATTGCGGTCGATATGAACGGCGACGTGTTCTACACCACCGTTTCCTCCAAGAACGGGACGCTCAACGAGCTCGTGCCCAACGGCAAGAGCTTCACGAACACGCAGCTCTGGCTTTTCTGCGCCGCGCATACGTCCTGCGACGAGGGCAAGTCGCCGGAGACGCTCACCGTCGATGCGACGGGCAATCTGTTCGGCACGACGGCGCTGGGCGCCAAGCACAAGATGGGCGCCGTCTACGAGCTGGCGGCGCCGTCCTACAAGAAGATCACCGTGGTGCACGCGTTCTGCTCGCTGAAGAACTGCACCGACGGCGCCAATCCCGCCGGCACGATGACCGTGGACGCGACCGGCAATGTCTATGGCGTCACGGCCGGCGTGATCTACGAAGTGGGCACGGACGGCTCGTACAACACGCTTTACGGGTTCTGCGCGCTCGCCAACTGCGCCGACGGTTCCCAACCGACCGGCGTGACCATCGATCCCATGGGCAACCTGTTCGGCGCCACGATCCTCGGAGGGCCGACGAATTCCGGCGAAGTGTTCGAGTTCACGCCGTAACGCTTAAGCCGCGCGCTTCTCCCGGATCGCGCGCCACACCCGTTCCGGCGTCGCGGGCATGTCGATGTGGTCGATATCGAGCGCGTCGGCGATGGCGCTGATCAGCGCCGGCAGCGCGCCCACCGTGCCCGCCTCGCCGCAGCCCTTGGCGCCCATCTCGTGCGTCTTGCACGGGATCTCCTCATAGGCGAAGTTTATGTCGGGCATGTCTTCGGCGCGCGGCATCGCATAGTCCATGAACGACGCGCTCATCGCCTGGCCGCTCTCGCGGTCGTAGACCATGTTCTCGCACAAGGCCTGGCCCAGCCCCTGCACCACGCCGCCATGGACCTGGCCCGCGACCAGCATCGGATTGATGACGCGGCCGAAATCGTCGAGCACCGAATACGACACGATCTCGGTCTTGCCGGTGTCGGGATCGATCTCGACCTCGCAGATATGGCAGCCGTTCGGGAAGGTCGAAGCCTGGCCCTGGAACGTCGCGTCGCTGTCGAGGCCGTTCTCGAAGCCCGGAAGCTTGTCGCGCTTGAGCGTGACCGCGAGCTCGCCGACCGTGATCGCGCGCTCGCTACCTGCGATGCGGAAACGTCCCGTGCCCTCGACGACCTCGAAGCCGACCTCGGCGCCGCCCGCCTGCAGCACCTGGCCCGCAGCCAGCTTGCCCTTGCGGATCACCTCGTCCGAGGCGCCGAGCAGCGCGCCGCCCGACATGTTGAGCGAGCGCGAGCCGCCCGTGCCGCCGCCGTTCACCCAATCGGTGTCGCCCTGCTTGACGCTGATGCTCTCGAACGGCACGCCGAGCTTCTCGGCGACGAGCTGCGCGAACGCGGTCTCGTGGCCCTGGCCGTTCGACTGCGTGCCGACATAGAGCTCGACCGCGCCGTTCTCGGTGAAGACGACGCGCGCGGGCTCCGCGCCGACCGCGAAGGTGATCTCGACGTAATAGGCGATGCCCAAGCCGCGGCGCTTGCCCTTGGCTTCGGATTGCTTGCGGCGCGCCTCGAAGCCCTTGGCGTCGGCGCGCGCCGCCGCCTTGTCCAGCATCATCGGGTAGTCGCCGGAATCGTAGGAGACGCCGAACCAGTTCGTGTAGGGAAGCTCCGACGGGGCGATGAGGTTGCGGCGGCGGATCTCGAAACGGTCGATGCCGGTCTTGCGCGCGGCCACGTCCATCAGCCGCTCCATCAGATAGGCGGCCTCGGGCCGGCCGGCGCCGCGATAGGCGTCGATCGGGCCGGAGTTCGAGAAATAGCCCTTGATGTTGGCGAACAGCGTCGGCACGCGATAGACGCCGCCATAGATGCGCCCGCCCGCGAGCGTGGCGATGAACGGCGCGAATTGCGACAGGTACCCGCCCATGTTCGCGGTGCCGGTGACGCGCATCGCGAGGATCTTGCCATCCTTGTCGAGCGCGAGCTCGCCGCGCGTGATCATGTCGCGGCCGTGATCGTCGGTGAGGAACGCTTCCGTGCGGTCGGACGTCCAGCGCACCGTGCGCCCCGTCTGCTTCGCCGCGATCAGCACGAGCGGCTGCTCGGGATACATGAAGCCCTTCATGCCGAAGCCGCCGCCGACATCCTTGTTCACCACGCGCAGCTTGGCCGGCGTGATGTTGAGCACGCCCTTCGCCACGCGGTCGCGCAAGCCGCCCGAGCCCTGATTGCCGGACCACAGCGTGTAGGAATCCTCGAGCGCGTCGTATCGGCCGATGGCGTTGCGCGTCTCCATCGAGGTCGGCGCGACGCGGTTCTGCACCGTGTCCACGCCTACGACATGCGCGGCGGTCGCGAAGGCGGCGTTGCATTTCTCCTCGTCGCCGCCGGCCCAGTCGAAGCATTCATTGCCGGGCGCGCTGTCCCAGATCTGCGGACCGGTGGGGGCGCCGTCGAGCGTGCCGACCGCGTCGAGCGGCTCGTAGTCGATGGCGACCAGCTCGGCCGCGTCGACGGCCTGCGCGTAAGTCTCGGCCACCACCATCGCCACCGCCTCGCCGGTGAAGGTGACCTTGCCCTTGGCGAGCAGACATTTGGGCGATTGCTTGACCGCCGAGCCGTCGCGGCTCAAGAGCGGCGCCATGCACGGCATCGGATTGGCGCCGAAGGCGTCGACGTCCGCATGCGTGAGCACCGCGATCACGCCCGGCGCGGCCGCCGCAGCGCTGACGTCGATCGCCAGGATCCTCGCATGCCCGTGCGGCGAGCGCGCGAACGCCGCATGCGCCTCGCCCTCGAAGCGCAGGTCGTCCGTATACTGACCTTGCCCGGTGACGAAGCGGATGTCCTCCGTCCGCCTGACCGACTGCCCGATGCCGAATTTCATTCCTTAGACCTCGTCATGGCCGGGCAGCGAGCGAAGCGAAGCGCGACCCGGCCACCTTCGGCGATCTTGCTCCAACCCCCCACCCGAAAAATCCTTCGGATTTTTCGACCTCCCCACAAGGGGGAGGTTGAATTAATGCCGGAACCCCGCGTCCAACCGATCCAGCTTGCGCAGCAGCGCGGGCCAGGCGAGCGCGCCGAGCAGGCCTTCGAACGCCATCGCGCCCTGCTCCGCGGTCTTCTCCGGCACGCCCTGGTTGGGCAGGTTGGGCTTGGTGCCGCCGGCCAGCGCGCGAACCTGCATCGTGCAGGCACGCTCGAGATAGTACATGCGCATGAAGGCGTCGGCGCAGCTCTTGCCCAAGGTCAGCGTGCCGTGGTTGCGCAGCATCATCACATGCTTGTCCGAGCCGATATCGGCGACGAGACGCTCGCGCTCGTCGAGGTCGAGCGCGATGCCCTCATAGTCGTGATAGGCGACGTCGCCGAGCAGCACCATCGCATGCTGGTCGAGCGGCAACAGCCCGCCCGCCTGCGCCGACACCGCCACGCCATCGTCCGTATGCAGATGGATGACGCAATGCGCGTCGTCGCGGTTCATGTGCAGCGCCGAATGGATGGTGAAGCCGGCCGGGTTCACCGGATAGGGGCTGTCGACGACCTTGTTGCCGTCGACGTCGATCTTGACCAGGCTCGACGCGGTGATCTCCTCGAACAGCAGGCCGTACGGATTGATGAGGAAGTGATGCCCGGGGCCCGGCACGCGCGCGCTGATATGGGTGAAGATCATGTCGTCCCAGCCGTACATCGCCACCAGCCGGTAGGTCGCGGCCAGGTCGACGCGCAGCTGCCATTCCTCGGGCGAAACCTTGCCCTCCAGCGACTCGATGTGATGCGTCGCGGGCACCTTGGTCTCGAACTTCTCGCGCAAATTCATGGGCGCACTCCGTCTGAAAGAAAATAGCGATCCGGACAGAGTGGTCCCGGCCGGGCAGGCTGTCAAACAACGCGAAATCGGCTAGGTACGGGTGTTCAGGGGGCTGGATATGAACGCAAAAACCGCGGTACCGCGCATCGCCGTCACGCTCGCTTTGTGCTTTTGCGCCGCGGTGCTGGAGGGCTACGACGTCCAGGCGTTCGGCATCGCCGCGCCGAAGTTGGTGGCGGCACTCGGGCTCGACCCCGCCCGGCAGGGCTGGGCCGCGAGCACCGCGATGGTCGGCCTGGTGCTCGGCGCGTTTCTGGGCGGCAGGATGGCCGACATCGTCGGCCGCAAGCCGGTGCTGCTCGCCTCGGTCGCGCTGTTCGGACTGTGCTCGATCTGGACAGGTCTCAGCGCCGGCTTCGCGAGCCTGCTTCTCGCGCGCCTGGCCACCGGCATCGGTTTCGGCGGCGCGTTTCCGGTCTTGATCGCCGTCGCCGCGGAGGTGAGTTCGCCTTCGCGGCGCGGCGCGACCACAAGCGCCCTGTTCAGCGGCATGCCGGCCGGCGGCGCGCTGGTCTCAGCTCTGGCGGGTGCAGCGGGCGGCCACATGGATTGGCGCATGATCTTCATCCTGGGCGGCGCGATGCCGCTGGCGTTGCTGCCGCTGCTCTGGCTGTTCCTGCCCGAGACGCGGCCGGAAACGCGGCCCGGGCGCGACGAGAACGCGAGCGCCGCCCTGCTTGCGGCCCTGTTCGCGCAAGGCCGGGCGCTCGCGACCGTGCTGCTGGCGGGCGCGAGCCTGCTGATCCTGGTGCTGCTCTACATGGTGTTGAACTGGCTGCCGTCGCTGGTGGTGGCGAAGGGATATCTGGCGAGCGACGGCGCCCAGGCCGCCTTCGCCTTCAACATCGCCGCCGTCGGGGGAACGGTGCTGCTCGGCTTCGTGATGGACATCGCGGGCGCGCGGCGCACCTTGGGCGTCTCGTATCTGGCGCTGTTCGCTTCCGTCTATCTTTTGGGCGCGGCAGGCTCGGCCGGCGCGGCGATCGCGTTCTCCGCCGTCACCGGATTCTTCACCGTCGGGATATCCTGCGCGTTGTACGGGCTCGCGCCGTCCTACTATCCGCCGCTTTTGCGCGCCGCGGCCTGCGGCGCCATCGTCGGCATCGGCCGCATCGGCACGATCGCGGGGCCCTTGCTCGCCGGACAGCTCCGTCAGCAGGGCTGGTCGGCCGAGCACGTCATCGACGCGATGCTGCCGCTGATCTTCGTGGGCGGCGTCGCGGCGCTATTGCTGCCGCGGGCTCGCGAGCGCGAAGCGGGGCTCAAGCGCGCATACTCCAGTCGACCAGGCCAAGCAGGATGAGCGCGCCGGCCAGCGTCACGGTCAAGGCGACGACCGAGAGCCGCGCGCGGCTGCGCAGCGCCACGAATTCGGGATCGGTGGGATAGTTCACGGAACTGCGCCGGAACAGGATCAGGCTGTCCAGCGAGCGCACTCTTCGGCGCGGCGTATAGGGATCTGCCTGGTTGAACACCCGCGCGGCCCAGATTTGCTGCCATAGCTGCGGACAATGCTCGTCGACGTAGTTCAACAGCGCGTTGACCGAGGCGAAATAGTCCCGCCCCGCCGCGGCGAACAGAATCCAGGCGGGGATGTCGAGCCAGAATATCGGATTGCCCGACAGTTGGGTCAGCACGGCCATCCCGGCGCCTCCACCGCCTTCGTCCAGCCGTCATATAGCCCGTCGAATGCGGGCGCGGCGAGTGGGCGGAAACGGACTTCCGGCTTTCACGTCCACATCCGCAGAGCCGTGAACCCCACCCAGCACATGATGCCGAGCACGAACACGCTGCAGACCAATCGTATCAGCCCCATGGCGTCGAGGCCGCCCCGGCCGAGCAGGCGCAGGACCTGCCATGCGAGCATGCCGATGACGGCAACCAGGAAGATGCCGGCAGGCAGTATGTAATGAAGTTCGGAACTGTCATCCATCGCGAGGCTCCCCAAAGCGAAACGCCGTGACCGCCCAAGCATAGGAGGCGATGGTCCACAAATCGTTACGCCCATCGATAAGAATCAACCTCCCCCTTATGGGGAGGTTAAGCAGGATTACCCACGCACCCGCGCCACCGCTTTCGTCCAGCCGTCATAGAGGCCGTCGCGCGTGGCACCCGCGAGCGCGGGCTCGAAGCGGCGCTCCAGCGCCCAGCGCGCGGCGATGTCGTCCTTGTCCTTGAAGAGGCCGGCCGCCAATCCCGCCAGATAGGCAGCGCCCAGCGCCGTCGTCTCGATGACCTTGGGACGTTCCACGGCAAGGCCGGTGAGATCGGCGAGGCGCCGGCAGAACCAGTCGTTCCTGACCATGCCGCCGTCCACCTTCAGCGATTTGGACGCGCCGCCGTCGCGCGCCATCGCCTCCAGGAGATCGCGCGTCTGGAAGCACACCGCGTCCAGGCCGGCGCGCGCGATCTCGGCCGCGCCCATGTCGCGCGTCAGCCCCAGGATCGCGCCGCGCGCGTCGGGGTCCCAATAGGGCGCACCGAGGCCCGTGAACGCCGGCACGAAATAGAGTCCGTCCGCGGGCTTGGCGGTCTTCGCCAGCGCCTCGATCTCAGCGGCCGAGCCGATCACGCCCAGCGCATCGCGCAGCCACTGCACGACGGCGCCCGCGATGAAGATGCTGCCCTCCACCGCGTACGCCGCGTCGGCGCCGATGCGATAGGCGCTCGTGGCCAGCAGGCGGTTCTGCGACACCGGCACCACGGCACCCGTGTTGACCAGCGCGAAACATCCCGTGCCGTAGGTCGACTTCACGTCACCCGGCTTGAAGCAGGCCTGGCCGAACGCCGCCGCCTGCTGGTCGCCGGCATCGCCGAGGATTGGGATACTGGGGCCGAGCATCGTCGTCTCGCCGAAATCGCCGGTGCTGTCGCGCACCTCGCCCAGCATGGCGTGCGGCACGCCGAACAGCGCGAGCATCTCGTCGTCCCAGCCAAGCGTCTTCAGGTTCAAGAGCATCGTGCGCGAGGCGTTGGTGACGTCGGTCGCGTGCACGCGGCCGTCCGTGAGCTTGTAGATCAGCCAGGAATCGATCGTGCCGAAGCAGAGCTCGCCGCGTTCGGCGCGCGCCCGAGCGCCGGGGACGTGGTCGAGGATCCAGGCAAGCTTGGTCGCGGAGAAATAGGGATCGAGCAGCAGCCCGGTATGCGCTGCGACCTTGGGCTCCAGGCCTTTCGCTTTCAGTGTGCGGCAGTGCTCGGCGGTGCGGCGGTCCTGCCAGACGATGGCGTTGTGGACCGGCATGCCGCTCGCGCGCTCCCACACCACGCTCGTCTCGCGCTGGTTGGTGATGCCGATGGCGGCGATGTTCGACGCGTCGCCTGCGACCGCTTTGCAGCACGCAAGCGTCGCCTGCCAGATCTCCAAGGGATCGTGCTCGACCCAGCCGTTCGCGGGATAGATCTGCCTGAGCTCGATCGCATGCGAGGCACGCGGGCTGCCGTCCGCGTCGAACAGCATCGCGCGGGTCGAGGTCGTGCCCTGATCGATGGCGAGAATGCGGTCCTTCGACATGGGCACAAGACTAGAGTTGATCGTGCAGACTGTCATCCCGGCCAAGCGATGCGTAAGCATCGCGCTGGGCCGGGACCCAATGCGCCGCTTGCACCCTGGGTCCCGGCATTCGCTGCGCTCAGCCGGGATGACAATTTTTATTAGGTCGACAGAAACCTGCCCCAGCGAAATCCCGATTGCGGCACACAGCGAAATCCCGCACCGTTCCCCCATGCCGGTCCCCGAAGAGCCCGTCGCCGTGAAGCACGTCTGCGTCATCGGCGATTCCCACACCGCGGCCTTGAAGGCGGGCTGGACGTCCATTGCCGGCGAATTTCCCGGCGCCGATCTCACCTTCTTCGCCGCGCGCCGCGAGCTGCTGGTGAACCTCGCGGTGCAGGACGGCGCGCTGGTGCCGACCGATCCGCGCCTGCGCCGCGCCTTCGACTTGCGCACGGGCGGCGCGACCCGCATAGAGCCGCGCTTCGGCGGCTACATCCTTTGCGGCATGGGCAGCGGGGCGAAAACCATTCTGCCTCTCTTGTCGCAGCATCGTCCGGCCACCATCGCGCCGGATGGGCGGCAGGGACTTTCCAACGCCTGCTACGCCACGTGCATGGCGCGCCTGCTCGCCCTGACGCCGATGATGTGGCTGCTGGGACTGCTCAGGCAGATCAGCGACGCGCCTGCAGCCCTCGTCGCCACGCCGGCCTCCGCGCCGCGGCCCGCTTTCGCGACGCTTGCGCAGCGCGGCGAAGACGCAGCGCTCGTCTCTCTCTACACCCGCGCCTTCGAGAGTCTGGCGGAACCTTTGGGCGCGCGCTTCCTCGCGCAGCCGCGCGAGACGCTGCACAAGAGCGTGCTCAGCACCGATCCTGTCTATTTCCGCGGCGGCGAACATCTCGCCGGCGACGAGGACGACCAGAGCCACGCCAACGCCGAATACGGCGCGATCGTGCTGCGACGGGCGCTGCGGACGTTCTGAAAAGGGTGAGGCGGGCGCGCGGCCCGCCTCGCAAGACGCCTCAATGCATCGGGAACACGTTGCCCTTGCCCGGCGTGCCCTGGCCGGGACACACGCTGGACTCGTCGTTCTGGAAGCTGAGCCAGCTATGCAGCGACGTCGAGGGCGGCGCGCCGAAATAGCCGATGAACACCAGCGATTGGAGATTGTAGGTCGAGCCGTTGAGCATGTAGGGGAAGGCGCCGTAATTGGCGTTGTTCTCCAAGGGATCGCCGACTTCCATCAGCTGGTTGTCGAGACAGTTGACGGAATTGTCCACGAACGGATCGTCCAGCCATTCGCCGAGCTCGTGCGACATCGCCGAGACGTCCTGCGCGAACGATCCCGCCTCGTCCTCATAGGTCGTGTAGGCGTAGGTCTGGCCTGCCGGCTGACTGCCGATCGCGGAGTGATAGCCGCCGATACAGCAGCCTTCGAGCGGCGCCTCGGTGAGATAGGTGTCGTAGGTCACGAACAGCGGCAGCACACCCGGGCCGACATGGGGCATCTTCGCCATCAGCTTCTGCAGGTGACTGTCGAACGCGTTGACGTAGATCTGGCCGACCGGCTTGGTGCCGAACGGATTGGTCGTCACGTTTCCGTTCTTGACCGCGACGTTGATGGTCTTCTCGGGAAGCACGATCGGCGTCATGAACGCGATGTGATAGCGGCTGTTGGTGCTGACCGATGACCAGAAATTGGCGCGCTGATAGGCATCGATGTATTGCCCCCGGCCCACGATCGTGCCGCCCTGATCGAAGACGACGCCTTTGGAGAACAAGGGCGAGGCGACGATGTTGTCGATGAGCGACTGTCCGCCGGGAAGCGTCACGGCGAGCGGATCGAAGGTGGCGTTGCCGTTTTCCGGGCCGAAGACGGTCTTCACCGGAATGATGTAGACGCGCACGCGCGTGGTGGCGTTCGACGTCGCCGGGTCCGCCCCCACCATCGTGTAGTTCACCGTCTGCCCGAGATTGTCGGTGAAGCTCCCGTTCCATTGCGGAAGCTGGCCGGCGATCCGTCCGGACGGTTTCCAGTTCATGTTGTGATTGGGAAGCGTGATGAACATGGGCTTGGCGCTGCCTTGCTGTGCGGACTGGGCCGGCACAAAGGCTGCGCTCGCCAGCAGCGCCAGCGATGCAAATGCAATTGTTCGCATGGGGTTAGAGCCTCCTCGGCGTTCGGAAAAGGATGACTGGATGTGCGGTCCCCAGACTGGCCGCGAGGGCGCGGCTCACCCGTAAATGCGCATCGGGCTTCGTAGTTCCCGCGGCGTTAACTCAAGCCCGCGACCAGCAAGCCAGCCCTTAGCCTTAACGCGCTGTTAACGCCGTTTTGCTACTGCTCGCCTTCGCTCCAAAACGGAGCGTGGGGCGCAGAAGCGATGGGGCATGCCTTGGGTTTGACGGCGCGCGACTTGAACGACATGGGCCGGCTCGCCCAGCTCGCGGCCAACCCGCAGGGCACGACGCGGGAGGAGATCTTCCTCGCCGTCGCCTCGCTCTACCGCATCCAGGGCTCCTATCTGAACGAGCGCGAGCGCGCGCTGATGCAGGAGATCCTGCGCAGGCTCGCCCGCGACGTCGAGATGGCGATCCGCATCTCGCTGGCCGAGCGTCTCGCCGACGATACCAACGCACCGCACGACCTGATCCTTCTCCTCGCCGACGATGCGATCGAGGTCGCGCGGCCCCTGATCCTCAGGAGTCCGCTGCTCACCGAGACCGACGTGCTGCGCATGATCGGCGAATGCGGCGAGGGCCACCAGGAAGCCGCCGCCAGCCGTCCCAATATCGGCGAGCCGGTCACCGAGGCTCTCGTCAAGCTCGAGGCCGAGAGCGTGCTGACCGCGCTGGTCAGGAACATCACCGCGAAGATCTCTCCCACGGCGTTCGAGGCGCTGGTCGAGAAATCACGCCGCATCGCCAATCTGCAAGACCCGCTCGCGCGGCGCGCCGACCTGCCGCCGGAGCTCGCCACCAAGATGTGCGAATGGGTCTCCGACGCGCTCAAGGGCTTCATCGCGCGCAACTACGCGATAGAGCCGGTCAAGCTCGACAAGGCGCTGGGCGAGGCCGAACAGATCGTAAAAAGCGAGCCCGCGCCGCCGAAGGCAGAGCCCGCGGAAAGCGCCCAGAAGCTGATCGACAAGCTCGCGGCGTCCGGCCAGCTCAAGGCCGGCTTCCTGCTGCGCGTGCTGCATCAGGGGCAGATCGATCTCTTCGACCTGGCGTTCTCCAAGCTGCTGGACGCGCCGCTCGCCGACACGCGGCGCAGGCTCTACGAGATGGGGCCGAAGCCGGTCGCGCTCGCCTGCCGCGCGGTGGGCATCGACCGCTGTGTCTTCGCGACCGTGTTCAACCTCTCCCGCCAGGCGCGCGCCATGCGCCCGGTGCTGAGCCAGACCGAGCTCACCGACGTCCAATCCGTCTTCGCCGGCTTCACCAAGCAGGCGGCAATGAGCGAATTCCAGAAAATCTGACCACCTGTCCAACTGTCATCCCCGGCGAAGGACAGAGTATTTCTAATTTACTGATATTAAATAGAAAATTCTGTCCATTTCCGGCTGTGCAGATACTGTGTAGGCGATTCTGCACTTTTTATTCGTTTCGCACTTGGACGCGCTGTCCATGATCTTTTCCCGTCTAGCACCGGCTGCTGATTCCGTCGAGCCGAAACGGCGCGCACGGAATGCGCGCCGTTGTCGTGCGCGGCCTAAAACAAGCATAGCTGGCGCGAGGCTTCCTGCTGTTTCTTCCACGCTGGAGTCTTGGCAGCGTGATCGAGCCATTCACGCGCATACGCCACCGGACCGCCTGCCTGTTCCACAATGCCCATTGCTACGAAGTGCGAGCGATAGCCGGTCTCCGTGATCGGCAGAGCCTGCCTGCGCGGCTCAAGCGCTTCGATCTCAACATGCGCGGTCGCGAACTGCGAATACCGTTCCGACATCCCCATCCAGTCGGCCTCATAGGACACGGCCACCGTGATGCCCTGCCATTCGAACCGCTCGATGGTCTTGGGCTCCCGGCGCGGTGTGGGCGGCTTCTCGAGCGTCTGACGCTTTGCCTTCAATGCCTTCCGCCTGCGCTGAAGCTTCGGCGGACAGGTCGGCGAATGTGCCGCTTTCTTCGCTACTGGCCTGCTCTTGCGTTGCTTGGTCATCTTGTCCTCTCAGGGCTTGGGTTACAGCGCAGCGCTGCGCTGAACCCTTGCCCGTCGGCGAGACCGGGGCGGCAAAGGCAAGGGCGAACCCTGCCGAGGGGGATCACCCGGTCTGCACGGAGCGCAGCGACCGAAGACCGGGGAGACGGCAGGGTTCGCCGCGCAGCGGTTCCCTTGCCTGCGCCGGGGCAGCGCCCCGGAGAACTAACCTCGGGGCATACGCGCGGCCGGGCGTCGCCTGCGAGGAGCATCACCCGTCAAGCGAAGTGGAGCACCGCGAAACGCAGCGCCGACGGGGAGACGCGGGTGGACGCGCGAGCGCAGCGAGCGGCACCCGGCGGCGCGTATGAAGCCGACCAATAACAAAGCGCGAGAGGCGTTGTGCGGCATCAGCCGCGCGCGGCCCGAGCCAGGCTGCAAGGAGGCCGCGCGCCAGCGTGGCCGGGACGCGCCGTCGAGCGGCGGCGGCGCTGACAAGCGTGCGCAGCGGCGCACCCGTAGGAGCCGCAACGCGGCGGAACCGAGTGCGACCGCCGACGCTCTCGACACTCACTTGCGCGAGGGATCGTCACCCGCATGGGCGGGACGCAATGCGGCCCGGTGCGTCACGCCGGAACACAGTGAAGGCGGACGCATAGAGCCCAGCCGCATCGCGGCGCGCACTTATTACCTCACGCTAGATTTTTGCAGCGAGACGTCGCGTCTCGTTTTTCTCACGCCATGCGATGTTCGTCACGAGCAAGCGCCCGGCCGCCGAAAAATCCGAATGTCCCCCCACCGACAGCGATAGCGGCAAGCCATATGGGGTCAGAAGTGAACACCAAGGCTTCCCACACATAGGTCGCAGTCATGTAGATCATCGTGAGCGCAATTGACACGCCGACCGGCAGAAACCTGTACATGAGATACAGCGCGTAAATGAGCGCCGCTATGAAAGCGGCACAGCCCAAAATCTTGAAGAGAGGATGCCATTGGGCGCCCGTGAGTATCTTCCAGAGATCCATGACGAGAATACCCGGCGGCACGAGCGCCGGAAGAAGGGGCACCGTGCTAGGGTCGCTATTTCCGCTCGGCATGACATAGATGATCTGTGCCATTATCGCCTCCCACTTAAGCGCTGACGCGTGGTTCGACCAAATTTTAATTGTCGGCGCTGTTGGTACCTTGCGGCTTGGCTCGCTGCTTGAAGTAACCCGGCTCGAACATGCTCAACGGCACCCAACCCAAGCCGCGGACGTCGCCGTCAACAAAATCGACGTTACAATTGCCATGAGCGACAGCATTGGTGTCGGCATAGACCTTCACGACCTGACGAGGCCGGAGACGGCTTTTTTGCTTGCCGGTGAGCGGGTCCGTCATGAACGCGTAGTCGTTCATGTCCTTGACCCGGATGTAGCCTTCGCCGGTGCTGCAAATGTGCTCGACGAGGTGTCCCGACGGATCGGGTAAGGCGCGCCAAGGGTCTTGGTCGATTTCCCATTGTTCGCGATGGAACTCGGACTGCCCGCCAAACAATTGCGCGAGAGCGGCAGTCGAGACGAAGCAGCCTGATGCGACGACCAAGGCCGCCACTGACCGCCGACCTGAGAAATGCGCGAATCGAGCCTTTTGCCAGATGCCCGCCATAACACCTCCTTTGGCGGGCGAAATCGGCCGTCCCGCGCCCACCGTGAACAATTTGCCGTATTCTGTTCACGGCAGGTCAACAGCGGTCGTTTGGCGCCGTGACAGCCGCGATCTAAAGTGCCGCCGCACAAATCTTGCAGAGTGTCTGACCTTGACGCCCGCCCAGCCTTCCTTCGACCTCGATAGCATCTATCGAGAGGTGCTAGCTGAAGTGCATCGCGCTTTCGTTTTTATGCGGTTCGGCCACCGAGGCGTCTCGCTCTGGCATTTTGAAGAAACCGAGCTGCCCGGAAGTCTCCAAATACTGGTAGTACCCGAGCCGATGCGAGAGGAGGTGCTAAAAGATTACAATGAACAGTACATTTCTTGGATTCTCGGAAACGGCCTACGCGACCTTGTTGAAGCCTTCGCGCATTTTCTCGATCAAATCTACGACGCGGGCCTGACGCTTGCGCCATCGGCCAATCAAGGCAAACGCATGAAGCAATTCGAGCGGGTGTCGCTTGGCGCGAAAGTTAAAATACTCAAAGACGAATTCCAGGTCGAAGGAATGTATGCACGACATTTCGAGAGCTTCGTGTCGGCGCGCAACGCGCTAGCACACGGTGCGGGCATCGTCCGGCGGAAGCATTGCGCCGATGGCGATGAAATGGTCATCACTTGGCTCGGATTAGACCCCAGTTTGCTGGCTTCCGACGGCAATCGGTATGAAGCGAATAAATTGCCATCGGGCGTACAATTCGTTGAGCCCCTCCGGCACGAAAGGCCGGTGCGCGAGCGACGCTGGAAGATCGGCGAACGAATACATTTGACTGCAACAGACATTGCCGAGATCACGTGCATGGCAAGCCACGAGGCTATTGATGTATGCGATGCACTTTGCGAATTTGCGTTGAAGCATGGCATAAGACTCAAACAGGTCACGATAATTCGCGGCGGCTCAGACGATCCGTGATGATAGAAGGCCCAGAATAGGAAAACGGGTTTAACGCCGATCGGTGAGTTGCGCCGACTTACCTAGTACACCGTATTTGCGATCATGCGCTGCCACAGGTCCTTACGATCCAGTAGTTGCCCGCTCAGCGTCACTTCGGCGAACGTGTCGTCAATGATCCGATTGGTGCTTTCGCCCTCATAGACATGCACATGGATGCCTAGCTCCTGGGCGCGATTGGCTGTCCAAAGCACCGCAGGCGTCGATGACCACATATCGAAGTGGTGATCGGGATAATCATCGAGGTTGAGCCGTCGGTCCGGCGGCACGTAGGTGTTGCTGTTGCTGAATTGGTCGTGGAGCGGCTTGAGCGGAGTTGAAACGATTTTCTCACTACTCCAGATGCTATCGTTGCCGCAGTTGCCGCAGAAATGTTTGGAATGGGGTACGCGCGCAAAGCTACCGAGGTCGAGGTGAGGATAGCCACATTTTTTGCAGGTGACGCACGCCGTCTCGTACCGCTCTTCAATGGACCGAACGAATTCAAACGCCGCTGGCGGCGTAATCTGAATCATTGTGATTTCGGTACTGACGAATAGACCGGCATTCTGGTTGTACGAACACACAATCGCATCAAAGTCGCGGTCGAGGATTTTTTTCTCGGCACCAGAAAATCGCTTGTGCACATGTATTTTTGGCGCGCGCTTTTCAATCGGTCGGCTTGAGATGGCTTCCGGCAGTGAGCACCAAATACCTATCTCTTCGTATTCGTTGAACGAGACTTCGAGGGGGTTGACGACGTAGCTCATCTCCGTCAGGTGGTTGCTGCACAAAACCTCGCCCGATTCCGGCAAAGCCGCGATGTCGGCGTTCGTGCCCCAGTGAATCTGATGTGTCTTGCAATACCAGCGAGAGGCCCCATTGCGGAACTTTCCGCAGGGAATGATGTGGCAAGGGAGAATGGCGTTACTCCCAGATTTCCCCTCGAAATGTCCAAACACCTCTTCAGAGCTGACCGCGATGTTCCCGATCGTTCGCCCAGGTGCCCAACACACGGCGGCCGCAGCTGAATATTGTTCATGTTCAAATTCAACATCGCTTTCATCGGCGTGCTTGCGGATAAATTCCTTCTTTGCCATCCCGGTACCGGGGTTGGACCATTCACACTCCCACACCTCAACCCGGCCTGTTTCTCTGTTGAGTTTGCGAGAAAAAAACATCTGATTATCCGAAATCTGCCTGGGTTTTGCGGAGCTGCGTGGCGCCGCCGTCGGGCCGCATTACTCGCTGAGCGAGGCGACCGTTAGCCTATAGCGGATAACGCGGTTCCGCGAGCATGCCAAGTCAAAAACCTCATGGCAATACGACGGCCTATTCAGTTATTGCCAATTCGAGCGAACTCCAGGCTTTTCGAGCCAAGTTGCGCTCTTCATCGCCAATAGCGCTTGCATAAATCGCGGTCGTTTCTATGCGCGCATGCCCGAGCCAACGCTGAACGATATTGAGCGGGATTCCTTTTTGTCCGGCTTCGACCGCGAAGGCGTGACGGAGCGCTTTCGGCTTACACAGACTCTCGGCTATTTCAGCTTTGCGCATTACGGCCTTGACGATTTTCCACGCGTTGGTGCGCCCCCAAGGCCACAAACGTCCATCCTTTCCTGTCCCGTACATTGTGAGAACCGGGATCAACACGCGAGGTACTGGGACGGCGCGGAAGATTCGCTTCTTTCGCTGCTTGAGGGTCTCGAACACAATCGCCTCATCGGCGGCGTCCACCCGGTTAGCCGTCAACGCCAACACTTCGGAAATCCGCGCGCCAGTGAAAGCAAGCGTCAGACAGAACGCACCAATTGCTCCGCCTTCGGCTACGGCGGCTGCGACGAAAGACTGTCTCTCGCGTGCGACGAGGTATTTGCGGTTTCCAGTGCGGTCGAAAAGAGATTGCGTCATGAGCGGATTCCTCGCCAGCTTTGCGAGAAAAATCGAGCCCGAGCGATTGACGCGGGAAAGGGCGTGTGAACAGAATACGGCATTCTGTTCACCGCTACGCCGAAGCCGCCGAGTCGTCCAGCGATTTGGCCGGAGCGTTGTGCGTCAAAGGCTTAAGCCGATACGTCCCCATTTGGTGAAGTATTGCCGCCATGTGATGCGGCCTTCGCAAGCAGCAAGGAAATCGACCCTCTGCTCCTCGCTCATGCCGACGGGGCGCGCCGGAGCCGCGAACGGGACGATGTTTCCTATCCCCCTTCTGGCAAGTGCGGACCTGGTTGGCTGACGCGCGATCTCTGCAAACGCTGCGGAGCACGAAACCCTGGAAGCTTGGCCGGACGCTGCCTTTAGCGGCTTCGGGTGCGGCCTCCACCCGGAGCCTCGTGCTGCCGGTCAGGTTCTCGGTCATCGGAATTCTGATCGCGTCCCATTTTCGCTTCGATACTCATCATCCGCTCGATGCGGTCGGTGATTTCCTTTTTCATCCGGGTGTCGAGCGCAGACTGTCTCTTCTGGTGATCTTTCAGGGCAGCGGTCGATTGGCTAACGTAATCGCTGCCGCGCGTGTAGGCTTTTTCTTTCTTTTCGGCTTCGGAAGCGTCGGCTTCGCTCTGAAGGCGTTGGCCGATCAGCCGCTTCATCTCTTCGGCGGAGCGGAGCGAGTCCTGGCTGAGGCCCGACATAAATTCACGCAACTCGGCTGCCCTTACGCCGTCGATGCGGCGGGCGAGTGAGTGGATCCCGCCCGCGCGATCCACGATCACAAAATCCCGGCTGTCGCCTCTGGCGAGCACATAGCCCTTGTCTTCGAGCGCAGCCCGGAATGCTTCCGCCGTATCGCTCGCCCGAAAGAGAGCCGTGACTTCTTTCTCGACGTCCTTGCCTTTAATACCGGTGCGTTCTTCCTGCCGCAATTCAGCCCGTGAGGGCGTGCGCCTCGGACGTGCAACACCCTCCCGTTCATGATGCGCGCCCTGCACGCGGTCATGCCCGAAACGGCGTTCCAGATCGCGGGCCACTTCCTCGTGCTTACGATAGTTATGGCTGTCGCTGACCGAGCGCATCCGGTCGAGATCGATCCGGGACCAGACAATGTGAATATGCTCGCGGCCATATTTTTCGTGCATCACGACCGCGCGGGCATGTCCGTTAAGCCCGAGCTGCTGCTCAAGTGCGTCGATAGCCTCTAGGCGTTGCTCGGGTGTGAGCCGATGTGGCGGCTCGGGGCTCATGGCGGCATGGTAGAGCGACTTTTCGCACCGGGTGCCGAGGGCGTGAGCGTCCATCTCGACCAGAGCGCCGCGCAAATCCTGAGCGACGGTGCCCCGCGTCTCAAGCAGAGACACCCGCTCGTTCTTCTCGGCATTACCAAGATGTGCGGCGAGCGCGGCAGGGCCGGACCGGGATTTGCCCTTAATGATCATGGCGCACGCCCGAGAGCTTTGAGAATGGCGTCGCGGACTTCGGCCAGGCCCGAGAGCACCGCATCCAGTTCCCCATTATAGACGAGTACGCCGGTATGCACGGCCTTTGCGAGCTGGTTGAGATTGCTGCCAATCTTTCCGACCCCGCCAAGGAGCCGGGCGAGTTCCCGGCGTTCCAGCGGCGGTCGCCGTACCTGTCGGGGAGCGGGAGCGCCGAGCAGCGCCTGACGCGCGTAGCTGCCGACGACGAGCCCGGCACGGTCGGCTGCCGCCTCGACCTCAGCCCGTTCCTCGGCGGACAGGCGGATAGTCAGAATGCGGTCGCGGACGCGCTTCTCGGTGCCACTGGTCATTCGGTTGCACGTCCCGTAACAGGAACTGCTTCTCTTGGCCGGGGTGCACGGGGCTGGACAGCCCCTGCCAAGTCGCGCGGAGCGCAAGCAGTCCCGGCTCTACCGGGACTGCGCCGCGTATGACCGCGCATGGCTTGCCCTCAAACCTATTCGTAATTTCTCCACCAAAACCGATCCTTCGAAACGATCAACACTCGCAATAGGCACTCGTGGAGAGCAGGCAGTAGGCCCTCCATATCCGGTCAATACGCGGATGAAACACACTACCATAAATGTGGGAAATTTCCCATAGTTGATGCAGCCTCGCGCATACTCCGGTGTGGCGGGGAACACGATTTCTCGGGATCGCGCGCGCACGTCGCTACAGACCGCCGCGCCGGAATTTCGCCGGGAGGCGAGCCGCGTCCCGCAAATCATACGGTGCCGCAACCCGGCCTGTATAGGTTGCCGCAGGTTAAAAATCGCCATTGCCGGGAGCCCAGGTATGCCCGATTGTTTTCTGGGGCGTTACCGGGGCAAATACGTGGAAGAGACCGGCGGGGCGGGAAAGCCGCTTCCTTGGGAACAGCTTGTCACTGAAGGCCATGTGCGGGCGGCCCGGCTCCGGGAGGCGCAGCCCCGGCTCATAAGCATTGCGATTGCACTGATCGTGCTCGGCGCGGCCCTCCAGTTCACGATGCCCGCGCCGGTAGCGCCGTCGCAGGATGTGCTCATCCGCCAGCAAACGGACGCGCTCTTTGCTCCCGCGATCCGCGCCGTCTCGAACCTACCCGTCGGAGCAATCTCACCCGACGACCGCAAGGATGTCGAAGCACACGATGACCTGACGGAACATGTGACAGGCCTGATCCTGGATTCCCTGAACCGGACTGGGCGCCTCCCGGACCGGCTGAGAAGAGTGGAGGTCGATCCGCGCGCTTTCTGGCGGCAGCCATGGCCTTACTCCAAAGCGGTTGTCACGGAAAATGACGACCTCAAGCTGGTCGGCAGCATGGTCAAAGTCGGCACCAAGCCGCAACCTGATCTACAACGGTGGCTGGGCATATACCGGCGCCGCAACGGACATTGGCAGTATGCGTCACTCGCAGCGGATAACTTCTATTCGACCGGCCCTTCGGCACGCGTTCGCGACATCGCGCTTGATTTAGCGCCGCTGCTTCCGCCGGACCAGTGACATGACGGGTTCGATCCTCGGCACGTTGAACTCGTTCTTCGGCAACTCTGTTTGGGTGCTGGCAACGCCCATCGGCGCGATCTGCGCGTTGCTCGGAATCTTGGCGCTGCTCGCGCTTCTTGCGGCGCTGATGCGGCTCAAGTTTGTCAAAGCCGGTGTCATGCTGATCCCGGCGCTCTACCTCGCCGTGATCGGCATATTCGGACCGTTGCTGTGGTGGCCCGCGCGGCAGTTGACGAGTCTTCTGGGCCTCGTCTTGCCGATCGATTGGCTGATGCGGCGCCTGCTTGCGGTGGGAGCGGGTACGGGAAGCCTTCTGACGCAGGGTGAGCGCCGGGCCTTTGCCGAACAGATTTGGCCGCCCGCTTTTTATCCGGAACTTTACACAGCCATACCCGAAGACATTGTCCGGCCCGTTTATGAAGATGGGCGCCTCCTCGGCGGTGTCCCGATATCGTGGCTGGCCGACCGCGAATTGACGGCGCGCGCCTATCAACTCTTCATGCGCACGGGTCTTGTCGCCGGCATCGTCATGATTGTGCTGCTGGTCGTGCCTGTGATCGTCATGGGAACGGTCGATCTCGCGAACCTGATCTCGCTTTATTCAAACGGCGGCCGTCAGGTGATCGAGCATTGGCCCGGCATGGCGCCGATCATGCAGAGGGATCAGGCCACGCAGGAAATGCTTGGCCGAGTTTGGGCCGCCGAACTCGGCGCGCGCATGCACGCGCTCGTTCACTACCTGCCTGCGCAGGCCCTGATCGCCATCGGCGTCTTTCTACTCTCCGGGCTCATGTTGCTGAATGACTGGTTTGACGCAAAAAAGGCCCCCTACGAACTTGTGACTAAAGACGCAGCGGTTCGCTGGCCCTTCCGCATCGAGACGCGCAATCTCGTTCGCCAGACCTATCTGCGCCAGATCGCACTTGCGACCGGCCGCCTCAAGGATTCCGCGACCTACCTGATCGGACATGCGACCGGGACACTTCGCGCGCGCGGTGATCTGGCCGCGCCGATGCGCGGCCAGCCGATGATGCTGGACGAAGAGTCTATCTTCCAGCACCTGCTTGTCTTCGGCGGCACGGGCGAAGGCAAGACGACCGCGATCCTGAAACCGCTTATGCGCCGCGTTCTGTCGAACCCGGCTTTCGGCGCGTTCATCAGCGACGCGAAGGGCGTTCTCTGGCGCGACGCCCAGAAAGTCGCAAAAGACGTAAAGCGAAGCGCGGATGTCGTCCTGATCGGGACCGGGCCCGGCCATTCCGGCGTCAATATCGTGGCCGGATTGACGCCTTCGCAAGTCGCGGCGGCACTCCGTTCCGTTCTGACCCAGATAGGTAGTACCGGCAACGACAGTTTTTGGCCGGATATGGCGGCGAGCATCATCCGTCACATGCTCACGCTCGGCCGCGGTTACGCGCAAACGGATGGCGGCAAGGCTGAAACAGATAAGGGCCTCAATTCCTATAGTCTCTGGTGGGCCTATCAGGCCGTCTTGCGCGCCGATCTCGTCAAGGCCGCCATCGCCGAAATACGAGGCACGCACAGAGCGCATGTCGAGAAGGTTCAGGCGGCAGCAACAGCGGACGAAATCAAGGAACTGCTCGCGACTGACGAGAGGCTTGTTCCGACCGAGCTTATCGACACCATCTGCTATCTCGAATCCGCATGGCGCGACATGGCGTCAGAAACCAAGACCGGCATCATAGCGAATGTCACCCAGTTGCTCGACGGATTCGCAAGCTCGTCCGTCCTGCGCGAACGGTTCGCTTCCGGCCTCGATGCGAACTGCATTTCCATGCGCGGGGCGCTCGGCGGGAAGCTCGTTGTCAATACATTGTCGTCCATCGAGGACGGCTTGCCCGCGCGTCTTGTCAGCATCCTTATCAAGACCTCCCTTTACCGGGAGGCGCGCCAACGCGAGGCGCAATGGAAAGCGACGGGCGAAGGCCCGTCGCCGCAGGCAAGCCCGTGCCTCGTCGTCATGGACGAGGTGCAGGAACTCGTGACGTCCGATCCCAGCTCGGGGCTCAGCGATGCCAGTTTCTGGAATGTCGCGCGATCATCAGGACTTGCCGGTGTCTTCGCGACACAAACCGTTTCCGCGCTCAAGCAGGCCATGGGCGAAGACGCATCCAATAACTTCATTCAGCAGGCCCGGTCGAAAGTCTTTTTCCGCACGGAGGAGAAAGACACCGTCGAATATACCTGCTGGTGCGCGGGCTCTTTCGAGCGCAATCGCGTCTTTGACGAAAGGCACCGCGAAAGCATCGAATATCGGAGCTTGATTGACGGCTGGAATCCTCTGGGCCCCATCGACGATGACGCCGCCGAGGCCGGTCCGAGGAGCTTACGGGATGAAGCCCGAAGGCTCTTTTCACCAAACAGGCGGACGAACCTCGACGTCGCTGCGGGCCGAAATGCCTATCAGCCGGATTTTTCATTCGTGCCGACCCAAACATTCTCGGGCGGCGAGCCGGGACAAGCGGCGTCCGCCCAGAATGCCACCTATCTCGCCCAGCTTCAGGCGCAGCAGGCGGCGGTTTGGCGCGCCGAAGACCTTGAGCGCGAATATCTGACGCACGGAAACGACCAGCAACCGGCCCTGACGACATCCGATATCCTGCAAATGGGCCGCTGGCACGCGTTCGCGCACATCCAGCGGGCGGGCGCTGTGCGTCAAGACTTGATCGTCGTGACGCATGATTTCTCGTAGGGACATGGCGATGCGAACGTTCTTTCGACACCTCTACGGTTTCGCCAAGCCGCTTTGCGTGACGATACTGGCAGTTCTTGCTTCTCCGCCCGCGTTGCAAGCACAAAGTACGCTCTTGAAGCCGGAGGAACCGCCCGTAACGACGCCCAACACCGCACCTTCCACTCCAGCGCAACCCAAAAAGAAGAAGAGGCCCGCGACGATTCCGACGCTGGCAAAGCACACGCCGATTATCTCCTCGGAACAGGGTCAGGCCCGCAACGCGCCCCCCGAAGCGGAGCGCTCCCGAGGTAAGGAGATCGTTGGCTTTGTGCAAGGCTTCGATGAAGACGGGCATCTGCGCATCGGAAGTCAAACCGTTATTCTGTCCGGGCTCTTTCCGGTGCATCTCGGAGAGACCGAAAGCGCCTTTCGGGGATGGATCGACAGAAACGGCGGCCAGGTAAGATGCGTGGTAGCTCCCGTCAGTTCCCTGATCCAGGACAAAGCCGCGGCGGCACCCAATTACACCTGTTACGTGAACGGGCTCGATGTTGGTCTGGCATTGATCATCAACGGGGCTGCGAAGATGGAGCTAGACGGGCCGAAAGAATATCTCGACCAGTCGCTCTTGCGCCAAAAGCGTGACGACGCGTCGGTGGACCCCGACCCTAAGTTTGCCGCCTTCCTGGAGGGCTCCGCTAATCTCGATTGCCAGTCATTTACATGCACAATGCGATTTGCCTCCAACTACCACCAGAGTCAGATCCTCATGGCCGAACGGGAGTGGAAGCAACTTGCCAATAACGTGCTCGATCTCGGATTCCGGGAAGACATCAACTACTATTGGCTCGGGCGCGCGGCCGAGGCATTGGGCGCTTTGAAAGCCGCAGCCATTTATTATCAAAAGGCCGAGCAATTGATGCGGACTGACGATTCCCTCGACCACTGTCGCGACGCATCGACCGACAATTGCGGCAATATCAACCTCGCGTCCGAGCTATCCGCACACCTCGCCGCAGCCAGCTCGATCGCAAACTATTACTTCCAATAACTACGAAATAAAATTTCGCACCGGATTTGCTATACTAGTCGCATGGATAAAAGCAGTATTTTGTATCAGGCATTAAGAGAAGAGAACGAGGAGCTCAAGAAGCGCGTCGATGTGCTCGAGAAGGGCGCCAAGCTCATGCTCAAACTTTTCAACAAAAACGCCGATCGGGTTCATGAATATCTGTTACGCCTCCAGCGCGGCCATTTCGATAACGAGGGCCGTATTATGCAGCTTGAGGCCAAGGTGTTTCCGAATTTGAAATACAGCCTTGAGCATTTGCGGCGAACTATCGGCGATGATGACGGGCCGGTGATTAATCCCCTCGATTCAAAGAAAAAGAAAAAATAGCCGCTTTTCTGATCGTTTGAACTGCTGTCTGATGGCATCGCAGGTCTAAGGATTAGCGTGCATGTCGGAACCGGGCGATCCGAACAAACCATACCGAGAGCATTTTCCCGACTATAGCAGCCTCAAGACGGAAGAGGCGCAGAATGAGGCGCAAAGCCCGCAAGCACTGGCGGAAGAGGTGCCGTTGAGCGACTATGAAAAGGCGATGGCCGCCGACGAGATGCGCGCCGAAGAATTAAGGCTCGATGCCGCCAGCAACAAAAATCGTCATCCGACTGATAGCGTCAACACTGTGCGCGCTATCAATGCGATGCCATATGAGAAACTGCTTGAAAGAAAGCTGGAGCGCGAAGCGAGCGCAGAAGTACCGAAGGAAATTTCTGACCTGGATCGCGCAAGAGCGGCGGCGCTTAAGCGGATGGAAGATCGCGACATACCGCCTGCGCCCGAAGAGCCGACCCGGCCCGAGACGCGCGGAAAACCGCGCTGACGGCTTGAAACAATGCGCCATTGCCGGAGCGGTTGCCCGCTCCGGCGGCGGCGGACTTAATCTTCGGTGTCCTCAGCCTTCGGCTGCGGTTCGCGAAGAACGACCTGCGCTCCGGGCAAAGGGAGAGCCTTGAATTGCAGGCTAAAACCCTTGCCGTCCTTGTGCTTCCACGCCGCGCCGAGTTCGTGCCAGACGGCCTTTTCGCCTTCGTTCTCGACGATGCTGAAGATGCGGAACGCGGGAAGCGTTTTCGGTTGGTGTTTCTTGCTCATGGTATTTCCTTTCGCTTGTTTTGAAGCCTCGTTCATCGCGGCCTCGATGCGGTTCGTCCGAATGCGCGAACAAGCGGCGCTGTCAAAAGGCCCAAGGCCCCTGCCGTAATGGGTGCCGCATAGCGGCGGGCCCCTGTTCGGTTTTGACGGCGGCGCGCGCGCTTTCAGAACTGCGCATCACCAGAGGCCCGCAACGAGGCGGCACGCGGAAGGTAGGTGAGCAGGAAATCGAAAACGCTCCCGCCCGCTTTCAGTATCGAAGGCGCGCCGAACAAGGGAATGTCCGGCGCGAACTCGGCGCGGCGTGGAAGACTTCTTGGACGGCGGGAGCTTCGATAAAAAAAAGACCTCGCCACCGGAACGGCGGAGCTTTGATGGTACAGCGGCTATGAAGCCGGACGCAGAAGCTCCGGCAGCCAGCCCTTGCCGGCGATCAGCGCCTCGGCGGAGGCGCAGAGCGCATCCTTCTTGAGCTTCACAGGATTGTCCGATGCCTGCCTGCCGCAAGTCTCGGTGGCGGCATGAAGCACTTTCGCTTTAGGCACGCGGGCAAAGTAGATAACGGGCGACCGTGCGAATGTTGACTACAGATCGCGTGCGACACGAAAGCCAGTGACCTTAGACCCTTCATCGTCGCCCCAGCTGCGTTCCTGGACTTCGTAAAAGCCCATATACGACCCGCCGCGTGTCACATGAGATGAGCATGGATCGGAAGTAGAAGCGCAGTCGTCCGTAAACTCCCAAACATTTCCCTCCATGTCATACACACCATAGCTATTGGCCGAAAAGGACCCAACAGGAGCTGTGTAGGCCCATTGGTCAGGTCCCTCAACACTCGTTGCAGACCAAAAGGAGCGCGAAGTGCCGCGATTCGCAGCGGGCCACGCCCCTCGGCCACTTTGAATGGCTGCAATGTCCTTACCAGAACGGTGGTCCAGACCCACCAACTGCCATTCTGCTTCGGTCGGTATCCGATAAGGTTGGCCGGTTTCTTTTTCCAGCCAATGGACATAGGCCTGAATATCTTGCCAGCCAGCACATACGACTGGGTGTTTAATGGTTTGAGAAAATCCAGGATCGTTCCACGAGCATTTTGCATTCGTGGGACTACGGCCCGTATCGGATGTGAAAGCGTTCCATTGCTCAACGGTAACTTCGGTTTGACCCAATGCAAATCGATGGATGAAGCGCAGCGATGCTGGTTCATCGAACGAATCATCTGCATATTCTTTTGTGGTAAGCTCGGCCGAGCCTGCCGGAATTACGACCATTGGCGGGCAGTTGGCGCAGTCCTGGAATGTTTGACCGTCTTGGAGCGGCGCAGGCTTCTTAACTTCGACTACATCGTGCTGCTGGCTCGACCCAGGTGTCGCCTCATTCGTCTGCGGTTGCTGCGGCGGCGGTTTGCTGGAGTACCCCGCTAACTGCTCAACTAGAAAGAATGTCGATATAACCGCGATGCAGCCAGCTGAAACAACAAGGGCGATATTCTTGCGAAAACGTTCGTTGAAAAAGATTCCTGAAGACACAACGAAAAGAAGGCCGGCCAACACATCCAACAAGGGCATCCCTTGCTCCAATCAATTTGCCGTTGCTACAGTATCCTAGCGCGCTCAGATTGAAAACGTCTTCGGAAAGTGTGAGGGATCGTGACCCTGCATACCGAAACCGCGTGCGGGTTCGGGACGAAGGCAGAAGGGCACGTCAAGACACTTGCCTATATCTTCGACTATCCAATCGGACGTCAGGGTCCGCACCTTGAACGGGCCTTTCGTTCCGTGCTTGCTCTCGCGAAATAGCTTGTCGCAATGCTGCTTGGCTTCATCGCCTGAATCGATATTTGCAGCGTGACGCTTCTCGGCAACTTGGCGATCGCCGCCCTACAGCGCATCGCTGTCCGGCGCTTGCCGTGCAGGGGCAAGAATTTGCCGGACAAACCTGACCCTTAGGAAGCCGAGTTCAGGCGGGGCGAAGCTGAGCGCCATAGAAAAATATTTGATGACGCGAGATTTTTGGGCAGCTCGCCCAAAAAAATGGCAGCGCACGAGATGGACAAGTGCCAGCGGCTGATTCAGAGGCGATTCCAGGGTGTTGCGGGTTACCTCGGATCGCTGCCGAGGTGATTCGCAATAGCATCGAATCTAGATTGAGCGGTTTCAAAAAGTAATGGTTCGCCGCGAACGTCATCAAAAAGAACTGCGCTCGGATGATTCACATTCCAAAGCTGCTGAAGTCGACGCAACTAATCATGCTGCACAAATTTTCTCGACGCTCTTGGTACAGATCACCGAAGTTGGTAGCTGCCACTTTTCAAAGCGATGAACTGCTGCTTACGATTAAGTATGGGGAAAGGATCGCAGAACCGAATTTTTGAGCGCCTTGGTGCTTTGGCACAGGCTGCTCGTACAGCGGCGGACATCAAGGCCACGCTAGAACTACTGCTGGCTGCATGCGTTCTGGCGGGAGGCGCGTTGGGAATTCACAAGCTGGGATGGGGCAGCAGCATCCTCAAGGCGTTCCCAGAGTGGCTGCGTGTCACCTTCCTGTCCCTGCTTGGTCTATGTTTGATTTTGATCACCATCGGAGTGCTTCTCATCATATCGCGCATTCGCGCGGGCGGTCGCTTGAAAGGCCACGAGGAAGCCGGGCGCCGTCGCGTAGATCTCGCTATAAGCAAGGCGAGAAACGAGGTCGCGGTTTTCAATAAATCAACTCTCCAACTTGTCCGCGCCATCACGAAAGACCGATCTTCACTCGCTTTCGAACAGTGGGAGCGAGCCGCCATCGCGTCGCTGCAAATCGCTTTGGACGCAGTGATGCCCAATGCTGGGCATGCGCTCAATGCGGTGCAACAGGTTGCGTCGCTTCATTCAGGCGGCGAATGCGCGGCGGCATTGGTGCTTTTGAGAAGCGCGGGGAGCACCGAGGGAACGTTGCACCTATGGGAAACGGATGATCGTAGCCAAAACTCGTGGCCGTGGCTGACGCAGCCGGTGCGCGAGAACCAAGGCGCTCTCGACTTAGTTTTGGGGCGGCAAGAGGTTTATTTTTCTCAAAGCAAAAAAGCTGAGGACAAGGAAGAGAATAGTACCGAAAGAATTGGCAGCAAGTACGGGTACGAACTAATAGTCCCGCTGCGAGATTTCACTGAAAAAGCGATGGTCGGAAACAGTGTTACGGGGTTCTTGTTGATCAAAGGGCCAACTAAACACTTAGGCAACGCGGCTTGTATCAGTGCCGCGTGCGAATTATCTTGGTGTTTGGCCGAATTGGTGTTTGAATTGGATGCGATTCGATGCGAGCTGGGCGCATTGGGTATCTCTTGCTAGCGTAGTGACGTCAAAAATGCCTCCTGAAACATGCGAACAGCCACTCGGCGTGACTGCCGATGACTACGATTTGTTGGGCGTGCCGCCACCTATAAGGCCTATAGGGGCGAGCAGGAGGTTTCGCGATGATGGTTCGGTTGAACTCTATTTTCCCGATCCCGATGCAAATCGGAAGTTTGTGGATTTTGCGCTGAATGCGGCGTGGGTTCACCGAGATTCCGGTCCTCGCTAGCAATTCGCTGATATTCGTTGGTGCCTTTGAGAAAGGCAGGCCCCTTTGCCGACTACGGAATCGCAAATCAAGCAAAGTAGTTATGCGACGATTTCTTTACATTTAACTCGTTCTCGGTTTATTTTTTTCAGCGTTCGCCCGCTAGTTGTTCAAATCTGAAATCCCCGCAATTTCGAGGATATGACCGATGCCGACTGCTAAACAGCCACGTCAGCACAAGTTGGATGACATTGATTATCTCTTGCTTTCAATCCTCCAACAGGACTGCACACAAAAGCCGGAGCAGCTTAGCGAAGCTCTCAAGGCGCAATCCAATGGGAAGCACGCTATTGGCGCTGCCGCATGCCGCAATCGAATTGATACGCTGGAAGAGCACGGTTTCATTTCGAGGTACTGCGCAATCTTAAACCCAAATATGTTCAAGCGTGACCAGGTTTCGTTCATGCTCGTCAGGGCGGCGGTTAGGAGCGAAGAAGCGCTAGAAAGATTTATAAAGTCGGCTCGTGCGGACGAGTCTGTCCTTGAGCTGCATGCTGTCTCTGGTTCTTGTGACTACGTGCTTAAGGTACGTGTTGCGAATGCGGCAGAAGCGCAGAAGCTCTCAAAAAAACTCGGCGTGGATGTCGCAAGCATCGAATCTCTGACCGGGGGCGAAACCTACAAAGAGACAACCGCCATCAAACTTAGATAGCAATGCCCTCTTGGCTTTAAGAGGTAGGATCGTCAGTGGCGACGGCTACAGATATCACTCGGCCTATCGTCGATCAGTGGAATATGCAGGCTGCGTCGCATTCGCCGTGAGGCGGCGCACCCGCAGGAGCGCGTCAGCGCGGGACCGAGTGCGACCGCCGCAGCCCTCCGCAAGCCTTCAGTGCGATGGATCGTTACCCATATGAACTGAAACCGCTGGTGGGTTCGGTGAGCGCCGCGAGGCGCAAGTAGAGCCGGGTGACGCATAGCGGCACGCGCCAACTACTATCCGTTCGCGACACGACGGAAAGACTCTATTGCCCGGCGACGCACTCTATCCAGTTCACAGCAGGCAGCAGCGCTCACCATGAATACGGGACAGTCCTTGTCCCCGCAGCTACAATGCTCGATTGAGCCGTCTGTTAAGCCGCGCTTGAACGCGCGCCTGATTTCGTCTACCTCCCGCACGACATCAAGAAGCGCGGCTCGTTTTTTGGCGTCCTTGATATGGTGGATCGAAGGAATGCGCCGTATTTCATCGCCTTCGCGGGTTCGCCAGATACCGGTGTTAAGCGCCCTAACTGTATCCTCAATGGCTTGCTGAAAGGCCGGAAGCGAACTCTCCTGCTGGAACGGGGTGTCGAAGGCGGGCCGGGCAAACACGGCGGCCATTTGCGTGAGCGCTTCCTCATCTGAAAGGGTAGGATGGTCGTCGACGAATTTCCGAAGGTCGGCCGCAGCATCGGGAAAAGTTTCGCCGCTTTCGAACCGTCTTAGAAGCGGCTCCGCCCGCAAACGAAGGTTCTCCTCGAATTCGGTGCCCGACCAAATCGTTGTTCTATCAATCCCGAGCTTTTTTGCTTCCGCCGTGATCTTGTCGCGCGCCGCCGCCGACACGCTAGCCCTCGAAACAAATTTGAAAGCGACCGGCACACCGGTGGGCGCGGCGACGGCAGCGGCCATGTCCCGCTTGCATTTCGCAAGGGTCAGTGTTGTCCGATTTACGCATTGTATGACCGTGTGGCGGCCGTCTTTGTCGTCGGGCGATATTCCGATAATGTCCCGGCCCATGTCGCTGCCGGTCTGGCCGTACCAAGTCAAGTCCCGCCAGCCGTCGCGCAGATGATATGCAAACACAAGGCGTTCGAAATTTACGCCGCTGTAGTCTTCGAAGTGAATGGGGCGAGTACTGCGCGCGATCATGGGATGATGTGGCTGGTTGAAAGAGGCGCGATACTAGCATGCAGGTCGGATGAACGGCGAATCCACGGTGTGCTTGCAGCTTGGCCTTGGGCTGTGCCCCATCATCGCGCGGACGCCTAGCGCGTTCGAATAATCCGGTCGCGAAAGCAGCCCGCGTCTCCTTCCGAAAATACCAACCGCATAGCTGCCTTTAACCGGCCATCGAGCGCCTTGCGTCGGCGTCATGGCTACAAGTGCAAGCACTCCTCCTCTTCGTTCCGGTCGCAAGCGATGCAGCCCGCCTCCTTCGGCGCTGTCCCTCGGCGGCAGGCTGCAATCACGCGGTTGCGAACGAAGGAGACGAAGATGCGAGCCTATTCTTTGAGTGAACTATTCACCCTCACGCGCGCCGAACTGTTCGCGCTTCACGCTGAGATCGTTGCCGGGCTGGCGACGCTTCCCGACGCCGAACGCGCAATGGCGCTCGAAACCCTGCGCCGGGTACGGCGGGTGTTGGCGCGCGCCCGGCTTAGCCCGCATTACACCTAACCAGCGCTGGTGAAGGTGGCTACGCTCGCCTTATGGCGTAGAATCGGCCAGCGAGATTCGCGAGGGCATAGATATATGGACACGTCGAATTGGCCGGCGATCGCAATCATAGCAGCGACGCTTTGCGGCCCCATTAGTGCGGTGTTGGTGACGAGATACAACGACGCTCGTAGAGAACAGCGCAATCGGAAACTGTTTGTCTTCCGAACTCTCCTGAGAAGTCGAAGGATGCCGCTCGCTCAGGACCATGTTGCCGCATTGAACCTGGTCGAGATCGACTTTCACGGCAGCGACCGGGTTATAGCCAAATATAAGGAGCTGATCAGGCACCTAAATTCTGCGGGTGGTTCAGCCGCCGAAGAAATGCACGGCTTTCGCGAAAAATCCGATCTCCTGAAAGCGCAATTGCTGGGGGAAATGGGGCAGGAGCTGGGATACTCATTCGATAGAATCGATTTGTATGAGGGTGGTTATATTCCGCGCTCGTGGCTGGATCAGGCCGAATGGGACCGTAGAGCGCGGGAGAGCGGCTCGGAGGCGTTGAAGATTTTTATGGAGATTCTGACGCAGTTCCAAGAGTCTCAGCGTCACGAGGCGGCAAACAAGGTCGCTAGTCCGACCGACGCAGTGTCGCGCCTAGACCCTGACGGCAAACGCTGACGCGCTACCAATCGAGAAGCGCAAAATGTCGTTACCGATGCCGTAGGGATTTCAAGAAGCTTTGGCTCACTGGGCACTGTCGTATTCTTGATGAAAAAACCTCGCTTCCGCCCATCCAAGAGGCCAGCGGCCGATGGTCGGGTGCTGCGGAAGACGCCAGCGGGCGGGCCGCATCGAAGCTCGATGCGCCTTTATCCGCCCGCTGGCTTGCCGTCCCTGCCGACCAAGAGCGCCAGCGGCGCGCCGGCAGGACCGGAAAAGGGAACGGCGCACGTCCGGCGCAGCGAAGCTCGCTGCTTTATCCCGGCCGTCGCCGCGTTCCCGTCAAATCCTAGTCTTTAGGAGGCCGGGCGTTGTGCCGAAGCGCGGCGGCGCGGGCGGCTTTGGCGTCCAACGCCTTGACGCGGGAAGCTTTGCCATCGTTTTTGGCTTTTGCTTTATCCTTTGTCTTGGGTGTCTTGGCGGGAGGAGGTGCCCAGCTTCCCATGCCCTGCAACACGCGGTCGGCATGCTTGATCGTGTTCACATGACCATAGTGATCCTCGATCATCTTGACCGACGTGCCCATTTGCTCAGCCAGAAAATATACGTCCACGCCCTCGCTGAGGCGCAGCGTCGCGTAGGTGTGGCGGAAGCAATAGGTGGAGCGCGGGATGCCGGACGGGCCGTCCCTGAGCTTCGCGAACGTCAGCATGGAATCGATCAGATTCTTGTAGAGCGTTACGGCCGACTTTCCTGTTGAAGTCGTAAATACATGGTCGTTCGGTCCCGATGCCACGCTGATCTTGCGGATGCGTTCAAGGTATTCGCCGACGTTTTCAGCCTTCGGCGCGACAAGCTGGCGGGACTTGCCCTTGCCGCTCACGGACAGCACGACCAGCTCGCGCCCATCGCGGTCTTTGCCGTAGGTCACGTCGCGCCAGCGCAGGTTTCGCGCTTCGGACGGGCGCATGCCCGTGTTGCACATGATCAGCATGAAGTTATAGGCGATCTCGCGATACCAGCGGCTGCTCTCGGTCGTTGCCTTTTTCCATTCGCGGGCGCGGGTGTGCAGCGCCCGGTATTCTTCAAGCGTAAACTCGTCGCGGCGCATCTTGCGGAAGTTGGGCCGGTTCTCGAAGCGACGGTCGAGCGTGATATAGCGCTTATCCGCCGCATACCGCATGATGGCGGCGAAGATCGACATTTCCATGCGGATGGTGGCGTCGCTGACGATGATCCACGGCTCGTCCTTGGTCTTGGCGCTGGCATTCACCTTCGGGAACTTGCGCGGGTCGATCTTGTCACGCACCGCATTCTTGCGGGCCGCTTCGGCGGCGGCAGCGTTCTTGATCGACTGCGCCACTTCCTCGTCGGTGCGCGGCCGGGTAAAGCCCGCGCGCGCCATGCGGCCCTCGCCATTGGCGCGCCGCCATTGGGGGTAGCGCTCCCAGCGGTCAGGGCCGATAAGGCTGATCTGTGTCGTGCCGACATACTCGGTCAGCTTCCCCTCGATCACCGAGCGCATGCGCTTGACGCGTTCGGGCGTAATCTCGCCGCCCTTCGCACGTTCCTTCTGCGTGGCAAGGTATTCCTTGCCGATCTCGCTGAACGGCCGGTTGAAGATCGGCACATTGTTCTCGATGAGGGTCTGTATCGCCGCCTCCTTCCTGAAGGCGAGCTTGCGGGCGTCGGCCTCGTTGGGGGTCTTGAGAGAGACGGTCTTGTACCGGTCGGCCTTAGGGAGCTTCACGCGGCAGTACCAGTTCTGATGTGCCACGTCCGTGCGGCGGAAGATGATCAGGCCGGGGCTGAGTTCTTCCTTGTCGGTTATAAACGTCATAATGGCCTCCCAGTGCAGAAATTGTGTAGATTTCCGGCGTAACCCATTGATTTGCCGTGGCTGTGCATACTATGTGCGGGTAGTTATAACAGAAATAGTGTAATAAATCCAGTTATTTAACAAAAAAGTGTCATCCCCGGCGAGCGTCGACGCGACAGCGTCGGCGCGAGGTCAAGGGGACCCAGGCGGATGGACCAGACCCGGTCTTTCCACCTGGGTCCCCTTGACCTCGCATCGCCTGGCGTCGACGCTCGCCGGGGATGACAGTTGGAGCAATTTCAAAAAAGCGCTCCCTGCTCTACACTCCCCCCATGATCGACCCGTTCGGCCGGCACATCACCTATCTGCGCGTCTCGGTGACGGACCGCTGCGATCTGCGCTGCGTCTATTGCATGGCCGAGCACCAGACCTTCCTGCCGAAGAAGGAGCTCCTCACGCTGGAGGAGCTGGAGCGGCTGTGCGGCGCGTTCATCGAAAAAGGTGTCAGGCGCCTGCGCATCACCGGCGGCGAGCCCCTGGTGCGCAAGGACGTGACGCGGCTGATCGGGCGGCTGGGCGCGCGCCTGGGCGACAGCCTCGACGAGCTGACGCTGACCACCAACGGCTCGCAGCTCGCGCGCCATGCCCACGCGCTCGCCGAAGCGGGCGTCAAGCGCATCAACGTCTCGCTCGACACCTTGGACGCGGCCAGGTTCCGCGCCATCACGCGCTGGGGCGAGCTCGGACAGGTGCTCGCCGGCATCGACGCGGCGCAAGCGGCGGGCCTGAAGATCAAGATCAACACGGTGGCGCTGCGTGATCTCAATCGCGGCGAGATCCCGCAGATGATCGAATGGGCGCATGGCCGCGGCATGGACCTGACGCTGATCGAGACCATGCCGCTGGGCGAGACCGGCGCCGATCGCGTCGAGCAGTACCTGCCGCTGTCGCTGGTGCGCGCCGACCTCGCGCGCTGCTTCACGCTCGATGATATCGATTATCGCACGGGCGGACCCGCGCGCTACGTCCGCGTCGCCGAGACCGGCGGGCGTCTCGGCTTCATCACGCCCCTGACCCACAATTTCTGCGAAAGCTGCAACCGCGTGCGGGTGACCTGCACCGGCACGCTGTTCATGTGCTTGGGACAAGAGGACGCGGCCGACCTGCGCGCGCCCTTGCGCGCCTCGCAAGACGACGCGCTGCTTTCGGCGGCGATCGACGCGGCGATCGCGCGCAAACCCAAGGGCCACGACTTCATCATCGACCGCCGCCACAAAGCGCCGGCGCTTGCCCGCCCCATGTCCATGACGGGCGGCTGATGACGAAGATCCATTTCTTCGCGTCCGAATCTCCCGACGCCCAGGCGGCGCTCGCCCTGCTGCGCCAGCGCTACGACGATGCCGGGCCGGACGGCGCGGACGTCATCGTGGCGCTCGGCGGCGACGGCTTCATGCTGCAGACGCTGCACACCTTCCTCGACAACGACAAGCCGATCTACGGCATGAATCTCGGCTCGGTCGGGTTCCTGATGAACGAGTTCCACGAGGACTCGCTTCAGGAGCGCCTAGCGGCGGCGGAGTCCGCAAAGATCCATCCCTTGCGGATGCGCGCCAAGACCTCGCAGACCACGATCGAATCCTGCGCCTTCAACGAGGTCTCGCTGCTGCGCCAGACGCGCCAGGCGGCGAAGATCCGCATCGTCGTCGACGACAAGGTGCGCACGGCGGAGCTGATCTGCGACGGCGTGCTGGTCTCCACGCCGGCCGGCAGCACGGCCTACAACCTCTCCGCCCATGGGCCGATCCTGCCCATCGACGCGGCGCTGCTGGCGCTGACCCCGATCAGTGCGTTCAGGCCGCGGCGCTGGCGCGGCGCGCTCTTGTCGCATCGCGCCCATGTGCGCTTCGAGATCCTCGAGGCGCGCAAACGCCCGGTCAGCGCCGTCGCCGACGACCTGGAGGTGCGCGACGTGGTCTCGGTCGACGTGGCCGAGGACCGCTCCATCGCCAAGACCATGCTGTTCGACGCCGGCCACAGCCTGGATGAACGAATCCTTGCCGAGCAGTTCGTGGATTAATTCTTCCTCCCCGCTTTGCGGGGGAGGAAAATCTCTCCGCTTCACGCTCGCTTAACGCCCGTTAAGTATCCTCTGCCGGTTGCATGGGTGGGTCGATCGCAAGCAATCGGCATGAACGGCTATAGATTCGATAGGCTGAAGCTCCTGGTCGTCGACGACAACGCGCATATGCGCAAGCTCGTCAGCGCGATCCTGCGCGCCTTCGGCGTGCTCGACATCTTCGAGGCGGCCGACGGCGAGAAGGCATGGTCGATGCTGCGCGAGGCGCAGCCCGACGTCGTCGTGCTCGACTGGATGCTCGAAGGCATGTCCGGCCTCGACTTCACGATCAAGGTGCGCACCTCGCCCGACACCCCCAATCCCTTCGTGCCGATCATCATGCTGACCGGCCACACCCATATCGAGCGCGTCCGTCAGGCGCGCGACGCGGGCGTCAACGAGTTCCTCGCCAAGCCCGTCTCGGTCAGCGCGATCTTCTCGCGCCTGGTCTCGGTGATCGAGCATCCAAGGCCTTACGTGCGGACCAAATCCTATTTCGGCCCCTGCCGCAGGCGCCGTCCTTCCGACTCTTACGGCGGACCGGAACGGCGCGGCGGGGCGGAAACAACCTCGGTGGAATGACCATGCCCAAGGACCAGCCGATCGAACTCTTCATGCCGCCGAACATGCTCAAGGCCAAGGTCGGCAGCAGCATCGGCGGCATCGACATGGCCGCGCTCAAGCGCGCCGAGGCCGCCGTCGACATCCTCAAGGTGGATTTCCAGGAATGGATCGGCGAGGACGTCGAGCGGCTCGCCAAGGCGCGCGAGCGCTTCGCCGGCGGCGCCGACGACGACGCGCGCAGCGCGCTGTTCCGCGCCGGCCACGACATCAAGGGACAGGCCTCGACGTTCGAGTTCCCGCTCATCGCCCGCGTGGCGACGTCCCTGTGCAAGCTCATCGACGCCACGGCCGCGCCCGAGGGCATCCCGCTGGGTCTCATCGACGCCCATGTCGCCGCGATCCGCATCATCTTCCGCGACAAGATCAAGGACCCGTCGAACCGCATGGCGATGGAGCTCTGCGAGGAGCTCGAAGCCCGCGTGACCGAGGTGCTGCAGCTGGCGGCTTAGACGCGAAACTCCCAATGTCATGGCCCGCGACTGCGGGCCACCCAGCTGGGTTCTGCACAATCTTGAAATGATTCACGCGGAGACGCGGAGTGCGCAGAGAACCTTTTCTTTTCCGCGCACTCCGCGTCTCCGCGTGCGACTTTTCGATGAGCGCGCCTGTATCACCAGGGTGGCCCGCAGTCGCGGGCCATGACAGTTTGGTTTGGGATAGGAAACCTACATCGCCTCTTTCAGCTTCACGCTCGTCTGCGCGTAGCCGGCGTCCTCGCGGATGCGCAGGATGGGGCCGTCCTCGCTCTTCTCGATCCAGGGCGTGACGGTGAGCGGCGGCGCGGCGCGCGCGCTCGCGACGGCCTGCGCCACCGTCTTCGAGGCGGCGAGCTTCATCAAATTGAGCTTGGTCGGGAACACGACGTTCCAGCTCTTGCGGTCGGCGATGGCGCGCTCGGGCGCGATCCACACCGAATCCACCGACTCGCGGCCGTCATGGCGTCCCAGGTGGCCGACCGGCGACGGCGCGATGAAGAAGAGCGTGTCGAAGCGCTTGGGCATGTGCTCGGGCGTGATCCAATGGGCGAAGGTCGAGAGCGCGTCGAGCGCCAGGCGCAGGTTCTCCTTGCGCAGCATGTCGGCCATGCCGATCTCGTGCCTGTCGAGCGCGCCGCGATAGGGTTCCAGATCCGCAAGGCGTTTCGCCGCGATCATCGCGCCCGTCGCCGCGTCGCGCGCGAGCAGGATGCCGGATTCCTCGAACGCCTCGCGGATGGCGCAGACGCCGAGCGCGCGCATCGTTTCATCCCAGCCCTTGGCCCCGTCGATGAGGTTTTCCAGCGACGCCTCGCGATCGGTCTTGTCGACCTTGCCGCCCGGGAAGACGAGCGCGCCCGAGACAAAATCGACCTGGTGATGGCGCTTGACCATGAAGACTTCGAGACCGTCCGGCGCATCGCGCACCAAAAGGATCGTCGCGGCCGGAAGCGGCGTTGCGGCTGTGCTCATGCGCGTATTGTGGAAGCCGCGCACAAGCGGCGCAACGCTTACCTATGGGAAGGCGCGACTTTCGTCAGCACGTCCATCACGCCGGGGGTGAGGAGGAACGGCGTCGTGGGGATTACCGGATCGGCGTCCGTGTCGTCGTCGGAGAGAGCGGAGAAGCTCGGACGCTGCGGCGACCAGGCGAGCACGCTGGTCAACAGATCGCTGCTCGCGTCTCCGTCGCCCGTGGAGGCCATGCGCAACGGCGCGGCAGGCGCGGCGTGCGCGGGCGCGGCGGCGACGCCGGATGTGGAAGGCTGCTTGAGCGCCCAGTCATAGACCTCGCGCACCGTCTTGGGCGTCCCGTCGGCACGATAGAACACGCTGCGGTTCGCGCCGGCGGCCTGCGGGAAGGCGTCCGCCGCGCTGGCGCCGGGGTGCTGCGCGCTCATCTGGATCAGCCGGGTCGCGGCCGCGGGGCCCAGGAAATGCGCCGCGTACAACTCGCCGTCGCAGACGTTGCGCCCGAGCGCTGCGGTGAGCGCGGCCTTGGTCTTGTTGGTGAACTCGCCCGCCATCAGGGCTGCGATCTTCGCGTCCTTGCGCAGGGCAAGAATTGCCTGGCGGTCGGCGTGGCTGTCGACCGAGAAATGCCCATCGCCGTCCTTGGCGATCGCGTTGGCGCAGCCGCCCAGCCCGTATTTCGCGCCGTTCTCCTTGATCAGGCCGAGCCAGGTCTGGCCGGTGAACTGGAAGAGGCCGCAGGCCGAGGAAGTGCTTGCCTGGGCGCCCGTTTTCAGCCCGCTCTCGCGGATCGCGGTGCCCAGCAGGTAGTGGAAATCCGAGCCGGTCTCGACGCTCGCCTGCTTGAGGGCTGCGATCACCTGGGACTTGTCGGGCGCGGTCTGTGCGGCTTCTGCCAGCATGGTCTTGGGTTCTCCCGCGCAAGCAGGAGCAAGCGCCATGCCAGAGAGGGTTAACGGGCGTTTACGATCTCAATGCGCGTCGGGTGCCGTCGCGTAGAGCATCTTCTCCTTGTAGGAGATCAGCACATGCAGCTTGGAAAGCTCGTGCAGGCCCAGGAGGAAATCGCGCTTCACCTCGCCCTGCTGGCCGCCCGCCAGATAGATCGTGGGATTGGAGATCGCGATGCCGCCGAGCGCCAGCGACTTGAACCGATGGAGATAGACCGCTCCATCCTTCGTCACGCCGGGCTGGTCCGGCGTCAGCCCGAAATCGTCAGCGGCGTTCTTCAGCGTCATCGAGGAGAGCGGCGCGCCGGTGTCGAGATGGGCGGGGATCGTCTTGCCGTCGAGGGCCAAATCGAGATCGACATGCCCGAAGCCGTCGACGCGGATCGGCACGGTGACCACCGGATCGTGCGTCCAATAGACGACCTGGCCCGGGCAGTGGTCCGGCGCGAACAGGTTCATCTTCTTCTTCGCGAAATCGAGCTCGACTTCGTAATGCATCAGCAGATCGGGACCGATCACGCCGGCGGCGGGCGGGGCCAGATGTTGCGTGAGGATCAGCGCGTGGACGTCGCGGGCCAGCAGATTGCCGGTCTGCAGGAAGGGGATGACGGCGCCCTGCCGGATCGGGTTGCCGTAATAGTCCTGCATGCGGAAATGCGCCGAGACGTCGGTGCGGCGCAGATCGAACTGCTTGACGACCGTCTCGTCGATCATGGTCTGCGTCGCGCCGGTGTCGATGATCATCTTCTGCGGCGTGTCGCGGATCACGGCATCGATCATCGCGCGGCCCGGAAGCTGCGCCGGATCGAGATCCAGCGAGGCTGTGAGCTCCAGCTCGCAGGACTTGGCCGCCCAGGCGGGCGACGCGCCCAGGCTCGCGAGAATCGCAAGCAGGCAGATGCGCAAGGCGCGGCGGCGTCCACTCTTCATACCGCAGACGAACCCATTCCGGCGCCGGCGGTCAAGCTCGGACGGTTCGCCGGCTTACGCACGCATCCAGCCGTCCGGCAGAGCGAGCCACGCGCAACGGCCGCCGTCGGTCGCGGAGAGACCAGGCTCCGGCAAGGGATCGTCCACGAAGCAGCCGCCCGCGATGCCCGTGTCGCCCGGCAGGAACGCGAAGGACTTCCAGTACAAGGTGGTGCCGCAACGCGCGCATAAATAGCGGTTGTATCCGGCCTCGCCCTCTTTCGCGTAGACGTGGAAAGTGCCCCGCGTGCCCACGATCCTGTCGTCGGGGAAATAAGCCGACCAGCCGAAAGCCGAGCCCGTGCGCCGCTTGCAGCTCGCGCAATGACACAGGGCGTTGAGCGTGGGCGCGCCCTCGACGGTGATCGAACAATCCTGGCAGCAGCAGCGGGCGGTGCGCGTCGTCATCAGCGTCTGTATTCGAGGAACCCGTCATTGACGGCGATCTTGTCGTAGAGCTTGCGCGCGGCCGCGTTGGTCTCATGCGTCAGCCAGTAGACGCGCTCGGCGCCCATCGCGTCGGCCTTGGCATAGACCGCCTCGATCAGCGCGCGACCGACGCCCCCGCCGCGCAGATCGGGCGCCACGAACAGGTCGTTGAGATAGACGTAAGGCGCGGTCGCCCAGGTTGAGCGGTGCACGATGCCATGCGCGATCCCGACGACGCGCCCGTCCTGCTCGGCCGCGAGCCCGAACATCGCCTCGTCCGCGCCGGTCAGCCGCGCGAACGTGACCTCCGTCACCTCCGGCGTGAGCGTCGCTTTGTAGAAGGCGAGATACCCCGCCCACAGCTTCAGCCACGCCTCCTTGTCGGCGGCGGCCAGCGCGCGGACGCAGACCTGCGCCAATCAGCCCATCGCTTTCTTCAGGTTCTCGTCGACCTTGTCGAGGAAGCCTTCGGTGGTCAGCCATTTCTGGTCGGGGCCGACGAGGAGCGCGAGGTCCTTGGTCATGAAGCCCGCCTCCACCGTGTCGACGCAGACCTTCTCCAGCGTGTGCGCGAATTTGTCGAGGCTCCCGTTGCCGTCGAGTTTGGCGCGATGGGCGAGGCCCCGCGTCCAGGCGAAGATCGAGGCGATGGAATTCGTCGACGTGGCCTTGCCCTTCTGGTGCTCGCGATAGTGGCGCGTGACCGTGCCGTGCGCGGCCTCGGCCTCGACGACCTTGCCGTCGGGCGTGGTGAGCACGCTGGTCATCAGTCCCAGCGAGCCGAAGCCCTGCGCCACCGTGTCGGACTGCACGTCGCCGTCGTAGTTCTTGCACGCCCAGACATAGCCGCCTTCCCATTTCAGCGCCGAGGCCACCATGTCGTCGATCAGCCGGTGCTCGTAGACGATGCCGGCCGCCTTGAACTTGTCGGCGAACTCCGCGTCGAACACGTCCTGGAAGATGTCCTTGAAGCGGCCGTCATAGGCCTTGAGGATCGTGTTCTTGGTCGAGAGATAGACGGGATAGTTGCGCGCCAGCCCATAGTTCAGCGAGGCGCGCGCGAAGTCGCGGATCGAATCGTCGAGATTGTACATCGCCATGGCGACGCCCGAGCCCGGCGCCTTGAACACTTCCTTCTCGATCACGGCGCCGTCGGCGCCGACGAACTTGATCGTCAGCGTGCCCTTGCCCGGGAAGCGGAAATCGGTGGCGCGGTACTGGTCGCCGAAGGCATGGCGGCCGACGATGATCGGCTTGGTCCAGCCGGGAACGAGGCGCGGCACGTTCTTGCAGATGATCGGCTCGCGGAAGATCACGCCGCCCAGGATGTTGCGGATCGTGCCGTTGGGCGACTTCCACATTTCCTTGAGCTTGAATTCCTTCACCCGCGCCTCGTCCGGCGTGATGGTCGCGCATTTGACGCCGACGCCATGCTTCTGGATCGCGTGCGCCGCGTCGACTGTCACCTGGTCGTTGGTCGTCGCGGTGCTCGATGCCCAGGTCGTAATATTCGAGCTTGATGTCGAGATAGGGCAGGATCAGCTTCTTCTTGATGAGGTCCCAGATGATGCGGGTCATCTCGTCGCCGTCGAGTTCGACGACGGGATTGGCGACTTTGATCTTTTCCATGGGGGCCTCGGTTTTTTCGCTGGCCGGGGGTATAGCGAGCGCAAGATGCAGCGTCAAAGACACATCGCGGCCCTTCTTACCTCCCCCTTGTGGGGAGGTCGAAAAATGCGAAGCATTTTTCGGGTGGGGGATCTGCGCCTCGCATCGCCCCCCACCCGGCTCGCTGCGCTCGCCGACCTCCCCACAAGGGGAGGTAAATTATGACTTCTCCCGCCATCATCCTTTCCTACCCCCAGCTCGGCGAGAACATCGGGGCCGCGGCCCGGGCGATGAAGAATTTCGGGCTCTGCGACCTGCGGCTCGTGGGGCCGCGCGCGGCGTGGCCCAATCCCAAGGCCGAGGCGATGGCGGTCGGCGCATCGGACGTGCTCGACACAGCCCGCGTCTATCCCGACCTGAAAGCGGGTCTGGCCGAGCTCCATCTCGTCTATGCCACCACGGCGCGCGAGCGCGGCGTGACCAAGGAGGTGCTGACGCCCGCCGAAGCCGCGCGGCGTCTCAGACACGCCGCGGCGAAAGGCTGGAAGACCGGCATCCTGTTCGGCAACGAGCGCGCCGGGCTCGAGAACGACGAGATCTCGCTCGCCGACGCGGTGATCACGATCCCGACCTCGGGCTTCTCCTCGATCAATCTGGGCCAGGCGGTGCTGCTCGTCGGCCATGAATGGTTCAAGGCGGCCGACGCGACGCCCGCCTCGCGCATCGAGCACAGCCCGTTCCACAGGAAGCCCACGCGCGAGGAGATGTTCCAGCTCTTCGATCATCTGGAGAAGGAGCTGCTCGACAGCGGCTTCCTCTTCCCTCCCGACAAGCGCGGCGCCATGATCCGTGCCATCCGCGCGACGCTGCATCGCGCCCATCTGACGTATCAGGAGGTCCAGACCTTGCGCGGCATGATCGTGGCGCTCTCCAAAGGCAAGCACCGGGTGAGCCGGCCGTGACCGCGGCCCTGATCGCCCTGTTCGGCGTCATCGTCGTGGCGGCGGCATCGTTCGCGGCATGGCCCGCGCTGGCCGGCATGAGCGGGCGCACGCGCGTCGCGGCGAGCGCCGCGCTCGCGGCGTTCGTGGCGGTGGCGGGCGCGGGCAGCTATCTCGCGCTCGGACGGCCCGCGCTCGCGCTGCGCACGCTTCGGGGCCACGACGTCGAGGACATCAACGGCGCCGTGGCGCTGATGGTGCATCACCTGCGCGCGCAGCCCGACGACCTGCGCGGCTGGGCGATCCTGGGCCAGGCCTATATGAGCGCGCATGACGGCGAGGACGCGGCCAAGGCCTATCAGCGCGCGATCGCGCTGTCGCAGGCGGCGGGGCGTCCGATCCCCGCGCTCTATTCGAATTACGGCATGGCGCTGACCGCGATCTCGACGGGCGGCGTGCCCGACGACGCCGAGCGCGCCTTCCGCACTGCGCTGTCGCTCGACCCCAGCGACCGGATCTCGCTGTTCTTCCTGGGACAGCTCAGCGCCTCGCGCGGACGCAGCGCCGACGCGGTGATGCTGTGGCAGCGCCTGCTGGACGAGATCCCCGCCGACTCGCAGCTCCATCAGGAGCTCGTCGACAGCATCGCGCATCTGAAGCAGGCGCAAGGAGGCAGCGGCCCCGACATCGGCGCGATGGTCGCCGGTCTCGCAGCCCGGCTGAAGCAATCGCCCGACGACGCGCTGGGCTGGCAGCGCCTGGTGCGCGCCTACGCGGTCCTGGGCGACGCCGCCAAGGCCAGAACCGCCCTCGCCGACGCCCGCGCGGCGATGGCCAGGAGCCCGGACACGCTGAACGCGCTCAAGGCGGAGGCGAAGGAGTTGAAGCTGGAGAACTGACCCCATTGTCATGGCCCACGACTGCGGGCCACCCAGGTGGGTTCTGCACACTGCTGAAATGATTCACGCGGAGACGCGGAGGTTCATTTTTCTCCGCGACTCCGCGTGCAATTCTTTTGAGATCGAGCCGATGTCACCTGGGTGGCCCGCAGTCGCGGGCCATGACAGTTGGGGCTAGGGGCGTGCTCCGCCCTACCCCGCAACCCGTCCCTGCCAGACGGGCCAGCAGGTGGGCTTGCCGTCCTTCTTCGATTTCTCGTAGAGGCGCATCTGCGCGTCGGTGGCGGAGCTGCCGCTTTGCGTGGCCATGTAATCCGGCGCGCCGGCGCACCACACGTAGAACTGGTGCGTGCCGGGGGCGAAGAAATCGCCGTTGTGGTTCGACGAGAAATTGCCGGCCAGGGCCACGCCGGCGGCGACGATCAGGCCCGCCACCGCCGCACCCAGGATGCTGGTGATTTTCATGCTCGACACCCCAACCCGGACGGGGCCTCCATGCGTGTGGTCGGCCCTCATCCTTGGACCATCCTATACTGGTCTGCGGTCTTTGTCAGGGGTGTGACGGTCAGGAAATGACCCGCTCGGGCTCGGCGCCCTGCGCGCGCAGCATCGCCTCGATGGCGCGCGCGGCATCCTCCACCTTCGCCGCGTCGCGGCCGCGGGCGACGAGCTGAACCCCGAAACCGTCGTCGCGGTAATAGGGATAGGAGCCGAGCGCGAGCTCGGGGAAATCCTTCTGGATCCGCATCAGGCCTTCGGCGATGCGGCCCTCGCCGATGCGCGCGCCCACCGTCGCCGAATGGACGACAGCGCCGCGTTTCAGTCTCGGCATGATGTCCTCCATCATCGCGCGCATGATCATGGGCACGCCCGCCATCACATAGACGTTGCCGATATGAATGCCGGGCGCGACCGAGGCCGTGTTGCGCACGAGCTCCGCGCCCTTTGGAATCCGCGCCATGCGCTTGCGCATGTCGTTGAACTCGCCCGGCTTGTAGCGCGCCGCGAGCAGCGCCATCGCTTCGGGATGATAGTCGATGCCGACCCCGAACGCTTTCGCGACCGCATCCGCCGTGATGTCGTCATGGGTGGGCCCGATGCCGCCGGTGGTGAAGACATAGGTGTAGCGCGCGCGAAGTGCGTTCAGCGCGGCCACGATCTCGTCCTCGACGTCGCCGACGACGCGCGCCTCCTTGAGATCGATGCCGAGCGTCGAGAGCTGCCTGGCGATGTAGTTGGTGTTGGTGTCCTGGGTCCGGCCGGAGAGGATCTCGTCTCCGATGACGAGGACGGCGGCGGTAGGATTTTCGCTCATGCCTCCTTCTAAGACAGCTTGTGGTCCGTTGGAATCACAAAAACTTGTCATGGCCCGTTCGTACGCTGTCGCTACGAACTCGCGGGCCGTGACATTGAATTTGACTGCGTCAACTTGAACGCAACCTACCCCAACATCGATGCGCAGGGCGCGGAACGATGCCTGGAGGTGGACGTTTCCTCATCCGGAGAACGCCATGAATCCCAAATCCACGGTCAGCATCGCGGGGCATCCCGTGCACGCGATGCTCGTGCCTTTCGTCATCGCCTTCTATACGGGCGCCCTGTTGTGCGACATCGCCTATGCATCCGTCATGGACCCGTTCTGGGCGCGCGCCGCGTTCTGGCTGGTCGGCGCCGGCATCGTGGCGTCGGCCGCGGCCGCGACCGTCGGCCTGATCGACTTCGTCGCCGAGCCCAGGGTCCGCGAGCTCCGCGACGCCTGGTGGCATCTGGGCGCCAATGTGCTGCTCTCGCTGGTGTCGATCCTGGACTGGCTGCTGCGCCACGAGGTAGGCCCCGAGGCCGGCTCCAAGGCCTATGTGTGGCTTTCGGGCTTGAGCGTCCTGATCCTTCTGTTCAGCGGCTGGAAAGGCGGACAGCTCGTCTATCGCCATCGCGTGGGCGTGAAGAATTAAGGGTTTTAGAAAGCCCCCATAGGGATTATATCGGGGTCATGATGTCCTTTGCGCCCGACACCGATATTTTCGAGCCCGCCAGGCGGGCGCATTTCTCCGTCGCCCCTCACGGGCCTGAGGATTTCGAGGGCATGCGCCGGGCGGGGCGCATCGCGGCCGAGGTGCTGGACATGCTGGTGGGCGAGGTCCGTCCCGGCGTCACCACCGCCCATCTCGACAAGCTCGCTTACGACTACGTGATCGCGAGCGGCGCGATCCCCGCATGCTTGGGCTATCGCGGCTATCGCCACACGCTGTGCACCTCGATCAACCACGTCGTCTGCCACGGCATCCCGTCGGACAAGCGGCTTGGCGACGGCGACATCGTCAATATCGACGTCACCGTGATCCTTGACGGCTGGCATGGCGACACCAGCCGCATGTATCTCGTCGGCGACGTGAAGCTGAAGGCGCGCCGCCTCGTCGACATCACTTACGAGTGCCTGATGCGCGGCATCGCGGCGGTGAAGCCGGGCGGCACCACCGGCGATATCGGCCATGCCATCCAGTCCTATGCGGAGGGCGACGAGCGCTGCGCGGTGGTGCGCGATTTCTGCGGCCACGGCGTGGGCAAGGTGTTCCACGCGCTGCCCAACATCGTCCATTACGGCAAGGCCGGCCACGGCATCGCGCTCAAGCCCGGCATGTTCTTCACCATCGAGCCGATGATCAACCTGGGCGGCTATGGCGTGAAGGTGCTGGGCGACGGCTGGACCGCCGTCACCCGCGACCGTTCCCTGAGCGCGCAGTTCGAGCACACGGTGGCGGTGACCGAGACGGGCGTGGAGATATTCACGAAATCCCCCAAGGGCCTCGACAAGCCGCCTTACGCGTAATCCCTACCCTCCCCTTGAGGGAGGGTCGAAAAAATCGAGCGCAGCGAAGATTTTTTCGGGGAGGGGTGAGCCGCCTTCGCCATACCCCTCCCCGAAAAACGCTTCGCATTTTTCGACCCTCCCTCAAGGGGAGGGTAGGTGTTCTCGCAAGACTGTTGCACTCCCACACAACAACGCTAGGCTGTTCCCGCAGCCTGTCGACTATCTTCCGTCATGGCGACGAGACCGCGCGCGAAGGATGGACCGCCCACCGGTCTGGGCGACATCGCGCGCGACTTCGTGGGCGAGGAGGCCGAGCCGCACTATGCCGGCCACCGCGAGCGGCTGCGCGAGCGCTTCGTGCTGGGCGGGCCCGACGCGATGCCGGACTACGAGCTCTTGGAGCTCGTGCTGTTCGCCGCGATCCCCAGGCGCGACGTCAAGCCGCTCGCCAAGGCGCTGCTCGCCAAGTTCGGGAGCTTCGCCGAGGTGATCGCGGCACCGCGCGAGCGCCTGATCGAGACCGAGGGCATCGGCGAGGGCGTGGTGGCGCAGCTCAAGATCGTGGAGGCCGCGGCGCTTCGCCTTTCCAAGACCCAGCTCCTGGGCAAGCCCGCGCTCGCCTCCTGGGCGGCGCTGCTCGACTATTGCCGCGCCGCGATGGCGCGCGGGTTGCGCGAGGAGTTTCGCGTCCTCTTCCTCGACCGCAAGAACATCCTCATCGCCGACGAGGTGCAGAGCGCGGGCACCATCGACCACACGCCGGTCTATCCGCGCGAGATCGTCAAGCGCGCGCTCGAGCTCGGCGCCTCGGCGCTGATCCTGGTGCACAATCACCCCAGCGGCGATCCCACGCCCAGCCGCGCCGACATCGAGATGACGCGCGAGATCCAGGCCGCCGCCAAGCCGCTGCGCATCGCCGTCCACGACCATCTCGTGATCGGCCGCAGCGGCCATGCCAGCTTCAAGTCGCTGGGGTTGCTGTAGCCCCAAGCCAAACACGTCATGGCCGGAGAACGATCTCCTACGGCTGGAACCCGCCCTGGATCCAGCAGCCGAAGGTGTTGACCATCGCCTGGGTCCACGGATTGCCGGGCGGCATGTAGCCGTTGGCGACGTAGCCGTAGACCTTGTAGGCCCAGATCTCGGTGCTCTGGGCATTGCTCAGATCGAGCCGCCCGCCGGTCACCTGCAGCATGTGGGCGGTGTCGCGCGAGGTGAACAGAGGGGCGACGTCCTTCGCCCAGCTCACCGGGGTCGTGGGGCAGCTGAGCTGCGACGGATCGACGATGGGGCCGAGACCTGAACCTGACATGGGAGTTCCTTTCGGCTATTTGCTCAAGCTGCGGTTACGGGCGACGGCGGTGGCGCCGGTCGAGCTCGGAGGTGCCGGCGTCTCGGGCGTGATCACCGCGCCGCGCGACAGGATCACGCTGAAATCGCCGGACGGATTGGTGGTCGGGTTCTGTCCCTGGCTGCCGTGACAGCCCATGCAGCCGCCCATGTTGTAGAAATGGCCGCCGTAATAGCTGTTCTTGTGCGGCGTATCGTCGGCGTTCCACACCGTGGAGATGTTCGGCGACAATCCGCCCGAGAACTGCTGCAGCGAGCGGTTGGTCTCGACCACGATGTTGGCGAGATAGTAGCTGCCCGATGTCGGGTTCTGGCCCGAAGACGGCTGCGACGTGTTGGGCATATAGAGCCAGCCGTCGTTCGCCTGCGACGTGCCCGGCACGACGTGGTCGTAGGGGACGTACTGCACGTTGACGAGCTTGTAGTAGAGGAACGGCGACGATGGCGCGCCTATTCCCGCCAGATATTGCTTGATGGCGGTGTGCGCGTTCATGTTCTCCGTGATCACGTCGGGCGTGATCGGGTTGATGCGCTTGTTGACGCAGATGAAGCCGCCATCGGGCTCGCTGTTGGGCGGATCGCCCGCGGCGTTCAGGTAATAGATTTCCTGGCCGGGACTGGTGCAGTAGGTGCCGCCGCTCTGCGTCCCCATGCAGTTGGACGGCGGGCCCAGCACCACGCTTCCCGAAGCGCTGGGATAGGTGGGCTCGGACTTGTCGGGCGGGTTCGGTATCGGATCCATCATGCAGACCTGCGGCGTGGTGGCCGTGGCCGGCGGCGTGATGACGTTGCCGTTCTTGTCCGTGATATGCGTCGGAACTCCATCCGCGTCCTCCACGGGCTGGCCGCCGGCGGTCAGGATGTTGTCGCCCTGCTCGAACGTCGCGTAGATGAAATAGGGCGCGGTCGGCGTCTTCTGGATGACGTGGAGCGAGACCAGGCCCCAGGTCGAATCGCGCCAGCACACCGAGAATTTGCTCTTGCCCTGCTCGTAGAAGCGCACCATCTGGGTGTGGAAGCGACCCGACGACGCCTCGGTCGACGTCAGCTCGCGCCAGCCCGCCTTCAACTCGATCGTGCCGTTGCGATTGCTGATCATCGTCGAGCTGCCCGGCGGAGGCGCCGCCATGTTCGTGGCGAGATAGGCCTTGGTCGCTTGGTCGATGCTGGCCGGGATCACATTCCACCAGGCCGTGACCTCGCTGTTGGGATTGCTGTTGCTCGTGACGTATTGGTACTGGACGCGGTTCGACTTCGCGAGAAAGCGGATGAGCTGCGGCGCGCTGTTGCCGTCGGTCACGTTCGCCGGCGCGGCGCCCGCATACATGTTGTCGAGCGTGATCTGGTCGGTCTCGTCGAGATTGATCCACGGCGTGGGATCGTTCGCCTGGGCGGGATTGCACGGCCCGTCGATGACGCCGTTGCCGTAATTGTAGGCGGGCGGCGCGTCATAGCCGTAGTTCGGCGCCTGGTTCACATAGCCCGGCGGCGGCTTGTTGTTGCCGGGGAAGGTCTCGACCTTGCTGCGCATCGTCTCCCAGACGAGCGGCGTGCCGCAGGTGGTGCTGCCGAAGGGACAGGCCGTGCCGCCGGACTGCTCGCGCATCGGGTTTTGCGGCGTCTGCGGCGCCGTCGGCCAGTTGAGCGCGATGAATTCCTGCCAGGCGAACGCCGCCGCCTGATAGGGCGTCGCGGCCGGTGCCCCGCCGCCTGTGGGATTGAGTTCGCCGGGGATCTGGTCGCTGACCGTGACCGGGATCCCGCTATTCGCCGTCTGAGCGGTTGCGGTCTTCTTGGGCGCCGCCTTCGCCGGCATGGCCTTTTTCGGCGTCGCGGCGTCGGAACTCATCAGGACGGGCGTCGCGATCGCGAACGCGCCCATCACGATTGCGGCTTGAACGAGCTTGCGATTCCACATGGCGGACCCCCTCGCGCGATATCTACTTAAAATCAATGTAACGAAGATTCCCTTCTAATGCGAGAGAAATCCTCGCGCCGGCCCGCGGCGGCCGGACGTGCTAAGATAGCACGTGCCTGACTTCTATTGTAGCACGAAGACGTTTTGTGCGAAGAATTGCCTTGAGGGCTGCGCCGTCCGGCGGCGCGAAATAAGGGGGACGCCATGCGCCGATTCACGTCGATTCATTCCTTGCTGCTTGGGACGCTTGCTCTTGCGGGAGCGGGCATCGCGTATTGGTCGGCGGCTGGCGCCGCGCCGCCGCCGCCGCCGCGCGTGCTGGTCAATCCCCCCGTCGCCGCCGCCAGCGGCGCCGAGCATGTCTACAACATCGACGTCCGGATGGTGCGCAACCGCATCTACAATCCCGCGACCCAGAAGTTCGACGACGTCAATCTCCGGAACTATTTCGATCTTTCCGGCAGGCAGCCGAACACGCTCGTCGGCCCCACGATCGAGGCGCGTCCCGGCGACACGCTCAGGGTCAACCTGCGCAACACGCTGGTCGGCGATCCCGATTGCAAGCAGGAACCCCACAACACCCCGAAATGCTTCGACGTCACCAACCTGCATACGCACGGCCTGTGGGTGACCCCGGAAGGCTTCGGCGACAACGTCCTGATCGAGATCAAGCCCAAACGCGCCGGCGCCCCCGACCCGGCGCCCATCCCCTACAAGTTCGAGATCCCGAGGGAGCATCCGGCGGGAACGTTCTGGTACCATTCCCATGTTCACGGTTCGACGGCGCTGCAGGTCGCGAGCGGCCTGTCGGGCGCGCTGATCATCCGCGGCGACCGTAAGCCGACCAACCTGGTCAACGGCGACATCGACACGCTGCTTGCCCCCCTCAACCCGCTGGAGCGCATCATGCTGTTCCAGCAGATCGCCTATTCCTGCGGACGCAACGGCACGGCTCCGATCTGGGATTGCACCGGCAAGACCGGCACGGTCGACGACTACAATCAGATCAGCGCCGGCAAGTGGAACCAGTCCGGCCGCTTCACCAGCATCAACGGCGTGGTCATGCCCACGCTCATCGGATCGGTGGTCGGCCAGATCGAGCGCTGGCGCATGATCCATGGCGGCATCGCCAACACCATCAACCTCTTCATCCGCCAGGAAGCGCCGAACGCGACGTCCCCGGACGGGCTTACGGCGGCGGAGACAGCCGATTGGGTGGAGCGCAACTGCACGGGCCCGGTGGTGCACCAGTTCATCATCGCCTCCGACGGGATCACCCGTTCGCGCATCATCGACCGCGGCGAGAACAAGAAGACGACGTTGCAGCCCGGCTATCGCGACGACGCGCTGATCGTCTTTCCGAAACCCGGAAAATATTGCGTGATCAACACCGCCGCGCCGGCGCAGGCGTCGATCTCCGAAGCGCCGCAGAGCCGAAGGCTGCTGGGACAGGTGGTCGCGGTCCAGGGGCCATTCGGCGACATCGCCGATCAGCGCCAGTTCCTGGTGGGCCGGCTTGTCAGCGCCGCCCAAAATGCCGGCTATGACCCGGTTATCGCCGACAGGGTGACCCTTGGGTTGAGGAACGGCCTGACGCTCGCGTCCTTCACGCCGCACAAGGATCTCTCCATCGCGAGCAACTTCGGCCGACAGGACCTGTCCTTCTACATGGACGGCGACGGCACCAAGTTCCACGTCTCGACCAAGCTCAACGATCAGGGAGAAGCGTATAACGGCAAGGTCGTGCGCCGGTTCAAGTTCGACGGGATCGACGAATGGCATATGGTCTCGGTGGGCTTCAGCCATCCGTTCCACATCCATGTCAACCCGTTCCAGATCCAGAGCATCATCAACAACAAGACGGGCAAGGACGTCAGCATAGACGGGGAGGGCGACGACACCGAATATGCCGACCTCAAATATCAGTGGAAGGACACGATCCTCATCAAGGAGGGCTATACGTTCATCACGCGCACGCGCTACGAGCGGTTCCCGGGCGTGTTCGTCCTGCACTGCCACATCCTCGACCACGAGGACAAAGGCATGATGGAGAAAGTGCGGATCTGTCCGCCGGGCGGATGCACGCCCAGCCCGGACGATCCCATGACCGACGGCCCCATGACCGGGATGGGCCATTAGGGCAGGTTGTGATCGATCTGACCCAATAAAAAAAGTGTCATCCCGGCCGAGCGCAGCGAGTGCCGGGACCCAGCGAGACGCTGCACCCTGGGTCCCGGCACTACGCGCTGCTGCGCAGCGCTCCGGCCGGGATGACACCTTGTGATTCCCGTTGAACGCTATCGTCTCTGGCGTCCGCGCTCGATCGTGCTGTCGCAGCCCGTAATTGCGGACCGCGACAGCTTGCCTCTGGAACCATCCACGCTGGTATAGTCCCTTGTGGGGAGCGGTGGGACAGGCGTGATGTGGCGCTTTGCGCTGAAGGCGTGCGGACGATGGGCGCTCGCGCTGTTGGGCGCGCTCCTGATCGCCGTCGGCGTGTCGGCGCTCGCCTCGGCCAAGGGTGGCTACGGCGCGGCCCTCATCCACACGCTTGTGTCCTTCGCCCGTCTCGATTTCGGCACCAGCGCGCTCAGCGGCCAGAGCGCCGCACAGGAGCTCGCCGCCCATCTCCCGGTCACCGCGCATCTCATGCTGTTCGGAGCGCTGGTCGCGCTGATTCTCGGCGTGCCGTTGGGTCTGGTGTTCGGCAGCAGCACGATCCGGCGCGTCGCGGCCCCGCTCATCCAGATCGTCTCGGCGGCGCCGGTGTTCTGCGCCGGCCTTGGCCTGGCCTATGCCGCGCGCCGTCTGGGCTTTGAGGAAAACCCGTCGCTGCTGGACGGCCTGCTGCTGCCCTCGGTCGCGGTCGGGCTTGCTGGGACCGCGGCGGTGCAGATGGTGCTGCGCCGCGCCGCGTCGCAGGCGCAGGATGGGCCGTTCCGGATCGGGCTGCGCCGGCTGGGCTTGAGCGCGATGGAGATCGAGAGCGTCTATGTCGCCCCGCAAGTGTTCGCAGGCCTGCTGGACGCGCTGGGCGAGGTGATGCTCGCCCTGCTCTCGGCCGCGGTCGTGGCGGAGTGGGTCTTCAAGAGCCCGGGCATCGCCGACCTGTTCGTGAAGTCGATCGCGCTGCATGATTGGAACATGGCGGCGCTGATCCTGTTCGTCTTCGCAGGGCTCACCGCGACCGCGGATTTCATCGGCCGCATCGGCGCGCGGTTCCTGGTGCGGGCGGCGTCATGAGCACCTGGCGCAGGATCCTGATGGCGGTGGGATGGTCGGGGCTGGGCCTGATCGTGATCGCGGCGACGCTGAGCGAGTTCCTGGCGCGCAATGCGCTGGGCGCCCTGCATGCGGGCGCGCCGCTCAGCCCGCCGTCGGAAGCCTTCCCCTTCGGCACCGATCTTCTGGGCCGCGACCTCTTCAGCGAGACCCTTTACGGGTTGAGCACGACGGTCGCGCAAGCGGGAGAGGCCGCCGTGCTCGCGGTGCTGGCGGGCGGGCTGCTCGGCTTCGTCACAGCCCATCTGCCGCGCCCGTCGGCCGCGAGCTTACGCTGGGCCGTCGGCGCCTTCGCCGCGATCCCGCCGCTGCTGCTCGCGATCCTCGTCATCGCCGCGACGACGCGCGGCATGGTCGGACTGGCGGCGGGCCTCGCCGCGGCCCCTCTCGCCTTCGTGCGCGCCTTCGACCGGGCGCGCAGAGGAAACTTCTCGGCGCATTCGGCTTACGCGCGCGCCACCGGCATCTCGGCCTCGGCATTGCTCAACCGCGATCTGGCTTACGAGTTCCGCGATACGTTCCTGCCCACCGTCGCGCGCGCGCTCGCCGCCGTCGCCATCATCCTGTCGACCATGAGCTTCCTGGGATTCGGCGCCATCCCGCCACATCGCGACCTGGGCCTGATGATCGCGGCCGCGCAGCGCAGCTATTTCCAGGCGTGGTGGACGGCCGCGTTCCCCGCGCTGGCGCTGATGGCGTTCATCCTGCTCGCGCGGCTGGCGGCCGGACTCGACGAAGGCGAGCGGCCATGAGCGAGGCGCGCACGATCTTCGAGATCAAGGATCTCGGCGTCTCGCATGGCGAGACGCGCGAGCTCGACGCCTTCTCGCTCACGCTTCGCGCGGGCGAGACCGTGATTCTGTTGGGCGAGGCCGATAGCGGCAAGGACGCGGTGCTGAGGCTCCTGGGCGGCTTCCTCGACCGCGCCGACGAGCTCACCGGCACGATCCGCTTCGGCGACGGCGAGGCCCGGCCGGCATCGCGCAAGACCAAGCCCATGGCGCGCACGGCCTATCTTCCGGGCCCCGCCCAGCATCCGCTCGACGCCCAAGCCGGCGCTGCCTCGCAACTCGCCCGCGTCATCGCGCGCAAGCTCGATTGCCCGCGCGGCGCGGCCCGCGAAGAGCTGCGCGGTGCGCTCGCCCGCTTCGTCGGCGCGCCGACGCTGGAGACGCTGGACGCGCCCGCGGGCGGCCTCGACAACGCGACGCTGGCCTGGGGCCTGCTCGGCTGCGCGAGCGCGATGACGCCGGAGCTCGTGCTCTGCGACCATCCCTTCGCCGACATCTCGCCGGTTTGGGCGGACCGCCTGACCAAGGCTTTGAAGGACGAGCAGGCCAGGCTGGGCTTTGCGATCCTCTATGCCGCGCGCGAGCCGCAGCCGGTGGCGCGGCTGATGGGCCGCACCATCGTGATGCGCCGCGGCCGCGTGGTGGAAGAGGGCGAGGCGCAGCATCTCATCGGCGGCCAGACGCATCTCTACACCCAGTCGCTGTTCAAGGCGCTGCCCGACAACGCGCAGCGCTCGCCGCGCAAGGCCGCGCGCGGCGAACCGCTGCTGCAGGTGCAGGGCCTTTCGCTCATCGGCGACCCCAAGAAGGCGCCGCGCGCGCGCGACGCCATCGGCTTCGAGCTGCGCCGCGGCGCGTCGCTGGGCCTGCTCGGCGAAGCGGGATCGGGGCGGCACCGGCTGCTCGCGGCGCTCCTGGGATTGGAGCGCAGGCCCGGACGCATCCTCTTCGACGCCGTCGATCTCAACATGCTCTCCGAAGCGATGGCGCTGCGCCTGCGCCGCCGCGTCGCTTTCGTGACCAGCAAGGAAGGCGCGCTCGATCCGCGCATGACCTTGTGGGATACGGTCGACGAGCCGTTGCGCGCGCATTTGAGGATCGGCCGCGACCTGACGCAGGGCTATCGCGAGGCGGCGCTGAAACGCGTCGGCCTCGCCTCGCATGACGGACGGCGCGCGGTGGCCAGCCTCACGCCCTTCGACCAGCGCCGCCTGCAGGTGGCGCGTGCCATCGTGGCGGCGCCCTTGCTCGTCGTCGTCGACGAGCCTCTGCGCGGGCTCGACGCCATCGCCCAGACGACGATGCGCGACCTGCTCGCCGAGTTCCGCGTCGAGAGCCAGGCCGCGTTCCTGGTCATCACCAGCGATTTCGCCGTCGCCGAGACGCTGTGCGACGAGGCGATGGTGTTCGACCGCGGCCGCATGGTGGAGCGCGGCCCGATAGCCGCCTTGGCCAAATCCCCCAAGGAATCCGCGACAAAAGCGCTGGTCGAGGCCGCCCTCATCCTGAGCTTGTCGAAGGCAGAGGGCGGGGCTAGAACCCCTCCATGATCCCGCGCTATTCCCGCCCCGAAATGACGGCGATCTGGTCGCCCGAGACGAAATTCCGCATCTGGTTCGAGATCGAGGCGCATGCCGCCGACGCGCTCGCAGACCTCGGCGTGATCCCCAAAGAGGCCGCGCGCGTCATCTGGGAAAAGGGCGGCGCGGCCAAGTTCGACCTCGCGCGCATCGACGAGATCGAGCGCGAGGTCAAGCACGACGTCATCGCGTTCACGACCCATCTGGCCGAATTCGTCGGCCCCGATTCGCGCTTCGTGCATCAAGGGATGACGTCGTCGGACGTGCTGGACACCTGCCTGTCGGTGCAGCTCAAGCGCGCCGCCGACATCCTCATCAGTGACGCCGACGCACTGCTCGCGGCGCTCAGGAAACGCGCTTACGAATACAAGATGACGCCCACCATCGGGCGCAGCCACGGCATCCATGCCGAGCCCACGACCTTCGGCGTCAAGCTCGCGGGCTTCCATGCCGAGTTCCAGCGCGCCCGCGCGCGGCTCGTCACGGCGCGCGAGGAGATCGCGACCTGTGCGATCTCCGGCGCCATCGGCTCGTTCGCGAACATCGACCCGCGCGTCGAGGAGCATGTCGCAGAGAAGCTGGGCCTGAAAGTCGAGCCCGTTTCGACGCAGGTGATCCCGCGCGACCGCCACGCCGCCTATTTCGCGGCGCTGGGCGTCGTCGCCAGCTCGCTCGAGCGGCTCGCCACCGAGATCCGCCATCTCCAGCGCACCGAAGTGCTCGAAGCGGAGGAGTTCTTCAGCGCCGGCCAGAAGGGCTCCTCGGCGATGCCGCACAAGCGCAATCCGGTGCTCACCGAGAACGTCACCGGCCTCGCGCGCATGGTGCGCGCCTTCGTGATGCCTGCGATGGAGAACGTCGCGCTGTGGCACGAGCGCGACATCTCGCATTCCTCGGTCGAGCGCTATATCGGCCCGGACGCCACGATCACGCTGGACTTCGCGCTGATGCGCATGGCGGGCGTCGTCGAGAAGCTGGTCGTGTATCCCAAGCGCATGCAGGAAAACCTCGACCGCACGCAGGGCCTCGTGCACAGCCAGCGCGTGATGCTCGCCTTGACGCAGAAAGGCGTGAGCCGCGAGGATTCCTACCGCCTCGTCCAGAAGAACGCGATGCGCACCTGGAACGGCGAAGGCGCATTGTTGGATTTGTTGAAAGCCGACCCCGAAGTGACGAAAGCCCTACCCGCGAAAGATCTCGAAGCCCTCTTCGACCTCGACTACCACTTCAAGCACGTCGACACGATCTTCAAGCGGGTGTTCGGGAGCTAACGTCACCATCCAAATTGTCATGGCCCGCGAATGCGGGCCACCCAGGTGACCCAGCTACGGTTTTCGAAGTTTTGCACGCGGAGACGCGGAGTCGCGGAAAAGAAAAGAACCCTCCGCGGCTCCGCGCCTCCGCGTGAGTCCTTCTTATGGTGCAGAGCCCATCTGGGTGGCCCGCATTCGCGGGCCATGACAGTTGAGCGCGCGGAGTGATCGAGGATCAGTACCCGATCACTTCCCCGTCCTTGCGCATTTCGCTGGCGCCCCAGTAGACGCCGTTGGGGGCGCGCATGATGGCCTGGTAGCCGCCGAAGCCGCCCGTGCCGGGGACGATCTTGTAGCCGCGGCGCGCCAGCTCCTCTTTCACCGCAGGATCGAAGCCCGACTCCATCTCCACCGTGCCGATGCCGGTGGAGGGCTCGCCCGTCGGCTCGGCGCCGCCGAAATGGCGCCAGCGCGCGGCGTCGTCGGCCTCCTGCACGTTCATGCCGAAATCGATGATGTCGGTGAGCACCTGGACATGGCCTTGCGGCTGCATGTCGCCGCCCATCAGCCCGAAGGAGAGGAACGGTTGGCCGTCCTTCATCACGAAGCCGGGGATGATGGTCTGGAACGGACGCTTGCCCGGCGCGTAGACGTTGGCGTCGCCCTCTTTCAGCGAGTAGAGCTCGCCGCGGTCCTGGAACATGAAGCCCAGCCCGTCGGCGACGAGCCCCGATCCCATGCCGCGATAGTTCGACTGGATGAGCGAGACCATCATCCCGTCCTTGTCGGCGGTGGTCAGATAGATCGTATCGCCGTCATGCAGCTTGGGCTCGCCGGGTCCGATGTCCGGATTGGCATGTTTGAGATCGATCAGCTTGCGGCGCTCGTCGGCATAGGCGTCGGAGAGCAGCCCCTTCATCGGCACGTGCACGAAGGCGGGATCGGCGTACCATTTGGCGAGGTCCTCGTAGGCGAGCCGCTTGGCCTCCAGCATCGCGGTCAGCGTGTCGGCGCTGCCCGGGCCCATCTTCTTCAGGTCGAAGCCTTTGAGGATCTGCAGCATCTGCAGCGCGGCGGCGCCCTGCCCGTTCGGCGGCAATTCGTAGACGTCGTAGCCGCGATAGTTGACGGTGAGCGGCGTCACCCATTCGCCATGATGGCGCGCGAAATCCTCATAGCGCAGATCGCCGCCGATGCGCTTGAAATACGCATCGATCGTGTGCGCGATCGGACCTTTGTAATAGGCATCGCGCCCATCCTTGGCGAGCAGCGCATAGGTGCGCGCGAGATCGGGGTTCCTGAAGATCTCGCCTTCCGCGGGCGTGTGCCCGCCATGGGAGTCTGGCGTCATATAGGTGTGGCGCGCGTTGTCGAGCTCTTCGATCAGGCCCTTGTTCTTCTCGAACGCGGCCATGTTGCCCTTCCAGTAGACGCTGATGAGCTGCGTCACCGGCCAGCCGTCCTGCGCGTAGTGGATGGCGGGCGCCAGCACCTCCTTCATCGGCAGCTTGCCGAACTTCTGATGCAGCGCGAACCAGGCATCCACCGTACCGGGCACGGTGATGGGCAGCGAGCCCACCGGCGGGATGTGCGCCTTGGGCTCCATGCCCGCTTTTTTGTATGCCGCCTCGACCTCGGCCTTCATCTTCGCGAGGTCCCGGCCCATCGCGGCGCGGCCCGAGCCGTTATAGCCGTAGAGCTTGTGCGTCTTGGGATCATAGACGATGGCGAAGAGATCGCCGCCGATGCCGTTCAATACCGGCTGCATCAGGCCGATCGCGGCGTTGGCGGCGATGGCGGCGTCGACCGCGCTGCCGCCCTTCTTGAGCACGTCGATGGCGATCTGCGAGGCGAGCGGCTGCTCGGTCGCCGCCATGCCGTGCTGCGCCAGCACCGGCGAGCGCGTCGCCCAGGCAGCACCCGAATAGCGGTCGCCGCGCGAAAGCTGTCCATAAGCCACGTTGCTCGTGATCGTCGTCGCCATGATGATCGCTGCCCCCGCCATCCCCCTCGCCGTTCTCATTGGCTCTCCAGCTCCTTGTACGTGACGTGGCACGAATGGCCGTGGTTCTTTTCGAAGTAGTCCTGGTGGTAGTCTTCCGCCTTCCAGAAGGTCTGCGCCGGCTCGATCTGGGTGACGATGGGGCGCGAGTAGCGGCCCTTCGCTTTCTCCAGCTCCTCGCGCGCGACGCGTTCCTGCTCGGGTGAATGGACGAAGATCGCGGAGCGGTACTGCGTGCCGACGTCGGGACCCTGGCGGTTCATCTGCGTCGGATCGTGCATCTTGAAGAACAGCTCGACGAGCTTGGCGTAGCCCACCTTCGCGGGATCGAACGTCACTTCCACGACCTCGGCATGATCGGTCGTGCCGGAGCAGACCTGGCGGTAGTTCGGATTGTCGGCGTGGCCGCCTTCATAGCCCGACACCGCGTCGACGACGCCCGGCACCTCGGCGAAGAAATGCTCGACGCCCCAGAAACACCCCGCCCCGAACGTGGCCTTTTCCATGCGCCGTCTCCCGTAAATTTCGAAGCGCGGACCTTATCAGCAATCGCGCGGCGGGCCATAGCAAGTGCGAATTTCGGCACCTACGGTCAGTTTCCGCGGCCTGCAACTTTCGATAGCCTGCTCGCGGATTCGAAGGGAAGGGCTCAAAATGGCTCAGGGCGACACGCTGACCGTGACGGGTGACGACGTAAACCTGCGCAGCGGTCCGTCGACCGACGCGGCCGTGCTGACGACGCTCTCGCGCGGCGACCGGGTGAGCGAGGTGAGCCGCACCGGCGATTGGGTCGAGGTCGTCACCATCGCCGACAATCCGCTGGGCGGGTTCACGTCGGGGCAGTATCTCGCGCCGGCAACCGCGGCTGCGCCCGCGTCGGGCGGCGACTACATGAGCAAGGTCACCGTCGACCAGGTAGCGCCCATGTTCCCGCAGACGCCGCGCGCCAATATCCAGGCCAACCTGCCCTTCGTCGAGGCGGGCCTGCGCAAGCTGGACCTCGACGACCGGCAGATGCTCTTGATGGCATTGGGCACGATCCGCGCCGAGACGGCGAGCTTCAAGCCGATCCCCGAAGGCCAGAGCAAATACAACACCGCGCCGGGCGGGCCGCCTTTCGGCCTCTACGATCCGCCGTCGCAGATCGCCAAGAACCTCGGCAACACGCAAGCCGGCGACGGCGCGCGCTACAAGGGCCGCGGCTATGTGCAGCTCACCGGCCGCTACAATTACGCGCGGGTCGGCAAGCAGCTCGGCGTCGATCTCGAGGGCAATCCCGATCTCGGCTGCGACGGCGCGACGGCGGGATTGATCCTGGCGCAGTTCCTGAAGAACAATGAAAGCAAGATCCGCGCGGCGCTGGCGGCGAACGACCTCAAGACCGCGCGCAAGCTCGTCAACGGCGGCTCGCTCGGCCTCGACGATTTCACGGATGCTTACAACACGGGCGTGAAGACGCTGCCTGCTTAATGTTGACTATTTTCTGGGTATGTGTTTTGATCCGCAAATGAGCGGAAGAACATCGCGCGTGACTGACGAAGACCTGTTGGGAGCGACGCCAAGACAGATTGCCCTGGAACTGCGTCGATTTTCGCGCGCGGTGGAGGCGTTTTCAGCGAAACGTCTGCGCCTCGTTCAACAGCACCCACGGCAATGGGTTGGAATCTACGACGGAAAGATCGAAGCCGTATCGAAGTCCTTCAAGGGAGTTCTGGCGGCGCTGAGGCGGCGCGGTATTCCACCGGCCCAAGCTTTCGTTCAGTATCTCGACACAAGTGAACGCAAACTGATTTTGTGAAGCCGTGCTGAAAGGAGAGTTTCGGACCGCCTCGTCTGCGCCCTATATCAAAGCAATGGTCTCCATCCCGCGACTTGGACTTCGCGGACCTGTATCGTTCCTGATTGACTCCGGCGCTGACGGATCGGTGCTGATGCCGGACGATGCCAAAAGGCTCGGTCTCGATCATGGGACTCTCGAACGTGCCACTACCAGCACCGGCATTGGCGGGCTTGCGCACGGCTTCGAGGAGGTTGGTGTATTCTCTTTCTCGGACGGGGAATTCGTGTATTCCTGGTTGCTTCAGGAATTGGAAATATCCAGACCAACTAGCGAAAATCTGAGGTTCCCGTCCCTGCTAGGACGCGACGTTCTTGGTCAGTGGCGCTTGGTGCTGGATCGCCCGCGCGACAAGATCACGGGCACTCCGCATAGCTGGGATCGCAAGCAGAAAGTCCTAGATTAAAACCTTCTGCGCAACCCAAGCCCGATCATCGTGCCGACGTCGGCGGTGTTGCTGTAGAGGCCCCAGGCGCCGGAACGGTGGTAGATGCGGAACACCGCGTCCCATTTGCGGCTGATGCCGACGCCCGCCTCGACGCTCACGAAGTTCAGGAATTTCGGATCCTGATGCGGCACCGGATCCTTGATGATCGGCGCGTCCGGCGCATAGGAGGGACCGGTGTAGATCGCGAAGGTCGTCGGCACGCGGTCGCTCCACGGGAACTCGTCGAAGCGGAAGCCTAAGCCCACGGCGCCGGTGGAATAGCTGTAGCTGCCGAAGAACTGTGTCACCTGGACCTCGGCCGCGAGCGAGATGCCCGAGCCGAGCCTGAACAGCCCGCGGTCGAGAGCGAGACCGGCCATGCCGCCGTTCACCTCGAAATCGCCGCCGAGGATCTGGGTGACGAATTTGGTGGAGGACGGCCCCGCATAGAGCGTCGCCGACCAGGGGTCGTCCGCCGCGGCGGCGCCGCACGGGGCCAAGGCGGCCAGGGCAAGACCAGCCGCAGCAAAAATCCATTGCGCACGCATGTTTCGGCCGTTCTCCCCAACCCTTGGACGCCCACCTTAACGGCTGAGGCAATTTTGACAACCGGCTCATGCGCTTAGGGGCGGATTGACGCGCGCCGTCCCGGCCACTAAGCGGTCCCCATGGCCGGGTTTTCCTTGTCACGCGCCCTCGATGCCCCACTCGCCCGTGCCGCTGCGCGCGCGAGCGCGCTGGGCTTGAGCGCGGGCCGGCTGCTGGTGGCAGGGCTGGCGATCGGGCTTCTCGCCCTGCCCGCGGTCGCGCTCGGCCGTTTCTGGGTGGGCCTTGGCCTCATCCTCGCAAGCCGTGCCGCGGCGCTGGTCGGGCGGGTGAACGCGCCCGAGCTGGCCGCGACGCTCGCCGCGATCTTTTTCGCGAGCCTGCCGTTTGCGTTTGCGCTCGCCGATCCGTCGCGCGCGCTCGCGGCCGCGTTCGCGCTCTTCGGGTTTGTGGCGTTCGTCAGCGTCAGGCGCATCGATACGATCGCGGAACTGATCTGCACGTTCCTCTTTGCCGTCGCTTGCGTGGTGCCGGGCTGGTTCAGCCTCATCGCCTATGCGCTCGGCATCGCATCCTTCGCGGCAGCGGGCGCGACGCTGGCGAGAGACGCAGCGTGAGGATCATCGTCATCGGCGCGGGCGTGGCGGGGCTGGCCATCGGCTGGCGGCTGGCGCAGAAGGGCGCGAGCGTCACCGTGCTCGACCGCGCGCAACCGGCGCGCGGCGCGAGCTGGGCCGCGGCCGGCATGATCGCCGCGACCGCGGAAGCCGGTGAAGGCGCCACACCCGAGGCCGAGCTTGCCCATCACGCCCGCTCGCTCTGGCCCGATTTCGCGCGCGAGATCGAGAGCGCGTCGGGCGCGCGCATCGCCTATTCGCAAGACGGCTCGCTCTTGGTCGCGACGAACGAAGCCGACGCCGCACGTTTCACCGAACGCGCGCGCGCGGCGAACGACCTGACCTGGCTCTCCAGGGACGAAGCGCGCGCGATGGAGCCGATGATCGCGGACACCGTCCACGGCGCGCTGTTCGCCGCGAAGGAAGCGCAGGTCGACAACCGCGCGCTGGGTACGGCGCTCGCGCGCTGTTTCATCCGCGCCGGCGGTACGCTGATCGCCAACGAGGCGGTGGTGCGCATCGAGGTCGAACGGGGCCGCGCCTTCGCGGTGCGCACGCCTTTCGGCTATCGTGAGGCCGACGCCTTCGTGCTGGCGGCCGGCGCGTGGAGCGGCGAGATCGGCGGGCTGCCGCGCGAAGCGATGCCGCCGGTCAAGCCGATGAAAGGCGAGATGCTGGCGCTCAAGCCGCCGGCGGGCGCAGTGCTGCCCACGCGCATGGTGTGGGGGCACGAGGTCTATCTCGTACCCCGCGGCAAGCGGCTTCTCATCGGCGCCACGCTCGAGGATGTGGGCTTCAACACCGCCGTGACGGACGCGGCCGAGGACTGGCTGAGCCGCCGCGCGCTCGCGCTGATGCCCGCCTTGCGCGACTGGGCCATCGACGAGCATTGGGCGGGCTTGCGTCCCGGCTCCCCCGACGGGTTGCCGATATTGGGAGAGAGCGCAGTCTCGGGCCTTTTCATCGCCTCGGGCCAGTATCGCAACGGCATCCTGTTTGCACCGGCCATTGCGGAAATCCTGTCGCGTTCCGTTCTGGAACAGAGCCCCGGCCCAAAGGCCTTCGATCCGCGCCGTTTCTGAAGACGCGCTTGCGCCCTGGCCGGGCTTTCGTTAACGAACGCGACACGGAGCGGGGGCTTCGGTGTAGCGATGGCGTACTGGTTCTTGGGCGGCGGTCTGGTGTTGCTGCTTTTCGGCAGCGACGCGATCGTGCGCGGCGGGGTGGCGATCAGCCGCGCGCTGAACCTCTCTCCGCTTGTCATCGGCCTGCTCGTCATCACTGCGGGCACCTCGGCGCCCGAATTCGCGGTCTCGCTGCAGGCGGCGGAGTCCGGCCTGCCCGACATCGCGCTCGCCAACATCATCGGCAGCAACATCCTCAACCTGCTTCTGATCCTGGGATTGGCCGCGGTCATCCGCCCGCTGCCGAGCTCGCCCAAGGTCGTGCTGCGCGACGGCGGCGCGATGCTGATCGCGGCAGCAGCCTTGGCGATCATGTCGCGCGGGTCCGCGATCACGCGTCTGGACGGGCTGATGATGCTGGGCGCCTTCGCGCTCTATATCGCGGCGATCTTCTTCAGCGACTGGCGCCGCTCGGCCGAGCATTCCGTGCCTTGCGCGCGCGCTGTGCAGCATCTGCAGAACGGCGCGCCGTCGGGAGCGGCGGGCGTGTTCCTGCTGCTGTTCGGCTTCGTGGGACTGACGGTGGGCGCGCATTTCACGGTCGCGGGCGCCGAAGCCGTGGCGCGCGAGTTCCACCTGAGCCAGGCCACCATCGGCCTCACCGCCGTCGCCTTCGGCGCGTCGGTGCCGGAGCTCGTCGTGACGCTGGTCGCGGCGGTGCGCCGGCAGACGCATCTGGCCATCGGCCATCTCATCGGCTCGAACGTGTTCAACGTGCTGGGCGCGCTCGGCGCGACCGCGGCGATCGTCCCGCTCAAGGTCAATCCCGCGCTGCAGGTCGATCTTCTGGCGATGGGGGCGGCGAGCGCACTGATCGTGCCGCTGCTGATCTCGCGCTGGCGCCTGTCCAGGCCGCGCGGCGCGCTGCTCGTGCTGTCCTATGCCTGCTACCTGCTCTTCGTCGCCTGGCGCCAGGGCCTGGTGGCGCCGTCGATGATCGGGCTTGGATGAGCGGTTTCGTCCTCCACCCCCGCCTCGCCGCCGATACGGCGTTCGTCGCGGATTGGGGCCTGTCGCGCGTGCTTTTGATGGACGATGCGCGCTATCCTTGGGCGATCCTGGTACCGCGGCGCGCGGACGCGATGGAGATGTTCGATCTCGACGCACACGATCGCGCCGCGTTGACGGAAGAAGTCGTGCATGTCGCCCGCACGCTGAAAGCCATGAGCGGCGCACGGAAAATCAACATCGGCGCGCTAGGCAACCTGGTGCCGCAGCTCCACATCCACGTCGTGGCGCGCAGCGAGGGCGATGCCGCATGGCCGGGCCCGGTCTGGGGACACGGCACGGCCATTCGCTACGAGCCCGCGCGTCGCGACGCGTTCGTGGAAGAACTGCGCGCGAGGATGCAAGGCGCTTCGCTCTAAGCGGCGCTCAAAATACTCACTGTCATGGCCCGCGAGTGCGGGCCAGCCAGGTGATATCCATCGGGCTCTTTCAAAGGGATCACGCGGAGACGCGGAGTCCGCAGAGAAGAGCTTAACTCCGCGAACTCCGCGTCTCCGCGTGGGAAATTTCGATATCGCGCAAGATCCAACTAGGTGGCCCGCATTCGCGGGCCATGACAATGGGATGCAGATCAGGTCGCCTTCGCCACCATTCCCATCAGCGCCAGCGCGTTGCCGTCGGGGTCCTTGAAGGCGCGCAGCTTGAGCTCGTGCGTCTCGGTGCGCTGGACCGCCTCGGCGGGGCGCAGGAACACGACGCCCTTGGCTTCCAGCGCCGCGCCGAGCGCGTCGATGTCGGGGGCGTCGAAATAGAGCACGCTGCCGCCGATGGCGCCGCCCACCTGCTCTTCCTTGCCGATCATCAGGCGCAAGCCCTCGAGCTGGAAGAAGAGCATGTTGCCGGCCTCGAACATCAAGGCGAGCCCCAAAGTGTCGCGATAGAACGTCCGCGCGCGGTCGAGGTCGCGGCAGGTGAGCGCCACCTGCACCAGCTTGCGTCCCGCCAGATTCGCTTCGCTTCCCATCCAAGCCTCCTTCGCATACAGTTAGGTCATCACACTGTTAGGCTACCTAACTATTTTTCGGGAGCACGTCAAGTGGCCGCAAGCAACGTCGAGAAGACCGCCGATCTCCTGCACAGCGCCGCGATCCGGCTGCTGCGTTATGTGCGCAAGGAGGATGCGGCGTCGGGCATCACCGGCGCGCAGCTTTCGGTGCTCTCGGTTCTGGTGTTCGCAGGCCCGCAGACGCTTGGCGCGCTCGCCCAGGCCGAGCAGGTGCGGCCGCCGACGATGTCGCAATTGGTGGGCGAGCTGGAACGGCGCGGGCTCGCCCAGCGCCGCCCGCTCGACCGCCGCTCCATCCAGGTCTCGGTGACCGAGAGGGGCCGCCGGCTGCTGGAGGCCGGGCGGCGCCGGCGCCTGGCGCGGCTGACCGCGTCGCTTTCCCATCTTCCCGCGGGAAAGCTGGCGCTTCTCCAAGAGGCGGCGGAGCTGATGCTCAAAGCGGCGAGCTGAACACCATGCGCGGGGCGCAACCCTGTCTTGGACCTTTTGTTCTTGATTTGTTCGAGCCCGGCAGCCACTCTCCCCTCCCATTGTCTGGAGGAGTTCCATGATCGGTTACGTGACCATCGGCGCCAAGGACAGCGAGGCGTCCGGCAAATTCTATGACGCGTTCTTCGGCGCGTTCGGGCATGAGCGCAAATTCGCCGACGGCGGCTGGATCGGCTACGGCCCCAAAGGCAGCGAGGCGCACGGCGTCTATGTCTGCCCGCCGCAGGACGGCAAGCCGGCGACGTTCGGCAACGGCATGATGCTCGCCTTCACCGCGAAGACCGAGGGCGAGGTGAAAGCGGCACATGAGGCGGGCCTCGCCCATGGCGGCAGCGACGAAGGCGCGCCGGGCTACCGTCCCGCGGACAAGCGCACCTTCTACGGCGCCTATCTGCGCGATCCCACCGGCAACAAGCTGTGTGTGTACGTCAAGCCGTGAGACGCACTTGTCATGGCCCGCGAGTTCGTAGCGACAGCGTGCGAACGGGCCATGACAGTCGGGAATTTTTGACCCCTACTCACCCCCGCCGGCGCGGCTCGCCGTCGGGGCGCACATCCGGGTCGGCGTCGCGGTCGGGGGCGTCGGGGTTGCGCTCGGCGCGCTTGCGCATGCGGCGCGCGGCCTTGATCTCGGACTCCGAGATCGCGCCCGCCTGCGCGATGTCCTCGGCGCGCGCCGCGGCCATCTTGTGGATGCGGCGCATCAGGCCCGGATGCTTGGTGAGCAGGTGGTTGAAGTCGTCCACCGCCAGGGTGAGGATCCGCGACGGCTCGACGGCGACGACGGTGGCCGAGCGCATCGTCTGTTCCAGAAGCGCCAGCTCGCCGAAGAAATCGCCGCTGCGGAAGCGGATCTTGCGGTTCTGCAGGCTCGCCTCGACCTCGCCGGAGATGACGAAATACATCGCGTCGGCGCGCGCGCCCGCCGCCGAGATCACCGTGCCGCCGGCGCAAGCCCGCGCCCGCAGCATCGTCATCATCTCGCCGATGATCTGCGCGTCGATGCCGCGGAACAGCGGCACGCGCGCGAGCATGCCGAAGGTCACGACGAAATCGCGGCGGTGGATCGAGTTGACGAAGCCGGTCGCGACGATGCCGACGGGCAGCGCGAAAAGACCCAGGCCCACGATCATCGTCAGCCCCGCGACGAAGCGCCCGGTCGCGGTGATCGGCGTCACGTCGCCATAGCCCACCGTGGTCAGCGTCGTGATCGCCCAATACATCGAGCCCGGCATCGTGCGGAACGCGTCGCTCGCGCCCTTGACGTTGCCTTCGGTCACATGCATGGCCGCGGCCGCGAACACCATCGCGCAGAGCAGCAGCAGCACCGTGCCGTAAAGCGCGCGCCGCTCCTCGGCGAGCACCTGCATGAGCGTCGACAGGGCGGGCGAATAGCGCGCGATCTTGAGCAGCCGGAGCAGGCGGATCAGCCGCAGGATGCGAAGATCGATGAACGGGATGAACAGCGCGATATAGGCCGGCGCGAAGCTCATCAGGTCGATGACCATCATCGGCCGAAGCGCGTAGCCGATGCGGCTGCGCCAGCGCCCGCGCTGGGCGGTCGGATCCTCCGGCGCCGTCCACAGCCGCGCCAGGTATTCGACCGTGAAGATCGCGACCGACACCCATTCCAGCACGCCGAAATAGCGCGCGTATTTCGCGTCGATGTCGGGGATGGACTGGACCGTATAGGCCAGCACGTTGCCGACGATCAGCGTGATCAGGACCGCCTCGATGACGTGACCCAGCCATCCGCCCGTCTGCCCGCCTTCGAGCAGCGCATAGACGCGGTGCCGCGGCGTCGTGAGATGGTCCTCGATCGCGGTCGCCGGGTTGCTCATTGCGCCTGCAATTGGGCAAGCCGGCGCTCGATCGCGGCGAGCGCGTCGCGCGCCTTGGATCCGTCGGGGCCGCCGGCCTGCGCCATATCGGCGCGTCCGCCGCCGCCCTTGCCGCCCAGCGCCTCGGCACCGAGCTTGACGAGATCGACCGCGCTGACGCGCCTGGTCAGGTCGTCGGTCACGCCGACGACGAGCGACACCCTGCCGTCGTCCACCGCGGCGAACGCGACGACGCCCGAGCCGATCTTCGTCTTGGCGTCATCGGCCAGGCCCTTGAGGTCCTTCGGCGATACGCCCTCGACGAGACGCAGCACAGTCTTGACGCCCGCGATGGTCCTGGCCTCGTCGCCGCCTTCGCGCGCCGGCCCCGCGAGCGCCAATTGCCTGCGCGCATCTGCGAGCTCGCGCTCGAGCTTGCGCCGCTCATCGGCGAGCTGGGCGACGCGCACCGGAAGCTCGGCGGCGTTTGTCTTCAGCACCGCGGCCGCTTCGCGCGCGATCTCCGCCTGATGCGATAGATAGCGCCGCGCGCCTTCGCTCGTCAGCGCCTCGATGCGGCGCACGCCGGACGCGACCGCGCTCTCCGACAGGATGGTGAAGAGGCCGATATCGCCCAGCCGGCGCACATGCGTGCCGCCGCAAAGCTCGACGGAGTAGGCCTTCACCGCGTCCTCGCCCATGGAGAGCACGCGCACCTCGTCGCCGTATTTCTCGCCGAACAGCGCCTCGGCGCCCGCCTTGATCGCGTCGTCGGTCGCCATCAGCCGCGTCGAGACGTCGCCGTTCTGGCGGATCACGGCATTGACCTGGTCCTCGATGCGCGCGAGCTCGTCGAGCGTCACCGGCTTGGGATGGCTGAAATCGAAGCGCAGCCGGTCGGGCGCCACGAGCGAGCCCTTCTGGCTGACATGCGGCCCGAGCACGCGCTTGAGCGCCGCTTGCAGAAGATGCGTCGCGGAATGGTTGGCGCGCGTGGCCCGGCGCCGCTCGCCGTCGACCTTGAGCTCGACCGCGTCGCCGACCGCGAAGCGGCCGTCCTTCACCAGGGCGACGTGGACGTGCATCGTGCCCAGCCGCTTCTCGGTGTCGATGACCTGGCCGCGCCCCTTGGCCGACACGATCGTCCCCTGGTCGCCGATCTGCCCGCCGGACTCGGCGTAGAACGGCGTCTGATTCGTCAGTATAGAGACGGTATCCCCGGAAACGGCTTCCGTCACGCGCTTGCCGTCCTTGAGCATGGCAAGGATCGCGCCCTCGGCCTGTTCGGTGTCGTAACCTAGGAACTCCGTGGGCCCCACCTCGTCGCGCACCTGGAACCAATGCGCGTCGGTCGCGGCCTCGCCCGAGCCCGCCCAGGCCGCGCGGGCGTCCTCGCGCTGCTTGGCCATTGCCGCGTCGAAGCCGTGACGGTCGACCGAGATGCCGCGCGCCTTGAGCGCGTCCTCGGTCAGGTCGAGCGGAAAGCCGTACGTGTCGTAGAGCTTGAACGCGGTCTCGCCCGCGAGTTGCTGACCCTGGCCAAGGCCCGACGAGGCTTCGTCGAGGAGCTTGAGGCCGCGCGCGAGCGTGACGCGGAAACGCTCCTCTTCCAGCTTCAGCGTCTCGACGATGAGCGCCTCGGCACGCTTGAGCTCGGGATAGGCCTGGCCCATCTCGGCGACGAGCGCGGGCACGAGGCGGTACATGAGCGGATCCTTGGAGCCGATCAGGTGGGCGTGGCGCATCGCGCGGCGCATGATGCGGCGCAGCACGTAGCCGCGGCCCTCGTTCGACGGCATCACGCCGTCGGCCATGAGGAACGAGCTCGCGCGCAGATGATCGGCGATCACGCGATGGCTGAAGCGCGCGGGTCCTTCCGATTTCGCGCCCGAGGCCGCGACCGAGGCCTCGATCAGATGGCGGAAGAGATCGATGTCGTAATTGTCGTGCACGCCTTGAAGGACGGCCGCGATGCGCTCGAGCCCCATGCCGGTGTCGATCGAAGGCTTGGGCAGGCTGAGGCGCGTCGTGGAATCCACCTGCTCGAACTGCATGAAGACGAGATTCCAGATCTCGACGAAGCGGTCGCCGTCCTCGTCCGGCGAGCCGGGCGGGCCGCCGGGGATGTGATCGCCGTGATCGTAGAAGATCTCCGAGCACGGGCCGCAGGGGCCGGTGTCGCCCATCGACCAGAAATTCGCCGACGTCGCGATGCGCACGATGCGATCCTCGGGGAGCCCTGCGATCTTCTTCCACAGCGAGAACGCCTCGTCGTCCTCGGCATAGACCGTCGCCGTCAGCCGCGATTTGGGGACGGCGAAATCCTTGGTGATCAGGTCCCAGGCGAACTCGATCGCATCGGCCTTGAAATAGTCGCCGAAGGAGAAGTTGCCCAGCATCTCGAAGAAGGTGTGGTGGCGCGCGGTGTAGCCGACATTGTCGAGGTCGTTGTGCTTGCCGCCGGCGCGGACGCATTTCTGGCTGGTGGCGGCGCGGGAATAGTCGCGTTTCTCGCTGCCGGTGAAGACGTTCTTGAACTGCACCATGCCGGCATTGGTGAAAAGCAGCGTCGGGTCGTTGCGCGGCACGAGCGGCGAGGACGAAACGACGGCATGGCCGCGCGCGCGGAAAAAGTCCAGGAACCCGCTTCGAATGTCGCTCAAGCTCTTCATGAGATTGCTTGTAGCGGCTTCTGGTTTTCGGTGTCTAGGATGGCGGAATTAACCTCCCCCTGTGGGGAGGTCAACATAAGCGAAGGGGCGCCGGACGCCGGCGCCCCTTCTGGAGCCGTTCCCCATGCCAGTAGGGAACCGCAACCTGTTTCGCTCAGTCCTCGGCCGCGGCGGCGGCGTCCTCGCCGCCGAACGCCAAGGAGGAGCCGAGGACGCCCGCGCTCTGGCGGATCAGGCCTTCGATCTTGTTCGAGACGTCCGGGTTTGCGCCCAAGAACGCCTTGGCCGCCTCGCGGCCCTGGCCGATACGGGTACCGTCGAAGGAGTACCAGGAGCCGGATTTCTCCACGATCCCGGCCTTGACGCCCAGATCGATCAGCTCGCCGGTCTTGGAGATGCCCGAGCCGTACATGATGTCGAACTCGACCTGCTTGAACGGCGGCGCGACCTTGTTCTTGACCACCTTCACGCGGGTCTGGTTGCCCACGACCTCGTCGCGGTCCTTGATCGAGCCGATGCGGCGGATGTCGAGGCGGATGGAGGAATAGAACTTGAGCGCATTGCCGCCCGTCGTCGTCTCCGGACTGCCGAACATGATGCCGATCTTCATGCGGATCTGGTTGATGAAGAGCACGATCGTGTTGGATTTGGAGATCGAGGCGGTGAGCTTGCGCAGCGCCTGGCTCATCAGACGCGCCTGGAGGCCGGGGAGCGAATCGCCCATCTCGCCCTCGAGCTCGGCCTTGGGCGTCAGCGCCGCGACCGAATCGATGACGATGATGTCGATGCCGCCCGAGCGCACCAGCGTGTCGGTGATCTCCAGCGCCTGCTCGCCCGTGTCCGGCTGGGAGATGAGGAGCTCGTCGATGTCGACGCCCAGCTTCCTGGCATAGCCGGGATCGAGCGCGTGCTCGGCGTCGATATAGGCGGCGATGCCGCCTTTCTTCTGCGCCTCCGCCACCGCATGCAGCGCCAGCGTGGTCTTGCCCGACGACTCGGGCCCGTAGACCTCGATCACGCGGCCGCGCGGCAACCCGCCGATGCCCAGCGCGATGTCCAGGCCCAGCGAGCCGGTCGAGACCGTGTCGGTATCGAGGCCGAGGTCGCGCGAGCCCAGCTTCATCACCGAGCCCTTGCCGAACGCCCGGTCGATCTGGCTGAGCGCCGCTTCCAGGGCGCGCTTGCGATCCGATGCCTCTTCCTTGCCCACTACCCGCAAAGCCGCCTGACTCATGGTTTCGTCTCCCTTATTCCATAGCGCTCCCCCCTTTCCCAGTGAAAACGGGGTGCCCCGGAACCGAACTTCGTACACATTCTGTTCTCGTTGACAAGCCCGTGGTTAACATACTGAAATTGAAAACGTTTCAGGATCAGTTCTGCAATCGTTCCGAGCTTTTTGAATGGCCGAGACCCCGCGAGTCATCGAAGTCGCCTTCACCAAGAATGAGGGCCGGTTCCTGCTGGAATGGATCGCCTATCACAGGGTGATCGGGGTCAGCGATTTCCTCGTCTACACCAACGATTGCGAGGACGAATCGCCCGCCCTCCTCGACCGGCTCCAGGAGATGGGGGTCGCCATCCACGTCGCCAACCGGCTCGAGCCCGGCGAGCAGGCGCAGAACAAGGCCCTGTATGCCGCGCGCGACCATCCTTTGGTGCTTGCGGCCGACTACGTGCTGCAGATCGATCCCGACGAGTTCCTGTGCATCAAGGTGGGGGCGGGCCGCATCGCCGATCTCATCGCGACGGCGCCCGAGGCCGACATCATCGCGGTGCAGATGCGCTTCTTCGGCGACAGCGGGCTGCCGCGCCTGTCGGACGGGCTGGTGATCGAGCAGCTCACCCAGGCCTCGCGCAAGAGCTTCCTCAAGAACGACATCGTCAAGAGCCTGGCGCGCACCGGCGGGCCGTTCAGCCGCATCACCTCCAACCACATGCCGAGCTTCGCCCGGAGCCGGGACCATCATCCGCGCATCTTCAACGGCGGCGGCGTCGAGGTCCCGGAAGGGACCTATGGCGGCGAGCGCTTCCGCAACATGCCGCAAGCCTTCCGCAGCATGAAGAACGCGCAGCTCAACCACTATGCGGTGCGGACCTTCGCCGACTATTGCGCCAAGAAATATCGCGGCACCGCGGCCAACAACGACAAGAAGCTCAACCGCGCCTATTGGCACGACCGCAATCGCAACGAGGTCCATGACGCGGCGATCGCGCCGCACATCCCCGCGACCAAGGCGCAGATGGCGCAGTGGCTCGCCGATCCCGTGCTCGCCTATCTCAACCGGCGCTGTTTCGAGGCGTATGAGGAGATACTGAAGAAGTCGCAAGGCCTGCTCAGGCTCTGAGAAGCGCCCTCCGGCGCAGGTTGCGGCCTGACGGAATCACAAACAAAATTGTCATGGCCCGCGAATGCCGCCTTCGCTGAAGCTACGGCGTGCCAAGCGAAACTCACTTGCCGCGGCGTAGCGTAAGCGGAGCCGGGCGGGCCACCCAGGTGGGTTCTGCACCATCTGAAAGTGATTCACGCGGAGACGCGGAGAACACGGAGGTTCTTTTCTTCTCCGCGAACTCCGCGTCTTCGCGTGAGACTTTTTCGAAAGTTGGCAGATATCACCTGGGTGGCCCGTTCGTACGCTGTCGCTACGAACTCTCTGGCCATGACAGGTTATTTGCGATTCCAAACGACGCAAAGCCGCGTCATTGCGGGACGGGGTTTCGCTCGCGGATGGCGCGGTTCCACGACGAGACGCAGGGTATCTTCGAACGGTCGCAGCGCGCGGCATAGCGGCGCGCGATCTCGGCGATCTCGACGAGCAATCCGTCCTCGAGCGTGATGGGCTTCAGGCCCAGACCGATGAAGCGCGGCTTGACGACGTGCAGCTCGTTCTCGTCGGCCTCGTTGCGCGGATTGGGGAGGTTGGCGACCGCGGCACCGGTGAGCCTCGCCACGATCGCGGCCAGGTCGCGCACGCGGTGCGTCTCGGTCATCTGGTTGAGGATGCTCACGCGCTCGCCCGGCTTGGGCGGGTTCATCAGCGCCAGCTCGATGCAGCGCACGGTGTCCTGGAGATTGATGAAGGCGCGCGTCTGCCCGCCTGTGCCGTGCACCGTGAGCGGATAGTCGAGCGCCGCCTGCATCAGGAAGCGGTTCAGCACCGTGCCGTAATCGCCGTCATAGTCGAAGCGGTTGATCAGCCGCTCGTCGAGGCGGGTCTCTTCGGTCTGCGTGCCCCACACGATGCCTTGATGCAGGTCGGTGATCCGAACGCCGTCGTTCTTGTTGTAGAAGAAGAAGAAGAGCTGATCCTGCGTCTTGGTCATGTGATAGATCGAGCCCGGATTGGCGGGATAGAGGATCTCCTGGCGGCGCTCGCCCGCCGGCGTGTCGACCCGGATGGTCAGATAGCCTTCCGGGATGTCCATGCCGGCGACGCCGTAGCCGTAGACGCCCATTGTCCCCAAATGGACGAGATGGATGTCCTGCCCGCTCTCCACCATGGCCGCGAGCACGTCGTTGGTGGCGTTGAGGTTGTTGTCGACGGTGTAGCGCTTGTGCTGAGCGCTCTTCATCGAATAGGGCGCCGCGCGCTGCTCGGCGAAATGGACGATGGCGTCGGGCTTGAACGACTTGAAGAGCGCAAGCAGCGCGTCGAAATCCTTGCCCACGGTGATGTCGTGGAAGGCGATGGCGGAGCCTGCGACCTCTTTCCATGCGGCGAGGCGGTCCTCGACGGCGCGGATCGGGGTCAGCGACTGGATGGCGAGCTCGCCGTCGATGCGCCGGCGCGAGAGGTTGTCGACGATGGCGATGTCGTGGCCGCGCCTGGACAGATGCAGCGCCGTCGGCCAGCCGCAGAACCCGTCGCCGCCGAGCACGATGATCTTCACGGATTGCGCCCTCCCTGGCGGCTTGCCTGTCCAGCGGCTAGCCTGCCGTCCATGGCCGACCTGCGCAAGCTCATCGCGGAACTGAGCGCCGCCCCCGACGCCGCCCTCCCCAAGCGCGTCGCCGAATTCTGCGCCGCGGCGGGCTTCACGCCGAAGGTCACCCCGCTTCGGGTCCTGCGCCGCGCGCGGCTCGAGGTCGAGGAGGTGATCGATGTCGGCGTCTTCCGCGGCACGCCGTTCCTCTACGATGCGTTCCCCGATTGCGACTTCGTCCTCGTCGATCCAAGGCGCGGCGCGGAGAGCCAGCTCGAGGAGAAGCCCAAGCGCTTCAAATTCGTCAACGTCGCGCTCGGCCGCGAGGAAGGCGAGATGATGCTGAGCGAGCAGGGTGTGTGCTCGACCTTCCTGCGCTGGGCGGACGCGGAGCGCGCCGATCCCAAGCAGCGCTATCCGGTGAAGATGACCACGCTGGACGCGCTGATCGCCTCCGAGCTCAAGAGCGAGCGCATCGGCCTCAAGATCGACGCCGAGGGCTTCGAAGGCGAGGTGATCGCAGGGTTGGATGCCGCGCTGCCCCGGATCAAATTCGTCATCGTCGAGGTCTCGATCCGGCGCCGGCTGGAGGATGCCCCTTTCTTCAGCGACATCGCGGCGGCGATGCGTGACAAGGGCTTTTCCTTCTACAACATGATGGAATCGCTGCGCGCTCGTCCCCAGCGCTACCTCGACGTCCTGTTTCTGCCCAAGGACGATCCCAGACTGGTGGAGTAGGTTCGCGCGCTACTGCGGCGGGTTGGCCAGCAGGTAGGGAAAACCGCCGTTGATCTTGGAAGATTGCCCCCAGACGGCAGGGTCGAAACCGTCCGGCAGTCCCGATTGAAGCTGTGACGAGGTCAACCCCGTTATTCCGGGATCGTTGGCGGGAGAGAGAGCGCCCTGGCTGGGATCGCTGACGCCGCTGGTGTCCAGGTCCCAATACGAGGCGCTGATGGTCTGATTGTAGTCCTTCAAGACCAGCCCGCCGCCGCCTGCGGCATATCCGGTCGAATAGGACGACGTGACGCCGAATCCGCCGTTGACGCCGATCAGCCCGCCGCCGCCCTCGGCCGCGCCCGTCGCGTAGGAGTTCGCGATGGTGCCGTCATTCTCTTCGACGAGACCGCCGCCGCCCGAAGTGACGGCGCCCGTCGCATAGGATGTCGATATCGCTCCCCTGTTGAGACCGACCAGCCCGCCGGCGTCCCTGCTGTTGGACACCGCCCCCGTCGCATAACTCGTCGTGATGACCGCGGCGTCGTCGCTGAAGCCCACCAAGCCGCCGGACGTGTAGCCGCTGGTCACGGCGGCGGACGAGTGGAGTGGATGATCGCGCCGTCTTCGTTGCGGCCGGCGAGACCGCCGACGTTGAAGCCCGTCGTGCTCACCGTGCCGGTGGTGTAGCAGTTCTGGATGGTGCCTTCGTTCCAGCCCGCCAATCCGCCGACGTCGTTTTTATCGCCGTTTCCACTGACCGTCTCGTTCGTCACGCCGAGATCTCGGATCGTGCCGCGATTGTCGCCGACCAGGCCGACGAGATCGAAGCGGCTCGGATCGCTGACCGACAGATTGGAAATGACATTGCCGAGCCCTTCCAGCGTTCCGTACAACTGCTTCAATGGCGATTTGCGATAAACGCCCTTCTTCTGCGCGTTGTAGTTATCGGCAAGCGCGACCGAGTGGCCGGGAATTCCAATCAGGCTTCGCAGGTCGCTCAGCTTCTTGACCAGCAGATAGCTGTCGCCATTGATGATCAGGCTGCTGGTCAAATCCCAGAAGACGACGTGGCCCCTGCCCGAAAAGACGAAGTCGCCGCCGGTGGCGCCGTCATTGGTGGTGATCGTCAACGCGCCGGTCCCGGCGACCGTGACCGGCCTCTTGAAGGAAATCGCGCGATAGGCATCCAGCGTCAGTCGATTGGGACTGACCCAGCTCAGCGTCGCATCGATTTCGATGTCCTGGGCAACGCTTGCACTCGCGACGCTGACATCGCCGCTCGCCAGCAGGGCCGCGAGATCGGAGACGTTCAGCACCGCTTGTTGCGCCGTCGCGGTGCAGGTGCCGGCCGAGCAGGTCACGTTCTGCGTCGGCTTGGCGGAAATGACGAGATCGGCATGCGCCGAAGCGACCGTCCCCAGCAGCAAAGCCGCAACGAGCGCTTCGATTTTCATCAGGGCGCACCCAATCCTCAAGGAACCTTCACTTTAGCAGATGTTCCCAATGCCCGAGACGCCTGGTTGCATGGGTGAAAGGACGGCGCGGCGGGATCGGCGGTTCGAAAACGGCCTGGCAAGCCTACCCGTCAAACCGAGCCACACCCCAAACCTCCGTTTGACAGCGCGAAGCCCATGGATATAGTGCCCGACCTTCCGCGGACGGGTTCGCCCAAAGCGCGGTTTTCCGCCATTTTTCGGACTTTGCATGACCAAACGCGCCAACGCCAAGTACAAGCTCGACCGCCGCATGGGCGAAAGTGTGTGGGGCCGCCCCAAGAGCCCCGTCAACAAGCGCTCCTATGGCCCCGGCCAGCACGGCCAGCGCCGCGCCAAGAAGCTGTCGGATTACGGCACCCAACTCCAGGCCAAGCAGAAGCTCAAGGGCTTCTACGGCAACATCACCGAGCGCCAGTTCCGCAAATACTACACCGAGGCCTCGCGCCGTCCCGGCGACACCGGCGAGAACATGATCGGCCTGCTCGAGAGCCGGCTGGACGCCGTCGTCTACCGCGCCAAGTTCGCGCCGACGCCGTTCGCCGCCCGCCAGCTCGTCAGCCACGGCCATGTCAAGGTCAACGGCAAGCGCGTCACCATCGCGAGCTACCAGGTCAAGGAAGGCTCGAGCGTCGAGCTGACCGCGAAGGCGCGCGACATGGCGCTCGTCATCGAAGCCGCCAAGAGAGCCGAGCGCGACACGCCCGATTACGTCGAGACCGATCACGGCAAGATGTCGGCCAAGCTGATCCGCATCCCCAAGCTCTCCGACGTGCCTTATGCGGTGCAGATGCAGCCGCATCTCATCGTCGAATTCTATTCGCGCTAAGCGTCGCGACATCGAGAATGCAAAGGCCGCGGATCGTCTCCGCGGCCTTTTGCTTTTCTTAGCCAAATTGTCATGGCCCGCGAGTTCGTAGCGGCAGCGTGCGAACGGGCCACCCAGTTGGATTCTGCACAACCGGCAAAGGTTTGCGAGGCGCTTTCACAGTCGACTATGGAGCGCGCGTCACCTGGGTGGCCCGCAGTCGCGAGCCATGACATTTTTTTAGTTCAATTTACTCCAGACAGTTCCTTCTATCTGGGGCTCAGCTTGAACACCGTGCCGAAGAAGTCGGTGCCGCCGGTGAAGGTCGTGCCGTAGAGCTCGCCCCGGCGGCCGTCCATCATCAGCGGGCCGAACGGGCCGCCGCCGTCATTGCCGCCGGTGAAGGCATAGACGATCCTCTCCCCGCCGCCGGGCTTGATCTCGAACACCACGCCGCCGTCGTTCTCGCTGCCGCCTTCCACCGCCGTGCCGTACATGCGGCCTGCGCCATCCATGACCAGGGTCGCTCTGGGATGTTCGCCGTCGCTGCCGCCGGTGAAACTGTGCAGCCCCGTCTCGGTGCCGTCGGGCGCGAGCTTGTACACGGTGCCGCAGCCGCCGCTTCCGTCGCAGTCGATGCCGCCATTGTTGGTGGTGCCGTAGAGCGTGCCCGCCTCGTCCATGATCACGCCGCCCGTCGGATAGGCGCCGTGGCTTGCGCCTTCGAAGACATAAAGCGTGGTTTGCGTTCCATCGGGCGCGAGCTTGAAGATCACCCCGCAGCCCTGGCCGGTGCCGTCGCAATCGCTGCCGCCATTGCCCGTCGTGCCGTAGATGTTGCCTGAGGCATCGAGCGTGAGATCGGACTCCGGCGCGATGCCGTCGGCGCCGCCGAATGCGTGAAGCACCACCTTCCTGCCGTCGGGCTTGATCTTGAAGACGGTGCCGCAACCTTCGCCCGTGCCGTTGCAGTCGGTGCCGCCGTCGACGGTCGTGCCGATGAGATCGCCGCGCTTGTCGACGACGAGCGCCGCGACCGGATGCGCGCCGTCCACGCCGCCCCTGAACGCATGCACGATGCTGAACTGGCCGTCCGCCGTCAGCTTGAAGACGACGCCGCAAGCGCAGTGATGGATAGGGCCGCCGTCGAGCGCCGTCCCATAGAGATTGCCTGCCGCATCGGCCACGAGCCCGGGGACGGGATACGCGCCGTCGTCGCCGCTGAAGACGTGCAGGATCGTCTCCTCGCCTTTCGGCGTGAGCTTGAACACCGCGCCGCATCCGCCGCCGCCGCAGCCTCCGCCCGCGCCGTCCTGAAGGGTGCCGTAGAGATTTCCTTGGCCGTCCATGATCACGCCGCCTTGCGGCTGGGCGCCGTCGCCGATTGCCGGATTGAAGCTGTAGATGACTTTTTCCCTGGGTGTTGCCGAAGCGGCGCAACCGGCTGCTGCCAGTGCCGCGATGACCAGGATCGAGATTGTCTTCATGTCTTTCCCCCTGAATGTTCGATCTTGGCCGCGATGAGACACCCAAGCCTGGAGTGCGGCAAGGAGCAGGCCTCGCGGTCTTGTTATTTGCGCCGCGGCGAAGAGCGTTTTCGGATAGGCTGCCTTGGGGCAAAAGGGGTTGTGGGATGAGGAATTTCGCTCTTGCCGTGCTGGCTTTGCTCGCGCCCGTTGCGGCACGGGCCGACGACGGCGATCTGTTGAAGGCCAAGATGCAGACGCTGATGGACGCGGTCGCACCCGGCGACAAGACGCCGTGGGAGGCGATCCTGGACTCGCGTTTCGTCGCCACCGACGAGAACGGCGAGGTCTCGAACTACGACCAGGAGATCGCGGGCATCACCCCGCTGCCCAAGGGCTCGTCCGGCACGATCGCGGTGACCGATTGGACGGCGCGCTTCTTCGGCGACGCCGCCGTCACCACCGAGGTCGACGACGAGCACGAGGATTTCCACGGCCAGAAGCTGCACGCGCTCTATCGTGCGACCGCGACATGGATCAAGGAAGCGGGCGACTGGAAGCTCGTGGGCCTGCAGACCATGGCGCTGCGGCAGGACCCGCCTTCGGCCGCGCTGCCCGACACGATGCTGCAATCCTATGTCGGACGCTATCGCGCCGGCCCCGACTACACCTACACCATCATCAAGAACGGCGACCGCCTCTATGGCATGACCAATGACGGCAAGCCTTCCGAGATCAAGGCCGAGCTCGCCGACGTGCTCTTCGCGCCGGGCCAGCCGCGCACGCGAAAGATCTTCCAGCGCGACGCGGACGGCCGCATCACCGGCTTCGTCAGCCGCCGCGAGGAGCGCGACGTGGTGTTCAAGCGGGAATGAGAGCCTTCACCACCCGGCGTGACGCAGTTGCAGCGCCGTGAGATAGGCTTGTGCGCGCCGCGTGCGCGCATCGAGGCCCATCGCCGCTTCCTTCGGGATTTGGACGGCGTCGCCATATGCGTAGCGGAACGCGATCGTCACCGGCTGATCGGGCTTGTCGGGCTTTTGATGGACTTCCATGCGCACGGGCAAGCCCGTCGCGTCCGATATCCACAGCGTGGTCGTGATCTTGGGACCTTGCGAATAGGTGAAGCTCGTCACCGGCCCGCCGTCTTCCTGCGCGGTCGTGCCCATGCTGCAATCCGAAAGCGCCATGCGCTGGGCGACGGTGGCGGCGCCTTCGGTCGTGCGCTCGCTCCAGCCGACCTGTCCCGCGCGCCAATCTCCGCCGACCTCGAAATAGAGGGCGTTCTCGGTGAAGACGAATTCGCTCTTGCGCGTCGTTCCGTCGGCGAGCAGGTCGGTGCGGTCGCGCTGGATGCGCCGCTGCTTCCATTGCCTGATCTTGGCGTCGGCGATCCTGAGGCAGGCATCGGACGCGGCCTGCGGCTGCGCGCCCTGCACGATCACGTTTTCCTGAGCGCCCATCGCGGGCGCGCCTAGGACCGCCACCGCTGCGATAGACAGCATCAAGCCCCGAAGCATGATCTTCTCCATGACGGCCGCCGCCCAAGGCTAGGCGGGCTTCATCTGCCGGGCAAGCCCCAGTTCCGTCTTGCTTTCCTTCGGTCTTGTACTTTACCCCTGCGGACGTATCTGTGGGGGAGAATGAGGGCTTCCATGAGTTATATCCTCTACGGCGACAAGGGATCTGGCGCGTTCAGCGCCGAGGCGGTGCTGGCCGAAACGGGCGCCCCTTACGAGTTCAACATCATATCGCTGGAGAAGAACGAGCAGCGCGAGCCGTCCTTCCTTGCGATCAACCCGAGCGGCAAGATGCCGGCGTTGCGCCTGCCCGAGGGGCAGATCGTCACAGAGTCGCTGGCGATCCTCTTGACCCTGGCGGACCATTTCCCCAACGCGCGCCTGTTGCCGCCGCAAGCCGGGCCCGCGCGCACCCAGGCCTATCGCTGGCTCGCCTTCATGGCATCGGAGATCTATCCGATGGTGGAGATCTCCGACTACCCCGACCGCTTCGTCGCCAAGGACGAGGCCAAGGCGTTGCGCCAGAAGGCGCGCGAGCGCATCCGCGAGCGGCTCCTGATCGTGGAGCGCATGTGCGATGGGCCGTGGTTCCTGCCTTCCGGCTTCTCCATCGTCGACATCTATGCGGCGATGTTCAGCCGCTGGCGCGGCTCCATCGGCGCGGACTGGCTGAAAGAGGGCCATATCCCCAAGCTGGAGACGCTCGCCCAGGCGGTTTCCAAGCGCCCTGCCATCGCCCCGGTGTGGCAGAGGCATTTCGGGGACCGGTCTTAAGAAATCAAAAAATTGTCATCCCGGCCGGAGCGCTGCGCAGCAGCGCGTAGTGCCGGGACCCAGGGTTCGGGTTGCGCCCTGGGTCCCGGCACTCGCTGTGCTCGGCCGGGATGACAGTTTGATGAGTTTTGGTCGAACCGAACCAAGCTCTATATTTGCCATAGGAACGCGGAGACCGAGATGGGCACCACCAGACGCATCGTCATCGGGGGCGCGGGATTGGCCGTGCTGGGGGCGCTGGGCTATCGCGCCTGGGACCGCGGCGTGTTCGAGGTGGGCCAGGGCCCGGCATTCAAGCCCTGGGAGGAATGGCGCGGACGCGGCGACGAAGGCACCAGGCAGCCGCTGCATGCGGCGATCCTGGCGGCCAATCCGCACGACACCCAGCCCTGGCTGTTCGCGGCGCACGGCGCCTCGATCGCGGTGCTCGCCGACCGCGCGCGCAACCTGGGCAGCTTCGATCCCTTCCGGCGCGAGATGCATTTGGGCGTCGGCTGCGCGATCGAGAATTTGATGCGCGCCGCCGCCGTCTACGGCTATTCGATGAACGTGATCGTGAGCGGCGGACGGCTCGAACCCTCGCCCGCGAACACGCCCGTGCGCGCGGCGCATCTGTGGCTCGACGCGGCGCCGGCGATCCGCGATCCGCTGTTCGAGGCGATTCCCAATCGCCACACCAATCGCGGGCCTTACGAGGAGCGTCCGGTCGCGGACGCCGACCTGCGCAAGCTCGAGGCGCTCGCCTCGGACAAGGAAGTACGCGTCGTCTTCCTCACCGACGCGAAGGCGCGTGCCGACATGGCATCGATGATCGTCGAAGCGACCGGGCGCATCATCGCCGATCCGCAGATGTCGCAGGACTCCGCGCGCTGGTTCCGCACCGGCAAGCGCGAGGTGAACGAGCATCGCGACGGCATCGGCATCGACTCGTCGGGCGTGTCGCGGCTCGTGGCGGCCGGCGCCAAGCTGCTGCCCGACCTGGACGCGGCAACGGCCGATAAAACCTGGCTGAACATGACGCGCGACGTGCAAACCCACGCGCCGGTACTGGGCATGATCCTGGTGCGCGACCGGCTCGAGATGGGAAGCGCCGTCGCCGCGGGCCGCGCCTGGCAGCGCCTGCATCTGGCGGCCACGACGATGGGCCTCGCCGCCCAGCCGCTCAACCAGCCCGTCGAGATGGTCGACCGCAACCAGGAACGCGGCCGCGACGATCATTTCGCGAGCGGGCTTCAGTCATTGGCGCGCGCGACCGCCTGGGAAGCGACCTTCACCTTCCGGCTGGGCTACGCCAAGGAGCCCGCGCAGCCCTCGCCGCGCAGGCCGTTGGATGAGGTGATGGTGGAGCAGGGGTAAGGCGATCTGTTTACGACGTCATGGCCGCCCTTGAGGCGGCCATCCAGTCGTTTCGCTCGCTGACGCTCGCTTGCTGGGTGGCCGGGTCAAGCCCGGCCACGACGAGCGGGGCTAAACGGCTTCCAGCGCGACGCCCTTCTCGGCGAGGAACGGCGCCAGTTCGTCGGCCTCGTACATCTCGCGCAGGATGTCGCAGCCGCCGACGAATTCGCCCTTCACGTAGAGCTGGGGGATCGTCGGCCAGTTGGAGAATTCCTTGATCCCGGAGCGGATCTCGGGGTCCTTCAGCACGTCGATGGCTTTGAACTTGACCCCGGTGTTGGAGAGGATCTGCACCACCGCAGCCGAGAAGCCGCATTGCGGGAACACGGGCGTGCCCTTCATGAACAGCAGCACGTCGCTGGACGCGACTTCCTGCTGGATGCGGTCGTGGACGGGATTGGACATCTTTTCCTCCGCTAAATCGGCGGTCATCAAGTCCGTGAGATAGGCGCGATGCGCAGGAAGGTCAAGATTAGGACTCGCAGCCGGAATCCTTCGGCAGCTTCTCCGGCTTGCCCCAGTCGTTATGAGGAAGATCGGCGTATTTACCGTCGAAATGCTGCTTGATGGCCTGGAAGGAGGAAGGCGTGGTGGAGCCGTCGGCGTATTTGACGATCCAGAAATAATCGTAATTGTCGCCGCTCCAGGTGTCGGGCACGACGCTGCCGAGCTTGTCGAGGTGGAGCAGCTGGCGAAGCGTCACTTGCTGGCCCGGAAATTCCTCTTCGAGCTTCTTGTTGGCGATGTGCTTGTGCTCCCAGGTCATCACGACGACCTTGCCGTCCCAATCGTGATTGGTCATCACGTTGTTCACCGCCTGCTGCGTGCGGAGGTTGAGCTCCTTGGTCTTGTCTGCGTCGCTCTCCTTGGCGTTCGGCAGGACGGAATAGGAGATGAGCGGGAGCGACCAGGTCCCGGCCGACGGCGCCGCAAGTTCGAGCGTGTGCGGCGTGATCGCGAAGAACGCATAGAAACCATAAGGCAGGAGCGGTTTGCTCGCATCCTTGCCCAGATACTGCGCGGCAAGCGCTTCGGACCTGCGCACGCCGACGCTGCACAGGAAGAACCCGCTGTTCTTGCCCGTCGGCTTCTCGCCGTGACGAAGGATGACGATCGTGCCCGGCACGGCGTCGGCCGCAGACGCGGCCAGCATTGAACAAAGAACGGCGATAGCGGCAGTGCGCGACATCGAAGCCCCCGACGATGAGTCGCGCGGAAGGCTATCTCAGCCGGACTCTACCTTCAATTGATCTTTCAATCCTTCGCGCTGGTCTGCAGCGACAGCGCGTGGAGGACGCCGCCCATGCGGCCCTGGAGCGCGGCATAGACCATCTGGTGCTGCTGCACGCGCGTCTTGCCCTTGAACGCCGAGCTCCTGACCATCGCCGCCCAATGATCGTTGTCTTCGGCGAGCGCGGTCATCGTCACCTCCGCGTCGGGGAACGCGGCCTTGATCAGGCTTTCGATCTCATGGGCGGGCATGGGCATGGAGGCACCTTAGCAACGATCCGCCCCCATTGTCATGGCCCGCGACTGCGGGCCACCCAGGTGACATCTGCTTTGCTCTCGCAAATGGATCCCGCGGAGTTGAACTCTTCTCCGCGGCTCCGCGTGAATCTTCTCAGATCGTGCAGAACCCAGCTGGGTGGCCCGCAGTCGCGGGCCATGACACTTTTGGATGGGCTCAATTCTCGTGCGCGACCGCCATGTAGGCGGGGAACCAGCCTTCATGCGCCTTGCGCAACTCGGATAGCGCGACCTCGCCTTCGCCCTCGATGCGCAGCGTCTTGGCCGCGTGCGTCTTGCCGATGATGGCATGCACGATGCCGGCATCGCGCAACTCCTGCTCGATCCGGTTCGCCTCGTCGAGCGGCGTGGCGATCACGTAGCGCGCCTGGTCCTCGCCGAAGAAGAACGCGATGGCGTCCACCGTCGTGCCCGCGACGCCGGCCTCGGCGCCGATGCCGCCCGCGAGCGCCATCTCGGCGAGCGCGACCAGCAATCCGCCGTCGGAGAGATCGTGGCACGTGTCGACACGCCCGTCCTCGATCAGCTTGCGCACGAAGCTGCCGTGCTTCTTCTCGGCCGCGAGATCGACGGGGGGCGCGGCGCCTTCCTCGCGGCCCTCGATCTCGCGCAGATAGATCGACTGTCCGAGGCGCCCGCGCGTGTCGCCGATCAGCATCAGCACGTCGTCTTCGCGCTTGAACGCGACGGTCGCCATGCGGTTCACGTCGGCCATCAGGCCGACGCCGCCGATCGCCGGCGTGGGATCGATGCCTTCGCCGTTGGTCTCGTTGTAGAGCGAGCAATTGCCGCCGATCACCGGAAAATCGAGCGCGCGGCAGGCCTCGGCGATGCCGTCGACGGCGCCCACGATCTCGCCCATGATCTCAGGCTTCTGCGGATTGCCGAAATTGAGGTTGTCGGTGACCGCGAGCGGCAGCGCGCCGACCGCGCTGATGTTGCGATAGGCCTCCGCGACCGCCTGCTTGGCGCCTTCGAACGGGTCGGCCTTGCAGTAGCGCGGCGTCACGTCTGTGGTGATCGCAAGGCCCTTTTTCGCATTGTGCACGCGCACGACCGCGGCGTCGCCGCCCGGGCGCTGCACCGTGTCGGCCATGACGGTGTAGTCGTACTGCTCCCAGATCCAGCGCCGCGAGCACATGTCGGGCGAGCCGAGGATCCTGGCGAGCGAGTCCAGCAGCGGCTTCTTCGCGTCGTATTGCGGAACGCCCACGGACGCCGCGCGGCGGTCGTAAGGCCGCTCATAGACCGGCGCCGCGTCGGAGAGCGCGGTGATCGGCATGTCGGCGACGGTTTCGCCCTTGTGCCTGACGACGAGGCGGTTGGTGTCCGTCGTGTGGCCTATGACCGCGAAATCGAGCTCCCACTTCCTGAAGATCGCCTCGGCCTCTTTCTCGCGGCCCGGCTTCAACACCGCGAGCATGCGCTCCTGGCTTTCGGAGAGCATCATCTCATAGGCGGTCATGTTCGTTTCGCGCTGCGGCACGTGGTCGAGGTCGAGCTCGATGCCGCTGCCGCCCTTGTCGCCCATCTCGGCCGAAGAGGAGGTAAGGCCCGCCGCGCCCATATCCTGGATCGCGATGATCGCGTCCGTCGCCATCAATTCGAGGCAGGCTTCGAGCAGCAGCTTCTCGGTGAAGGGATCGCCGACCTGCACCGTGGGGCGCTTCTCCTCCGAGGCGTCGTCGAACTCGGCCGAGGCCATGGTCGCGCCGTGGATGCCGTCGCGCCCCGTCTTGGACCCGATATAGACGACCGGGTTGCCCGCGCCCTCGGCGGCGCTCTTGAAGATCTTGTCGGTGCGCGCGAGCCCGACGCACATCGCATTGACCAGGATGTTGCCGTTATAGGAGCGGTGGAAGTTCACCTCGCCGCCCACTGTCGGCACGCCCATGCAATTGCCGTAGCCGCCGATGCCGCGCACCACGCCCTCGACGAGATGGCGCGTCTTGGGATGGTCGGGCTCGCCGAAGCGCAGCGCGTTCATCATCGCGATCGGCCGCGCGCCCATGGTGAAGACGTTGCGCATGATGCCGCCGACGCCGGTGGCAGCCCCCTGATAGGGCTCGATGAAGGAGGGGTGGTTGTGGCTCTCCATCTTGAAGATGCAGGCATCGCCGTCGCCGATGTCGATGACGCCGGCGTTCTCGCCGGGCCCCTGGATCACCCACGGCGCCTTGGTCGGAAGCCGGCGCAGATGGAAGCGCGTGGATTTGTAGGAGCAATGCTCGCTCCACATCACGCTGAAGATGCCGAGCTCGACCAGGCTGGGCTCGCGGCCCATGAGCTCGAGGATACGTTTGTACTCGTCGCCCGAGAGGCCGTGTTCTTTTATCTGTTGCTGCGTGATGGTGGGCATATCGTCAAGGGCGAGAGGGTTTGGCGTTTGCGCAGGGATATTTCTCAGCCGCAGCCGCATGAACATAGGCCGAGAAAGTCGGAAGCCGAAGATCGGGGTGACTCAGGAAGTATGCTTTCATCATTTCCCATACCTCGTCTGAATGAAGTTCGTGGTCAGGACAGATGACGTGCATGTCTTCGTAGGCTTGAAATGCGCCCGAGGAGAAATGCTCACAGAATTTCTCTTCGGCAATTTGGCAAGCGGTCATGAAACCTGACGCCTTCCCATGTTCGGCTTTGGCGGCACCAGCCGAAAGGAAAGCCAAAACCCCCATGATAGCCGCTACACGCGTCACGACAACGTCTCGATCAAGCTCTGGAACAGGCCCACGCCGTCGGTGCCGCCGAGCAGCGGGTCGACGACGCGCTCGGGATGCGGCATCAGCGCCATGACGTTGCGCCTTTCGTTCAGGATGCCGGCGATGTTGCGCGCCGAGCCGTTCGGGTTGTCGCCGTCGGCATAGCGGAAGACGACGCGGTTCTCGCCTTCGAGACGGTCCAGCGTCTCCTCGTCGGCGAAATAGTTTCCCTCGCCATGCGCGACGGGGAAATGCACGCGCTGGCCCTTCTCGTATTTGCGGGTGAAGAGCGACTGCGTCTCCTCGATCTCCAGCGCGACCGGGCGGCAGACGAATTTGAGGTCCGCGTTGCGCATCAGGGCGCCGGGAAGCATGTGCGTCTCGGTGAGCACCTGGAAGCCGTTGCAGATGCCGAGCACCGCGCCGCCCTTGTCGGCATGCGCCTTGACCGCGCGCATCACCGCCGACTGGCTCGCCATCGCGCCGCAGCGCAGATAGTCGCCGTAGGAGAACCCGCCGGGCAGCACGACGAGATCGACCTCGGGCAGGTGGCTTTCCTGGTGCCACACCATGTGCGGCTTCTTGCCGGTGAGGCTCTGAAGCGCCACCGCCGCGTCGCGGTCGCAATTGGAAGCTGGGAAAACGACGACGGCGCTCTTCACGTTCGAACCTCCAAACCAAACCTGTCATGGCCCGCGAATGCGGGCCACCCAGTTCGGTTCTGCACAATGGAGGTCATCCCGGCATTCCTTCCAACCTTCGAGAGCTTTGAAGACGTCACCTGGGTGGCCCGCATTCGCGGGCCATGACAAGTGGGGATTCATGCCTTCAGTTCGATCTCATACTTCTCGATCACCGTATTGGCGAGGAGCTTCTCGCACATGTCCTTGAGCGACGCTTTCGCCTTCGCGGCGTCGCTCTCCGCGAGATCGATGTCGATGACCTTGCCCTGGCGCACCTCGCCGACCGCGCCGAAGCCCAGCCCGTTCAGCGCGTGGCCGATGGCCTTGCCTTGCGGATCGAGGACGCCGTTCTTCAGGGTGACGAACACACGTGCTTTCATCGGACGAGCTGGGGGCCTCTGTTCTCGGGCGCGGGCGATTCCGGCATGATGCCCAACCGGCGCGCGACTTCGCTGTAGGCCTCGACGACGCCGCCGAGATCGCGGCGGAAACGGTCCTTGTCGAGCTTGTTGTTGGTCTGCGCATCCCACAGCCGGCACGAATCCGGGCTGATCTCATCGGCGAGCACGATGCGCATGTAGTCGTTCTCCCACAGCCGCCCGAACTCGACCTTGAAGTCGACGAGACGGATGCCGACGCCGAGGAACAGGCCGGAGAGGAAATCGTTGATGCGGATGGTGAGGTTCACCATGTCGTCGAGGTCCTGCGGGCTCGCCCAGCCGAAGGCGGTGATGTGCTCCTCGCTGACCCAGGGATCGTGCAGCGCGTCGCTCTTGTAGTAGTACTCGATGATCGAGCGCGGCAGCGCGGTGCCTTCCTCGATGCCCAGCCGCTTGGAGAGCGAGCCGGCGGCGACGTTGCGCACCACGACCTCGAGCGGGATGATCTCCACTTCCTTGACGAGCTGCTCGCGCATGTTGATGCGGCGCACGAAATGGGTCGGCACCCCGATCGCGTTCAGCTGCGTCATCAGATATTCGCTGATGCGGTTGTTGAGCACGCCCTTGCCGTCGAGCACGGCCTTCTTGGTGGCGTCGAAGGCGGTGGTGTCGTCCTTGAAATACTGGATGAGCGTTCCGGGCTCGGGCCCCTCATAGAGGATCTTGGCCTTGCCCTCGTAGATCTGGCGGCGGCGTTTCATGGGATTTCCTTCAGGCGCGTGCGCCCAAAACGGAAGACGGGACCCCGTCAAAGGAGCAAAATAGCGAGGGCGACCGGTGCGCACAACGTTGCGATTGGCCGCAATCGGCCCTATCTGTGGGCGGTTTGGACCGACTCGCGTGGCGCTCGCGCGGACCTGAATTTCTCCTTAATTATCAAAGGGTTGTGACATGACCGATGCCTTCAAGGACCGCGAGAGGGGCTTCGAGAGCAAATGGGCCCATGACGAGGAGATGCGCTTCAAGGTCATGGCGCGGCGAAACAAGCTCCTGGGGCTGTGGGCGGCGCAGGAGATGGGCTTCGGCGCCGACAAGGCCAAGGAATACGCGATGAGCGTCGTGCAGGCCGATTTCCAGGAAGCCGGCAGCGAGGACGTGTTCCGCAAGCTCCGCGCCGATTTCGACGCCGCCAAGCTCGCGCGCGCCGACCGCGTCATCCGCGCTAAGATGGAGGAGCTGCTCGAGGTCGCCGGCGAGCAGGTGATGGGCGAAGCGAAAAAATGAAGGATCGTCCCGGCGTGCTGCCCCTGGGCGCCTGCACGCTGACGATTCCCCTGATGCGCCTGCATCGCAGGCAGGTCATCTCTTCGGTCTTGAGCGAGATCGGCTTCCCGCGCTGGCCGCTGGTCTTGACCCCCGGAGCCGCGCAGCAGCTCATCGACATCGTGCGCGGCGCGACCCCTCTGCCGCCGCCGGTCCTGTCCGACCTGTGCTATCACGAGACGCTGCCTTCGGAACTGACCGCGGGCGCGGCAGAGCGCGTCGCCGCCGCCGATGTCTGCCTCATGGAGATCGGCTCGCCGGTCGAGCTCGAATATGACGGCTATGTCCTGAACCGCAACCGGGTGCGCGTTCTCGTCTATGCGCTGGCCGACGCGGCCGGCGACCGCAAACCGGCGGCGGCCTGGCTGAACGCCTTGACGAAGGACAACGACGCGCTTCGCGAAAAGAGCGCCGCGGCGCTGATCGCGCATCTCAAAGGACACGATTTCGCTTGCGCCCTCGTCGCGCGGACGCGCTCGCACGTCGCGGGCGAGGATGAGATCCATGCCCGCCTTTGCGCCATACGCGCGTTCCTCGGCGGCGCGGTCGGCATGGTGCTGCACAATTTCCGCTACATGCCCGACGGGCGCGCCGTCGACTGGCCGCAAGGCTTCAAGGCGCAGCTCAAGACGGTCGCCACCCGCCTCGGCATCGCGACCTGGGACCCGGCCGAGCTCGTCGCCAGGCATGGCGTCGAGACCGCGATCGTCGCGGAGTCGGGACATTATGCGAAGGACTTCAACGCCACCGTCGCCGTGGAATATCGCAGGTTCGTCAGGAGGCTTCTTGCTTAAAATACTCGTCATGGCCGGGCTTGACCCGGCCACCCAGCAAGCGAGCGTCAGCGAGCGAAGTGACTCTGGATGGCCGCCTCAAGGCGGCCATGACGAATGTGGTTAGGGCGTTGCCGTTCCCCGCAACCTTGCCAGCGCCTGCGGATAGCGCCGCGACAGCGGCACCTTCAGGCTTTCCAATTCCACCGTGTAGTCGCCGGAGCCTTCAGGCTCGAGCCTGGTCATGCGCGCGGCGTTGACCACCCAGGAACGGTGCGTGCGCACGAAGCCGCGCGAGCCGAGCTCGTCCTCCAGCGCGGAGAGCGGCGAGCGCATCATCGGCCGGCGGCCGTCGGCGAGCACGAACTCGACATAGTTGCCCGCCGAGGTCACCGCCAGGATGTCGCACAGCGAGACGCGGATGAGGCGCTGGCCGTCGCGGATGTCGAAGGTCAGCGTCTGGCCCGGCGTGTCGATGAGCTGCTGCTGGCGAAGCAGATGCTCGATCAGCGCGAAGCCCGCGATGAAAAGCACGTAGCCGAGAGAATCCTTGCGCAACTCGTAGAAGAAATGGGGCAGGAACGCGCCGAACTGGTAGGTGTCGCCCGCCAGCCAATAGACGAGCTTGCGCAGGGCGATGAACCCCACGACATGGGCGAGCGAGAACAAAAGCGCCGCCGGCACATGCGCCAGCAGCCACCAGCGCGGCCGCACGAAGGGCGGCGCCAGCCGGTAGCCGATCCAGGGGATCCAGAAGAGCAGCACCAGCGAGATCCAGCTCGATCCTTCCCAGACCAGAGGCCCAGCCAGGCCGAGCTGCGGTTGCTCGTGCCCCATGGTGATGACGTTGAGGGTGTTGACGGCCGCGACCATCACCCCCGCGGCGGCAAATCCGTAGAGGAAGGTCCGCCGCAGCGTGCCGCTCGTCCCCAAGGCATCGCCGCTCATCCCAAGCCATTGCCAGATATCACCTATTCCGCGCGCGCCGCCCCCGCGCCCTTTCGCGACGCGGGTCGAAGACGCAGATTGGGTGGGACCGGACATGAGAGGAAGATATGGCACGGATGCGCGATGTGGCAGTGGGTCTCGTGGTCGCCGCCGTCCTGACGGCGCCCTGCGCCCGGGCCGCGGACGCCGGATGGCTTGCCTATGGCGGCGACGAGCGGGGGCAGCGCTTCTCGGCCGCGGCCCAGATCACGCCGGCGAATGTCGCCCATCTCCAGCAGGCGTGGAGCTTCTCGACCGGCGATCTCGCCAGCAAGGGCGACGTCATCAAGCGCGCCTCGTTCGAGGACACACCGATCCTGGCCGACGGGCGGCTGTATGTCTGCTCGCCGTTCAACGAGGTGAGCGCGCTCGATCCCGGCACCGGCCGCCAGCTCTGGCGTTTCGACCCGAAGCTCAACATCGAGATCCGCTATCCCAACGACTATATCTGCCGCGGCGTGGCCTATAGCGGCGGTCGCATCTATCTCAACACCGCGGACCGCCGCCTGATCGCGCTCGACGCCGCGACCGGCAAGCCCGTCGCGGGCTTTGGCCAAGGCGGTACGGTCGTCATCCCGCCCGGCGAGCAGCGCGAGGGCCGCACCAAACGCTTCGGCCGCATCCACACGACCTCGGCGCCGGTGGTGAGCCACGGCGTCGTGATCGTCGGCTCCTCCATCGACGACAACCAGAAGGTCGACGAGCTGCGCGGCACGGTGCACGCCTTCGACGCGATCACCGGCGCACCGCGCTGGAGCTTCGATCCGCTGGGCGATGCCAAGCCGCCGTTCCGCGGCGGTGCCGCGAACGTTTGGGCACCCATGAGCGTCGACGAGCAGCGCGGCCTCGTCTTCCTGCCCGTGTCGAGCACCAGCCCGGATTTCTGGGGCGGGATGCGTGTGGGCGACGGCCACTATGCGAACTCGGTCGTAGCACTCAAGATCGCGACCGGCGAGGTCGCATGGTCGTTCCAGACGACGCATCACGACGTGTGGGACTACGACATCCCCGCGCAGCCGACCTTGGGCGTCGTCACCTATCGCGGCAGGACCGAGGCCGCGGTGCTGCAGCCGACCAAGCAGGGACTGCTCTTCACCCTGACGCGCGACAGCGGGGTGCCGTTGATCCCGGTCGTCGAGCGCAAGGTGCCGCAAGGCGGCGCACCCGGCGAAGTGCTTTCGCCGACGCAACCGATCCCCATCGCGCCTCCCGCGCTCGCGCCCAATCATATCAAGCCCGAAGACGCATTCGGCATGACGTTCTGGGACCGCGGCAAATGCCGCGACAAGATCGCGGCGGCCCGCCATGACGGCCTGTACACGCCCCCCAGCGAGCAAGGCACGATCCTCTATCCCTTCACCGGCGGCGGCACGAATTGGGGCGGGCTCGCCTTCGACCAGGCCCGCGACGTCGTCTATGTCAACACGTCGAGCGCGATGCATCTGGTCGCGCTCATCAAGCGCAAGGACTACGACCAGGTCGAGGAACGCTTCTTCGACAAGGAGGTCTCGCCCAACAAGGGCGCGCCGTTCGGCATGATGCGCGAGACGATACTCTCGCCTATCGGCATGCCGTGCAATCCGCCGCCCTGGGGCCAGCTCCACGCCATCGACATGCACGACGGAAAGATCCTCTGGTCCGTGCCGCTGGGCACGACCGAGGACATGGCGCCGTTCAGCGAATATCTCTTGGGCAAGACCGGCACGCCCAATCTCGGCGGCCCGATGGCGACGGCGGGCGGACTGGTCTTCATCGGCGCCGCGATGGACGACTATCTTCGCGCCTTCGACGCCAGGACCGGCGCGGAGCTGTGGCGCGGACGCCTTCCCGCCGGCGGCCAGGCGACGCCGATGAGCTATGTGTGGAAGGGCCGTCAATACGTCGTCATCGCCGCCGGCGGCCATTCCAAGCTCGGCACCAAGCGCGGCGACGAGATGGTGGCGTTCGCCTTGCCGCGCTGAAAGCGACACGTCCCTCGAGCCGCGCTATAAGGGATGCAGGGTTCAGGGGGGACTTTTTATGCGCAGACTATGCACGGTCGCGGCCGTGGCGATCTTGTGGGCCGGTCAATCCTTCGCCGCGCAGGATACCAAATCCGCGCCCGATCAGGCCCTGGAGCACGAACACGCGGCGCTCGCCGCCGTGGTGCTTCAGATCCAACAGGGAAACGGCGACAAGAAGACCATGGAGCAGGCGCTCGGGGGAATTCTCTCCGATCCCGCCTTCGCGCGGCTCACCGACGACGAGAAGCACATGGCCTATCTTCTCTACGGCGCGGTGCTCTTCGACGAAGACAAACACGACGCGGCCAAGGACGCCCTCGCCCAGGCGAGCGCGATGCGGCAGGCGGACAAAAACGACTGGGACCTGCGCCTCGAGAATTCCTACGCTCTGGCGGACTATACCGACGCGGCGCGCGCGGCCGCGAAGCTGGCGCGCAATTGGCCCGATGCGCTGAGCCAGTACAAAGACGACGCCATCTTCCGCTTGGCGAAGGAGGCGCAGAAGCCCTCCGGCGATCCGCAGACGGCCGAGGCGCTGTTGAGCGCGCTATTCGATGCCAAGTGGAAACCCGAAAGTCCCTTCAAGGTCGCGGACGGGCTCTGGTTCGGCCTGGTCCGCATACGCCTGGCACAGGGCGACCTGAAGGGGGCGAAAGAGGCGGCGGCTGCGATCGGCGATCCCGAGGTGCTGATCTGGATGCGCAGCGACAAGCGTTTCGACGCGCTCGTCGCCGCCGATCCGCAACATTACGACGTCATGAAAGCCTATGACGGCCTGCTCGCCGCCGAGCGCGCCGCCCGGACCGCCGCGCCGGACAAGCTCGAGGGCGTCAACCGCGCCGCCGACACGCTGTTCTATCTGAGCCGTTTGCGGGAGTCGCTGGACCTGCTCGATTCCGCGATCGCCCGCGCCAAGGCCAAGCCCGACGCCTTCAGCGACACGGGCGACCAGCTCAACTGGTCCCTCGACCAGCGCTCGCGCGCGCTGTTCCGCCTCGGCCGCGACGACGAGGCTTTCCGCGCGCTGGAAAGCGGCGCGGCCGCGAAGGAAAAGGGCATGAGGGTCAACGTCAGCCAGGCCATCAACCTCGCGGGCGAATACGACGTCCATGACCGGCCGAAAGACGCATTGCGCGCGGTGGAGGCGCTCAAGCCTTCGGATGTGAGCCCTTATGGCCGCATGTCGCTGGAAGATGCGCAGGCTTGCGCCTATTTCGCGCTCGCCGACAAGGACAATCTCGCCAAGACGCTCGACTACATGAAGGCGCATGCCGATGACGGGACGCAGCCTTATCTGAACACCATGCTGTTCGTCGGCGATCTCGACGCCGCGGCGGCGCATGTCATCGCGCAATTGGAGGACGTGTCGACGCGCAGCGACATGCTCTACCGTCTGCAGGACTACCTGCCGCTGTCGAACGCCACCGCGCGCGAGGCCGCGGTCCATGCCGCCTGGATCACGCTGCGCGCCCGTCCCGACGTTTCCGCCGAGATCGCGAAAGTCGGGCGCGTCGAATCCTACAAGCTGATGTCGCCTTTCTACTAAGCGGTCGGACCCGCGCGATCAGTCGTTGTCGTCATCATCGTCACCGTCGTGATGATGATGACGACCGTGATGCGCGCCGGGTTGCGACTGGGCGTCGTGGAAGTCGCCCTTGGCGGCGAAGTCGACGTCGAAGTCGACGTTCTCGGCCATGAACATGTCGGTCAGCGGCATCTTCCAGACCAGCGTGTGGCCGTAGGCGTCGCCCCACACGGTCGGCGACACGGTGTGGTTGCCGACGCGCACCGGCGCGATGTGCTCGATCTTGCCCGGCAGCCAGACGGCGAAGGTGTAGCTGTGGCCGCCGAACATGGACTGCAGGACGTCGCGGCCGACATGGTCGTCGTCATCGTCGTGGCGGTGCCGCGCGTGACCGATCTGGAAGCTGCGATGGAAATTGACCTGGGTGAGGTCGCCCTCCTTGCCTTTGACGCGCAGGTTCATCGTCTCGTCGCCGAGCTTCAAGCCGCCGAGATCCTTGAACGCGAACTCCGTCGTCCGCACGGTGACGTCGCCCTTGTGTTGGACGCGCGTGATGCCCTTGTTGTCGTCGTCGTCATCGCCGATATCGACGTGGTGATGCTTGTCGGAAAGCGCGTCGCCGACGAGGCCTTGGGCCGCGATCTCGATGTCATAAGTGCCGCTGTCGCCCTGGTGGACCGCCACCTTCTGGGCCAGATCGAAGCAGCCCGAAAGTCCGACCGCGGTGCCGGCGACGACCGCGGCGGTCAAGGCGCGTTTGGGCAAAAGCTGAGCGAAATCCATGGGTTCCCTCCAAGCACATCGTGGCGCTCCCTGTGAGATTGGGAGGGAAGGGGCGGATTACAAGGGCAGCGCCGGTTGCGGATAACTCGGCCAAGAAGGACCAAACCAAAAAACAAAATGTCATGGCCCGCGAATGCGGGCCACCCAGCTAGGTTCTGCACGCTGAAGGAAGAAGATTCACGCGGAGACGCGGAGTGCGTGGAGGTTCTTCTCTACTCTGTGTACTCCGCGTCTCCGCGTGCAATTCTTCGAGACCAAGTCCACGTCACCTGGGTGGCCCGCATTCGCGGGCCATGACAATTTTATTTTCCCACTACCCCCAGATGCGTCCGAGCGCGCCCACGAAGTTCGCGCCCAAAACCTTCTCGGCCACGCGCGCGGAGTAGCCGCGCTTGAGCAGCGCGTCGGCGATGACCTCGCTGCGGCGCGGCGTGTTCAGGCCGATGACGTACATCGGCCGGTCCTCCTCGGGTGCCGCGACGCCGGTCTTCTTGCGGTACTCGACGTTCTTGCGGAACGCGTCCATGCCCGCGGGCGAGAGGTCGAAAGGTCCCAGCTCGCTGTCGCTGCCGATGCCGACATGATCCTCGCCGCAGATGTCGAGCGCGTGGGTCATGTGCGCCATGTAGTCGTCGAGCGCGGGCTGCTTGGGGCTCGCGGTCAGATACGGCAGATCGAAGATGCCGACCACGCCGCCCTTGTCGGCGACGGCTTTGAGCAGCCAGTCGGGCTTGTTGCGCGGATGCGGATGGATCGCGGCGCAACCCGCATGGGTGATGAGCACCGGCGGCTTCGAAGTGCCAAGCACGTCCTTCGACGTCGCTTCATTGGCGTGGGAGATGTCGATGGCGACGCCCTGCGCGTTCATCGCCTCGACCGCCTTGCGTCCGAGATCGGTGAGCCCCGCAGGCGGATCGGCCATCACGCCCGAGGCCCAGGGCGAGGTCTTGTTGTAGGAGAGCTGCATCACGCGCACGCCCAGGTTCCGGAACAGCTCGATGCGCTCGACCTTGCCCTCGAACATGTCGGCGGATTCGAACGAAAAGACGATGCCGAACTTCTTCTCGCGCTTGGCGCGGGCGAAATCGGACGCCTCGCGCACCTGCAGGAAGACGTCGGGATACGCCTCGATCATGCGCTGGAAGAAGGCGATCTCGCCGAGCGTGTCCTCAAACTTCTCGTCGCTGCCGCCGAGCGAGGTCTTGACCGCGGTGACGCCGCTTCCCCGCACCATGTCGAGCATCGCTTTCGGGAACGGCAACGTGTCGTTCAGCGGCGGCGAGAGATTGGCGTCGAACACGATGGCCCTCTCATAGAGCGCATGGGCCTCAGGCGATATGCCGTCGCCGTCCGCGGCAAGGGCGAGGCGTGAGGTGGCGATGAGGGCACCGGTGGAAAGAAGAAGCTCTCGACGATTCATGCTGACGCTCCGGCGGATCGGCACTATCGTTGCCGCCAAGCTTGGTCGAGGTCAAACGCCGTGGCGATGAATGCGCAGCGCCGTGAGGACATAGCCCGAAAAATAGCGGCCGCCGGGCGCTATCGCAGCTTCCGGGGCGCCACCGTGCTCGAGATCGGCGCCGACAAGGAAGGCATCTCGGCGCGCATGCTGGCCGACGCCGGCGCCGCGCGCGTCATCAGCGCGAACACGCTGGAGGGTTGGCCGGAGCGAAAGGAAGGCGCGATCGAATGGCGCAGGCTGGACGCGCGGTGCATCGACCGCGATTTCGAGCCCGAGAGCCTGGACATCATCTTCGGTGTCGCGATCCTGGAGCACATCCACGGCCTGGATCGCTTCTTCGCCGGCGCAAAGCACGCGTTGCGCGGCGACGGCATGCTCTTCGCCCATGGCGGCCCGATCTGGACCTCGGCCAATGGCCATCATGTCGGCCTGCTGATCGACGGGCAGAGCTATCGCTTCGGCAATCGCGCGCTCAACCCGGTGCGCGACTGGACGCATCTGGCGCTGAGCAGGAGCGAGATGGTCGAGGACCTCGCCGCGCGCGACGTGCCGCGCGCGCATGCGGAAGCGATCGCGCAGCAGATCTACGAGAGCGAAAATTGCAACCGAGTCGGCTATCGCGCGATGCGCGAGGCGTTCGACGGATCCGGCCTTGGCGAGATCGAGCGCATCGAAAACGCCTTCGCGATGCCGCCGCCCGAGCTTCTGGCGGCGATAGAGCGCGGTCCTTATGGCGATCAGCAGCGCTACGACGTCTCAGGCATCACCTTCGTCGCGCGGCGCTAGTCAGCCCGGCGGCGGAGGCGGCGGCGGCATCGGCGCTGCCGACGGCGCGTAGCCGTGGCGCCAATACCAGCGCGGACGGTGCGGCCTGGCGTAATAGGCTGGCGGCGGCGGCGCGGCGTAATAGCCCGGCGGCGGCCCGTAATAGCGCGCTTGGCGGTACTCGCGGCCGCAGGTGTAGTCGGCGAAACGCGGCTGATGGCCTGAGAGGATCACGAGCGGCGCGGTGCCGATGGTCACCGCGGCGCCGGCCACGGTCGCGGCCGCGCCCAGGACGCCGGTCACGGGATTGCAGGGATAAGCCTGGGCCGCCGACAGCGGCAAGGCCAAGAAACCTGCCGCGAGCGCGGCAGCGAGGAACGTCTTTCCGAAAAGCATGCGCATCTTCCTTCCGTCCCCGCCGGCGCGATCCTAGCGCGGACGTCCATGGCGGCCGCATGAATTCCCCGCAATTGACTGACGTGACGGAACATTGAGCATATGGGCGAGGCCGTCCGCCGGAGCTTCTTCATGTCAGACCTCGACGACGCACTCGCCGACCCGTGCACCTATGGCGACGAGCAGCGGATCCACGCGATCCTCAAAGAGCTGCGCGAGAACGATCCGGTGCATTGGACGCAGCCTGAAGGTTTCCGCCCCTATTGGACGCTCACCAGATACGCCGACATCCTCGAGGTCGAGAGGCTCAACGACAAATTCCTGAACGAGCCGCGCTCGACGCTGATGAACATCCAGACCGAGAACGACCTGGCGGCGATGTGGGGCGGGCCCGATCCCAAGACCGGACGCGTCTCGCCCTTCCGCACCCTCATCGACATGGACGGCGAGGATCATCGCGCCTATCGCGGCCTCACCCAGGCGTGGTTCATGCCGGGAAACTTGAAGAAGCTCGAGGCGCGCACCGCCGAGCTCGCCAAGCGCTATGTCGACCTGATGATGGAGAAGGGACCGCAATGCGATTTCGCGCGCGAGATCGCCGTCTACTATCCGCTCCAGATCATCATGTCGATCCTGGGCGTGCCGGAGAGCGACGAGCCGCTGATGCTCAAGCTGACGCAGGAACTGTTCGGCGGCGCCGATCCCGACATGCGCAGGCCCGACGCGGGCGACGATCAGGTCGGCACCAACACGATCATGGATTTCTTCGTCTACTTCAACAAGATGACTGAGGCACGCCGCGCCTGTCCGGGCGAGGATCTGGCGAGCGTCATCGCCAATGCCAGGCTGAAAGGCTGTCCGCTCGGCGATCTGGAGACCGCGTCCTATTACATCATCGTCGCCACCGCCGGGCACGACACGACGAGCTCGACCATCGCCGGCGGCTTGCGCGCGCTGATCGAGAATCCGGCCGAGCTGGCGAAGCTCAAATCCAATCCCGATCTGCTGGGCGGCGCGGTCGACGAGATGATCCGCTGGGTCACGCCGGTGCAGCACTTCATGCGCACCGCGACGCAGGATCATGCGCTGCGCGGCAAGACGATCAAGCAGGGCGATGCGCTGCAGCTCCTCTACATCTCCGGCAACCGCGACGAGGACGCGTTTCCCGACGCGTTCAAGTTCAAGGTCGACCGCGAGCCCAACCGCCACGTCGCGTTCGGCTATGGCGCGCATGTGTGCCTGGGCCAGCACCTGGCGAAGATGGAGGCGAAGGCGTTCTTCAAGGAACTGCTCGGCCGCCTCGATTCCATCGAACTCGCCGGCGAGCCGAGGCGCATCCAATCGACCTTCGTGACGGGGTTGAAGACGCTGCCGGTGCGGTATTCGATCCGGGCCTGACTACACCCCAATCTCAACTGTCATGGCCCGCGAATGCGGGCCACCCAGCTGGGTTCTGCACGCTGCTCAAAAGGACTCATGCGGAGGCGCGGAGATTCTTTTCTTCTCCGCGACTTCGCGTCTCCGCGTGCAATTTTTTCTAGACCGAGCCGATGTCACCTGGGTGGCCCGCATTCGCGGGCCATGACAAGTTTGGTTTTGGCAGGTTTCTTTATAGTCCTGAGAACAGCGCCGCCGCCTCGCGCCAGTCCGCGACCAGGCGCTCGGCACCGGCACTCGTGAGGCGCGTTCCCGCCGCCTCGTCCATGTGCCCGCCACCGAGGAAACCCCACACCTCCATCCCCGCCGCGCGCGCGGCGAGCACGCCGTTGACGCTGTCCTCGATGACAAGACAATGCGCGGGCGCGATGCCGAGCGCGGAGGCGGCATAGAGGAACAGATCCGGCGCGGGCTTGGCATGCGTCACGTGGTCGGCCGAATAGACGTGCGGCGCGAAGAGGTCCCACAGCCCGGTCTTGCGCAGCTTGTAGGAAAGCTGCGCGGTCTCGCTGGAGCTCGCGACCGCCTTGGGCAGCGCCAGCGCGGCCACCGCCGCATGCACGCCCGCGATTGCTGCCAGCTTCTCCTCGTTCAGCGCGTGCTTGCGCGCGTCGACGCGGGCGCGGAAATCCTCAGGCAGACCGCACCCCAGACGCGCGTGCGAATCCTGCGCCAGCGCGGCATAGAACGCCTTGTCGCTCATTCCCATGAAGCGCGCGATGAACTCGCCGCGGCGATAGTCGAGGCCGTGCGCGGCCAGAAGCGCGGTCTCGGCCTCGACCGCGATGGTCTCGCTGTCGACGAGCACGCCGTCGCAATCGAAGATGACTCCCCGGATCATGCGGTGTTCTAGGCGACCTGCGCGATAACGCCAACAATATTTGGACGTTCCAGGTTTACTGCGGTGGAATCGCGAGCAGATAGGGTAGTCCGTTGTTAATGCCCGTGCTCTGTCCCCAAATCGACGGGTCGAAGCCGGCGGGCAAACTGGACTTCAATTGCGCGTCCGTAAGCCCGGTGATTCCGGCATCGTTCGGAATATTACCGGCACCCTTACTCGGATCGCTGATGCCGCTCGTATCGAGGTCCCAATAGGTTTGATACGCAAAACCTCCAACGGAATCCGAACCCGTCAGCCCGCCGATAGAACTGCCGGAGCCTGCTGAAACAGCGCCCACCGCGTAAGCGCTCCCGACGTGACGCCGATTCAAGCCGCCCATTGCACCGGCCAGGCCGCCGACATAGCTGTTGCTGCCTCCCGCCACCGGACCCGTCGCATATGAATTCGTCAAAACGCCCAATAGCCGTTCGATGCGTTGCTGTGAGATGAGCCCTATAAGCCCTCCGGCATAGGATACGTCCCCTACGGTCACCGCGCCTGAAGCCCAGGTCCGGTCGATCTCACCTGCGCTGTAAGCGACGAGGCCTCCAGCAATTGCGTGGTCGCCAGCGCGTACGACGCCGCTCGCATGCGACCGCAAAACGGTGCTGAAATTCACGGCTCCCGCAAGCCCGCCGGCCAGGGCGTAAGAACCTACAGTCACGCTTCCACTAGCGTCTGAATCGGCAATCAAGCTCGGGTCAGGCGGCGGCGGTTGAAAAGCCCCGCCATTCTCTCCGACCAAACCACCCGCGCTGTCAGCGCCTGACCCGTTAACACGGACCGTCGCATGAGAGCCGAGAACCGAGGCGGTATTCCATCCGACCAAACCACCTGCCTTAACGCCCCCGCTAACCAAACCATAGGCTGTGCAATGGGAAATCGTGCCGCCATTGCTCCCTGCGAGAGTTCCGATATATTCAAAACCACCTACAACGCCGGCTACCTTTGCCTTCAATTTGACGTCGCGGACGACACCGCCGGCGATCACCCCAAACAGACCTATTGTTTCGGCAGATGTAGTCCCCGACGTGGGATCGTTGACAATCAAGTTCACGATCCAGTTGCCCAATCCTTCGAATACGCCTGTAAACTCGTTTTGAATGGGCGACGACGAATATGCGGATGCCACATGATCGTCGTTGGCAAGCGCATACCGGCCGGAAGGATTCGCGGCGAGATCGGACGCCAGCGTCTCGATATCGGCGACAAGGGTGTAACTCTCACTATCGATAATGAGGCTGCTGGCCAAATCCCAAAACACCACATGGCCTTTTCCGGTAAACAGGAAATCGCCGCCGGTGCCGCCGTCGTTCGTCGTGATCGTCATGCCGCCTGTCCCGACCGAGGTCACCGATTGCGTGAACGTGATCGATCGATAGCCATCGAGGGTCAGCCGGTGCGCCGAGGTCCAATACACAGGCGCATCAATCTCGATGTCTACGGCGGTACTGCCGCTCACGACTCTGGTGTCCCGGTGCGCAAGCCACCTTTCCAGGTCTCTCACATTCAGCACCGCGTTCTGGGAGGTGGCGGCACATACCACGCCGCCGCAGGTCACATTGCTGGTCGGAGCGGTTGAGATCACCAATGCTGCATGCGCTGACTTCACGAAAAAACCCGTCAGTAGGGCAGCCGCGCACATTTTTCTGATCATTGGGCCGAAGCTTCGAATGATGACGCCTTCAGCTTATCAGAAGCTTCGGTCAGCGTAACCTGAAAGCCGAGCCCATCAGGCGACAAACTCCAACGCGACCGCGGAGAATTGCAGCACCGCCGCGGCCAGGACCGCCGCGTGCCAGATCGCCTTGTGATAGGGGATGCGCTCGATCACGTAGAACATGACACCGGCCGAATAGACGAGCCCGCCCGCCGAGAGCAGCCAGAAGTCGAACGCGGCCATCGAGCGCGACAGCGGCACGATCACGGTCACGATCATCCAGCCCATCGCGAGATAGAGCGCCATGCTGGTGCGCTCGAAGCGCCGCGGGAAGACGATCTTCAAGACCACGCCCATGGTCGCCGCCGCCCAGATGACCGCGAGCACGGCGGGCCCATAGGGCGGATCCAGCCGGTTGACCGCGAAGGGCGTATAGGTCCCCGCGATCATGATGAAGATCGCGGCATGATCCAGCCGGCGCAGCCACGCCTTGGACGGGCGATGCTGCGGCATCAGGTTGTAGGCGGCCGAGAAGCCGATCATCGCGAGCAAGCCCGCGCAATAGACCGTGACCGAGACGACGACGGAAAGCCCGGTCACATGGAACAGCAGCCACAGGCTCGCATTGATGGCGAAGACGATGCCCAGCACGTGCACGAGGAGATCCGCGATGTCCTCGTGGCGGGTGTAGAGGCGCACGACCTTGGCGACGGCGCTTTCGGCGGATTTGACCATGGGCGAGACTAGCATCGTGTCCGTGACTTGGCGATGAACGGCTCCGCTCAATACCAACGCGCGTACCCTTGCAATGTGTCCGCGCCTTCCTCTTACATGTGCGGCGTTAACCAGCCGGGGGGTGGCGGATGTTCTGGCGGAGGCACAAGAAAGTGGCGGTCGTCCTCACCTGCGCAGACTGGCGGCTGCATCACAGCCGGGTCGACATGAACCGCAGGCTGGCGCGCAAGCTCAAGGTCTACGGCGCCGACGTGATCGCGGTGCCGGGGCCGGACGGGCTGATCCTGGCCGCACGCAAGAGCGAATGGCAGTCCGCGCTCGACCAGATCAAGCTGCTCATCGGCGCCCACCATCCCGCCGCACTCGCCGTGGTCGCCCATCAGCGCTGCGCCGGCCACCCCGTCTCGGACGACGAGCACGTGACCGACGTTGCCAAGACCGCGCGCATGCTCAAGGAACAGACCGGTTTCGCCGGCCCCGTCGCCGCCGTCGTCGCCGTCTATCACAGCGACGCGAAATGGGACTTCAACACGATCGAGACGGTCTAGATGCAAACACGCAAACTTGGAAACCTGGAAGTCTCGGCCATCGGCTTCGGCTGCATGGGGCTGAACTTCTCCTACGGCCAGGCGCCGGAGAAGCGCGACGCCATCGCCGTCCTGCGCGCGGCGGTGGAGCGCGGCGTCTCCTTCTTCGACACCGCCGAGGTCTATGGCCCGCTGACGAACGAAGAGCTCGTCGGCGAGGCGCTCGAGCCCTTCAAGGGCAAGGTCGTGATCGCGACCAAGTTCGGCTTCAAGGTCGATCCCACCGGCAAGTCGCGCTGGTCGGGCCTCGACAGCCGGCCGGAGCACATCAAGGAGGTCGCCGAGGGCTCGCTCAGGCGGCTGAGGGTCGAGGCGCTCGACCTCTTCTATCAGCACCGCGTCGATCCCGACGTGCCGATCGAGGACGTCGCCGGCGCGGTGAAGGACCTCATCGAGCAGGGCAAGGTCAGGCATTTCGGCCTGTCGGAGGCGGGCGCCCAGACGATCCGCCGCGCCCATGCGGTGCAGCCCGTGACCGCCTTGCAGAGCGAATATTCGCTGTGGTGGCGCAAGCCGGAAGGCGAGATCATCCCGACGCTCAAGGAACTCGGCATCGGCTTCGTGCCTTACAGCCCGCTCGGCCGCGGCTTCCTCACCGGCGCGATCGACGCGAGCACGACGTTCGGCGAAAAGGACTTCCGCGCCGCGCTGCCGCGCTTCTCGGTGGAGGCGCGCCAAGCCAACCAGGCGCTGATCGACGCGCTCGCGGGGATCGCCTCGCGCAAGCACGCGACGGTGGCGCAGATCGCGCTCGCCTGGCTCCTGGCGCGCGAGCCCTGGATCGTGCCGATCCCCGGCACGACCAAGCTGCACAGGCTGGAAGAGAACATCGGCGCCGCCGGGGTCGCGCTCGCCGCCGGCGACCTGCGCGAGATCGAGGACGCGCTGGCCGGGGTCAAGGTCGAGGGCGAACGCTATCCCGAGGCGCTGGAGCGGCTGACCGGACGCTGAGCTATATTGTCCCGCCTGGAATACTGGGGATTGCCATGCCCGTGCTCGACAGATGGGACAGCTTCTATGTGATCGTGGGCTCCGCGGCCGGCGCGCTCATCGGTCTGCAATTCGTCGTGATGACGCTCATCGCCGAGCGCCCGCCCGTGCGCATGAGGGAAGCAGGCGCAGCCTTCTCGACGCCGACCATCGTGCATTTCAGCGTGGTGCTGCTCTTGGCGGCCCTCTTCCGCGTGCCGTGGGACAGCCTCAGCGAGGTCGCGATGACGGTCGGCACGATCGGCTTCGCCGGCACGGTCTACGCCCTCCTCACCGCCTGGCGCGCGCGCCGGCAGACGGCCTATAGCCCCGATCTCGAGGACTGGCTGTTCCACATCCTCCTGCCGCTCGCGGCTTACGCGATCCTGGCCGCGTCGGCATTCTTCATCGCAGCGCAGACGCAAGGCGCGATGTTCGCAGCCGGCGCCGCCTCGCTCATCCTGCTCTTCTGCGCCATCCACAACGCCTGGGACGCGGTGGTCTGGCACGTGACGACAAGACGGGCGGAGCCGGAGAAGGCCGGCATGCCTTAACACTGGTGCGGGCGTGCGGGCGCCGCCATCCAACTCCGTCCGCCGCGCCGATCGTTTCGTGTGCTCACATCATCGCGCATGCACCAACACAGAAATGTGATGCCGACAGACGTTCTACAACCGGTTTGGTGACGCCCGCCGCGTTGATCGGAAATCGGCAGCAGACCAGAATTCCGTCGGGGATGGCGGAAAGGGGAGACAGATCATGTCGAAGACCGGAGTGTCACGCCGAAACCTGCTCGAAACGGGGAGCTTCGCAGCGGCCGGAGCGGCGGTTTCCCCGGTCGCCGCGCGTGCGGCATGGTCGGGTCCGGGTGCGGCCAACGAAACGGTCATCCGGAAGTGGTATGCGGGCTGGGAGAAAAGGGACTGGGCTCCCCTCGACGCCATGCTGGCCGACGACTTTACCTTCTCGAGCGCGAACAACGACGACCACATCAGCAAGAGCGTCTTCAAAACGCGCTGCTGGGAGCCGAACATCGATTTCATCAAACGGATTGATCTGGAGCAGGTGATCGGAAACGGCGACGAATGCTTCGTCAAATACCTTTGCCATACGAGGAACGGCAAATCGTTCCGGAACGTGGAGTTTTTCCGTTTCAGAAGCCAAAAGATCGAGTCGATCGAGTGTTATTTCGGAGAGATGTCCAGCTTTCCGTCCGCGGTAAGCTCCAAGCCTATGTGACGAGGTTGAGCGCGCGCCGCAAATGGCGCGAACGTGGATTGCCCCATCGGATCGGGCAATTGTCCTTTTCCGACAGAAGAATATCGTCGCGGAAATTGGTGCGGGCGGCCAGACTTGAACTGGCACGAGGCTTTCGCCCCTACGGATTTTAAGTCCGTTGCGTCTACCGTTCCGCCACGCCCGCGAAAGGCGCGTCACATATATTTTATGCAAGCGCGCGGGACCAGAGCAGGCCGGGAGCGATTTAAGGCGTTGGCGGAGTTGACAAAAGCGATCTTGCCGCAGCGCGGCATAGCGGCGGCGGCCGGCCGGCCCGCACCTGTCCCATTCTTGGATTCGCGGGCCTAGCCGCGTAAAATCCATCCACAGGGGCAGTTGGGGTGTGTTCCATGAATTTGACGGCGCTGCAGAAGGCGGCCGCGCAGGCGATCGTCAACATATTCGAGACGGGCTCGATACACGGCAATTATGCCGACGTCACGCTCATGCGCGGCGACACGGGCCAGCTCACCTATGGCCGCTCGCAGACGACGCTGGCGAGCGGCAATCTCTATCTGCTCATCGCCGACTACGCGGCGCGCGCCGACGGCGCCTATGCCAAGGCGATGCAGCCCTATCTTCCCGCGCTCGAGGCGCGCGACGGCAAGCTCAACACCGACATGACGTTCCGCAGCCTGCTCAGGGACGCAGGCGACGATCCGGTGATGCACGAGGTGCAGGACGCGTTCTTCGACCGCATCTATTGGGATCCGGCGATGCGCTCGGCCGATGCCGTCGGCGCGCAATCGGCGCTGGGCGCGGGCATCGTCTATGACAGCACCGTGCACGGCTCGTGGGCGCATGTGCGCGACATCACGCGCAAGGCGCATGGCGAGCTCGCCGATATCGGCGAGAAGAAATGGATGAGCGCCTATGTGGACGAGCGCCGCAACTGGCTCGCCACCCATCCGAACGCCTTGCTGCACAAGACCGTCTATCGCATGGACGCGTTCAAGGTTCTGCTCGCGGCCGAGAACTGGGCGCTGGCGCTTGCCATGGCGGTGCGCGGGCTCACCATCGACGAGAGCGCGCTCTCCGGCGCCGATCCGGTGAAGGTGACGGCCGATGGCGCGCCGCGCCGGCTGTTGAGCCTGAAAACGCCGCCGATGACGGGCGCCGACGTCTCGTGGCTGCAGGAGCGGCTGGCGCGCGCGGGCCTGGACATCGAGGCACACGGCACCTTCGACGAGGCGACCGATCAGGCCGTGCGCGCCTTCCAGCAGGCCCACGATTTGAAATCCGACGGCATGGTCGGCCCCGTCACGCGCGGCGCGCTCGAGGACCTTTCCGTCACCCAGCCGATGGCGGTGGAAGTGCCCGACGTGCCGATGCCGGCCATCGCGGTGCCGCCGATCACCGAGCCTTATGTCGCGATCGCGCCCCTGCCGCGCGCGCCCGATCCAGATCCCGATCCCGGGCCCGCGCCGGCCCAGCATCCGGCAACGGCGACGCATCCCGCGACGCCCGCGCATCCTGCGCCCGCCACAACGACGCCCGCGCCGCCGCAGGACGCCGTCGCCGACATCAAGCAGCACGTCTCCAACGAGATCCAGAACGTCAAGAACAGCTTCGACGAGCAGCAGGCCAGGATCGTGCAGAACCTGCTTGCCGGAAACGTGCAGGGCGCGCTCGCCCAGATCGACCAGGGCCGCACGTTCATGCAGCGCATCTTCTCGAACGGCCGCGGCTTCCTGGCGGCGTTCCTGAGCCTTCTCACGCTGATCCTGACCGAGGCGCACGACCTCTTCGCCTGGACCAACACCATGGGACCGGGACAGGCGCCGCAGCTCTCGACCGCGCATGGTCCCGCGCAGGCGACGGGCCCGGCACAGGACGTCTACCAGTTCATGGGCAAGGCGCGCGACTGGGCGACGCAGACCTATGTCACGCTGCACAATTTCGCGGCCACGATCCCCAACGACTGGGTCTTCCGCGCGCGGGTCGTGGCGCTGGCTTTGATCGGCTATGCGGTCATGCGCTTCGCCAAGCGCCGCAAAGCCGCCGCCGCCGCCAAATAGGGGCATGCGATGACGGGTTCCACGACGACGCCGGCGCAGTCGCATCGGCGCTCGCCGCTGCTCGTAGGCTCCTTCGTCTATGTCGTGATCCTGTGCGCGCTGGAGCTGGCGGTGACGGCGGTGCTTGCCGCCATCCTGCTCGACTTCGCGATCGCGGGATCGATGCGCGAGGCAATGCGCTACACCATCGTCGACGCGCCGGTGCAGTTCGCGTTCATCGCGCCGGCGCTGGTGCTGGCTTGTGCTGCGGTGCGCTACGGCGCCGAGGCCAATATCGAGCTCGTGCTGCCCGAGCTCTACGAGACGCCGGGCAATATCGGCACGATGGCGCGGCTCCTGCCCCGCGCGCTTGCCTTCATCGTCGGTGTTTCCGTCGGCTATCCGATGCTGAAGCTGGGCTTCGACCAGCTCACGGGCAGCGCGATGGTGCTGGGCGGAAACGGCGCGGGCTATCGCGCGCTCGTCTTCGGCATCATCGCCGTGGTCATCGGACTGCTCGCGACCGCGACGCGCAGCCTGCACGACGACGAGAACGATTTCGGCGTCGGCCAGGCGGGTGTCGTCCTTCGCTTGGGCCTGGCGCTTCTGCCGCTCGCAGCTATCGCGGCGCTTTGCGGAACCAGCCTGGGGCTTTTCCCGGGCGACACGCCGGATCACTTCCTTGGTATCGCGCATGGCGCGGTGGAACGCTATTCGGGCGCGGGCGGCACCTTCTACATGATCATGGAAGGGCTCGCGCTGTTCGTCACCGCGGCAGTGGTGCGCGCGGGGCTTTCCATCATCATCGCGCTGTTCACGCCGGAGGGCGGTTCCCAAGGCCGCCTCAACCCGCTCGACCTGATCCCGCGCGTCGCCGCCGCCGCAATCGGGTTCTGGGCGGCCATCGAGCTCATGCAGAACTACGCGCATCAGACGCTGAGCAGGTCCGAGACCTGGTGGTTCTACGGCATCGCCTTCGCCTATATCGGGATCGCCATCGCGGCCAGCCTGATGGGCTGGCGCGCGGCGCATGGCGAGGATGCGGCGCATACGGTGGGCGAGCGCTGGCGCATCGCCGCCGACCGCATCGCGGCGCTCAGCGGCTTCTGGCGCCTGTTCTTCACGCTGGCCCCGGTCCTGGGCGTGCTCATCTTCCTCTTCTTCGTCGACACGACTGAGGTTTCGCGCGCGCAGACGCTCGGCCCCATCGCGATCATGCTCTTGTGGGGGTTTGCCGCGATCGCGCTCTTCGCGCCCATCGCCTATCTCTCGCAGATGACGAAGGTGCCGCTGCTTTTGATGCTGCTGGTGGCGGGCGTGTCGTTCGCGGGCTTCGATCTGAACGACAATCACCAGATGCGCGGCGCCAGCACCTGGCGCTCGGCCAAGCACCACACCGAGGACCAGGGCTATTACCGCGAGCAGCTCGACCTCGGCGACTGGCTGAAGAGCCGCAGGGACTGGCGCGCCTATGAGCACTATCCGATCTTCCTGGTGGCGACGGAAGGCGGCGGCATCCGCGCGGCCTATTTCACGGCGTCCGTGCTGGACGCGATCGAGCAGAAATGCCCCGGCTTCGCCCAGCACGTCATTGCGATCTCGAGCGTGTCGGGCGGCAGCGTCGGCTCGGCCGTGTTCGCGGGCCAGAGCGCGGACGCGATCCCCAACACCGACGTTCCCGGCTGTACCGCTGGCGCGATGAAACCCGGCGAGAAGCTCACCCAGGCGCGCAACGTGCTGGCGACCGACCTGCTCTCGCCGCTGCTCGGCGCCTCGCTGTTCCCCGACGCGCTGCAAAGGATTTTACCGATGCCGGTGCGCAGCTTCGACCGCGCCCGCGCGCTCGAATACGCGCTCGAGGACGGATGGCGCGACGCGAACCGGAACTGCAAGGGCTGCGATCCCAACCGCATGTCGGAGCCGGTCGCGTCACTCTATAGGCGCGGCGAGCCGCGCAAGCCGGTGCCGCATCTCTTCCTCAACACGACCGAAGCCGGCACGGGATTGAGCCGACCATTCGCGACCTGGGACATCGGCGATCTGGCGGTGCCGGAGCGCACCGTTACGGAAGAGGAGCGCGAGGCGCTGCCGCATTCGACGCTGGTGCCGGTGCAGAACCTGATGCGCCGCGACGACGTGCCCTTGAGCACGGCTGCGATGCTGAGCGCGCGCTTTCCGTATCTGACGCCCGCCGCCAAGCTCGGCAACACCGGCCATTATGTCGACGGCGGCTATTTCGAGAATTCCGGCACCTGGCTGCTCTCCGGCATCGCGCAGAATCTGATCGGCCAGCGCCTCGACTACGCGGATCCCAACGGCGACAAGGATCTCGAGCAGGCGGTGCAGAACGCGATCGTCATCGTCATCGTGATCCGCTCCGAACCCTGCACGCGCAAGGCCGAGAGCGACGGCTGCGACGAAGAGGTCTACAAGGGCGACGCGGATTCGACCTGGAACGAGGTGCTTTCGCCCTTGCGCGCGCTGCTCGCCACGCGCGACAAGCGCTCGGAATATTCGGTCAACGATCTGGGCGCGGTGACCGCGCTGATCCAGCGCCTCACGGGGGCCGCGACCGTCACGCAATCGGCGCAGCAGACCGCGGCCAACGGCCTGCAGTGCAACGAGATCCTGTGCTCGGTGACGATGCGCTTCTACAACGCGCCGGGCGCGGAGATCCCGCTCACCTGGATGCTGTCGAGCCGCGCGCGGCTGTCGATGGACAACGCCACCAACCGCATCCTCGCGGAAGATTTGAGCGCGCCGCCGCGCCGGATCGAAACCGGCGACCGCATCGAAGGCTCCTACCGCCAGGTGCTGTGCCTGCTCGCCCAAGGCAAGGACATGCCGGCGTGCCCGGCCGCGCCACAGCCGGCGCCTTGAGAACTACCGCGAAAACGTGATCGTCCCGGGCTTGCAGGTGTTGACGGCGAGCTTCTGCTGCTTGTGGCCATCGTCGAAGGTGGCGAGCAGGTCGTAGAGACAGCCCGGCCCCGCCGGCATGTTCGCCTTGGCGCCACGACCGACGCCGACGGAGTGCTTGCCCAGAAGCTCGAACGTCCATGGCTTGGTCTTGGGCGCGCGGGCCTGGAGCTGGACAAGAGCGAAATCGGAATCGTTGAAGATCGCGACCTGCCGCGGCGCCAGGGTCGGGGTTGATGCCGCGACGGCCTCGACGCCCAGAAAGAGCGCAAAGCCCAAGATCAAGGTCCGCATCCGTCCCCCCTTCGCCGCCTGCCCAAGGCAGTCTAGCGCAAAGGACGGACGGACGTCATTCCGGCGGCTTGCCCTTATGGGGACGGCGGACCAGCTCAGGAGCCGCGAAAGGCGGCGGGGCCGCCTTGGGTTTCTGATTCTTGTCGGCCTTGGGCTTCTTCTTTTCTTTATTGCCGCGCTGTTCACGATTGGCCATGGGGACTTTCCGGGTTCGAATCGGCCGGGGAAAGGTAGGGATTCCGTAACAAAATGCAATGTAGCGTGAGAATCGGTTGCCTTCGGGCTTCGGACCAGGATAAAAAACGCACCTGTCGAACGGTCGTTCCCTAAGCGACCCCCTTTAACCAGAGCCAGGACCCCCGAATGACCCTTCGCGCCATTCGCTCGCCCTTGTCTGCCTTAGCCTTCTCCACCCTCCTTCTTATTCCCTTTGCCGCCCGCGCCCAGGAAGTGGCTGTCACGTCCGATACGGATGTCGCGGCGAGCTCGGACGACGAGGCCGTCTCGGCCGAGCCCAGCGTGGAGTGGCCGCTGAAGCGGCTGACCTGCGTGCCCTACGCCCGGCTGCGCTCGGGGCTGGCCATCTTCGGCGACGCCAAGTTCTGGTGGGCCCGGGCCAGGAACCTCTATGAGGAGTTCGCGGCCCCCGCCGTCGACGCCGTGATGGTGTTCAGCAGCTCCAAGCGCATCCGCAAGGGCCATGTCGCGGTGGTGACCGGCATCGTCTCGCCGCGCGAGATCATCGTCGATCACGCCAATTGGCAGAACCACGGCGAGATCGACCACAACATGCCCGTGCTCGACGTGAGCGCCGGCAACGACTGGAGCCAGGTCCGCGTCTGGGACGTGAACACCAGCCGCTGGGGCGCCCATGTCTACCGCATCAGCGGCTTCATCGGCCGCGAAGCCAAGCTCGCGGCAGCGGCGGGGTCGTAAGGCAACTTTTCCCAAATTGTACTTGACGTGATCGCTCGTTGGAGCGATATGCAATTTCTATTGCTTGCATTCATTTTGAATCGAATGAAACGCCCATTTTTGGGCTCAGAACTACAAGAAAATTTGGAGGTCATCTAATGACGAAGCCGCTCATCATTTTCCGCAACCTTCCTGGCGTTGCTCGCCTCGAAAGCGAGCAGATGATTGCGGACAAGTTTCATGAACGCGTTGCACAGGCCCGCGTGGACGACATCTCGCGCGCAATTTTTGGCATCACGAGCGCAGAAGTCGAATTCGATGCGCCCGAATGGTTCGCCGAGGGATTCGACAGCGTCGAGGACTGGAATGACTGGAAAGCCAGCAGGCAGGATAACGGCGACGAGGACATGGAGTCGCCAGAATACGACTATGAAGACTCGGAGTCCGAGACTGAAAGCCCCCAGCGGTTGGCCATCATCCAGGAAATCGACGAGTACTACAGCCGACTGTGCGTTGAGGTGGTCCTGAAAGACGACTACGACTGTATGTCGTTCGCCAGAAGCTTTGGATTCGACTTCTCAGATAGTTCGGGTCAGCACCCCTTGCGCGTTACCCGCCTCTTTTTCTTTCAAGCCTTGGTAGCGAGCCGAGGGGTGAAAGGGCACCTTCCCGATTTGGGGGAGCTTGGAACCAAAGAATGGGGCGAAAAGTTGGAGGAAGAAGCGCGCCGCTTCAGAAGGTCAAAGTGAGACGATCGAGCGCCACAGCCCCGAGGCCACGGCGCCCGTTTCACGAATATCAGGGCTTGTTGTAGTTCGGCGCCCAATCCGCTTTGCCCGCGCGCCAGAAGATGAACGAGATCCAGTCCGCCGTCAGCTTGTCGGTCTGCGTCTTGGTCGAGCCGATGCCGTGGCCGGCCTGCTCGTCGATGCGCAGCAGCACGGGCTTGGACGAGCCCGCGGCCTGAAGCGAGGCCGCAACCTTCCCCGGCTCCCAGGGCGAGACGCGCGGATCGTTGAGGCCCGTCGTCACCATCACCGCCGGATACTGCACGCCCGTCTTCACATGCTGGATCGTGTCCATGTCGTCGAGGTTCTTGAAACCGTCTTCGGTCGTCACCGTGCCGAACTCCGGGATGTTCGGTGGCCCGTTGGGCGAGAACTCCGCGCGCAGCGTGTTGCCCGCAGGCACGAGATCGAGCACGCCGGCGAAAAGATCGGGCCGCGTCGTCAGCGCCCGTCCCATCGTGATGCCGCCGGCCGAGCCGCCGATGATGAAGAGCTTGTCTTTCGTGGTAATGCCGCGCGCGATCAGATCCTCGCCGCAGGCGATGATGTCTTCCCAGGTGTTGTGCTTGTTGGCGTCCTTGCCGCCCAGACGCCATGCCTCGCCGAGCTCGCCGCCGCCGCGCACGTGGCAGACGCCATAGGTGATGCCTTCGCGCATCGCGGCCGCCCGCCGCGTCGAGAAATCCGCGAGCTCCGAGATGCCGTAGGAGCCGTAGGCCTCGACGAGCGCGATCTGCGCACCCTTCGCGCCTTTCGGCTGCACCAGCGAGAGCGGCACCATCACGCCGTCATGCGATTTCGCTTCGAGATCGCTGACCGTGAACCTTGACGCGTCGATGTCGCCGCGCGTGCCGACGGCAAGCGTGGAAAACGCCTTCTTTGCGGGATCATAGGCATATTCCGCGGGCGCCACGACCCAGCTCGACATCAGGATCGTCACGCCGGGCGTGCGCGGATCGGAGAACATCTCGCCGATATGGCCTTCGAAAGGCAGCTTCACCGTCTCGGCCGTGGTCGTGCCTGCCGGAATGCGCAGAAGCTCCGTATAGGCGCCCTTGCGCGCCATCACGTAGAGCGCGTCGGACGCCGCGTGGATGTTCTCGATCACGCGATCGGGCTCGGCCGCCACGAGCGTCGTGGCCTGCGACAGCGTCTGCCCCGCCTTCAGCGTCAGCACCTTGAAGGTCGGCGCGTCCTTGTGGGAGAGCAGGAAGAACTCGTCGCCGCGCGTATCCGCGTTGGTGATGCCGTCGTCGCGGGTGATGAACTGCTTCCACACCGTCTTGGGGTCGGCGACCTTGTCCACGGGCGCAAGCCACATCGCGAGCTCGTTCTGCACGCCGTTGATCGACACGGCGGCGGCGACCGGGGTGCCGGGACTGACGTTGATCACCGGGAATTCTTCCGGCTTCATCGCCGGGCCGTGACCGAGCTGCGTACCCAGGACCGGCACGGGATCGGATTTGAGATCCCAGGCATCGGCGGTCGAGTTCTTGTACTTGTCGGTCCCCGCCGCGCCGGGGCCGAGCTTCTGCAGGCGGTTGAAATAGAGCGTCTTGGAATCGCCGGTCCAGGCCGTGGCGCCGAACTGCGCGCGGTCGATGGGACCGGCGATCTTCGCACCCGTCGCCGCGTCGTAGACGGTGAGCGAGGCATCTTCCGAGCCGCCTTCGGAGACGCCGACGGCCACCTTCGTGCCGTCGGGCGAGGCGAGGAAATAGTTGATCGCGAACGGGTTGCCGCCATTGGCCGTGCGTAGCGCCGCGACGTCGACGATCTTGCGCGTGCCCTTGGCATCGTGGACCACGAGATCGAAATTGTCGGAGCCCGGCGCGCGCTCCTCGTAGAAGTCGCGTCCGCCGTAGCTGACGAAGCCGGTGATGAGGCCGAAGCTCCCAGTGAATTTCGAGACGCGGTCCGCGAGCGCCGCGCGCGGCTTGATCGCGTCCAGCACCGAGCGCGTATAGGCGCCTTGCGCCTTCATCCAGGAGATCGTGTCGGGGCCGAGCGCCTCCATGTAGCGGTAGTTGTCGACGACCTTGTGCCCGAAGAGCGTGTCGGTGACCGGCTCGACCTTCGCGGCGGGCGGCTTCACCGGGGCTGCGGCATAGGCCAGAGAGACGATTGCTGCGGACGCGAGCGCGGCGGCGAAAATCCTGGAACGCATGGGAAATCCCTCATTGGACGAACGAGCGCGGACCTTACCCCACTCCGTCGCATCGCGCGACCACCACATCTTATCGTGAACGGTGATGGTCTTGGGTTTCACGGCGCCGATGCTAGGCTTGGCAAGAGCGGGAGAGGACGACGATGACGACACGATATGACCGCCGCCGGTTCCTTGCCGGCGCGGCGGCGATGGGCGCGGTCCTGGCCTGGCCGAGTGCGCAGGCGCGGCCGCGCAAGTGGCACGAGCGGCGCGATCTCTATCCCGAAGGCGTCGCTTCCGGCGATCCTGCGCCGGACAGCGTGATCCTGTGGACGCGGCGGCAGACCTCGGGCCCGCTTTTCGTGGAAGTGGCGCGCGACGAGGGCTTCGTCACGATCGTCTCGACGGCTGAGGTCACGCCGCGCGAGGAGAACGACTGGACCGTGCGCGTGCTGGCCGCGGGGCTCGAACCCGCGACGACCTATTGGTACCGCTTCAGCGATTCGTCCGGACAGGGAAGCCGCATCGGCCGCACGCGCACCGCGCCCGCTTCCGACGATACGCGCGCCGTGAGCTTCGCCTTCGTGAGCTGCCAGAACGAGACGGTCGGCGCCAACAACGCCTATCGCCGGATGATCTTCGAGGACGCGAAGAGGCCGGAAAACGAGCAGCTCGGCTTCGTTCTGCATCTGGGCGATTTCTTCTACGAGCTCGTCTGGTATCCCGAAGACCGCAAGACCTATTATTCGCGCACCATCCGCGAGTTCGTGCGCTATCCCAAAGGCGAGAAGCACGACGACTATCACGTGCCGGTGGACGTCGGCGACTATCGCGCGATCTTCCGCGCCTATCTCTCCGATCCCGATCTCGCCGACTCGCGGGCGCGCTTTCCCTTCGTCTGCATCTGGGACAATCACGAATTCTCGTGGAAGGGCTGGCAGAGCCTGGAGGATTACGGCCAGGGCGCGTTCCCGGCGCAGACGCGCAAGGTGGTCGCGGGCCAGGCGTGGTTCGAATACCAGCCCGCGCGCATCGTCAAGCCGGGCGGAGATTGGAACCGCCACGACGCGCCGAAGGTCGCCGATGCCGCGATCACGACGTTCGACGATCACGGGTTGGGGCAGGAGAAGAACAATCTCGCCGCGTTGGGCGCGCTTCGCCTGTATCGTTCCTTCTCCTACGGCCGCAACGTCGATCTCGTCATCACCGACAACCGCAGCTTCCGCTCGCAGGAAGTGACCGCACAGCCGCAAGCGGACGCGTTCCAGGACAAGAACTTCCCGAGCATGTTCCCGCTGGAGGCGCTCGAGATCCTCGATGCGGGGCGGACCTACAACGGCGGCAATCCGCCCGCGACCATCCGCTTCGCGGGCAAGGACATTCCCAATTGGCGCAAGGACACGCCCGCCGCCTCGATCCTGGGCGAGACACAGAAGCGCTGGTTCCTGGAGACGCTGGGCAAGTCCAAAGCGGCGTGGAAACTATGGGGCAACACGGTCGGCTCGCTCGACGCGCGCGTCGATTTCCAGAACCTGCCCAAGAGCGCGGGCGCGCAGTGGCCGAGCGCAAGCTATGCAATGATGACCGACGATGATTGGTCGGGCTATCGCAGCGAGCGTGCCGAGATCCTCGACTTCATCAAAGCCAATAAAATAGCGGGTTTTGCGTCGCTCGCGGGCGACCGCCATGCCTTCTTCGCCGGGTTGATGTCGAAAGCCCTGCCCCCGAACGCATTCGAGCCGGTGGGCGTCGAGTTCGTGACCGGCTCGGTGTCGGCGCCGGGTCTCGGCGAAGCGTTGAAATACCGCGTGCCGCAGACCCATCCCATGGCCGCGGCCTACGTGACCGCCGCCGGCGAGCCCGCGGTCAATTTCGCGGCCCTGCATGGCGTGCGCGCGGCTTTTTCGTTGAGCGAGGGCGACAGCGCGGCGCGGGCGAAATCCGACGCGAACGTGGCGCCGCATCTTTCGTTCCTGGATTGGGCTGGTCACGGCTACACGGTGGTGCGTGCGACGGGCGACGCGCTGGAGGCGGAGTTCGTCTGCATCCCGCCGCCCATCGCGCGCGCGTCCGGCGACGACGGCGGGCCGTTGCGCTATCGCGTGCGGCACGCTTGCGCGCTATGGAAGGCGGGCGAGGCGCCGAAGCTCACGCAAACCGTCGTCGAGGGGGCGCCGGCGCTGTCGATTTGAGACTGTTGAGGGCTGGGGCATGAAGAGATGGATCGCGGCGCTGGCATTGCTGGCGCTGCCGGCCGGCGCGGCGCGGGCGGAGGTGATCCTGCGCCTGCCGACGAACGAGCGCGTCGTGGCGCTCACCTTCGATGCCTGCGAGCAGCAGCGCGCGATGAAGCTCGACACGGGTATCTCGGATTATCTCGTCGCGCACAGGATTCCTTTCACCCTGTTCCTCTCGGGCCGCTTCGTCGAGGACAACGAGGCGGCGATCCGGGCGCTCGCAGCCCTCGATTTCGTCGAGATGGAGAACCACAGCTGGGACCATCCCAACCGCATGCCGCGGCTGGACGACGATGCGGTGCGCGCCGAGATCCTCAAAGCCGACGACGAGATCGCACGCGTGACCGGCCGCCGCACGGCGTTCTTCCGTTTCCCCGCCATCACCTACGACGCGCGCACGCTCGGGCTCGCGGAAGGCCTCGGCTTTCGGGTCGTGCACTATCGCTGGGAGACGGGCGACCCCGACCCGCGCGAGACCGCGACGCGCATCGTGAACGAGACGCTGGAAGGCGTGCGCCCCGGCGACATCCTCATCCATCACATCAACGGCCGCGGCTGGCACACGGCGGAGGCGCTGCCGCGCATGATCGAAGGGCTGAAGGCAAAAGGCTACCGCTTCGTGCTGCTGCGCGATTACCTGAGCGCACGGCGTTGATATCCTGATTTGCAGGCAGCCCCAACTGTCATGGCCCGCGAATGCGGGCCACCCAGCTGGGTTCTGCACTCTGGTTCCTGTTGTGTGACGGCAAATGGCACTGAGCGATTTCGCAGGATTTCACCTGGGTGGCCCGCATTCGCGGGCCATGACACCAATATTTTAATTGAGCACAGACTCTAACCCCTCGCCTTCCAGCGCAGCGACATGCAGGAGAGGCCGGCGTCGATCTTGTTGATCTCGGTGACCGGCATCGGCTTGGCGTTGAAGCCCGCCTTTTGCAGCATCTCGATCGTGCGCGGATAGCGCGCGCCCACCAGCACCGTGTCGTTGAGGCGCAGGAAGTTCGCGGCGCCCTCTTCGCCGTCGGGCACGACGAGCACCTTCAGCCCCGAGAAAACGCCGCTATCGGCCATCGTTCGGGTGGCCATCACCGTGTGCTCGTCGAGGATCGAGGATGCGGTCTTGAAATGGAGGATGTCGCGCGGCGTCTCGGCGACGCGCGCCTTGCGGCCGAGCGCCTTCAGCTTTTGCGCAAGCGCCTCGGCGCCGGTGCGGTTGGTGCGCTTGGAAAGACCGATGAAAACCTCGTCCGAGGTCACCAGAACGTCGCCGCCATCGGCATATTGCTCGCCTTCGAGCTCGAGGACGCGGTCGAAATGCCGCTCGAGGACGGGACGCATCTTCTCGGCCTCACCGAGGCGCGATGCCACGCCGGGCCTGAGCAGGATCGCGCCCTCGCCGAACACCAGCGCGGGATCCTCGACGAAGACGGAATCGGCAAACGCCTCCAGCGGCGGCAGCACGTCGACGCTGAGCCCCGCCGCGCGCAATGCCGCGACATAGGCGTCGTGCTCCTGAAGGACGCCTTCGTAGGTCGGCGCGTCGGGCCCCTTGCGCAGCCCGTTCACGACGCTGCGGCCGGGACGGCGCACGATGGCATGGTCGAAATCGAAGACGCGCAACGGGTTCTCCTCTACGCCGGCGAAGAGCGCGGCTTGCGGCCGGCCGCCACGGAAGCGAGCTGGCGGATCGCGACCGTATCGAGCGGGAACTCAAGCAGGACGTGCATGAGACTGACCAGCAGCAGGACGGTGATTCCGAGCGCGTAGTTATAGAAGCAGAACGCCGTCGCAGTCACGCTGAGCACGGCGACGGCGATCAGTCGCGGCCTCGGCATCTTCGACCAGCGGATGACGTCGGCTTTGATGAACCAGTTGAGATAGTGATAGGTGTAGACGAAGGCGAGCAGGCCGGTGATGCGTCCTGCGAATTGCAGGCCGGGAATGCCGAACAATCCGCCGAGCGACGGCGCGATCGGCCCGAAATAGTAGTCGTCGAGGCGGGCGAATTCGGGCACGAGCGAGCGCGCCTGCGGCGGGACGACCAGGATCGCCGCGACCGCGACGAGATAGGCGCCGACGATGGCAAGCTGCGCCGTGCTGCGCGCGCGCAGCGCGCCCAAAGTCATAAAGACCAGCGTGAAGACCGACACATGGATGAAGGTGGGAAGGAGGATGCCCGCGAGCACGAACGGCGCGCCGCCCCAGGCGAGCAGTAGCGTCAGCGCCAGCGCCACGAACCCCAGCATGATGGCGCGCGGCCGGGAGAGGCCGAGTGCGGCGATCGCGCTGGCCAGCAGGCAGCACCACAGGAGCACGCCGGACCAGTAAGGCTCGGCGATGAACATGCCGCCGAAGGCCGCGAGCGCCAGGACCGCCGCCAGCGCGCGATGCGGCATGAAATAGGAGCGGTCGTGCAGCCAGGAGATCTCGGTGAAATAATGCGCCGGTCCCAGCACGATATAGGCGAGCAGAAGCAGCTCGAACGGCACGACATAGGCGGCCGCGAGCGCGGCCAGCAACAGCCCCAGGTGAACGAGATCGCCGCGGCGGATGGCGGTGTCCATGCGAAAGCCGGTCCGGAACAATGTTGCTTTCGCGATATCGATATTCGTCCTGGCGTGGGAGATCAAGCGCGCCGGCATGGAGCTTCCGGCGGTACCGAACGTTGGCAAAGTGCCATGGTTAGGATCGGGACGGCAGGCTGGGCGATCCGGCGCGAGCACGCGACGTGCTTTCCCGGGAACGGACCGCATCTTTCGCGCTATGCCGCGCGGCTGAACGCGGTGGAGATCAACTCGTCGTTCTACCGTCCGCATCGGCCGGCGACCTATGCCCGCTGGGCGAAAGAGACGCCGCAAGACTTCTCATTTTCGGTCAAGATGCCGCGCGCGATCACGCATGAGGCGCGGCTGAAAGACGCGCGAGAGCCGCTGACGCGGTTCCTGGGCGAGTGCGGCGCGCTCGGCGAAAAGCTCGGCTGCCTATTGATCCAGCTCCCGCCCAGCCTCGCCTTCGCGCCGGGGGATTTCTTCGCCGAGCTGCGCGCGCTCTATCGCGGATCGGCCGCGCTCGAGCCGCGGCACGCGAGCTGGTTCGCCGATGAGGCCGATGCGCTGCTCGTCGCGCACCGCATTGCACGCGTCGCCGCCGATCCCCCCATCGGCCCCTTCGCGGCCGGAGGCTGGCGCGGCTTCGAGTACTGGCGCCTGCATGGCAGCCCGAAGATTTATCACTCGGACTACGGGCAAGGCGCTATTCGCGCGCTCGCCGGCCGCATCGCGCCCGACGCCTGGGTGATCTTCGACAACACCGCACTGGGGCACGCCGCGCAGAATGCGCTTCGACTAAGGACGCTGACGCGGGCGTAGCACGCCGGTGCCTCCCACGCCGGGAGTGCGGGTTGTCCGGCGGCGTCAAAAAAAGCCCGGCTTTGTTGGGCCCTTCGGAGTAAGCTCGCGCAAGCGGGGCCGGTAGGGCGCCGCCAAGGAGAGGACCCGTCATGGCCAAGAAATCGGAAGGGGTTTATCGCGTCACGGAGATCATCGGCACCAGCGACAAATCGTGGGAGGACGCGGCGAAGAACGCGGTGCATGCGGCGGCGAAGTCGCTGCGCGACCTGCGCGTCGCCGAGATCGGCAAGCTCGACATGAAGGTCGAGAACGGCAAGGTCGTCGCCTACCGCGCCCGCGTGATGCTGTCGTTCAAATACGAGGGATAGGCGAGCGCCAACCGGCACGGCGTCAGACGAAGCCCCGCGAGATCGATCTCGCGGGGCTCATCTGCAGCCTGGCCGGATAAGCGGGCCGTGACGGCGATCACGCAAATGTCGAAGCGGAGGTGAAATATTGCGCCGTCATTGGAAGACGGGAGAAAGCGGTGCTGAACGGGATTGACGTGCATGACGCGCAGGGTCCGATCAAATGGAGCCAGGTGGCGAACAACAATCAATTCGCCTTCGTGCGGGGCGCCTATGGGACCCGTCTTGACGCGAGGCTCGAGGACAATTTCTCCGGCGCAAAGGCCAACGGTCTGGCGTGCGGGCTGTATCACTTCTTCCGCGCGACCCAGGATTTCCAGAAGCAAGCCGATCTCATGTGTCAGGCGCTGCAAAAGGCAGGCGTCGGCAAGGGCGATCTGCCGCCGGTGCTCGACGTGGAGGACAACCCGAACTATGACGGGCCTTGGGATCCTGCGAACAACGGCAAATACATAGCCGGGCTTAGGCTGTGGCTCGCCCAAGTGTCCAATGCCGCGAAATGCAAGCCGATCATCTATACGCGGGCGGGCTTTTGGTCGGTGCTTGGAAATCCTGCCGGATTCGACGCCTACCCGCTCTGGGTCGCCCATTACACGAGCAATCCGGCGCCGACCCTTCCCCATGGCTGGGCGAGCTACGCGTTCTGGCAATACGCCGAGGCGGGCACGACGCCGGGCGTGCCGGGAAGCGGGGATCTGGATCGTTTCAACGGCCAGCAAGCCGACCTCGACAAGCTGCGCATCGCGTAACCGCGCCGGACAATCGCACAAACAAAAAGCCCCGCGAGATTTCTCTCGCGGGGCTCTTCGTTGTTTGTGATGGCGGGATTTTTTCGTAGCAAACGTTCTTGGCAGACCTGGCAGCGACCGACTCTCCCGCGTCTTGAGACGCAGTACCATGGGCGCTGGAGGCTTTAACGGCCGAGTTCGGAATGGGATCGGGTG
>JAJPHG010000011.1 GCA_021325375.1 Alphaproteobacteria bacterium | reverse complement strand
GATCGATCAGCTCGGAGCGCGGGATGTCGTAGAAGTGGTTCAGCGACGCGCGCTCGTAGCGGTCATGCCACCAGCCGCCGGGATGGGTGCGGTCGTAATTGTAATCCGCGCGCTGGTCCCAATAGTCCTGCTGCTGGTCGCGGTAGGCCTGCTGGTCGTTCTGGTAGCGCTGCTGCTGGTCCTGATACTGCTGCTGTTGCTGCTGGTATTGCTGCTGGCCGGCCTGGCTGGCATCGGTGTCGGACGTGGCCTGGCCCTGCGCCTGGTCGTTGAGCTGCTGGGTCTGCGCGCGCTCCTCGGGCGTCGGATTGTGCGTATACGGATCGTTGCTCTGCGCGAACGCGAGCCCGGTGGTCAGCACAAGCGCGCTGGCGCTTGAAAGCACGAGATTTCGGATGTTCATGGTCCGCTCCTATTTCCTTTGTGGTTGCTTGGTTGCGGCGGGCGACAGCGGACACGCCCAGTTGCCTCGATCAAAGAACCCTTCCCCGTCGGATAAGTTCCGGCCGGGCTGGTGAATTACGAGCAAGGCTTGCCGGTCGGCGTCTGGGCCTGGCCCGGCTCGCATTGCGGATTGACCGCCGTGGTCGGCTGCGGATTGGGCGACACGGGCGCGGGACTGCAGGGCAGCGGCGTCGGCGAGCCTGCGGCACCCGCCTGACATCCAGGCTGCGTGCTGGCCGTATCGGGCGCGGGCGTGCCGCTCGGCGAGACGCTCGACCCGGGCGTGTACGGATTGGAATTGGGCATCGTGGTGGACGGCGTCGTGGTATTGGGCGTTCCGGTCCTTCCCAACGTCGTTCCCGTCGTGGCCGTGCCGCTCGTGGTCGTGCCGGCCGTCGATGTTCCTGAGGTGGAGGTGCCCGACGTCGCAGCGCCGCTCGTTTGCGCCCAGGCCGCGCCGCCGGCGATGACCGTCAAGGCAAGCGCGAATGCGGCGTTCCTGAGATCGTATCTCATCACGCAACTCCCTTTGATATCTGACACTTAAACGCGCGGGGCAGGTGCGGCGTTCCCGCGAAAATTTACCGTGTTCGTCCGCAACCTTTCGCCCCGGTCATGTTCGTGTCCCGCACGCAACCGTGAACTCGTTGCGATTCCCACTAGTCTTGCCGGGCGCGGGCGCGCTCCTTAAATGTTCCCCGCCATCAGAGGGGTTCTTCATGCTCGACCGTCGTTGCGTGCTTTTCAGCGGCGCCGCCGCCATCGCCTTGACCGCGGGCGGCATCGCCCGCGCCGCCACTGCAGCGCCCGCCGCCGCCGGCTCGCCCGAAGCGGCGAAGATGAACACGCTGTTCGATGCCTTCATGGACGAGATCATCGATCAGGCGCCGGAATTCGCGACCAATCTCGGCATGGACAAGGGCGACCGCGCCTATCAGAAGTTCATGATCTCCGACCGCTCGCTCGAGCAGATCGAGTTCTTCAAACGCCTGAACACCGACCAGCTCGCGCGGTTGAAGACAATCGACCGCGACAAGCTGACGGGCATGGACGCGGTCAATTACGACGTCGTTCTCTACGGCCTGCAGCAGCAGGAAGACGACGGCAAGCGGTTCGCGCAATACAGCAGCGGCGTCGGCTCGCCTTACACGCTCAGCCAGCTCACCGGCTCCTACAGCCAGGCGCCGGACTTCCTCGACAGCCAGCACCGCATAGAGGTCAAGGACGACGCCGACGCCTATCTCGCGCGGCTTTCGGAATTCTCGACCTGTCTCGACCAGGAGCGCGAGGTCGCCGAGCACGACGTCGCCGCGGGCATCGTCCCGCCAGATTTCGTGATCGCACGCGCGCTCGAGCAGATGACGCATCTGCGCGGCGTCGCGCCGGAGAAGTCGCCGATGGTCGAATCCGTCGCGCGCCGCGCCAAGGAGAAGAAGATCGACGGCGACTATGCCAAGGTCGCAACCCGCCTCCTGGTGCAGCGCGTCTATCCCGCGCTCGACCGCCAGATCGCGTTCCTCAAGAGCCTGCAGCCCAAGGCCGTGCACGACGCGGGCGTGTGGCGCCTGCCCGACGGCGATGCCTATTACGCCGCCTCGCTCGAAGCCTCGACGACGTCGAGCATGAAGCCCGAAGAGATCCACCAGCTCGGCCTCGACGTGGTCAGGGACCACACCGCCAAGATCGACGCGATCATGCAGGGCCACGGCATGACCAAGGGCACGGTCGGCGAGCGGCTGCGCGCGATGTATAACGATCCCAAGTTCCGCTACGAGAACACCGACGCGGGCAAGGACAAGCTGATCGCCGATTTGAACGTGAAGGTGCAGGCGATCCGCGCCAAGCTTCCGGGTTTTTTCGGCGCGCTGCCCAAGGCCGACCTCCTCATCAAGCGCGTGCCCAAATACACCGAGGCCGGCGCGCCGGGCGGCTATTACCAGAACGCCTCGCTCGACGGCTCGCGGCCGGGCACCTATTACATCAACCTGCGCGATACCGCCGAGGTGCCGAGCTGGACGCTGCCCACGCTCACCTATCACGAGGGCATTCCCGGCCATCACCTGCAGATCTCGATCAGCCAGGAATCGCCGTTGCCGCTGATCCGCAAGGTCTCGGGCTTCACCGCCTATATCGAAGGCTGGGCGCTCTATGCCGAGCAGCTCGCGGGCGAGATGGGCATGTACGAGAACGATCCCTGGGGCCAGATCGGACAGCTCCACGATTCCATGTTCCGCGGCGTGCGCCTCGTCGTCGACAGCGGCATGCATGCGAAGAAATGGAGCCGCGAGCAGGCGGTGAAATACTACGTCGACACGCTGGGCGACCAGGAAGCCTCGGCGGTGACGGAGATCGAGCGCTACTGCGTGTGGCCGGGACAGGCCTGCGCGTACATGGTCGGCAAGCTCACGATCCTGAAGCTGCGCGACAAGGCCAAGGCCGCGCTGGGCGCGAAGTTCGACCTCCACAAATTCCACGACACCGTGCTGCTCTCCGGCGCCCTGCCGCTGGACGTGCTGAACAAGGTCGTCGACGACTACATCGCGGCGGCGAAGGTGGCGTAGACGGATTGTGATCCAGGAAAAACCTGTCATGGCCCGCGAATGCGGGCCACCCAGATGACATCTGTCGCGCTTTTTCAGAAGGATCACGCGGAGACGCGGAGGACGCGGAAAATAAGATCAACTCCGCGTCCTCCGCGTCTCCGCGTGCGAATTCTTCAATAGCATGCAGAACCCACCTGGGTGGCCCGCATTCGCGGGCCATGACATTGGGGTGGGTTGTATCGACAGCAATCGACTCCCCCCCGCGTCACACATGCGAATCTAATCCGGCCATCGACAGCAATGGCCGGAACTCGGACCTTCCGCGCAGGCCTTCCAGGCGGTGCTCGACCGCGAGTGCCACGTTGTCGGTTTCGTGGCGCGCCAGGCTCAGTTTCAGATAGACGATTGTATCGGCTTCGTCGTTCACGTCGGCATAGGCGAGCGCGAGCGCGTACGCGGAAATCTTGCCTTGCGCGTATAGATCCCTGTCCACGACCAGCATGGATTTGAACATCGCTTGGCGCCCGCCGGCGGCGAAGCCCGCCACGCCGGCGTCGGCGATCCTGCGGTCTTCCTCGCTGTGGCGCGCGGCGGCCGCCGCCGTCACCTCCCGCAGGAAGGAGCCGTCGTCGCCGCGCGCGCCGTAGATGGATGCCAGATATTGATGGGTCGAAAGAAAGGCGGGTTCGGCCTGCTCGAGCTGCGCCAGAAGCGCCACCGCCTCTTCGCTCTTGCCGTCATAGAACAGCATCAGCCCCTTGTCGGCCAGGATCGCGGTCGACGCCGAATCGAGCGCTTGCGCCTTTTCGATCTCCGAGACCGCCCGGGGGAATTCGCGGATGGTCATCAGGAACGTCGCATACCAGTGATGCGCCGCCGCGTTGCGCGGATCGAGCGCGAGCGCCCGCAGGAATTCCCGGTTGGCCGCGCGCACGTCGCGCGACCAGTAGAAATCGTCGAAAGCGAGCGCCGCATGCGCCTCGGCGATGGCGGGATCGAGCGCGATGGCGCGTTCCGCCGCCGCCTTGGCCTGCGGATAGGCCTCGCCCGGCGGCATCGTCGTGTATTCGCGCAGGAGGTTGTAGCAATCCGCGAGCCCGGCATAGGCCTCGGCATAGCGCGGGTCGTGTGCGATCGCCTGCTTGAAATCCGCCACCGCGTGCTCCAGGCCCACGGGCGTGCGCGTCTGCCACTCGTAAAGTCCCGAGCGATAGAACGCGACCGCCTGCGGATCGTGGGATGATGCGCGCGGCGGCGCCTCGCGTGGGGACAGGACCTGCGCAAGTCCGATCGTGAGCGCGACCGCGGCCAGGCCGGCGGCCGCGAGCCAGGCATAGAGTCCGGTGCGCGGCCTGGCTTCGGCCGAAGGAGCGGACGCCGCTTTCGCGCTTTCGCCGGTCTCGGGATGTCCGCGAAGCCAGGCCGCGAGCTCCGCCTCGAACGCATAGACGGTGCCGCCCGCGCCGCCCGGCACGCGATGGACCGGAAGGCCGCGGCCGGCTTCCCAGCGCCGGACCGTGCGTTCGTCGCGGCCGAAATAGGTCGCGATCTCCTTCCACGTATCCAGCCGCCGCGAGGACGGTTTTTCGCCGTTTTCCGCCGTCATGTCCTGAGATGCCCGCATCTGCCCGGCATTACCCGTTGTCGCCGGGACGACGTGAGCGCCAAGTTTGCGCGGTCTCTTCCCCAACCGCAATCCGCCGGAGCTGTCCCATGAAAAGCAAATTCATCGCCTGTTCGCTTGCCGCCCTGGCGGCGTCGTCGGCCCTCGCAACCGCGGACGACCTGGGCATGTCCAGGAGCAAGAAGCTGCCGGTCAGCAACGGCAGCGCCGGAAGCTTCGACGCGCAATTCCATGACGGCAACGGGCTGGTGTGGATGAACACCGACACCGGCGTGGTCTGGGATTCGGCGAGCGGCGGCTTCGCGGCCTTCACCCTGCCGTTCAAGGTGGTCAAGTGGAACGGGCAGAAGTTCAACGCCTACAATTTCACCGACATGACCGTCGAGCCCACCGTGAATCTGGTGATCTATGGAACCAATCCGGCGATGTTCCTGTCGAAGCAGGACATCAATTTCGCCGGCAAGTTCACCATCGCCGCGGCCGCCGGCGCCGGTGGCGCCGCGCCCGACCAGAACACTCCCCCCTACAATGGCGGCACGGGCGCGTCCGCGACCAACACCGCGGGCGGCGGCGGCGGCAGCGGTCCCATCGGCGGCGTGCAAGGGCAATGCAGCCCCGAAGTGGTCACGGCAGGAGGCGGGGGCGGCGGCGGCAACGCGAGCCGCGGCCAGCCGGGCCTGCCCGGAGATTATCCCGTCGACGCCGGCGGCACGCCGCAGAACGACCCGCCCGGCCCCGGCGGCTTGAAGATGCCGGTGCGCAAGCTCGTGGGCGGCGCCGGCGGCGGCGCCGGCGGCGGCGGCTTCTGGTCGGGCGATTTCTATGGCCAGCCCGGCGCCAATGGCGGCGGCGCCGTCATCTTCTCCTCCAGCAAGGGCGCGATCACGATCGCAAGCGGTGCGGTGATCGATGCGAGCGGCGCGGACGGCGCGGTCTCCAACGGCGGCTCGGGATCGAGCGGCGGCGGCGCGGGCGGCGACGAATGGTTCTATGCCAGCGGCACCTTCACCAACAACGGCAGCCTCCTCATGCATGGCGGCGCCGGCGGGAAGAGCCAGTACACGTCGGGCTGCTTCAACCCCGTGACGGTGGAAGGCCCGGATGGCGGCAACGGCTCGGGCGGACAGCTGGAAGTGCACGCCGCCACGTTCGACAACGCGGGCCTGATCGATGTCTCCGGCGGCGGACACGCAAAGTCCTATGGCGGCAGCGTCGAACTGATCGGCGACGTCACGCGGCGCGGACGCATCGAGGGCCTGGGCAACTGAGGTTCGAGATCTCTTGATTTGCGCGCAATTCACGGGTCACGCGAAGCACGCGTGACCCGTTCGCGCTTTCAGCCGGCGGCGCTGATGTATTCGCGCAGCGCCGCCGCTTCGCGCACCGTCTCATCGATGCGCGACTTGACGACGTCGCCGATGGAGACGATGCCGACGAGGCTGCCGTCGCGCGCCACCGGCACATGGCGGAAGCGGCCGCGCGTCATCATCTCCATCAGCGCGTCGACGGAATCGTCCTCGCAGCACGTGGCGACGTCGCACGTCATGTAGACGTGCACCGGCCGCGCCAGCGCGCCCACGCTCTCCTCCGCCACCGCGCGCACCACGTCGCGCTCGGAGAGGATGCCCGCGAGCCCGCCCGCCTCGCCGCGCACGATCACCGCGCCGATGCGCTTGCGGGCGAGAAGGCGCGAGGCTTCCGACAGCGTGGCCTCCGCCGAGATCGTGACGATCTCCGAGCCCTTCTCACGCAGGATATGTCTGACTTGCATCGCGCGCTCCTCGCTCCGGCACGCATGTGCCGGGGTTTCCCGAGGACGTCGCGCGGCCCGCGCGCGTGAAGCGCGCGGCCCCCTTGGCCTTCCGGGCCCTCGACGGGTCCCCGGACCAGGGATGCTGCGCCGTTCCCGGCGGACTGGCAAGACGCGCAAGATTCTAACCCAGGCAAAGCCTAGAAGAATCCTTGAGGGCGCCGCTTTTCTCGGGCAAAAGGCGCCCCACGGAGCTGTGGCCGAGAGGCTGAAGGCGGCGGTTTGCTAAACCGTTATACGTTTGAAAAGGCGTATCGAGGGTTCGAATCCCTCCGGCTCCGCCAGTGTCTTTTCCGCGCCGGGTCAATAACTTAGGCGCGTTAGGCTGTCCTAGGCCGCGGTTGAACCGATGGAAGCCGCGAGCAGCCGAAGCAATTCGGCCTGTCGCCGCGTGTCGGTCTTGGCGAACAGGCTCGCGAGTTGCGACCGAACGGTGTTGATGCTGACGCCCAGCTTCTCCGCCCCCTCTTTAAGACTGCGGCCTTCCAGCAGTTGAACGGCGAGCCGCGCTTCGGCTCGGGAAAAATTGAAAAGCAGCCGCAGCCGTTCGTCCGATGCCGGAAGCCTTTCATCCGGATCGTGGACCGAAAGCAGGACGGTAGACGTCCGGCAGAATGTCGGCACGCGCGCGGGGGAAACCGGCATGACGGTCACCGACAGCGCACGACCTGTTTCTCTTTCTAGAGACGCCACGCCGCCGGAACGATCATCCTTGGCGGCAGCGGCTCTCGAAATCAGGGCATGAAGCTTTCGGGTTCCGTGCTCCGACACCGCTCGCAGGACGCCGTGACGCTGAACCAAGCCGCGCGCACCTGCGAGGAGCGATTCTCCAGCGCCGTTCATGTACGCGACGCGGGCTGTGCGGTCGACAAGGAATATGCCGTCGGTACAGCGGTCCGCGTATTCTTTCAGACCGCTGTCGACACCGCGCATTCCGGACAGCCGGCGGCTGAGGCTGCAGGCCCGGGCAAGATGAGGTTGGAGGCGGCTGGCGGTCTCGATCTCCGCCCGCCCGAAGCCATCGCGATTTCTTGACCGGGCGACATTGAGCACTACCGTGATGTTGTCTTCGACTGCAAGCCGGGCGATCAGCAGAGAATGGATTTCGTTCGGTTGCATGAATTCGTTGTAGTACTCCGAGCGGATCAGTTCGGATTTGGGGAGCTTTTCCTCGTCCGTCAAAATGCGAGGCCGCACGGGAAACTCCGCGATTTTCAGCAGCGGGTTTCGTGTCGCAAATTTGAATATCTGGGCCAGCTCTGCCGGATCCATGCGAAGCGAGAGACCGTCTCCCTCGCCGGTCAGTTGATCCTGGACGAGCAATGTCGTTGCCCCGCCCAGCATGAGGTCCGAGAACCGCTCGCACACCGCGCCCCACAGTTCAGGAGCGATTGCCGCCTCGTAGGCCAAGTCGATAATTTCCGCTTCGCCACCCAAAGAGCTTGTCCCTCGCCACGGTCCGAGGACGGAAGTTTAGCCCGATTTTCATCCGTTTGCATGAAGCAACATCCAAAACGCCTTGGCATGGTCGGCCCGCTCAATTCGAGGAGGCGACGTCGATGAAAAACGCAGTCATCAAAGGGCAAAACCGGGGGACAAAGCGGCTTGCGTTCTGCCTGATGCTGGGTGCCGCCCTGGCTGCGTTGCCGGGCGCCGCTCTGGCGAAGGGCGCCACGTTCGCCCCCATTTTCAGTTTCGCCCCTTACGGTCCCACGGGGAACCAGGGGGCGGGAATGCTGGTCCAAGACCGGCACGCGACCATGTACGGCGAGACCGGGGACAGCATCTACGCCATCACGCCGGACGGCACGGAAACGCCGGTGGCCGACCTCGGGCTAGGCGCCGAATGCAGCTCGGGCATGACGCTGGGAGCCGACGGTTTGCTCTACGGCACCTGTGCGATATGGCAAGACAACGAGAGCAGCAGCGGGATCATCTTCCAGTTCAATCCGAAGAAAAAGTCCTTCAATGTCATTTATTCGTTTCCCCCCTATAACGCCGCGGATACCGAATGGCCGAGCGCGCTGACCCTCGGTCCGGACGGAAATTTCTACGGCACGACGCGCGCCGACGACTCGAATTCCGGTACCGTTTTCCAGATCACGCCATCCGGCACCTTCACGACCCTGCACGTGTTCCAGGGCTATCTGCAAAATGACGGAGCATTCCCGTCCGCCGTGGGCGACGGCTACGACGTCAATCCGATCCCGCTGACCGTGGGTTCCGACGGCAATCTTTATGGCACCACCGACCAGGGCGGCAACGACGGCTTCAACCACGGCGTACTCTATCGGATAACGACGTCCGGTGCCGTCACCATCGTCTACAACTTCGCGGTAGGGCTCAGCCCGTTTGCCGGCGTCACACAAGTGGGCGACAATTTCTTCGGCCAGACCGCGATCGGGGGCACCAGCAATCAAGGCACGATCTACAAGCTGAACCCGAAGGGCAAGTTCACCATCCTGCACAGTTTCGATTCAGCCTCGGATGATGCCGCAACTCCGGACTTTCGTCTGACGCTCGGCCCCGACGGCAATCTGTACGATGCGTCGTCGGCGTACGAGAGCGGCGGTTATGGGCCCGAAAGCCTCTACAAGATCACGCCTTCGGGAAACTATACCGACGAGTTCAACGGGTTCGGGACCGCGGGGAGCTGCAACCAGGTCCAAGCCGGCTGCGTTCTGACGTCCGGACTTTACCTCCACACCAACGGCCGCTTTTACGGCGTGACCGAGCAGGGCGGCAGCTCGGATCTGGGCATCGTCTACAGCCTGAAGCTGCGCGGGGCGGCGGCCATCGTACGGCCGCTCGTGCCGGCGGCAAAAGCCGGACACTGGCTCGGCATCCTCGGCCAGGGATTTTCGAACGCCGTCAGCGTCTCGTTTCACGGCAAGCCGGCGGCCTTTCGCGTGATCGAGGACACCTATCTCGAAGCCAAAGTCCCGCTTGACGCGGACAAGGGCGCGATCATTGTCAAAACAGGAAACGGCGAACAGCACAGCAACACCGATTTTTCGCCCTTGCGCTAAGTTTCTCATTGCAGCGAGATAGCGGGTGCCGGTGCCCGCTACCGCATTCGCTTGATCGCCTGGATGTCATTGTCGAGCGCGTTCAGGAAGCGGGAGCGGTCCTTGGGCGTAAAGCCGGCATTGTAGGTTTGGGCTCCGGACGCCTCGCGCAAATGGCGCTGGAATTCACGCATGCCTATCGCCACGCCGATATTGTCCTGTGTGAAGGGTTCACCGTTGGGCCTAAGGACCCGCGCGCCCTTGGCTAGACAGCGGGCGGCCAAGGGGATGTCTGCGGTAACGGCGATATCACCAGCCTCGATATGATCGGCGATCCAATCATCAGCCGCGTCGGCGCCGTCGCCCACGACAACCGAGTGGACCAGCGGGTTTGAACGCGGCCGAATACCCCCATTGCTGACGACATGAACGTGGAGGCCGTGGCGTACCGCCACCTTTTCCACCTCGGCTTTTACAGGACAGGCGTCGGCGTCGACGTAGATTTCGAGCATGCACACCGCCATCGCAGGAAACCCGCAACCGGTCAAAGGCGCGGATCGATCGGCTCGCTCTCGAGAGCCAGGACGCCGAAGACGCACTCATGCACGCGCCGGAGCGGCTCATGCGCCACGAAGCGCCTGAGCGCCTCATGGCCGAGTGCGAACTCGCGAATTGCCAGATTTCGCTTGCCGCCGACGCCGCGCTCACGCAGACGCGAAAGATGCTCCGCCGCGTCGTACTCCGGCCCGTAGATGATACGCAGATATTCGCGGCCACGGACCTTCAGCGCGGGCTGCAGCAGGCCCTTGGCGCCGCGCGCGGTGAACGGTCTCGGCTTGACCACCATGCCTTCGCCGCCATGGGCGGTCTGCTCTTCCCACCAGTCGATAGCGGCGGCACAGGCGGCTTCGTCCGAAAGATCGACGAGCTTCCAGCGCGTCTTGGCGACGATGGCTTCTCCCGCGTCTCCCAGCCGGTCGGCGAATTGCATGTGCCAGACGTGATCGCGGTCGAACCAGACGCGGCCTTCGCTCGCCAGCAGATGAAAGGGAGCGACGCGCAGATCGTCGACGCCCGAGACCGGCCATACATAAGGTGCCCAAGCGCTGGAATAAGCTTGCGCCCTCTCGGCGCGCGCGATGAACCGCTCGCGAAGCGCCTCGACCGGCACGCCGCGCGCGGCGGCGCGTGCGAGCGCGTCATTGGCGGCGGCAAGTCCGGCGCGCGAGGAGATCGCGACCGGGGCGTACTGATTGTCGATCAGCGCGCCGGCCTTGGCCGACCACGGCATGATCTCGGCATCGAGCAGCAGCCAGTCGGTCGCCAATTCCTCCCATGCGCCGATACGCTCGACCACCATGCGCAGCCGCGCCAGCACCGCCTCGGTCGTTTCCGCATCGGCGAAGAAGCCGCGCCCCGTTCGCGTCCAGATCGCGCCGGTCGCATCGCCCGTGACGCCGAAGCGCGTGCGCGCCGCAGCGGCATCGCGGCACAGCGCGACGATGGCGCGCGATCCCATGTGCTTCTCCTCGCACACGACCTCGCCGACGCCGTTTTTGCGGAAATGCTCGAAGGCCTCTTCGGGACGCTCCAGCCAGCCTTCGCGTGAGCTGGTCTCCGAAGGCGACATGGTGGGCGGCAGATAGACGAGCCATTGCGGGGAGAGCGCGAAGCGGCTCATGACCTCCAGCGCCGCGGCCGCATTCTCTTCGGCGACGACGATTCGCCCGCGCAATTCCGTCTCGATCCAGCGTCGGCCGGTGACATCGTCAATGTCCAGAATATCGTCGGACTCCGCCTGTGCCGAGCGAGCCTCGGGCACGGGAGCAAGCGGTCGGACCGGTTCGTAGTAAACCTTCGCCGCGGGCATGCTGACGATCTGTTTCTCGGGCCAGCGCAAGGCGGTGAGCTTGCCGCCATAGACGCAGCCCGTGTCGATGCACAGCGTGTTGTTCACCCATTGGATCTCGGAGGTGGCGACATGGCCGTAGATCACTGCCGTGTCGCCGCGATATTCGGACGCCCAATCACGCCGAACCGGCAGCCCGAACTCGTCCATCTCGCCGGTCGTCTCGCCGAACAGCGCGAATTCGCGCACGGCGCCCGAGCCGCGCCCGATCATCTCTTCCTTCAGGCCGGCATGGGCGACGGCAAGCCTGCCGCCGTCGAGCCAGGCATGGCTGCGCAGGGAGTCGAGAAACGCCTTGGTCTTGGCCCGGAACGCATCATCTTCGGCCAAGAGCTGGTCGATCGACTGCTGCAACCCATGACCGATGGTGACGTTGCGCCCGTCGAGCCAGCGGAACAGCTTGCGGTCGTGGTTGCCCTGGATCACATAGGCGCTGCCCGTTTCCTCCATATGCATGGCAATGCGCAGCACATCGGGCGAACGCGGGCCGCGATCGACGAGGTCGCCACGAACACCGCCTTGCGCCCGGGCGGCGGAGTCACGGTGACCTGTCGTCCGTCATCCCATGAGACGAAGTAGCCCAGTTCCCGCAGCAGGCTCTCCAATTCGTCGGCACAGCCATGGACGTCGCCGATGATGTCGAACGGGCCGCGATCCGCGCGCTTGTCGGTCCAGAGCGGCTGACGCGTCACGGTGGCCGCCTCGACGCCTTCCGGCGTGCTCAATTGCCAGACCTGCCGGAACCCCTCACGCTGCAGACCGCGCAGCCCTTTGCGAATCTCCGAGACCATGCGCTGCACCACCTGGCCGCCGAACTGACGGTCGGGGCGCGTCTTGTTGCGCGCGATGCAGATATCGATGCCCGGCTCGATCACCAGCGCGACGGGAAGCGCATGCCAACGCCGTGCGACCTCGACCCAGCTCTTGCGGTCGGCTGCGCGCACATTGGTCGCGTCGATGACGGCCAGCTTGCGGTGTTTCAGCCGCTTCTCGGCAATCGCCCGCACCAGATCGAACGCATCGGCCGACACCGATTGATCGGTCTCGTCGTCCGATACCAGACCACGGCAATGATCGGAGGAGATGATCTCGGTCGGCAGGAAGTGCTTCGCGGCAAAGGTCGACTTGCCGGATCCGCTGGCGCCGATCAGCACCACCAGCGCGAAATCCGGAATCTCGATCTGCAGCTTGTCGGGCGCTCTCATCGCGTGAACACCGCCATCTGCGTCGGCGAGCCGAGCTCTTCGTTCACGTGTCCTATGTCACGCAGCTCGGCGCGATAGCCGAACGCTGTTTCGATCGAACGCACCCAGTCGCGGAACTGTCGGCGCGTCCATTCGAAGCGATGATCGGGATGGCGGAAGGCGCCCTTGGCGAGATCGGGAAACAGCGCGTTGTACTCCGCGTTCGGCGTGGTCACCACGACCGTGCCCGGACGGGCCTCGCGGAACAGGGCGCGCGCCAGGGACGGCAAGCGGTCGGGGTCGAGATGTTCGATGACTTCGACAAGCGCGGCTGCGTCGACGCCGGCAATACGCTTGTCGCGATAGGTCAGCGCGCCATGCAGGAGCGTGATGCGTCCTTCCGGTGGCCCACCAGATTCGTGCAGCTTCAACCTCTTCACGGCCCGTTCCAGCTCCCGCGCCGAGGCATCCACGCCGATCAGACGCTCGGCCCAGCGCTCGCGCATCAAGCGCGCCAGCAGCTTGCCCTCGCCGCAACCCAGATCCGCGACAGACTTGGCGCCTGACGCGCGCAAGGCATCGATCACGGCGTCCATCCGCGCATCGTTCAGGCGGATCGGCCGCTCCAGCGCCTCCTCGGGCGCATCGCGGCGTTCGGGCGCGGCCTCCTCGTCCTCGGTTTCCGGTGCGAGCCGCGCCAGCGCCATATTGGCCAGCACCCGGCGGTGCTTCAGGTAACGCTGGACGATCAATTCCTTGGCGGGATGCGTCTCGAGCCATCCCTCGCCGTGGGAGAGCAGCTTGGAAATCTCGTCCTCGCCGACCCAATAGTGCTTGCCGTCGTCCAGCACGGGAATGAGGACGTAGAGGTGATTGAGCAAGGCGCTCAGCCGCGCCTCGCCGCGCAGCCGCAGCGACACATAGCGCGAACCGTGCCCGGCCTGCGAACCGATGCCCTCTATCGCTTCCACCTCCACGGTCCAGCCAAGCGGCTCGAAAAGATCGCGCACGAGCCTCTCGCCGCCGCGCGCCGGCAGCGGCGTCACCGCCACGTCCAAGGGGATCGCGGCCAGCGCAAGCTCGGGACGCTCCTTCGAGGTTCCGCCCATCGCGGTCCGAAGTGTGCGCGCCAAGGCGACGGACAGGAACGACGAAGCGGCGTAGGGCCGGTCGTTGACGTATTGATCGAGCAGGCCGTCGCTGGATCCCCTGCCGCGCACCAGCCCGACAGGATCGATGTCCAGCACCAGCGCCGCCTCGCAACGCGCGTCCGTGGCCTCGGGATAGAAGACGAACGCCTTGCCGAAGCCGAGCTCGGTCTCATGCACGCGCTCGGGATGCTTGTGCAGCAGGTAGCCGAGATCGGTGGCCGGCCGGTGGGTCGTGGCGATCGACAGGAACATGGGGCAGCTTTAGCCGATGCCGCCGCCGTCCGAAACAGTCCTGATAAGGGGATCGGAGGCTGAGACCGGTTTACGCTAGACTGCTCCACCGCCCTATCCCACGAAAGCCGTCATGAAAAAGATTTTCCCCGGCGATGCCGATACCGAGAGCGCCGGGATCGTTGCGGACAACATCGACGCGTTGAAGCGGCTGTTCCCCGAGGCGGTCGAGGAGGGCAAAGTCGACTTCGACGTCCTCAAGCAATTGCTGGGCGAGGAGGCCGGCGAGCGCGAGGAGAAATACGCGCTCAATTGGAGCGGAAAGAGGCGGGCGCGCCAGATCGCGCTGACACCTTCGACCGGCACCTTGCTCCCCAAACCGGCCGAGAGCGTGGATTGGGACACGACCGGCAACCTGATGATCGAAGGCGACAACCTCGAGGTGCTCAAGCTGCTGCGCAGGAGCTACGGCAAGCGCATCAAAGCCATCTTCATCGACCCGCCGTACAACACCGGCCGCAACATCATCTATCCCAACGACTACGGCGACGGCATCCGCGCCTATCTCGAGCTCACCGGTCAGGCCGAAGGAAATTTGAAGCCGACCGGCAACCTGGAGACGAACGGCCGCTTTCATTCCAATTGGCTGTCGATGATCTATCCAAGGCTCAAGCTGGCCAAGGACCTGCTGCGCCCGGACGGCGTGCTGTTCTGCACCATCGACGAAAACGAGGCTGCAACGCTCGCGATCGTGCTCAAGGAGATCTTCGGCGAGGACTCCCATGAGCACGCCACCGTCTCGATCGTTCACAACCCCCGGGGACAGCAGGGCACCAATATCTCCTACGTGCATGAGACGGGGATCATCGTCTATCCGGCGGACAAGAGGAAATACCTCGCCGACGTGCTCAAGGCCGAAATCGACTCGCGCAACCTGCGCGACAGCGGCACGGAATCCGATCGCGCCGATGCGCGCAACTGCTTCTACCCCTTCATCGTGCGCGACGGCAAAATCCTGGACATCGGCGCCGTGCCTTCGAGCGAGTTCCATCCCGCCGCGGCCAACGTGCCGCGCGGCGACGGAAGCATCGAAGTCTGGCCGGTGACCGATTCCGGCGACGAGAAGAAATGGCGTTACGCGCGCGATTCCGTGCCCAAGATCCTCGACAAGCTCGAGCCGAAGATGGGGCGCGCGAGCGTCCAGATCATCTTTCACAAGGTTTCCGGAACGATGCGCAGCGTCTGGCAGAACGCCAGATACGACGCCAGCGAATACGGCACCAAGCTGCTCGATGCGATGATGCCCGGCGCGGGTTTCACGTTCCCGAAAAGCCTCTGGACCGTCTATGACGCCCTGAAGATCATGACGGAAAACGATCCGGACGCGCTGGTCTTGGATTTCTTTGCCGGCAGCGGGACGACCGGCCATGCCTTGATGGAACTGAACAAGGACACGGGGGGAAGCCGGAAATACATTCTGGTCCAACTGCCCGAGCCTCTCGATCCCGGCAACAAGCATCAAGCCGGCGCGGCGGCGCTCTGCGCCTCGTTGGGCCGGCCCTTGAAGCTGGCGGAGATTACGAAGGAGCGGCTGCGGCGCGCGGGAGCTGCGATCGCGAAGGCAAGCCCCCGATTCAAAGGCGATACGGGCTTCCGCGTCTTCAAGCTGGCGTCCTCCAACATCGAGGCATGGCAAACGACGGCGGGCGACGGCCAGGACAGTCTTGCGAAGAATGCCGACCGCCTCGGTCAGGGCCGGACGGAGCAGGACATGCTCTACGAACTCCTGCTCAAGCTGGGTTTCGACCTGTGCGTGCCCATCGCCGAACGGCAGATCGCCGGAAAGACGGTTCACGCGATCGACGGCGGCGCGCTGTTGGCGTGCCTGAGCGACGGCTTGTCGAGGCAGGTGATCGAGGACCTTGCGTCGGGGATCGTCTCCTGGCGGAAGGAGCTCGCGCCCGCCGACACCCAGGTCGTGTTCAAGGACTCGGGCTTCGCGGACGACGTTGCCAAGACAGATATGGCGGCGATCCTGAATCAGAACGGCATCGGCGACGTCAAGAGCCTGTAAGGCGCGGCCATGAAACTGCCCGTCGAGCCGCATCCCTTGGCAACGCGTCGGGCGCGGCCTAGCCTCTCACGAACGATGCCGGAGATGGGATTGAAGCCGCTATTTGCAGGGCTGACGGCGATCTTCGCGGCGACCGCGGCCGCCGGCGCGCCTGCAGGCACGGTGAGCTGGTACGTCATCGTGACCGAGAACGGCACCGCCATCGGGCATGCCTCGGAAGAGGTGATCGCCACGGGCGACGGGCGCGAAATCGTCGACTCCCAGGAGATGGACGTCGGCGAACAGGTGGGACCGCCGACGCAGCTTATCGGCGCGGGCGCGTCGTCGACGCATCTGTCCTCGCGCACGGTGTTCCACCAGGACAAGGACGGCCGGACGCTGTCGATCGAGACGCTCAACCAGACCGGCCGCGACTGGTCGCGCATCGAGGCCCGGATCGAAGACGGCAAGGCCGTCGTCACGCGCGAGACGCAGGCCGAAAAGCGCGAGCAGACGATCGATCTTCCGCCGTCGGTGCGTTTCGACGACGGCGCAGCGCTCTTGCAGGGCTGGGACGCGGCGAAGACGCCGCGGCTCGAATTCGACAGTTTCGATATCGACGCGATGGCCGTGGAGCACGTCGTCATCGAGGCCGCGGGCGCCGCCGATGCCGAAGGCAGGACACCGGCGCTGCGCAAGCGTTTCGCCGGCAATGCGATGCTCAATGCGACGCGGATCGTGGTGGGGCGCGACGGACGCGTGGTCGAGGCGCGCCACCCCATGTTCGGGACCACGCTGGTCATCAGGGCGTCCGACCGCGACACCGCGCTTGCGCCGCATCCGGCCTATCGCCTGCTTCCCAATGCGATGACGAAATCGCCGTTCCGCATTCCCGAGCCCGCGACGCTGGGGCATATGCGCTACCGCTTCGCCTTCCGCAGCGGGACCGAGTTCGCGCTGCCGCAGACCGGCGAGCAGCGCGTGACGCCGCAGAAAGGCTTCGCCACCGTCGATATCTGTCCCGATTGCGGACCGGGCCTTGCCACCGACGCGGCCACCCTCGCCGACGCGCTGAGGCCGACCGCCTGGCTGCAGAGCGACGCGCCGCAGCTCAGGGCGATCGCCGAACCGGTGGCGAAGCTCAACATATCCGACTCGGAGAAGATGCGCCTGCTGCGCGACAAGGCGCGGCCTTACCTCGCCAAGGTCGATTTCACCGGCCACTATTCGGCGCTCGAGACAATCGAACGGCGCGCGGGCGATTGCACGGAAGCCTCGGTGCTGCTCGCGGCGCTGGGCCGCGCGGCCGGAATTCCCACCCGCGTCGCCAACGGCCTGGTCTATTCGCGCGAGAGCTATCACGGCGTCGCCAATGTCTGGATGCCGCATAGCTGGACGCTCGCCTTCGCCGACGGCAAATGGCGCAGCTTCGACCTGGCGCTGGACAATTTCGACAGCACCCATATCGCACTCACCGTCGGCGACGGCGATGAGCAATCGGTGCTCGCGGCCGCTCAGCTCGCGGGACTGCTCGGCTGGGACAGCATGGCCGAGGTCAGGACGGCGCCTTCGCCGAATTGACGGGCGGAGACGGCTCCTGCTTGGGCTCGTAGACGACGGGGACCGCGGGCATGTTCTTGTCCGACGTGTCCTTCATGTATTGAACGTTCGCCGGATCCTTGATGCCGCCGGTGGTGATGACAACCTCCTCCTCGGTCGGATCCGAGCAGGCCGCCACGGCCGTCGGAACCGCGACGACGGCGGCCGCAAGGGCCGCCGCCGCCAAAGCCGTCCGCATCGGCATGCGATAGGTGACGCACACCTCGCCGGCGCAGCCTCTCATGAAGGCGACACGCTGGGCGTCGTCCATGGCGGAGAGATCGAAGACCTCGCGCTTGCACAGGCGGCATACGTCGCCATCCAGGATGGCGGACAGGTCGCCCTTGTAGGGACAAGGGCTGTCGATCTTCGGATAGAGCGCCATGTTATTTGGACGTCGGGTCTTTCGGCGCGGCCTGCTTGGTCTCATAGACGACCGGAAGCATCGGTGCCGCGTTGGCGGACGTGTCCTTCGGGTAGAGCGCGTTCGCCGGGTCCTTGACGGCGCCCAGGACGACGACCGTCTCGATCCGGGTCGTCGGATCGGCGCTCGCCAATGTCGGGGCGATGAAGGCTGCGGCAGCAAGCGCGCAGGCGATATGAAGATTGAAATTAGCCATGCTTGTCCTCCAGACTTTGGCCACGGAAGAAATAAACTATAAAATTAAGCGTAATTCAAGACCGAAAATTGTGATGACAAGTCATCAGATGAAATAAAGAAAAAGGCGCGGCATAACCAATAGGTTACGCCGCGCCTGTGTTCCTTAATGCATCACGCTCAATGCGCCGCCGGCATCACCAGACCGCGATGCTCGACCATCGGCCCAATGTCGGGGTCCTTGCCGTAGAAGGCGCGGAACATCGTGCCGTAGTCCTCGGTGTGGCCCTTGGACAGGATCATGTCGCGGAAGCGCTGACCGTTCTCGCGTGTCATGCCGCCATGCGCGGTGAACCACGCGAACGCGTCGTCGTCGAGCATCACCGTCCACTGATAGGCATAGTAGCCCGCCGCATAGCCGTTCGCCCAGATGTGCAGGAAGTAACTCGAGCGGTAGCGCGTCGGCACGTTGGGGAAGTCGGTATGCGTGTTGGCGAGCGCTTGGCTCTCGAACTTGTCGACGTCCTGCTTGGGCATGTCGGCGGTGAGGCTATGCCACTGCATGTCGAGGTCGGAGGCCGCGAGCAATTCGCCGAGCTCGTAGCCCTGGTTCCAGGTCTGCGAGTTCTTGATCTTGTCGACGAGCGCCTGCGGGATCGTCTCTCCCGTCTTGTAGTTCACCGCATAGTGCTTGAGCACGTCGGGATAGAGCGCCCAATGCTCGTTGAACTGCGAAGGGAACTCGACCCAGTCGCGCGCCGTCGCGGCGCCCGCGAGCGAGGGATACTGCTCGTTCGCGAACAGCCCGTGCAGCGCATGACCGAACTCGTGGAACATCGTCGTCACGTCATCGAAGCTGAGCAGCGCGGGCTGGCCGGCCGCCGGCTTGGTGAAATTGGCGACGTTGTAGACGACGGGCTTGGTGCCGAGCAGCTTGGACTGCTGCACCCAATTGCTCATCCACGCGCCGCCCGCCTTGTTGTCGCGCTTGAAGTAGTCGAAATAGATCATGCCGAGCTGGCTGCCGTCCTTGTCGAAGACGTCGAACACGCGCACGTCGGACTGATAGACCGGGATGTCGTGGCGCTCCTTGAAGGTGATGCCGTAGAGCTGGTTCGCGGCATAGAAAACGCCGTCCTTGAGCACTTTATCCAGCTCGAAATAGGGCTTGAGCTCGCTTTCGTCGAGATCGTATTTGGCCTTGCGTACCTTCTCCGAATACATCTCCCAATCCCACGGCTTGAGATCGAAATGCTGTCCCGACGCGTCGATCGCGGCCTGGATCTGCTTGGCCTCGTCGGCCGCCTTGGCCGCGGTCGGCGGCACGAGCGCGCCCACGAAGTTCTCCACCGCTTCCGGCGTCTTGGCCATCTGGTCGTAGAGCACATAGGCCGCGTAGTTCGGATAGCCCAGCAGCTTGGCCTTCTCGGCGCGGAGCTGGGCGATGCGCGAGATGGTGTCGCGCGTGTCGTTGACGTCGCCCTTCTCGGTGCGCGTCCACGAGCTGTCGAACAGCTTCTCGCGAACGCTGCGGTCGGTCAGCGAGCCGAGCAAGGGCTGCTGCGTCGTGTTCTGCAGCGGGATCACCCACTTGCCCGCGAGCTTGCGATCCTCCGCCGCCTTGGCGGCGGCCGCGATCTCGGCATCGGTCAGGCCGGCGAGCTGCTTCTTGTCGTCGACGACGAGGCCGCCGACCTTGGTGGCGGCGAGCAGCTTCTGCTGGAACGCGGTCTCGAGGCTCGCGTCCTCCTTGTTGAGCGCCATGAGCTTGGTCTTGTCGGCGGCGTTCAGATTGGCGCCGGCATGGATGAACTGCATGTAGTCGATGGTCAGCAGCTGCATCGATTCCGGATCGAGCTTCAACTTGGTCCGCGCGTCGTAGACCGCCTTGACGCGCGCGAAGAGCTTGGGATTGAGCGCGATGGCGTCCTGATGAGCGGCGAGCTTGGGCGCCTCGTCTTCCTGGACCTTGTCGAGCGCGTCGTTGGTGTTGGCCTGCACGACGCCGAAGAAGGCCTGGGAGACGCGGTCGAGCATGCGTCCGGATTTCTCAAGTGCCACGATGGTGTTCTCGAAGGTGGGCGCGGCCTTGTTGTTGGCGATCCTGTCGATCTCGGCGATCTGCTCCTTCATGCCCTGCTCGAAGCCGGGCTCGTAGTCGCTGTCCTTGATCCTGTCGAAGGGCGGGGCATGCAGCGGCAGGGGGCTTTCCTGCGCGAACGGATTGCCAGAGACGGCAGCCGGCGCCGCGGCGAGCGACGGCAGCGAATAAGCGGCCAGGACGGCAACGGCCGCCGCACCGAGATAAAGGCTACGCATGCGATTCATCGAGAACTCCCCCTGCTGGGCCATGTTGGGATTTTCATGCACTCTAGCCGCTTCGTCTGCCGCCCGCGAGGGCCGAACTGAAGTCACTTTTAGGTGACGGCCATGCGTGGCGCGTGGTAGTGGGCTTTCGAAATAGCGGATGGAGACACAGATGCGCCGCCTCGTCCTTGCCCTCGCCCTTGCAACCTTCGCCTCCGGCGCAAACGCGACCGAGGTGCGCTTCGACACGTCGCTGGGATCGTTCACCATATCGCTGGACGCGGCGCACGCGCCCAAGACGGCGGCGAACTTCCTGCGCTATGTGAACGAGAAGCATTTCGACGGCACGGTCGTCTATCGCATCGTGCCCGGCTTCGTGATCCAGATGGGCAGCTATGACGCCCAAGGCGGCTCGAAATCGGCGCACGCCCCGATCGCGCTCGAGAGCGGCAACGGGCTCAAGAACCTGCGCGGCACGGTCTCGATGGCGAGAAGCGGCGAGCCCAACAGCGCAACGGCCGAGTTCTTCGTCAACCTCTCCGACAATGACAGCCTCGACCCCGAAGCCGGCGCAGCCCCCAACGCGACCGGCTATGCGGTGTTCGGCAAGGTCGTCGAAGGCATGTCGGTCGTCGACAAGATCGCCGCCGTCCAGACCGGCGGCAGCCACGGCCCGTTCCCGCCGGACGCCTCGCCCTATATCCCGGTGACGATCACCCACGCCGTGGTCAGCGCGCCTTAAGGCGCGCGGACCAAGGTCACTTTCCGCCGCGCCGCTTCACGAAGGCTTCGAGCTTCGCAGGCAGGTTGGGGATGTTGTACTCGCGGTCCCAGACGAGGTTCGCCTCGAGGAGGATCTTCTGCTGAACCTCGGGCGGCAGGGATCCCCACACCGTCAGCGCGGCGCTGCCGAAGCGGCGCACGAAGGTCTCGTCCTCGCTGGGATATTTGAACTGCCGCGTCTCGACGGGCCTGGCGGGTCCGTGCGGGAAGGTCTTCAACGGCTGGGCCATGGCGGCGCCTTTCCTCGAGCGAGTGCATCTTTCGGTCCGGCTTCGCGCGAAGCCGGACACGGCAGTCGACCAAAGACCAGCGCGGGCCTTTTTAGGCCAATCTATTTCTGGCGCTTCTTGCGGGCGGCGTAGCGCGCGTCACGTGCCGCCTTCTGGTCGATGAGCAGCTTGGCGAGCTTGGCCTTCTCTTCATGGGCGGCGCGCTCGCGCTCCTCGGCCTCGCGGCGCTCGGCTTCGAGGCGGGCAGCCTCGGCGGCGGCGCGCTCCTCGGCCTCGCGCTTGAGGCGGGCTTCCTTCTCGGACTTGCGGGCGGTTTCGCGCGCCTCGCGCTCCTTGGCGATGCGGGCGCGCTCGGCGTCGCGCTCGGGCTTGGACTCGTTCAGCGCCGCCAATTTGGCCCGCGCCTTGTCGAGCATCGCCTGACGCGCCTTCTGCGCATCGCTGAGCCTGTCGCCGAATTTGGAGGGGTCGGAACCACGCATGGTCGTCTTCGGTCTCTTCGCGAGTGGGTTGGAAGCGTGCAGGTAGCGTTAAACCCGCCGGCGCGCAAGCCGGGCGCAAGCCCGGGCCGGCCGCCGCCGCGCCCGCAATGTTCATGCGCCCGAAGCAGGCCGCGCGCAACGTATTTGTTCCGCGGTTTTCGAGGGGTACCCGCTCCCCGGCTGCGCGGGGAATGTTCTGTACAGAACTCGCCATTCTTTTTTCCGTGCAAAGTTGAATTCAATTCCCCTCGGGGCCGCGCATCGTCTTGATGCGCCGTGGAAATCGGGGCCTTTCGTGGCACCCGGACTCGGCCGCAACGGCCTTCGCAACAAAGGACAACTTCACCTCGCACGCTCTTCCTTTCGAACCACGAGAGATGGGAGCGCGCGCCGCTGCTTCAAGACGAAGCGCGCGCATAGGGTTATGCGAAGTTGGCGTGAAACGTAGGTTCAAAGATCGAAACGGCGAAACACAGCCTCGACCTCCGCTTCGCTGGCAAACTCACCGCCCCCGGCCTGCGCGAGCCCGTTCAGGACCGCCGGCAGGTGCGCCGGATCGATGGCTTCCGGCTCATCCTCCTGCGCCGCAAGCTGCAGCATGGCACGCGCGATCTCATCCTGGCTGCCTGTCGGCAATTTGCGCACGGCCTCGACGGCCTCTTCGAGCAGCTTGGTCAATGTCGGCGTCGCGACAGTCCGTCGTGCCGAAGCGCAGGATGGCGTACCAAACCTGCTCGTCAACAACATGGAAGCGATCCGCCGCGCGCTTGAAGACGCAGGCATCGAGTTCACAGATGGCGACGCGCCAGGCGTGTGCCTGAGAACCAGATCAGGGGGCTGATGCCGGAAGAAGAAGCTCGCCGTCCGCTTCCATCTTCATATGCAGCGCGATCGCATCAACGTCGAAGCCGTTGGGCCAAGTCGGCACGCCGTATTCGACATGCACGCGGGCGAAGAATTCCTCATCCCTCAACGGCTCTACCATCTCGCCGCCTTCCTCGATCATGCTGGCGAAGTCGTGCACGCCTTCGCTACCGTCGGAGAATTGGACCCAGAGCTTGTAGCCGCCCTGCGCGCGCAGCTTGCGCACGCCAACCAACGGTAAGTCAGCCTTGGCCATCCGTCACTCCGCGGCTTCCTTGTGGAGTTCGCCAGCTTTTTCCATCTCGAGGCGTAGCCATTCCGGCGCCATGTCGTAGCCGTTCGGCCAGGTGGGCGCGCCATGATCGAGGAAGACACGTGCGAAATAGGCGGGATCACGCAATGCCACGTTGGCTTCGCCGGGACCGTTGATCAGTCCGGCGAAGTCGTGCTCGCCGCCCGTCCCGTCGTTGAAATGGACGCGCAGCCTGAGCCCGCCGAGCTTTTCCAGTCTTGTCACCTTAGTCAGCATCGAGACCCAGAATCTCTTGCGGCACCTTGCCAGCCCGGCCGAGGTTCCAATTATCCCTCAATTCAGCTTGCCGGGCCAGAGCCCAGCGGCGCACCAGTCGCGCCGCGTTACGCGGCAGGCGCCCTTTGAAAACTTCGCCTGTCCTTAGGTCGACATACGCCTCGTCGCTGCCGTATTGCGCGTGAAAGTGCGGTGGATTGTGGTCGTTCACGTACATGCGGATCGTGATTCCGTAGAAGTAAGCGATTGCCGGCAAGACCGTCCCCGCAGCGACTCTATTCGTCGTTTATAGTCCATGATCTTTCGCAAAAGCGAGCAAGAAAGATGGGTGGCCCGGACAAGCCGGGCCATGACAGTTGAGTTGGAGGCGGGAGGCGGCGTGCCTAATTGTCGAGGAAGCTGCGGAGTTTGCGCGACCTGCTCGGGTGCTTCAGCTTGCGCAGCGCCTTCGCTTCGATCTGGCGGATGCGTTCGCGGGTCACACTGAACTGCTGGCCGACCTCTTCCAGCGTGTGGTCGGTGTTCATGCCGATGCCGAAGCGCATGCGCAGGACGCGCTCTTCGCGCGGTGTAAGCGTGGCGAGCACGCGCGTGGTGGTTTCGCGCAGGTTGGCCTGGATCGCGGCGTCGATGGGGAGCACCGCGTTCTTGTCCTCGATGAAGTCGCCGAGATGCGAATCTTCCTCGTCGCCGATGGGCGTCTCGAGGCTGATCGGTTCCTTCGCGATCTTGAGGACCTTGCGGACCTTCTCCAAGGGCATCGCCAGACGCTCGGCGAGTTCCTCGGGCGTCGGCTCGCGGCCGATCTCGTGCAGCATCTGGCGCGACGTGCGCACCAGCTTGTTGATCGTCTCGATCATGTGGACCGGGATGCGGATCGTGCGCGCCTGGTCGGCGATCGAGCGCGTGATCGCCTGGCGGATCCACCACGTCGCATAGGTCGAGAACTTGTAGCCGCGGCGGTACTCGAACTTGTCGACGGCCTTCATCAGGCCGATGTTGCCTTCCTGGATCAGGTCCAGGAACTGCAAACCGCGGTTGGTGTATTTCTTGGCGATGGAGATCACCAGGCGCAGATTGGCCTCGATCATCTCCTTCTTGGCCTGGCCGCTCTCGCGCTCGCCCTTCTGCACCGTCTGCACGATGCGGCGATAGTCGCTGATCGACTGGCGCATCTCCTGCGCCAAGGTCTGGATCTCGTCGCGAAGGTTGTGGATCTTGTCGCGCTCGTCGGCGACGAAATCCCGCCAGCCCGGACGCGACAGGCGTCCCACGCGGCGCGCCCAGTTGGGGTCGAGCTCGTTGTGGAAATGCTCTTTGAGGAAATCCTCGCGCGCCACGCCATGCGCTTCGGCGAGCCGCAGCAGGCGGCCTTCGAGGCTCACCAGGCGGCGGTTGATGCCGTACATCTGGTCGACCAGCGACTCGATGCGGTTGTTGTTGAGCTTGAGACTCTTCACCAGATCGACGGTGTCGTTGCGCAGCTTCTTGAAGCGGCGCTCCTGGCCGGTGGAGAGCTCGTCGGCGCCGAGCGCCGCCTCGACGCTGGCGTCCTGCAGCCGGCCGAGCTTCTTGTAGAGATTGGCGATCTGGTCGAGCGTCTCCAGCACCTGCGGCTTGAGCGCGGCCTCCATCGCCGACAAGGGAAGATTGCCCTCGTCGTCGAAATCGTCGCCGTCATTGCCGGCATCGGCGGCCGCGGCCGCTTCGGCCGGGTCGGCGTCGGGATCGACGGGCTTGGGTGCGGGCTTCGGCTTCTCGGCCACCGCGGCGCCGTTGAGCGCGGGGTTGTTCACGCCGGGGATCGCCATGGGCGGCGGCAGCGGCTTGCCGTCGGGGCCGACGGCGTTCGCGGCGGCGACAGCGGCGGCGGCAGCGGCGGCTTGGCCCTCGGGGCCCGCGCCATAGGTCGCTTCCAGGTCGATGATATCGCGCAGAAGGACCTTGCCTTCGTTCAGCTCGTCGCGCCACACGGTCAGCGCCTCGAAGGTCAGCGGGCTCTCGCACAGCGCGCCGATCATCAGCTCGCGGCCGGCCTCGATGCGCTTGGCGATGGCGATCTCGCCCTCGCGCGAGAGAAGCTCGACGCTTCCCATCTCGCGCAGATACATGCGCACCGGATCGTCGGTGCGGTCGTATTGCTAGGCCGCCTTGCCGGTCGTGGTGGCGACTTCCTTGCTCTCGGCGGTCGCGGGGAGATTCTCGCCGTCGGCGCCCTCTTCCTGCTCTTCGCTCTCGATGACGTTGATGCCCATCTCGTTGAGCATCGACATCGTGTCTTCGATCTGCTCCGACGAGGTCTTGTCGGACGGCAGCACCTTGTTCAGCTCGTCATAGGTGACGTAGCCCCGCGCCTTGGCGCGCGCGATCATCTTGCGCACGCCAACATCGGACATATCCAGCAAGGGAGAGTCGGCGTCGCCGGGGGTCTCGTTCTCGCCGGGCTTGGCGCCCTTGGCGGGCGGGAGCTTGGCGCCCGGCTTGACGGCGAGGACCGGCTTCTTCAGCGCCTCGGCGGCTTCCTTGGCCTTCAACGCCGCGGCGGCCTTGGCGTCGAGCTTCACGGGGACGGATTTCTGGACAGGCTTCGCCGCCGCCGTCTTCGAGGCGGCTTTCGGGGCCGGCTTGGCCGCGGCTTTGGGCGCAGGCTTGACCTTCGAGGCTACCTTCTTGGCGGAGGCGGCCTTGGCGGCTTGCGGCTTTTTCGCCGTTTTGGCCTTGAGGGCCGGTTTCTTGGTCGTTTTGCTAACCACGTCTTCTTCCTGCTCGCGCGTGCGCCTTCGCACGCAAACTGTCCCTACCCTATGTGTGCGCGAGAGACTTTCGTCTCAATCGTTGGAAAAGCCCTTGAGCCGCCGGTATTCGGCCCAGCTTTCCTCATCGCCGTCTGCCCGGTAACGCGCCGCGGCACGCTGCCGTTCAGGCCCGATTTCCGCCATTTCCCGCAATTCCTGGGCAGCTTGGAGGAATTGGGCCTCGGCATCATCAACCCCTGACGGCACGTCGCCAAGGTCGCCTGACCCACTCCGCCCAGTGCTCAGTCGGGCGACGAGATCGGACATTCCCCTACGGACGAGATGGTTCTCCAGAGCCTGTTTTTCAAGCCGGAAACCGGAAGCGGCGAGGTTTAGGAGTTCGTGGCGGAGCGTGTCAAGCGAACCTGCGGAAAACGGCAAGGCCGCCAGGATCTCGCCCTGCCGTTCGGCGATTTCGGGATCCTTGAGGAGAAGCCGGGCAAGCTCGGCCTCCTTCATCTGCCTGGCCGCGCCCCGGCCCGAGCGGCCGAGCGCGCTGGATTTAAGGGCTGCCGATACCCCTTCGACGGGTGCGGGATAGCGGGGGCGCTCGCCACGGGCTTGATTCCTGCCGCCACGGAAAGAGGGCGCATCCTGGCGCGGGCGCGGCGCGTGGCGCTTGAAAGCGTCGAAGACGCGCTGGTCGAAGTCGCGGCGATAGTAGTCGGCGATCTTCGTGTCGCCGATCGTGGAGACGATCTCGGACAGCGACCGCTCCAGGCCCGCCCGCCGCTCAGGGGTGGAGAAATCCTTGCCTTCGATCTCGCCGCGCCACAGCACCTGCGACAAGGGCTCGGCCGCATCCAAGAGCGCCTTCATCGCGCCGGCGCCTTCGGCGGCGATGAAGCTGTCGGGATCCTCGCCCTTGGGCAGGAAGGCGAAGCGCAAGGAATAGCCGGGCTTGAGCATCGGCAGCGCCAGGTGCGCGGCACGGTGGGCGGCGCGAAGTCCCGCCTCGTCGCCATCGAAGGAGAGAATGGGTTCCGGCGCGGTGCGCCACAGAAGGCCGAGCTGGTCCTCGGTGAGCGCGGTGCCCAGCGGCGCCACCGCATGGTCGAAACCTGCGCGCACCAGCGCGATCACGTCCATATAGCCTTCGGCGACGACGACGGTCTGGGCCTTGATCGCGGCGGGGCGGGCGGTGGCGAAATTGTAGAGCAGCTGGCCCTTGGAGAAGAGCGTGGTCTCGCCGGTGTTGATGTATTTGGGCTTGGCGTCGGCTTCGAGAGCGCGTGCGCCGAACGCCACCACGCGGCCGCGCTGGTCCGTGATCGCGAACGTCACGCGATTGAAGAAGAAATCGCGCAAGCCCCGCTCGCCGTCGCCGGGCCGGGCCAGCCCCGCCGCGATCATGTCGTCGACGGTGATGTTCCTGGTCTTGAGATGCTCGATGAGCGCGTTGCTGCCGCTCGGCGCATAGCCCAGCCGGAACCGCTTCGCCGCGTCGCCGTTCAACCCGCGCGACGCCAGATAGTCGCGCGCTTGCTTGCCCACGGGCTCGCGCAATTGCGCCTCGAAGAACGCGCAAGCCGCTTCCACGACGTCATAGAGGGATTTCTTCTTCTCCTCTCGCGCCTCGTCCTCGGGCGACCATTTGGGAAGCTCGACGCCGGCCTCGCCCGCCAGCCGCTCCACGGATTCGGGGAAGGAGAGACCTTCGACCTCCATCAGCCAGCGGAACGCGTCACCGCCCTTGCCGCAGCCGAAGCATTTGTAGGTGCGCCTGGCGTTCTCGACCTTGAAGCTCGGCGACTTCTCCTGATGGAACGGACAGCACCCCCAGAACGCCTGACCGCGGCGGGCGAGCTTCACGCGCTTGCCCACCAGCTGGACGATATCCGTCCGCCGGAGCACCTCTTCGAGCAGGTGGGGGCCGTAGCGCATGGGGACAATGTAAGGGGTCTGCGCAGCGATTTGGGGGATCAAATCCGGCGAATCACAGATTTTTCTGGAAATGGAAGCTGGTGATGCCGAGCTTCAGCCGGTGATAGAAGCGGTGCGCGGCCAGGCGGTGGGTACCGGAATCGAGATGGAACTGGGCGCAGCCTTCCTTGCGCGCCAGATCCTCCATCCAGGCCATCAGCGCCTCGGCGAAGCCTTGGCCGCGATGGCTTTCCAGGCAGATCAGATCGTCGACGTAGAGCGCCTTGCCCCAGGCGAGCCATTCCGAGATCCGAAACCCCGCCGCGGCGACCGGCGCACCCGCATCCTCCACATAGATCAGCCGCCAGCCCGATCCCGCCTGCTGCCGGCGCACGCGGGCGAGGAATTCGTCGGCGCTTTTGATGTGCGTCCGCAACTCGGCCATGACCGGATAGACACGGCGGATGTCGGCGTCGGTATCGGCTTGCCTGACCGTCGAGCTTTGCATGGCTTTCCTAATCGGTGGCGAGTTCGATGACGTTGCCGTCCGGATCGCGCACGAACAGGGCCGCGTCGCCGCGCTTTCCCGTGAGCGCGACGCCGAGTTCCTTCAACGCCGCTTCCACCGCCCCCAGATCGTCGATCTTGAGCGCGACATGGGTGATGCCGGCATGCTTGTCGGGGACATCCATCAGGACGTTGGGCGCCATCGCGGCCGGCGCGTTCAGGATGAAGTTGAGCTCCAGCCCGGAAGGATGGCGCATCGCCGCGACCGGCTCAGGCCCGAAAGGTCCCCAGGCGAATACGAAACCGAGCTTTTCATAGAAGGCACGGCTTCGCGCGAGATCGTGCACGCGGATGCCGATATGGGACAGGCCCTGCACATGCGCGCTCAACGACATGACGGCGCTCCCGCGATCAGGCCTGTTTCGGCGCGCTCAGCAATTCCTTCACCACGCCGCTCGCCTTGGCGAAGTCCATCTGGCCGGCATAGCGCTCCTTGAGCACGGCGATCACCTTGCCCATGTCCTTCATCGTGGACGCGCCGGTCTCGGCGATGGCGGCGGCGGCGGCGGCCCCGGTCTCCTCCGCGCTCATCTGCTTGGGCATGAAGGAGCGGATGATCGCGATCTCCTCGCGCTCGGATGCGGCAAGCTCGGGGCGGTTGCCGGAATCGTAGGCGGTTGCCGATTCCTCGCGCTGCTTGATCATCTTGGCGAGCAGCAGAAGGATCTCGTCGTCGCCCAGAAGCTCGCGGCTCGTCTCGGTGCGCGCGGCGATGTCGCGATCCTTGAGCGCGGCCAGGACCAGGCGCAACGTCGACAGACGCCTGGTGTCCTTGGCCTTCATCGCCTCTTTCATCTGCTCGGTGAACTGTTCGCGCAGGCCCATGGCCGGTCTCCGATCGATGCGTGACGCGATCCCATATCACGGCGCGGCAAAAAAGAACCAGAGCCGCGCCGTTCGCTATCATTTGGCCGCTATTTGGATGCCTGATCGGACCGTCCGATCTTTGGGGGCAAAGATGAGCGTCCGGGCGGTCTCGGCATTTCTGGCATTGACGTGGTGCGCGCCGGCGCTCGCCGATACGGCCGACATCGAGACGGGCTACCGGCAGGCGGTCGAACGCGTCCAAAAGCATTCGAGCGATTACTGGCTGGACGATGAGCCGCAAAGCGCGCACGCGCTGGGCAGCGCCTGGACGCTTCTGGCCGAATGGACCGCCGCTTACCTCAACGAGCATCCCGATGCGACGCCGAAGCGGCTGAAGCGCGCAGCACCTGGCGGGGACCTGGACGCGCTGCCGCTGGGACCGCGGACGATGCTGGTCAGCGCGACCGTCGGCAACGCCTTCGGCACGCTTTTCATCGTCGACGGCAGCGATGGCGCGTTCCGTCCGGTCTGGTCGATCCGCGACCGCGCGGGCCGCGAAGCCTTTCCTCTTCTCGGCGCCTGGACCGCCAGGGCGGCCAAGGAAACCTGCCGCAAAGCGGCCGGCGACCCCAACTGGCTGCGCTGCGGCTCGCTCGGCGGCGTGCCGAAGCGGCTTCCCGACGATGCGCAAGGTCATCCGCGCTTCTATATCGAGGCAGGCTATGCCGAGGTTGCCGGCAACACCGAAGCAGAGCAGCTCAGCTTCTGGACGTGGAAAGGCGGGAAAGCCGAGCCCCAATTCGTGACCACGTTCGGCACCAATATCGATGACGAGCCGACGCGGTTCGACGGCGGACTGCTCAAGGTGCGCGTCGCGGAGGACTACCGCATGATCGCGCCGTGGTGGGACCACCTGGACCGAGAGCTCGATTGGACGTTCCGGGTGGGACCGGAGGGATTCGAAGATCTCGGCAAGACCCCGGTCGCCCCCGAGGTCGACGTCGTGGACGAGATCTTGGTTCGGGCGGCCCATCGCCTGCCCGCCGACGATCTCGCGGCGCGGGACGTACAGACGACCGTCGCTGAAATCGTCGCCGCAGCCTCCAAAGACGATGACGGCGAGCCTTCTCTGCGCATGGCTGGGGATACCACAGTGCTCCACCAAAACGAGCAATCCCTCATATGCCTTCCGACGGACGAGGCAGGAAAAATCATCTTTACGCTGACAGGTTCCTTCATCTCCGCCGTCTCCGTGGTGCCGGATGAGCAAGGAAAGGGCTGTCCACAGGACAAGCCTTGACCCGAGGCCCCGGCTGCGACTATCCCTCGGCAAATTCGAGGCCCCCATGACCGAGACCCTGAACAAGCCCGCCGCGACGCCGGCAGGCTTTACGCGCGCGACGCTGGCGCTGGCGGACGGGACGATCTACGAGGGCCGCGCGTTCGGCGCGGACGCCAAGGCCATAGGCGAGGTCTGCTTCAACACCGCGATGACGGGCTATCAGGAGATCCTGAGCGATCCGTCCTATGCGGGGCAGATCGTCTGCTTCACCTTTCCCCATATCGGCATCGTCGGCACCAATGACGAGGACATCGAGACCATCAACCCGGCGGTGCGCGGGCTGATCGTGCGCGCCGACGCGGCGCATCCGTCGAACTGGCGCAGCATTGCCGTGCTCGACCGCTGGCTCAAGCGCCACGACATCCCCGCGATCGCCGGCATCGACACGCGCGCGCTCGCCTCGCGCATCCGCGAGAAGGGCATGCCGCACGGCGTGATCGCGCATGGCGACGTGGACAAGGAAGCGCTCATCGCCGACGCCAGGGCGTTCGTGGGGCTCGAAGGCCTCGACCTCGCCAAGGAGGTGAGCGGACGCCAGACGCGCAAATGGCACCAGACGCCGTGGAAGCTTGGGCATGGCTATGGCGAGCAGCGCGATCCCGAATTCCGCGCCGTCGTGATCGACTACGGCGTCAAGCACAACATCCTGCGCGAGCTTGCGGGGCTGGGCGCGGACGTGACCGTGGTGCCGGCGACGGCGAGCTTCGAGGACGTGATGGCGCACAAGCCGCATGGCGTGGTGCTCTCCAACGGCCCGGGCGACCCGGCGGCGACGGGCGAATACGCGATCCCCACGATCAAGGCGCTGATGGAGGCGCAGGTGCCGGTGTTCGGCATCTGCCTCGGCCATCAGATGCTGGGCCTGGCGCTGGGCGGAAAGACCAAGAAGATGGCCCAGGGCCATCACGGCGCCAACCATCCGGTGAAGGACCTCGAGAGCGGCAAGGTCGAGATCGTGTCGATGAACCACGGCTTCACGGTGGACGCGCAGAGCCTGCCCAAGGGCGTCAAACAGACCCACGTCTCGCTCTTCGACGGCAGCAATTGCGGCCTGAGCGTGGACGGCAGGAACGTCTTCAGCGTCCAGTACCACCCCGAAGCCTCGCCCGGCCCGATGGACTCGCACTACCTGTTCGAGCGGTTCGCGAAAGCGGCGAGGGCGCGGGCTTAGAGCAGACTGCTATCGATTGGAACTACAATCCACTTGTCATGGCCCGCGAATGCGGGCCATCCAGGTGACATCTGTCGCGCTCTTCAAGGGGATCACGCGGAGTCCGCGGAGAAGAGCTTACCTCCGCGACCTCCGCGTGAGAAAATTTCGATGTCGCGCACAACTCAACTGGGTGGCCCGCATTCGCGGGCCATGACAATTTTGTTGGGGTTGGCCAATCACAACCTTCCCTCAGATCGCTTCCGCGCCCAGCGCCGCGCACCAATGGTCGCGGCGCTTGCGCAAGGCGCGCTCGCGGCCGAAGGCGAGGTCGTCCTGGTCCACTTCCTCGAGAACGTCGAAGCTCAGACTGTCCGCGCCGTGCTCGCGCCACGCGGCTTGCAGCGAAGCAGGCGCCGCGACGCCCTGGCGCAGCGCGAAGGAGATGCGGTTCCAGATCGTGGCGAGATCGGGTGCCGCACCCACCCATTGCTCCGCCGCGCAGCGCACCACGAAGACGCCGGCAAGCGGCTTGCGCTCCTTATAAGCGGCAACCGCCGCTTTCCTGTCCTCTCGCTTCATTTGCGCAACGCCTTTCTGACCACGAGCTTCAACCCCGACCATTGCTCGTCGACGGCGCAGACCTTCACGTCGACGAGATCGGTCGCCAGAGCGCGTGCGCGGATCGCGTCCTCGGTCACGTCGGTCGGGATCTTCGACGCCTTCTTGTACCAGGAAACCCAGATCGCGCCGTCGGTCGTCATCGCCTTGCGCGCGCGCGGCAGTTGCTTGTCGAACTCGGCGAGCGATTTGACGAAGAGATGCACGATGTCGGCAGGCCCTTTGGCGGCGTTGGCGAAGGCATAGCCCTCGGGTGGGGCGATGGCGAGCACGCGGCTCGCGTCCTTGATGCCGAGCTTCTGTTTGAGCGGGGTCCCCGAATAGCCGGCCATGGTCATCCCTCGATCCGCCAGGGCGGGAATCGGCGGTTCTCCCCGGCCCAATAGAGACAAAGCCTGTTGCCCGCGGGGTCGAGCAGCCACGCCTCGCGCCACAGCCAGGACTGATCCACCGGATCGTGATCGAAGACGATGCCGCGCGCTTTAAGCTCCGCGACGCGCGCGTCGAGCGCGAGGCATTCGAAATAGAGACACGGCCCGTTGCCGGCCGCCTCTCCCAGATGCAGCGAGAACGTCGTCTCGCCGTCATCGATCTCGAATCTCGCGTAGTGATCGTTCTTCACGATGAGCGTGAAGCCCAGCGTCGAATAGAATTCGATCGAGCGGGTGAGATCGGTCGCGGGCACGGTCACCTGGTTGAGCTTCATCGCCGCCACTCCGGCTTCAGGATCGACATCTGCACGAAGGAGCCGCGCGCGCCCGTCGCGTCGTCGAAGAACGCGTCGCGCACGATCCCCTCTTCGACCCAGCCGAGTGAAAGATAGACATGACGCGCGCGCGGATTGCCCTGCACCACCTCCAGCCAGAAGCGCTCGGTGTCGGTTTGCGCGAACACCCAATCGGTGACCGCGGCGAGGACCTTCTTGCCGTGCCCCTTGTCCGCATCGTGCACCGCGATGCGCTTGAGATAGAGGTTCTGCGGCCTGAGCCACGTCGAATGCAGGATGACGAAGCCGAGCGGCGCGCTGTCCTCATGCGCGACGAGATAGCGGAAATCCTTGTCCGCCATCACCGCGCGATGCTTGTCCTCCGGCCAGCGGCCGACGAAGCGCTCATAGTCCGGCCTGCGCTCGCACGCCATGATGAACGCGATGTCGGAAGCGGTGGCCGCACGCAGCATGATGCCCATCGCGCCAATCTAATTGGAGCCTATCGATTGTCCAACTGCGCGCGGACGCTTTCGAGGCCGAGCCGCGAGATGCGGTAGGGCTGGCCGCCGCGGCTTTCGATCAAGCCGCGCCGCTTGAGCTTCTTGAAGAGGTCGAGCGTGCAGTCGGCGAGGCGGTAGCCGTCGCGGTTCCAGCAATCGACTTCCGCGATGCGGTCGTCGCGCCACACATGTTGGATGCGGCCGCCCTGCGCCAGGCAGTGCAGCACGCGCTGCTCCAGTTTGGAGATGTTCACGGGAATTGTCTCTCATCGCACTGAACTCCGCCGCGCATGCGCATCTGCGCACGCCGTGGCGTGTCTCAGCCCGCAAAGCGCGCGGGCATTCAGTGGATGGCGACAATCTCTGACATAAAACCCTCTATGCGCGGCGATGTAGAATGCCGCTTCGAGGTTGTCAACGCGCCAGTTCGATCACGTCGTAGTCCGATTCCTGGATCGGGTGCGGGATCTCGATGCGCGCGCGGCCGTCGGCGAGGACCTCCAGGAAGCCTTCCTGGTCGTCCGGCGTGCGGCTGGCGCCGACCGAGGCGCCGCTGCCGGAATTGCGATGCAGCGGCTCGCCCTTCGCCGACGACGCGCCGCGATAGGAATAGCCATTGCCCTCGGGGGTAAGCGTGCCGAGCATGCGCTGGGTGCCGGTGATCTTCTCGAAGCGCAATTCTCCGCCCTGATCCCAGACGCGGCAGCGGAACCAGCGATAGACCATCGCGGGCGTCATGCCGCCGAGCTTGAGCGAGCGGCAGCGCCATTCGCCCGCGATCGCACCCGCGTTTCCGCTTGCCTGCGCATCCATGATGGAATGAATCGCGGCCTGATCCTCGGACGACGCAGCTTGCGTCTGCGCGAGCACTTGGCCGCGCCAATCCTGCTGGTCTTGTGCGAAAGCGGCGGCCGGCGCGAGCAGCGCCAGCACGATCACGAAAGCTTCAAACGTCCGGCCTCGCATGCGTCTCTCCCTCGGCGCCGTTCTCCGGCGGGCTCCAGCCCTTGAGATCGGCCGTGGGCGGCATGCCCACGATGTTGTAGCCGGCGTCGACGAAGTGAACCTCGCCCGTCACGCCGCCCGAGAGATCGCTAAGCAAATAGAGTGCCGCTCCGCCCACATGCTCGAGCTCCAGGTTCTTCTTGAGCGGCGCGTGGTGCTTGTTCCATTTGAAGACAGTGCGCGCGTCGCCGACCGCGGAGCCCGCCAAGGTGCGCATCGGCCCGGCCGAGATCGCATTGACGCGGACGCCGTCGCGCCCCAGGTCGGCTGCGAGATAGCGCACGCTCGCCTCCAGCGCGGCCTTGGCGACGCCCATCACATTGTAGTTCGGCATGACGCGGTTGGCGCCGAGATAGGAGAGCGTGATCAGCGACCCGCCGCTGCCGCCCTGGGCCGGCGGCGTCATCAGATGCGAGGCGCGCTGCGCGACCGCGGTGAAGGAAAAGCAGGAAATATCGAGCGTGCGCACGAAATTGGCGCGCGTGGTGTCGACATAGCGCCCCGTCAGCTCGCTCTTGTCGGAGAAGGCGATGGCGTGGACGAGGAAATCGATGCCGCCCCATTCCTTCTTGAGCATCTCGAACGCCGCGTCGAGCTCTTCGTCCTTCTCCACGTCGCCCGGCAGCATCAGCGTGGAGTTGCCGTTGATCAGCCGGCGCAGCCGCTTGGCCTGCGCCTCGCCCTGATAGGTGAAGGCCAGCTCGGCGCCGTGCTCCTTCAAGGTGCGCGCGATGCCCCAGGCGATGGAATGGTCGTTGGCGACCCCCATCACCAGGCCCCGCTTGCCCTTCATCAATGCGCCGTTTTCAGCCATGTACCCGTCTCGTTTTGGGACAGCTTGTGTGCCGCCCTGGGGAACCTTTCACGCGTCGTACCGCTGGAAGACCAGCGAGGCATTGGTGCCGCCGAAGCCGAAGCTGTTCGACATCGCGGTCTCGATCCTGGCGTCGTCGATGCGGCGGCGCACGATGTTGGCGTCGGCGACGGCGGGATCGATCTCTTCGATGTTGGCGCTCTCGGCGATGAAGCCGTGGCGCATCATGAGCAGCGTGTAGATCGCCTCATGCACGCCGGCCGCGCCCTGGCTGTGACCGGTGAGCGACTTGGTGGCGCTGACCGGCGGCATCTTGTCGAGCCCAAAGACTTCCTTGATCGCGTCGATCTCGGGGATGTCGCCCACCGGCGTCGAGGTCGCGTGCGGATTGATGTAGTCGACCGGTCCGCGCACGTTCTCGATCGCCATGCGCATGCAGCGCACCGCCCCCTCGCCCGACGGCGCCACCATGTCGGCGCCGTCCGCCGTCGCGCCGTAGCCCACGAGCTCGGCATAGATCTTCGCGCCGCGGGCTTTCGCACGCTCCAGCTCCTCGAGCACCAATATGCCGCCGCCGCCGGAGATCACGAAGCCGTCGCGGTTCTTGTCATAGGCGCGCGAGGCCTTCTCGGGCGTCGCATTGTACTTGGACGACATCGCGCCCATCGCGTCGAACAATTCGGAGAGCGTCCAGTCGAGCTCCTCGCCGCCGCCCGCGAACATCACGTCCTGCTTGCCCCACTGGATCATCTCGTAGGCGTTGCCGATGCAGTTGGCCGAGGTCGAGCAGGCGCTGGAGATCGAATAGTTCACGCCCTTGGTCTTGAACCAGGTCGACAGATTCGCCGAGCAGGTCGACGACATCGCCTTGGGAACCGCGAAGGGTCCGATGCGCTTGGGCCCCGACTGGCGCGCGATGTCGGCCGCCGCCACGATCGCTTTCGTCGACGGACCGCCCGAGCCCACGATCAATCCCGTGCGCGGGTTGGAGACGTCGCTCTGCTCAAGCCCCGAATCCTGGATCGCCTGGGTCATCGCCACCCAGCAATAGCCCGCGCCGTCGCCCTGGAAGCGGCGCGCGCGCCGGTCGACGACCTGATCGAGATCAAGCTTGAGGCTGCCATGCACCTGGCTGCGGAAGCCCATCTTCACGTAGTCGTCCGCGGCCACGATGCCGGATTTGGCCTCGCGCAACGAGGCGACCACTTCCTGGCTGTTGTTGCCGATGGAGGACACGATCCCCATACCGGTGACAACGACACGTCTCATGAAAGCTTTTCCCTGTTGTCCTTCCCCGTACTTACGGGGGAGGTGCCGAGCATAGCGGCGCGTAGCGACAGCGTACGCGCGAGGGGCCACATCCACCAACTGCCCCGCAAGCACGGGGAGATGAAGAGCTACGTTGTCGGCGCGGTTTCGGTGAACAGGCCGACGCGCAGATCCTTGGCCTCGAAGACGGTGTTGCCGTCGACCTTCATGATGCCATCGGCGATGCCGAGCACGAGCCTGCGCATGATCACGCGCTTCAGATCGATGTAGTAGCTGATCTTCTTGGCCGTCGGCAGCACCATGCCGGTGAACTTGACCTCGCCCACGCCGAGCGCGCGGCCCTTGCCGAGCCCGCCGAGCCAGCCGAGGAAGAAGCCGACCATCTGCCACATCGCGTCCAGCCCCAAGCACCCCGGCATCACCGGATCGCCCAGGAAGTGACATTTGAAGAACCAGAGGTTCGGGTTGATGTCGAACTCGGCCTCGATCATGCCCTTGTTGGCGCTGCCGCCCTGCTCCGCGATCTTGAGGATGCGGTCGATCATCAGCATCGGGGGATAGGGGAGCTGCGGGTTGCCGGGACCGAACAATTCGCCGCGGGCGCAGGCGAGCAGGCCCTGCAGATCGAAGCTTGTCCTACGGGCCGGATTTGCGGTGTCCAATTTACGTTTCCTTCCATCGCCCCTTGACTCGGGCGGGGTATGGGCCAATCTCCGCTTGTTAGAAACGTTCTAACAAAGCTGAAGGCCATCCTAGCAAAGATGCGGCGCGAGTGTCAGCCGCGCAAGAGGCCTTGGGAACGCGTCGATGGCAAGGAAACTCCGGGGTAAAGGCGGCGAAAAGGCGGCGGAGCGCCTGCGCGAAGCCGGCCTGCGCCCGACGCGCCAGCGCCTGGAGCTCGCGGGGCTCCTGTTCTGCGACGAGGACCGCCATCTGAGCGCGGAAAGCCTGCACGCCGAGGCGCAGGAGGCCGGGATCAAGGTCTCGCTCGCCACCGTCTACAACACACTGCACCAGTTCACGAATGCGGGATTGCTGCGCCAAGTCGTGGTCGACGCGGCGCGCAGCTATTTCGACACCAATATCGGCGACCACCAGCATTTCTACTGCGAGGGCGAGGGCCGGCTGATCGACATCCCGGGCGACGCCATTGCCGTCTCTGGCGTCCCCACCCCACCCAGGGGGACCGAGATCGACCGCGTCGACGTCGTCATCCGCCTGCGCCGGGCATAAATCTTCTTTAGAATTGTTCTAATCTATTGACTTGGAGGCCGGCTGGTTCCATCTTCGCGGTGGACAACGCGCAAAGCCGCCCAAGGAGACGACAATGGCCCACCTCAAGGACAGCAAGACCGCCCAGAACCTGCGCGACGCGTTTGCCGGCGAGAGCCAGGCGAACCGCCGCTATCTCTATTTCGCACAGAAGGCCGACGTCGAAGGCTACAACGACGTCTCCGCCGTGTTCCGCTCGACGGCGGAAGGCGAGACCGGCCATGCCCACGGCCACCTCGAATATCTTGAAGCGGTGGGTGATCCGGCGACCGGCGAGCCCATCGGCGACACGACGCTGAACCTCAAGGCGTCGATCGCCGGCGAGACGCATGAATACACCGACATGTATCCCGGCATGGCCAAGACCGCGCGCTCGGAAGGCTTCGACGAGATCGCCGACTGGTTCGAGACCCTCGCCAAGGCCGAGAAATCCCATGCCGGCCGCTTCCAGAAGGCGCTCGATACGCTGGGCAAGTAAGAAGAAGCGAATAGGGAGCAGCGAATAGCGAGTAGTGAGTCGCTGTTCGCTCCCCATTCGCATTCCCTATTCGCTACTCACTATTCGCTATTCGCATGACTTCGAAAGAAGGCAGCCTCGACGCGCCCACGCGTCATCCCATCGCGTGGCAGGATCCGGATTTCACCGATCCGGCGAAGCTCGACGCCGAGATGCGGCGCGTCTTCGACGTCTGTCACGGCTGCCGGCGCTGCTTCAATCTCTGCGACTCCTTCCCGCGGCTCTTCGACCTCGTCGACGCGAGCCCCGACGAAGTCCATGGCGTGAAGTCGGAAGATTTCGGCCAAGTCACCGAGGCCTGCACGCTCTGCGACATGTGCTTTATGACCAAATGCCCCTACGTGCCGCCGCATCCCTTCCAGCTCGACTTCCCGCATCTGATGCTGCGCCATCGCGTGGCCGAGGCGAAGAAGGGCAAGACGGATTTCACCGCGCGGCAACTGGCCCGGATGGACCGCAACGGCCGCATGGCGGTGCCGCTGGCGCCGCTGGTGAACTGGGGAGGCAAGAAGTCGAACCGGCTTACGCGAGGCGCGATGGACGGCATCGCCCATATCGACCGCGACGCCGAGCTGCCGAAATTCTCAAGCCAGACCTTCATGCGCGCGGACAAGAAGACGCCCGGCACGGTGAACGCTTCCGCGCCCGCCTACGGCAAGCGCAAGGCCGCGATCTTCGCGACCTGCTTCGTCAACTACAACAAGCCCGAGACGGGACTTGCCGCGCGCGCGGTGCTGAACCATCTGGGCGTCGAGACCAGGGCAACGTATCCCGGCTGCTGCGGCATGCCGTTCCTGGAACAGGCCGAGATGGAGAAGGTCGCAGGTCAAGCACGCAAGGTCGCGGCCGAACTCGTCAAGCTGATCGACGAGGGCTACGACATCATCGCCGCGACCGCGTCGTGCGGGCTGATGCTGAAATTCGAATGGGCGCTGATCGTCCCCGACGACGCCAACGTCAAACGCGTCGCCGAGCACGTCTTCGACATCGACGAATACGTCGTCGACATCGCGAAGAAGGAAGGCTTGCCCGACGGCATGAAGCCGCTACCCGAAGGCGTGACCGTGCATCTGGCCTGCCACGCGCGCGCGCAGAACATGGGCCCGAAGGCCGCGGAGATGCTGCGCCTCATCCCGGAAACGCCCGTCGACGTGATCGAGCGCTGCTCGGGCCATGGCGGCACCTTCGGCGTGGTCAAACCCACCCATGCGGTCGCGGTGAAGGTCGGCCGTCCCGTATTCCGCACTGCCGCCCAACAGGCGCGCGGCCATATCGTTTCGGACTGCCCGCTTGCGGCGCAGCACATCGTGAGCAACGTCAGCCAAGCGATGGAGAAGGACGGCAAGACCGCGCCGGTGAAGGAGCCCGAGCATCCCATCGAGATCATGGCGCGGGCCTATGGATTGCTGGAGGACCAAAGATGAGCGCCGCACAACGCAAGATCGTCGAGAGCGACATCCTGAGCGATGCCGAGTACCAGGCACGCCGCAAGGAACTGCGCGCCGGGGCGATCGCGATGAAGAAGAACCGCCGCATCGAGGTCGGCCCCTTCGCGACGTTCTATTTCGAGAGCTATCAGACGATGTGGCTTCAGGTGCAGGAAATGCTGCGCATCGAGAAGGGCGGCAGAGAGCAGATCGCGGGCGAGCTCGAGGCCTACAATCCGCTGGTCCCGCAAGGCTCGGAGCTGATCGCGACGTTGATGCTGGAGATCGAGGACGCCGCACGCCGCGACCGCACCCTGCGCACGCTGGGCGGCATCGAGGAGGCCGCCTTCCTCGATCTCGACGGCGAGCGTATCAAGGCCGCGCCGACCGAATACGAGGACCGCACGACGCCGCAGGGCAAGACGTCATCGGTGCACTGGCTGCGCTTCGTCTTCACGCCGGCGCAGATCGCGAAGTTCAAGACAGCGCAGGCCGTGCTCGGCTTCACGCATCCGAACTACGGCCACATGGCGGTGATCCCGGCGACGGCGCGCGAAGAACTGGCGAAGGATTTCGCCTCCTAGTCACCATGGCCGGGCTTGACCCGGCCACCCAGCGCGCCCGCGTCTGCGGGCGCAGATAGTCATTTCGCTCGCTGACGCTCGCTGGCTGGGTGGCCGCCTCAAGGGCGGCCATGGTGATTGGGGTTAAACCTTGAACCTCTGATACAATTCCGCGACGCGCTTCACCGCTTCTTCCGACTCCGCGCGGTCGACCGTCTCATTGGCATCGCCATAGCCGCGCATGTCGCCGCCATCGAGCCGCTGCACGACGATGCCGTCGCGGCGCGGCAGCACGAACACGCCCTGATAGTAGACGCCGTAATTCACTTCCGGCTGCGGGATCAGCCAGCCGATCTGGCCGCGCACCGGCACGATGCTCTCGTCCTTGCACAGCTCGCGTGCGCCGTAGCCGGTGCAGTTGATGACGACTTTCTCCTTGAGCCGCGACACGTCACCCAGTGCGCCGAACTCGGCGCGCACGAATTTGCCGCCGGCGGCGAAGAAATCGCTCATCAGCGTGTGAGCGTAATCGGCGATGTTGAACTGCATCAGCGAACTGCGCCGCACATAGGGAAACTGGAACGGCGTCGCGCCCTGCGGCAGATCCTCGCCCGGCGGCATGATGTCGGCGATGCGGTCCTGGTAGTCGGCGAAGCCCAGCGGATCGGCGGGGCGAAGCTTCGCGCGCTCGGCGGGCGACTCGTCGAACACGTTGTAGCGGTCGCTCCATTCGACCGGATTGCCGGGCATGCCCAGATAGCGGCGATAGGTGTGGAAGGAGATGCGCGCCATCTTCTCCCACAGCACGGGGAAGTCCTTCGACGCAGCACTTTCGAGCGCGATGCGCGAGCTGGGCGTCCAGCTTCCCGTGGCGCGCGCCGAGCGCGTCTCGGGCAAGAGATCGCGCGCATAGATCGTGACGGCCGCGCCCGCCTGCTGCGCGGTGATCGCCGAGGTCAAGCCCAGCGCGCCGCAGCCGATGACGGCGATCTCTTTCGGGCTCGCCTGCATCGCTTGGCCCACCGCGACCGCGGCCGAGCCCCAGGACAGCGACCAGCCGCTGCCGCCGTGACCGTAATTGTGCACGACGAGCTTCGATCCGACCTGTTCGGTGTCGAGACGCGGACCCTGCGCGCGGAAGGGGCGCAGGCAGACGGTGATGTCGAACAACCGGTTCACGCTCGCGCGGATCGGCGCGAGCGGGATGACGACGGGCCTTTCGATCCTCCCGGTCGCGCAACCGGCGAGCCCGAGCGCCGCAAGGCTCGCGGAACCCTTGATCAGACGTCGCCGGTCGAGCGTGGTGTGCATGGTCATCGTGTTTGAAACTGATGGGTCATGCTTCGAGGCTCGCTCCGCTCGCACCTCAGCATGACGCGTTTGTATGTTGCAGTCGGCACGTCACCCTGAGGTGCGACCCCGGCCTTGTGCCGGGGGAGCCTCGAAGGGCGACGTGCCGTTTCTGCGATCATGCTCTTACCGCGGCGGGCCGCCCATGAAGTCCATCTTGCCGATCTCGACGCCGACATGGCGCAGGATCGCGTAGGTCGCGGTGGCGTGGAAGAACAGGTTCGGCAGCGAGAAGCCGAGCAGGTATTGCTGGCCCTTGAAGGTCATGTCGCCGCGCGGCGTCTTCATCACGATGTCGCGATCCTCGCTGCCGTCGATGTCGGACGGCTTGAAGGTCTGGAGATAGGCGATGACCTTCTCGATGCGCGTCTTGAGCTCGGCGAACGTCGTTTCGGTGTCGGGGAATGCGGCCGGCTCCTGGCCTGCGAGGCGCGCGGAGCCGCGCACGGCCTGGTCGGTGAAGATCTGCACCTGCTTCACCAGCGGGAACATGTCGGGATAGAGCCGCGTCTGCAGCAGCACCGCGGGATCGATCTTCTTCGCCTCCGCGAACGCCGCGCCCTTGTCGAGGATCGCGGAGACGGAATTCAGATATTGCAGATAGACGGGGATCGAGGCCTGGTACATCGAAATGGTCATCACGCGCTCCTGGTTTGACGCTCTCGTCAGCTTAAGCGCATTCCCGTCGCCGCTTCCAGTTCCGCGATGGCCTGGGGACCGCTTTCGACCCTGATCGTGATCATCCCCATCGCGCGTGCGGGTTTGAGATTGCCGCCGAGGTCGTCGAGATAGACACATTCTTCCGGCGTGACCGAAAGCGCCTCGCACATCATCGTGTAGATGCGCGGATCCGGCTTGCGCAAGCCCACCTTGGAGGATTCGATGAGGGAATCGAACATCTCCACGATCTCGCGGCGATAGAGATTGTCCGGCTTGTCGGCGCCGATCGCCTGCATCGACGGCACGTTGTTGGTGATGCAGCCGGTCTTGAAGCGGGTCTTGATGCGGCGCAGCGCCTCGACCATCTCGGGCCGGACGTCGCCCGACAGCAGGGCAATGACTTCGCGGCCCGGCAGATCGAAGCCGAACGCGCCGGCTTCGGCGGCGAACGCCGCATCGAAGCCGTCGAGGTCGAGCTCGGCGCGCTCGAACCGCGCCCAGGCGTTCTCGAGGTGGTTGGCCGAATTGATCTTGCGGATCAGCCCTTCCGGAAACCCCCGCCCGCGCTCGTAGCGCGCGAAGGCCTCGAACGGCGAGGAGGTGAACACACCCCCAAAATCGAAAATCACCGCCTTGATCATGCCACAGGTCCGTTTGACGCTCCCACGCCTTATGCCACACGGCCATGCGTTTTTCCGATGCGGCGCAACGACCGTTCCTCGCATAGGTTTCGGGAAGAGGTGGACCCATGCGTGCATTGCTCGTCTTCTGCGCCCTCGCCGGCGCGCTCCTGTCTGGCGGCATGGACGGCGTTTGCGCCGACCCCGTCTCGAAGGCCGCTTTCGTGACCTTGGGCGGCTTGCGGCAATGGGTCGACGTCGAGGGCCAGGACAGCCGCAATCCCGTCCTGCTGGTGGTCCATGGCGGGCCCGGCGAGGCGCAAGGGATGCAGGCGGATAAGTACAAGCCCTGGCAGAAGGATTTCACCATCGTGCAATGGGACCAGCGCGGCGCCGGACATACGTTCGGGCTCTATGGCGCCAAGACGCCCGACGTCACGCTCGACCGCATCGCGAAGGACGGCATCGAGCTCGCGCAATATCTGTGCCGCACCGAGGGCAAGCGCAGGATCATCGTGCTCGGCCATTCCTGGGGCTCGACCGTCGCCATCCACATGGTGACGCAACGCCCGGGCCTGTTCGCCGCCTATGTCGGCACCGGACAGGTTTCGAGCTGGAAGGCGCAGGTCGATTCGCAGTTCGACCTCCTGCTCGCGAAAGCGCGCAAGGAGCACGACGACGCGGCGGTCAAGATGCTCGAGGCGGTCGGCCGCCCGAACCCCGCCGACGCGCATCAATACTTCGCGTTCACCAAGGGCCTCGGCGCCGCGATGGCGCCGTCCGACCAGCAATGGCTGAAGGCGTTGCGCGAGCGCGGCCGTGCGCTGATCGCGGCCGGCGACAAGGACGTGAAGGACATGGCCGACGGAATGGATTTCAGCGCGGAGCACGTCCTGCCCGATCAGATGGCAACCGACCTTCCCGCTACGGCAACAAGGATCGACACCGCTTTCTTCGTCATCCAGGGCGAGGGCGACGTGGTGACGCCGACCAAGGCGGCCGTCGAGTACTTCAACAGCGTGCGCGCGCCGCAAAAGACGCTTGTGCTGATCCCGGATGCCGGACATTTCGCCTTCATGACGCACGGCACCGCGTTCCTCGACGCGCTGACCGTCAAGGTGCGTCCGGCGGCGATCACGCGCGGCGCTTGAGGGCTTGCGGGACGCCTTCCGCCGCGCCCTAATGCGGACATGCGGGACGAAAGCAAAGGCAAAGCGCCCGGCCGCGGACGGCTGACGGACAAGCGCATCCTCGTCGTCGGCGGCGGGCAGATGGATATCGGCGAGACCGATACGCCCATCGGCAATGGGCGGGCGATGTGCGTGCTGTTCGCGCGCGAGGGCGCACGCGTCGCCGTCGCGGATCGCGACCCGAAGGCGGCCGAGGGGACGGTCGCGCTTTGCGACGGCCGTGCGCTTGCGATCACCGCCGACGTCACCAAGGAAGCCGATGTCGTACGCATGGTCGACGAGGCCGCCGACAAGCTCGGTGGGCTCGACGGGCTGGTGCTCAATGTCGGCATAGGCGCCGGCGGGCCGTGGCTCGAAGGCACCACGCGCGAGAGCTGGGACAAGGTGCTGGCGATCAACCTCACCAGCCACATGCTGAGCGTGAAAGCAGCACTGCCGCGGCTCGCCGACGGCGCGTCCATCGTCTTCATCTCGTCCATCGCGGGGCTGACCGCGGGAAGCCGCCTGCCCGCTTACGACGCGTCGAAATCCGCGCTGTTCGGCCTCGCCCGCCACGTCGCGTTCGAAGGCGCGCGACGCGGCATCCGCGCGAACGTCGTCGCACCCGGCTTGATGGACACCTCCATCGGCCGCCTCGCCACGCGCGGCCGCCCGAACCGCGCCGCGACCAGCATCCCGCTCGGCCGCCAGGGCACGGGCTGGGAGACGGCCTATGCCGCGCTGTTCCTGATCTGCGACGAAAGCGCCTACATCACCGCGCAGACGCTCGCGGTCGATGGCGGATTGAGCGGATTGTAGCAATAGAAGGAAATGCCATGACCCTGATCGTCTACGAACATCCGCTCTCGCCTTACGCGCAGAAGGTCAAGATCGCGCTCGACGAGAAGGGCGTCGCTTACGAGGCCAAGATGCCGGTCGCGATCGGCTCGGGCCAGCCCGACCGCGAGTTCCTGAAATCCAATCCGCGCGGCGAGGTGCCGTCCCTGATCGACGGCGACGTCTCGCTCTTCGATTCCACGATCATCGTCGAATACATCGAGGACAAATGGCCCGAGCCCGCGCTGTTCCCGAAAGATCCGGTCGCGCGCGCGATGGCGCGCACCATCGAGGACGTGATGGACACGTCCTTCGAGCCGATCAATTGGGGCCTGGGCGAGATCAAATGGTTCAGGCGCGCGCAAGGCGAGCGCGCGCGCACGCTGGAGGCGCGCGCGTCGAACCAGGCACGCGGCATCTATGAGTGGCTCGCGCGGCATCTGGGCGACGGGGAATGGTTCGGCGGCGAGCGTTTCGGCCTCGCCGATCTGTCCGTCGTGCCCTATCTGAACGGCGCGCGCGGCAACGGCATCGGGCCGGATGAGAGCTCGAAGCTCGGCCAATGGCTCAAGCGCGCCAACCAGCGGCCGTCGGTGGCGAAATCGGCGAAGGCGGCGGCGGCGGTCGTCACCTCCATGACCGACGTGCACAAGGCGATCGAGAGCGGCGTGTTCAAGCGCGAGTATCGCGATCATCGCCTGGAATGGATGATCCGCTCCGGCGGTCTCGACGTCGTTCTCGAAGGCATCGAGAAGGGCAACATCCGCTTCTCCAACGAGCTGCGCTGATGTCCGAGATCATCTTCCACCACTACCCCTCCTCGCCCTTCTCCGAGAAGGTGCGCGTCGCGTTCGGCATCAAGAATCTCGCGTGGCGCGCGGTCGAGCAGCCGGTGATCATGCCCAAGCCCGACCTCGTCCCGCTCACCGGCGGCTATCGCAAGATTCCGGTGATGCAGATCGGCGCCGACGTCTATTGCGACACGCAGATCATCCTGCGCGCGCTGGAGGCGCGTCATCCCGAGCCCTCGATCTTCCCGGTCAGGAACGGCCTTGCCTATGCCATCGGCTTCTGGAGCGACCGGCTGTTCTTCATGCCGAGCGTCGCGGTGGTCTTCGCCGAGATCGGCGACATGGTGCCCGACGCGTTCAAACAAGACCGCGCCAAGATGTCGGGCAGCACCTTCTCGGTCGAAGCGATGAAGGCGGCCGCCCCATTCGCGCGCGATCAATGGCGCGCGCATGCCGATTTCGTCGCCGAGACGCTGGAGGACGGACGGCCTTTCATGGGCGGACCCAAGCCCGGCGCCGCCGATCTCCACGCCTACATGAATTTCTGGTGGATCAAGGCCGCGATCCCCCACGTCGCGCCGCAGCTTCTGGCGGAGTTCCCGAAGATCGAGGCTTGGGTCGCGCGGATCGCAGCGCTTGGCCACGGAAGCCCGGCGCCGATGGACGCGAAAGAGGCACTCGCGATCGCCAAAGCCGCGACCTCGGATGCGAAAGAGGCCGCCGACCCGTCCGGCCGCTTCCAGCCCGGAGACAAGGTGACGGTGTCGGCCGACGACTATGGCCGCGACCCGGTCGCGGGCAGCGTCGTCTTTGCCAGCGCGCATGAGATCGCGATCCGCCGCGGGGCGCCGGAGGTGGGCGAGGTCGTCGTCCACTTCCCGCGCGCGGGCTTCAACGTTTCGAAGACGTGACCGTCGGGCCGTACAGGGCGCAGGCCAACACCATGTCCATCCCGCCGCCGTCGCCGATGAGCGGCGCCATGAGGTATTCGCCGGTGATGAAGGGCTTGTCGGCGAGTTCGGCGCGGCTGAAGAAGCGCAGCGGCGCCCCCGCTTCGAGCACCGCGTTGGGGGCGGCATGCCAGCGCTTGAGGAATTTCGCGGGCACCGCCTCGTCCAGATACTTGCCGTTGAGATCGCCGAGCACGAGGGAAAGCCGCGAACCCATCACCCGCATGCGATAACGCTCGCGCCCTTCGTTCGTGCGCTCATAGATCGCGATGTCGCCCAGATGCGCGCGCAGCATGCGCGGCGTGAGCTCCTTGCGCTTGGGCACGCCGCCCGGCGGCGCGTGACGGCGCCAGATCGCGAGCAGATCCAGCAACGCGCGGTGCTTGAAGTCGAGCGCCGCAAAGCAGGTCGAATGCCAGCCTTCCGCCTCCGCGAGCGCGTTGTACCGGCGGGCAGCCTCCACGGGGGATGTCATACTTGACTATCTTAAAGTGAAAATCGGTTGATTCTACCACACATAACGAATGGATTGCACGCCCGCACGCGCACGTGACGGCGAGAGAGCTTGCGCTATGCTCGGCCAAGGCTATCGGACGGACGCGATGGATCAGCAGACGGCGGAACTGGTGGAGATCGGGCAGGGCCGCCTGAAGGGCTTTTCCAAGGACGGGGTGCTGCGCTTCAACGGCATCCCGTTCGCCGAGCCGCCTATGGGACCTTTGCGCTGGCGTCCCGCCGAGCCGCCGAAGCCTTGGATCGGCCTGCGCGACAGTGCGCGATTCGCCACCATCGCGCCGCAGATCGCCAGCGCCGCCGAAAGGCTCATCGGCGGCACGCCTGGCGAGCAGTCCGAGGATTGCCTGTACCTCAACGTGTGGACGCCGTCGCTCGAACGGCCCTTGCGCCCGGTGATGGTGTGGATCCATGGCGGCGCCTTCGTCACCGGCGCGGGGACGCTGGGCACCTATAACGGCAAGCGGCTCGCGGCGCTGGGCGATGTCGTCGTGGTGACGATCAACTACCGCCTGGGCGCGTTCGGCTTCCTCAACCTCGCAGGCGGCACGGACGGCAGATGCCCCGGCGCCGGAACCGAAGGGCTCGGCGATCAGATCGCGGCTCTCAAATGGGTGAGAGACAACATCGCCGCGTTCGGCGGCGATCCGGGCAACGTCACGGTCTTCGGCGAATCCGCCGGCGCGATGAGCGTGGGCGCGCTGCTCGCGGCGCCCGGAGCGCGCGGGCTGTTCAACAAGGCGATCCTGCAATCGGGCGCCGCCCATATCGGCCGCAAGTCCGATTCCTCCGCAAAGGTCGCGCGCCGCCTGATCGAGCATCTGGGCGGCGACGCGGCGAATCTGCTCTCAGTGCCCATGGACGCCATCCTCAAGGCGCAAGGCGCGATCCTCGATGCGCCGCGCGATCTCGGCGGCTTGCCGTTCGGCCCCACGATCGACGGCAACGTGCTGCCGACACGCGCCATCGAGCAGGTGCGCAGCGGTGCGGCGCGCGGCATCCCCGTGCTCGCCGGCACCACGATGGAGGAATGGAAGCTCTTCACCGCCGCGCGGCCGAAACTGAGATTGATGGACGCAGCGAAGCTGCGCCGCTACACGGCGGGCCTCGTGGGCGAGGAGCACGCCGACGCGCTGCTTGCGGCCTATGGCGAAGGCTCGCCCTTCGAGCGCTGGAACGCGGTGATGACCGATCATTCCTTCGCCGTGCCCGCTTCGCGCCTTCTCGAAGCGCAGAGCGCGCACGCGCCCGCCTTCGCCTATCGCTTCGACTGGCGCTCGCCCTTGCTGGGCGGCGTGCTGGGCTCGTGCCACGCGCTCGAGATCGGCTTCGTCTTCGGCACCTACAACGAGAAGCTCGCCGGCGCATTCTTCGGCAAGGGCGCCGCCGCCGACGCACTCTCGAGCGCGATGATGCAATCCTGGACCGCCTTCGCGCGCACGGGCGATCCGTCGTCCGCGCCCACCGGCCCCTGGCCGCGCTACGACGCGCCGACGCGCGCCACCATGATGCTCGGCGACGGCGACCCGCACGTGGCCAACGCGCCCGATGACCACAGACGTCAAATGTGGTGTATAATCCCGGAGGACCGAATCGGTCCCTAACTTGACGTAGCTACAGCCCGTATATACAATGCGACACATCCGGGATCTGGCAAAGAACGCCCGCGAACATCCGCAAGCACGGCATCGCGCTCGAAGACGCCGAGCGCGTGTTTAACAACGAGATTTTGGTCTGGCCTGACGAAAGATACGATTATGGCGAAACGCGATGGATCGCGATCGGACTTGCAAGTGGTGAAGAAACAGTCGTCGTCTACACCGAAAACGGCGACGAAAGGCGGATCATCTCGGCGCGCCGTGCGAGGCGCAAAGAGCGCGAGATCTATTGGCGCCGCCGTTCCTGACCGGACGGATTGGGAAAAATTCCGGAACATGACCGATGAGGAAATCCATGCGGGAATCGCGGCCGATCCCGACGTGGCGCCGGAGCTGGATGCTGCTTGGTTCGCGAAAGCCGTTCTGGTCCTGCCGGAAGCCAAAAATCCGATTTCCCTGCGCCTCGACCCCGACGTTCTCGTCTGGTTCAAGGCGCAGGGCAAGGGCTATCAGACGCGCATGAACGCGGTGCTGCGGGCCTATATGAAGGCGCATGCGGGCCGCTAATTCTCCAGCATCACCTTGCATTGATGCGCGGGCTTGCGCAGGGCCTCGAAGGCGGGCGGCAAGCCGTCGAGATCGACGATGTCGGTGATCATGGAGGCGACGTCGATGCGGTCCGACGCGATCATCGCGATCACGTAGTCGAAATCGGCCGGGCGGTAGCCGAGCACGAATTGCAGGTTGATCTCCTTCATGATGCCGATGAGCGGCATGATCGTGTCCGGCTGCTGGCACACGCCGGCGATGACGATGCGCGCGCCGCGCGGCGCCTCCATCATCGTGGCCCCGATCATGCCCGGCGCGCCGACGCATTCGAAGATGATGTCGGGGCCGCGGCCGGCGATCTTCTCGACCTGCGGTGTCAGGGGCTGCGAGGGATCGACCGCCTCGGTGGCGCCGAACCTGGCCGCCATCGCGCGGCGCATCTCCGCCCGCTCGCTCACGATCACATGGCGGGCGCCCAGGAACTTCGCCCACAGCATCACGGCAAGGCCCACCGGCCCCGCGCCGACCACAAGCACGGTGGCGCCGCGCTCCATCTTCGCCATGTCGACGGCGTGCAAGCCGACCGCAAGCGGCTCGACCAGCGCGCCTTCGCGGAAGGAGACGCTGTCGGGCAGGCGGTACGCACCGCTCGCTCCGATGCGCACGAGCTCCGCATAGGCGCCGTTGCTCTGGCCCAATCCCACCGCGACGCCTTTGCCGCACATCTGCACGCCGTAGCCGAAATTGGCGCACGGGACCTGTTCGCCGCAGCAGATATAGGGAAAGCCCGCGACACGGTCGCCGCTCTTCCAGCGCGACTTGGCAGCGCTTCCGACCTCGATCACCTCGCCCGAGAATTCGTGCCCCATCACGGCGCCCAGCGCGAGCGGCATGATCGAGGTAGGCTCGGTCATGTGCAGGTCCGAGCCGCAGATGCCGCAATTCTTCACGCGCAGGATGAGATCGTGCGGTCCGGGCACCGGATCGCCGATGGCCTCGATCACCAAAGGCTTGGACATTTCCTTGAAGAGCGCGGCGCGCATGGTGAGATCCCGCTGGACAGTTCCGTGCGCAGGCTATGTCATTGCGCGCGAAACCGGGAATCGCAAATGATCGATCTTTACGCGACGGCACGCGACATGCTGGCGGATCTGCATGCCAAGCGCGTTTCGGCGCGCGAGCTTCTCGACGCCCATGCCGCGCGCGGCGAGGCGCTGGCCCGGACGATCAACGCCGTGACCGAGCGTGATCTGGAGCGCGCGCGAAAGGACGCCGCGGGAATCGACAATGCGCGCGCCAAGGGCCGCGACACAGGCGCGCTCGCGGGCCTTCCGATGACGATCAAGGACGGCTTGGACGTCGAAGGCCTCCCGGCGGTGGTCGGCGCGCGCGGCTTCACCGGACGGTCCAAGGATTGCGAGGACGCGGACGTCGTGGCGGCCGCACGAAGCGCAGGCGCCGTGATCTGGGGCAAGACCAACGTCTCCACCATGCTGGGCGACATCCAGAGCTATAACGAGATCTACGGCACGACGAACAATCCGTTCGACCTCTCGCGCACGCCGGGCGGATCGTCCGGCGGCGCCGCGGCGGCGCTGGCCTGCGGCATCACAGCGCTCGAGATCGGATCGGACATCGGCGGCTCGCTCAGGCATCCGGCGAATTTCTGCGGCGTCGCATCGCTCAAACCGACATGGGGCGCGCTTTCGCTGCGCGGCCACATCCCGCCCGCGCCGGACGCCTTCGTCGAGCGGGACCTCAATGTCGTGGGGCCGATGGCGCGCAATGTCGGCGACCTGCGCCTACTGTGGAGCGTACTCAGCGGACGCGTCGGAAAGCCCGCGTCCGCGGACGGCTTGCGCATCGCAATCTGGGACGACGAGCCGGGATGGCCCTTGGCGGGTGAGGTGCGCGAGGCCGTCGGGCGCGTCGCCGACGCGCTGTCGCGGCGTGGCATGAAAGTTTTTCGCGCCAAGCCGCCGATCGCGGGCGAAGAGCTGATCGATACCTATCGCACCATCCTGACCGGCGTGCTCAACGCCGATCTTCCGCAAGACGTCTACAGCAGCGCGCTTGCACGCCGCATGGAAGACGAGAGGCTGGTGCGCGAAGGCGGCGATGGGGCGGAAGCCGCGCTCTATCGCCTGCGCGCGACGGCGAGCTATCGCGAGATCGTCAAGGCGCAGGTCCGGCGCCAGAAGCAGAAAGACGTGCTCGCGGCGTTCTTCGCTGGAACCGCCGACGCGATCGTGATGCCTATCTCGCCGGTCACCGCCTTCCGTCACATGCACGAAGGCACGTTCTCGGACCGCAAGCTCGACGTTGACGGCGCGCAGGTCCCCTATTCCACCTTGCTGTGGTGGATCGCGCCGGCGACCTCGCTGCATGCGCCGGCGCTCGCGGTCCCCGCGGGCCGAACGAAGACCGGAATGCCGGTCGGCGTGCAGATCGTGGGGCCATGGAACGGCGAGGACCGGCTGTTCGACATCGCCGCTGCCGTAGAGGAAAGCTTAAGAGGCTTTTCGCCACCCGCGACTCCCAACTGACGGCGTGGCATAGTCGCCTACCGCTATTTCGAGGCAACGACAATGACCATCAAGCTGCGCAACGGCATCTTCCTGGCGCCGTTCCATCCCGTCGACGAAGACCCCACGCTCTGCATCCAGCGCGATTTCGAGCTGGTCGAGCATCTCGACAAGCTCGGCTACGAAGAGGCCTGGATCGGCGAGCACCATTCGGCCGGCTTCGAGATCATCTCCAGCCCCGAGCTCTTCATCGCCGCCGCCGCCGAGCGCACCAAGCGCATCCGGCTCGGCACCGGCGTCGTGTCGCTGCCCTATCACAACCCGCTGATGGCGGCGAACCGCATCATCCAGCTCGACCACCAGACGCGCGGCCGCGTGATGTTCGGCGTCGGTCCCGGCCTTCTGCCGTCGGATGCGTTCTCGATGGGCATCGAGCCGTCGACGCAGCGCGACCGCATGGTCGAGTCGATCGAGATCATCCTTCGCCTGTGGAAGGGCGAGCGCGTCACGCACAAATCCGAATGGTTCAATCTCGCCGACGCGACCTGCCAGCTCCTGCCCTATACCTGGCCGCATCCGGAAGTTTGCGTCGCCTCGTCGGTGACGCCGTCGGGCGGAAAGCTCGCGGGCCGTCACGGCTTCGGCATGCTCTGCGTCGCGGCCACGCAGGCCGGCGGCTATGACGCGCTGGCCGTCAATTGGAAGGTCGCCAACGACACCGCCGCCGAGCACGGCCGCAAGATGGATCCGCAGGCGTTGCGTCTCGTCGGGCCCGTGCACATCGCCGAAACGCGCGAGCAGGCGTTCGAGAACTGCAAGTTCGGCTTCGAGAAATGGCGCGACTATTTCTCCGGCATCTCGGCGGTCGCCGGACGCGAGACGACCGAGAACCGTCCGCTCGAATCGCTGGTCGAGGAAGGCGTCGCCGTGGTCGGCACGCCCGACGACGCCATCGCGCAGATCCGCCGCCTGCAGAAGAAGCAGGGCGAGTTCGGCTGCTTCCTGCAGCTCGCGCACAATTGGGCGAATTTCGAGAACACGAAAAAGTCCTACGACCTTTGGCAGCGCCACGTGACGCCCGCGATCAACGGCGCCAACACGGCGCGCGAGACCGCGCTCGCCTGGGCCAAGGACAACAAGGAGCGCTTCATCGGCGCCGCCATCGGCGCGGCGATGCAGACGATCCAGAAACACCACGAGGACGAAGCCAAGAAGGCCGCCAAAGCCGCGGAGTAGCTCTTCAGGCCCGCGCTGTTTCTGGAGGAGCGATCACGCGCTGCGCGCCTTGCGCCAGTGAATGAATGAGAATGCGATCGCTACAATTGTTCCGACCGCGATGATCACATAAAGCGCCCATGCATTTATCAATCTCCAAATCGCATTGGGCTCCGCGTTGGATCCCAAATCGTGATTTGCAAGGCGCAACTGCGTCAAGCGCACGCCGTAGGAATAGGCCAAATCGCCATATTCCTTGAATTCGAAGAGCACGGAAACCGCCGTGACAACGTAGAGGAACACGACAAGCGCAAAGAGCCAGGCCGGGATGTGCTTTGCCGCCAGATAAGTTGCGACGACGAGTGCGGTGGTCACGGTGAGCCACCACTGACTGGCGGTATAGGCGAGATTTATCCAGCTTACTGCGGCCTGAATCAGGTCGGCTTCCTTCATTGCGTTTCCCCCATGACGCATATGCCCAATTCGCCGCTACCCGGCGAGATGAGATGATATTAGCAATATTCTGGAATTCCATGCGAAGGAGCAAGAGAGCATGGCAGGGCGAAGCTTCGCCGGCGGCTGTCACTGCGGCAACCTCAGCTTTGTCTTCGAGGCGACGGCGCCGCTGGAGACGCTGGGCCTGCGCGCGGACATGTGCGGCTTCTGCCGCGCCCATGGCGCGCGCAACACCTCCGATCCCAACGGCAGGATCCTTATCGCCGTGCGCGACGGCGATCTGCTGGAGCGCTATCGCTTCGGGCTGAAGACGGCGGATTTTCTCGTCTGCCGGCGCTGCGGCGTCTATATCGGCGCGCTGCTCGAGGACGAAGGACGCGGCTGGTTCACCGTGAACGTCAACACGTTCAGGGAACGGCCGGCGCTCGATTTCCCCGCCACACCACACGATTTCGACGCCGAGGACGTGCCCGCGCGCATCACGCGGCGCAAGCGCAACTGGACGCCGGTCGATGCATTCGAGGTGCGGCGATGACGACGGCGCTCGTGGTCATCGATGTGCAGCAGGGCATGTTCCAGATCCCGGGTTTCCGCCTCCATGACGGCGAAGGCACGGTCGAGCGCATCGCGGGCCTCGTCGCGCGCGCCCGCGAGGCCGGCGTGCCCGTCTTCTTCGTGCAGCATGACGGCGGGCCCGGCGATCCCTTCCATCCCGGCAAGCCCGGCTTCCCCTTCCACGCGAAGCTCACGCCCCGCCCCGGCGACGACGTGACCGTCAAGCATCGCGGCAGCGCCTTCAACGGCACGGATTTCGACGCCAAGCTGAAGGCCGCCGGCATCGACACGCTCGTCGTCTGCGGCATGCAGAGCGAATATTGCGTCGACGCGGCGGTGCGCGGCGCGGTCGAGCGCGGCTATCGCGTGGTGCTGGCGGCGGACGGCCACACCACGGGGGACAGCAGGATCCTCAAGGCCTGCGATATCGTGGCGCATGAGAACGAGACGCTCTGCGGCAGCTATGCGCAGGTCTTTCCCGCGCATGCGGTCTCCTTCGCCGGTTAACCGTGAGCGATACCCATTAGAAACCCGTCAAGGAGCACGCTATAATGGCGTGCAGGTTTCGGGGGGAGTGTCATGGCAGCCAGGATTCCGGTGGGCGGCACGATCGCGCGCGCTTACGGCTTCGCGTTCGGCAATATCATCAACAATCTGGGCGTGATCTGGATACCGGTCGCGATCCTCTACGCGCTCACCTTTCTCTTCCAGGGCCGGTACATGCAGGCGGCGCTGGATGTGGGCTCCCGCAACCCGCAAGCGATGACGGCCGCGATTCCGTTCATGTTCGCCGCGCTGATCGTCGTCGTCCTGCTCCTGACGGCGCAATTCGCCGGGCTCACCAAGGAAGCGCTGGGCTTGAGGACGGGCAGCGCCTTCCTGCAGTTCCCCTTCGGAGCGGCGATGTGGCGTCTTCTCGGCTCGTGGCTGCTCTACGGGCTGGTGATGATCGTCATCTATATCGGCTTCATCCTGATCAACGTGGTGCTGCTCGCCACGATGGGCGGCGTGTTGCGCGGCGCCGGGACGGGTGGAACGGCCATGGCCATCGGCCTCGTCACGCTGGTCCTGATGCTCGTCGCAATCTGCGCCTTCGTCTATATCAGCGTGCGGCTGTCCTTCATGATCGCCCCCGTCGTCGTCGCCGAGCGCAAGGTGTCGCTGGTCCGGGCCTGGGAGCTCACCAAGGGAAATTTCTGGCGCATCTTCGTCATCAACATGGTGCTGTTCCTGCCTCTCCTTATCCTGGAGTGCGTGTACATCTATTACCTCTATGGACCCAGCTTCCTGCCGCCGATGGGCGCGCATGTGACGCCGGACCAGATCGCGGCATGGTCGCAGCACCAGCAGGAGGTGAGCCGTTTGGCGATGGAGCGGAGCAACCGCTACTGGTTCGTCGTCTATCCCGTAGGGCTGCTCGTGTCGCTCGTCTTCTACGGCCTCTTCACCGGCGCGAGCGCGTTTGCCTATCGCGCCGTAACCCAGACGGACACCGCGTCCGAGGCGTTCTGAGTTTCAGAGCTTCACGCGTCCCTCGGCGATGTCGGCATAGCGCGCCGCGTCGAGCGGCTCGTAGCGGCCGCCCGACGCGTCGTACCAATAGAGCGGATCGGCGATGCGGGCCGGGTCGAAGCCCTCCTTCACGAGCTCGACCTTGCGCTGCTTGAAGGTGCCTGTGATCTCGAGCTGCGGGGAGAGCCTCAAGAAAAGCGGCCGCGCATAGGCGGGCAGGCTCTTGCCCAGCACGGCACCCAGCGCGGCGACGTCGAAGCCCTGTGCGGTGACCAGCGCCGCCATGCCCGCGCGCCCGTCCTGTCCCGGAACCGCGACGCCGTAGACGTTCGCTTCGGCGATGCCGGGGATCACGCCGAGCGCCTCGGCGACCTCGCTGGTCGCGACGTTCTCGCCTTTCCAGCGGAAGGTGTCGCCGATGCGGTCGACGAAATAGAAATAGCCATCCGTGTCGCGGCGCATCAGATCGCCGGTGCGGAACCACACATCGCCCTTCGCGAAGACGTCGCGCAGCAGCTTCTTCTCGCTGTCGGCCTTCTGCGTGTAGCCCTCGAAGCTGCGGCCGGCCTCGCTCTGGACCTCGCCGATGGCCTCGCCTGCCTCGCCGGCGGCGCATTCGATGCAGAACCCGTCCGCGCCGCGCACCGGCTTTTCGCCGTCGAGATCGAAGCGCACGATGCGCGTCTTGATGATGGCGCGCATGTAGTTCGGCACGCGGCCCACCGCGCCGTGCTTGCCGTCATAGTTCATCATCGAGACGTTGCCTTCGGTGGCGCCGTAGAACTCGATGATCTTCGGAATCGCGAAGCGCGTCTGGAACGCGTCCCAGATCTCGGGCCGCAGCCCGTTGCCGGTGATCGCGCGGATCGCATGATCGCGCTCATGCGGGCCGACGGGCGCGTTGAGCAGATAGCGGCAGAGCTCGCCGATATACTGGAAGAAGGTCGGGCGGTAGCGGTGAACGTCGTTCCAGAACTCGTGCACCGAGAATTTGCGCCGGATCACCAGCGAGCCGCCCGTCGTCAGCGCCACGCCCACCGCGCACACCCCGCCCGTCGAATGATAGAGCGGCAGCGTGTCGTACATGCGGTCGCCCTCCTTGGCGTCGAGCGCGCCCGCGAAGCCGTACATCATGTAGAGCATGCGCATATGGCTGAAATTCGCGGCCTTGGGCAGGCCCGTCGTGCCCGAGGTATAGATGTAGAAGGCGTTGTCCTTGCAGACGAGGCCGTCGCTCACCGCCTTGTCGAGGGCCGTGGGCGGGCTTTCCGCGAGCGCCGCGTCCAGATTCTCGGTCCCCGGCGCGGTGCCGCCGGTGAGCCAGGCGACGGGCCTGGTCTCGTTGAGCGCCATCGCGTCCTGCCAGGCCCCGGCGAGCTCGTGGCCTACGATCGCGTGGCGCGCCTTGGCGATGGCGACGGAATGCGCCAGCGCGGGCCCGCGCAGGTTTGTGTTGATGAGGGCCGCGACCGCGCCGAGCTTCACCAGCCCGAGCCACGCCATGAGATATTCCGGACAGCCTTCCATGAACAGCGCGACGGCATCGCCCTTGCGGATGTTCCGCGCGAGCGCCCAATGCGCATAGCGGTTCGCGCCTGCGGCGAGGTCGGCATAAGTCAGCGTGCGGTCCTGATAGAGCACGGCGATATTGCCGGGTTTGTCGCGCGCGAACTCCTCGAAGATGTCGCTGATGGTACGCGTCGATTGCGGGTTGGTGTGGCGCAGGCGCCAGAGCGAGCGCGCGACCGAGCTGACATAGACGGCCTCGCGCGAAATCCTGTCCACCACGCTCATCGACGATTCGCTCCGGCCTTGGATCGAGAATAGGTTTGGGTTCGCAAGCGTCAAGGCAACGCGATGGCGCACGACATCCTGGACCTGCGCGGATTGAAATGTCCGCTGCCCGCGCTGTTCGCCAGGCGCGCGCTCGGCCGTGCCGGCGCGGGCGCCGAGATCGAGATCCTCACCGACGATCCGATGGCGGCCATCGACGTGCCGCATATGTGCCGCGGCGAAGGCTTCGAGGTCGTAGCCCTCACTCGCGACGGCGACCGGGCCCGCATGGTGCTCAGGAAACCCTGATTTGCGGGACGCGCAGGACGGGTTTGTCTTGACTTTTGCCCGAAAAATATATAACTGACCGTTCAGTTATTTAAATTAAGGCCATGGATCAGAAGGTTACCCGATCTGGACGCTGGACCCGCCGCAAGGAGGCGCGGCCCGCCGAAATCCTCGATGCCGCTCTGAAAGTCTTCGCCGAGAAGGGCTTCGCCGGCACGCGGATGGAGGACATCGCGGCGCGCGCGGGGGTGACCAAGGGCACGATCTACCTCTATTTCGAAAACAAGGAGGCGGTCTTCAAGACCCTGGTGCGCGAATCCATCGGCGCGACGCTCCTGGGCGTGACCGAGAACGTGCGCAATTTCCCGGGCCCGGCGCGCGACATGCTGCGCATGGCGCTGGGCGCGATGGCGCATCTGCTGACCACGTCAGACCGCGTGGTGCTGCCCAAGATCATCATCGCCGAGAGCGGCAATTTCCCCGAGCTCGCCCGTTTCTATCGCGACGAGGTGATCGACAAGGGCCTCGCCCTGATGTCGGGCCTGATCGAACGCGGCATCGCGCAGGGCGAGTTCCGCAGCCTGCCCGTGCAGCACGCGGTGCGCCTGTGCATCGCGCCGGTGCTGCTCGGCGCGATCTGGCGCACGACCTTCGCGCGCTTCGATCCCGAGCCTTACGACTATCAGGGCCTCGTCGACACCCATCTCGACGTCCTCTTCCGCGGACTTGCGCCATGAGAAGATCTCTTCCCGCGATCCTTCTTCTCGTGCTCGCGGGCTGCGGGCAGAGCGACGATCATGCCTGGCTCGGCTATGCCGAAGGCGATACCGCGTTCGTGGCGGCGCCGCAGGCCGGATGGGTCGCGAAGCTGCGCGTCGAGCGCGGCGCGCAGGTGAAGACCGGCGACCTTCTCTTTGCCCTCGACGACACCGCGCAGGCCGCGGCGCGCGACCAGGCCGAGGCGCAGATCGCGGAGGCGCAAGGCCAGATGGGACAGGCGCGCGCGAGCCTCGATCTCGCGGCCAAGGAACTCACGCGTCAGCAAGGCCTGCTGCGCTCCGGCGCCACCTCGAAGCAGGCGCTCGATCAGGCGAAATCGGCCTACGACACCGCCGCCGCCCTGATCGCGCAGATCAACGCCACCGAAGCCCAGGCGCGCGCGACGCTGACGGGTGCCGCCTATCAATTCTCCGAGCGCCTCGTCGTCTCGCGCACGGAAGGTCGCGTCCAGGACGTCTTCTTCCGCCCCGGCGAATACGCCCCCGCGATGACGCCAGTCGTCTCGATCCTTCCGCCCGCCAACGTCTATGTGCGCTTCTTCGTGCCCGAGACGGAGTTCGCGAAAGTGAAGCTCGGCCGGAAGGTCTCCATCCATTGCGACGGCTGCGCCAAGGACCTGACCGCCACCATCAGCTTCATCGCAGCCCAGGAAGAGTTCACCCCGCCCGTGATCTTCTCCGTCGGCAACCGCGAGAAGCTGGTCTTCAAGATCGAGGCGCGCGCGCCGGGCGGCCTGACCCTCAACCCCGGACAGCCCGTCGATGTCAGGCCGCTCTGAGCAGGTCATGACCGCTCGCAACCAAAAGCAAAAGTGTCATGGCCCGCGACTGCGGGCCACCCAGCTAGGTTCTGCACGCTTCATGAAGATTCACGCGGAGACGCGGAGGTGCGGAAGACAAGCTCGGCTCCGCACCTCCGCGTCTCCGCGTGATTTCTTTGCGAAAGCACGACAAGTGTCACCTGGGTGGCCCGCAGTCGCGGGCCATGACATTGGGATTGGGTTGGAAAGCAGCGCCTTCAAATGACCAGCGGCCTCGCCATCGACGTGCACGGCCTGACGAAACGCTTCGGCCCGAAGGTCGCGGTCAACGGGATCGACATCGCCGTTCCTTATGGAGAAGTATGGGGGTTCCTGGGCCCCAACGGTTCGGGCAAGACGACGACGATCCGCATGTTATGTGGCCTGCTTCATGCCGACGCCGGCGAGGGCACCTGCCTCGGCCTCGACCTCAAGACGCAGCCCGACGCCATCAAGCGCGCCGTCGGCTACATGACCCAGAAATTCAGCTTCTGGGAAGACCTGTCGATCCGCGAGAATTTGGAATTCGTCGCGCGCATGTACGAGCTCGACGGCGCGCGCGAGAAGATCGACCAGACAATCGCGCGGCTGGGCCTCACCAAGCGCCAGGGTCAGCTCGCGGGCGAGCTTTCCGGCGGCTGGAAGCAGCGCCTTGCGCTCGCCGCCTGCATGCTGCATTCGCCCAAGCTGTTGCTGCTGGACGAGCCGACCGCCGGCGTCGATCCGAAAGCGCGCCGCGATTTCTGGGACGAGATCCACCGGCTGAGCGCCGAAGGCCTGACCGTGCTCGTCTCCACCCACTACATGGACGAGGCGGAGCGCTGCGACCGCATCGTCTATATCAGCCTCGGCAACATCGTCGCGCGCGGCGCGGTCGCCGAGGTGATCGAGCAGTCCAAGCTCTTCACCTTCGTGGTCGAAGGCGAAGGCGCGCGCCAATTGGCGGAGAAACTTCGCGGACAGAAGGGCATCGAGTTCGTCTCCTTCTTCGGCGCCGCGCTGCATGTGAGCGGGCGCGACCGCACCGCACTCGAGCAGGCGCTTGGCCCCTATCGCGGACGTGACGGCCTGACGATCACCGAAGCGGTGCCGAGCCTGGAGGATGTCTTCATCCAGCTCCAGGAAGAGACGATCGGGAGCGCCGTATGAGCGAGCGCTTCTCGTTGCGCCGCATCGGCGCGGTCTTGCGCAAGGAGATCATCCAGATGCGCCGCGACCGGCTGACGCTGGCGATGATCGTGGGCGTGCCGATGATGCAGATCTTCCTGTTCGGTTTCGCCATCAACGTGAACCCCAAGCACCTGCCGACCGCGGTGTCGATCTCCGACCCCGGCGTCTACGCGGATTCCATCGTCGCGGCGCTTCAGAACTCGTCCTATTTCGAGATCGTCAAGGCGACGAACTCGCCCGCGCAAGCGCGCCGCATGCTGGACCAAGGCGAGGTCTCGTTCGTCGTCGAGATCCCGGCCAATTTCTCGCGCGACCTCGTGCGCGGCGCGCGTCCCCAACTGCTCGTCGAATCCGACGCGACCGATCCGGCCGCCGGCTCGAACGCGACCGCGGCGCTGAGCGAGCTTTTCACCGACGCGCTGCGCGACGACCTGAAAGGTCCCCTCGCCGCCCGCGCGCAGACCGCGCCCGCCTTCGACGTCGTCATCCATCCGCTCTACAACCCCGAGGCCATCACCCAGTACAACGTCGTGCCAGGACTGCTCGCGGTGATCCTGACCATGAGCATGGTGCTGATGACATGCCTGGCGCTGACCCGCGAGCGCGAGCGCGGGACCTACGAGAACCTGCTCGCGATGCCGGTCAAGCCGCTCGAGCTGATGATCGGCAAGATCGCGCCCAATATCGGCGTCGGCGCGATCCAGAGCGTGCTGGTGCTGCTGATCGCCAAATTCGTCTTCGGCGTGCCGATGATCGGCTCGCTGCTGCTGCTCTCCGGCGCGCTCCTGCTCTTCATCACCGCCAATCTCGCGGTCGGCTACACCTTCTCGACCATCGCCCAGAACCAGCTCCAGGCGATGCAGATGACGATGTTCTTCCTTCTGCCCGCGATCCTTCTGTCGGGTTTCGCGTTTCCCTTCCGCGGGATGCCTGTATGGGCCCAATGGATCGGCGAAGTTCTTCCGGCGACACACTTCCTGCGCGTCGTGCGCGGCATCCTGCTCAAGGGCAACGGGGCGGGCGAGATCTGGCCGGACCTGTGGCCGCTCATTCTCTTTCTGTTCGTGTCGACGAGCCTGGCCCTGCTCAGGTTCCGGCGCACGTTGGACTGACTTGGGGACTGAAATCCACCCCTTGCTATCCGCAGGCTGCCGTAACAAATTCACCCCATCTTAAGGGTCCGGCGGTGCCGGGCCTCCCAACGAAGCTCGCGCAGCCGCTGACGATGCGGCGGCGCCAAGATCGGATCTGTGGGGGTCTGCGCCCGTGCTAGGTATGTCGCTGATATTGCAGTGTCTTTTGGCGATGGTGCTCATCGTCCTGGCGCTGCTTTCGGCCCAGCTCGTGGCTCTCGGCGCCGTGCGCTTCTTCAAGCCGCAGCCCCGCCTTCGCCTGCCCGCCCTGCCCGACGAGGCCCTGCCCGAGGTCCTGGTCCAGCTTCCCGTCCGCGACGAGGGGCCCTTGGCCGTGCGCGTCGCAGCCGCCGCCGCGCGCATGGACTGGCCGCGCGACAGGCTGCGCATCCAGGTCCTGGACGACGGCGCGACCCGCGACCACGAGCAGCTCGCGCGCGCGATCCTGAGCGTCATCCCCGAGGGCGTGAACGTCGAGGTCCTGCATCGCGGCGATCGCACCGGCTTCAAGGCCGGCAACCTCGCCTTCGGCCTCTCGCATAGCGACGCGCCCTATGTCGCGATCTTCGACGCGGACTTCGTGCCGCCCACCGATTTCCTCAAGCGCACGGTGCCCGTGCTCGTAGGCGACGGCGGCCTTGCCTTCGTGCAGGCGCGCTGGGGCCATGCCAACCGCGACAAGAACTGGCTGACGCGCGTGCAGGGCCTGTTGCTCGACGCGCATTTCGCCGTCGAGCAGGAAGGGCGCACCCGCGCGAGCCTTCCCATCTCCTTCAACGGCACCGCGGGTGTGTGGCGGCGCGAGGCGATCGACAATGGCGGCGGCTGGACGGGCGACACGCTGACCGAGGATCTCGATCTGTCGATCCGTTGCGCGCTGAAAGGCTGGCGCGCGGCGCTGGTGCCCGACCTGGAAGTGCCCGGCGAGCTGCCCGAGACGGCGGCCGGCTGGCGCGCGCAACAGGCGCGCTGGACCAAGGGCCACGCGCAATGCGCCAAGAAGCTTCTGCCCGCGATCTGGACAGCCAAGCTGCCGCTGGCGCTGAAGACGACGCTGAGCCTGCAGATCTGCCAGTTCGCGTTCTACACGCTCGCCTTCACCAGCGCCGCGATCAGCCTGACGCTGATGGCGATGGGCGTCGTCTATATCCAGAGCGTCGCGATCCTGGGCCTGGCGGTGACCGCGTTCGGTCTCTCGGCGAGCCTCGGCTATCTCTATCTCGGCCAGGTGATCCTGGGCCGCGAGGATGCGCCATGTCTGGCGCGCGCGCTCCTGCTCGCCATCGTCTTTCCGAGCGGTCTGATCCTGGCCAATTCGCGCGCGACCTACGAGGCGTTTTTCGGCGGCAAGATGGTGTTCACGCGCACGCTTCGCGCCGGCGATCGCTATGTCGGCGGCTGGCGCGGCGTGCCGGAGCTGCTTGCCGGCGTGGCGCTGCCGGTCTTCGCCTTCAGCGAACAGGCCTGGAGCGCGCCGTTCTTCGTCTTCGCGGTCGCGGGCCTGGTCTCCATCGGTGCCATGGGCTTCAGCGGCGCCGCCACCACGGCGCGCGAAGTGGTGCGGCGGGATTAGAAGCAGCCGCGCCTCAACTGTCATCCCCGGCGAGGATCGCTCGCGATGCGAGCGATCCGAGGTCAAGGGGACCCAGGCGGGTCGATTGTCTCCGGTCTACGAATTTGAAGTGCGAAATCCTCTGACGCACCGACTCTGTTGCACCACCTGGGTCCCCTTGACCTCGCGCTACGCGCGATGCGCGTAGCGCTCGCCGGGGATGACAGTGGGGTCGGGGGGTCGGTAACCCCCCGATTGATCGCAGATCGATAAAATTTTAATAGAATGCGTACTATCGGCCTAACGCGGTCTTGAACCCTGCTTGTTAGGCTGCTCCATCGGCTGCTGCCGCTTGGAGCGTTCGAGGGGCTTTTTGGATGGTGGGGTCTTTCTTTCGGCTCGCGGCGGCAGCCGCTTTTTTCGCCCTCCTGGGCGGCTGCGCGAGCGCACCCAACGATCTGGCCTTTGATAGCGGCGAGCGCGCGCGCGATACCTCGCGCGACAGCGCCACCATGACGGTCCCCGAGAAGCCGCTTTCCTGCGTGCCCTTCGCGCGCGCCCATTCCGGCGTCGACATCCATGGCGACGCCTATACGTGGTGGGACAAGGCCGAGGGCCGCTATCGCAGGAGTGCCGCCCCCAGCGACGGCGCGGTGATGGTGCTGGCGGGCTATGCGGGCCCGAGCCACGCCCATGTCGCGGTGGTGCGCCGCATCGTGTCGTCGCGCGAGATCCGCGTCGATCATGCCAATTGGCTCAACAACGGCGCGATCTTCCTGGACGATCCCGTCGCCGATATCAGCCCCAACAACGACTGGAGCGAGGTCCTGGTCTGGAACGTCCAGACCCATGCCTGGGGCGTCCATACCTACAATGTCCAGGGCTTCATCGGGCCGGGCACGCCCGGCCGCAACGATCTGGTCGCCAGCGCGAACGAAGAATAGCCTATATATCCCAACGACTTAACGATAACTGCGCTATTCCGCCTCGCCCCTCTTTGTTCGCAAGCGCCACAGGAATAACGTCCGCGCCTTCCGACGCGCCTTTATGCGTTTCTTATTCTCGTATGAGCATCGGCCGCGACCCGCCCGTGACATCGATCGAACCCAAAGCGTCCCAGGTTTCGGACGCCGATCCGCTTGCGGCCCATGACGACGTGCCGTTGAGCCATCATGTCCACGTGCCCGACGCCAAATCGTTCAAGCGCCAGGCGGCGCTGACCCTGGGCGCGCTCGGCGTCGTCTTCGGCGACATCGGCACGAGCCCGCTCTATGCGATGCGCGAGACCGCGCTTGCGACCGGCGGATCGGTGCCGCATCCCTTCGCGATCCTCGGCGGCCTTTCGCTCATCTTCTGGACGCTGATGAGCGTGGTGACGCTCAAATACGTGACCCTCATCATGCGCGCCGACAACAATGGCGAGGGCGGCGTGCTCGCGCTCGCGACCCTGGCGCATCGCTCGCCGGGGCTGGGCAAGCGCGTCAAGACGATGATCGGCATCGGCGCGATCTTAGGGCTAGCCCTCTTCTTCGGCGACGGGATGCTGACGCCCGCGATCACCGTGCTGAGCGCGGTGGAAGGCCTTTCGGTCGAGAGCCATGCGCTGCAGCCGCTCGTGGTGCCCCTGGTGCTCGTCATCCTGGTCGGCCTCTTCGCGATGCAGAGCCGCGGCACGGCGCATATCGGACGCCTGTTCGGGCCGGTGATGGCGTTATGGTTCGTGGTGCTGGCGGTGCTCGGACTGATCTCGATCCTGAAAGCGCCCGGCATCCTGGTCGCGGTGAACCCGTGGTACGCGGTGCAGCTCTTCCAGCATGAGCCGTGGACGGCGTTCGTGTCGCTCGGCTCCGTGGTGCTGGCGGTGACGGGCTGCGAGGCGCTTTACGCAGATATGGGCCATTTCGGGCGCAGGCCGATCCAGTTCGCCTGGTTCTGTTTCGTGCTGCCGAGCCTCTTGCTCAACTATTTCGGCCAGGGCGCGGCGCTGCTGCTGGCGCCCAGCAAGGCGCCGGTGGCGTTCTATGCGGTGGCGCCGGAGTGGGCGCATTTCCCGCTGGTGCTGCTCGCCACCATCGCCGGCATCATCGCGAGCCAGGCGGTGATCTCGGGCGTCTTCTCCATGGCGCGCCAGGCCGTCCAGCTCGGCCAGCTTCCGCGCATGGAGATCCGTCACACCTCCGCCACCGAATACGGACAGATTTACGTGCCGCGCATGAACGCGCTGCTCTGCGTCGGCGTGGTGCTGATCGTGCTGATCTTCCGCTCCTCCAACGCGCTGGCCGCCGCCTACGGCATCGCGGTCACCGGCGTGATGGTGATCGACACCTTCCACGCCGGCATCGTCGCCAACCGCCAATGGAGCTGGAACATCCGTTGGGTGATCCTGCTCTTCGGCCTGCTCGCGGCGGTGGACTGGGCGTTCCTGGCGTCGAACTCGCTCAAGATCATCGAGGGCGGCTGGCTGCCGCTCGCCATCGCCGGCACCGTGTTCGCGGTGATGGAGACCTGGCGCAAGGGCCGCCGCCACCACCAGGAGATCGTGCGCGACGAATCGATGCCGCTCGACCTCTTCATGGCGCGCGCCGACAAGACCCCGACGCGCGTCGCGGGCACCGCCGTGTTCCTGAACGCGCGCACCGACGTGGTGCCGGGATCGCTGCTGCACAACCTCAAGCACAACCGGGTGCTGCATGAGCGCGTGGTGCTGGCGCATGTCATCGTCGACGACACGCCGATCGTCCCCGACGCCAAGCGCGTCGAGGTGACAAAGCTCGGCAAGGGCTTCTACAGCGTCAAGGTCCATCACGGCTTCTTCGAGACGCCCGACGTGCCCTTGGCGCTCAAGAACGCGCGGCCCTTCGGCCTCGTCATCGACGTCGACCACACGACGTTCTTCGTCGGCCGCGAGACGCTGGTGCCGGCGCAGCATCCCGCGCTCGGCCACTGGCGCACCTGGCTCTATATGCAGCTCTCGGCGAACGCGCTTTCGCCGGCGCGCTTCTACTGCCTGCCGCCCAACCGCGTCGTCGAGCTCGGCGCGCAGATCACGATTTGAGAGAATGTCGGAGAAAGCCTCACCCCGACGCACTGCTGTCCTGACGCTGGGCGCGCTCGGCGTCGTCTTCGGCGATATCGGCACCAGCCCGCTCTATGCGATGCGCGAATCCGCGCTTGCCGCGGGCGGTGCGGCGCCCGCGCCGGAAGCGGTGCTCGGCGCGCTGTCGCTGATCTTCTGGGCGCTCATGATCGTGGTGACGCTCAAATACGTCATCTTCATCATGCAGGCCGACAATGACGGCGAAGGCGGCGTCCTCGCCCTGGCCGCGCTCGCGCACCGCTCGCCGGGGCTCGGCCGCTGGACCAAGACCGCCATCGGCGTCAGCGCGATCTTAGGGCTGGCCCTCTTCTACGGCGACGGCATGCTCACGCCCGCGATCTCGGTGCTCAGCGCCGTGGAAGGATTGGGCGAAGGCGGGCCGCAATTCGAGCCGCTGATCATGCCCCTGTCGCTGATCATCCTGATCGGCCTGTTCGTCCTGCAGTCGCGCGGCACCGACAGGATCGGAAAGCTCTTCGGCCCGATCATGCTGGTCTGGTTCGTCACCCTCGCGATCCTGGGGCTGGCCGCGATCGTGAAGGCGCCCATGATCCTCAAGGCGATCAGCCCGAGCTACGCGGTGGCGCTCTTCGTCGACAAGCCCTGGATCGCGTTCGTGTCGCTGGGCTCCGTCGTGCTGGCGGTGACGGGCTGCGAGGCGCTCTATGCCGACATGGGCCATTTCGGGCGCCTGCCGATCCGGCTGGCCTGGCTGGTCATCAGCCTGCCCGCGCTGCTGCTCGACTATTTCGGCCAGGGCGCGGAGCTGCTCATGAACCCCAAGCTCGCGCCGCTCGCCTTCTATTCGATCGCGCCCAGCTGGGCGCATTATCCGCTGGTGATCCTGGCGACCGCCGCGACGATCATCGCCAGCCAGGCCGTCATCTCGGGCGTGTTCTCGATCACCCGCCAGGCCGTGCAGCTCGGCCAGCTTCCGCGCGTGGAGATCCGCCACACCTCGGTGACGGAGGCGGGCCAGATCTACGTGCCGCGCAGCAACGTGATGCTGTGCGTCGGCGTGGTGCTGATCGTGCTGATCTTCAAATCCTCGAACGCGCTCGCCGCCGCCTACGGCATCGCGGTCACCGGCGTCATGGCGATCAGCACGCTGCTCGTCGCCATCGTCGCGCGCCGGCAATGGCGCTGGAACATGATCGCGGTGGTGGGCCTGTTCGGCACGCTGGGCGTGATCGACCTCTCCTTCCTGGCCTCCAACGCGCTCAAGATCGTCGAGGGCGGCTGGCTGCCGCTGCTCGTCGCCGCCGGCGTCTTCGTGGTGATGGACACCTGGCGCGTCGGCCGGCGCATGCATCTCGACAAGATCAAGGACTCCTCGCTGGCGTTGCCGCTGTTCCTTGCGCGCGCCGACAAGACGCCGCATCGCGTCTCCGGCACCGCCGTGTTCCTGGTGCCGCGTCTGGGCGTGGCGCCGAGCACGCTGCTGCACAGCATGAAGCACTACAAGGTGCTGCATGAGCGCATCGTGCTCGCCACCGTGGTGGTGGAGAACAAGCCCTTCGTGCCGGAGAGCCGCCGCGTCGTGGTCGAGAAGTCCGGCAAGGGCTTCTACGAGGTGCGCATCCATTTCGGCTTCTTCGAGAATTTGGATGTCCCCAAGGCGCTCACCCTGGCGCGGCCGCAAGGCCTGGTGATCGACGTCGATACGACGACCTTCTTCGTCGGCCGCGAGACGCTGGTCGCGGGCGAGCATCCCGGCCTCAAGAACTGGCGCATCGGTTTGTACACCTGGCTCGCGTCGAACGCGCTCGCCCCCGCGCGCTACTATTCCCTGCCCCCCAACCGCGTGGTCGAGCTCGGCGCGCAGATCACGATCTGATACCCGCCGAGGAGGATTGACCGCCCGCAACTTCTGCGGTCTCGTTCGCATCACATCGCCGGAGGGGACCTCATGCGTCGCGTCGTATTGCTTCTTCTCGCCCTGCTCTTCTCATCGCCCGCGCCGGCGAGCACCGAGGTCAGGATCGCGCAAGGCACGCTGAGCGGCGGAGCCGAGGAGGGCGTCGCCTTTTTCAAGAACATCCCCTTCGCGGCGCCGCCGGTGGGCGCGCTTCGCTGGCGTGCGCCGCAGCCCGCGCCGGTGTGGGGCGACACACGCCCGGCGCGGGAGTTCGGGCCCATCTGTCCGCAGAACTACAAGCCCAGCCTGTTCGCGCCCCGGCTGCCGCAGAGCGAGGATTGCCTGACCCTCAATGTCTGGACGCCGGAAGGGCAAACGGGCGCGAAGCTGCCGGTGATGGTGTGGATCTATGGCGGCGGGTTCATCAACGGCGCCGCGGCGCTCCCCTTCTATGACGGTACCGATCTCGCCAAGCATGGCGTGGTCGTCGTCACGCTGAATTACCGGCTGGGCCAGCTCGGCTTTTTCGCGCATCCGGCGCTGATGAAGGACCAGGCGAGCGGCAATTTCGGGCTGCTCGACCAGATCGCGGCGCTCAAATGGGTGCAGGCGAACATCGCCGCGTTCGGCGGCGACGCGTCGAACGTGACGATCTTCGGCGAGTCGGCCGGCGGGATCAGCGTCAACGATCTTGTCGCATCGCCGCCGGCGCGCGGGCTGTTCGTCAAGGCGATCTCCGAATCCGGCCTTGGTCTGCATGCCGTGTCGACATTGGCCAAGGCGCAGAAGGGCAGCGTCGATTTCGCCGCCAAGCTCGGCATCACGGGCGACGGCGCGGAAACTGCCGAGAAGCTGCGCAAGCTGAAGGTGGAGGATATCCTCTACCGCGAAGGCGACCTCAAGACCGAAGGTCAGGTCGCGCCTTATATCGACGGCAAGGTGATCCCCGATGACGTCTCACTTCTCTTCGCCAGGGGCGAAATCGCGAAGGTCGCCTATATCGCGGGCTCGAACAGCAACGAGGCGAGCCTTGCGCCCGCGCTCGGCGACGATCTGCTGACCATGCCGGGGAGGGATTTGGGCGACAAGCTCGCCGTGGTGCGCGGTATCTACGAGCATGACGGCAAGCTGACCGACGAAGAGTTCGGCCGCCAGTTCTTCAACGACGCGCTGTTCACCGCGGCGGCGCAGGATCTTGCCGCCTTCGTCGTGAAGGCGGGCGGCACGGCGCGCGTCTATCATTTCGGCTACATCGCCGATCAGCTGCGCGCGAAAGACCCCGGCGTCGGTCACGGCGGCGAGATCCCGTATGTCTTCGGACTGCGCAAGCTCGGCTTCCTCGCCGCCGGATTGACGCCGAAAGACCAAGGCATCGTCGCGATGACCGAGACCTACTGGACCAATTTTGCCAAGACCGGCGATCCCAACGGCGCGGGTCTTCCCGCCTGGCCCGCCTTCACGCCCGCGAGCCGCCAGACGCTGGTCATCGGCGACGAGACCAAGGCGATGGCCGATTTCCGCCGCGGCCAGGTCGGCGTCATCGAAGCCGGCTGGAACAAGCGCACGGGGCAGATGGCGCCATAAGCGCAATAGGGCAAAGCATCTTTGCTTTGCGCGTAAATTGCGCGCCAACAATCAATCCAGCGCGTACACCAGCGCCTTGAGATACGCCGTCTCGGGCAGCATCGGATGCACGGGATGGTCCGGGCCGGCGCCGGCGGCGCGGATCAGGCGTGCACGGCGGTCGGCGCGCTGGATGCCGGCGGCGCATTCCTGCGCGAAACGCTCCGGAGCGATGTTGTGCGAGCACGAAGCGACCAGCAGCAATCCGCCGGGCGCGGTGACGCGCGCACCGAGCCGCGCGAGCTTGCGATAGGCCTTCGCGCCGGGCTCGAGATCCTTGCGCGCTTTCACGAAGGGCGGCGGATCGGCGATGACGAGATCGAAGCTCTCCTTCGCTGTGCCGAGCCGCTCGAGCTCCTCGAACACATCGGCTTTGACGAACTGACAGCGCAATCCGTTTGCCGCCGCCGACTCCTCGCCGAGCGCGAGCGCGGGCGCGGAGCTGTCGACGGCGACGACTTCGCGCGCGCCGGCTTTCGCCGCGGCGAGCGCGAAGCCGCCCGTGTGGCAATAGGCGTCGAGCACCGTCTTGCCGGACGAGAGGCCCGCCATGAACGCGCGGTTGTCGCGCTGATCGTAGTACCAGCCCGTCTTCTGGCCGCCCGCGAGATCGGCGAAATAGCGGATGGCGTTCTCCTGCACCGCGACGCGCGAGGCGTCGCCTTCGACGTAGGAGGGAAGCCCTTCCAACGCGCGCGATGGCGTGTCGGCGCGCAGCACGACATGCTCGGCGTCGAGCGCCTCGAGCAGAGGCGCGCGCAACGCTTCCATGCCGGCGGTCGTGATCTGCACCACAGTGGTGTCGCCGAAACGGTCGATGGTGAGGCCGGGAAGGAAATCGCCCTCGGCATGGACGAGGCGGTAGTAAGGCTCGCGATAGACGGCATCGCGCAACGCGCGCGCCGCCCCCAGCCGCGCCGCGAAGAAATCCGCGTCGGGCACGATGTCGGGACGCGCATCCAGAAGCCGGATCGCGATCAGGCTGTTCGGGTTGAAATAGCCGGTGCCGAGGGCGCGGCCGTCATCGCCTTCGACATTGACCACGCTTCCGGGCTTCAGCGCCTTGGCGGAAGCGCTCATCGCGATCTCGTTGGAGAAGGCCCAGGGTGCGCCCGCGCGCAGGCGTCGGCCTTCCTTCGGTTTCAGGCGGATCGTCGGATGTGCGCTCATGGACGGATCGGTTAGCATGGCGGCGCGGAATTAGATAACGGGCATTTCAAATGGCGCAGAATCCTTCGGCGAAATTCGCCACCATGCGCGGCAAGAGCCCGGAAGAGGCCAAGTTCTTCTGGACCGGCGGCCCCGTCGAAGTGGCGCCCCGGACCTGGTTCGCCTCGCAATTCTCCGGCTGCACCGCGTTCGAGACCGACGAGGGCCTCGTCCTGGTCGACACCGGCACGCGCCAGTTCGCGCCCGCCATCGCCGCGATGCTGCGGCAGAGGACGCAGGCGCCCGTGCACACCGCGATCTATACCCACGGCCATATCGACCACGCCTATGGCCTCGACGCGTTCCTGCTGCCGGGACAGACGCGCCCGCGCGTCATCGCCCACCGCGCCATGCCCGCGCGCTTCGCCCGCTATGCGCAGACCTCGGGCCACAACGCCGCGCTCAACGCGCGCCAGTTCGGCGGCACGGTCGCGCATCAGAGCGGCGAGACCTATCAGGCCTTCGCGGCGCCGCCCGTGCCGCCCGACACGCTCTATGACGAGCGCCTGAGCATCAGCGTCGGCGGCGTGGGCTTCGAGCTCAAGCATTGCCGCGGCGAGACCGACGACCACACCTGGGTGTGGTGTCCGGAGCGCAGCGTCGTCTGCCCCGGCGATCTCTTCATCTGGGCGGTGCCCAATGACGGCAATCCGCAGAAGGTGCAGCGCTATCCGCTCGACCGCGCCAAAGGCCTGCGCGAGATGGCGGCCTGCGCACCGCAGGCGCTGTGTCCCGGCCATGGCGGACCGGTGATCGGCGACGCGGCGAAGATCGCGCACATGCTGAGCGAGACCGCGCAGTTCCTGGAAACGCTCGTCAGCCGCACGCTCGCGGCGATGGAGGCGGGCTCGCCGCCGCATGTCGACATCGTGACCGGGATCGAGCTGCCCAAATCCGATTCACCCTGGCTGCAGCCCGTCTATGACGACACCGAGTTCCTGGTGCGCAACGTCATCCGCCTCTATGGCGGCTGGTGGAGCGGACGGCCCAGCGAGCTCAAGCCCGCGCCGCGTGCCGAATTGGCACATGAGATCGCGAAATCGTGCGGCGGCGCATTGTCGCTGGCCGAGCGCGCCGAGGCGCTCGCGGCATCAGGCGATTTCCGGCTCGCCTGCCATCTCGCCGATTTTGCGCTCGAAGCCGCGCCGCAGGATTGCGCGGTTCAGGAGAAGGTCGCGGGCATCTACGAAAAGCGCGCCGCGCAGGAAACCAGCCTGATGACCATCAACATCTTCCACTCGGCTGCGGCCTATGCGCGCGCGGGACGCCCGTTCGCCTGAGCGTGCCCTATTCTCGCCACACTATTCCATTGAAAGCCCTCGCCATTCGTCTTCGACCGCCATCGAAGCACCAGGTGCCGCGGCTTTATGCGCGGCCCGAAGCTGTCGGCGCCGATCCATTCCGTGACCGATAGCTGGACGGGCGCTTTTGCGCGCACGTCTTCGAAAGAAAGAGATGACCGTTACGACTGCCGCCAAATCCGCCGACGCGCTCGTGAGCGCGCAGCTCGTCACCGTCTACGAGGCCTGGAAACAGGCCGCGGCCGGGCGCATGGCGCCCAAGCGCGAGGAGATCGCGCCCGCGCCGATAAAGAGCGCGCTGCCCTGGATCTGGATGATCGACGTCGTGGGCGGCGGCCACGATTTCCGCTTCCGCATCGCCGGCGACCGCGTGATCCAGTTCCTCGGCCGGCGCTATGCGGGGCATCTGCTGTCCGAATTCCAGGACCAGCCCTTCTTCCAGCGCATGCGCGCGATCCTGGAATTGTGCGTACGCCAGAAGCAGCCCTTCGGCGCCGGCCCCATGCGCTCCAACCTCCAGGGCAAGGAGTTCCTGGAGATGGAGGTCGCGGTCCTGCCGCTGTCCGAGGACGGGTTGAGCGTCACCGGGATTTTCGGCGCCATGGACGTCCGCCCCGTCCACGGGTCCAAGGTTGCCGAAGGGTCAACCCAGGCGTGAGGCTTGCCTGACGGGGCGGTCATCTTTTAGATGCGTCCTTTCGAAGGAGACCCCCTCATGTCAGTCGACGGCAAATACGAGATCGTTGTCCAATCCCCCATGGGCCCTCAGCCCTCCACCCTCGAGCTCAAGGCCGAGGGCAACGTGCTGACCGGCACGCAATCCGCGCAAGGCCGCTCGCAGCCGATCACCGACGGCAAGGTCGACGGCAACAACGTGTCCTGGAAGAACGCCATCACCACCCCGTTCCCGATGACGCTGGAGTTCACCGGCACGGTCGACGGCGACAACCTCAACGGCAATGTGAAGGCGGGCTCGTTCGGCTCGTTCCCCTTCACGGGCAAGCGCGCCTGAGCTAAAGATACCGCGTAAGCGCTGGGGCGGTCTGCCAAGGCCGCCCTTTTGCTTTAAGTGGCAGAGGTCATCCTTCGAGGCTCGCTACGCTCGCACCTCAGGATGACGAGCTTTTGTTTATTCAGTAGGCACGTCACCCTGAGGTGCGAGCCGTCCATAGCGACAGCATATGGACGGGCGAGCCTCGAAGGGCGACGGGCCGTTTCGAAGGACGTCAGATTGCGCATCCATCCCGACGGCTGGCCCTATATCGCGATCGCGGTCCTGTTGAACGCGCTGCTCTTCGCGTTCGCGGGCTGGTTCGGGCTCGTGCTCGTGCCGGTGACGGCGTGGTGCATCGCCTTCTTCCGCGATCCGGAGCGCACGACGCCCGACGGTGCAGGCCTCGTCGTCTCCCCGGCCGACGGCGTGATGCTGCCGGTGGTGAACGCGGCGCCGCCGGCCGAGCTCGGCATGGGCGGCGAGCTCAGGCAGCGGCTCTCGATCTTCATGAACGTCTTCGACGTGCATGTGAACCGCGTGCCCGCGGACGGCACGGTCAAGGCGCTCGCCTATCGTCCCGGGCGGTTCATCAATGCCTCCTTCGACAAGGCGAGCGAGGACAACGAGCGCATGGCGATCCGGCTTTCGCTGGTTAACGGCCAGGAAATCGCCGTGGTGCAGATTGCAGGCCTGGTGGCGCGGCGCATCCGCTGCGACCTCAAGGAAAACGAGGTGGTGCGCAAGGGCGCGCGATTTGGCATCATCCGTTTCGGCAGCCGCCTCGACGTCTACCTCCCAGCCGATGCGAAGGTGGCGGTCAAAAGGGGGCAGAAGGTGAAGGCCGGCGAGACCGTGCTGGCGACATTGCGGGAATAGAGATGGCACCGGAAAAGCTCACGGCCAGGCAGCGCATGGCCGAACGCATCGAGGATCTCACCGCCGCCCGCCAGCGCATGGTGGAGCGGTTCGAGGACCTGAGCATCGCCAAGCTGGTGCCGAGCATCCTGACGCTGCTCGGACTTGCCAGCGGCGCGACCGCGATACGCTTCGCGCTGGCCGACGATTGGCGCCATGCGGTCGTGGCCATCATCGCAGCTATGGTCTTCGACATGCTCGACGGACGCGCGGCGCGCGCCTTCGGCGCCGACACGCGCTTTGGCGCGCAGCTCGACAGCCTCGTCGACCTGGTGAGCTTCGGCGTCGCGCCCGGCGTCGTCGTCTTCATGTGGAGCCTCAAGGGCATGGGCGAGGCGGGATGGATCGCGACGCTGATCTTCTGCGCCTGCAGCGCCATCCGCCTGGCGCGCTTCAACATCCAGAGCGCCAGCGCCCGTGACGAGGGCGCGACGCAGCACAATCCCTACTTCACCGGCCTTCCGATGCCGGCCGCGGCGTTCCTCGCGGTGATGCCGATGCTTTTGAGCTTCCAGGTCGGCGACGCCCATGTGCGCGATCCCGCCGTCGCGTCCGCGGTGATCATCCTGGCTTCGGCGCTGATGGTGAGCCGGCTGCCGACGCCCTCGATCAAATACATGCACATGCCCAGGCGGCTGCGTGTCGTCGCGTTCATAGCCTTCTGCGCCTTCGTGGCGCTGCTCATCAACTGGCCCTGGGAGACGCTGACGGTCGGGTTCGCGCTCTATGCCGTGGGAATCCTGGTGACGCTGTTCCGCCACGTGCAGGAAGACGACGAGGAACCGGCGGCGGAGACGGAGTAACTCGTCCACCCTCCCCTTGAGGGAGGGTCGATAAGTTGCGGAGCGAAGCGAAGCAAATTTCGGGGAGGGTACTTGCGCAGGCACCAAACCCCTCCCCAAAAAATGCTTCGCATTTTTCGACCCTCCCTCAAGGGGAGGGTCGTTCAGCTAAAACGCCGCGCATACCTCTCGCGTGATCACGCCCACCGATTGCTGATGGAAGCGCGTCTTGTAGGCATCGATTACCGCTTGAAGCTTCTCCTTCAGCCCCGGCGAAGGCTTGGCGGCGACCAGCAATATCTTCGACGGCTCGTGCACGACCTTGAGCGATTTCGGATCGCGCCATTCGCCGTCGCCGTCGGTCACCGTGAACCCGTCGGGGAAGTTCCTCGCGACCACGCCCGAGACGAAATCGGACCATTGCGCGTCGCCGACCAGGCCGCTGCCCTCGATGTCGCGGCCGAAGAACAGTTCAGCCTCGACCATCTTCTGCTCGGACGGCAGCGGACACGCCGCGACCGAGGCCGCGAGCAGAACGCCCAGGATCATGCCGCGATCCGCACCGGCAGGTTCACATAGCCCTTCACGAAGCTCGAATAGACGCGCTCGGGCTCGCCCATCACCTCGATCGTCTTGAAGCGCTTGAGGATCTCTTCCCATACGATGCGCAGCTGCATCTCGGCCAGCCGGTTGCCGACGCAGCGATGGATGCCGAAGCCGAAGGAGAGATGCTGCCTGGGCCGCGCGCGGTCGATGATGAAGGCGTTCGGGTTCTCGATCGCCTCCTCGTCGCGGTTGCCCGAGACGTACCACATGATCACCTTGTCGCCTTTCCTGATCTTCTTGCCGCGCAACTCGGTATCGGCGAGCGCGGTGCGGCGCATGTGCGCGAGCGGCGTCTGCCAGCGGATGATCTCCGGCACCATGCTCGGGATCAGGCCCGGATTGTCGCGCAGCTTCGCGTACTCGCCAGGATTCTCGTTCAGCGCCACGACGCCGCCCGAGATCGAATTGCGCGTCGTGTCGTTGCCGCCGACGATGAGCAGGATCACGTTGCCCAGATATTCCTGCGGCGGCATGTTCCGCGTCACGTCGGAATGCGCCATCATCGAGATCAGGTCGCCCTTGGGCTCTGCGTTGACGCGCTCGTTCCACAGCCGCGTGAAATAGGCCGCGCATTCCAGAAGCTCTTCGCGCTTCTGCTGCTCGGTCTCGATGATGCCGCCGGACGCGGGGATCGCGGTCGCCACGTCCGACCAGCGCGTGAGCTTGCGCCGCTCCTCGAAGGGAAAGTCGAACAACGTCGCCAGCATCTGCGTGGTGAGCTCGATGGAGACGCGGTCGACCCAGTCGAAGGTCTCACCGCGCGGCAGCTCGTCGAGGATCTTGCCCGCGCGCTCGCGGATCGTGCCTTCGAGACGTTCGAGATTCTCCGGCGCCACGATCGGGCTCACCACCTTGCGCTGCTTGTCGTGCTTGGGCGGGTCCATGGCGATGAACATCGGCAGCGGGAAATCCTGCTGCTGGTTGCGGATGGTGATGCCGCCGAGGCTCGCTTCCGAGGAGAAGACCTGATGGTTGGTGTCCACCGCCATGATGTCGTTGTACTTGGTCACCGACCAGTACGGGCCGTAGTCGCTCTCGGGGCACAGATGCACCGGGTCCTCGGCGCGCAACCGCTCGAAATAGGGCCAGAACGTATAGCTGCGGAACAGCTCCGGATCGGCGACATTGATCTTGTCGAGCGGCAGGCCGTAGGCGGGCGAACGCGTCCCGGCCTCTTTCCTGTGAACGGACATTCAACCCTCCAGATGGCGTGTGGGAACGGTAGGGCGATGCTGAGGATTTGTCACTGCGTGGCGGTATACCAGATGTAGGGGGCTCGCGAAAAACCGCCTACCTCCATTTGAACCGCGGATTTCGAGGGGGATGCCGCCTCCTGCTTCTGTACAGAACCCCCCGCCCAATTGAATCGATTCGTGAGGTTCAATTGGGCTGCGCGCGATCGTTCGCGCCGGACCCAATTCGAGAACGAACGTTCAGCCGCGTGCCTCCGCGTGGAACTCCAGCTGAGATGGCGAGAGGCATCGGCGTTTCAAGGATCGTACGATCAGCAATGCCCTCTATTCGCCCGCAAGCAGGAGATGCACCGACGGCGCCGGCACCGGCCGCCCAAGGCGTGTCGCTTCCTCTATCCATGCGGAGATCGCGTCCGCGATGTTGCGGGCCGCGTCTTCCCGCGTGGCCCCGTCCGACATGCAGCCGGGGAGATCCGGGACGGTCGCGACGAACCCGCCGCCATCCTCATCGGATAGTGTTTCGATAATGACGGGATAATCGTTACGCATCGCGGTTGCCTCCAACCCGCTCGATAAAACGGGTAAGCATGCGAATATACACCGGCTTGATGGGACGGCGAAACGGTACGCTGCGAAGGATGCGATATCTTGTAATGCGATCCGCCGCCACTGGGCGGTCGACACGAGATGCCGTACTCCCGGCAAATCTGTTCGACGTCTCGCATCGCCCAATCGCCCTGGGGATTGCGCTTCATCCTTTGGAGAAGATCACTCACCTGGGCGCGCCTACTTCTCCTCGTCCGGGTACGGACCTTTGCCGCCCTCCGCGATGAAGCGGTCGATGCGGGCTTCCAGCACCGGCAGCGGCACGGAGCCGAGAGAGAGGACCGTGTCGTGGAAGGCGCGCAGGTTGAACTTGGAGCCGAGCGCGCTTTGCGCCTTCGCGCGCGCTTTCTTGATCGCCATCTCGCCCAGGTAATAGGAGAGCGCCTGGCCCGGCCAGGCGATGTAGCGGTCGACCTCGGTCTCGATCTCGTGATCGGGAAGCGCCGTGTATTGGCGCATATAGGCGATCGCCTGCTCGCGCGTCCAACCTTGGGAGTGGATGCCGGTGTCGACGACGAGCCGCGCCGCGCGCCAGATCTGCCAGCCGAGATAGCCGAAGCGGTCGTAGGGCGTGTCGTACATCCCCATCTCGTCGCCCAGATATTCGCAATAGAGCGCCCAGCCTTCGCCGAAGGCCGAGATGTAGGAGTAGCGGCGGAATTCCGGCAGCTCCTTGCCCTCGGCCGCGAGCGACATCTGGAACGCGTGGCCAGGCGCGCTTTCGTGCAAGGTCATCGCGGTCAGATTGAACAGCGGGCGATGCGGCAGGTCGTAGGTGTTGACGAGATAGACGCCCGGCCCGCCGCGCCCCGACGTATAGAACGGCGCCAGGTCGTCGGGCACCGGCTTGATCGCGAAGCGCGCGCGCGGAAGGCGTCCGAAATAGAGCGCCGCCTTGCCGTCGAACTTCTTGGCGATCCACGCCGCCTTGTCGAGAAGCTCTTGGGGGCTCTTGGCATAGAATTGCGGATCGCTGCGCAGGAATTCCTGGAAGGCGGGGAAGTCGCCTTTGAAACCCGTCTGCTTCATCGCATCGACCATCTGCGCGTGGAGCGAGGCCACTTCCTGCTCGCCGAGCTTGTGGATCTCGGCCGGGTCCATGTCGAGCGTGGTGTATTCGATGATCTGCTGGCGGTAGTACGCCTTGCCGTCGGGGAGATCGTCCGCGGCCAGCGTCTTGCGCGCGCCCGGCACGTATTCCCCGTTCCAGAATTTGAGCAGCTCGCCATAGGCCGGCTGCACGACCGTCCGGATCACCGTGACCGCCTCGGCGCGGAGCTTGGTCTGCTCGTCCGGCGCGATGCCGGGCATGGTCTTGAACGGCGTGTAGAAGAGCGAGTCCTCGGGCTTGGCGTCGACGACGTTGCGGATCGAGGCGTCGCGGCCCTGCAGCGTCACCTGCGCAGGCGTGAAGCCGCGCTTGAGGCCGGCGCGCATCTCGTCCATCTGCTCGTGGAAATAGCGCGGCACGTCGCGCATCTGGAGGATCCAGTGCTGGTAGTCCTTCAGATTGCGGAAATCCTGGCGCGCGGTGTAGCCCAGGTCGGTCCAGAACGTGGTGTCGGAATTGGCCGGCATCTCGAAGGTACGGAACTTCTGGTCCGCGATCAGGACCTGGAGCTGCGGCTTGTAGACGTCGTAATTGACCTGGTTGGCGGCGGAGAGCTTGGCGCGGGGGATGGCCTCGAGGCCCTTAAGCGTCTTCTCCCAGTAATGCAGCCGCGTCTCCTGGGTCGCGGGGTCGACCTTGATCAGGTGGTCGGCGATCTCCTTGACGTCGTCCTCGCCGCCCGCGAACTGGTCCTCGCGCCACTTCCATTCGGCCGTATAAAGAGCTTTGAACCGCTCGTCCGCGGACCCCGTCTTCGCAGCCGCGGCAACCGCCGGCCCCGCGACCGCCATCAGCACCATGGCCGCGCATCCGGCCAGAAGCACATTCATGTGTATTCCCCTGCATCGCAACGGACAGGACCGTAGCGCGGGTGTGGGCTCCCTGTCATTCCCACCTTGTCATTCCCGGCCGAGCATCGCGAAGCGATGCGAGGGGAAGGGAAACCAGGGGACTGGGCTCCGCGCTTGTTGCCCTGGTTTCCCTTCCCTCACATCGATGCTGTCGCATCGATGTTCGCCGGGAATGACATCTCGATTTCAATAGAACGCAATTTGCCCTAGCGTGCCGCACCTCAAGGGGGACGACATGAACGCCATCACGCGCCGCAAGACGATCGAGGCGAGCATCAAGCTCGAAGGCTCCCACCGGCTCAAAGCCACGCTGGGCTGGCCGCACCTCGTCGCCATCGGCGTCGGCGCCATCGTCGGCACCGGCATCTATACCTTGACGGGTATCGGGGCGGGCCTTGCCGGACCCGCGGTCATCCTCTCGTTCCTGATCTGCGGCGTGATCTGCGCCTGTGCCGCGTTCTGCTACGCCGAGATGGCGACCATGATCCCGGTCGCGGGCAGCGCCTATACCTACAGCTATGCGGTGCTGGGCGAGGGGCTCGCCTGGATCGTGGGCTGGAGCCTGATCCTGGAATACATGGTGGCGGCGTCGGCCGTGGCGGTCGGCTGGTCCTCGCATGTGAGCGAGTTCATCCACTATCTGGGCTGGCCCGTACCCGACGCGTTCCTGCACGGCTGGATGAGCGGCGGCATCCTCGACGTGCCGGCGATCCTGATCTCCGCCGCGGTCACGCTGCTGCTCGTCATCGGCACGCGCGAGAGCGCGACGGTCAACCTCGTGCTCGTCGGCATCAAGCTGGCGGCGCTGCTGCTCTTCGTCGTGCTGACGGCGCAGGCCTTCGACATCGGCCGCTTCCATCCCTTCGCGCCGTTCGGCTACAGCGCCCATGTCGATCCGGACGGCGTCAAGCGCGGCGTGCTGGCGGCGGCGGCGCTGATCTTCTTCGCGTTCTACGGCTTCGACGCGGTCTCGACCGCGGCGGAGGAGACGAAGAACCCCGGACGCAACCTCACCATCGGCATCGTGGGCTCGATGGTGGTGTGCACGACGATCTACATGGCGGTCGCGGCGGCGGCGCTCGGCGCCTCGTACTTTTCCGACTTCGCCAAGACCGGCGCGCCGCTGGTCTATATCCTGAACTCGTTGAACCACGGCATGGCGGCGCAGATCGTCGCGGGTGCGGCGATCGTGGCCCTTCCCACCGTCATCCTCGTCCTGATGTACGGCCAGAGCCGCATCTTCTTCGTGATGGCGCGTGACGGGCTTTTGCCCGAGCGCCTCGCCCGGGTCCACAAGACGCGCGGCACGCCGGTGCTGATGACGGTGCTCACCGGCATCGTGGTCGCGCTGATCGCCGCGGTCGTGCCGCTGGACAAGATCGCGCTGCTCGCCAATGCGGGGACGCTGTGCGCCTTCATCGCGGTGGCGGTGTGCATGATGACCTTGCGCGTGCGCGATCCCGGCCGCGTGCGCGCGTTCCGCACGCCGCTGCCCTGGGTGGTGGGACCGGTCTGCGTCGTGGGCTGCCTCTATCTGTTCCTGAACGGGCTGCCGCAATTCACGCAGTGGTGGTTCGTGATCTGGAACGGCATCGGGCTGGTGCTTTATTTCCTCTACGGAATGCGCGCCAGCCGCCTTGCCCGGGCGAACGCGCAGGCTTAGCCTTGAAGGCGCTCCTTAAGGAGGATGCGCCCATGACCAAAACGCCGACGAATTTCGCGTCGCTCTATACCGAAGCGCTGTCGGACACGACCTGGACCGTGCCGCAGAACTACGACGCCTGCTTCAACTGGGTCTACGACACCGGCCGCGCCGGCATGATGGGCCTCTACCAGAAGGGCAAGGAGTTCCAGTGGGACGCGACCACGCGCATCGACTGGAGCCAGGAGCTCGACGAGGAGAACCCGCAGCAATTGCCTGAGGAGATGCTGCCCATCGCCGGCATGGACCTCTACAAGAACATGCCGGCGAAGGAGAAGGCGCAGGCGCGCCGCCACTTCCAGGCCTGGCAGCTCAGCCAGTTCATGCAAGGAGAGCAGGGCGCGCTGATCTGCGCGGCGAAGATCGTGACGCAGGTGCCCGACGTCGATTCCAAATTCTACGCCTCGACGCAGGTGATCGACGAGGCGCGGCACGTCGAATCCTACCGCATGCTGCTGGCGAAATTCGGCGTCGCCTATCAGATCACCCCGCCCTTGCGCGAGCTGATCGACCAGACCTTGCGCGACAGCCGCTGGGACATGACCTATCTCGGCATGCAGGTGGTGATCGAGGGGCTGGCGCTCGCCGCCTTCCAGACGACGCGCGACTATGCGCAGAACCCGCTGGCGCAGCAGGTCAACGCCTATGTGATGCAGGACGAGAGCCGCCACGTCGCCTTCGGGCGGCTGGCGCTGCGCGACTACTATCCGCAGCTGACGCAAAAGGAACGCGACGAGCGCGAGGAGTTCCTGATCGAGGCCTGCTATCTGATGCGCGACCGCTTCGAGGCGCGCGAGGTGTGGGAGACGCTTGGCCTGCCCGTGCAGGAATGCGTGGATTTCCAGTACAACTCGCCCTTGATGAAGACGTTCCGCAACGGCCTCTTCATGCGCATCGTGCCGATCGTCAAGGACATCGGGCTGTGGGGCGAGAAGGTGCGCAAGGGCTATGCCGAGATGGGCGTCCTCGACTATGCCGACACCGACGTGGAAGCCTTGCAGAAGAACGACGACACCATCGCACGCGAGCTCGACGCGCGGCGCGACCACATCCGCTCGACCATCCAGGCCGGCATCGCGGCGAGCTGAAAGCCCTTCTTGTCATTCCCGGCGAGGACCGCTTGCAACGCAAGCGGTTCGAGGGAAGGGAACCCAGGTGGATAGATCGAGACCGGTCTATCCACCTGGGTCCCCTTCCCTCGCATCGACGCTACGCGCCGATGCTCGCCGGGGATGACAATTTTTTCTACCCGAACACCGGCGCCAGGCGCTCGATCTCGCGCTTGGGCGCGCTGGCGAGGAGCACCTGGATCGCGGCGCGGCGCGAGGGCGCTCCTGCCAGCGGCAGCGAGTCGAAGCACTGCTTGAGCACCGCGGGATCGTCCCAGGGGACGTTGTGATAGCCGCTCGCCAGATAGGGGCTGGCCGCGTCGCGCTGCCATTCGTTGGGGAAGAAGGCTACGACGTCGCTTTGGATGGCGTCGCGCCGCGACGCAGGCGCGCGCATCACTGAGGCCGCCAGCGCCGAGGCAAGATCGCGGCCTTCGCCGAAAGCCAAAGTGCCGCCCTGCGTGGTGCGCGGATTGATCTCGATGAGATGCGCGGCACCCGTCTCGTCGCGGATGAAATCGAGGCCGTAGATGCCGCTGAGGCCGAAGCGCCGGGCGATGAGGCGCGAGGCCTGCGCCATCTGCGGGCAATCGACGCGGCGGATGACGTTGGGCGGGCCCATCGCGCCGTCGGAGATGAGCACGTCGTAATAGATCGCGCCGACGATCTCGCCCTTCCAGCACGCGAACGCGCTTGCCGAGGAGCTCCCGCCCACGAATTTCTGCACGCTGATCTCACGCGCCGGCGGATTGAGCGCAGCGAGAAGGAAATGCGCGTCCTTGCGGCGCCACGCGCGCGCGACATTGCGCAGGCGCGAGGCCGGACGCTTGAGCTTGGCGAAGGCGGCCAGCGCCTCGTCCCGGGTATGGGCCACGATCACCCCGTCGCCGCCCCAGCTCCCATCCGCCTTCAGCACGGCGGGCAGGCCGAGCCGTTCGAGGGATGCCTCCAGCGCCGCCGCGTCCGCGACCGCGATGGTCTCAGGGACCCGCACACCGGCCTCGGCGGCCGCCTGCATCGAGCCCGCGCGCGACAGGATCGTGGCGAATTCCTCCGGCGCGCCCAGCGAGCGGCGGATCAGCGCCTTGGTGGGAGAGTCTTCCGCCTCCTTCGCATAAAGCCGCAGCGCCAGGCCCACCGCGCGGTCGTCGCAGGGCACGATCAGGTCCGGCATGGCGCGCGCGATCGCCTTGCGCAGGCAGGCGAGCGCGCCAAGCGGGTGGTAGCGGTGATGGCGGTCGACATAGCGGCTGAGCGCGACGGGCGCTTTCGCGGGCGAGAGCGCCTCGACCGTCCACTGCGCGGCCTTGAAGGCGCCGGCATAGCGCGCGGTCGACATCCAGTCGACGGTGGTGACGAGCAGAACCTTGCGTGTCATCGCGGGATTCCGAAGGGGCAACGCCACACCCTCCTGCATGTCCCGTTCCTGGCACGAATCTCGAAACATCCCCCGTGTGCGGCGCCCTTGCCCCCGTGCGCGGATCACGGTGGGACAGGCGTCCCGGAACGGAACATGCGGAGAGAGCAAAATGAAACAGACTTGCGACGTCGCCATCATCGGAGCCGGGCCCCACGGTCTCTCGCTGGCGGCACATCTGGCGGCGAAGGGTGTCGACCATCGGATCTTCGGTACGCCCATGACGACCTGGTCCGAGCACATGCCCAGGAACATGACGCTCAAATCGGACGGCTTCGCGTCGAACCTGTCGGCGCCCTCGCCGCAATCGACGCTGAAGGCCTGGTGCGGCAGGAACGGCATTGCCTATGCCGACCAGGCGCTCCCGGTCACGCTGGAGACGTTCCTCAGCTACGCCAACTGGTTCCAGACGCGCTATGTGCCGCATCTGGAGCGCCACGACGTCACCGCCCTCGACGGCGAGGCGGGCGACTACCGGCTTACGCTCGACAATGGCGAGACGGTCAAGGCGCGCGCGGTCGTGCTTGCCGTCGGCATCTCCTGGTTCGAGCGCATGCCGGAGGTCTTCGCCGGAATTTCGAAGGACCTCGTCACCCACAGCGCCGCGCATCGCGACGTCGCGAAGTTCAAAGGCAGAGAGGTCGCGGTGATCGGCGCCGGTGCCTCGGCGATCGATCTCGCCCACCTGCTGCATGAGGAAGGCGCCAAGGTGCGCATCGTCGCGCGCGCGCCCCAGGTCGAATACAACAAGATCCCCGACGCCTCCGACGAGACGCTGATCGGCCGCACGCTGCGCCCCGCTTCGGGCATCGGCCGCGGCTGGCGGTCGCTGTTCTGCGCCGAGGCGCCGGCGATGTTCTATCGCCTGCCCGCGTCCTTGAAGCGCCGCGCCATCGACAGCCATATGCATCCCGCCGCCGGCTGGTTCATGAAGGAGAAGGTCGAGGGCGTGATCCCCATGTCGCTCGGCCGCGCGCTGAAGAAGGCCGAGGCCAAGGACGGCCGCGTCGCGCTGACGCTGAAGGACGGGACGGGCGAGGAGACGCTCACGTTCGACCACGTCATCGCCGCGACCGGCTATCGCGCCGACATGCGCCGCCTGCCCTTCCTGGCCAAGCACCTCTGCGAGCGCATGATCCTCGCCGACGGCACGCCGATCCTGAGCGACAGCTTCGAGACGCCGGTCGCGAACATCTATGCCGTCGGCTCCGCCGCCATCGAGAGCTTCGGCCCCTTGATGCGCTTCATGGTCGGCTCGGAATTCACCGCTCCCCGCGTGGCCGCGCGTCTGGCGCGCGTGTTTGGAGCAAGGACGGAGACGAAGGCGGCTTAGACTTTCCTCTCCCCTTGAGGGAGAGGAAGAAAAATCATGGGTTTGGGCTGAGCGTGAGCCGAAGACCAAGCCCTTGATTTTTCAGGTGAGGGGTGAGTCCGGCTCCACGAAGCAATCTCCCCTCACCAGCAAAATCTAAGCACTTAGCTGCGCTGCGCTCCGCTAAGTGCAAGATTTTGCGTCCTCTCCCTCAAGGGGAGAGGAAGACTACGCCGCCCGCATCTCATCATCCGCGGCGCAGGGGATCACCACGCTCACCGTCGTGCCTTTGCCCGCGGTGCTTTCGATCGACAGACGCCCGTCATGGATCTCGGTCAGCGCGCGCACCAGCGCCAGGCCCAGCCCCGTGCCCTCATGCGAGGCGCCGGCGCTGCTGCGGATCTGCACGAAGGGATTGCCGAGGCTCGCCACCTGATCGGCCGGGATGCCGATGCCCGTGTCGGCGACGGCGAGCGTCATCACCCCGTTGGCGGCCCAGGCGCGCACCGCGACGCGCCCGCCGCGCGGCGTGAACTTGATCGCGTTGGACAATAGGTTGAGCAGGATCTGCTTCATCGCGCGCCGGTCGGCCTCGACGTGCAGCGGCCTGTCGCCCGTCTCCTCGACGAGCGCGATGGCGCCTTTCGACGCCTGATCGCGCATCAGCTCCAGGCAATCGTGGACCACCTCGCGCAGGTCGAAAGGCTGGCGGTGCAGCTCGAACTTGCCGGCCTCGATCTTGGACATGTCGAGCACGTCGTTGATCAGGCTGAGCAGATGATGGCCCGCGCGCCTGACCAGCCCGCAATATTCGCGGTAGCGCGCGTCGCCGAGCGGGCCGTAGAGCTCGTTGTGCATCAGCTCCGAGAAGCCGATGATCGCGTTCAGCGGCGTGCGCAGCTCGTGGCTCATCGTCGCCAGGAACATCGACTTGAGGCGATTGGCGCGCTGGGCCGCGTCGCGCGCGACGATCGCCTCCTCGCGCGCGGTCTCGGCGCGGACGATGGCCTGGGCCAGGCCCTGCTCGAGCCGCTTGCGCTCCTCCAGCGCCGCGCCCACGAGCACGACCGAGAAGCCGATCACCGCGATGAAGATCTGCACCACGATGATCTGCGAGCGCAGCGAGTGGACCGTGGGCAGGACGTGGCCGTCGCCGGCGAGGACGGGGATCATCAGATAGGCAGAGGCCATCAGGAGCGCGAGGGCGCCGCCCGCGAAGCCGCGCTGGAAGGTGATGAGGATGACGGCGGGGAAGATCAGGAAGGCGATCGGATAGCGCGCGAAGAAGTTCAGCGCCAGCGCGCCCGCCAGCACGCCGAACAGGAGCAGCGTGACGAGGATCTGGTCGCGCCCGAACATCTTCGTGAGCGCGTCGAGCTTCACCGTCATCAGCATGGGCACGACGATGCTGTAGCCGAGCGCGTCGGTGGCATACCAGTCGAGCGCCTGATGGGCGAAGACGCGGCCCAGCGCGAAATGGAAATACACCGCCGACAGCAGCGCCGAGGCGATCGGCGCCGGCCCCAGCGCGAGCGCATAGAAGACGTAGAGCGGCTTGGGCCGCGACAGGTCGCTCTGCAGCGACATCATCGCCAAGGGCGTCGACAAGACGACGACGCCGACCGCGTTGCAGGCGGTGAGCGCGAGCGCGGTGCCCAGGCTGTCGCCCATGACGAGGTCGGCGGCGAAATTTCCGCCCAGGCCCGCGAGCAGGATCGCGCTCCACATGCGCAAGGGATGCTTGAGCAGGAAATAGACGAGAACCGCGTTGGCGAGCCAGATCGCGCTCACCCGCCCGATCAGGTCGGACAGCGCCAGCCCTCCGCAGGCACAGACGAATGTCAACGCCCCGACCGCTATCAGGAGAGGCACCGGTGCGCTTCCCCCACGATCCACGGCGGCGCCGGAGGTCGCAACGACCATTGGCAGATCTCTAATCCAAAGACTGCAGCCCGCCGCACGCGCGGCGGGACGCCCAACCGCACGGGTCTATCAAGACGGGAATAATGGCCGGTTAATACGGGAAAGAGCGGGAAAAGGGTTGATTAAGGGATGGTGTGGGGAGCGAAGAATGGCCTGCCGGGGCGTAGCTGCGCGAACCAATTCACAGCCCGGCTTCGCCCTGCGGGCTTCGCCGCGGCAGGCTCCGCGTCCGCACGCTGTCGCTACGGACCGCAGCGTAGCCTGGTGCCGCCTGCGTGACTCGAACACGCGACCCCCGCATTACGAACGGGAATTTGATGTAAGAGCATACCGGGCATACCGGCGCACAAGTCTCTGAGGCGATTGCGTTTTCGGTCGGTCATCGTACCACCGCAGCGCATCGGTTTTCACCTCATCGCGCACGACGCGCGAGACTATACGGAGACTAATGTGCGCCTCACTGACCTCTCTATTGCGGCGCTCAAAGCGCCCAAAAATGGCGTCGCCGTCTATTTCGATGACACCCTCACTGGCTTCGGCGTCCGCGTTTCCATGGGCGGCACCAAGAGCTACGTGCTCACGCACGGACCGCGCCGCACGCGCGAAACGTTGGGGCGCGTAGGCGTGGTGAAGCTCGCAGCGGCCCGCAAGGAAGCAAAGGAGCGCCTCGCGCAGTACACGCTCGGCAAGGACAAACCTCGTGCCGTGTCCTGGGACAAGGCCAAGGAAGAATATCTTGCGGAGAAGGCGTCCGACCTCAAGCCGCGCACCCACGCCGACTACACCTACATTCTGGGGCGGCATTTCAAGTACGGGCCGACGAAGCTCCTCGAACTCTCGCCGCACGATCTGATGGCGAGCCTCGCGCGGAGCAAGCACACGCCGGGCGAACAACAGCACGCCTACGTGATCTTGCGCGCCTTCATGCGCTGGGCGCATCGCAAGCACTACTTAGACCGCAACCCGATGGAGCGGATGCAAGAGCCGCGTTCCTATGTCCCTCGCGCCCGCATCCTGACGAACGACGAACTCCGCCGCGTCTGGCTCGCCGCTGAGGACGATACGTTCGGGAACATCGTGAAGCTCCTCATCCTCACCGGCCAGCGCCGGGGCGAGATCACGCAGCTCACGGGGAGCATGGTGGGCGAGGACACGATCACCATTCCCACATGGCTCGCAAAGAACAGCCGCGAGCACACGTTCCCGCTCGGCAGCATGGCGAACGCTGTCCTCACGCCTCGCGTGGGAAAGGATGATTGCTTCTTTCCAGCGCTCGGCAAAGAGACGCCGTTCAACGGGTATTCCAAATGCAAGCCGAAGCTCGAACGGCGCTGCGGCGTTTCCGACTGGACACTCCACGACCTGCGGCGCACGTTCGCGTCCGGGCTTGCGTCCCTAAGCGTGGCTATTCCCGTGATCGAGCGACTTCTGAACCACGTCTCGGGAAGCTTCGGCGGTATCGTGGGCGTCTACCAGCGCTACGACTACATGCCGGAAATGCGGGATGCGATATCCCGCTGGGAGAGCCATGTCCTACGGCTCATAAGCGGGTAGTCAAATCGCGGAAGCCCCACACGCCTCTTTCGTAGGCGGGACTGCCTTAAGGGATCATTCGGCTGACTGCCGTTCCCTATCTCCGCGATTCAGCTTTAGTTGCGGCGCCCCTAGTTTCAATACTTAGTTGTGCTACCATGCTGCACTCGTTCAACGCAAAATAGTGCTTAGATGATAGTGGTTTTGTTGAGTGGCGAGATTGCAACCGGAAAAACAGCTGTCGCGCACAGCCTCGCGAAGAACTTTGAGTATCGTCGAGTTTCGACAGGCGCATATCTAGCTCGGTATGCGCAAGAGCGAGGGCTTGTAGATCGCGACGCGCTGAAAACACTTGGCGACGCACTCGACATAGAAAATGGTGGCGAATGGGTGGCCCAACTCGTTCGGCAACAATGTTCTCAGTCACCCGAACAGCATTTGTGGCTTTTGGATAGTGTTCGGCGTGATTTTCAAATTCCTTGGCTTCGTGCCAGCTTTCCAAACTTATTGCATGCCCATCTAACCGCGCCTGACCACATAAAACGTGAGCGATATGAATCTCGTCGGCAACATGGCGGCGAATATTCCGACGATACTTCCTATGAACAGGCAAAGGCTGGCCTGACTGAAGCGCAGGTCCATACGCTTGCGGAGACATGTGGCCTTCTGGTCGACACCCATACCAATTCGCCGGAACAGGCCGCAGTCCTGATCGCTCGGCGGGCGGAATCGATAGTCAAAAGGAACGAATAGGAGTTTGGAATGGCTCAGGTCGTAGTTATTACCGGTCGGACCTGTAATGGGAAAACCCAACTCGCAAGGCGCCTCGGCGAAGAATTTGGGTTTTCCATCTTAGATACCAGCGAAATTCTGAAACAGCAGGCGAAAGCAAGAAGTGTTCCGCAGGATCGTTTATCTCTACAATCGCTTGGCGATAAGCTAGACGGTGAAACCAACCATAAGTGGGTTTTTGACGCGACCGAAAGAGCCATTGAATCCGGAGATATTCATTTCCCCATCGTGATCGATAATATTCGAAATGCAGAGCAGTTGGCTTATTTTCGCCAACACAGCGATTGGAAGCTGACCCACGTTCACCTGTATGCGCCAGACGACGTTTTGGCCGAGCGCTTTCAGAAACGGCTGCAAACACGAAATCAGCCCGAAGCAGCGAAAAACTTCAAAGAAGCCGATCTAATTAAACAAGAGCGCGACATCGAGAGTTTCAAAGCCGATGCAGACGTTCGAATTTTCACAAAACGAACGGATTCAGAAGACACTCTCGTTAGGGTCGCTGCCCATCTCGGTTTGTTCGCGCCCCCGCAAATCCGAAGCGTTGACGTATTGGTCGGTGGGCAATTCGGCAGTGAGGGCAAAGGGCACGTTGCCGCTTACCTTGCGAAAGAATACCAAGTTTTGGTGCGGGTCGGCGGACCAAATGCCGGCCACACCGTCTCAGGGAAAAAGGGCGTATATACGTACCACCACCTGCCGTCTGGCTGTCAGGACACCAGCGCGGAAGTTCTGCTCGGCGCAGGCACGACAATTTACTTGCCTGGTCTGCTCAAAGAGATAGATGACTGTGGTTTGGACGAGGCTCGTCTCTTTATCGACCCTCAGGCCATAATCATCACCGAAGAAGATCGGAAACAGGAAGCGAAACTGAAAGACGGCATCGCCTCCACGGGGAGTGGTAGCGGATATGCTAGCGCCCGTAGGATTACAGAGCGGCTTCCCAACCAAACGAAGCTCGCCAAAGACATGCCCGAGTTGGCCGCCTATGTTGGATCGGCGCCCCCGTATCGGGGCTCGACTATTTACCGGCTTGAACGCGCGTACCGCGAGGGTAAGTCAATTCTACTGGAAGGAACGCAAGGTAGCGGCCTGAGTATTTTTCACGGCGTGTACCCCTATGTGACCTCTCGGGACACTAACGTCGCGGGCTGCCTCGCTGAAGCCGGCATATCACCGAGCCGAGTACGCCGGGTGCTAATGGTCGTCCGGCCAACCCCCATTCGAGTGCAAGACCCACCCGGCGGAACCTCGGGCCCTCTAAAGCATCAAACGACGTTCGACATTGTTGCGAAGGAAGCAGGGCTCAACGCAACCGATGTAAGTCAGGCGGAAAAGACTTCCACTACCGGCCGTGATCGGCGTGTCGGCTGGTTCGATTGGGAGTTATTTCGCAGGTCCTGCGCCCTCAACGCACCCACAGACCTGATCCTCACCTTCGCAGACTATCTTCACGTCGAAAACCAGCGTGCTCGCAGATTCGAACAGCTCTCTCCGGACACCATCAAGTTTATCGAAGAACTTGAGCGCGTGTCTCAAGCCCCCGTCTCGCTGATAAACATCAGGTTTCCCCGGACAGAAGAAGAGCGTCTCGACATGCGAACGATCATAGACCGGCGCAAATGGTGGGTAGGCAACAGAGCGCTACTTGACCAATGAGCGGCTCGCCTCTTTCACTTGGCGCTCTATCTCCAGCGCCAGTTCCACGCTTGGCGATTGCCAGTTTGATGGTTTGCGAACCTTTCCATCCTCGGAAAGCACCGGACGCCCATCCGCGTTTAATTTGGTCATGTTGCTCTGGTGAACAATCTTGAATAGTGCGTCTGGGCGGACTCCAATTTCCACCAACCCGCCCAAAGCGAGGTAAATGATGTCAATTAGCGCATCTGCTTGTTCAAGAAGGCTAGGAGCGGTTCCGAATTCCTTGACCTCCTCCACCAACCAACGCGAACGACCGATAACGCGGTCTGTTGCGAGATGGGTGGGCACGGAGCCAATCGGAATGCCGAACGAGGAATGAAAATGCATAACCAGGTCATGGCAGTCATCTAACGACATCTACCGCCTCCATCAAAAACATCAGCGCTTACCAGGATCCAACGCTATCCCATAGGTACTCGTATATGAACCCCGAACTTCTCATAGAGCGATTTCCGCGGCTTTATCACATGGCAGAAGATGGAAGCTGGCCGTCGATAAAAAAGAACGGACTACTCAGTACCAGCCGTCTCCTTGATCTTTACGATGTTCGCGGGAGGGAAAGGGCGGCACTTGAGCAGCGCCATCGCCCCGAATCTGTGTCGATCCGCCAAGCTGGATTGCCAGTGGCCGTGGTTAGAGACCAGAAGCCAATGTCGGATGCGGGATTGCAGCGGTGCCTACAAGATGGTCTGGCGCCAAAAGATTGGTATCGGACATTAAACAGCATGTGCTTCTTTTGGCTAACAGAGGAGCGCCTCTTTCGGTTGCTAGAAGCCAAGCCATATAGAACGCTGTCTCACACGGTCCTGACCGTTGACACCGCTTCGATATTGTTCAGCCACTCTAAGCGAGTTCGGCTGTGTCCCATAAACTCTGGATGCACAAAACCTTTTCCACATGAGAGGGGGAAAGATACCTTCCTACCGATCGTTCAGTACCCATTTGATGATTGGGATAAAAAACGAAGTAGGAAAGACCCCATCGTGGAGTTTGCGGTGTTGGATGGAGTTCTAGATATCGCTAAGCACACGATTGAGGTTCGGCGGATGACGGGCCGCAAAGTGTTGAAGTAAACCTCGAAGCAGGTTTCAGCGTTGGGCCGACCACCGACGCGCTAAATGCCTTACTGGGTACACCGTCGATCATGAGCTTTAAGTACATTGAATGGTTCGGCCGGACGAGGCTACGCGACGTAAGGCGGCACTTCTTGACTAGCGATCAAATGTGCGGCGGTTCGGCAGGAATTCGCGCAGAGTAGCTTGGCATGCCTTTCGTCAAGTACAGGGATTTCTCCGAGCCGATCTCTGCGAAATCAACGGGTATGTCTTGTTTCCGCGGACCGTGTTCCATGGTCTAATGTCGATGTGAAGAAGCGCCGAATCCATTCTGAAAAACGCGACCTGATCGAAAAGGCGCGCGAGGCAATGCTGTCGGCTGTTCAAATCTACAACAACCCTTTGATGAGCTTTAAGTCGGAATCATTCATCGTTCTCGCGATGATCGCTTGGACCTACATGCTCCACGCTCATTTCCGTTCGAAGCGAGTTGAATATCGCTATTTCACGAAACCCGGCAAAAGGAAGAAATTCATTCGAAATCCAGACGGAAGCATCAGGTACTGGGATTTGAGCGAATGTGTCTCGAAGGAGGTTTGTCCCTTAGACGCCAATACCAAAAATAACCTTCGCTTCCTGATCGGCTTGCGTCACCAAGTTGAGCATAAGAAAGCGGCTGGCCTCGATTCATATCTTTCCGCGCGGTACCAAGCGTGTGCACTAAATTTCAATCACTATCTCAAGGAACTTCATGGAAAGCGGTATGGGCTCGACCAGAGCCTTGCCTTGAGCTTGCAGTTTGCCGAACTCGACCACACTCAATCCAAACTCATCAAAGACAAGGAAAACTTGATACCCGACGAAATTATTTCCTATGTGGCAGCGTTCGATAACCGCCTGACCGTTCCCGAAATAGAAAGCGAGAGATTCGCATACCGCCTTCTTTTTACTCGCGTGGTCGCAAAGCGAAAGGGTCAAGCCGACAGGGTAGTCGAGTTTATCGACCCGAAGTCGGACATGGCAAAATCCATCGCCAAAGACTATTGGGTGAAGGAGGAGACGGAAAAGCCGAAGCTGTCAGCGACGCAGGTAGTTCAGAAACTTAAGGCAGCCGGATTTCGGGATTTCGGCATGCATCAACACACACAGTTCTGGAAGGCCCATGACGGAAAGAACCCTGACAAGGGCTTCGGAACTACGGTCGTCAAGAGCTGGTATTGGTATCAAAATTGGGTAGCGTTTGTGATTGATGAACTCACAAAGGCCAAGAACGCTGAGCAGGCGGCAGGGCAAGCGGCGCCGGCCGCTGTTCCTGATTAGGTTTCAATAGGTACCGCCATTTCCGAAATACGGCTTAGGTGAAACGCGCCTTTTCTCACGACCTGACTTGCCGTTTTGTAGACCTCGAACTCGACCTGGAAAATAGGCTGTGACTTGGGTTTCGATCGGACTCAAATTTGGTAGCGCGGTGCCGCGAGCTCGACTCTTATCCATGGCGCGCGTTGGATACGCCGTAAGTGAAGTCTTCGACTCTAGGACAGCCATTCCTTAATCCTTCGCCACATCCTACCACAGAAACCAAATTTCGGTACTTTCGGACGGTAGACCTCTTCGAGAATAGCTTCATCTCGCGTTCTGTTGCGCGCGATTTGCTGGGGCGTGAAGCTTTGCGCCCATCTGACCCTTCCGTTTTCGATGAAGTAGTGCGACTGGCATGCTGAGCTCCAATTGCCGACCGACGGTGACAGCGTTATGCCCGCGTCCGTCGTTTGAAGCCTCCACCGACCCGGCTTGAGAGGTGTGACGACCTTAGTTCCACAGCCGCAGCAGCACAGATGCGACGCGGTCCGATACTTTTCCGAAATATAGAAAACCCCCTTGCGGAGGATCTTCGGCATGACCTCGACGTACTCCGCACGAACGGTATTGAGCCTCGTCATAGCTTGTCGTCGTTGATGAGCAGATTGCTCCTAACTTTGTAGCACGAGAACTGCTCGCTGTTGCGGTCGAAATAGAACTGTCGCAGCTTTTTCCACTTGATGACCGCCAGGCACGCGTTGAACGCATTTAGATCGGCCACTTGAATGTTTTTGTCGTATTCGTTCTCGGCCGCGTCGTCGGCAAAAGAGATGCTGGCGCGTGCCGTCTTCCGGCGCTCCGGCGTGCTCGTCACCACCTGCAACGACCCACCGATGGTATCTCCCTTCGCGTAGAGGCCCATGCTCACATCGATGAAGGGCGCGCCATATTCTTCGAGCTTCTCGACAATGAACTTCTTGGCCCTGCCGCTATCCATGCACAGGAAGACGAAGGCCATATGGCGCAGCTCTTCCACATTCGACGCGTCCACATCGACAGGGTGAGCCACGATGCCCCGGTGCATGTGCGAATAGATGTTCTGGTAATAATCGACTTTGAGAGGCTGCTGCCGCAGCTCCTCGACCGTCGGTGCCCCCGGTGCACGAAAAGCGTTGTGCGAGAGAAATCGATCTTTGTCGTAAAGGTGGATCTTCTCCACTGGACACTTCGCTACAAGGTCGAGCACGTATGATCCCGTGCCCCCGAGCCCCACGATCGCGATCGCGTCCATCGCAAGCTTCTCGGTCGCGACATTCACTTCTGCCCGCGCCGAGGCCGTGTCTAGGTAGTTGAATGGGGACTCCCTTTCGTCCGGCTCGACCACGCGGCCTGTCCGCGCGCTCACGTCGGGATCGATCTCGGCGACCGCGCCACCGATGAGGTGGACGTAGTGCGTCACCTTCTCATGGTAATCGAGATAGTGGCCGCGGCTAGGCTTTCGGGAAAAGGAGTGGTTGACGACCAGCCCATCGCCGAGGTTTTGGTCGCCGCTCCCGTGCTGCAACGCTTCGAGTTTCATGCCTTTGCTGTCGCAAGGGTGCTCGCCGATGAATTTGATCGTGTGGTCGCTTGGCTGCGCTGTCACGTCGCCGGCGAGGTCGAGGTTCGACACGAGTGCGCCGATCGCAATCTTGCCGCTGCTGTTCACATAGGGCACGTCACTCACGACGAGCAACGCGCATTTCGTCACTCGGATGTTGTACCCCTCTTCGCGCAGCCGCTGGAGGTCGGGGCTACGAGCGATTTGAATGGACGACATCGAAGTCCGTTCCGTTCTTCACGGTGACCGTCTGGTCAGGATGGAGCTGATGGTCATGCGGCTTGCTTGCGGCCCCCTCGTAGCTGATCGTGAACTTGGGAGCAGTTCCGTCGGGCAGCACGGGAAAAGCGATGTGGACCAGTTCGTCGAACGTCAACACGTCGTGATCGACGGTCTTCTCCTCGCCGTTTACGATGATGAGAAACGCAGGCTGACCGCTGTGAAGGTGTTCGTCCTCTTTGAGATGCACGACCGAGTCGTCGTCGGGGAGCGGTTGGTCTTCCTGGTCGCCCTTGACCTCCCGATAAAGAATGAGGCTTGGAGCGATATCCGCGAGGGTAAGCAACGCCTGGCCTGTCGTCGGCGTCTGTGACTGATAGGGCTTCTGATCGATATGGATTCTGACAATCTCGGTGTTGGCCATAGTGGCTGTCCTTAACCAGCTAATAAAGCGCAGGCGTGACGCTGGCGTATCGCGCACGTTCATAATACGCCCACGTGCAATACCGGCAAGAACGTAAATGCAAGAATTATGTTATCTTGAGTAACCTATGGTATCTTGAATACCCACTGGTATTTCGGGTTACTCTTTATGAACACCCAGCTGATTCCATGAGACGCCGAGACGCTACAGTTAAAAGCGAGAATGACGGCATCGAGCATGAGATTCGGGAGGCCATCGGGAGCCGAATCGCCGAGCTACGGCGCAAGCGAAAGCTTAGTGCCCGGCTCGTCGGCGAGAAGCTTCATATCTCCCGGGAAGCCGTCACGCATATCGAAACGGGACGAAACAACGTCACGGCCGTGGCGTTGTGGAAGCTCGCCACGCTATTTCGCTGCGAGGTCAGGGATTTCTTCCCGGACGTTCCCGATGGTTACGGTCTTACCAAGGTCGACACCGATAAGATTGCCCAAGAGGGCGGCCAGAAAGCCGCGGGGTGGGCAAAGGAGCTTTTCGGTGCTAAGAAGAAATAGCCCGCCATGGTCCTAGAAAAAATCGAAGCCGCCGCCGAAGAGCTCCTTGCTCGATTTGATATCAAAGGAGTTCCCATCCCCATTGAGGATGTTGCGCGCCATTTAGATATCCGCATCAGTCGAGCACCAAGCAAAGACTTTAGCGGCCTACTGATCAGAAAAGACGGCCATGCGCTTATCGGTGTGAATAGCAGCGAGGCTCCGGTGCGGCAACGCTTTACCATCGCACACGAACTCGGCCATTTTGTTCTGCATCCGCAAAAGGATGCTTTCGTCGATTTTCGGAAAGATAGAAACTCCACCGAAGCTAAGCCGCCACGCGAACGGCACGCCGATATGTTTGCGGCGGCACTACTTATGCCACGACAAGCACTTCTAAAAGATTTTCGTCGGCTAACAAAAGATGGATATAGCGACGACTTGCCTGCAAAATTGGCTAAGCAGTATGCCGTTAGCGAAGATGCGATGAGATTTCGATTGATCAATTTGAATTCTCTCAGCCGGTGAAGCGACTATCGACTGCCTGCGCGCGGTTGCGTCGTGCGGAACGATAGGCAAAAAGACAGCCGACCATAAAGGCAGGCTGTAGTTAGTCGCTCGTTCGAATGCGCTCCGATCGCTTGGTTTCGTCTTATCGGGCTGGTGCGCTTCTTCGCATGTCTGGCCTTGAGCGCGTGCCGCTAGCTAGCCGCCTATGCAAGTCATGCAAGCGAATATCACACGAGATGCGCCGAGCGTTCGGTGAAAGAACTCATCCGCTCATGCGGATGGCGTCAGCGCTAAAGGGACGGCTTGGCGTGCTGTCTATCATGAGCTTTAGATAGATCGAGTGGTTTGGGAGGTTGAGTAGGTCTTCAACGTCGAACGTGGGCTGAAACTCCTTCGCCAGTATCGGCGCGTCTTCCGCGCCCACCCGGAAGGATATGAGCGTCGCCGCGTTGCCGAGCACGGCGTGCCGGATGTCTGGCTCAAGCTGGTGCATGTACTGATGCGCGAGCACGAGCCCCACACCGAACTTCCGCAGCTCGCTCATCATGTTGGCAAGCATGAGAGTAGTGAAATTCTGGAACTCGTCGAGATAGAGGAAGAACGGGTGGCGCTTCTCGGGCGGATCGTCCGCCCGGCTGAATGCAGCCAGGCCGAGCGTAGAGACTAGGAGCCCGCCGAGCAGGTGCGCGCTATCCTCGCCAAGCTGTCCTTTGGACAGGTTCACGAGCAGCATGCCGCCCTCGTCCATGAGGGACCGGACGCGAATATCGCGCTCGGGCGATACCAGGACGCGATAGAGAGTCGGGTCCGCAAGCAGCGCCCCAACCTTGTTCTGTATCGGCGCGACCGAATCCGCCTTCTGGCGGAAGTGGTAGTTCTCGAACTCATACCGCCAGAAGCGGTGCACGGTTTCGTTTCGCAAGCGAGCGGTAATGCCTTTCCGATAGGCTTCGTCCCGATAGAGGCGGAGGATGTCGGGAAGCCGCGCGTCGTCCTGTTCGAGGAGCGCATAGAGGGTGTTGCGCAGGACGTGCTCCATGCGGACGCCCCAGGCGTCCGGCCAGAGCTTTTTGAGGGTTTCGAGGAAGCCGGAGACGGCGAGGGGGATTGTGCTGTCCCGGACGCGCCGGAGAGGATTGTATCCATAGGGGCACGCGCCATCTGGCGCGTTGAGATAGGTGACGCGGCGCCGACCTTCGCCGGCCGCGTCCTTGGCGATCCTGTCCACGAGGTCGCCATGAGGGTCCAGAAGCGCGAAGCCGCGCCCTGCTTCCAGGTCTTGCCGCGCGAGCGTCTCAAGGAGCGTGGACTTGCCCACGCCGGTCTTGCCGATCGCGTACACATGCGAAAGACGATCCGGCTGCTTGATGCCGAAGCGGCGATAGTTGCCGCGCGCGTTTGTTCGAGCGAAATAGGAAACGTTGTTCGCTTTCATGATTGAACTGTCGCCGCTGTCAAAGCGCGGCTGTAGATAGTGAAAAGGGACTTTCGCACTACGAGTGGACGTAGGGAGGTTAGGGACGTTTCCGGCGATTACCCTTTCGGAAAAGGTGAAACAGCGTTGGCGCGAGCAACTTCCATTTCAATATGCTCCGCTCGATTGTGTTCCAGTCTGGCGGTGGCGAGGGCACCGACCAAAGTTTCTCGCTTTCAGATCGCGACAATAGCGAGAAAATCCAAGCGCATTTTGGTGTTCCATCGCTTATCTCTCGCCAAGTGGGGTAGGTCTCAAAAAAGAAGCCGTACAAAGCGTCGCGTTGCGTAGGATTTGCCTCGCTGATTAGGAGCACCCCTGGGTGTTCCATGACGGATTTCGCGTCAGTCAAATAACCATCAATATCGTCGAGCGTGACCTTGGTGGCGGAGTGCGTTCGGGCGGCCTCTTCTATCTGTCGGTCCAGGTCCTCAAGATCGGCTTCAAGGCTCCGGCGCATCGCGCTGGAGCTTGCCAGCTTGAACGCCTTGACTACCCCCGCCTTCTGAAGCTCGAGCGCCTGGCGCGACTTTTCCATGGCTTCTGCTGATGCGTCGGTTTCAGCTATCGCCGCGTCTCGTTCACGAATGACTGCTTTTCGCACCGTGGGAAGCAGGCCGACACGGAAGCGGAGCCTGGAAACATGGGCTTCTATCGCTTCTTCGAACGTCCGCTTCGGAACGCCGAGGTATTTGTGACCTCTGTTGCAGTGATAGGTGGGATAGCGAACGCCAGCCTTTCCGGTCGGAGAGCTGCCCATGAACTGACATCTGCACATCGGGCACACGACAACCTTGCGGTATGGAAACAGCGGGTTTTCGATGGTTTGCTTCTGGCCCCATTTGCCGACGGAGCCGTCCCGGACGATGTGGTACTGGCCGTCGTCGTCTTGCACGACGGCAATGGAGCCCCGGTTGGCGCGGTTGAAGGTCTCAATCGATACGAGGCCGTCGTAAACCGCCTTGACGGGCCTCCCATGCGTCCATTTCTCGCAAATGATCCCGCAGTAGATCGGGCGGCGGACAATGAGTTGCAAACGGTCGGGATTGAGAGGAACGCCGCCGCCCGTGCCTATGATGGTCTTGTGCTCGCGGTCCCATCGTTTGAACTCGCGGGTTCGGTATCCCATCGCGTTGACCCGTTCGCAAATCTGCACGTCGGAAAGCTGCCCAGCCGCGCGAAGATCGAACATCGCTCTGAGGTACTTAGCGCGTTCGGGATCGGGCACCTCGATGGTCCGTTTTCGACCGTCCACGATGATCCGCTGATTAATAAATCCATCCGCCGGCGGCCGTATCTTGTACCCTCGTTGGCGAAGCGAAATCTCCTGGCCGATGAGGCGAGTAAGAATGCCGCTTACTTCGGTCTTGGCGAGCGCAGCCTGGACCAGCTCGGAGATCTCGCTTGGCGAAACGCGGCTCCATGCGTATTCGAAGCCCAAATGATCCAGCGTATTTCTCACGGGTTGGATGATCCCGAGGCTGTCCACCATCTCGACGCCGCGCTCGGCAAGCGCACGCTTCATGAGCTCATATGAAAAGCTGCCGCCACGCGTCGTCCGGTCAATGGATCGGAACAGGTAGTAGCGAACCGTTCCCGGACGCGCATCGAGGAACGCGAGAATGTCGTCGAACACAGGGCGCTGGAGCTTGCGGCCTGAGAACGCCTCGCGCCACGGTTCGTGCGCAAGGGTCCAGCCCCGCGTTTCCGCAATCTTGCTACAGATCGCGGCTTGCGTATCGAGGCTCTCGCCCTCATAGGCTTGTTTGGTGGTGCTGACCCGGCAATGAACGATGCATTGCAGCCCCGCTGGGTTGGAATATCGAGCCTCCATAAGATCGGGAGCATTTTACCCCGGCGGCCTCCACCTCGGCGAATCGGGCCATTTTTCTTCGCCGCGCCGGAGCCGCATGACGTACTCGTGGAGTGCTCGCGCGACGTGAAGAATGCACGCGCGGACGCGCTCTACTTCCACGTCGCTCAGTGCTTCGGCTTCCGGTCCGAGTTCCTTCCGCAATTCCGAAATGGTCCACATGCGACAATCATGCGGAAGGCGCATCGTGGACCGAAGGAACGGCAACCGGACGAGCGAAAGAGGACGCTACAACGTCCCCATCCTCCCCATGTCTCCACCGTCCTGTTTCGTCATCGTGCGCGTCCACGTCCGGTGGCGTAGCATGGCGGCATGAATTCGGACGCGCGCACACCGACGGTCTCAAGGGTGCTTCCCGACACGCTCGTTGAGTTGGTGTACGACCCCTCCGCGCGAACGACCGGCCTCGCCGTGTCCCGCTTCAATGGTCTCTGGAACATCGAGCAGGAACTGAAAATCGAGACGGGCGAAGTGCTCGTTCCATACAGCGCTCGAAACAATCTCATTGCGAACGCGTGTGTCCTGCTTCCATCGAGGCCGGAGGAATACGGCCTCAAAAAGGAGCTTGTTGGCGACATCGCCACGTTTCTCCATCGCTATGTCGATCTCTCGCCCTTTTTCCAGCGCGTAGCCGCCTATTACGTACTGCTATCCTGGGTTCACGACGCCTTTGACGAGTTACCATACCTGCGTCTGCGCGGCGACTTCGGTACCGGCAAGACCCGCGCCCTACTCGCCATAGGGTCTCTTTGCTATCGGCCCTTCTTCGCCTCCGGCGCCTCGACCGTTTCCCCGATTTTCCACATCCTCGACACCTTCGGCGGCACGCTCGTCCTCGACGAGGCCGATATGTCCTATAGCGACGCCAAAACGGAACTGGTCAAAATCCTAAACAACGGGACGATGAAGGGTATTCCCGTGCTGCGTACCATCCAAAACCGGCACAAAGAGCTGAACCCGCACGCGTTCAAGGTATTCGGGCCAAAGATCGTGGCGTCGCGGGAGCTTTTCCAGGATCGTGCGCTTGAGAGCCGTTTCATCACCGAGGAAACCGGCACCCGATCGCTGCGGCCGGATGTTCCCATTCATTTGCCCAAGGAAGCGCGGACGGAAGCGCTCGCGCTGCGCAATCGGCTCCTCCATTTCCGGCTCTGCGAGTATTTCTCCATCACGACCGATGCGACGGCGCTCATGAAGCACGCCGAGCCCCGTCTCAACCAGATGGCACTGTCCCTGCTGAGCCTCGTGGACGACCCTACAATCCGGGCCGAGCTACAGGGCCAACTCCTCGCGGCGCACGAAGACTTCATCGCCGCGCGGCGCGAGACGCCGGAGGCTCTTGTGTGCGCAGCAGCGGTTGTCGCTTTCGAGCGCGCGGGATCAGGCCCAGTCTCGGTGAGAGACGTTGCGGAACGCTTCAACGCCGCGAGCGGCGCCGAAGATGCCGCGGCCTCGCACCGCTGGATCGGGGAGATGCTCCGGTCTCGCCTCGGCCTCAAGACGCGAAAGAGCAACGGCGTGTACGTCGTGCCCGCGTCCGAGCGCGCGAAGCTCGATGCGCTTGCGCACCGCTTCGCCATCCACACTTTGAGCGAAACTTGAACCCGCGTTCGGCTCTCGCTGAACTTTCCGCCGCTATCATGGAGTTGTCCCCTTATCCACAGCGGCGCTGCATGTGAGCGTCCCGAAACTGCATCTATTATGCGGCTGTCGGCCGCGCGACTATGACACGACCCTATGGCACGCGGCATCGGTATCTATGTGCGCAAGGAGCGCAAGAAGTATGGCCTCACCGAGGCGGAGCTTGGCGCGCTTATCGGTTACAGCGCGAATTTCGTCGGCAAATGCGAGCGCGGCGACCGAACGCCACCGACGCGATTCATGCTCGGCTGCTCAATCCTCTTCGGCCGCTCGCTCTCCGATCTCTTTCCCGATTTCTACGAGGCCGTGGAAGAGGCAGTAGGCGCGAACGCAGCCGCATCCGACGCGCTGTGGCGAAATCAGGAAGACGCCGCTTCGCTGAAGAAAATGGAGCTTATCAACGGCATCGGTAGCCGCGCGAAGTCCCCGCTATGAGCGCGCCCGCCCCGTACAAGGGCCTGATCCTCGGAGTACATCCGACGGCGCGAGGTTTTGGCTGGACGCTCTTTGAAAGCCCACTTTCGCCCGTAGACTGGGGCAACGCGAGCGCGAAGTCGGGACGCAACGCACGCCTCCTCGCTCGGTTTGAGCGCCTCCTTAAACGATACGAACCGACGGTGCTCGTGCTCGAGACCTTCGACGAACTCGGTGCGGAGCGGGCGACGCGTATCCAAGACCTCTGCCGCAACATGCGGCACCTCGCGGCCTGTAAGGGCATGGAGACGCCGGTCTACAGCCGCGCCGTGATCCGCACCGTGTTCGCGGGCGTCGGAGCCAAGACGCGCTTTGAAATCGCGCAGGCCATAGCCACGCGCGTTGACGCACTCAGTCACCGGCTCCCGCCATACCGCAAACCGTGGATGCCGGAAGACCCGCGCCAGTCCCTCTTCGACGCCGCCGCGCTCACCCTAACCTATTTCGCGGTCATGGGTTACGACTGAACAACACCTGCCTGCGCGAAAAACGAGAGCTTTAATCAACCACACCGTTACGGTAGAACTTCCTAACCGGGAATTTCGGGCGGGGGCCTGCAAATGTGGTTATGGGACGTGCTCGCCGCCGCGTTGTTCGTGGCGTCGTCGGGGCTTCTGTTCAACAAGCGGTATCGTGAAAACGTCTATCTGCTCACGCTCGCCGGGTTGGTAGCGCTCGTCGCCACGTACTTGATGACCAAAGACATCGTTACCCGAATAGTAGACGAGCGCCTTGCGGCACAGACTTCGGCCCATAGTGGCGGAACCGTCAGCCCCGGAAGCGCTCCGTCCGATACGTCCGTACGCGCTTCTCCAGGCGGCGATAATTCAAGTGCCGAAAGGCCGAGCGGCCCGCTTCGAGCGACGCCGGACGACATACTCGGAGCGCAGGCGTATGATCGACATGATTACGCTACCGCGCTCCGCATCCTGACGCCGCTCGCGGACAATGGCGATCCTACGGCCCAGTATTTCGTCGGTGTTATGGCGCTTCGGGGAGAGGGCATGGCTCGTGACACGCAGCGAGCCGTAGCGCTTCTGCGTCAAGCGGCGTCAGCGGGCATAGCTGATGCGCAAAACTATATGGCTCGCTTCTACCGACGCGGCGAAAACGTTCCGCAGGGCTACGACGAAGCGATGAAGTGGTACCTTCTCGCCGCCAAGCAGGGATACAAGAACTCTCAATATTGGATTGCATTGCTATATCGGGACGGAAAGGGCGTCGCGGCAGATCGCCAAGCGGCTTATATGTGGGCGGTGATCGCTTCGAGCGAAGGCGACCAAACGGCTATGCAGCTTAAGTCACAGCTTGAGCCAGCGCTTTCGCCGGCCGACGCGGCAGCCGCCCGCGACCGCGCGGCACAGTGGCTCGCTACCTCGGTAACTAAAAGGCCCGTCAGCATCTATTCGCTTACCCGAGCATCGCCGTAGCAGTTTTAGAAATCTATCGTTGGAGTCGGTTGGCTAGAGGGACCACCTTGGCGGGTCGCCGAACTGGTAGAAGGTCCATTCCATCGTCACAGGGTTTTGCTCTAGCGCCACCGTCCAAGTGAACGTCCCAAACTTTGCGGACGGCGCCACCGAAGACAGCGTAGCGCTCGGCACGAAGGTCGCCGATACCTCATAGCTGCGAATTTTGGTCGTGGCTTGGGTTTGCAGGTCCGGTCCTTTGAACTCATTGGCGAGCTTTACGTGGGTGACGCGGAAGTGGCCCCAATCGAAGAAATACCACGTCAGGCAAACGCCGCCGTGGCTCGACGAAGGTGGGCGCGGTTGCATAAGGGCAGCCACCGGGACGTATTGCTCGCCCTGCTTCACGAGCGCCGTCCCCTTGACCTGCTGGAGCACTCGCGCGGCAACCCAGTTTTGGAACTTCATATAGGCAAAGTGGAGGGTCGTGGGGGCGCATTCTGTCTTCGCCTCCTCCGGGTTATAGGGCGCGCGCACCATCGCGGCATATCCGAGAAGCTCGCCGTTGCTATCGAGCTGCTCCGCCCTAATGCCCTGCGCTAGCGCGAATAGGAATGGCGTCTGAATGTCCGCCACGATCTTGGCGGCGGCCGGATCGGAAGATGCGGCGGCCGCGCTAGCGCCGCTGTCTGATTTCCCGCACCCGGCCAGAGCACAAAACAGGAGCGCGGCGGATACAGCACCGCGACAGAAACCGGAACGCTGCATGGGGTCCCCCGCCTCGTTTGAAACAATTTGGCGGATTTTGTTTCAACCCCGTGCCCTAGCTCTTAACTGCTTGATCTAAAATAGGAACTCCCGAGCTACCTATCGCGGCCTCGTTGACACTTTGCACATGATTTGCGCAAAAACGCGTGACTCTTGCGCATAGAAGTGGCAAGGTCCCCTGCTGACTCCAATGGTGGAGTCGAACGTCCGGTTTCCGCGTCAAAAAAAGAACCGGAGAGCAAGAAAGGAAAAGCAAATGTCCAAACGACAGATACCCATCGCAGCGGCTATCGCCGTGGCGATGGCCGCTCTGGATGGGAAGGGCGCGGCCGAAGTTGCCGCGAACAACTACGGCCCCCCACCACCGCACCGTCTACGAACCGGACGACCCCGGCAACGCTACCGCGGTCGAATTCACCGAGAAGGCGGCTACTTCACTGGAGGAAGTCCTTGGATCGAAATGTCCGCAGCCGCCTCCACCACGATGGCACGGGCAGCTCTGCCTTGCCCCTCGGATCTCCGATCACCGCCGTCAAGGCTGTGAGGGGGAACGAGACGAAATGAGCTTCGAGCGAGAGGGCTTAGTCCCGGTTTAACAATCGGACATCGCTCGAAGTCAGAAGTGGGATTAGGCCCGACCGATCTGCTGCTAGGAGCAACAGATGCGGCTGGAAGATTCCGACCACGATTGGTCGGATGTGCGCGCAACGGCGCGTGGAAGGAGTGTACGTGAGTATGCGAGAGCGATTATCGGGATACTAATTGTGCTGGCATCAGCCGTAGCGCTGGCCGTCGCAATTTTGTACCGCTCCGAGCTTGGAGAGTGGGGACTGCCTGCAGGCTTCCTGCTCGGTACAGTCATGTACAAATGGATGACGCCCGTGATCCGGCATTACTTCCCGAGTCGGCACAACGACGACGAAGAGCTCGACTCCTTCTAGCGCGAGTACGACAAATGGACTCATGGCAAAAGTAAAAAATATCTCATTAGGGGAGAAGGCGCAGGTTCGCCTTGAAGCGCTTGTTGAAAAAGCGCACGCGAGCTCGGCGTCGGAAGTGGTACGAGATGCGCTCAGGTTCTACGAGTTTGTGCTGACCGAAACCAAATCCGGGACGGAGTTTTTTGAAAAAAAGAAGGGGGGCGAACTCACTAAGATTCGTTTCTTTCATTGGTAGATTTGGCCATGTCGACCTGCGACACTACGGCCTAGCTCGAACTCCGAAGCCATAAAGCGATTGCACAATGAACTTTATTTTGATGACTTTCAGTATTGGGTGCACCAACTCCATTGTTAGACCTTTTAGACATTTGCTAAGGTGGATTCGTAGCCCGGAATCGGGAATCCATGGCCTTAGAGCGAATAGAGGTAGACGGCCTACAGGGCCTCCTCACCGAGGTTTTGCGCATCGCAAATGTACAGTCCACGAGTTCCTTCCTTTGGTATCGAGGGCTCGACCGCAAAAGCTATCGGCTCCTGCCCGCTATAATGCGCGAAGGAAAATCGAGCGCTGAGGTTTTTGACCGGGAACGCCGCTTGCTCACTCGTTTCAGGCAGCGCAGCTTGCCGTACTGGCCGGCGGGCTACCCGCAAAACGACTGGGAACACTTATTTGCTATGCAGCATCACGGTGTGCCTACACGTCTCCTTGACTGGACGGAAAATCTTTTCGTTGCGACGCACTTTGCATTGCGCTCAGACATAGAAGGCGCCAACGACGATCACCCTGTCGTTTGGTGCATTGATCCCGTGCAATGGAATCGGGCAACTCCAGTGCTTTCCGAATATGGCGCTTCTGTGCAAGTCCTAACTACGTCTGACGACGATATCGAGCCCTATCGTCCAGAGACTTCCAAGAGGCGAAACAAATCACCTGTAGCAATATTTGGGACACACAACTCCCAGCGCATTGTCGCGCAACGGGGGACGTTCATGATTTGGGGAGAGGATCCGCGTGCACTAGAAGATTTTGCAGACGAGATGGACACCGCAAAGCTCTGGCAAATAGCGATTCGTGGAGATCGAAAGCAATTGGCACGTGATCTAGCCTCGCTCGGCTTCGGTGAGACGATGGTATTCCCAGAACTCGCCTCCCTGGCGCTGGAGCTCAGCCGAGCTGAGGGATGGAGGGCAATACCGTGAAGGGACAAAGCCGATTAGAGCGAGAGATTGCTGATGCACGGCAAGCCATTTCCTCAGATGGCTACCCCATGAGCATTGGCGAGCTGACCAATATGTATCGGCAAAAAGAGCTTAAGATTCGTCCGGAATTTCAAAGGTTTTTCCGGTGGAGCGACAGGCAGAAATCCAGCCTCATCGAAAGCTTGTTGCTCGGAATACCAATTCCTTCAATTTTCGTCGCGCAAGCCGAAAATGGCATTTGGGAAGTGGTTGATGGGCTCCAACGGATTTCCACAATTCTTCAGCTCCAAGGAGAGCTTCTGAATGCAGATGGCGAAAAGGTTTCGAAACTCCAGTTGTTAGGTACGAAGTATTTGCCGGCTCTTGAAGGGCGATATTGGACGCACCCAGAAAAGGAACATAGTCTTTCAGAAGCTCAGCGGCTCGACATAAAGCGAGCAAAGATTGATATCAAAATTATCAAGCGAGAGTCGTCGCCGCAAACAAAGTTCGACCTGTTCCAGAGGTTGAATAGCTATGGCTCGGTCTTGAACGCTCAAGAACTGCGATCAGCATTGCTGGTAGCAGTCTCGCCAGATTTTTTCGCTTGGATGGAGAGCTTGGCGAGCTATGAAAATTTTATGGCAGCGACAGATTTGAGCGACCGCCTTGTAGAGGAACGGTACGATTTGGAGCTAATCACCCGCTTTCTCGTTCTGCACAACTGGCCGCAGAATAAATTGACGCTTTCCGCTCTGAGAGATCTCCCCCAATTGTTGGACGATCAGGCCGTAAATTTGGCTACTCGATATCCGAAGGGAGCCAGAGATTTGGAGAAAGTTTTCAAAACGACGTTCGATGAAATTGCCGCGCATGGCGGCGAATACGTGTTTAGACGATGGGATGCGGCAAATGGCGAATTCAAAGGCGCATTTCTGAATACTGCCTTCGAGGTATTTGCGTTGGGCTTCGGCTACAGAATTGCTAATTCGCATCCCTATCGCAAGGACATGCTCACTGCAGCTAAAGAGCTTTGGTCCATGAATCAGATGCAAAAGGGTTTTGCTACAGGCAGATCAACAGAGGAACGCCTTGTCGAATTTATTCCCCTAGGCAGAGAGTTTACCGGTCCGCGCCAGTCAGTGCGCTAACGCAATTCCACGTTTTCATTTCGAGCTAGTTCCCTCGATAGTTCGCGCCATGTTTTACCCGCCAATATGCGCTCTTCTTTGCCTGTTACAGTTGTGTAGATGGCGGTCGTGCGAATATCGGAATGGCCTAGCCATTTTTGTACCATTGTGATGATTACTCCCTCCATTGCTGCCGCAACACCAAACGCGTGGCGAAGGGCTTTGGGCTGGGATGCATGGACCGGCACAGCCGCTTTGCGCATCACAGTCTTCACTCGGCGCCACGCCGTCGTTCGGCTCCATGTCCAGATGGGTGCATCGGCCCTCTGTGAATCGCACTGTGCCGCGCCGAGCTCATGAACATATTCGAGAAAGAGAATGAGCTCCCTCGGTACTGGCGCTGAACGAAAGACGCCTCGACGACGCTGTTTCAATGTCTCAAAACTGATGCTGTTGCTTCGGTCATCAATGCGGTTAGGAGTGAGCGCCAGGACTTCTGATATTCGTGCGCCAGTTATCGCTAGGACCGCGCAAAAGCTGGCTGTTTTGCCGTCTGTTTCAAGAGCGGCAGAAAGAAATCGTCGTCTTTCGATCGGGAGGAGATACTTGCGGCGGCCCAGATTGTCGAACAGAGAATAGTCCATGCCGCCTTTCTTTACGGCCCTCCGCTCGAACTTCCAGATAATCCGTGTTGACTTGCGAACGACCTTTGAAACAAAATCCGCCATATTGTTTCATCAGCGTACAGATTAAGTAAGATAGATCACATGAAGAGCCCGCCAGACACGGCGGGCTCGTTCTCATTTCGTCAATGCATACAGTGCTCCAGGCGATTTGCAGCGATAACGTTGAAAATGCTGCTTGTCAGCAGGGTCGCTGCAGCAATCAACAGCAAAATAGCTAGCACAGTGCTTTTCGAGAACATCAGGGCCTCCTCGAAGCTAAGCGCAACCGACTATCGTTGCGCTATTGCTGCGAGGAGATTTCGACTATAACACACTGTTGATAGGCGCGCCAATTTTGAGCCAAAAGGATCTAACGCATACGCTGATTTATGCTCAACGCGTGAAGGCGCTGCTTTAGCAGAATTCGCCAATCGACTTCAGCTTCTTCTGCGATGCGCCCGGGTGCGACAGGAACTGGAACAGCGTGGGACGTTGTTAGACTGTCATGTTTCTTTCGAACATTAAAGAACCTGAACCAATCCAACGCTAAAACAGCCGCTATCGCAGACACAATGCTTACAAGCACGCCGATGAACGCAACAAGATATAATTTGCTGTTCCAGTTTCCAGCTTCTCTCGAAGTTTTCCAATTTATCGCGGCCTCGATCAAATGGCGAAAATCAGTGGAGGCCTGCGAACACGGCTCGCGGCAAAGCTGTCTATCGGACATTCCTTCAAGCGCAGCGAGCGTTCGCCAGTCTTGTAGAACAAGAAGGGACATGAACGCTTGATTGTAGCGTAGCTGATAGTGAAGTTCCCCTTCACGGTACCATCGTACGCCTCGAAAGGCCCGCGCTTGCAGGTCTAGTCCCGGAAGGAGCTGAGCCGAAGGTATTTGGCAGCAAGGCGGAAGCATGATGTCACCGCAGCACGGTGGGCCAAATTGTGCTTGAGCTGAGGTCAACTCGAAAAACGCCACGAGTCCTATCAGCAATGCAAATATGAAATGTCGAGCCATGCTCATTCACCCCATGCAGTCCGGCGTGCCGCTATACTTGGTCTTTATTCTAGTTTGTTCTTTCGCACTCGACTATGAATTGTTTTTGTTATAGCAGCCCGATAAGATTGCATATCGGCCTGGGGGACACCATGCAGCTCAAACTCGCCCGCTCGCAGCGGGAAGGCGGCGTGCTCTCAAAGAGCGTCATCTTCTGCCTAGACGCCCGTGTAGTGCTCACGCCCGAGGAGCGGGCCAACGTCGTCCGATACCGGCTCGGAAACGAGGTCATATACAACAGCAAGGCGTCCGAGCGATATCTTGAGGCACACCAAGAAGCGCTCAAGACCGGCACGGCAGGCGGCGTCGTGCGAGCGCTCGGTTCGCTCGCGCTCGTAGCCTTGAACCTCAACATCACCGTCAACGGCCTCGTGCGCGGCCAGCACATCGAGTGCAAGGACCTCAACGAGCTCCTTGAGGCCGAAGAGGCGCTCATGTCCGCCTGCGAGCGGCTCCGCGTGTTCCTCGACGCCGCCGTCACCTTCGATGGCCGCGAGTTGCTCATTGATTTCAGCACCGGCAAGGAGCCCGCCGTCGTGCAGATTGCGCAGGCGCCGATGCTTGCGATGGCGGCTCCAGCCATTCCCTCGCCAGCACCGCTACCCGTCGAGCCGATGGTACTCGCGCCTCAAGTACCGGAGCACACGCCAATGACGACGGCTTCAAGCGTGGCTGCGCCCCTGTGGAATGCCTCCGTTCCGTTAGAAGCGAATGTGCTCGCACTTTGGAACAGAGCGCCGCCCGAGGCGAAGGTGCTCATAGGCGCCTTGGGAGTGCTCGTCCTGATCCTCCTCATCCGGGCCGTCCTGTGACGGAACCGGATCGCCCGACCGTATACCAGCCGCTCCGCCGCTGGTTCACGGACGAAGGCAAGCGCGAGCTTCGGGAAGCGCGCGCCCTATACGCCTCCGTCAGCCGCTCGCAAGACGCGTTCGCTGTTGTGCCGTCTTCCATCGCATTGGGCGTGTATGAGTTCATCGCTCATGTGCCCGATCCCCTCGGGACCGCGCTCCGCCACGCCATAGACGCGCTCATCGCGGGCGAGCAGCACATCTTCGAGCTTCCCGCGCCGGACTTCGAACGCATGTCGCTCCAGGAGTTCGTCGAGTACCGGAACTTCCTACGGTTCAAGGAGTACTTCTTCGCCAATCAGACCGTAGTTCTCCGGCTCCTCCACGAATGCCTCGTCCGCATCATGTGCGCCGTGGCCGACGAGCTGCCTGAGATCGCGGAACCTTCTCCTTTCACCATCCCCTTGGTCTATGCACTTCCTGAACCCAAGAAGCTCCTCACGCAGATACTCGGCGTCTTTGCCGAGCACGAATATGCGAATAAGGGCCTGTTCCTCGATGCCGTCCGGCGCCTCAATGACAACATATTCGACGCTTCGGGCATCGTTCCGGGCCAGCAGACCAAGAAGCCCTTTAAGCTCCCCGTAGACTGCGACCTACCGCTCGCTGAGCTTGCGGACCAATACTTCGGCGGCACGCCGTTTCAGGCGCTCTTCACGACGCCGGTTCCCTTGAAGCTCACGCACGAGGATCGTTTCAGCCACATGCACATCGTAGGCGGTACAGGGGCGGGCAAGACCACGCTACTAGAGAACCTCATCGCCTACGACTTCAACTCGCCGGACTGCCCGAGCCTTATCATCGTGGACAGCCAAGGGGACCTCATAAACAAGCTGTCGCGCCTCGAACGCTTCCACCCTGACTATGGCGCGTTCCGCGACCGCTTCCTCCTCATCACCCCTAAGGACATCAAGCGCCCACCTGCGCTCAACATCTTCGACGTGAATCGCTCGCGCCTCTCCGGCTACGACGACCTCACCAAGGAGCAAGTCACGGCGGGCGTGATCCAAACCTTCGACTATCTCTTCACCGGCCTTCTCGGCGCGGACCTCACCGCCAAGCAGGGCGTGTTCTTTAAGTTTGTTGCTCGCCTTATGCTGGCGTTGCCTGAGACGATGGGGCGGAACGCCACCATTCTCGACATGATGGCGCTCATGGAAGATGCGGCGCCGTACAAGGCCGCCATCCAATTGCTTCCGCCCATCCAGCGGACGTTCTTCGAGAAGGACTTTGGCTCCAAGACTTTCGTCCAGACCAAGGAGCAAATCCGCTACCGGCTCCAGGCCATCATCGAGAACCCGGCCATCGCCCGGCTCTTCACCAGTCCCGAAACCCGCATAGACCTCTTCGCCGAAATGAACAGGGGATCGATCATCCTTGTGGATACGGCGAAGGACTTCCTGAAAGGCGCGTCCTCGCACTTCGGGCGTATATTCATATCGTTGGTGCTCCAAGCGGTCCTAGAGCGGGCCGCGATCCCCGAGCACAAGCGGCGACCGGCCTTCCTCATCGTAGACGAGGCGGCTTCCTATTTCGACAGCAACATCGATGACCTTTTGACCGAGGCGAGGAAGTACAAGGTCGGGTGCGTGTTCGCGCATCAGTTCCTTGACCAGTGCACCTCTTCGCTCCGGGCGTCTCTGGCTGCAAATACGTCAATCAAAATGGTTTCGGGCGTTTCGATGCAAGACGCTCGAGCGCTTGCGCCCGACATGCGCTCAACGGCGGATTTTATCCTCTCGCAGCCGCGCCTTCACTTCGCGGCACATATCCGCAACGTGACGCCGCAGGCGGTGTCCATTCCGGTGCGGGTCGGGGCGCTGAAAGGCGAGCGGGAGCTTTCGAAAGAGGACCATGAACGTCTACGAAAGTTAAACGCTGAGCGCGTCGGCCTTTCGCCCCAAGCGAAAGCCCGGTCAGCACAGGGCCGAACAGACGGAACGAATGCCGGCATCGGACCAACCGCCGATAGCTTCACCAAGCCTTCTAAAGATTGGTAGCAGCCGTTTGATTTGATGCCTTAAAGTCCGCAGTAGCCGCATCATAGACGATCTTATATATCCGCCACATTCGGGCAATCGAGACGAGCAGCACGTAGAGAAGCGCGAGGGTAACGAGCGCGACGGCGAGCATCGCGTACAAACCGTAGTGAACCTCGACGAATGCTTCGCTGACCGCCCCAAGTATGATCCCGATGAGAAGATATATGGCGACAAGCGCAGGCCGGATTGGATTTTTCGCTTGGCGGATTTGCACCAAGCGTTCCCAAAGGAGAACACGCTCCCCGAGGCGCTCGTTCAGGCGGTCTTCGAGATACGCTTTGTAGCCGCCCATCGAAAAGACATACGTGTAGAGGAGCGTCGCATAAAGGAACACGCCGACGAGGGCGAGAGGGATAATCAGGAAGATTTGGACGACGTGCTGCGCGACGCCAATCGTGAACGCGGCTGTGATAATCGACAAGCCGAAAGCAATCACTTTCTCATTGTTCGATTCGACGGTGCGTATCTCCTCGCACATTCGCTCGTACTCGTGGAGCAGCACGTCCTCGTAAAGCTTTTTTTCAGGCATCGGGCCCTGAATGCGTTTTTGTCCCGCCGAGTATAGCACCACCCTCAGATAGAGTTCCTATTCTCAAAGTCTTGGCGAGAGTGGAGACGACGCTGAGCGGCATGAGTGGCTAAGTCACAACGACTTCCAGCGACACGGTATCCCCGTCCGTATCCCTCTCGGTATCCCCCTAAAAAAGCGGGCGGAGCATCGCTACCCCGCCCGCGCTCCGTCATCGGGAGCCTTGTGCTTCATCGCGGCGCTTGATGCGCTCTTGGAGCCAAGCCAGCACCTCCTCTTCAATCCACCCGACCCTGCATTGGCCGAGCTGTATCCGTTTGGGAAACGCTCCGGCCGCTTCAAGGCGGGCAATGTGTTGAGGGCAGTACAGAACAAGCTCCCTGAGCTGGCGCTTCGATAGTATCCGCATCGGATAACTCCTCGTTGAGAGGAGCATCGCGATGCTCCAAGGGTTTCGGGCCCATTGGAAGGCACAATCGTAGAGTGCTTCGCCTCATTTCTCAACAGTGGGGCTCGTGGCGGAACGTGGTCTACGAAAATTGTGATCTAAGAACATCCAGTCCGTACAAGCGCATACCTGAACATCGCGGAACATGCCGCGCGTGTCGAAAGCCGAGAGCCGGTGATACCCACACCGCATGGACACGCGGCGATCCAGAATGCAGCGGACGAGCCTCGGGCGATGCATCGAGCTTTCCACTCGTGACATCGAGATGTTCAGGTTCCTCACGCGATACCGCTACCTCCGCTCGACATACCTCTATGCCTTCGTCGGCGGTGCGTCCGAAACGCGCTTCAAGGAGCGGCTGGGCGACCTCTTCCATGAAGGCTATCTGGACCGCCCCGCCCAGCAGTGGGATTACGCGAACGCCCGATGCAAGCCGGTCGTGCATGAACTCGGCGCGGGCGCGGCGCGCATCCTCCGCGACTACGGCGCGGATGGCGCTCGTACGTGCTGCTTGGAGAGAGCAGCGCACCGGCAATTCCGACACTCCCTACTAATCTGCGAGGCGCTGGCTTCGATAGAGCTTGGCGCCCGCGCCTGCGGCCTGCGCTTCATCCCCTGGCCCGAGATGCTGGCGCGGGCGCCAGAGGCCACGCGAGCCACTACCCGGCCATTCGCGCTTCCCATGCCTTCTGGCGGCTACGTGGTGCCGGACGGAGCGTTCGGCATCGAGTACCGGAGCGGCGACGCCAGCGCCTATCGCTTCTTCGCGCTTGAAGCGGATCGCGGAACCATGCCGCTCGCGCGGACGCGGCAGGGGCAGACCTCATACACGGCGAAGCTAGCGGCATACCAAGACGCCATAGGCGGTAGAGCGCACAAGGCGCATTGGGGTGTTCCGAACCTTCTGGTGCTCACGCTGACGACTAGCGAGAGCCGCCTGGCCGCAATGCTCGCACGAACCGACAAGGACAGGTCTAGTCCCGCCTTCCTGTTCAAAGCAGCCGAGGAGAGCGCCTTGGTCCGGCCTATGCCCGAGCTATTTACCGCTCCCTGGGAGCGGATCGGGGCGCCTCCGCTCCACATCGCTGAGTCACGCTGACTCACCCCCTTTTTCGGGGTTGAGACTATGCTGAGACTAACGCTAGGCTGGGAAGCCAAAAAGACTGGTGCCGCCTGCGTGACTCGAACACGCGACCCCCGCATTACGAATGCGGTGCTCTACCGGCTGAGCTAAGGCGGCCCCTTCGGGCGCGCGGAAAATAGGCAGAACCGGGCCGCACTGCAACAAGAGTATTTCCCCGGCGTAACCCGGCGGATTTCCTCGTTGCCCGGGCCCCCACCCAAGGCCATTCTGACGCATGCTCTCCAAGGCCGACGACTACCCCATCCACCAGCTGCCCGAGCCCATCGCGACCTCTGGGACAGACCGCAATTTCTACGACCGCTACTTCTTCAACGGCTATTCGCCGGACGGCGAGGTGTTCTTCGCGGCCGCCCTGGGCGTCTACCCGCACCTCAACGTGATGGATGCTTCGTTCTCGCTGATCAAGGACGGGGTGCAGCACAATCTGCGCGCCTCGCGCCTGTTGGCCATGGAGCGCATGGACACGCGCGTCGGCCCGATCGCCATCGAGGTCGTCGAGCCGCTCAAGACGTTGCGTCTGACGGTCGGCGGGAACGCGCACGGCATCGAGGCCGATCTCACCTTCCACGCCCGCGCGGCGGCGGTGGAGGAGCCGCGCTTCACCTATCGCATCGGCCCACGCACGGTGATGGACTACACCAGGCTGACGCAGAACGGCTCCTATGAGGGCCACATCGCGCTGAACGGAAAGCGCATCGCGGTCGAGCGCGCGCGCGTGCTCGGCACCCGCGACCGTTCCTGGGGCGTGCGTCCGATCGGCATGAGCGACAGCCAGCCCGTGGCGCCGCCGCGCATGCCGCAATTCTACTGGCTGTGGGCGCCGCTCAATTTCGAAGACCGCTTCATGCTCTATCACAAGAACGCCGACGCGGACGGCAGGCCGTGGAACACGGCGTCCGTGATCGGCGAGCTCGGCGACGCGAAGCCGGCACATATGGCCTCGTGCCACTCCACCATCCGCTACAAGCAGGGCACGCGGCACGCGCAAGGCGCGACCATCGACGTCGTCGACGCCAAGAGTGCGCCGTGGCAGGTCGAGCTGGAGCCGCGTTTCCAGTTCTACATGTCCGGCATCGGCTACATGCACCCCGAATGGGGCCACGGCATGTATCGCGGCGACGACGTGCTCGGCTACGACACCTACACGCTGGCGGATGTGAACGAGAACGATCCGCGCTTCCAGCACGTTCAGGCCTTCGTGCATGCGCGGCTCAAAGGTCCCGGCGTGGAACGCGAGGGCGCGGGCGTGCTCGAGCAGCTCGTCGTAGGCCCATATGCGCCGCATGGGCTGAAAGGGATCTTCGATCCCGCATGAGCGACGCTCTCGAACACCGTCTCGCCGCCTATCTCGCCGACAAGCTCGGCGCGCCGGAGTTGAGCGTGCACGATCTCGCGCGCATCCCCGGCGGCGCCTCGCGCGAGACCTATCGCTTCCGCGCGCGCTATGGCGGCGCGGAGCGCAAGCTGATCCTGCGCCGCGACCCGCCCGCGAGCCTGATCGAGACCGAGCGCTCCACCGAGTTCCGCGCCTATCAGGCGTTTTTCCGCCTGGGCCTTCCTGTCCCCGAGCCCATCGCGCTGGAGCTCGACGGCGCCGCGCTGGAGCGGCCGTTCTTCGTCATGGCCGAGATCGAGAACGCGCAAGCCGGCTCGATCCTGGCGCCCGATCCCTATGGCGCCCATCGCGACAAGATCGGCGAGCAGTTCTTCACCATCCTGGGCCGCATCGCGGGCGCCGATCCCGAAGCGCTCGGCGTTGCCGACTTCGATCGCCCGAAATCCGTGGACGATTGCTGGCGTCATGAGCTCGCGCGCTGGGGCAAGGTCATCGACGAGGACGAGGACGAGCCGCAACCCGTCGCGCGCGCGGCGCTGCGCTGGCTGGCGCGCCATCCGCCGCCGCCCGCGCAGAAGATCGCGGTCGTGCATGGCGATTACCGCAGCGGCAATTTCCTCTTCGACGGCGCGGGCGACATCACCGCGATCCTGGATTGGGAGATGGCGCATCTGGGCGATCCGCTGGAGGATCTCGGCTGGGCGCTCGATCCGCTCTGGGCGCATCACGATCCCAGCCGCCCCGCAGGGACGCTGGCGCGCGACGACGCCATCGCGGTGTGGGAGAAGACGAGCGGGTTTCGCTGTGACCGCGACGCGCTTGCCTGGTGGGAGATCTTCGCGAGCCTGAAAGGCTGCGCGATCTGGATCTCGGCGGCGCATGAATATTCGACGCGGCGCAACGACGATCCTGTCAACGCCTTCTCCGGCTGGTACTGCCTGGCCTTCCACAACAAGGTGCTGGCCGACAGGCTGGAGGCGCTGGCATGAAGCCCGAGGTCTCCGACATCCTCGCCATCAGCGCCGACCAGCTCATGGCCGGCATCATGTCGGTCCAGGCGCCGCACTATCTGCAGGGCGCCACCGCGATCCACGGCCTTTTGATGAAGTTCGCCGCGCGCGAATACGAGCGCGGCGCCGACATCCGCGCGGCCGAGAACGCCGACATCCGCGCGCTGTTCGCGGAGCTGGGCGGCGAGGTGCGGGATACGGCGCTCAAAGCGGAACTCGCCGAAGCCGCAGTGTCACGCGATGCGTCGCTGACGATCTCATCGCTCGACGCGTCGAACGCGAGCTTGCGCAGGCTTCTGATCGCGCTTCATATCCATCTCGAAGAGCACGGTGCACGCGCGGCAGAGAAACGCGTGTGGCAGCTTCTCAAGACCATGGCGTCACGGCGCGCGATGCCGTTGTTTTAGAACCGAATGTCATCCCCGGCGAGCATCGCCGTCAGGCGATGCGAGGGAAGGGGACCCAGGTGGACAGACCAGACTCGATCTCTCCACCTGGGTCCCCTTCCCCTCGCGACACTGGCGTGTCGCTCGGCCGGGAATGACAAGGCTTTTTGCATGAACGCCGTCTCCTTCCGTCTCGCACTGGCGCAAGCGGCAAGCGGGCTGATCGGCGGGATGTACACGCCGTTCTTCGGCGCATGGCTGGGCTGGAAGGGGCTTTCGCCCAGCCATATCGGCGCGCTGCTGGCGGCGGGCATGCTGCTGCGCGTGGTCATAGCGCCCATGGGCGGGGTCGTCGCCGATGCGCGCGACGACCGGCGCGGCGCGATGCTCGTCTTCTATACCATCGCCTTTTGTGGTTATGCGGCGCTCAACTGGGCCAACACCGCGGCGCTGATCTTCGCCGCCGCCATCGCAGCCAATGTCGCGAGCGGCGCGGTGACGCCGCTGCTCGAAAGCGTCAGCGTGCGGCTGTCGGAAGTCTTCCGTTTCGACTACGGCCATGTGCGGGTGTGGGCGTCGGCGTCATTCATGGTGGGCAACGTGCTGGCCGGGCTCGCGGTGTCGCGGTTCGGATTGGCGGCGCTTGCGCCCTGGCTGAGCGTGGTGCTGGCGATGAACGTGGCTGCGATCTATGCGCTTCCGGCGCCGCCGCCCGGCCGGGCGCGCGGCGATTTCATCCCGCGCCTGCGCGCCACCTTCGCCGAGGCGCGCGAGCTTCTGCGCTCCAAGGTGTTCCTCGTTTTCCTGGCCTGCGCGAGCCTGGATCAGGGAAGCCACGCCTTCTACTACAGCCTCGGCGGGCTGCATTGGCGCGCGCTCGGCTACAGCGGCAGCCTGATCGGCATCCTGTGGCCGCTCGGCTTGCTGGCGGAGATCGCGCTGATGTCCGTGTCGCTGCACGTCCTGCGCGTCATCGGCGCGGCGCGCCTGTTGATGCTGGGCGCGTGCGCCTGCGTGCTGCGCTGGACGGTCATGGCCTTCGATCCGCCCTTGCCCATCGTCGCCCTCGTGCAGTTCCTGCACGGCGGCACGTTTGCGATGGCGCATCTGGGCGCGATGTATTTCATCCTGAGATCCGTGCCGCCCAGGCTCGCCGCAACCGCGCAGAGCCTGTATGCCGTGTGCTCGTCCGGCATCGCGATGGGATTGGCGACGCTCGCCTCGGGGCCGCTCTATGCGGCTTATGGCGGACGCGCCTATCTGCTGATGAGCGCGATGGGCCTCTTCTCCCTCATCCTCGCCCTGATGCTGATGCGCCGCTGGCACGGCGGGCGCCTGACGGCGCATGGCGAAGAGGAAGCGGTGGCGACGATTTGAGCGGCGCGCGGTCAGGCTTTTGCGTCACCGGCGAGATAGCTCTTTGCGATATCCCTCGCAGCAAGATAATGATCGTCCAGATACAGACCCGTGCTCTCCACGAATTTCAGAACTTTGAGCAGGGGGTCCGCGATTTGCTCGGCGAGAAATTCGAGCTGCGCGTCATACTTTCCAATATCCATGCCGCTCGCCATCGACCTTGCCAAATAGGCCGAGTTCCACTGTTTCTCGTAGTTGCGTAAGGCGGCACTGAGTCCTTTGACGTACTGCTCGTCCTCCGCATTCAGCTTTTGGCAAAGTTCCTCATACGTTACTTTTTGATAGACGGCTCCTGTGTCCCTCGACTTCGCCACGAAAGCGCCAGCCTTGGGGTCTTCGGTATATTGATAATCCGGAGGGTACTCGGAGACGTTGCCTTTCTTTTCCTTCAGGAAATCGGCATAGCCGCGATAGATCTTGTCGATCGAACCCACGGCATTGCTCACGAACCCCGCGATCAAGGATGCAGTCTGCCAATCCATGACTTGCCCCGGATTGCTACCGATCGATGCTAGCGCAAAGGTAGTGCCGGTGAAAGCGGCCTTGATGGTGCCGTCTAGCGCCCGCGCGGATGGGCCTTGGCGTAGACCTCCATCAGCTTGTTCGTGTCGATGGCGGTGTAGGTCTGCGTCGTCGACAGCGAGGCGTGGCCGAGGAGCTCCTGCACGCTGCGCAGGTCGCCGCCGCCCGCCAGAAGATGCGTCGCGAAGGAATGGCGCAGCGCATGCGGCGTCGCGCGCTCGGAGAGGCCCAATCGTCCGCGCAGGTTCTGCATCAACGCCTGCGCCTCGCGCGCGCTCATCGCCTTGTTGCGGCGGGAGAGGAACAGCGGCGCCTGCTTCCCGCCCGCGAACGGGATCAAGCTCGAATACGCATCCAGCGCTTCGCGCACCGCCGGCAGCACGGGGATGACGCGCGACTTGCCGCCCTTGCCGGTGATCGCAAGCGACTTGCCCAAGGGCACGTCGCCGCGCTTGAGCGACAGCGCTTCGGAGATGCGCAGGCCCATCCCATAGAGCAGCGTGAGCAGCGCCACGTCGCGCGCGCCCAGCCATTCGACGTCGTGCGCGCCGGCCTGCGTGATCGCGCGGCCCGCGTCCTGCTCGCTCAAGGGCCTGGGCAGCGTGCGCGCGATGCGCGGACTGCGAATCGCGCGCGGCGCGGGATTGTCCGCGATGCCTTCGCGCGCGAGATAGCGGAAGAAGCCGCGGATCGCGGCCAGCGCGCGCTGCACGCCGCGCGGGCCCAGCCCTTGCGCGCGGCGCGTGGTGAGGAAGGCGCGGATATCGGCGGTGGAAAGCCCCGCCAGAGCGCGCGCGTCGGCCACGCCGCCCAGATGCTCGTGCAGGAACCCAAGGAACCGCGCCAGATCGTCGCCATAGGCGCGCAGGGTGTGCGGGCTCACGCGCCGCTCATGCGCGAGCGCCGCGAGCCAGTCGCGCGTCAGGCTTTCGGCGGAGCGCCCCATGCCTTGACCGCGCGCTCGACCGCTTCGAGCTTGGATTTCAAGGCCGCGTTCTCGGCCCTGAGCTTGTCGATGATGTGGCGCTGGATGTCGTGCACGGCCTCGCCCGCGAAACGCTCCGGCAGCAGCGCCGCCAGGAACGAGCCGTCCTGCGCCAGCCTTGCGCGATTCATGCGGATATAGGCCCGAACCGCCTCATCGGCCTCGGGCGCGATCGTCTCTGCGCTTTCGCTCATGTGCCCCTGATTTCCACGCCCGCTTTCTTGGCATCTGCCAGGAAGGCGGCGAGCCCCTTGTCGGTCAACGGATGATTGAGAAGCAGCTTGAAGATCGAGGCCGGGATGGTCGCGACGTCGGCGCCGGCCAGCGCCGATTCGCGCACATGGCTGACGCTGCGGATCGACGCCGCCAGGATCTCGGTCGTGAAGCCGTAATTGTCGTAGACCGTGCGGATGTCGCGGATGAGCCCCACCCCATCCTCGCCGCAATCGTCGACGCGGCCGATGAAGGGCGAGATGTAGGTCGCGCCCGCCTTCGCCGCCATCATCGCCTGGACCGGCGAGAAGCAGAGCGTGACGTTGACCGCGATGCCCTCGGCGCGCAGACCGCGGCAGGCTTTCAGGCCGTCCCAGGTCAGCGGCACCTTCACGGTGATGTTGCTTGCGATCTTGGCGACGCGCCTGCCCTGCGCCATCATGCCGTCATGGTCGGTCGCCAGGACCTCGGCGCTGACCGAGCCCTTGACGATGCCCGTTATCTCCTTCAGCACCTCGACATAGTCGCGGCCCGTCTTGGCGGCGAGCGAAGGATTGGTGGTGACGCCGTCGAGGAAGCCGCTGCCTGCATATTCGCGGATCTCGTCGATATCGGCACTGTCGATGAAAAGCTTCATATTGACCGCCGTGAATCACCGTTCACAGTGTAGCCCATGAAAGACGCCGTCTTGAAGAGCGCTTTGCAGCTTGGGCCAACGCCGCGCGCCGGTGTGCTTTTGCCGTACCCGCTGCCGGGGCCGTACGACTACAAACTCCCCAGCGGGGTGGAGGTTGCGCGTGGGCTCCTGGTCACGGCGCCGCTGGGGCCGCGCGAGGCGCTGGGCGCGGTTTGGGGCCAGGCCGAGGGCGCGGTCGGCGACAACCGGCTCAAATACGCGACGCCGCTCGAAGGCCATCCGGTCCTGCCGGCCGATCTTTGCGATTTCATCGACTGGGTCGCGGATTACACGCTGAACTATCCGGGCATGGTGCTGGCGATGGCGCTGCGCTCGCGCCAGGCCTTCGAGCCCGGGGCGCCGCGCACCGCCTATGTGCGAGGGCACGAGACCCCCAAACGCCTGACCCCCGCCCGCGCGCGCGTGCTGGAGATCGCGGGCGACGGTCTCGCGCGCAGCGTGCCCGCGCTCGCCGAAGAGGCCAACGTCACGCCCGCCGTGGTGCGCGGATTGATCGAGGCGGGGGCGCTTGTCGGCGTGGAACTTCCCGAATTCGATCCTGTCCCGCGGCCCGATCCCCATTTCGCACCCACCACGCTGAGCCTGGAGCAGGAAGCCGCCGCGCGCAGCTTGAAGGCCGCGGTCGCGGCGAAGCGCTTCTCGACCGCGCTGCTCGACGGCGTCACCGGATCGGGCAAGACCGAGACCTATTTCGAGGCCATCGCCGAAGCGGTCGCCCAGGACAAGCAAGTTCTCATCCTGCTGCCCGAGATCGCGCTGACCGTCCAGTTCCTCGACCGCTTTGCCGCGCGCTTCGGCTGCAGGCCGGCGGAGTGGCATTCCGATCTCGGCCAGAAGGAGCGCCGCAGAGTCTATCGCGCCGCGATGAGCGGCGAGGCGCGCGTCATCGTCGGCGCGCGCTCGGCGCTGTTCCTTCCCTTCCGCGCGCTCGGTCTCGTCATCGTCGACGAGGAGCACGAGCAGGCCTACAAGCAGGAGGAAGGCCCGATCTATCACGCCCGCGACATGGCGGTGGTGCGCGCGCGCATCGCCAAATGTCCGGTGGTGCTGGCGAGTGCCACGCCGTCGCTGGAGACGTTCGTCAACGCGACCGGCGGACGCTATGCGCATCTGGTGCTGCCGCGCCGTCACGGCAACGCGACCTTACCCGAAGTGCGCCTCATCGACGTCACGCGCGAGCGCGGCGATGCGGGCACGTTCCTGTCGCCGCCGCTGCGCGAGGCGCTGGCCGCGACCTTGGCGTCGGGAGAGCAGGCGATGCTGTTCCTGAACCGGCGCGGCTATGCGCCGCTCACCCTGTGCGAGGCGTGCGGGTACAAGATCACCTGTCCCAATTGCTCGGCCTGGCTTGTGGAGCACCGCTACCGGCGCAGGCTGATGTGCCATCATTGCGGCTACGACACGCACACGCCCGCTGAGTGCCCGCAATGTGCCGCGCCTTCGAGCTTCATCGCCTGCGGTCCCGGCGTCGAGCGCGTGGCGGAGGAGTTCGCGCAGGTCTTCCCCGAAGCGCGCATGGCCATCGCGTCGAGCGACACGATGCAAGGTCCCGGCGAGACCCAGGCCGCGATCCGCGCCATGCACAAGCGCGAGATCGACGTGCTCATCGGCACGCAGATCGTGGCCAAGGGCCATCACTTCCCGCAGCTCACCCTGGTCGGCGTCGTCGACGCCGATCTCGGCGGCTCGGACGGCGACATGCGCGCGCGCGAGCGCACCTTCCAGCTCCTGCACCAGGTTTCGGGACGCGCCGGCCGCGCCGACAAGCCGGGCCTGGTGCTGATCCAGACGCGCAACCCCAAAGATCCGGTGATGCAGGCGCTCGCCAAGGGCGACCGCGACGCGTTCTACGAGCAGGAGCGGGTGTCGCGCGAGCGCGCCGGGTCCCCGCCCTTCGGCCGCCTGGCCGCGATCATCCTTTCAAGCGCCGACGCAGACGCCGCGCGCGACGCCGGCCGCATCCTCGCCAAAGCCGCTCCGTCGGCGCGGGGGGTCAAGGTGTGGGGACCGACGCCCGCCTTCTATTCGCTCCTGCGCGGCCAGACGCGCGAGCGCCTTCTGGTGCAGGCCGAGCGCGGCGTCGACATCCAGGCCTATCTGCGCGCCTGGCTGAGACAGGCCAAGATCACGGGCGTCGTGCGTCTGACGGTGGACATCGATCCGATGAGTTTTTTCTGAAATCCAACACAACAAAACGTGTCATGGCCCGCGAATGCGGGCCACCCAGGTGATACCGGTTGGATTCCGAAAAATCGCACGCGGAGACGCGGAGAAGAAAGAGAACCTCCGCGGCTCCGCGTGAATCAATTCGGCGATGTGCAGAACCCAACTGGGTGGCCCGCATTCGCGGGCCATGACAGTGTGTGCTTATGAACTCATGGATTTACCGCGCCCCGTATTGCGCGTTCCAGGCGTCGTCTTTCATGGTCAGGAAGATGATGCCTTCGACGAAGGCGACGATGCCGGGGATGAAGGTCCAGCAGAACAGCAGATAGAATATCCCCCACCAGTCGCCGAGATAGAAGCGGTGTACGCCGAGCCCGCCCAGGAACAGCGCGAGCAAGCCCGCCGTGACCTTGTCCTTGCGCGGACGCGCGCCGGGCGGCGGCCCCGGACGCTGCGGCGCGCCGCATTGCGGACAGGCATACGCCTCGTCGCTGATCTGCTTTGCGCAGACCCGGCAAAACACCATTCCCATGACAGCCCCCTCGACCGAGGCATGCTGCTTAGCACGGAGGCGGCGTGCAAGTCATTTGGATTTCAAGCGCGCGCGAACTCCCGCACGTCCACGAGACGGCCTGCGATCGCCGCCGCCGCCGCCATGGCGGGCGACATCAGATGGGTGCGGCCGCCGCTTCCCTGGCGGCCCTCGAAATTGCGGTTGGAGGTGGAGGCGCAGCGCTCGCCGGGCTTGAGTCGATCGGCGTTCATCGCCAGGCACATCGAGCAGCCCGGCTCGCGCCATTCGAACCCCGCCGCAAGGAAGATCTCGTCGAGGCCTTCCTCTTCGGCCTGCTCCTTCACCAGTCCCGAGCCCGGCACGACCATGGCGCCGACATGGGCGGCGACTTTGCGGCCCTTGGCGATCGATGCCGCCTCGCGCAAATCCTCGATGCGCGCATTGGTGCAGGAGCCGATGAAGACGCGGTCGACGCGGATGGAGGAAAGCTTCGTGCCCGGCGTGAAATCCATATAGGCCAGCGCGCGCCTGTCGGCCTCGCCGGCGGGTTCGGGCACGCTGGCGGTGATCGGCAGCGCCTGCTCGGGCGAGGTGCCCCAGGTGACCATCGGCGCGATGTCGCGCGCATCGAGCACGACCTCGGCGTCGAAATGCGCATCGTCGTCGGATTTGAGCGTGCGCCAATAGAGGCGCGCATTCTCGAATTGTGCGCCCTTCGGCGCACGGGGGCGGCCGGCGATGTATCTGAACGTCGTCTCGTCCGGCGCGATGAGGCCGGCACGCGCGCCCGCCTCGATCGTCATGTTGCACAGGGTCATGCGGCCCTCCATCGAGAGCGCCGTGACCGCCTCGCCCGCATATTCGATGACGTGGCCGGTGCCGCCCGCGGTGCCGACGCTTGCGATGACGGCGAGCGCCATGTCCTTTGCCGTCACGCCGGGGCCGAGCTTTCCATCGACGCGCACGCGCATGTTCCTGGCGCGCGTGAGCGGCAGCGTCTGGGTCGCGAGCACATGCTCGACCTCGCTGGTGCCGATGCCGAAAGCGAGCGCGCCGAACGCGCCATGGGTGGAGGTATGGCTGTCGCCGCAGACGATGGTCGTGCCGGGCAAGGTCCAGCCCTGCTCGGGGCCCACGATGTGGACGATGCCCTGGCGGATGTCGTCCATCGAGAGATACTCGACGCCGAACTCGGCGGTGTTGCGCGCAAGTGCCGCGACCTGCGCGCGCGATTCGGGGTCGGCGATGCCCAGCGCGCGATCCTGCGTCGGCACGTTATGGTCGGCGACGGCAAGAGTGAGGTCCGGACGGCGGACTTGGCGGCCGGCCGCGCGCAGCCCTGCGAAGGCCTGCGGGCTCGTCACCTCATGCACCAGGTGGCGGTCGATATAGATCAGGCTCCGCTCGCCCGGCGCCTCGCGGACGAGATGCGCATCCCAGAGCTTGTCGTACAGCGTCTTACCCATCCGGCAAATATATGTCTTATCTGCTTCGTGGAGTGCCACTTAATTGTTCGTCGAAAGCACGGCTTTCCGCCCTTTCCGCCCCGCAAACCCTTGACTCACATTGAAGATGGGACGCCGCGACACACCGCAAGGAGGAACTTCCGTAACGCACAGGACGTTCTGGTTTCATGAGCCCGAACACCCAGGAGGACGTCAATCATCTGTTGACCAAGGCCGGCCGCCTGCGGCGCGCGGCCCTTGCCACCTCCATGCGCCACTACCGCTCCCTGCTGCTCAAAGTCGCCCGCGAGCTCGAAGCCAAGGCCGCCGCCCTGGAGATCGACGCCGAAAAGTGGGTGCATTGAGCGCGGGCTAATGCCGGCTCGAGAAATAAAGCACCACGAGGAGGATGCCCACGGCCACGGCCTGCGCCAGCACGCGGTAGCGCATCAGAACATTGGACCATTTCGCGTTGGTCTCGCCGCCGATGGCCATGACCGCGATGCCGGCGAACAGGATCGCCGCCACGACGGCGAGCGAGACGAGGATCAGGATCTTTCCCATCATGACGGTTTGGGCTCCGCAAGCTTGGGGCCTAGCGTCCAGCCGGCCGCCTTGGCGCCCAGCTCGCGGAAGCGGGTCGAGACGGTGGTGAGCCGCTGCTCCCATTCGGCGTCGGGCGTCTGGCCCTCGATGGTCTTGAAATAGACCTGCATCAGGCACGCGATCGCGATGGGCTCGAGGAGGGCCGCCTTCGCCGCCCAGGCGAAGATGACCGCAAACGCGAGCGCCCACAGCATCCCGCCGCCATGCATCACCGCAGCCAGCGCCGCGAAGGGTGCGACGACGATCAGGAAGATCAGCGCCGTGAGCAGCCACAGGAAGGCCGACAGCCACGCCGCGTTCTTCAGGAAATGCTTGTAGTTCTGGACATAGAGGATGAGCCCGTCCTTGGCCGTGTCCCACGGGTTGGTGGTGCGCGTGCGGATGAGATAGGCCAGGATGATCTCGTCCACATAGGTGAGCGACATGCGCACGATGGCCTCGGCGATGCGGATCATCTGCTGCAGCGCCGGGACGGGAAGGAACGCGGTGAAGAAATTGATCGTGCGGAAGAAGGCGCGCAAGGTCCCCTTGATGAGCTGGTCGACGCCGAACAGCACCGAGGATTGGGCGAAATGCGTCTTCACGAAAGCCGCGCCATAGGCGAGCTGGCCCTGGCCGGCGGGCACGTCTTTGCCGTCGAGCAGCTCGACGAGCACGGCGATATGCGCCGCCTTCACCAGATAGAGGATGTATTCGCGCGCGAAATAGAGCGCGGCGCTGACCAGGCCGAGCCCGATCGTGCCGCCCCAGAACGCGCCGATCCCGGGCGAATCGGGGTTATGCCCGAAATGGCCGAAGCCGTAGCCGAGAACCCCGCCCGCGCCCACCGCGATGAGATAGGCAAAGGCGATCCCGAAATAGACGAGCATGCGCAAGCCCACGAAGGGCGCGGTGCGCATCACCATGCTCAAACCCCTGGCGAAGCTGAAATCCCACATGGGCCGTGCCCTTTGGCGAACGGATCGAGCTTATAGGGCTGCCCGATGTGGAAGGGAAAGGCAGGCATACCCTATCTCCACACCGTCATGGCCGCCCGCGTGGCGGCCATCCATACTCCCTGGTCTCGCAGTGAGCGTATGGATGGCCGGGACAGGCCCGGCCATGACGGAGTTTGGGTGGGTGGCGGAACACCCCCCAAAAAAAGCGCCGCGCAAAGGGGCCGCGCGGCGCTAGGGGGGAAGAGAAGACAAGCCTCTCTATCTAAGATAGTACACCCGGACCGCGCAGGAACAAAGCGAAATTTTGGGGTCTGGCAGAGAAACAGCCCGCCATCCTGAGGTGGCCGCCGCAGGCGGCCCTCGAAGGATGACCCATCAAATCCGGGCTCAGGCTACGCCAGCGCGTCCACCTCGGCGTCGCTCAGCCGGCCGGGGACGATGGTGACGGGGACGGGCTGGACGCCGGCCGCGAAGAGCGCGACGAGCGGGCCCGGCCCCTCCTTGGCGGTGCCCGCGGCCAGCACCAGGATCGAGATGTCCTTGTCGCGCTTGATGAGATCGAGCAGGCAATCGGCCGGGCGGCCGTGCTCGATGACCAGCTCCGGGATGATGCCCGCAAGCTCGTTGACCGCTTTAGCGGCGGTATGGAGCAGGTTCTCGGCCGCCAGATGCGCCTCGTCGCGCATGATCTCCTCGACGCCCTTCCATTGCTGGAAGTCGCCGCCTTCCGCGACGCAGAGCAGGCTCACCCGTCCGCCCGTGTGCTGGGCCCGGCGCGTGGCGAAGCGTAGCGCGACCGCGCATTCGGGCGTCTTGTCGATGACGACCAGGAATTTGCGCGGTCTGGTGTCGCTCATGGCTCAAGGATGCAGGTTGCGGCGGAAGAATTCGAGATAGGTCCGCCAGAGCTGGAGCCGGCGCGCATTGCCGTTGATGCCGTGGCGCGCGCCGGGATAGTCGGCCAGGTCGAAGGTCACCCCGCGCTCCTGCAGCGCCGCCATCAGCCGCGTGGAATTGGCCAGGATCACGTTGTCGTCCGACAGGCCCTTGAGCAGCATCAGCCGCCCGCTCAAGCCGTCGAGGCGGTTCACGATATCGGACCCGTGATAGCCCTGCGCGTTGTTCTCAGGCGTGCCCATGTAACGCTCGGTGTAGCAGGTGTCGTAGAAGCTCCAATCGGTCGGCGGCGCGCCTGACGCGCCGGCCGCGAAGCCCGCACCCTTCTCGGTCATCAGCATCAAGGTCATGAACCCGCCATAGCTCCAGCCCGACACCGCGATCCGCTGCGCGTCGACATAGGCAAGCTGCGCGAGGAACCGCTTGCCCGTGAGCTGGTCCTGCGTCTCCACGGTCCCGAGCTTTCGGTCGACCGCAGTCTTGAACGCGACGGAGCGGTTGTCGGAGCCGCGATTGTCCAGCCGGAAGAGCACATAGCCCGCCTCGCTCAAAAGCTGATCGGTCGCAGCACCCCAGTCGCGCCGCACCGTCTGCACATGCGGCCCGCCATAGACCTCGACGATGGCGGGATATTTCTTCGCCGGATCGAAGCCCACCGGCGTGGTGATCGAATAGTGCAGCTCCGTCCCGTCATCGGCCTTGAGCGTGCCGAACTCGGGCACGCGGCGGAAGGCCAGATAGGGCGCGTAAGGGTGATGCGCGTCGAGCTTGTTCTCCTCGATCCAGCGCAGGAATTTGCCGTCACCCGCATAGAGACCGGTGCGCGGCGGCGTCATCGGATCGGAGTAGCTGCCTACGAAGGCGCCGCCCTTCTTCGCGACGCTCGCACCCCACCAGCCATGACCCGATGTCAGCGCGTGCGGCGTGTCGGCGTCGAGATAAGAGATCGAATAGAGCTGCTGCTCGATCGGCGTGTCGATCGAGGCTTGGAAGATCGCGCGGCCCTTCTCCTCGTCGACGCCTTCAAGGCTTGCCACCGGCCAATCGCCCGACGTGACCTGGCGCTTGAGCGTGCCGTCGCCGGCATAGAGATAGAGATGGCGCCAGCCGGAGCGCTCCGACGACCACAGGAAATCGCCCGAGGCGAGCGGCTTGAAATCGTCGCTCAGCTCCACCCAATGCGGCGAGGTCTCGCTCAAGATCGCGCGGCACGCCCCGCTCGCCGGATCGCAGCCAAGAAGATCCAGCCGTTTCTGGTCGCGCGAAAGACGTTGGACATAGAGCGTGCGCCCATCCTTCGCCCAGCCCGCGCGCGCGAGATAGAAGTCGGTATCCTTGCCGAGATCCATCTTCACGCGCTTGTGCGAGGCTACGTCCTCGACATAGAGCTCGACGATCGCATTGGGGCGTCCGGCGCGCGGATAGCGCTGGTTGATCGAGGTCAAACCCTCGGCGCCGACCTCGAAGCGCGGGATGATCTCCACCGGGCTCTCGTCGACGCGGGTGAGCGCGATGCGGCTCTCGTCCGGCGACCACCAATATCCGGTGTAGCGGCCCATCTCCTCCTGCGCCGCGAACTCCGCCGCGCCCCAGGAGACGGGATCCTTGCCGTCGGTCGTGAGCGCGGTCTCCATCCCGCCCGCAAGCTCGATGACATAGAGATTGGCGCCGCGCAGGAACGAGACGTAGCGGCCCTTGGGCGAGACCTTGGAATCGACCTCGTCTTCCTTGGTGTTGGTGAGACGGCGCACCTGGCCGCCCGCGCGCTCGGCGAGATAGAGATCGCCGTCCAGCGGCACCAATATGAATTTACCCTGCTCGTCCCAGTGATATTCGACGACGCCGTGCTGGGTGATGCGCATGCGCTCGCGCCGCGACTTCTCCGCTTCCGACAGCTCGGCCTGTTTGGGCGCCAGCGCGCGCGAATCGACCAGCATGAACGGCGCGCCGCCCTTGGTGTCGGCCGCCCACAGGTCGAGCGCGTTCTGGTCGTCCGGCTTGGCTTTCAGATAGGTGACCAGCTCGCCATCCGGCGAAAGCTGCACGTCGCGCGCCGCCGGCCCGTTGATGGAGGGATCGGCAAAGACGCGCTCGGGGGTCAGGTGTTCGGCCATGGCGGGCAAGGTAATGCACAGAACGGCGGCGGCAAGTATGAGCGTTTTCATCGTTGGCCCCCTAGAGCCTTCTTATCCTCCCCCGTTTACGGGGGAGGTGTCGAGCGCGTCAGCGCGAGACGGAGGGGGGCGTCCCCCTCCGGCGCTTCGCGCCACCTCCCCCGTAAGTACGGGGGAGGATTCAGTCGAGCTTGCTCTTCAGCGCGTAGAGCAAATCAAGCGCCTGTTTCGGCGTCAGCGCATCGGGGGAGATTTGGCGCAGCTCGTCCTCCACCGCGCTCGTCTTGGCCGGCGCTTTCACCGGTTGCGCGGCGAACAGCGGCAGGTCGTCGATGCGGGCGAGCGGCTTGTGGCCTTCGCGGCCCTCCTCCAGCGCCGCAAGCACCTCTTGCGCGCGCGCGACGACGGCGGGCGGAAGGCCCGCGAGCTTGGCGACATGGATGCCATAGGAGCGGTCGGCGGTGCCGGGCGCGACCTCGTGCAGGAAGACGATGGTGTCGTTCCACTCGCGCACGCGCATCGTCACGCAGGCAAGCGAGGAGAGGCGCTCGGCGAGCGCCGTCATCTCGTGATAGTGGGTGGCGAAGAGCGCGCTGCTCCTGTTCTTCTCGTGCAGGTGCTCGACCGCGGCCCAGGCGATGGCCAGCCCGTCGAAGGTCGCGGTGCCGCGCCCGATCTCGTCCAGGATGACGAGGCTCTTCCCGGTCGCCTGGTTCAGGATCGCCGCGGTCTCGACCATCTCGACCATGAAGGTGGAGCGGCCGGCCGCGAGGTCGTCGCCGGCACCGACGCGGCTGAAGAGACGGTCGACGATGCCGATATGCGCCGCGTCCGCGGGGACGAAGGCGCCTGCCTGGGCGAGGATCGCGATCAGCGCATTCTGGCGCAGGAAGGTCGACTTGCCCGCCATGTTGGGGCCGGTGACGAGCCAGAGCCTGTCTTGGCCCAGCTCGCAATCATTGGGCACGAAGGCGTTCTCATGGCTCTTCTCCAGCGCCAGTTCCACGACAGGATGGCGCCCGCGCACGATGTGGAAGGCGAGGCTGTCGTCGATCTTGGGCCGCACCAGACGCCGCGCGATGGCGAGTTCGCCCTGCGCGCTCGCCACGTCGAGCACCGCGAGCGCGTTGGCGAGGCAGCCAAGTGCCGCGGCCTGCGCGATCGCCTCGCTTGCCATCTCGTCGAACAATGCGAGCTCCAGCGCCAGCGCGCGCGCACCGGCCTCGGCGATGCGGCTGTCGAGCGAGGCGAGCTCGTCGGTCGAGAAGCGCACCGCGCCGGCCATGGTCTGGCGGTGGCGGAAGAGCGTGCGCGCGTCGCCGCTCATCAGCTTGTCGGCGTGCTGCGGCGTCACCTCGATGAAATAGCCGAGCACGCCGTTGTGCTTGATCTTGAGCGGCGCACCGCTTTTCTCGCGATAGCCGGCCTCCAGCCCCGCGACCACGCGGCGGCTCTCGTCGCGCAGCTGCCGCGCCTCGTCGAGCGGGGGATGGGCGCCTGCGACGATGAAGCCGCCGTCGCGCGCGAAGAAGCCGGGCTCGGGCACGAGCACCTGGTCGAGCCTGGTCGCGAGCCGGGACACCGCTGCGACGTTCTCCATCAGCGCCAGATGCGCGCCCTGCACTTCGCCCGGCGCGGGTTCCAATCCGTCGCCCAGATTGATCTTCTCGCGCACCAGCCGGCTGATGCGGATGCCGTCGCGCAGCGCCGCGAGATCGCGCGGCCCCCCGCGCCCGACCGAGATGCGCGCCAGAGCGCGCGCGATGTCGGGCGCGCGGCGCAGGTCCTCGCGCACCGCGCGGCGCAGCGTGCTGTCGTTCGCGAAGAAGCCGACGGCATCGTGGCGCGCGCCGATCGCAGCCGTATCGGTCAGCGGGGCCGCGAGACGCGACGCCAGCTCGCGCGCGCCCGCCGCCGTCACCGTCCAATCGACGACGCTGAGCAGGCTTCCCGTGCGCTCGCCGGACAAGGTCTGCGTCAGTTCGAGATTGCGCCGCGTCGCGGCATCGATGCTCATATGCGCCTTCGCAAGCCCGCGCGACGGCGGCACGAGCGCGGGGAAGCGACCCTTCTGCGTCAATTCCAGATAGGCGATAAGCGCACCCGCCGCCGACAGCTCGGCGCGCGTGAACTGGCCGAAGCCGTCGAGCGAGGCGACGCCGTAGCGCGTCTTCAACGCGCGTTCGCCGGCGTGGGATTCGAATTTCACCGACGGCAGCGGCGTCAGCGCGGGGCCGAGCGCCTTCAAGGCCGCCGCGAGCGCGTCGTCGGCGAGCAATGAATCCGGCACCAGCACTTCGCTGGGGTTCAGGCGCGCAAGCTCAGGCCCGAGGTCGCCGGCCGCAAGCCCAGCGACCTCGAACGCGCCGCCGCTGATGTCGACGCTTGCGAGCGCCAGCTCATGGCCCGCGCGGCCGAGGCTCGCCAGCACGTTGGCGCTGCGCGGCTCGAGCAGCGAATCCTCGGTCAGCGTGCCCGGTGTCACCAGGCGCACGACCTCGCGCTTCACCACGGATTTCGAGCCGCGCTTCTTGGCCTCGGCCGGGTCCTCGACCTGCTCGCAGACCGCGACGCGGAAGCCCTTGCGGATCAGCTTCTCCAGATACGCGTCGGCGGCATGCACCGGCACGCCGCACATCGGAATGTCCTCGCCCGCATGCTTGCCGCGCTTGGTCAGCGCGATGTCGAGCGCCTCGGCCGCCTTGCCCGCGTCGTCGAAGAACAGCTCGTAGAAATCCCCCATGCGGTAGAAAAGAAGATATTCCGGATGCGCCGCCTTGATCGCCAGATATTGCGCCATCAGGGGCGTGGCGTCGGTCTCGGGGGCAGCGACATGCTCGTTCATGGCCCGACCCTAGCAGAAGCGCGTTGTCTCCACTGCGCCAAAGGCGGATATTCTGTGGATCAGCAGGGAATCCCTCATGCCCCCGATCAAACGGCCGTCCTTCACCGACGAGGAAGCGCTCGCCTTCCATGCCGGCGCCAAGCCCGGAAAACTCGAGATCACGCCGACCAAGCCCATGGCGACGCAGCGCGACTTGTCGCTCGCCTATTCGCCGGGCGTGGCGGTGCCGGTGCGCGTCATCGCCGAGAACCCCGACGCGGCCTATGACTACACCGCCAAGGGCAATCTGGTCGCGGTGATCTCCAACGGGACGGCGATCCTGGGCCTGGGCGATCTGGGCGCGCTCGCCGCAAAGCCCGTGATGGAGGGCAAGGCCGTGCTCTTCAAGCGCTTCGCCGACGTGGATTCCATCGACCTGGAGGTCGACACCTCCGACGTCGACGCTTTCGTCGCGGCGGTGCGCTATCTGGGCCCGACCTTCGGCGGGATCAACCTGGAGGACATCAAGGCGCCCGACTGCTTCGTCATCGAGGAGCGTCTGCGCGAATTGATGGACATCCCCGTCTTCCACGACGACCAGCACGGCACCGCGATCATCTCGGCCGCGGGCGTGATCAATGCGTGCCACCTGACGGGGCGCAAGATCGGCGACATCAAGGTCGTGGTGAACGGCGCGGGGGCGGCCGGCATCGCGTGTCTGGAATTGCTCAAATCCATGGGCCTGCCGCAGGGCAACGCGATCCTGTGCGACACCAAGGGTGTCATCTATCGCGGCCGCACCAACGGCATGAACCAGTGGAAGTCCGCCCACGCCGTTGAGACCAAGGCGCGCACGCTGGCCGAAGCGCTTGTGGATTGCGACGTGTTACTCGGGCTGTCGGTCAAGGGCGGTGACGCAGGACATGGTCAAGACCATGGCCAAGGCGCCGATCGTGTTCGCCATGGCCAATCCCGACCCCGAGATCACGCCGGAAGAGGTCAAGGCCGTGCGCCCCGACGCCATCGTCGCGACGGGCCGCAGCGACTATCCCAACCAGGTCAACAACGTGCTGGGCTTTCCTTACATCTTCCGCGGCGCGCTGGACGTCCGTGCACGGACGATCAACGAGGCGATGAAGATCGCCGCCGCCGAGGCGCTCGCGGCGCTCGCCCGCGAGGACGTGCCCGACGAGGTCGCGTCCGCCTATCTGGGCGCGCGTCCGGTCTACGGGCCCGACTACATCATCCCCGTCCCCTTCGATCCGCGCCTGATCAGCCGCGTGTCGTCGGCGGTGGCGGAGGCCGCGGTGCGCACCGGCGTCGCGCGGCGCGAACTGAAGGATTGCGACCTCTATCGCCACCAGCTTTCGGCGCGGCTCGACCCGTCGGCCTCGCTGTTCCAGAAGATCACCGCGGCGGTGCGCGCCAATCCCAAGCGCATCGTCTTTGCCGAGGGCGAGGAGGAATCGGTGATCCGCGCCGCGGCGGCGTTCCAGAACTCCGGCCTCGGCAAGGCCTATCTCGTCGGCCGCGAGGAGGTGATCAAGCAGGGCATCCGCAACGCCGGCCTCGACGAGGGCTCGCTCGAGATCCGCGTGCCGGCGTCGGCGCGCCAGGCCTCGCCCTATGTCGACGCGCTCTACAAGCGCGCCCAGCGCAAGGGCCTTCTCCATCGCGACTGCGTCCGGCTCGTCGTCAACGACCGCAACGTCTATGCGGCGTCGATGCTGGCGGCGGACGACGCCGACGCGATGGTGACCGGTGTCACGCGCTCCTATCAGGTGGCGCTGAGCGACGTGCGCCTGGTGCTCGACAGCCCGCGCGGCGAGCGGCCCATCGGCGTGATGCTGGTCTTCACGCGCGCAGGGCTGGTGCTCGTCGCCGACACCAGCGTGCACGAGATGCCGACCTCGGCCGAGCTCGCGGACATCGCGGTGCAGACCGCCGCCGTCGCGCGCCACTTCGAGCTGACGCCGCGCGTGGCGCTGCTGGCGTCCTCGACCTTCGGCTTTCCGCGCAGCGAAAGGAGCGAGCGCATCGTGGAAGCCGTGCATATCCTCGACAACCGCGGCGTCGATTTCGAATATGACGGCGAGATCGCCGCCGACGTCGCGCTCGACCGCGCCAGGATGGCGCTCTATCCCTTCTGCCGGCTGACCGACACGGCGAACGTGCTGGTCATGCCCGCGATCCACTCGGCGTCCATCTCGACCAAGCTCCTGTCGCAGATCGGCGGCGTGACGATGATGGGACCGCTGCTGATCGGGCTAGAGAAGTCCGTCCAGATCGCCCCGCTCGGCGCCAAGATGAGCGAGATCTACAACGCAGCCCTGGTGGCGGCGCTATAGGTAGGACGCCGCCGCCCACCCCACATACCCCAGCAGCGCCGCCGCGACGGTGAGGTCGCTCACCATCGCGACGTTGCGCTGGAGATTGCGGCCGCCGTGGCGGACATGGCCGATGCCGGCCTGAAGGTAGTAGAGGCCCGTCACGATCGCGGCGGGAAGCACGAAAGCGGGCACGAACGCCGCAGTGATGCCCAACACCCCCATCGCGCAATTGGCCATGCCGAGTTCGCGGATGAAGGGCAACGGATCGTCGCTCTCGATGCCGAAGATCGTCTGCGACGTAAAGCGCGGCTGGACCTGCTGGCGCGCGCCGGCGATCAAGAGCCTCACCCCGCCTGCCCAGAACGCCCACCACTTGCCCACCACAAGCATCCACGGAAGGCTCTCCCGGACCAATTCATGCTCGGCATAGGCCGACCCCAGCGGCAAGACCAAGGTGAGCATCAGGACAGAAGCGAAATACATCGGCGCCCCCTCTTGCGTGCACCATCGCGCCTAGTCCGGCGCGGTGATCTTCAATCCCGGAAAATAGGTCCGATAGCGCGCCGCGTCGCGCGTCAGAATCTCGTAACCCGCGACGGCGGCATGCGCGCCGATGAAGAAATCGGGCAAGGGCGAGCGCCGCGGGCCGCCGCGACGCCGGTAAATCTGGTAGGCCTTGCCGGCGAGAAAGGCGGCTTCGAATGAGATAGGCTCGCGCTGCAGGAACGGCGGAAGAAGCGCATCCACCATCTCGATTCCATCATAGCCGACCGAGATTTCGGCATAGATCACCGGATTGATGACGAGGTTCGAACGTTCCGCCGCGATCCGCAGAGCATCCCTGGACCACGAAAACCACTCGGAACCGGTATCGAAAAGGTCAAGCAGAATATTGCTGTCGACCAGGACGGCGCCCATCAATCGTCACCGCGCGTCAGCGCCATGATCTCGTCTGTGGTCATCTTGCGCGGATATCGCCGGCCCGCTTCGATCAATTGTTCCACCAGCTTTTCGCCGCGCGTCTTGGCCTTGGACTTGCGTGCCCGGAACAGGCGAACGCTGCCTTTTCCGTCATAAGCGAACTCGACCTCGGTGTTCGGCAGCAATCCCGCCTTCTCGCGCAGGCGCGCGGGGATCGTCACCTGCCCCTTTGTCGTAATTCGCATGGGCGTTCCCTTTCCTACCTCGGAATGTAATACTCATGCCGCGAACGCGCAACCGCGAGGACGAAATGGCCGGCGTCTTTCTCGAGACACTCTGGGACGGCGACATCGTCCCTACCTTGACCGACTACATCCGCATCCCCAACAAGTCGCCGGCCTTCGATCCCAAATGGGTCGAGCACGGCTACATGGACAAGGTCGTGGCGATGTTCGAGGGCTGGGCGCGGGAGAAACTCAAACAACTCCCCGGCTCCACGCTCGAGGTCGTGCGGCTGAAGGACCGCACGCCGCTGATCTTCATCGAGGTGCCGGGAAACAACAAAGACGACGGCAAGGACACCGTCCTGCTCTATGGCCATCTCGACAAGCAGCCGGAGATGAAGGGCTGGGCCGAGGGCACGGGGCCGTGGGAGCCGGTGATGAAGGACGGCCGCCTCTATGGACGCGGCGGCGCCGACGACGGCTATGCGATGTTCGCGGCGCTGTCGGCGCTGCTCGCGCTCAAGGAGCAGGGCAGGCACCACGCCCGCGCCGTGATCGTGATCGAGGCGTGCGAGGAATCGGGAAGCTACGATCTCCCCTTCTATATCGATCATCTGTCGGACCGCATCGGCACGCCGTCGCTGGTCGTGTGTTTGGATTCCGGCTGCGGCAATTACGATCAGCTCTGGCTCACCACGTCGCTGCGCGGCATCTCGATGGGCAATCTGACCGTGCGCGTGCTGACCGAGGGCGTGCATTCGGGCGATGCGAGCGGGCTGGTGCCGTCGTCCTTCCGCATCGCGCGCCGGCTTCTGTCGCGCATCGAGGACGAGGAGACCGGCCAGATCAAGCTCGACGAGTGCTTCGTGCAGATCCCGCCCGAGCGCCTGGAGCAGGCGCGCCAGGCCGCAGCGATCCTGGGCGATGAGGTCTTCACCAAGATGCCGTTCGCGGGCCACACCAAGCCGATGGCGCCCGACGTCACCGAGATGATCCTGAACCGCACCTGGCGGCCGCAGCTTGCCATCACGGGCATGGACGGCTATCCCGAACCCGAGAACGCGGGCAACGTTCTGCTGCCCTATTCGACGCTGAAGCTTTCGCTGCGCACGCCGCCGACCTGCGACGCGGTGAAGGCGACGAAGGTCGTCAAGGACGCGCTCGAGGCCAACCCGCCCTATGGCGCCGAGGTCGAGTTCCACGCCGAGGAAGGCCAGAGCGGCTGGAACGCGCCGGCGCTCGCGCCGTGGCTTCTGGAGAGCCTGAAGCGCGCCTCGACCGCGCATTTCGGAAAGCCCGTCGCGTTCATGGGCGAAGGCGGCTCGATCCCCTTCATGGCGATGCTGGGAAAGCGCTATCCCAGGACGCAGTTCGTGGTGACGGGCGTCCTCGGCCCCCACTCCAACGCCCACGGCCCCAACGAATTCCTCGACGTGCCGACCGCGAAGAAAGTGAGCGCCTGCATCGCCGACGTGCTCGCGGATCATGCGGGGCGGACGTAGCTAACGGTCTTCTTCGAACAGACGCGCGGTATTGCGTGCGCTGTGGAGCACGCGCTCGACGCGGATTTCGTCGGGATGATTGGTGAAGAACACCAGATAGCTCTTGTGAATCGCGACACGCATGCCCGGGCCGAGATGTGAGCGACGCGGATAGTTTTCGGGATGAGCCGGAATACGCCGGCAGACAGAGAGGAGTTCTTCGACGAACGTAGCCGCCCTGATAGGATTGTCGCGCGCGATGAACGCGGCGATCTGATCGAGATCCGCGGACGCCTTTGGCGCCAGCCGAAACGGCTTCATTTGGCTTCGGCCGTCACGGCGTATTTGGCCTTGAGGCGCGCAAACTCCGTTTCACCGTCGAGTGACGGACCGCTGTCGATGCCCTCTTGCACCATACGGCGCATCTCTTCGATTTCGATTTCCTCGACGCGGCGGCGCATGCGCCAATCGCGCAGGGCGTCGCGCATGACGTCGCTGTTGGTCGCATAGTCACCGGACTCGACGGCCGCCCTGATCGCGGCGACCATTTCGCTCGGCAGCGCGACGCTGATTTTCTCGATCTTGGACATCGGCATAGACTCCCGGAAAGGCGGTAGGAAATATTACCACCGGGCACGGTTGAAGGGAATTTCCCCAAGCCTTGCACGGCCGATATGTCGATCCTATATACCCCCCAGGACCGGCGGGGGTTTCTGCTCCGCGCCGGTTTTATCAATTGAGTCAATGGGATGGGCCGGAAGGCGCCTCTTGAGGGCCAGGACTCCATCGCTGGAGAGAGGAACTAGACATGGCAAAAGTCATCGGCATCGACCTCGGCACGACCAATTCGTGCGTCGCGGTCATGGAGGGCTCGGCCCCCAAAGTCATCGAGAATGCGGAAGGCGCGCGGACCACGCCCTCCATCGTCGCCTTCTCCCAGGATGGAGAGCGGCTCATCGGACAGCCCGCCAAGCGGCAGGGCGTCACCAATCCCGAATATACGTTCTTCGCGATCAAGCGGCTGATCGGCCGCCGGTTCGAGGACCCGATGACCAAGAAGGACATCGACATGGTCCCGTACAAGATCGTGAAAGCCGACAATGGCGATGCCTGGGTCGCCGGCCGCGACGGCAAGAAATACGCGCCGTCGGAGATCTCCGCCTTCATCCTGCAGAAGATGAAGGAGACCGCCGAGGCCCATCTTGGCGAGAAGGTCACCCAGGCCGTCATCACCGTCCCGGCCTATTTCAACGACGCCCAGCGCCAGGCGACCAAGGACGCCGGCAAGATCGCGGGCCTTGAGGTCCTGCGCATCATCAACGAGCCGACGGCGGCCGCGCTCGCCTACGGCATGGACAAGAAGGGCGCCGGCCAGACCATCGCGGTCTACGACCTGGGCGGCGGCACGTTCGACATCTCGGTGCTGGAGATCGGCGACGGCGTCTTCGAGGTGAAGTCGACCAATGGCGACACGTTCCTGGGCGGCGAGGATTTCGACCAGCGGCTGGTCAACTACCTGGCCGACGAGTTCAAGAAAGAGAACGGCATCGACCTGCGTTCCGACCGCCTCGCGCTGCAGCGCCTGAAGGACGCGGCCGAGAAGGCCAAGATCGAGCTTTCGTCCGCCAACCAGACGGAAGTGAACCTGCCCTTCATCACCGCCGATGCCTCCGGCCCCAAGCATCTCACCATCAAGATCACGCGCGCCAAGCTCGAAGCCCTCGTCGACGACCTGATCCAGAAGACGATCGGTCCGGTGAAGGCCGCGCTCAAGGACGCGGGCGTCACCGCGAGCCAGATCGACGAGGTCATCCTGGTGGGAGGCATGACGCGCATGCCCAAGGTCCAGGAAGCCGTGAAGCAGCTCTTCGGCAAGGAGCCGCATAAGGGCGTCAATCCCGACGAGGTCGTGGCCATCGGCGCCGCGATCCAGGCGGGCGTGCTCAAGGGCGAAGTGAAGGACGTGCTCCTTCTCGACGTGACGCCGTTGTCACTCGGTATCGAAACTTTGGGCGGCGTATATGACCGCCTGATCGATCGCAACACCACGATCCCGACCAAGAAGAACAAGATCTATTCGACCGCGGAGGACAACCAGACCGCCGTCACGATCCGCGTCTTCCAAGGCGAGCGCGAGATGGCGAACGACAACAAGATGCTCGGCCAGTTCGACCTGATGGGCCTGCCGCCCGCGCCGCGCGGCGTGCCGCAGGTGGAAGTCACCTTCGACATCGACGCCAACGGCATCGTGTCGGTGACGGCGAAGGACAAGGCAACCAACAAGGAGCAGCAGATCCGCATCCAGGCCTCGGGCGGCCTGTCGGACGCCGACATCAAGAAGATGGTGCAGGAAGCCGAAAGCCACGCGGCCGACGACAAGAAGCGCCGCGCCCTCGCCGAAGCCAAGAACCAGGCCGACGCGCTGGTCCACTCGACCGAGAAGGCGCTCTCCGAGCATGGCGACAAGGTCGATCCGGCCGACCGCACCGGCATCGAGAACGCGATGGCGGCGCTGAAAGAAGCCGTGAAGAGCGACGACGACGAGGATATCCAGAAGAAGACGCAGGCGCTCGCGCAGGCGTCGATGAAGCTGGGCGAGGCGATGTACAAGGCGCAGCAAGCGGCCGGCGGCGAAGGCGCTGCTGCCGACGGCGCCGAGGAGCCCAAGAAGGACGACAACGTCGTCGACGCGGAGTTCTCCGAGGTCGACGAGAACAAGAAGCCGTAATCTTCCTTTCGGGGCTGCCGAACACGGCGGCCCCGAAGCTTATCCGGCTGGGCGATGAGCAAGCGCGACTATTACGACGTACTCGGCCTGAAGAAAGGCGCCGCCACGACCGAGGTCAAGGCGTCGTTCCGCAAGCTCGCGATGGAGCTGCACCCGGACAAGAATCCGGGCGACCACACCGCCGAGATCAAGTTCAAGGAAATCAACGAAGCCTACGACGTCCTGAAGGACGAGCAGAAGCGCGCGGCCTATGACCGCTTCGGCCATGCCGCCTTCGAGCAGGGCGGCGGGCGCGGCCACGGCAACCCGTTCGACTTCACATCGTCCTTCAGCGACATCTTCGAGGATCTGTTCGGCGAGTTCGGCGGCCGCGGCAAGCAGGGCCGCCGCCAGAACCGCGGCGGCGACCTGCGCTACAATCTCGAGATCACGCTGGAGGAAGCGTTCACGGGGCGGGCGACCCAGATCCGGGTGCCGAGCGCGGTCGCCTGCGAGGCGTGCTCAGGCACCGGCGCCGAAGCGGGCTCCAAGCCCGAGCAGTGCCCGACCTGCAGCGGCATCGGCAAGGTTCGCGCGCAGCAGGGCTTCTTCACCATCGAGCGCACCTGCCCGCAATGCCGCGGCAACGGGCGCATCGTGCGCAACCCGTGCAAGCAGTGCAAAGGCTCCGGCCTCGTGCAGAAGGAGCGCACGCTCAGCGTCGACGTGCCGTCCGGCGTCGAGGAAGGCACGCGCATCCGTCTTTCCGGCGAAGGCCAGGCGGGCATGAACGGCGGACCGCCGGGCGATCTCTACATCTTCATCTCGGTCGCGCCGCACGCGATCTTCCAGCGCGACGGCCACGACCTGCATTGCCGCGCGCCGGTCTCCTTCGTCACCGCAGCGCTGGGCGGCGCAATCGAAGTGCCGACCCTCGACGGCGGCCGCGCCAAGATCAATATCCCCGAAGCCACGCAATCCGGCCGCCCTTTCCGCCTGCGCGCCAAGGGCATGCCGGTGCTGCGCGGCGGCGGCATGACCGGCGATCTCTATGTCGAGGTCGTGGTCGAGACGCCCGCCAAGCTCAGCAAGAAGCAGAAGGAATTGCTCAAGGCCTTCGACGCCGAAAGCGGCGCGGGCACCAACCCCGAATCCGAAAGCTTCATGGCCAAGCTCAAGGAATTCTGGAAGGGCGGCGAAAAGGCGTGAGCGTCGCGAGCGACCAGCTTCGCTTCCTCGCGCGGCTGATCGCACGACCGAAGCATACCGGCGCGGTGGCGCCGTCGGGGCCCGGCCTGACCAAAGCCATGGCGGCGCAGGTCGATGCGGGCGGCACTCTGCCCATCCTGGAATTCGGTCCGGGCACCGGCGTGGTGACGCAGGCGCTGATCGCGCGCGGTGTCGCGCCGGCGCGTATCACGGCGGTCGAATACGACGCCGAGTTCGCGGCGCGTGTGCGTGAGCGCTGTCCCGGCGTGACGGTGATCCAGGGCGACGCTTTCGACCTCGACAAGACGCTGGGCGCGCGCGCGGGCGATACCTTCGCCGCCGCCGTGTCCAGCCTGCCGCTCATCAACTTCCCGGTCGAGATGCGCGACGCGTTCATCTGCCAGGTCTTCAAGCGGCTGATGCCCGGCGCGCCCTTCGTGCAGTTCTCCTATCGCATGAGGCCTCCCGTTGCCCCGCCGCCCGGCGTCACGCTCACCCGCGCTGCGATCGTCTGGCTCAACGTGCCGCCGGCGCGGGTGTGGGTGTACAGGTGCAAATGAACGGCGCCGCATCCCGCCTCGCCACGGACGGCTTCGCGCTCGTCGAGGGCGCTGTGGACGCGCAGACGCTCGCGACGCTGAGGGACACGTTCGCCGATGCGGACATCGCGCGGGCCGAGCGCGCGGGCGAGACCTTCGGCGCGCGCAACCTGCTTGCGCTCGACACCGTGCGCGACACTGCGAAGGCATTGCGCGCCGCGCTGCATGGGATCACGGGCCACGATCTTCGCGCCGTGCGCGGTCTTTTCTTCGACAAGACGCCGGGCGCCAACTGGCCGGTGCCCTGGCATCAGGACCTGACCATCGCCGCGAAGGAGCGGCGTGACATCCCCGGCTGGACGAACTGGACGATCAAGCGCGGCGTGCATCACGTCCAGGCCCCGGCCGCGATCCTGTCGCGCATGATCACCGCGCGCCTGCATCTGGACGATTGCGCGGCGGACAACGGTCCTTTGCGCGTCATCCCCGGATCGCATGCGCGCGGCATTCTTCCGCGCCCTGACGTGGCGGCGCAGAGCCAAGCCGTCGCGATTCATGCCCGGGCGGGCGACGTACTGCTGATGAAACCGCTCCTGCTTCACGCCTCCTCGCCGGCGCGCGCGCCGTCGCATCGCCGCGTCCTGCATCTGGAATTCGCGCCCGATGCGATCCTCCCGGCAGGCCTGGACTGGGCCGAGATCGGCTAAGCCGTTTCATCTTCATCTAGTTTCACACTCCACGGCACGCGCAAACCCGCCCGGCGACGGGTCCGTTTGGCTTCGCTAGCATGGCGCACCCACTTCTGCGGTGAGACGAGGAGAACGCGATGCTTCGGGGAATAGGCGGGATTTTTCTGGCCGCGCTGATCGGCACATCGGCGCTAGCGGCGCCGCAGAGCTATCCGCTCGCGGTGACACGCGACGGCGGGCTCGGCGGCGACGGCGCCGCCGTGCTGAAGGACGAGATCGGGCGCGCCCAATTCATCCTGTGGGGCGAGGATCACGGCTTCGCGGATTCGGCGATCGTACTGCGCGCCGTGGCGCATGACGCGCGTCCCTTCGGATTCAAATATCACGTCGTCGAAGTGGGCCCGCTGTCGACGCGCATGATCGCCGATACGCTCGCCCGGGACGGCGAGACGGGACTGCACAAGCTCGTGCACGCGGTCCCGCTCGGCATCCCGTTCCTGTCGCTCAAGGACGATGCGGCGCTGGCCGGCGACTTCCCCGGCCACGACGCGAACGGCACGCCGTATCTGTGGGGCGTCGATCAGGAATTCATCGGCTCGCCGCCGTTCCATTTGAAACGCCTCGTCGCCATCGCGCCGGACAATGCGGCGCGCGCGGCCGCGTCCAAGCTTCTGGGCGAGGAGCAGGACGCGGCCGCGACAGCGGCGCAGGACAAGTTCCTGCTCGCCCGCTTCAAGGACGCCGATTTCGACGCGCTGGCCGCGCGGTTCAAGGGCGTCGCCGAGGCGCAGGCCATCATCGCCGAGCTCAAGGAGAGCGCCGCCGTCTATCAGCTCTGGATGAGCGGGCACAATTACGAGAACAACGCGCGCCGCGCGCGCCTGCTGGCGAAGAACTTCCTCGCCGACTATCGCGCCGGTGCGGAGTCCGAGCCCAAGATCGTGTTCAAGATGGGCCTGGAGCACATGGCGCTGGGCACCACCACGATCAACACCGTCGATCTCGGCACGCTGGCGAGCGAGACGGCACGGCTGGACGGCAAGACCGCGCTGCGCATCGCGTTCCTGCCCGCGGGCGGCCACAACATCGCCTTCGCGCCCAAGCCCGGCAATCCCACGACCGTTGAGACGTACGACAACGCGGAGGTGAAGGATCTGTACGCCGCGATCGGACTCGGCATCGCGACGCTGCCGAAGGACGGCTGGACGCTGATCCCGACCGACCCCATCCGCCACGCGCTCGACACGCAGGGCATCGAGAAGCTCAAACCCTTCGCCCGCTTCGTGCTGCTCGGCTACGACTACATCGTCACCACGCCCGACGCGAAGCCGGGGGTGAGTTTGTATTAGGGCAAGTCGCTATCAGTCTGACCCAATCATTCGAGTGTCATCCCGGCCGAGCGGAGCGAGTGCCGGGACCCAGCGTGCCGCTTGCACCCTGGGTCCCGGCCCCGCGCGATGCTTCCGCATCGCTTGGCCGGGATGACAAAAGGGGCTACTCCGCCGCTTCCGCGAGCACGGGCGCGGCGTCGAGGACGTCGCGGCCGACATGGGCTTCGAACTTCTTGAAGTTCTCGCGGAACATGGAGACGAGCTTCCTGGCCTGCGCGTCATAGGCGGATTTGTCGGCCCAGGTGTCGCGCGGGTTCAGGATCTTCGTGTCGACGTTCGCGACCGCGACCGGAACGCGGAAGCCGAAATGCGGATCGACGCGCATCTCGGCATGCGCCAGGCTGCCGTCGAGCGCGGCCGCGAGCAGCGCGCGCGTCGCCTTGATCGGCATGCGCGAGCCAACGCCGAACGCGCCGCCCGTCCAGCCGGTGTTGACCAGCCAGCAATCCGAGCCGTGCTGCGCGATCAGGTCGCGCAGGAGGTTTCCGTATTCGCTGGGATGGCGCGGCATGAACGGCGCGCCGAAGCAGGTCGAGAAGGTCGGCTGCGGCTCCTTGCCCAGGCCCTTCTCGGTGCCGGCGACCTTCGCGGTGAAGCCCGAGAGGAAGTGGTACATCGCCTGGCTCGGCGTGAGCTTGGCGATCGGCGGCAGCACGCCGAACGCGTCCGCCGTCAGCATGATGACGTTCTTGGGATGGCCGCCGCGCCCGGTCTCGGACGCGTTCGGGATGAAGTCGATCGGATAGGCCGCGCGCGTGTTCTCGGCGTAGTGCGCGCTGTCGAGGTCGAGCTTGCGCGTGCCCGGATCCATCATGACGTTCTCGAGCACGGTGCCGAAACGCTCGGTCGTCGAATAGATCTCGGGCTCGGCCTCGCGCGAGAGCTTGATCACTTTCGCATAGCAGCCGCCTTCGATGTTGAAGACGCCGTGCTCGCTCCAGCCGTGCTCGTCGTCGCCGATCAACGTGCGCGACGCATCCGCCGACAGCGTCGTCTTGCCCGTGCCGGACAGGCCGAAGAAGATCGCCGTGTCGCCCTTCGGCCCCATATTGGCCGAGCAATGCATCGACATGATGCGCTTGGCGGGAAGCAGGTAGTTCATGATCGTGAAGACCGACTTCTTCATCTCGCCGGCATAGGAGGTGCCGCCGATCAGGATCGTCCTCTTGGTGAAATTGACCGCGATCACCGTCTTGCTGGCGCAGCCGTGGCGCGCCGGATCGGCTTCGAAGTTCGGCAGGTCGATGATCGTGAATTCCGGCACGAAGCCTTCGAGCTGCTCCGCGGTCGGGCGGATCAGGAGCTGGTTCACGAAGAGCGAGTGCCAGGCATATTCGGTGACGATGCGCACCGGCAGGCGATGCTCGAGATCGGCGCCGCCATAGAGATCCTTGGCGAACAGCTCGCGGCCTTCGGCGAATTTCAGCATGTCGGCGTGCAGCACGTCGAAATGCGCAGGGCTCATCGGCTTGTTGTTGTCCCACCAGACCTGCTTCTCGGTCTCGGCGTCGCGCACGACGAACTTGTCGGTCGCCGAGCGGCCGGTGTGCTGGCCGGTGAGCACCACCAGCGGACCGTCCTTGGCCAGATGCCCTTCGCCGCGCCGGATCGACTCCTCATAGAGCTCGGCGACGTTGCGGTTCCAATGGACCGCCTTCAGATTGCGGAAGCCCTGGGCTTCGAGGCCGGACGCGCCGGACTCTTTGGACGTCGATGACATAGGAACAATCCCTGTTGGCGGCGCCTTTTGAAGGCGCCCGATTTTTGCCGCACCTTAGGTGCTCCACCATTGTGCGGCAACGCTCTCGTTTGGCAAAGGATCAATAAATATTGCAAATATTTCAAGGGATTAAGGTGGGAGCGACACTATCGCGCGAATGCGCTATGGAGCGGCGATGAAGCTCAGCGACGAGGAACTGGACCGCTACGCCCGCCATATCGTGCTGCGCGAGGTGGGCGGCGTGGGTCAGGCGCGGCTGAGGGCGGGGCGCGTGCTGGTCGTGGGCGCGGGCGGGTTGGGCTCGCCGGTGCTGCTCTATCTCGCCGCAGCCGGGATGGGAACCATCGGCATCGTCGACGACGACCGGGTGAGCCTCTCCAACCTCCAGCGCCAGATCGCGCACGCGACGTCCGATGTCGGCCGCCTCAAGACCGATTCCGCCGCCGACCGTATCCGCGCGATCAATCCCAATGTCGCGGTGCGCCTGCATCCCGAAAGGCTGACCGCTGCGAATGCGATCGAAATCGTTTCCGGATACGACGTGATCGCGGACGGCTCCGACAATTTCGCGACGCGCTTCCTGGTCAATGACGCGTGTTTCTTGAGCCAGCGCACGCTCGTCTCCGCCGCGGTGAGCGAATTCGACGGACAGCTCGCGACGTTCAAGGCGCATGACAAGAGCCATCCCTATCCCTGCTATCGCTGCTTCGTCCCCGAGCCGCCGCCGCCCGGCACGGCACCGTCATGCTCCGAGACCGGCGTCCTCGGCGCCGCCGCCGGCGTGATGGGCACGCTGCAGGCGCTGGAGGTGATCAAGGAGATCGCGCAGGTCGGCGAGAGCCTGGCGGGACATCTGCTCATTTACGATGCGCTAACCACGGATTTCCGCAAAATCCGCCTTTCTCCAGATCCGGCCTGCGCCTTGTGCGGAGATGACCCCAAGGTGACAAGCTTAACCGCCGCTTAAAGCGCATACGCGATACTACCTATCAGCGGAGGGCGCATGGCGCAGGAAGTCCATTACGAAATCTTCTCCCGCCAGGGCGCGAAGGGCGGCTGGCGCATGCTCGACGCGCGCAACGATCGCGAGGCCGCGATCGAATTCGCCAAGTCGCTGATGGACGGCGAGCGCGCGACCGGGGTCAAGGTCGTAAAAGAGACCTACAACAACGAGACCGGCGACTATCTCACGCTCAAGATCTACGAGGACGGCCACAACCAGTACAAATCGGCGCCGGCGGAGGAAGACGCTCCCCACGCGCTGCCCTGCTTCAAGCCCGACGATCTGTATTCCTATCATGCGCGCGCGACGATCTCGCGGCTGCTGGCCGAATATCTCGCGCGAAACAGGATCACGCTGACCGAGCTTTCCCACCGCGCCGACGCGCTGGAGCAGCTCGAGGCATCGGGCACGGTCCTGCAGCACGCGATCCAGAAGGTCGCGGTGGCGCAGGCCTCCTCGACCAAGACGCCCGTGCAGCAGATCATCAAGAGCCTGAACGAGCTCACCAACGCCGCCATCCATCGCGTCTATCGCGATCATCGCAAGGGCGTCTTCCCCGCCATTGCCGCGGACCAGTTCAACGCGCTCGCGGCCAGGCTGAACGGCGAGGCCGACGCGTCCTATGTGCTCAACGGCGCGCTCGCGCTGCATCTCGCCGACGCCAAGGGTTGGGACGAGAAGGTCGCCCGGCTGCTGGCGCTCGTCGAGCGCGCCGACGGCGCGGGACGCGAGCTTCTCTTCGCCTCCATCGACGCGATCGTCGCCGAGGTCCTGAGCGGATCGGCGGGGCTGCGCGACCTGATCGGGCCGCGCGAGAATTTCGGCGGCGAGCTGATGAGCCTGGTCGAGCTGTTCCTGGGCAACGAACCGAGCGGCGGACGCGCCGGCCTGACCGCGCTCACGCAGCATTTCGCGGCCGACGATCTGCCCGATTCACGCACCGCGATCGCCGCGCGCCTGATGGCGGAGTTCAAGAGCGCCAAGCGGCTGGCGCCCGATTCCCTGCCCGACGAGTTCCAGAGCTTGCGCCGCATCGCCGACCGGCTGGTGCGCGGCATCGGAAAATATCTGAGCCATGAGGACCTGATCGCGGCCTTCACCCTGCGCTCGCGACGGCTGGTCACGCACGAGACGTTGAGCGAGCACCTGGCCGGGGCAGAGACGCCCGACGAAAAGCTCGCGCGCCTTCTCTTCGTCGAGGAGAACATCATCGGCGCGGAGAACAAGCGCCGGCTCGCCGAGTTCATCGCGCCCACGGTCGCCGCACCCTCTTTCGAGGCGCATTTCCACAATGCCAAGGCTCCGGTGCTGGCGCGCCTGCAGGTGCTTGCCGGCCTGCAGCTGCGCGTGCGCCGCTCGGGCCTTCAGGAAGACCAGCGCGCCGAGATAGCCGATCTGCTCGACAGGCTCGCCTGCGAGGTCGAGGCGCGCAACAAGCTTTTCGACAGCGTGATCGCCAATGCGCCCGGCCCGGTCGAGCGCGCGAACACGCTGCTCAAGCTCTGCACCGGCACGTTCCTGACCGAGGGCCGGCTCTCCACCCGCGCCCGCGAAATGGTCGTCGTCCAGCTCGCCAAGCCCGGTTTCCTCGCCGGCTACGCCGCCCAGTCGCGCACCAGCGCCGAAACCGCAATGAGCGAGCTGATGGCCACGCTCGACAAAGCGGGTATCAGCACGGAAACGGGCCTCAAATCGATCGCCGCCTGAGTTGCGCCCATAGCGCGGCGGAGCGATCATCGCGCCCATGCAGTTCACCAAGCGCCTTCACGATCCCATCATGCGCGGGGACGTCACCTGCAGCGTGCGCATCTGGCAGCGCCCGCATGTGAAGGTCGGCGGACGCTACAAGATCGGTCCCGGCGAGCTCGTCGTCACCGCGATGCGCCGTATCGCGCTTTCCGACATCACGCCGAAGCTCGCCCGCGACTCGGGCTTCGCCGGCGTCGTCGACCTGTTGAAAGTCGCCAAGCACGGCCCCGGCGAGAACGTCTACCTGATCGAGTTCGCGTATCGGGGGTGAGAGCTACCCCAACTGTCATGGCCCGCGAATGCGGGCCACCCAGATGACGCCTGCTTTGTCCACGCAAACGATTCACGCGGAGGCGCGGAGTTCGCAGAGAACAAGCTCAACTCCGCGTGCTCCGCGCCTCCGCGTGAATCCTTACAAGGTCGTGTAGAACCCAACTGGATGGCCCGCATTCGCGGGCCGTGACACGGAGCTTTATTCGCCAGATTGAATACAAGCTACGCTAGAACAAGGACGCCGCGAAGCCTTCGACCCAGCGCTTCTGATCGTCGGTGTCGGGAACGGGAAGCCCGCGCGCTTTGGCGACGAGCGCGAACGCTTCATCGACGGGGACGCCACCCGCGGCCAGGCAACAGGTCGCGACCAGGCCGGTGCGGCCTATACCGGCGCGGCAATGGACGAGGACATTGCGGCTAGATGCGAGATGCTCGGACATCGTTTTGACGAGGCTGCGCATGGCCGCCGTGGATTCAGGAGTTCCTCTGTCGCGGATCGGAAAAAGAACGAATGACAGGCCTTGCGCGAGGCATGTCTTTTTCTCGCCGCTGAGGTCAAGTTCGGCCAGCTCCCAGTCCTCCATGAGGCAGACGACGACATCGACGCCGCTGGATTTCCATGAGCGGATCTCGTCTTCGAGCCAGTCGCCGCCTCTCGGCCTGGGCGCGACGGCGAGCCTTCCACCCGGCTTCGTCTCGACCCAATAGAGTTCCGCGACGGACATCGCTAGTGCGCCGCGTCCCAGTTTTCGGCGGCGCGGACTTCGACGGTCAAGGGCACGCTGAGCTGGATCGCGGGCAGGCTTGCCTTTTCCATCACCTGCTTGATGAGCGCGGAATTCTTCTCGATCTCGGCATCGGGCGCCTCGAAGACGAGCTCGTCATGCACCTGCAGCAGCATCCGCGCTTTGAGCTTCTTGGCCGCCAGCGCGTCGGGCAGGCGCACCATGGCGCGGCGGATGATGTCGGCGGCCGTGCCCTGGATCGGCGCGTTGATCGCCGCGCGCTCGGCGCCGCCGCGGAAGCTCGGATTGGTCGATTTGATCTCGCGGATATGCACGCGCCTTCCGAACAGCGTCTCGACATAGCCGTGCTCGCGCGCGAACGCCTTGGTCTCTTCCATGTAGTCACGGATGCCGGGAAAGCGCGCGAAGTATTTCTTGATGTAGTCGTCGGCCTCGCCGCGCGCGATGGAGAGCTGGTTGGCGAGACCGAAGGCCGAGATGCCGTAGACGATGCCGAAATTGATCGCCTTGGCGCGCCTGCGGATCTCGGCCGGCATGCCCTTCACCGGCACGCCGAAGATCTCCGACGCCGTCATCGCATGGATGTCGAGCTCGTCGGAGAACGCCTTTTTGAGCTGCGGGATATCGGCGATATGGGCGAGCAGGCGCAGCTCGATCTGGCTGTAGTCGGCGCTGATGAGCTTGGTGCCCTTGGGCGCGATGAAGGCCTGGCGGATGCGCCGCCCTTCCTCGGTGCGGATCGGGATGTTCTGCAGGTTCGGATCGGCCGAGGCGAGCCGCCCCGTGGACGTCGACGCCATCGCGTAAGACGTGTGCACGCGGCCGGTCTTGGGATTGATGTAGGCAGGCAGCGCGTCGGTATAGGTGCCGCGCAGCTTGGCGAGCTGGCGCCAGTCCAGCACCTTCTTGGCGATGTCGTGGCCCTGGGCCGCGACGTCCTCGAGCACGTCGGCGTCGGTGGACCACGCGCCGGTCTTGGTCTTGCGTCCTCCGGGCAGCGAGAACTTGCCGAACAGGATGTCGCCCAGCTGCTTGGGCGAGCCGATGTTGAATTCCTCGCCCGCGAGCTTGTGGATGTCCTTCTCCATCTTCACCTGGAGCTTGGCGAAATCGTTGGAGAGGCGGCGCAGCAGATCGGGATCGATCATCACCCCCGCATGCTCCATGTCTGCGAGGACGGCGATGAGCGGGCGCTCCAGCGTCTCGTAGACGGTGCGCTTTCCCTCTGCAGCCAAGCGCGGCTTGAGCAGCAAGGCGAGGCGCAAGGTGACGTCGGCGTCCTCGGCGGAGTAGCGCGTCGCCTCCTTCAGCGCGACATTGTCGAAAGTCACCTTCTCCTTGCCTTTGCCCGCCACTTGATCGAAGGGGATCGGCGTGTGGGTGAGATGCAGCTCAGACAGCTCGTCCATGCCGTGGCCGTGCAGCCCGCCTTCGAGCACATAGGACATCAGCATCGTGTCGTCATAGGGCGCGACCTTGATGCCGCGCACCAGGAAGATGAGATAATCGTATTTGAGGTTCTGCGCGATCTTGAGCACGCCTTGGTCTTCGAGCAGCGGCTTGAGTGCGGCGATGAGGTCACCTTCCGCGATCTGCACGATGGCGTCGCGGCTCCCGGAGACCAGATCGCCGCCGGCGCGGTGGCCGCAGGGGATGTAGCACGCCTCGCCCGGCGCCACCGCCAGCGACACGCCGCACAAACCGGCCTGCATCGGATCGAGCGACGTCGTCTCGGTGTCGATGCAGACCGCGCCCATCTCATGCGCGCGGGCGATCCATTCGCCCAGGCGCGCGAGCGTCGTCACCGTCTCATAGGCGTCGTGGTCGATCGGCTTCGTGAGCCGGCCGCGATCCATCACCGCGCCCGATGCGCCGCCTTTCGCGGACGGTGCGGGCGCCTCGGTTTTGGCTGCCGCTTGTTTCGGCACAGCGGCGCTTGCCGCGATATCGGCCGAGATCGCATCCGGATCCTCGATGCCGAAATGCGACGCGGCTCTACGGGTGAGCGAGTTGAACTCCATGCCTTTGAGGAATCCGATCAGCGGCACGGCTTCCGGCTCGCGCACCGCGAAGCTGTCGAGGCTTTCCCTCACCGGCACGTTGCGGTCGAGCGTGACGAGCTTCATCGAGACGCGCGCGTTGCCGGCATTCTCGATCAGCGTTTCGCGCCGCTTGGGCTGCTTGATCTCGCCGGCGCGCTTGAGCAGCGTCTCCAGATCGCCGTACTGGTTGATGAGCTCGGCCGCGGTCTTGACGCCGATGCCGCGCACGCCGGGAACGTTGTCGGTCGAGTCGCCCGCCAGCGCCTGCACTTCCACGACCTTCGACGGCGGCACGCCGAACTTCTCCATCACCTCGGCGGAGCCGAGCCTGCGGTTCTTCATCGTGTCGAGCAGCGTGATCCAGCCGTCCTCGACGAGCTGCATCAGATCCTTGTCGGAGGAGACGATGGTCGTGCGCGCGCCCTTCTCTCGCGCCAGCCGCGCATAGGTCGCGATCAGGTCGTCGGCCTCGTAATCGGCAAGCTCGACGCAGGCGACGTTGAAGGCGCGCGTCGCGTCGCGCACCAGCGGGAATTGCGGGATCAGGTCCTCCGGCGGCTCGGGACGGTTGGCCTTGTACTGCGGATAGATCCTGTTGCGGAACGTGACCGCGCCCGCGTCGAAGATCACCGCGACATGGGTGGGCTCGTCGGGGCCCTTCATGTCCTCGAGCAGCTTCCAGAGCATGTTGCAATAGCCCGACACCGCGCCCGTCGGCAGGCCGTCGGATTTGCGCGTCAGCGGGGGGAGTGCGTGATAGGCACGGAACAGGTAGCCCGAACCGTCGATCAGGTAGAGGTGGTCGCCCTTCTTGAGCGGCGCCGTCAATGGTGCCCCGCGCCGGGCTTGAGCACGAACCGGCGGTCGCAATAGGGGCATTCGACGAAGCTTTCGTCGCCCATCTCGAGGTAGACGCGCGGATGGCCGAGCGCGCCGCCGGTGCCGTCGCAGGACACGCGGGTGTCTTCGACTGGGATGATCTCGGGCGCGTCGACGGGCATGGGCAAACTCTTGGATAGGCGCGGGCCGGATCATAGCCACGGCGCCCAAAGCCGCAACCCTATGCTATAAGCCCCCATGGTCACGCTGAACCGCATCTATACGAAGACCGGCGACAAGGGCGACACCGCGCTCGGCGACGGCACGCGCAGGCCCAAGCACGACCTGCGCATCCAGGCCTTCGGCACGGTCGACGAGACCAATGCCGCCATCGGCGTGGCGCGGCTGCACGCCGCGGGCGAGATGGACGCGATGCTGATGCGCATCCAGAACGACCTGTTCGATCTCGGCGCCGATCTCTGCGTGCCGGAAACCGCCAAGCGCGCCGAGGGCCGGTTGCGCATCGCCGAAGCCCAAGTCGAGCGGCTTGAGCGCGAGATCGACGCGATGAACGCGGAGCTCGCGCCGCTCACCTCGTTCGTGCTGCCGGGCGGCAGTCCCGCGGCTGCGTATCTGCATCTCGCCCGCGCCATCGCGCGGCGCGCGGAGCGGCTGATGGTGGAGCTGGCCGCCGCCGAGCCGGTCAACGAGGCGGCGCTGCGCTACATGAACCGATTGTCGGACCACCTCTTCGTCGCCAGCCGCTTCGTCAACGACAAGGGCGCGAGGGACGTTTTGTGGGTTCCGGGAGGGAACCGCTAGCGCGCCCGCGCGGGGCCGCGGCCGGAGAGGAAGTTCAGGATCACGCCGAGGCCGCCCAAGACACCCCAACCCCAGAGCGTGAGCGCGATCTGCACCCCGTTCGACGCCCACGGCGCCTCGTGCCCGGCCCAGTCCTTGAACCTCACGATGCTCGCCGGATCGAAGACCGCCCAGACCTGCTCGATGGAGCGCAGATAAGGCTCGCCGCCGCGGTCCATCGAGGTGACGAGATCCGCGCCCATGAGGACGAGGCCCGCGACCAGGAAGATCAGACTCAAAAACCGCAGCGTCGTCCGCAAGAGATCTGTCCCATGCCCCGCCTGAAGCTAGTCATGCCGCACCCGTCCGGCAAGAATTGTGCGGCCGCATTAACTATCAATCGCGGGAAATGGTTCATGCGCGACGTCAGTACGGCGTCCCGTCCTTGCGGGTGTAGCCGCCCTTGGTCTTGTCGATCATCATGTCGATGTCGGAATAGATGCAGACGTCGTCCGCCGCGCGGCCGCCGACCTCCAAGCAGACCGCCATTTGCGACGATTTGTTGATGAGCTGGTGGCCGTCCGCGACGCCCCGCGGGAAGGCGGCGCAGTCGCCGGCGCGCAGGACCTCTTCGCCCGTGTCGGTGACGAGCGTCACCTCGCCCGCGACGACGAAGACGAACTCGTCCTCGGCCGAATGCCAGTGGCGCTGGCTCGACGCCGAGCCGGGCGGGAGATGGAGAAGATTGACGCCGAACTGCGTGATCCCGCCCGCGTCGCCGAGCCGCTGGCGCACGCGGTCCTTGGCGATCGCGTCGAACGGCGCGGGATAGGCCGAGCCGGTGCGACGGAAGACGGAGCCGACATCGATCCTGGGCATGGCCAGCCTCAATAGTTCAGGTGGAAGTTCACGAAGTTCAGCGAGAACGCAAACCACACCACCGCCAGCGCCGCAAGCGCCAAGAGCGCGTCGGTGAGCTTGGTCCACCACGGCCGCCCGGGATCGGCGAGCGCGAGGCGCAGCTCATAGAGCGGAAAGATCGTGCCCAGGATCGCGATCACGCCCAGCACCTCCAGCGACAGGAAGATCCAGTCGCTGGTGGAATCGAAGAACTCCAGATGCAGGCCGCCATAGGTGAGCGCGCCGAAGAACCCGCCGATGAAGACGAGATCGATCAGCGCCGCCACGCGCGTCATGCGGTAGACCGTCGCGGCGCGGCCCTTGAGCGGGAACGGGCTCTTATAGCGCCAGCGCAGCACCGCCTTGACCGGCCAGAACACGACGCTGAGCAGGAGCATCGCAAATGTCGCGATCAGAAGCGGCACGTTCCACACGCCGGAGCTCCAGAACCGCGAGGGCGTGAGCGTGAAGATCTGCGGAGAGATGTCGCTGGCGATCTCGACGACCTTGCCGTCCACGCGCTTGGCGATCAGCAGGTGCATGCCGCCGACCTCGCGCCACACGAACGGCCTCACCTCGCGCCAGCGCCGCGGCTCGCCGTTCAGCCCGTCCAGATCGGCGACGCTGAGCGTGCCGTCGTCGTTCAGCGAGACTTTCGAGTCCTGGCTGGCCACGCGGAAGAAGCTCGATTCCGAGCGGCGGCTGGATTCGTACGTGCCCGCGACCAGCGCGCCGTCCGTCTTGGCGCTTGCGAGCGTCGGCTCGGCAGGCATCGCGGGCGCGGGGAAATAGCGGTCCATGAACGCGCGGAACAGAGGCCCACGGATTCTGGAATTGTCCTTGCCCGCGCTGTTCTGCGAGACGAAGAGCCCCACGCCCGCATCGGTGATGAGATGCAGGTCGCTGTGGAACAGGATCGTGTCGCCGCCATGGCCGACGATGACGTGGCCGTTTGTGTCCTCGTGATAGAAGCCGAGCCCGATGCCCGGCAGGGGAGGATTGCGCTGATAGATCTCGCTGTGCATCAGCTTGACGGTCTCGGGCTTTAGGATTCCCGTGCCGCCGCCGAGATGGGCGAGCATGAACTTGGCGATGTCGTCGCCCGTGGCCGACAACCCGCCCGCCGGCGCCATCCAGATGAGCTCGAACTTCTGCGCCTCGCCCGAGGCCTTGTCGTAGCCGCTGGACATGTCGGGCGCGAGGCTCTTCGGCAGCGGCTGCACGAAGGTCGAATGCGTCATGCCCAGCGGCACGAAGATGTGGTGCGCGACGTAGTCCTCGAATTTCTCGCCCGATACGCGCTCGACGATATAGCCCGCGAGCGCGGCGCCGTAATTGGAATAGGCAGGCGTCTCGCCCGGCGGGAAGATCTCGTCCGGCACCCAGGCCTTGAGCCCCTCGCCCAGCGGCCGCATGCGCTTGGGGTCAACGGCGAAGAGGCGCTTGATCGTCTCCTCGAAGCCCGAGCGGTGGGTCATCAGGTCGCGCAGCGTCACGGGCTCGCCGAACGTCCTGGGGATCCGGAAATCGAGATAGGTGTTCACGTCGGCGTCGAGATCGAGCTTCTTGCGCTCGACGAGTTGCATCACCGCCGTCCAGGTGAAGAGCTTGGAGATCGAGCCGGGCCTGAACAGCGTGCGCGCGGGATCGACCGGCTTGCCGCTTTTCACGTCGGCTGTGCCGTATCCCTTCTCGACCAGCACGTGCCCGTCCTTGACCACGACGACGACCGCGCCCGCGATGTCGCCGCGCCCGAGCGCGAGCGGCATCATCCCGTCCAGCCACGCGCTCAGATCAGCTTCGGTCAGGTCGTGCGCGGGTTGCGCCGGCACGGACGCCGACGCCTGGCCGATCATGCAGGCGAGCGCCACCGCTGCCCATGCGTGCGAGATTCTCATGATATGCCCCTTCACCCGATCCGGTTTGGATTCTACTGCGAAATGTCGGGCTGCGCCGCGACAATCTCCATCGCCGCGTCGCGCCCCGTGGCGGCGTCGGCGAAGGCCGGCGTCACCGCGATGTCCGGCGCGCGGAAATCGGAGAAATCGTCCGGCCAGCTGCCCTGCCAGTAGCGGTCGGAAAGATTGACGACGATGCCGCTATAGGGGAGCGCGAACGGCGTCTCGTCGCCCGGCGCGTTCGGCTTGCCGCCCGTGGGCTCGCCCACGAAGACCGCCTTGGTGAAGCGGCCGAAATACGACACCGCGTTCATCGCGGCCGAGAACGTGCGCCGCCCGATGATGACGTAGAGATGCCCCGTACGGTCGACCTTGGCATTGCCCGCGACGGCCGCCAGCAGCGCCTCGTTGAGATAGGTGTCGCCGCCATTGTTGTTGCGCATGTCGATGACGAGTTTCTTAACCGGATAGCGCGCGATCGCACCCGAAAGCTCCCGTGCGAAGGTGGCGAGCGTCTGCTCCTTCGTGTCGGTGATCTTGTTGTATTGCACATAGAGCACGCCGTCCGTCGCCATCCATTTCCACCAATAGGCCTTGTCGTTGCCTTGCTGGAAGAGGCTTGCGTTCTTGTCGCCGATCCAAATCCAGCCGTCGGGCTTGGGCAGCGCATTCCAGATGTCGGGCTCGGTCATGTCCGCCTTGACCGGAATCGTGCGCTGCGTTCCGTCGCGCAGCACGACCGACAGAGCCACCGCGTCGTCGGCCTTCGCGATACCCAGCGCCTTGAGGAACGGCGTATGCCGCAGGAAATGCGGCTCCATCGCCTTCACCCATTGCGCGTTGTCGCGCGCGATCAAGGGGTCGAGCCTGGCGAGCGCGTCGTCCGCCTTCGTGCCGTCGAGCGCGATCACCTTTGCGCCGACGAGATCGGCATAAGCGGGCGCGGCCGAGATCACATGGAGGCCGTCGTCGAAGACATAGAAGCCGAGCGGCAGGGTCAGCGCGAACTCGGCGCGCGAGCGCGATCCTTCGATCGCGGTGTGACCGTCGCCGAGCGAGGCGACCAGGCGGAACAGCGCGATCTCGATGTCCGCATCGCTCAGCTTCGGCACATCCGCGACGAGCTTGCGAACCGCGTCGTCGAACTGCGCTTGCGTCATGGCGGCGCCGGAGACGAAGCGGTCGCCCGTGGCGGTCTTGAACGGATGGAACGATTTCTTCCCGACCCAATCGGCCAGCATCGCGATGTCGCCGCGCCAGCCGTCGTCGCGCGAGAGTTTCGACGTATCGACGAGCCCCACGAGCTTTCGGAAATCCGGATCGTTCTGATACGCCTTGAAATCCTCGTCGCTGCGCGCGCCTTCCAGTCTGCGCAGGCCGAGAGAGGTGGCGATGGCGAGCCATTTCAGCATCGCCTCGCGCCGGCCGAGCAGCGCGTTGCATTTCGCGACGCCGTAAGCGGCGATCGCCGGATCGACCGCCTTGAGATCGAACGCCGCGCGATAGTCGGCTTCCGCCTCCGCCTGCTTGCCGGTGTAGTAGTGCGCGCGCGCCAGGTCGATGCGGAACTCGCCGTTGAGCGGCGATTGCGCGACCAGCGCCGCGAGCGGATCCACCGCCGCCTGCCAGTCGCCGCGCGCCACCGCGTCGCGCGCCGCGGCGATGGTCGTGACATCCGCGGCACCCGCGCAGGGCGCGGCGAAGAGAAGGAAGATGGCCGGGACGAGGCGCTTCAGCATGACGGCAATTCCGGGAGCGGCTGCCCGGAATGTAGGAGCGATACCCTGCTACGCGGTCATGCACAGCGCGCAACCCTCGATGGGCGGCCGCGCAGGCGGCAAAAAAACCGCCCGCGCGACGGTCGTCGCGCGGGCGGCTTGGGTAAACGGCGCAAATATCAGGCGCCGGCTTGCTGCTGGCCGTCCTGCTTGGCTTCGGCCGCCTGCTTCTTGGTCAGGTCCTCGCCCGTCACCTGGTCCACGACCTTCATCGACAGGCGCACCTTGCCGCGGTCGTCGAACCCGAGCAGCTTCACCTTCACGGCCTGGCCTTCACTGACCACGTCGCTCGTCTTGTTCACCCGCTTGGGCGCGAGCTCGGAGATGTGGACGAGGCCGTCCTTGGGCCCGAAGAAGTTCACGAAGGCGCCGAAATCCATCACCTTGACGACCTTGCCGTCATAGATCTCGCCGATCTCGGGCTCGGCCACGATGCCCTTGATCCATTTCAGCGCGGCCTTGATCGACTCCGCGTCGGCGGAGGCGATCTTCACCGTGCCGTCGTCCTCGACGTTGATCTTGGCGCCGGTCTTCTCGACGATCTCGCGGATCACCTTGCCGCCGGTGCCGATCACTTCGCGGATCTTGTCGGTCGGGATCTTGATCTGCTCGATGCGCGGCGCGTGCTCGCCGAGCTGGTCGCGCGAGTGGCTGATCGCCTTGCTCATCTCGCCCAGGATATGCAGGCGCCCGCCCTTGGCCTGATCGAGCGCGACGCGCATGATCTCCTCGGTGATGCCGGCGATCTTGATGTCCATCTGCAGGGACGTCACGCCGTCCTCGGTGCCCGCGACCTTGAAGTCCATGTCGCCGAGATGATCCTCGTCGCCCAGGATGTCGGAGAGCACCGCATAGCGCTCGCCTTCCAGGATCAGGCCCATCGCGATGCCCGCGACCGGCTTCTTCAGCGGCACGCCCGCGTCCATCAGCGCCAAGGAGGTGCCGCACACCGTCGCCATCGAGGACGAGCCGTTGGACTCGGTGATCTCCGAGACGACGCGCAGCGTGTAGGGGAAGGTGTCCTTGCCCGGAAGCATCGGATGGATCGCGCGCCAGGCGAGCTTGCCGTGGCCGATCTCGCGGCGGCCCGGCGCGCCCATGCGCCCGGTCTCGCCCACCGAGTACGGAGGGAAGTTGTAGTGCAGCATGAAGTGCTGCTTGATGGTGCCCTCGAGCTGATCCATGTACTGCTCGTCCTCGCTCGTGCCGAGCGTGGTCACCACCAGCGCCTGGGTCTCGCCGCGGGTGAACAGCGCCGAGCCGTGGGTGCGCGGCAGCGTGCCGACCTCGGCCACGATCGGACGCACGGTGACGAGATCGCGCCCGTCGATGCGCTTCTTGGTGTCGAGCACCGCGTTGCGCATGACATGGGCTTCCACGTCGTGCATCAGGTTGGAGAAGGTGTTCTTGGCCACGCGCGCGTCGCCCTCGCCGACATATTTGTCGGCGAGCTTGGCGCGGACCGCGGCGATGGCGTCGCGGCGCACATGCTTCTCGCGGATCTGGAAGGCGGAAGCGAGCTCGGCGCCGGCCTCCTTCTTCAGCATGTCGCGCATCGGCGCGTGGATATCTTCCGGAACCGGACGCGGATCCTTGGCGCCCTTCTCGGCGAGACGGATGATCATCTCCATCACGGGCTGCATGCTCTTGTGGCCGAACATCACAGCGCCCAGCATGGTCTTCTCGTCCAGCTCCTGCGCCTCGGATTCGACCATCAGCACCGCATCCATCGTGCCGGCGACGACGAGGTCCAGCTTGGAGTCCTTCATGTCGTCGACCAGCGGATTGAGGCGGTACTCGCCGTCGATATAGCCGACGCGCGCCGCTCCGATCGGGCCCATGAAGGGCACGCCGGAGATGGTGAGCGCGGCGGAGGCCGCGACGAGGCCCACGATATCGGGATCGTTCTCCATGTCATGCGACAGCACCTGGACGACGACCTGCGTCTCGTTGCGGTAGCCGTCGGCGAAGAGCGGGCGGATCGGACGGTCGATGAGACGCGACGTCAGCGTCTCGCGCTCGGTCGGCGCGCGCTCGCGCTTGAAATAGCCGCCCGGGATCTTGCCTGCGGCGTAATAGCGTTCCTGGTAGTTGACGGTGAGCGGGAAGAAATCCACGCCCTCGCGCGGCGAACTCGCGCCGACGACCGTCGCGAGCACCACGGTCTCGCCATAGGTGGCAACCACCGCGCCATCAGCCTGACGCGCGACCTTGCCGGTCTCGAGGACGAGCTTGCGCCCGCCCCATTCCATTTCCTCACGGACGATATTGAACATTCTCTTTCACTTCCTTCGTACCCGGGGCCGGATTGCCACGGGGGTTGTTGGCTCGAGCCCTGCTCGAGCCAACGCAAAAGCACGGGTCCGCGACCATCGCGGACCTCGCGCGAAACATGTGGGCGTGATGGGCAGGCGACGTTTCAGCGGCGCAGACCCAGGCGGCCGATCAGCTGCTCGTAGCGCTTGCTGTCCTTGGCCTTGATGTAGTCGAGCAGCCGGCGGCGCAGCGAGACCATCTTGATCAGGCCGCGGCGCGAATGGTTGTCCTTGACGTGCGACTTGAAGTGCTCGGTCAAATTGTTGATGCGCTCGGAGAGCACCGCGACCTGCACTTCGGGGGAGCCGGTGTCGCTGGCGCCGGTCCCGTATTCCTTCATCAGCTCTTGCTTACGCTCTGCAGTGATCGTCATTCGTTTTCTTTCCGGTCATCCGGTGGCAAAGTTGAACACACGGAACGGTCTGAGTTCGCCTTCCGCGAATTGGGCGAGAGCCACAGGCTCGCCCTCTCCGGTCGAAAGAAAGACCGTGAGCCCTTGAAGATCGTCCGCCTGCGTGCTTTCCGCGATCCGGGCGAAATCTCGCGGACGGACCAGAATCGGATTGCCGCTTTTCAGGCGAACCGCGTCCTGCCCCGTCACGGCCAGCGCCGGGATGCCGTCCAGCGCGGTCGAAAGGGGCCTCAGGTGCTCAAAAGCGGCGGGACTATGCATAAAACCCCTCAAGGTTTCCAGCCCGACCGCGTCCGAAACCTTGAAATTTCCTATCGCCAGGCGGCGCAATTTTGAAACATACCCCAAACCACCCATCGCCAAGGCCAGATCACGCACCCAAGCCCGCACATAGGTCCCCTTGCCGCAGACCATCTCGAACTCGGCCATGTCGACATCCGGCTGGGCCAGGAGCCGCGCCGAGCGGATGAAGACGAGCCGCGGCTCCAGCACCACCGCCTCGCCGTCGCGGGCGAGATCATAGGCGCGCTCGCCGTCGACCTTGATCGCAGAATAGACGGGCGGCGTCTGCTGGATCATGCCCACCAGCTTCGGGATCGCGGCCTCGATCTCCGCGCGAGTAGGACGCTTATCCGAGGTTCCCGTCACCGCGCCTTCGGCGTCGTCGCTGTCGCGGCTTTCGCCCCAGCTCGCGGTGAAGCGATAGATCTTCTCCGCGTCCATCGCATAGGGAACCGTCTTGGTCGCCTCGCCGAGCGCGACCGCGAGCACGCCCGTCGCCATCGGATCGAGGGTTCCGGCATGGCCGGCCTTCTGCGCGTCGAAGATGCGCCTGACCGCGCCCACGACCTGCGTGGAGGTCACGCCTTGCGGCTTGTCGACGATCACCCAGCCATGGACCGGCGCGCCCTTTTTCCTACGAGGCATCGTCGTCGGTCTTGAGGTCGCGCTGCACGCGTTCGGATTTGAGCAAAGCCTCGATCTTCTGGGCTTCCGCGAAGGACTCGTCCTCGACGAAGCGCAGCTCGGGCGTGAATTTCAGCTCGATCATGTGCCCCATCTCGCCGCGCAGATAGGATTTGTGGCGGTTGAGCGCGGCGACCACGGCCTTGGCGTTCTTGCCGCCGAGCGGCTCGACGAAGGCCGTCGCATGGCGCATGTCGGGCGACGGCTTCACTTGCGTCACGGTCACCGGCACGCCTGCGAGATCGTCGTCGCGGATATCGCCGCGCGTCAGGATCGTGGCCAGCGCATGGCGCAGCATCTCGCCGACGCGCAGCTGGCGCTGCGACGGCCCTTGGGGATGTTGCGGGCGTTGCCGTGTCATCGCGTCAGGACTGCGCGTAGCCGTAGCGTTCGACCCACGGCGCCAGCAACGGCAGCACGCGCTCCATCTGACCCTGATAGGCGCGCCACTGGCCCTCGCCGCTATAGAGGCCGCGCGCCACCTGCTTGCCGCTGGGCGTGGCGATGGCGCGGGTCTGCGCGGTGGCGGTGAAATCCAGCATGCGCGCGTCGTAAGGGATCCTCAAGAAATCGCACAGAAGGCGTGCCTGTCCTTCGAGGTCCGCGACCAGCGTCTCGTAGCGCTGCTCGAATATCGGCAGAGACAGTTTCGCGCGCGAAGCCTCCGCGACGCCCATCACCGCGGCATAGAAACGCGCGGCGTCGTCGAGATCGAGCAATTCGTACATGTTCGCCAGCATCTGGAAGCGGCGGCGGAAGCAGGAGAGCACCACGTCGCGCGGATCGCGCAGCGCCAGGATCACCTTGGCTTGCGGGAACAGCTTGGCGACGAGGCCGAGATTGAGGACATTGAGCGGCATCTTGTCGACGAAGACGCGGTCGAGCTTGGCGCCCGCCGCGCGCGCCTCTTCCCAATAGGCATCGCGATAGCGCGCGAGATCGTCGCCTTCGAGCGCCTGGAGCCGGTCCATGCCGTCCAAGGGCGCGATGAAATCGGTCATCGCCTGGGTGAGGCAGCCGCGCTCCTCGACCGCCTCGACGAAGCCGTGGCCCGCGAGCACCTGCTCGAGCAGCGTGGTGCCGGAGCGCGGGAAGCCGACAAGGAACACGTGGCCGTCGACCGGCGAACGATAGGCGCCCGCAGGACAATCGCGCCAGCGCGCCGCCGGCGCCTCGCGCAGGAATGACGCGAGCCGCGCGGCACGCGTCACCGCACGCTCCACGCCCGGCGCCTCATAGGTCGGACGATAGCGCTGCTTCAGGAGCGCGTTGGATTGCGCATAGCGGGCGAAGGCCTCCTCCTGCCTGCCCTGGCCGTCGAGCGCGTCGGCGAGAAGGCCGAGCACGATGGAATGGTTGACCGCGCTCAACCCCGGCGCTGCGAGAAGCGCGTCCAGGCGCTTCTGCGCGGCGTCGAAATCGCCCGTGTCGAGATCGAGCTCCGCCAGCACGATGCGCGAGGCGATCTGATCGGGACGCACGCGCAAGGCGCGTTCCGCGTAACCGCGCGCCGCCGCCGCGTCGCCGCGCGTCTTGGCCATCGCGGCAAGCTCGGCAAGCGCGCCGGCATGGGCGGGACGCACCGCGATCGTGTTCTCGAACGCCTGGCGCGCCAGCATCTGCTCGAGCAGCGACAGATAGATGAGCCCCTTGTCGTAATGCGCCGATGCCGTGTTCGGGGCGACGGCAAGCGCCTGGTCGTACGCCGCGAGCGCGTCGAGCTTGCGCCCCATGCCGCCGAGCACCATCGCCCTGGTGCGCTGCGCATCGCCGTCGCGCGGGGCGAGCGCGCAGGCGCGTTCGGCGAGCGCGAGCGCTTTCTCGAGATTGCCGCTCTCGATCTCCTGCTGGGCGGCGAGGGTGAGAAGCCCCGGATGCACCAATCCGTGCCCGACCGCTTCGTGCGCGGTGCGCATGGCTTCGGCGACCTGGCCGGCGCGCAGGCTCCGCTCGACCCGGCCGAGCGCGTCTTGCAGGGTGCTCACAGCGCGCGCTGGATCGTTTCGACCTCGAAGGCCTCGATCACGTCGCCCTTCTGCATGTCCTGGTAGTTCGTGAAGGCCATGCCGCATTCCTGGCCGTTCTGCACCTCGCGCACCTCGTCCTTGAAGCGCTTGAGCGTGGAGAGCTCGCCCTCGTGGATGACGACGTTGTCGCGGATCAGGCGCACCTTGGCGCCGCGGCGCACGACGCCTTCGGTGACGCGGCAGCCCGCGACCTTGCCGACCTTGGAGATCGCGAAGACCTCCAGGATCTCGGCATTGCCGAGGAACTTCTCGCGCAGCTCGGGCGCGAGCATGCCCGACAGCGCCGCCTTCACGTCATCGACGACGTTGTAGATGATGTTGTAGTAGCGGATCTCGACGCCGTCGCGCTTGGCGCGCTCGCGCGCGAGCTTGTCGGCGCGCACGTTGAAGCCGATCACCGCGGCACCGCTGGCATGCGCCAGGATGATGTCGCTTTCGGTGATGCCGCCGACGCCGGACTGCAGCACCTGGGCGCCGACCTCGTCGGTGGAGAGCTTGGTGAGCGCGCCCTGGATCGCTTCCGCCGAACCCTGCACGTCGGCCTTGAGCACGATCGGAAGCAGGCGCTTCTCGCCGCTGGCGCGCGTCTTGAGGAGCTGGTCGAGCGTCTGGCGCGAGCTTGTCGCCTGACGCGCCTCGCGGCGCTTGCGGGCGCGGTATTCGGTGACCTCGCGCGCGCGCGCGTCGCTGTCGACGACGACGAACTCGTCGCCCGCCTCCGGCGCGCCGGAGAGGCCGAGCACCTCGACCGGCGTGGCGGGACCGGCGCTGGTCACGTTCTCGCCGCGGTCGTTCTGCAGCACGCGCACGCGGCCCCATTCGGAGCCGGCGACGACGATGTCGCCGATCTTGAGCGTGCCGCGCTGGACCAGGATGGTCGCGACCGGACCGCGGCCGCGGTCGAGCTTGGCCTCCACCACCGCGCCTTCGGCGGCGCGGTCGGGATTGGCCTTGAGATCGAGGAGCTCGGACTGCAGCAGGATCGCTTCCTCGAGCTTGTCGAGATTGATCCCCTTGGTCGCGGAGACTTCCACGGCCTGCACCTCGCCGCCCATGTCCTCGACCTGGATCTCGTGCTGGAGAAGCTCGGTCTTGACGCGGGTCGGGTTGGAATCGCCTTTGTCGATCTTGTTGATCGCCACGATGATCGGCACATGGGCTGCCTTGGCGTGGGCGATGGCTTCCACGGTCTGCGGCATCACGCCGTCATCGGCGGCGACGACGAGGATGACGATATCGGTGACCTTGGCGCCGCGCGCGCGCATCGCGGTGAAGGCGGCGTGGCCCGGCGTGTCGAGGAAGGTGATCTTCTGCCCGCTCGGCCGCGTGATCTGATAGGCGCCGATATGCTGGGTGATGCCGCCGGCCTCGCCCGACACGACGTTGGTCGTTCGCAGCGCGTCGAGCAGCGAGGTCTTGCCGTGGTCGACGTGACCCATGACGGTGACGACGGGCGGACGCGGCAACAGGTTGGCGTCGTCGTCGTCGCTGCCCTTCAAGCCCTCGAGCACGTCGGATTCGGCGACGCGCTTGACGGTGTGGCCGTATTCGGTGGCGACGAGCTCGGCGGTGTCGGCGTCGATCGTGTCGTTGACCGTCGCCATCATGCCGTTCTTCATCAGCACCTTGATGACGTCGACGGCGCGGCGCGCCATGCGGTTTGCGAGCTCGGCGACGGTGATGGTCTCGGGGATCGTGACCTCGCGCGGGCCGGCGGGGGCCGCCTGCACCGCAGCACCCTTGTGGACGCGCTGGAGATGGCGCTTGTAGGACGCCAGCGAGCGCGTGCGCTCGTCGTCGTCGGAAAGCGCGCGCGTGACGGTGAGCTTGCCGCGCCGGCGCATGTCGCCGGGCGTCTTCTTGACGGCGGGGACTTTCGCGGCGCCGGGCTTGGCGCCTTTCTTGGCGCTTCCCTCTTCGTCTTCTTCCTGGTTGACGCGGGCGCGGCGCGCGACCTCCGTGGCGGGCGTCAAAGCTGCGGGCGTGGCGGCGGCGGCAGGCGCAGCAGTGGAAGCGGGCTTGTCGCGGCGCGTCGCCTCTTCCTCGGCGTGACGGCGGGCCAGCTCCTCGGCCGCCTTGCGCGCGTCTTCCTCGGCCTTGCGCTTGGCGGCGGCATCGCGCTCGATCTTCAGCCGCGCGTCCTCGACGGCGCGGTGGCGCGCGTCTTCCTCGGCGCGCTGGCGCGCTTCCTGTTCGTGCACGCGGGCGTCGGCGAGCGCCTTGCCGCGCGCGACCTTCTCTTCGTCGGTGAGCTGGCGCAGCACCACACCGCGCGTCGCGGGCGCGGCCGTGGTCTCGGCCGCCTGCGTCGCGGTTTTGGGTTCCGGCGCGGCCTGCTTCTCGGGCTTGGCGCCGGGTTCCAGCCGCGTGCGCTTCTTTTCGACCACGACCGGTTTGGTGCGGCCGTGGCTGAAGCTCTGCTTGACGGTCGATGTCTCCGTCTTCTTCAGAGTCAGCGGCGTGCGGACCGGCCGGCGTGTGGTGTCGTTGGCGTCGCTCATACGTGTCTTTCGTTCGGGGCGGGGGTCGAACCCGCCGAGTTTGAAGCCGACGAAACCTGGCGGAAGCCGCCGAGCCGTCCGGCGTCGAAGATCAGCCTTTCGGCCAGCCGCCCCGGTTTGAGGGCTGCATGTATCACATTCTCGCGGCCCAGGGCCAAGCTCAATTCGGCACTCGTAAGCGCTTCTATCGTCTGGGTTTTCAGCCCGCGCGCGCGGGCCGCGCCCAGGACTTTGCGCTTTCCGTCCTCGGCCCCGTCATGGGCCTCGACGAGGACCGAAGGCGCGGGCTTGGCATCCAGCGCGCGCATCACATTGTCGAAGCCGGTCACCGCCTGGCCCGCGCGCCGCGCCAGTCCCAGATCGGACTGCATGCGCGCCACCAGGAGACGCTCGACACGGTCGGGCAGATCCGCGGCTGCTTTGAGCTTCGTTTTCGCCGATTTCGAGAACAGGTTCTTCGCCACGGCCTGCGCGACCGCGTCGCGATCGGCGCGCACCCACATGCCGCGGCCGGGCAGCGCCGCCGCCACGTCCGGCACGACCTGGCCGTCCGGAGCGGCCGCGAAACGCACGAGCTTGTCCTCGGCGAGGACCTCGCCGCTTGCAAGACAGCGCCGTTCGCGCGAGCGAGAGGCGTCAAGATCACCTCGTTCGCGCATGTCGTCCTCGATGTCGGCCGCGACCGTCACTCGGCGCCTTCCTCCGTCGCTTCTTCCTCGGCCGCCTCTTCGACGACCTCGGGCTCCTCGATCCAGCCCATCTTGACGCGCGCCTTCATGACGATGGCGTTGGCGTCGTCGGCGGTGAGGTTGAAGCCCTCGAGCGCGCCCGTGACGCGCACGCGCTCCTTGTCCTTGCCGGTCTCGAAATAACCCAACAGATCGTCTGTGGCGCAGCCCGCCAGGTCGTCGAGCGTCTTGATGCCCGCCTCGCCGAGCGCGACCGCCATCGCGGGCGTGACGCCTGGAACCTCGATGACGGCGTCCTCGACGCCGAGCTCGCGGCGCTTGTCGTCCATCTCCTTGTTGCGCGCCTCGATGAATTCGAGCGCGCGGTTCTGGAGCTCCTCGGCCGTCTCGTCGTCGAAGCCTTCGACGGAGGCGAGCTCGGGCAGCGGCACATAAGCCACGTCCTCGATGGTCGCGAAGCCTTCGGAGGCCAGGAGCTGGGCGACCGTCTCGTCGACGTCGAGCGTGTCCATGTAGAGCTTGGTGCGCTCGGCGAATTCCTTCTGGCGGCGCTCGGACTCCTCGGCCTCGGTCAGGATGTCGATCTGCCAGCCGGTGAGCTGGGAGGCGAGGCGCACGTTCTGGCCGCGGCGGCCGATGGCGAGCGAGAGCTGCTCGTCGGGGACGACGACCTCGACGCGGTGCGTGTCCTCGTCGAGCACGACCTTGGTGACCTCGGCCGGCGCGAGCGCGTTGACGATGAAGGTCGCCGATTCCTGCGACCACGGGATGATGTCGATGCGCTCGCCCTGCAGCTCCTGCACCACCGCCTGCACGCGCACGCCGCGCATGCCCACGCAGGCGCCGACGGGATCGATCGAGGAATCCTTGCTGATCACGCCGATCTTGGCGCGGCTGCCCGGATCGCGCGCCACCGCGCGGATCTCGATGATGCCGTCATAGATCTCCGGCACTTCCTGCGCGAAGAGGCGCACCATGAACTGGGGATGCGAGCGCGACAGGAAGATCTGCGGGCCGCGCGCCTCGCGGCGCACGTCGTAGATATAGGCGCGGATGCGGTCGCCGGTGCGGAAGCTCTCGCGCGGGATCATCTCGTCGCGGCGCACGACGCCCTCGGCGCGGCCCAGATCGACGACGACCGAGCCGAACTCGCTGCGCTTGACGATGCCGTGGATGATCTCGCCGATGCGGTCCTTGTATTCCTCGTACTGGCGCTCGCGCTCGGCGTCGCGCACCTTCTGCACGATCACCTGCTTGGCGTTCTGTGCGTTAATGCGGTTGAAGTCGACCGGCGGCAAGGTCTCGGCGATGATGTCGCCGACCTGGGCGGCCGGATTGCGCGCGCGCGCGTCTTCCAGGCTGATCTCGGTCTTGTTGTTGTCGACGAGCTCGACGACGTGGAGATAGCGCGAGACATGCGTCTCGCCGGTCTTGGGATCGATGTCGACCTTGATCTCGTTCTCGGCGCCGTAATGGGCCTTGGCGGCGCGCTGCATCGCCTCTTCCATCGCGGCGAGCACGACCTGTTTGTCGATCGACTTGTCGCGCGCGACCGCATCGGCGATCTGCAAGAGTTCGAGCCGGTTGGCGGCAACCCCGTAAGCCATGTCAGTTCTCCTGTTCGGCGCGTTCGCGCGCCTTCAAATCTTCCTGGATGAGTTTGTCGGTGAGCACGAGCTTGGCCTCCGCGATGGCGCGGAACGCAAGGCGCACGCGCTGTCCTTGGGCGTCGACGACGACGTCGTTGCCGTCGAGGCCGAGCAGGACCCCGCGGAAGCGCTTGCGCCCGTCGATGGGTGCGCCGAGCTCGAGCTTGGCCTCATGCCCCGCATAACGCGCGAAATCGATCAGCCGCGTCAAAGGCCGGTCGATGCCGGGCGATGACACTTCGAGCTCGTACTCGCCCTCCAGCGGCTCCTCGCGCTCGATGAAATCGAGCAGGGCGTGGCTGAGCTTGGCGCAATCCTCGACGTTCATCGTGCCGTCCGGCCGCTCCGCCATGATCTGCAGCGTCTTGGTCTTGCCGCCCAAAAGGCGCAGACGCACGAGCCTGTATCCCGCCGCCTCGATGGCGGGTTCCAGGATCGGCTCCAGATGCGACATGGCCGTGATAATCGGCGGATTCCTTGGTCTGGATGGCCGGGTTGAACCCGGCCATGGAAAAGCCTTTCCCGCGCGGCGGTCTTGCGACCGCCACACAACAGTACGTTCTGTTGTCTGGGATGCGCGCGATATAGGCCTGTAACAGTCCATTTGCAAGGCGGGAGAAGCATCTCATTGATCCGATGAGTCGATGTGCTAGAAGAAAACAGCCCGGTGTAGAAAACCGGGCTGTTCACGTCTCAGCGGTTCTGTCGTAGCGGCGGAAGCGGTGGGATTCGAACCCACGGAGGTGTTGTGGCACCTCGCCCGCTTAGAAGGCGGGTACTTTAATCCGCTCAGTCACGCTTCCTTCTTTAGGGAAGCCGATTCAGGGCCGTCAGCTAGCTTTATCAGGGGCAGCGCTGACGGCCCCTCCTTTTTATCCTCGCCCCGCACGTCGGTCGGCACATCCGCCGGGGCTCTGCCTCTCCTTGCCATCTCAAACTACCTTTCCAGCGGTCCTGGTGGGATCGCTGCCAAGCACGATGTCACGGAGCCGATAACGATGCAATGGCCAAACTCCAGTTTGTATCAGTTAGTCATTCTTCTGGACTAACCGATCATCCGCGAGTAGGGTTTCAACTCGATAGTGAGGATGCATCTATGGCAAAGCTTCGAAGCCCAAATTACCCCAATCGAAATCTGGAGGCCGCTCTAGGTTTCGTACAAGTGATATACAGCAAGGACGGTCGCAATAAAGTGTCACGGATGGTGGTGGCCAACCACATGGGCCACGAGACCCTTACAGGGCCTGCCCTAGGGAAGATCGGGGCGCTCCGCGCCTATGGTCTTATTGAGGGGACTGGTGACGAACTGCGCGTGACGGAGGATGCTATCGCGGCACTGATGGCCCCGTTAGGCTCTGACGCTCGCCGTGATGCTATTCGTCGATTAGCGCTCAACCCAACCCTTTTTCAGGACATCCGTAAGGAGTTTACTGGGAAAGTAAGCGTAGAATCATTGACTTACTGGCTTATTCAGAACGGGTTTCTGCCCGCCGCAGCGCCTATCGCAGCACGCACTTACTTTGAAACTATGGAGTTTGCTGGAGGGTTGGAACCTGATGGCAGTTCTGCAGGCAACGTGCCGGAGGTAAGACACGAGTCGCGCCCATCACTGGGGACGCCGATTGTGCCAAAGCAACAAGGTATTGGGGGTATGACCGGAGAGCGCGTCGCTTTCATTGAGGAGGGCAATCCCGGCCAATACCTAAAGCTGATCGTCAGTGGCGAAGTCGATGACACAATGCTTGAGGCGCTAGAGGATTTCGTGAAGCGCCAGCGAAAGCGCCTCCTGATTATGGAAACTCGCGTCGATCAAGTCGTCCGACCCGCCGGGGTGTTTGAACCCGGCGAGGAAGTGCCCGTTTCTGGAAATTATTGGGCGTCGCATCCAAACGAACACGTTTCGGCTGGAAATATCATGTTGAACAAAGGGGAAAAATTTCCTCACTGCAACGTTTGCGGTAATGCAGTGATCTACAAGCAGCGCGGTATTAACGAGAATGCGGCGCCCCAATAGTCTCCTATGCACTTCTTCGCTCAGGAATGCGGCGCGGATTTCGGCTTGGGCGGCGCCGGGCGCTTGATCGGGGTCATCGTCTTTGTCGAGAGCACCACTTCGCCCGGCTCGGCATTGAACGGCGCCGCGCGCTGCTCTTCCTCGCTGGGAACCTGGACCTGCTGGGACTGCTGGGTCTGCGCCGGAGGTTTCTGGAACAGGATGCCCAGCGGATGGCCGCCCGAGATCATGTCGACGATCAGATAGAGCCCGAACAGCGAGAACCCGCCCGCCAGGAACAGCGCGCCGAAATCGCCCCAGTGGCGCGGCGGCTTGGTGTCGTCGTCTTCGTCCATGCTCACAATATAGGCTTTCGCACGAAGCGCAGAAAGACCGGCGGGCCGTGCAGCGCCTTGGCTTCGTAGCGCGTCTGCGGCCAATCGGCGCTGCGCATGGTCCAGTCGGATGCACGTTCGGCCGTCCAGGCGAAGGCGGGATGCGCGATCAGCCGCTCCAGCGTCCAGGCAAGATAACCCGCGTCGTCCGAGGCGAAGCGCAATTCGGCGCCAGGCTTGAGGACCCGCGCCAGCGCGTCGAGCGTCTGCGTCTGCACGAAGCGGCGCTTGTGGTGGCGCGTCTTGGGCCAGGGATCGGGGAAGAGGATGAAGACCCGGCCGATGCTCGCGTCCGGCAGCGCCTCGATGATCTCGCGCGCGTCGCCCTCGTAGATGCGGATGTTCTCGGCGCCCGTGAGCCTGGCGAGAAGCTTGGCGACGCCGCCTTCGTAAGGCTCGGCGCCGATCAGCCCGGTGCGCGGATGGTGCCGGGCCTGCTCGAGAAGATGCTCGCCCGCGCCGAAGCCGATCTCGAGCCAGACGTCGTCGACAAGAGACTCACCTCCCCCTTGTGGGGGTCGGTAGCGACAGCGTACCGACGAAAAATGCGAAGCATTTTTCGGGTGGGGGTCATCGCCCCGCACCGGCCCCCCACCCGAAGCGCTTCGCGCTTCGACCTCCCCATGAGGGGGAGGTTGAAAATAGCTTCTGGGGTCGCGGCCGTGCTCCAGCGCCAGCCGCAGCTTCGGCAGCAGCGTCTCGCGCAGCGACGATTGATGCGCCGAGAGCTTCGGGCCCTTGCGTCGTCCGTAGACGAGGCCGCGGCGGCGCTCAGACGGCGCGCTTGAGTCCGTCTGCGAGATCGGTCTTCTCCCAGGAGAACCCGCCATCGGCGTCGGGGGTGCGGCCGAAATGTCCGTATGCGGAGGTTCGCGCGTAGATCGGACGGTTGAGCTTCAAATGCTCGCGGATGCCGCGCGGCTTGAGGCTCATCAGCTGCGGCAGCACGGCTTCGAGCTTCGCTTCGTCGACGCCCTTGCCCGTGCCGTGCAGGTCGACATAGAGCGAAAGCGGATCGCTAACGCCGATCGCATAGGCGATCTGGATCGTGCAACGATCGGCGAGGCCGGACGCGACCACGTTCTTCGCCAGATAGCGCGCCGCATAGGCCGCGGAGCGGTCGACCTTGGTCGGGTCTTTTCCCGAGAACGCGCCGCCGCCATGCGGCGCAGCACCGCCATAGGTGTCGACGATGATCTTGCGGCCCGTGAGCCCGCAATCGCCGTCCGGCCCGCCGACGACGAAGGCGCCCGTCGGATTGACGTGCCAGGTCGTGTGGCCGTTGATCCAGCCCTTGGGCAGCGCCTCGTGCACGTAGGGCTCGATCACCGCGCGGACGTCGTTGGACGTCATGTCCGCGTCGAGATGCTGGGTGGAGACGACGATCTGCGTCGCCTCGACGGGCTTGCCGTTCTCGTAGCGCACGGTCACCTGGCTCTTGGCGTCGGGGCCGAGCTTGGGCGCCCTGCCGGACTTGCGCGCATCGGCCATCAGGCGAAGGATCTTGTGGCTGTAATAGAGCGGCGCCGGCATCAGCTCGGGCGTCTCGTTGCAGGCATAGCCGAACATGATGCCCTGGTCGCCCGCGCCTTCGTCCTTGTTGCCGCTCGCATCCACGCCTTGCGCGATGTGCGGCGACTGCGCGTGCAGCAGCACCTCGACGTCGGCGGTCTGCCAGTGGAAGCCGTCCTGCTCGTAGCCGATGTCCTTGATCGCCTTGCGCGCGACGGCGATGATATCGTCCTTGCCGATATGCTTGGGCCCGCGCGTCTCGCCCGCGATCACGACGCGGTTGGTGGTGGCCAGCGTCTCGCAGGCGGCGCGAATGTCCCATTCGGAGAGGCCGCTTTTGGGTCCCTCGCGGAAGAACAGGTCGACCACCTCGTCGGAGATGCGGTCGCAGACCTTGTCGGGATGGCCTTCCGACACGCTTTCGCTGGTGAAGAGGTAGTTCTGGCGCGGCATCGCAAGGTCCCTCGGGCAAGAAAGCGCGACTCCTTAACAGGAATGGCCTTGGGGTCAACCCAAATGATAGGCTGCCCACCGATGCAACGGGAATGTGGGAGAATCCCATGGCGTTTCAAGGCGGATGCGCGTGCAGGGCGGTGCGCTACGAGGTGTCGGCTGATCCCATTGCAGTCATGAACTGCCATTGCCGCGCCTGCCAATATGCCTCCGGCGGCGGCTTCTCGACGGTCGTCGTCGTGCCGCGCGGCACGATCAGGATCGTGAAAGGCGCGCCCAAGGGCCATGCGAGCAAGGGCGATTCCGGAAAGACCGTGACGCGCTATTTCTGCGCCGAATGCGGCTCGCCGGTCTACAGCGATCCCGAGCTCGGTCCGATGCAGGTGGTGAAGGCCGCGAGCCTCGACGATCCGGGCAAGCTCGTCATGACCGGCGCGCTCTACACGAGCGACGCACAGCCCTGGGCGCATATCGATCCGGCGAAGCCCGCTTTCGAGAAGATGCCGCCGGGGGCGGGATAGCTGTCGGCGTTTCTACAAAATAAACCGCGACAGGTCCTGGTCCTTCGACAGATCCTCGACCCGGGCCCGGACATAGGCGCCGTCGATGACGACCGTGCCCCCATCGTGCTCGGTCGCGGCGAAGCTGATCTCGTCGAGCACGCGCTCCATTACGGTCTGAAGCCTGCGCGCGCCGATGTTCTCGACGCTCGCGTTCACATGGGTGGCGATGTCGGCGATGGCGGCGATGCCGTCCTGCGTGAAGTCGAGGGTAACGCCCTCGGTCGCGAGCAGGGCGATGTATTGCTTGATGAGGCTTGCTTCCGGCTCGGTCAGGATGCGCCGCATGTCGTCACGCGTCAGCGCTTTGAGCTCGACGCGGATCGGCAGGCGCCCCTGCAGCTCGGGCAGGAGATCGGAAGGCTTGGCGGTGTGGAACGCGCCCGAGGCGATGAAGAGGATGTGATCGGTCTTCACCTGGCCGTGCTTGGTGGCGACGGTGGTGCCTTCGATGAGCGGCAACAGATCGCGCTGCACGCCCTCTCGGGAGACGTCGCCGCCGCCGCGGAACTCGCTGCGCGCGCAGATCTTGTCGATCTCGTCGAGGAAGACGATTCCGTTGTCCTCGACCGCCTCGATGGCGTCGCGCACGATCCGATCGTTGTCGAGGAGCTTGTCGGCCTCTTCCGCCACCAGGGGCGCGCGCGCCTCGGCGACGCCGAGCCTGCGCGTCTTGGCGCGGCCGCCGAAGGCCTTGCCGAAGATGTCGCCGAGATTGACCATCGAGATCTGCGCGTTCGGCATGCCCGGGATCTCGAAGGCGGGCGCGCCGCCCGCGTCCTTCATCTCGAGCTCCACTTCCTTCTGGTCGAGCTCGCCTGCGCGCAGCGATTTGCGGAAACTCTCGCGTGTGGCGCCCGAGGAGGCTCCCACGAGGGCATCGAGGAGACGGTCCTCGGCGCGGGCTTCCGCCTGCGCCTCGACGTCGCGGCGCTTCTTCTCGCGCACCTGGGCGATGGCGACCTCGAGGAGGTCGCGCACGATCTGCTCCACGTCGCGGCCGACATAGCCCACTTCGGTGAACTTGGTCGCCTCCACTTTGAGGAACGGCGCCTGGGCAAGCTTGGCGAGGCGGCGCGAGATCTCGGTCTTGCCGACGCCGGTGGGCCCGATCATCAGGATGTTCTTGGGCAGGACCTCTTCGCGCAGGTCGGGCGCGAGCTGCTGGCGGCGCCAGCGGTTGCGCAGGGCGATGGCGACGGCGCGCTTGGCGTCGGCCTGTCCCACAATGAAGCGGTCGAGCTCGGATACGATTTCGCGGGGCGTGAAAGCGGAGGTCATGGCCTGAATATGGGACTTGGGCGCCCGCGATTCAAACCGCAGCCGCAACATCGGTCCGCGCGAAATCGCCGCCCTTGTAGAGGAGAGGCTCGCCGAGGGTTTTAGCCAAGGCGTAAGAGAAACAATCGCCAAAGTTGAGGGCAGCCCTGTCGCGCCCCTTGCCGTAACGGCGGAACGCATCGGCAGCGAGCGCGGCTTGCGGCTCGTCAAATGCGGTGATGCGGACGTTCAGATCCCTAATGAACGACAACAGTTTTGTTTCAAGCTCCACGCCGGATTTCCGCAAAGCGACCAGCCGGCATTCAAACAGCGTGGGCGCCGACATCGTCAGACCCTTGGCCCTTTTCATCGTTTCCAGATAGATCGATTGATCCGGCTCATCGAGCATGACGGCCAGCACGGCAGAACTGTCGACCACCATCAGCCCGGCAGCCCGTCTTCATCATATCCGACGAGCTCGTCGGGGCTGCGCAGATCGATGATCGGCAGCTTGTGCATTTCCTCGACGAGTTTCATGATCCGAGCGAACCGCTCTTCCCGCTCCGCTTCGGTCTCCTCGCGTCGCGGTGGCGGATTGCGATCGATCGCGCGCTCCAGCGCATGCACGACCGCATCGTTCACGCTCTCGCCCGTGCGCTCGGCGAGCTCGCGCGCGAGGGCCGCGGCTTTGGGGTCGTCGATGTGAAGCGCTTCGGCCATGGCTGGTTATGTACTACATCTGTTCCGCGAAGTCAATCCGCGGCGAGGCTCTCCAGCGTCACGCTGTCGTTGGTGTAGATGCACAATTCCGCGGCGATCTTCATCGCGCGGCGTGCGATCTCCTCGGCGGAGAGGTCGGTATCGAGCAGCGCGCGCGCGGCGGCGAGCGCGTAAGGCCCGCCCGAGCCGACGCCGATGAGACCCAATTCGGGCTCGACCACGTCGCCGTTGCCGGTGAGGATGAGCGAGGTCCTGGCGTCGACCACCGCCATCATCGCCTGGAGCTGGCGCAGGTACTTGTCCATGCGCCAGTCCTTGGCGAGCTCGACGCAGGCGCGGGTGAGGTTGCCGGGATGCTGCTCGATCTTGGCCTCGAGCCGCTCGGAGAGCGCGAACGCGTCGGCGGTCGCCCCCGCGAAGCCCACGATCACGTCGCCCTTGGCGAGACGGCGGACCTTCCTGGCATTGGCCTTCATCACGGTATTGCCGGCCGTGACCTGCCCGTCGCCCGCGACGACGACCCGGCCGCCCTTGCGCACCGAAAGGATTGTGGTGGAACGCCACTTTTCGTTTGTCATGTCACGCCCAATATAAGCAGCAGGAACCGTTTCGCCAGGGCCCCATGGATGCGCTGATTTCCATCCCCTATGTGGACATCCGCAAGGGCACGCCGTTCGACCTGCTCAAGGCGCATCTTTCCGGCGCGCATGCGCTGGTGGCTGCCGCTTCGACGACCTACGGGCCGCTGGGCCAGGTCGCAAGCCTGGTGGCGCTGCCGCTCGGCGACCGCGCGTCCGAGGTCTGGCTGGAGCGCGCGAAGAACCCCTATCTCGACGAGATCCGCGCGATGGCGAGCCTGCTCGGCCGCAGCGGCGTCTACTTCCTCAATGTCTGCTTCGAATGGGGCTGCACCGGCGGGGTGTGGCAGACCGATGAGGGCCCGCTCTTGCGGCGCGTGCTCGACTGGCCGTTCCCGGCGCTGGGCGAGTATCTCCTGGTCGCGCATCAATCCGGTCCCGCGGGCGATTTCCTGAACGCGACATGGCCGGGCGTCAGCGGCATCTTCCAGGCGGCCGCGCAGGGGCGCTTCGCCGCCGCGCTCAACCAGGCGCCGTCGCGCGAGCATGGAAGGGGCTTCGTCGGCGACTGGCTGAGCGCGCGCATCGCCATGCGCGACAATGCGGGCCTGCCGCCCGCGCATCTCCTGCGCCGCGTCTTCGAGACCGCGCCGGACTATGCAAGCGCCAAACGGATGTTGAGCGAAACCCCGCTCGCCGTGCCCGCGATCTTCATTCTCGCAGGGCCTGCCGAAGGCTGCGTGATCGAGCGCACCGAAGACGCCTTCGTCGTGCGCGAGATGAGCGAGGGGCGCGTCTGCGCCGCCAACCATTTCGTCGGCCGCGAGCAGGGCTGGCGCGCGCGCCCGATCGACAGTGCGGGGCGCCTGTCCTGCGCGCTCGCGCTCGCCGAGGCGCGGGACGATTTCTCCTGGTTCACCGCGCCCATCGCCAATGTGAACAGCCGGCTTGCGATGACCGCCTGCCCCAAGAGCGGCACGCTTTGCCTCATCGGCACCAACGGCACGATCCCGGTGACGGAGATATTCCGCGCCTAGGCCACCATCTCGCGCACATTGGGGAATTCGAGATAGGCCTTGCTTTGGGCGATGTCCTTGAGGACCGCGATCGTCTGCGCCACTTCCGCGAAAGAGGTGTAAAGCGGCGAAGGCGCCAGGCGCACGATATCCGGCGGACGGAAATCGGGGATGACCTTGTGCTGCTTCAGCGCCTTGCAGATGCGCGGCGCTTCCTGGTGGCGCAGCGCGATGTGACCGCCGCGGCGCCCCTCCTCGCGCGGCGTGGCGAGCGAGAAGCCCAAGCTGCCCAGTTCGCCGTCAAACAATTCGATCATGAAACGCGTCAGCGCGAGCGAGCGGGCGCGGATGTTGGCGATCCCCGCGCCGTTCACCAGCTCCAACGCGCCCAGGAGCGGCGCCATGCTGAGGATGTTGGGCGTTCCGATGTGGTAGGCGCTGGCGCCGTCGGCGTGTTCCAGATCGTTGCTCATGTCGAACTGGCGGTCCTTGCGCGAGGAGAACCAGCTTGCAAGCCCCGGCGCCGCGCCCAGGTGCTTCTCGTGCACGAACAGCCCGCCCGTCGCGCCCGGACCGCCATTCAGATATTTGTAGGTGCAGAAGATCGCGCAATCGACGCCGTCGTCATGCAGCGCATGCGGGACGGCGCCGACGGAATGGCATCCGTCGAAGCAGATCACGATGCCGCGCGCATGCGCCTCTTGCGTCAGGCGCTTCACGTCGAGGAGCTGGCCGGTGCGATAGAGAGCGGCAGGCAGGATCGCGAACGCGACCTCGCCGCTCATCGCCGCGATGATGTCGTCTTCCTCCAGCACCGTCCCGCCCCGGCTCGGCACCACGACGATATCGCGCGCCGGATCGAGGCCGCGAAGCTTGAGATGGCTTTTGACCGCATGCGCGTCGGTCGGGAACGCAGCCTCCTCGATGAGGATCTTGCGGCGCAGGCCTTGCGGCCTGAAGAAGCTCGCCAGCATCTGGTGGAGATTGACGCTGGTCGAGCCGGTGATCAGAACCTCGTTCGGTTTGGCGCCGATCAGGGGCGCGGCGAGCGCCCCAAGCTCTTCGGCGAACCCGAACCAGGGATGGGCGCCCTGCAGCCAGCCGTCGATGCCGAGCCGCTTCCACGCCTCCAGCGTCTCCAGCAGCGAGCGTTCGGCGGGCTTGGACAGCAACCCCAGCGAATTGCCGTCCATATAGACGACGCCGGGCTCGAGATGGAACTGGCCGCGCAGCCAAGCGAGCGGGTCCGCACGGTCGAGCGAGAGGGCAATTGTGCTTGTGGCCACCAGAACTCCTACTCGCAGCTTACCGTCGTGCCGCCGTCCGGCAAGAAGCGGAACTTGGTGAGCACAATAGGACCTAGGGCGTTGGGCCAGTTCTCGTTGCCCCATACCTTCGGCATGATCGGACAGCTCGATGTGTAATGCTGCTTATACGCGCCGGGAGTTATCTCGGCGATTATCACATCCAGCTTCACCGTATGCGGGAGATTGTGTTCAAGCGTCAGGACCATTCCGGTTTCTCCTTTTGGTTTGAATTGCCCATAGGATAGAAGAAGCGTGTTCGGCGGGAGCGCGGCCACCTCTATCGTCGGGAGGTCCGCTTTAACTTGAGGAAATGTCGCGTCCTCGGAATTCACTTCGGGCACGCCTCCGGATCTCGAGATGAACGCGGGGAAGTGCGGCGCATAGCGCTTAACGGACACCGGCGATCCGAGCTTGTCGCCATCGACGGCGAACTGAACGGCGATCGTCTCGCCGGGGAAGATCAAGACGGAGCTGTCGTCCGGAAGATACGGCGAGCGGGTGACCGGTATCGTCGTGTAATGGTCCTTGTCGGTTCCCAGCACCGCCTCATAGCCGCCCACTCGGCACGCCCGTTCCGCACAGACTTTGTCGACATCGACGGCATTTGGCGGCTGATCGGGTGTCTTCGGCGGCGCCGGCGCTTGGCTCACCAGTGCAGCAACCAAAATCGTCTTGATCGCCAATCCCATCACGATCTCCCTTCGACACCACGTGGCGTTTGGGATAATAAGCCTTTGATCGTGCCGGACACAGCCCATGCGCACTGCCACCGTCGAACGCAAGACTAGGGAAACCGAGATCGCCGTCTCCATCGACCTGGACGGGTCGGGGGAGTGCGACGTCGATACCGGGATCGGCTTCCTCGACCACATGCTGGAGAGCTTCGGCCGCCATTCGATGATCGATCTGAAGGTCCGTGCCCAGGGCGACCTGCATGTCGACTTCCACCACACGACCGAGGACACCGCCATCGTCATCGGCCAGGCGATCCGGAAGGCCTTGGGCGATTTCTCCGGCATCACCCGCTTCGGCGCGGCGCTGATCCCGATGGACGAGACTCTGACGCGCGTCGCGGTCGACGTCTCCAACCGCCCCTATTTCGTCTGGAAGGTCCAGATCCCCACGCCCAAGCTCGGCGAGATGGACACCGAGCTGTTCAAAGAATGGTTCCAGGCGCTCGCCCAGCATGCGGGGCTGTGCCTGCACATCGAGAACCTCACCGGCGCCAACAGTCATCACATCGTCGAAAGCTGCTTCAAGGGCACGGCGCGGGCGCTGCGCCAGGCCATCGCGCCCGACGAGCGGCTGGAAGGCGGCGTCGCCTCGACCAAGGGCACGCTCTCCGGCGCATGATGCATCGTGCGGCCTTCGCGCTCTTGGCGCTTCTCGTCGTCGCGCCTTCGCGTGCCGGGCCCGGTTTCGACGCGAGGCCCTGGCTCGACGACCTCGCGCAGATGCGCGCGGCCATGGCGACGAAATACGCCAATCTCGAATGGGCGGTGTTCGACCGCGGCGCCGATCTCGACGACTATTTCTCGCGCGCGCAGGCTCGCATTCTGAAAGCCCAGAACGCCGGTGATGCCAAAGCCGCCTTCGACGGCCTCGTGCGCAGGCTCGGCGATGGCCATGTCGAGATCGATTGGCCGACGCAAGCGAGCCCGCAAACGGCAGTCCCGCATGATGCCTGCGTCGAAACGGGTTTCGACAACGCCAAGGCGGCAGCGCCGCTGGCGGCGCTTGCGCCGGGCTACATGCCGCTTCGCAACGAGCAATCGGACATGTTTCCTGCCGGCACGATCAGGGTCGGCAGGCACCGCGTCGGCGTGCTGAAGATCGCGCTGTTCAGCTCCGAAGCCTTTCCGGCTCTGTGCCGGGCGGCACTTGAGGCGCTCTCCATCGCGTCGGACAAGCCTTGCCCGGACGACTGCGCCGACAAGATCGCGCGTTGGGCCGACGTGCGCATGACGCAGGATTTCATTGCGCAGATCGAGGCGCTCGAACGTGCGCGGATCGACGCGCTCGTCGTCGACATCACCGGCAATGGCGGCGGCAGCGAATGGGCGGAAGCCGCAGCGCGCATGCTGACGCCCAGGCGGCTCGTCTCCGAGCGCATGGATTTCGTGCGCGGCGCGCAATGGATGAAGGAACTCGCCGATGCCGAGACGACGCTGCGCGATGCCGCGAAGACCGCGACGGCCGGGGACCACACATTTCTGCTGAGCCTCGCCGACCAGGCGGCCGCGAAGCGCGCCGTTGCCGCCACGCCTTGCGATTCCGCGCCGTTGTTGAAGGCGCGGCATCCGGATTGCGCCTGGCTCGGCGAAGGTTTCTACGCGTCGGGTTTGCTCGCATCCGCCGATCCGGCGTCCCTGCGCGGCAAGGCATGGGCCGCGACGGTTTTCACGCCGATGGAATATCCCTACCGCGAAGGGGTGTGGCGCGGGCCGCTGATCGTGCTCGTCGACGGCGAAAGCTGGTCGGCGTCGGAGGAGTTCGCTTCCGTGCTCCAGGACAACCACGCGGCGTTCATCATCGGCGAGCCGACCGGTGGGGCCGGCTGCGGACATACGGACGGATCGTCGCCGATCATCCTGACCAATAGCGGTGGGCAGCTGCAGCTCCCGGACTGCGCCCGCCTGCGCCGGGACGGAAGCAACGAAGTCCGCGGCGTGCGCCCCGATCTGATGCTCGGCTGGGGACGGCATGATGGGCCCAAGCTGCGGGCGGCCGCTTTCTTGACCGCGCTGCCGGACGCCATCGAACGCGCGCGGATGACGGCCCGTCATAAATCATGACGCAGGCGTCATTTTTATTGACTATTTATCATCACGTTCCATACTGCGTTTCGTCAGAGCCTCGCGGAGTGCGCCCATGGTCCAGATCACCAAAGACAACGCCTATGACGCGGTCGCTCCCGACGATTTCCCGGCGATGCTGGAGGTGGAGCGCTACGGCAACCGCTCGACGGTGTTCGACAAGATCATCTCGGCCACCAACGACCATTTCTGGGACCCGCTGGACAAGAAGTACATCGACTTCGACGAGCCGTTCGACCTGACCGCCAAGACGATCATGCCGCGCGGATTCTTCCCGATCTTCTCCACCCGCATCGGCGACGCGATGAGCGAGGCGGACAAGATCAAATTCGCCAACGAGGCCTCGCGCTGGCAGATCAGCGGCATCCTGCACGGCGAGCAGGGCGCGCTCGCGCTCTCGGCCTCGCTCTGCCACATCCTGAAAGATCCCGGCGCGCAGGAATACGCCGCCAACCAGACGCGCGAGGAAGCCCGTCACGTCACCGCCTTCAGCGCCTACATCAAGGCGCGCTGGGGCACGCCCGCGCCGTGCGGCGAGACGCTGAAGAACATGCTGACCGAGATCGTCGGCGCGCCCGAGGTCTACAAGAAGATCGTCGGCATGCAGATGCTCGTCGAAGGCCTTGCGATGGGCGCGTTCGCGACGCTCTACCAGAAGAGCCAGGATCCGCTGCTCGTCAAGCTCTGCCAGCTGGTGATGACCGACGAGGCGTTCCACCACAAATTCGGCAAGATCTGGGCCGACCGCACGATCCCCAAGCTCTCGCCCGAAGAGCACAACATCGTCGAGGACTGGGCGGCGCAGTGCTTCCAGACGCTGCTCTTCAACCTCGTCAATTCCGAGCAGATGAAGACGGTCTATGCCGGCGTCGGCATCGACTGGCAGGACGCGCGCGCCGCGATCATGGAAGCCTATACCGACGATCACCGCCGCGAGAGCATGAAGCAGTCGACCAACATCTTCCGCGTTCTCATCAAGACGCTGCTCAACGCCGGCATCATCACCGAGCGCACCCGCGCCTTCTATGCGATGTATGTCGACATGGACGAGCTCAAGGGCGAAGGCGAGCGCATGGTCGGCGACGACATCGCCGAAGAGGGCATCCAGTACCTGCAGAGCATCAACTTCACCGGCCGCAGCGGCGCGGCGTTGCTGGCGGCGGAGTAGCGCTCTCGTCAAAGCCCACGCCAGGCTTTTGCTTTTGCGGCCGGGCGTGCGTAGTTTTGGCTGAAACGTCTTCATCGTCATGGCCGGGCTTGTCCCGGCCATCCATGAACTCGCTGCGGCATGCGGGAGTATGGATGGCCGCCACAAGGGCGGCCATGACGGTTCGGGAAAACGGATAAATCCGTTCATGACAAGCACCCGCCGTGCCCAGCTCGAAGCCGCGCAGGCGCGCGGCATGGCGATGTTCGATGCCATCGAGCGCGCGGGGTTCGTCGCACCCGGCCGGCTCGAGAGCGACGTCGACGACGACATCCGCAAGCTCGCCGAGCGCGATTTCGCCGTCACCGTCAACTGGCACAAGCGCATCGTGCGCGCCGGCCCGAACTCGATCTGCACATTCCACGAGAAGCCGCCGGTGCGCGTGATCGGGCCCGAGGACACGGTCTATCTCGACCTCGGCCCCGTGTTCGGCGAATGGGAGGCCGATCTCGGCCGCTCCTATGCGCTGGGCAACGATCCTGAGAAAAAGCGCCTCGTCGCCGACCTGCCCAGGCTCTTCGACGTCGTGAGGGCGCACTATCGCGCCTCGCCCGGCATCACCGGCGCCGAGCTCTATGCCTTCGCGCAGAAGACCGCTTCCGAGGCGGGCTGGATCTTCGGCGGCACGATCGCGGGCCATATCGTGGGCGAGTTCCCGCATGCCCAGCGCGTGCCGGGGCCAGCCGACCTGCACCGCATCGCGCCCGCCAACACGGCGCCGATGCGCGACCCCGACGCGAACGGCAACGAACGCCACTGGATCCTGGAGATCCATCTCGTCGACCAAGCACACACTTTCGGCGGCTTCTATGAGCGGCTGCTATAATCGCGCGTCATGACCAAGATCTGCCTGATGGGAGATTCGCACGCGGCCGCCCTCAAGCGCGGGTGGACGCGCATCGCGGGCGATTTTCCCGGGACCGAGATCACCTTCTTCGCGGGCGACAAGGCAGAGTGGCACAACGTGCACGCGGCGGAGGGCAAGCTTGTGCCCGCCAGCGCGCGCCTTCGCGAGCAGTTCGTGCGCAGCACGAAAGACATGGAGGAGATCGCTTCGGATTTCGACGCCTATATCGTCTGCAGCCTGGACCTTGGGATATTGATGCCGCTCGGCTTCTGGGCGTCGGGCCGGTATCCGGATTGGGAGTCCTATCGCGCCGCGGTCAACGCCTTGGTGCGCCATTCCGGCGCGGCCCATATCCTCACCGAGCTGCGCAAGATCGCCACGGCGCCCGCGCTTCTCGCCGCCGCGCCTTTCCAGCCGCAAGGCTTCTGCAAGTGGTCGCCGTCGCTCGACGACGCCACCACAGCCAGGCTGCGTGCGCTGTTCGAGAGCGAATGCGAGGCGCTCGCCGCCGATCACGCCGCGCTCTTCGTTCCGCAGGCCGAGGAGACGATCGCGCCGAACAACGTCACGACGAAGATGGAATTCGCGGCCCGGTCCCGAACCGCAGAGCGCGAGGACACGCGCCACTGCAACGACGACTATGGCGCGATCGCGCTGGCAAAGATCCTGAGTGCGGTCCGGCATGCAGCCTAGAGAGCCCAGCCGCACGGCGCGCGGCGCGGCCGGCCATCGCGCGGCGCATCAGATCGTGGAGCGGGGCGCGATCTTCCGCGACGAATTCGCGCGGCGGATCCTGAGCGAAGAGGACCTTGCCGCCGCCGATTCGCGCGCCGCCGGTCCGGCCGGCAAGGCGCTGCGCTTCTTCATCGCAGCGCGCGGCCGCTTTGCCGAGGACGCGCTCGCAGGCGCCGTTGCGTCCGGTACGCGACAGGCCGTCGTGCTGGGCGCGGGCTTCGACACCTTCGCCTTGCGCAACCCCTATCCCGATCTCACGGTCTTCGAAGTCGATCATCCCGCGACGCAGGCCTGGAAGCGCGAGCGCCTTGCCGCCGAGACGATCGCGCTTCCCGACACGTTGCGCTTCGTGGCGATGGATTTCGAGCGCGAAAATCTGGCCGAACGGCTCGCGGCGAACGGCTTCGCATCCGACGCGCCGGCGTTCTTTCTGTGGCTCGGCGTCGTGCCCTATCTGACGCGCGCCGCGATCTTCGCGGTGCTGCGCTTCGTGGCGGCGCAAAAGGACAACCAGATCGTCTTCGACTATGGCGAGCCGCTGCACGCCCGTCCGATCCTGGCGCGCCTGCGCGCGCTGGCTTTCGCGGCGCGCGTTGCGGCGCTGGGCGAGCCGTTCCTCACCTTCTTCACCCCCGCCACGCTCCATCCGGAGCTGCGCGCCTTGGGGTTCGACGAGATCGAGGATCTCGACGTCGCGTCCATCGCCGCGCGCTATTTCCCGCAAAGCCGGGTCCGGCCGGGAAGCGGCGGCGGTCATCTGATACGGGCGCGCGCCGGTTGACTTTCGTTCCTTGAATGTTCTCCAATGCGGGCCATGTACGGGACCGCAACCGACGTCGCGCGCGGGGTGAGCCGCGTTCTGATGCAGGAAGGCTTCTCGCCGATCCTGGAGTTCACGCTCGCCAATGGGCGCAGGCTCGACGTGGCGGCTCTCGGACCCGACGGCACGATGCTGGGGGTGGAGATCAAGGTCAGCGTCGCCGATCTCAGGGGCGACCAGAAATGGCCCGAATATCTGGAGTTCTGCGAGCTGTTCTACTTCGCGATCCCGCCCGACTTCCCCGACCATCACGTGCCGGACGGCACGGGCCTGATCGCCGCCGACCGCTATGGCGGCGCGATCGTGCGCCCGTCGGCGCGCACCGTGCTGCATGCGAGCCGCAGGAAGGCCGTCACCTTGAGCTTCGCCAAGGTCGCGGCCGAACGGCTCGCCAGCGTCATCGAACTGGCGGCCGCGACATGAGCGTGACCAAGGCGCAGCTGAAGAAGGTCGCGCTGTCCTTCCCCGGCACGGTGGAGGCGCCGTCCTACGGCAAGCCCGCCTATCTGGTAGGGAAAAAGTTCTTCACCCGCTGGCGCGACGAGGAGGCTTCCATCGTGCTCATCGTCGATTCCATCGACGAGCGCGACATGCTGCTGGAGGCCGACCCGAAGACGTTCTTCATCACCGACCACTACAAGAACTATCCGAGCGTGCTGGCCTATGCGTCGAAGATCGATGCGAAGACCTTGCGTGGAATGCTGGACCGCCGCTGGCGGAAACTGGCGCCGAAGAAGCTGACGGCAGGCGCCGCTGCCCCCTCCGTCAAGAGGCCGCGCCGATGAGCCGCTATCCACAGCCGCAAGGCGCGCGCGGAAGCCTGAAGTGGATTCAGCGCGCGGTGAACGCGGATCGTGCCGTGCTCGATGCGGCGATCCTGCCCGCGCTTGGAGACGCGCGATCCCTGTCGTGGCTGTCGCCGCTCGCCGAAGACGATTTCGCGGAATACCGCGACACGGCGTTCCTGGAACGTCTGGGATTCGCACATCTGGCGCCCGCGCTGAAAGAGTTTTGGCCGCGGCACGGGCCGCAATGGGATGCGCTCGCGCGCAGCGATACCGGCGCGGTGCTGCTTGTCGAAGCCAAGGCCCATATCGACGAGATGTGCTCGCCGGGAACGGCGGCGGAGCCCGCATCGCGCGCGCGCATCGAGGCCACGCTCGCTTGCGTCATCGCCGCCGCCGGGGCGTCTCCCAAAGCGTCATGGTGCGACGCTTTCTATCAGCTCGCCAACCGCTTCGCGCATCTGCATTTCCTGCGCTCGCAGGGCGTGACGGCATGGCTCGTGCTCGTCAACTTCGTCGGCGATACGGATATGAACGGCCCGCTGACGCGCGCGGAATGGGAAGCGGCCTATCGCGTGGCGCTGCATGTGATGGGAATACCCGCGCGCTCGCCGCTGTTGCGCCACGTGCGGCATGTCTATCCGGACGTGAAGATGCTCGCTTAGCGCGGGCTTCGCTTCGCCAATATCCGCTGCAGGGTGCGCCGGTGCATGTTGAGGCGGCGGGCGGTCTCCGAGACGTTGTGGCCGCACAGCTCGTAGACGCGCTGGATGTGCTCCCAGCGCACGCGGTCGGCCGACATCGGGTTCTCGGGCGGCTTGGGCTTGGAGCCGGGCTGCGCCAGGAGCGCGGCCAGGATGTCGTCGGCGTCGGCGGGCTTGGGCAGATAGTCGATGGCGCCGTATTTCACCGCGGCGACGGCGGTGGCGATGTTGCCGAAGCCGGTCAAGACCACCACGCGGGAATCGGGGCGCACCGTGTGCAGCGTCTCGACTACGTCGAGGCCGTTTCCGTCCTCGAGCTTGAGGTCGACCACGGCATAGGCGGGGGGCGCTTCCTTGGCGCGGGCCTTGCCTTCGGCCACGCTCTCGGCAATGGCGACGGTGAAGCCACGGGCCTCCATGGCGCGCGCCAGGCGCTCGCGCAGGGGACGGTCGTCCTCGACGATGAGGAGGGTCTTGTCTTCGCCGGTCATTTCGGGGGCCTTATGCCCCCGCCCGCGCCCAAAGCGCAATAGGGTCAAGCGACCTTCGCTGGACCCGTAAATTGCGCGCAAATCAAGGATTCTCAATCCTCCTTTGGGGCAGCAGGCGCAGTCTCGCCGTCGATCACGCCGCGCGGCCAGGACACGGCAACCCGTGCCCCGCCGCCCGGCAGGTTGAGCGCCTTCACCCGCGCGCCGGTCTGCTCCAGGAGCGTCTTGGCGATGAAGAAGCCGAGCCCCATGCCGGCATGCTGGCCGAGCTCGGCGCCGGGGCCGATCTCGCTTTCGCCCAAGGCATAGTGGCCCGGGCGCGAGGTGACGTAGGGCTCGCCGATCCGCTCGAAGATGTCGGGCGAGAAGCCGGGGCCGTCATCCTCCACCGAGACGCGGATCTCGGAATCGTCGAACGCCGCCTGGACGCACACCCGCGTGCGCGCGAAATCGGCCGCGTTCTCGATGAAATTGGCGAGCCCGTGCAGCAGCTCCGGCGCGCGCCAGACCTGGGGCTCCGGCCCCTTCTGGGTCTCGACCGCGATCTCGATATCCTCGCCGCGATAGGGCTCGACGATATCGTCGAGCAGCGCGCCGAGCGGCAGGCGCGTGGTCGCGCCCAGCATCGCGCCCGGATCGGCCAGCCGCGCCAGGATCGCACGGCAGCGCTCGGCCTGGGCGCGCAAGAGCCGCACGTCCTCGATCTCGGACGAGTTCTCAGGCAGGGCGCGCTCGAGCTCGCGCGCCACGACCGCGATGGTGCCGAGCGGCGTGCCGAGCTCATGCGCCGCCGCCGTCGCCAGCGCCCCGAGCGCCGCCAGACGATGCTCGCGCGCCAATGCCAGTTGCGTCGCGGCCAGGCCCGCCGACATGCGCGCGCCTTCGCTGGCGATGCGCCAGGCATAGATCGAGGTGAAGCCGATGCCGATGACGAGCGAGGCCCAGATGCCGGCCTGGTAAAGCTGCGGCAGATCCATGCTGTCGCCCGAGGCCCAGGGCAGCGGCTTGTGCACGATCGAGATCACCGACACCGAGGCGAGCGCGATGCCGCCCAGGATCAGCGTGTTGCTCAGATTGAGCGTCGCCGCCGCGATGACGACGGGCGCTAAGAACATCAGCGCGAAGGGGTTGAGGATGCCGCCGGTGAGATAGAGAAGGGCCGCGAGCTGCAGCACGTCGAAGGCGAGATAGACGGTCGCGTCGCGGTTTGTGAGGCGATGGCTCGGCGGATAGGACAGGAACAGCACGACGTTGAGCACGGCGCTGATGCCGATGCCGGTCGCGCAGGCCAGGAACGGCAGGCGGTAGTTGAGCCCGAAATAGACGATGAACAGCGTCGCCGACTGGCCCGCGATGGCGAGCCAGCGCAGATTGCACAGCGTGCGCAGACGCACGCGCCCGCTCGCCGCCGCGAGATACCGCACGGGGCGCCCGCCCGACTCACTCATATCGTCTCGCTCATATCGTCTCGCTCATGCCGTCTCGCTCATGATGCGCGCTCATTCGCCGCTTTCCCTTAAGCGCCGGCGATACTATCAAATCGCGCATGATCCGCACGCCGGTAGCGCTGGTTCCCTATGTGCTGATGGCGGCCGCCGTCGCCGCCGGGCTCCTGTGGCATGCGGGCGATATGACCGCGCGGCTCGGGGCGAGCGTGGCCACCGGCGCCGCCGAGATCGGCGGCCCCTTCGCGCTCACCGACCAGGACGGCCGGACGCGCACCGAGGCTGATTTCCGCGGCCGATTCATGCTGGTCTATTTCGGCTACAGCTATTGTCCGGACGTGTGCCCGACGACGCTGGCGATGGCGTCGGCCGCGCTGGCCAAGCTCGGCGCGAAAGCGCCGCGCATCGTCCCCGTCTTCATCACCATCGATCCCGCCCGCGACAAGCCCGCGGTGCTGAAGACCTATCTCGCGAGCTTCGGGAAGGATTTCGTCGGCCTGACCGGCGATAAGAAGAACGTCGAGAGCGTCGCGCGCCGATACCACGTCTATTTCGTCAAGCGTCCGCTTCCCGGCGGCACCTATGCCATGGACCATTCCAGCGTGCTCTATCTGATGGGCCCCGACGGCCGCTTCGTCACCTATTACGAGGACGAGATCGGCCCGGACAAGCTGGCGGCGGATCTGGAGAGGCGGCTTTAGAGATCGAACCCATCCCCCGGGTGTCATGGCCCGCGAATGCGGGCCACCCAGGTGACGTCTGTTTTGCTGAAGTAAAAAATCACGCGGAGACGCGGAGATCGCGGAAGATGAACTCGACTCCGCGGCCTCCGCGTCTCCGCGTCTCCGCGTGCGAATTTCAAGAGCGTGCGGAACCCAGCTGGGTGGCCCGCATTCGCGGGCCATGACAAAGGGGGCAGAAGCGCATGCTTGCCCCTTACTCCTACTTATGATTGATTTATCACGATTCTACCGTAGGAGGCTGGATATGCCGAAGTGGATTGGCACGCTCGCTTGGGCCTGGCTCATCATCGTGGGCGCGTTGATGTTCACGCCCATCGGGCCCATCTGCATCGCCTGCGGCCGGGCGCTGACGCAGACTGACTACATCATCGGCGCGGTCTCCGTGATCCTGGGGATCGGCGGACTGGCGACGCAGTTCGTGGGCGCGCGCGCGTCCTGACGCGCAGCCCTCTTCAGATGTTGGGTGGCGGCAGCCCCGCCTGGGCGGCCGCTGCAAGTAGCGTGTTGCGCATCAGGCAGACGATGGTCATTGCGCCGACGCCACCCGGCACCGGCGTGATCGCGCCCGCGAGCTTCGCCGCCGCGTCGTAATCGACATCGCCCACGATCGCGGTCTTGCCGTCCGCCGCCGTCACGCGGTTGATGCCGACGTCGATCACGGCCGCGCCCGGCTTCACCCAATCGCCCTTGACGAAGCCCGGCTTGCCGATGGCCGCGACAAGGATGTCGGCGCGGCGCGCGACATCGGGCAGGTCGCGCGTCCTGGAATGCGCCATGGTGACGGTCGCGTTCGCAGCCAGCAGCAATTGCGCCGCGGGCTTGCCGAAGAGCAGCGAGCGGCCGATGACGAGCGCGTCCATCCCCGCGATGTCGCCCACATATTCCTTGAGCAGCATCATCACGCCCGCCGGCGTGCAGGAGACGAGATGCGCCCGCCCGCTGAGCAGAAGGCCTGCATTGGTGGGGGTGAGCGCGTCGACGTCCTTGGCGGGATCGAGCGTGTCGAGCACCGCCGCCTCGCGCACCTGCGCCGGCAACGGCATCTGCACCAATATACCGTGTACGGACTTGTCCGCATTGAGCGCGCGGACCAGCGACAGCACCTCGGCCTCGCTCGCGCTCGCGGGCAGATGATGGCTGACCGAATGGAAGCCGATCGTCTCAGCCGTCTTGTTCTTGTTGCGGACATAGACCTCGCTCGCGGGATCGGCGCCGACGAGCACGGTGGCGAGCCCCGGCACGATGCCGTGCTCGCGCCTCAGCCGCTCGCCTTGCGCCTGGACGCGCGCGCGCAAGCCGGAAGCGAACGCCTTGCCGTCGATGATCTTCGCGCTCATGGCCGCCCGCCGTCAGAAATTGAACCGGTACGCAACCCAGAGAACCACTTGCTGGAGGAACCAGATCGCGATCAGCACGATGAGCGGCGACAGGTCGAAGCCGCCGACCGCCGGCACGACGCGGCGCACCTGGCGGAACACCGGCTCGGTCAGGGCGTCCAGGAATCGCAAGGCCTGGCGCACGGCCGGAACCGACACGTTGATCACGCGGAAGATGACCAGCCAGCTCACGATCACCGCGACGATCACGATCCATTTGTAGAGATCGAGGATCAGCAGGATCAGCGAGACGATGGGATTGGGATAATAGGTGAACATCGAGGGCTCCCGGCCGGCCGCGAATCGAGGGTATGCGATGCCGTTCTAGCGAGGCGCGGAGGGCCGGGGCAAGGCGTCAACCGGCTTCGCTTGACAGGCTTGGTCCCGGCTTCCTACATACCGGCCCCGCGCCAGAGCCCATCCCGGCGCCTATCCAAGCTTGGCTTGGGGCTGTAGCTCAGTTGGGAGAGCGCCTCGTTCGCAATGAGGAGGCCAGCGGTTCGATTCCGCTCAGCTCCACCAGGCTTCGCCGCGCAGCAGCGGAGCCTGCCACGGCGCAGCTCGCGTAAGCGAGCGAAGCCGGACCTCGGACCGCGCAGCTACGCCCTGGCAAGCCAGCCTTCGCCCGTCACTTCCCCGTATACGCCACCCGCCACACCGTCTTTCCCGTGTCGTCCGACACGAGCAGGCTGCCGTCCTTCATCACCAGGAGACCCACCGGCCGGCCCCAAACCTTGGCCGGGCTCGAGCTTCCGTCCCAGAAGCCGGTGACGAAATCCTGGTAGTCGCCGACGGGCTTGCCGTCGACGAAATGCACGCGCACCACCTTGTAGCCGGTGGGCTTGCCCGAGTTCCACGAGCCGTGCAGCGACACGAACGCGTCGCCCTTGTACTCGGCAGGGAATTGCGAGCCCTCATAGAACGCGATGCCGAGCGGCGCGGAGTGCGAGGCGAAAAGCACGTCGGGCACCTTCGTCTTGGCGACCAGATCGGGGCGCTTGGCGCCGTAGGTGGGATCGGGGTGCGGCCCCGAATAGGCATAAGGCCAGCCGAAGAAATCGCCTTGGCTGATATGGGTGAAATAATCCGGCACCAGCGCGTCGCCGTAACCGTCGCGCTCGTTCACCGTGATGTAGAGATCGTCGGTGCCCGGCTTGAGGACGAGACCGACCGGATTGCGCGTGCCGCTGACGAAGGTCGACAGATGTCCCTGCGCATCGACCTTCTGCACCGCGGCGCGCGGCGGCGGCTCCTCGTCGACATTGCTCATGCTGCCGATGGCGAGATAGAGCCGGCCCTCGCGGTCGAAGGCGATGTCGCGCGAGAAGTGGCCGCCGAGCGGCCCGAAGCCGTCCTTGGTGATGCGCGTGCGTGGTCCCGCTTTCAGCGCGCCGTCCTTGTAGTCGAGCTTCCACACCGCGATCAGGTCGGCGACGTAGAGCGCGCCGTCGTGGAAGGCGAGGCCATGCGGCTTGTCGAAGCCGGTGGCGAAATCATAAGCCTTGCCGCCATGCAGCAGCGTGACCTTGCCGGCGTCGGGCTCGGACAGGAACACGTCGCCGTTGGGCGCCAGCTCCATGAATCGCGGATGCTTGAGGCCCGACGCGAAGACGGAGATCGCGAAGCCCTTGGGCACCTGCGGCATCGCGCCCGTGGGGCGCGGGATCGTCTGGGACGAATTGTCGGCCGCCGGGGTGGCGTAGGGCTTGGGCAGCTCGTTCGCCTTCACATGGAAGCTGGTTCCGGGCTGCTCGGCCGCCAGCGCGGACGCGGCCAAAGTCGTGGAGGCCAGGAAAACCAAGGAAATCCGCCATTTTTTCATCATCGTCCACTCCCTATCCTGCGGCCGGTAACCCCGGCTTTACCTTGTTCGCGCTAGTGCTAGCACAACGCCGAAAGCCGATCATGCGACCCACCCGACGCGCCCTCCTCCTTGCCCTCGCCATGCTCGCGCCCATGCACGCGGTCATGCCCGCGCGCGCCGACGACGACAAGAAAGCGGCCGTCCACAAGGTCACCCAGTCGAAATCCTATCTCATGATCGATCCCATCTACGCGACGATCGTGAACAACGACCACCCGGCCGGCCTGCTGATGATCGGCATCGGCATCGACGTGCCCGACGAGACGCTGCGCGCCGAGGCCGATCACGCGATGCCCGTTTTGCGCGACGCCTATGTGCGCAACATGATGGCCTTCGCCGCGACGCAAGTGCGCACCTGGCGCCAGCCCGACGTCGCGGCCATCGCCGATCGCCTGCAAGCCGTCACCGACCGCGCGCTGGGCCGCAAGGGCGCGCGCGTTCTCCTGGCGCAGGTGGCGATGCGGCTGACGCATTAGGGTCTGTACCCAATTTTAGATCCCGGTGTCATGGCCCGCGAATGCGGGCCACCCAGGTGACATCGGCTCCTAAAAAAGAATCGCACGCGGAGACGCGGAGGGCGCGGAGTAGAATTGAACCTCCGCGTACTCCGCGTCTCCGCGTGAATCTTTTGTGCGGAACCCAGCTGGGTGGCCCGCATTCGCGGGTCATGACAAGTTGTTTTTGATCCTAGCCGATTGCGACTATGCGCCGTCCGGATCTGGCATGAGCGTGTTGGGGTCGACGAATTGCGTCTGCGCCGATGTCGGGTCGTCGTTCATATCGATCGCGGCCATGAGCCGGTCGAGCGGATCGATCATCGTGCTGGCCGTCGAAGCCGTGGTGGTCGAGCCGCTCGCGGCGGAGCTCGCGCCCGCGCCGCCGCCGTGATGCGCCGATCCCGCGGCCTGATGCATCTGGCTGAACAGGTTCAGGATATCGCTGCTCACCTGCGCCTTGCCGCTGCCGGTGGCGACGCCGGTCGCGGGCGCAGGCGCGCTTGTGCCGGGAAATGCCGGCGCGGCATTCCCGGTCGAACCGCCGGAGGGCGTGAGCTGCGCCAGCATGGCGGAGAGCGCCGGGTTCAAGCTCGCGGACGCATCGACACTCATCGACATGATCGTCTCCGTTGCGGGTCTGGATAGTCCGGCAAGCACGCATCGTGCCGCGGACGGGCTCACGCCTTTGCGCGCAAAAGAGGGTGAAGAAATCCTTCCCCGACATAGTTGGGCGACAAGTGCGGCAGGCTTTGCAGCCGCAAGGCAGAAACTGCCCGGCCTCTCATGCCGCATTGCCGCGCTGTCATCGTCCGGTGAATTTCGGATCGCGCTTTTCGAGGAACGCCTTGATGGCTTCCTTGTAATCCTCGCTCGTGGTGGCGAGCGCGTATTGGTCGGCGTCCATGAACGTCGTCGCGCGATGCAGCGCGTTCGCAGCCTGGTTGACCGACACCTTGCTCATGCGCACCGCATTGGGCGGGAGCTTGGCGATCTTCTGCGCCCAGCGCCGCGCGGCCGCGAGCGCTTCGCCGTCTTCGGCGATCTCGTCGGCGAGACCCCAGGCGAGTGACTGCTCCGCGTCGACCTTGTCGCCGAAGATCACGAATTGTTTGGCCCGCGAGGGACCGATGAGCGAGACGAGCCTGGGCACCGCGTGCCAGCTCATGTTCATGCCGAGCGGGATCTCCGGCAGGCGGAAATGCGCACTCCTTCCCATGACGCGGAAATCGCACGACGCCGCGAGCGCGGCGCCGCCGCCGATGCAGTATTTCTCGATCGCGCAGATCGTGACCTGCTCGACACGCTCCCATGCCTCGCAGAGATCCGGCCCGATGCGCACCATGTGGCGGCGCTCCATCAGCCCGTCGGCACGGCGGCGGTCGAGGCCGGGGTCCTTCAGATCCGCGCCCGCGGTGAAGGCGCCCTCGCCCGTGACGATCACCGCTTGGACGTTGAGATCGTCGGCGAAGCTTCGCGCCGCTTGCGTCATCTCCACGATGAGCTGCTTCGAGAGCGCGTTGCGTCCGTCGCCGCGGTTCATCGTGACGGTCGCCACCGCGCCGTCGCGCGCGACGGTGACATGATCGCCGATCCGGGTCTCGCTCATGGACGCATCCTACGCCGGGCTCTGGAGATTGTGCACGGTCGAAAGCAGCATCTTGCGCGGCAGGAACGGCGCCAGGCCGGCGAGCATCTTGTTGCGCGCGCCGGTGACGATGACGCGGCGGTTCTTCTGGAAGGCGCGATAGCCCATGCGCGCGACGCTCTGCGAACTCATCGGCGTGCCCACGCGCGAGAGCTTGGTCTTGCCGGTGCCGGCACGCTCGCGGAACTTGCTGACCGTCGGTCCCGGGCAGAGGCAGCTCACATGCACGCCGGCGCCTTCCGCTTCCTTCCACAAGGCTTCCGAGAAGGAGAGCACGAACGCCTTGCTCGCATAATAGACCGCCATCAAAGGACCCGGCTGGAACGCGGCGGTGGAAGCGACGTTGAGCACGCCGCCGCGTTTGTTCTTGAGCATCCGCGGCCAATAGATATGGGTCAGCTCCACCAGCGCGCGGACATTGAGGTCGACCATGCCGAGCTGGCCCTCTTCCTGCGAGCCGTCGAACGCGCCCGCGATGCCGAAGCCCGCATTGTTCACGACGACGTCGATCTCGACGCCCTTCGCCTTGATCGCATCCGCGAGCTTGTGCCCCGCGCCATGGGCGCCGAGGTCGAGGGCAACCGTGGCGGCCTTCACCTTGTGCTTCTCGGCGAGGCGCGCGGCGACCTCGTTCAGCGCGCTTTCCGAGCGCGCGGCGAGGACGAGATCGTAGCCGTCCCGGGCGAAGCATTCCGCCAGGTCGATGCCGATGCCGGCGCTCGCGCCCGTGACCAGCGCGGTCTGGCCCTCACCTTTGCGTTTGCGTGCCATGTCTAGCTCCCTTCGTTGGTAGTCATAGTCGGCTCTCTTCGGTCGCGATGGCGCGCCACAGCGCGTCCTCCATCGCGGTTGCGGATTTCGTGTCGAGCGTGAGCGCGCCGCTGGCGGCGAACTTCACCAGCCCCGCGGCGGCGCCCCACATCAGGGCCACGATCAGGATCGGATCGATGTCGCGGATCGCGCCCTGCGCGCGTGCCCGGCGCGCGAAGGCCTGAGCGACCTCGGCATAGTCGCGGCTCAGGCTGCGGCTTTCGGCGTCGAGATAGGCGCCGTGATGATGCAGATCCATGAACCGCACCGCGCGCGGATAGGTCTGCGCGAACAGCGTCATGCGCTGCCAGGTGCGCGAGAAGATCTCGCGGGGCCCCAAATCTTCGGGCAGCGGCGCGAGCACCATCGCGTTGTAGGCGCCCTTCCAGTGCCGGTAGAGCCCGTTCACCAGCGCGGCCTTGTCCTTGAAGTAGAGATAGAGCGTGCCGGTGGCGACGCCTGCGGCCTTGGCGATCTCGGGCACCGCGACGCCGTCGAAGCCGCGCGTCTCGAACAGCTCCAGCGCCGCGTCGAGCAGCTTGGCGCGCTTGTCTTCGGGCTTCTGGGCGGCAGCGGACATCGGGCCTTGGACTGAATGAACGTTCATTCATAGCCTGAGGACCCGGGCTTTGCAAGGCCCGCCAGAACGTATACACTGTATACGTGGAGACCAAAGACCAGATCCTGGCCGCCGCCCGCGCGGCCTTCGAGCAAGGCGGCATGGAGGCCGTGTCGCTGCGCGATATCGCGCGCGCGGTCGGCATCACGCCGATGGCGATCTACCGCCACTATGAGAACAAGCAGGCCCTGATCGACGCGCTGGTGCTGGACGCGCTGGAGGAATGGTCGGCGCGGGCACAGGCGGTGCCGCGCGGCGATCCGCGCGCCTGGTTCGAGGGGATGGGCGACGCGTTCGTCGATTTCGCGCTCGAGAGGCCGCGCCGCTTCGAGGCCGCGTTCCTCATCCACACCAATGTCGCGCGGCGCTATCCGGACGATTTCCTCGCGGGCCGCTCGCCGGCGGGCGTGCTCTATCTGCAGTTCTTCGAACGCGCGAAGGCGCAAGGCCTGATCGGCGGCGTCGAGCCCATCGAGATCATGATCACCATCGCGGCGCTGAGCCAGGGCCTCGTCACGCTCTATCGCGCCGGACGCGTCGCCGGCGGCGAGGCCGGGTTCCGCGCGCTGTTCAAGCGCGCCATGGGCCGCGCGATCCAATCCTTCCTGACGGAGAAACCGCGATGACCGCCATTGCCTGCGCGCTGCTCACAGCGATCGGATTCTACTTCTCCATCGGGCTTGGAGAGCAATGGTGGCTCGCCTGGCTCGCGCCGGTGCCGGTGCTGTGGCTCGCCTTCGGGGAGACGAAAGGCCGGCAGGTCTTCTTCGCGGCATGGCTCGGCTGCGCGCTCGGCTCGACCAGCATATTGCGGGCCTATCTGGGCCTGCTGCCGCTTCCCGTGCTGCTGCTGTCGCTGCTCGGCCCCTCGCTGGCGTTCGCGGCCTGCGTGCTGGGCGCGCGGCGCGTGCAGCGCGCATTCGGCGCGGCGCCTGCGATGCTGGCGTTCGCAGCGTTGTGGGCGGGGTTCGACTTCCTCATCGCGTTCAATCGCGCGGGCGGGTCGGTCGCGACACCCGCCGCGGCGGAAGTGGGCGCGCCGATGCTGATCCAGACGGCATCGCTGGTGGGCTTCACCGGCATCACCTTCCTTCTGGGATTCGTAGCAGCGGGTATCGCACTCGCCCTGCGCACGCGCACGGCGCTTCCGGCCGTGCTGGCCGTCGCCGTATTTGCGGCCAATGCGGGCTTCGGCGCGCTGCGCATGAGCGCGGCCCCGGACAGCCATATCCGCGTCGGCCTCGTCGACACCGACACGCGCACATCGGCGATCTTCCGCGAAGACGGCAAGGCGACGCTCGAGACCGTCGACGCCTATGCGGCCGAGATGGCCAAGCTGAAGGACGTGCGCCTGATCGTGCTGCCCGAGAACATGGCGCGCGTCATGCCGGCGTGGCGCGACGAGTCGGCGGGACGCCTGGTCGTGGCCGCCGACCACGCCAACGCGACCGTGATCGCAGGCTTCAATGATTGGTCCGGGGGCAAGCGCCACAACATCGCCTATGCCGCGACGGCGGGTGGCGAGATGCCGCCGGTCTATGTCAAGCGCCAGCTCGTGCCCGGCCTGGAGTCCATCTACACGCCCGGGACCGCGCCCTTCGTGCTCGCCAACGGCACGGGGGTGGAGATCTGCAAGGACATGGACTTCCAGCGCATGGTACGCAGCGACGAGACCCAAACCCACCCGCGCCTGCTCGCCGTGCCCGCCTGGGATTTCGACAAGGACGATTGGAGCCATGCCCGCATCGCCATCCTGCGCAGCGTCGAGAACGGCGTGCCGATGGCACGCGCGGCCCGCGACGGGCTCCTCACCCTCAACGACCGCTATGGAAGGCTGGTGGCGATGCGCAAGACGGGCGGGGATTTCGTCAGCCTGACGGGCGAGCTGCCGCTCGACGGACGCGGCGGAAACACGGTTTACGACCGGATCGGGGACGCCTTCGGCTGGATGTGCGTGGCGTTCGCCGTCGGCCTTGTTGCAACCGCCCTCCTCAGATTGTCGCGCGCGCGCCGCGCATGATACGTTCGCGCCCATGCGCTCACCGTACGAAAACCGGGATCCCAAGAGCTTCTGGCGCAGCGGCGTCTCCGAGGCGCACCCGCTGACGGCCGAGGGCCTCTACAGGAAGAAATTCGAGATCGCGGCGGGCGACGGCATCGCCACCGCCGGAAGCTGCTTCGCCCAGCATGTCGCGCGCCACATGCGCGCCAGCGGCTTCAACGTGCTCGACGTCGAGCCCGCGCCGGCGGCGCTGAGCGAGGAGACGGCGAAGGAGTTCGGCTACGGCATCTACTCCGCGCGCTATGGCAATATCTATTCCGCGCGCCAGCTTCTGCAGCTCGCGCAGGACGCCCATGCCGGCTCGGTCGAGGCGGCGGATGTGTGGACGAAGGACGGCCGCTTCTACGACGCGCTGCGCCCCAACATCGAGAGCCAAGGCTTCGAGTCGCTCGAGGAGGCGCTGGCGCTCCGCCGCGAGCATCTCGACAAGGTCCAGGAGCTGTTCGCGCGCATGGACGTGCTGGTGTTCACTTTCGGGCTGACGGAAGCGTGGATGGACAGGAACACCGGCCGCGTCTTCCCGACCGCGCCGGGCACGATCGCGGGCGACTACGACCCCGGCGTGCACGTGTTCAAGAACTTCGACTACGCCGAGGTCCGCGACGATTTCGAGCAGTTCCTCAAGCTGGTGCGGGAGACGAACCCCAAGCTGCGCGTGCTGCTCACCGTCTCGCCCGTGCCGCTGACGGCGACGGCGACCGACGATCACGTGCTTGCGGCGACGACATATTCGAAGTCCGTGCTGCGCGCGGTCGCGGGCGACCTCGCGAGGGCCCACGACAATATCGACTACTTCCCCTCCTATGAGATGATCGCGAGCCCGTGGTCGCGCGGCTTCTTCTACGAGAGCAATCTGCGTGCGGTGAGCCAGGCCGGCGTCGAGGCGGTGATGCGCGTCTTCTTCGAGCAGCACCGCCCACCCTCGGGCACGGTCACGGCGCCCGCGGCGGAGGAGAGCCGCGCCGAGCGCCGCGAGCGCCGTCGCAAGGAAAAAGGGCAGCGCAAGAACCGGCGCGACGAGACGTCCGAGGACGACGCGGTCTGCGAGGACGTGCTCCTCGAGGCCTTCGGGTCGTGAAGCCGTTTTCGCTTTGCGCGATCGGCAATTCGCACGCCGCCACCTATCACACCGCCTGGAAGAACGGCATCGCACAGGACCTGCCGCACCTCAGCCTGACCTTCTTCGCCGCGAACGGCAGCGACTTGGAGCATCTCGCCTTCGAGGACGGCGCGTTCACGGCGCGCGACGACAAGCTCGCCGGGCAGTTCGCGACGACCTCCGGCGGCAGGCAGAGCGCGGCGGTCGGCGACTATGACGCGTTCCTGCTGATCGGGCTCGGCGTGCGCGTCAACATCCGCAGGCTCATCGAGGGCTTCGGCACGGTCGAGCATCGCCGCTGGGGGCAGGTGGAGACGTTGATCTCGCGCGGCTGTTTCACCGCGATGACTGAGGCCGTGCTGAACGACAACCAGGCGTTCTGGCTGCTCGACCGCATCCGCGAGGCGGGCCCGCAGCCGGCGCTGATCCTGCCGACGCCTTACCGCTCCGATGTCGAGGCGAGTTGGACGTTCCTGCGCAAGCATCGCCGCCTTGCCGATGCGGCGTTCCGGGCGAAGCTGATCGCGGAGGTCGAGGAGATCGGCGCCGCGCTCGTGGGCCGCCACGGCGGCGAGATCCTTTGGCAGGACGAATCCACGATCGGCGTCGCCGGCTTCAGCAAGGCCGAATACGCGCAGAACCCCGAGCGGCTGGGCAGCGCGGCCGTGGACGACGGCATGCACATGAACGAGGCCTATGGCCGCATCATGCTGACGCGCGCGCTCGAACGGCTGGACGCGATGTCGGGCGGACGGGTGCTGGGAGAGCGCGAGCGGTTGCGGGCGTGAGCCGTGCCCCAATTGTCATGGCCCGCGAATGCGGGCCACCCAGGTGACGTCTTCTCTGCTCTCTAAGAAAACGCCATGGCCCGGACAAGCCGGGCGATGACGGTGTAATATTTACGAAGAGTGTGCAGAACCCACCTGGGTGGCCCGCATTCGCGGGCCATGACAGGGTGGGCTTACTCCGCCGCCAGCATCGAGGGCGTGCGCAGGAGCTGGCCGCCGTTGAGCTGCATCAGGTATTTGATGCCCTCTTCGGCGATGTCGTCGCCGACCATGCGGTCGCCTTCGGCATAGAGCTCGGCCATGTCGATATAGGCCGCGTAGTTGTTGCGCGTGCGGTCGGTGATGATGCCGGCTTTCAGCAGCGTCTTGATCAGTACACGGAAGATGTTCGTCGTCTCCTGCAGCTCCTCGCGGATGCCCGCGTCGGTGAGCGCTTCCATGAACGCCTGCTGGCACCACATCGGATCGAGGCCGACGGCCTCGTAGATCCACGCCTTCTGGTCGGGCGAGCCGAGGTTGTAGAGCAGCACCTGGAACACGTCCCACGCCCAGTCCTCGATGAGGTTGTGCTCTTCCTTCGACAGCTTCGGGATCGTGCGGTCGGCCCAGATCTTTCCGAATTTGTGATGGAACGCCTCGTCGGTCATGACCATCTGCATCAGATGCTTCATCAAGGGATCGCGCGTCTCCTTGAAGAAGGTCGCGAAGGCGCCCATCGCGAGCCCCTCGACGAGCAGCTGCATGCCGACGAGCTTCTTCCAGACGAGCGGCGAGGAGACGAGCTCGTTGAGCAGGTTGCCGAGCGCGGGGCCGACCTTCGACGGCTTGCCCCAGCGCGCCTTGACGTAGGCGGAGAACGCGGTGACGTGACGGGCTTCCTCGCGCGTCTGGTTGGCGGCGTATTCCTGCTCACCCGGATCGCGCAGGATGTGGCAGAGCGAGGCGGACAGCGCGAGCGCGCCCTGCTCGCCGTGCAGGATCGACGACAGCGACCACGACACGTCGAGATTGACGAGCTTGATCTTGCCGGCCTCGTCGAGCTTGTCGCCGATGGCCGTTCGCAGATCGGCGTTGGCCGCCGGATTGACGAGATATTCCTTCGCCGTGTCGAAGGGCTGCGTGAAGTCGATGTATTTCTTGTCCAGCGGATCCCAGAAATGATCGTGGGTCGCCGAGATGATCTTGTCGAAAGCGGTGGAGCGCTCGCCGTAGCGGTTCACGTCCAGCATCGCGGGGAAGTCGTGCGGATCGACCGCGTTATAGGCCGGGTCCTTGGTGATATTGACTTCCATGACACGCCTTTCGCTGATCGCTTGGCGGAAAGATACGCCTGTCTTTTCAAACTACAAGCGAAAATGACGCCCGCGTCACTGAAATTTCATACAGCGTAAGCGAGGCGTGAAACTTTATTGCGTTTTTGTTTTTCAATTTTTGCAGACGCGGACGACATCGGGCCTTGGCGGGTTGATCCGCCCGCCTGAGATGGCGCTGCAAATCCTTGTTTCAAGCGACGTATGTTCCGAGCCTGCAAATATTGTCGTCCCTGGCGAGCATCGGCGCGGCAGCGTCGATGCGAGGTCAAGGGGATCCAGGTGGGACGGACCAGACCCGGTCTCTCCACCTGGGTCCCCTTCACCCTCGCGCCGCGTTGCGGCGCTCGGCCGGGGATGACGGTGAGGCGGTACGTTATGTTATAACAATGCCATGCTGATCATCGTCACCGATCTGAGCGTGCGGGCCGGGGGGCGGACGATCCTGGACCGGGTGGGGCTTGCCATCGGCGCGGGCGAGATCGTCACGCTGATCGGGCCGAACGGCTCGGGCAAGACCAGCCTGCTCAAGGCGATGCTGGGGCTGATGCCGGCGAAGGGCCGCATCGAACGCAAGCCGGGACTGCGTGTCGGATATGTGCCGCAGAACTTTCCGCGCGACCGCAGCCTGCCGATCACGGTCGGACGCTTCCTGCGCCTCCACGCCAAGCAAGACGATGCGCGCGCGGCGCTGGAGCGCACCGGTGTGGCGGCGCTGGAGCCGCGGCAGCTCTCGGCGCTCTCGGGCGGCGAGCTCGCGCGCGTGCTGCTGGCGCGCGCCGTCGCGACCAGGCCGGAGCTGCTCGTGCTCGACGAGCCGCTGGCCGGCGTCGACGTCGCGGGCGAGGCGGCGCTCTATCACCTGATCGCGGAGCTGCGCGACGAGACCGGCTGCGGCGTGCTTCTGGTCAGCCACGACCTGCATGTCGTCATGGCGCAGGCCGACCGCGTCGTCTGCCTGAACGGCCATGTGTGCTGCGAGGGCAGGGCCGAGCAGGTCCTGAAGGATCCCGCCTTCGAAGAGCTCTTCGGCACGCGCACGGCCGCCGAGCTCGCGCTCTACGCCCACCGCCACGATCACAGCCATCACACGGGCTCGGCATGACGCAGTTTAAAGCGGATGGATCATCCTTCGAGGCTCGCCTTCGGCTCGCACCTCAGGATGACGCGCTTGTTTGTTCTATCAGTCGGACCGTCACCCTGAGGTGCGAGCGGAGCGAGCCTCGAAGGGGTCGTGAGCAACAGCGAACGACGGGCCGTTTCGCCGCATACGCCCATGGATGATTTCCTTCTCCGTGCCGGCCTCGGAGCCGGGCTGCTGGGTGCGGCGGCGGGGCCGCTGGGCTGTTTCGTGCTGTGGCGGCGCATGGCGTATCTGGGCGAATCCATCGCGCATATGGGCCTTCTGGGTGCCGCGATTGGATTGCTCATCGGCATCTCGCCGCTCGTCGGCGTGAGCGTGCTTGCCGTCGCGGCCGCGCTGGTGATGGCGCGCGCGGGCGACGACCTGATCCCCGCGGGCACCTTCGTCGGCATCGTGGGACATGTGGGGCTTGCGCTCGGCTTCGTGCTGCTCGCGTCGATGGAGACGGTGCGCACGGATCTTCTGGGTTATCTCTTCGGCGACGTGCTGGCGCTGTCGAACAGCGACCTGATCGGCATCGGCGCCGCCGCGCTGGGCATCCTCGGCGGCACCGCGCTCTTCTGGCGCGCCTGGCTGAGCGCTGCGGTGAACGGCGACATCGCGCGCGCGGAAGGACGTGCCAGCCGCGTCGCGGACATCGCCTTCCTGGTGCTGGTGGCGCTGCTCACCGCGTTCGGACTGCGCGTGGTGGGCGCGCTCCTGATCGTGGCGCTGATCATCATCCCGCCCGCAGCCGCGCGTCCCTTCGCGCGCACGCCGGAAGCGATGGCGATCATCGCCGCCGTCATCGGCGCGCTCACGGCCCCTTTGGGCCTGAGCCTTGCCTGGTGGAAGGACATCCCGGCGGGGCCCGCCATCGTGCTCGCCGCGGCCGCGATGTTCGCCCTGTCGATGCTGGCGGAGCGGGTGCGGCGATGAGCTTCCCCGGACATCACGACCACCGCGACTGCGTGCAGGCGACGCTGGCCGTGGCGGAGCAGCTGGGCGCGGCGTTCACCGCGCTCAGGCGCCAAGTGCTGGAGATCGTGCTCGAGAGCCACAAGCCTATGGGCGCCTATGACGTGCTCGGCCAGCTCGCCCGCGCCGGCAAGCGGCCCGCGCCGCCCACGGTCTATCGCGCGCTCGATTTCCTCACCCGCGAAGGGCTGGTCCATCGCATCGATTCGCTGAGCGCCTTCGTCGCCTGCTTCGCGCCCACCAAGGCGCATTGCAGCCATTTCCTCCTCTGCCGCGCCTGCGGCCGGGCCGCGGAGATCGAGGACACGGCGCTGGACGCGGCGCTGGCCAAAGCCGCGCGCTCGGGCGGCTTCGCGCCGGAACGCGAGACGGTCGAGATCACGGGCATGTGCCTGGAATGCGCAAACTCCGCTTCCTCAAGGCCCGGGAAGGCGTGATAGCATCGCCGCTCCACGAGCCGGGTTTTCCATGAGTTTCCGCGACCGCCCCCGTTCCATCTGGGCGTTTCCCCTGATCGCGCTGGCGCTTGCGCTGGCCGTGTTGGGCAGCGACTGGGCGGGTCTGGCATCGGGAATGCGCGGCTTCCTGTTCGACGCCTATCAGCGCACCCAGCCGCGGCCCTATCGCGATACGCGCGAAGCGGCCGGCTTCTCGGTCAAGGTGATCGAGACCGACGCGCTGGCCCATGCCGACCTCGCCAAGCTCCTGACGGATCTGCGCGCGCAGGGCGCCGAGATGGCCGTGCTCGTCATGCCGCTTGGCCAGCCCGATCCGCAATCGCCCAAGAGCCTCGTCTCCGAGCTTCCGCCCGGCCCGGGTTTCGACGCCGCCCGCACGGCACTTGAGGACATGCCGTCGCCAGACAAGGCGCTGGGCGATTCCTTCTCCAAGATCGCCACCGTCACCGGCTTCACGCTCGGCGAAGGCGGGAGCTTCGCGCCCAAGAACGCGGTGAGCTTCCTGGGCGAGCGCTACCCCTTCTCGCGCGCCTTGGATTTCCCGACCGCCGCCGGACCGATCCCGCTGCTCGCGCGGGCGAGCGCCGGCACGGGCGCGTTCAATCTCGGCCCCGACCGCGACGGCGTGCTGCGCCGCATGCCGCTGGTCTTCCGCCTGAAAGGAAAGCCGGTCGCGTCGCTGGAAGGGGCGGCGCTGCGCGTCGTCGGAAACAAGCGCACGCTCCAGTTCCGCGCCGGCGACGGCGGCGGCCTGTTGGGCGGCGCGTCGGGGGTGGGTGCGATATCGGCCTTCGGCCGCGAGCTTCCGACCGCGCCGGACGGCTCGTTCTGGATCGCTTACGGCAAGGACGCGAGCCAGCGCGTCGTCTCGACGGAGCACGCGAGCGATCTCAAACACGCCATCGTCTATGTCGGCGCGCCGGGCGATGTGGCGATGACGCCGTTCGGACCGCGCTCGATCGCGAACATCCATGCCGAGGCGCTGGAGAACCTGCTTCTGGGCCAGACGCTGCGCCGCCCCGCCGTCGCGAACAAGGCGGAACTCGCGCTTCTTCTTCTGATCGGGCTTGCGGGCGCGTTCGTGCCGGCGCGCTTCGGCGTGTGGTGGGCGGGCGCGTTCACGCTGGTTGCGATCGCGGGCGCGGGCGCGATCTCGTGGCGGCTGTTCAGCGCCAACGGCGTGCTGTTCGATGCCTTGGGTCCCGGGCTCGGCCTCGCCCTGGTCTTCGTCGCCGGTGCCGCGGCGCGGCTGATGGAAGTCGCGGGCGCCCGCGCGCGGCTGCACGACGCCTTCGCCGATTCCCTGAGCGCGCCAGCCATCGAGCGCATCGCGCGCAATCCCGCGCTGCTCAGGCTCGACGGCGAGATGCGCAACGTGACCTATCTCGTCTGCGGCGTGCGCGGATTCGCGGGGCTCGCTGCGTCGTTCCGCGACGATCCCGTCGCGTTCACGCGGCTGCTGCAGCGGGTGTTCACGCCGTTGATGGATGCAGCGCTCGCCCATCGCGGCACCATCGAGCGGATCTCGAGCGAGGGCTTCTCCTGCTTCTGGAACGCGCCGCTGGACGATCCCGAGCACGCCATCCATGCCTGCGAGGCGGCGAGCGGCATGATGGAGGTGATCGCGCGCGTCAACGAAATCGTCACCCATGAGCGGCGCATCGACGGCACCGCGATCGCCCCCGTCGAGATCGGCATCGGCATCTCCACCGGCCCTGCGATCGCGGGCGGCTTCAAGAGCCATGGCCGCACGACCTACTCCGCGGTCGGCGATTGCGCGGCGATGGCGGCGCGCATCCAGGCGCTCTCCGCCACCTACGGCCCCGCGGTGATCGTGAGCGAGGACACAAGAAAAGCCGCCGAGCGTGGCTTCGCGTTCCTGGAAGTCGATTTCGTCGAGACGGGCATCGGTCAGGCGCCGGTCAAGCTCTATGCCCAGCTCGGCAATCCGGTGATGCGCGCCAGCCCGAAATTCCGCGCGCTGACGACCTTCCACGACCACATCTTCCAGTCGCTGCGCACCCAGCAATGGGAAAAGACGCGCGAGCTGATCGATCAATGCCGCAAGCTCTCCGGCGCCAGCCAGAAGCTCTACGACCTGCAGCTTGCGCGCATCGCCTGGTACGAAGAGCACCCGCCCGGCGCCGATTGGGACGGCGCGTTCCGCCAGGTGCTGAAGTGAGCGAGGCGCATTTCCCGCCGGACTACGCGACGGGGCGCGCGAATTTCCTCGCCGCCTGCAAGGAGGCGGGGCTCGGCACCACCGCGCGCGTGCATCCGGCTGCCAAGACGCGCGACGGCAAGCCGCTCTTCCTCGACACCGCGATCATGGGCGCGCGCGATGCCGAAACCGCGCTGCTTCTGATCTCCGCCACGCATGGCGTGGAAGGCTATTTCGGCTCGGGCGTGCAGACGGGATTGCTGCGCGAGGGCCGCCTGCGCGCGCCCAAGGGCACCAAGATCGTGCTGCTGCACGCGCTCAACCCTTACGGCTTCGCCTGGGACCGGCGCGTCAACGAGGACAATGCCGACATCAACCGCAACTTCGCCGATTTCTCGAACCTGCCCGCGCACCCCGCCTATGCGCTGCTGGCCGATGCCATCAATCCGAAGGATATGTCGCGCGAGGGATTGAAAGCGGCGAACGAGCGGCTTCGCGCCTATGCGGCGCAGCATGGCGAATTCGCGCTGCAGGAAGCCATGAGCCGCGGCCAATACGAATATCCCGACGGCATCTTCTACGGCGGCGCGAAGGAGAGCTGGTCGGCGGCGATGCTGCGCGACGTGACGGCCGAGGAATTGCGGGGGTCACGCAGACTGATCGCGATCGACTTCCACTCCGGCCTCGGCGCGCACGGCCATGGCGAGATGATCAGCGAGGACCTGCCCGGTTCGTCCGCCTATGCGCGGGCCAGGACGATTTGGGGCGAGCGCGTGCGCTCGAGCGAGTCGGGCGAGTCGGTGTCGCCAGCGCTCGTCGGCACCATCGACAAGGCGGTGCCCAAGCTGATGCCGAAGACCCAAGTCACCTTCGCCGCTCTGGAAGTGGGAACCTGCCCGCCGCGCGAGATGTTTTCGGCGCTGCGCCGGGACAACTGGCTGCACAGCGTCGCGGGCCCGGATCACAGGGACGCCGAGGAGATCCGCCTGCAGATCCGCGCCGCCTTCTATCCCGACTCCGTCGAGTGGAAGCGCATGGTGTGGGAGGCAGGCAACGAGGTCGTGCAACAGGCGCTTCAGGCGCTTACTCAGGGGAAAATGTCATGCGCAGTGTGAAACTTGCCGCCGCCGCCTCGGCGCTGCTTCTGACCGCGGCCGCGCCCGCGAACACGCCGCCTGAGGACAACCAGAAGCTCGCGCACGACATCTTCCGCGACATCGTCGAGGTGCATTCCGTCCACGACGTCGGCACCAAGGGCGTCGCCGACATCCTGGTCAAATATCTGAAGGCGGGAGGCTTTACGGATTCCGACATCCACGTCGTGCCGGAGCCGCAATATCCCCATCAGGTCAATGTCGTGGTGCGCATCCACGGAAAGGGCAAAGGCAAGCCGGTCATGTGGATCTGCCACATGGACGTGGTCGAGGCCAAGGCCGAAGACTGGACCCTGCCGCCGTTCAAGTTCACCGAGAAGGACGGCTATTTCTACGGCCGCGGCACGTCGGACATGAAGGATTCCGACGCCGCCGTCGCCGCTTCGCTGATCCGCCTCAAGAAGGAAGGCTTCGTCCCCGACCGCGACATCATCGTCGCCTTCACCGCCGACGAGGAAGTCGGGCTGGAGCAGGACGGTCCGGCGTTCCTCTTGAAGGAGCATCGCGATCTGGTCGATGCGGGCCTCGTCATCAATCCCGACGGCGCCAGCGGCGAGATCGCGAAGGGCAAGAAGATCGATTTCGTCGTCGAGACGAGCGAGAAGACCTACGTCACCTATAAGCTCGAGGTGACGAACAAGGGCGGCCATTCCTCGGAGCCGCGCCCCGACAACGCGATCTACGAGCTCGCGAACGGATTGGTGAAGCTCTCGAGGTTCCAGTTCCCCTATCGCACCAACGCGACGACGCGGCTCTATTTCCAGCGCCGCGCGATGCTGGAGGACGGCGCGATGCGCGCCGACATGCAGGCAGTCGCGAAGGAGCCGATCGACCTTGGCGCCGCCGCGCGCCTTTCCAAGCTCACCGAGATGAACGCCATCCTGCATTCGACCTGCGTGGCGACGATGCTGAACGCGGGCGTGCAGGAGAACGCGCTGCCCGCGCGCGCCGACGCCGTCGTGCAGTGCCGCATCATGCCCGACGAGACGGTCGCAGGCACGCAGGCGGCGCTCGAGAAGGTCTTGAGCGATCCCGCGATCAAGGTCTCGGTGATGGGCGGCGTCGTGCACGGCCCCGAATCGCAGCCGACGCCGGCGGTGCTGGGCGCAATCGAGAACGTCGTCCACGCCATGTGGCCCGGCAAGCCGGTGATCCCGGCGATGGGGGCGGGCGCGAGCGATTCCCTCTACACCCGCAGCGCCGGCATCCCGAGCTACGGCGTCGGCGGCGCCTGGGAGGACATCGACGACGTGCGCGCCCACGGCCGCGACGAGCGCCGCAAACAGGATTCCTTCTACGAATCCGTCGAGTTCACCTACCGCCTGATGAAGGAAATGGGCGACGCCAAGACGCCGTAGTGCAAAGCGCGCGGCGTTGCGCTATAGCTCGCGACCGCACGCACCCGTAGCTCAGCTGGATAGAGTGTCGCCCTCCGAAGGCGAAGGTCGCAGGTTCGAATCCTGCCGGGTGCGCCAGATCTCAAATGATCGGCCGCGAAATTTCTCGTTGGGCGCTAACGGCGAATTTGGGGGCAACGGACGATCGATATCCGGTTCGCAGTTCGCCCCGTCCGGCGCCTCTGACTGACTCTCTATTTGTCTTCGTGTATGCTTGCGCGGACTTTTGGAGGGACCGGCATGAATGGCGGGTTCTTCGGGCGTTGTGCCGGCGCGATTGGCTGCGCATTGGCCCTGCAATTTGCGTCAACGGCAATTGCCAAGGGACCGGAGACGGTCTTGTACGCGTTCGGCGGCGCCCCGGACGGCAGCGGCCCCAGCGGCCTGATCGATGTCAGGGGCACGCTGTACGGAACAACGAGCTTCGGCGGTACCGGTACCAGCTGCAGCGCGTCCGGCTGCGGTACGGTGTTTGAAGTCGATCCGGCGACCGGTGCAGAGGCAATACTGTATTCCTTTTGCGGGGAATTCAGGAAAAAGTTATGCCAAGACGGTGCGGGTCCCGGCCGTGTGATCGCCCTGAAGGGCCGGCTCTACGGCGAAACGCAACTTGGGGGCACCTATCAGGTGGGCACGGTGTTTGCGTTCGACCCGAAGACGCGCACGGAGAAGGTGCTTCATTCCTTTTGCGAGCAGCAGAATTGCATGGATGGCCATTACCCGAGCGGCGGTCTCACTTCTGCGAACGGCGTACTTTACGGTACAACACAGTTCGGCGGGACCTATGACCGAGGCACGGTGTTCGCGCTCGACCCGGCCACCGGCGCTGAGACTGTGCTTTATTCCTTTTGCAGCGGCGGCTACCCCTGCGCGGACGGCAACCTGCCCAGCGGCGGTCTGATCGACGTTGACGGCACGTTGTACGGCACGACGGGACGAGGCGGCACAAACTGCCCCAGCGGCGGCGGCTGCGGCACGCTCTTTGCGCTCGATGCGACGACCGGCGTGGAGACAGTGCTCTATTCGTTTTGCAGCCAGCAGAATTGCACGGACGGAGACGAGCCCGCCAGCGGGCTGATCGATGTTGGCGGCTTGCTGTATGGTGCAACCGTCCTTGGCGGCGCCCACCATAACTCCGGCACGGTGTTCGCGCTCGACCCGAAAAACGGCGCGGAGACGGTTGTCTATTCCTTTTGCCGATCCAAGAAAGCCGTGTGCAAAGACGGCGCAGGTCCCAACGGATTGATCGATGAGAAGGGAAAACTATATGGCACGACGCTGAACGGTGGCACCGCCACCGTTGCTTGCCCGTCCGGCTGCGGCACGGCGTTTGAAGTGGACCCGGTCACAGGCGCGCAGAAGGTGCTTTATTCCTTTTGCAGGAACAAGTTGTGCAAAGACGGCGAATACCCTGGTGTGCTGATCGAGGCGAAGGGGACGTTCTACGGCACGACTCTGGAGGGCGGCAGATACGGCCATCACTGCGACTTCGGCTGCGGCACGGTGTTCACGCTGACGCGCTGAATTTGCTTTTCCTTGCGCCTTCCGGCTTCAAGTTCGTGAGCCGGGGGCCGCCTGCGGACAATTGCCAGAGACCAGTTCGCAGTTTCATCCCGTCCGGTGCGCCACCGTTCTTCGAACTTTTCAAAAACTCGTCATCGCCCGGCTTGTCCGGGCGATGACGAGGCGGCTCTAATTCACCGTCACGTTCACCGGCGCGGACGGGATGCCGTTGGCGACGACGACGAGGGTGCCGGCGCCGGTCTCGGTCGCGCTGGACACATCGAAGGTGGTCGACACCGGCGCCGAGCCCGTCGCCACGCCCATCGTGCTGTGGTCATGGGTGCGGGCGTAGAACACGTGCCCCGTCGCGGTGTTGGTGATGCGCACGAGAGGATAGTTCGTCTGCGTCTCGAACTCGTCGCCGAAGGCGGCGGCCTGTGAGAGACCGTTGAACTGCGTCCCGCCGATCTGATAGCTCTGCCCGCGCGTCACGCTGGACGGCGCCGAGGAGATCGTCGGCGCCCAGGACGCCTGATAAGTCCCCGTCGACGCATAGACTGCGAAGCCCCCGACCAGGATCTCGCCCGTGGGCAGGACCATCAGCGCACCGCCGCCGCTGTTGAACGGCTCGCGCGTCAAGGTGGTGCCGTTGAACTCGTAGAGCGAGCCGCTGGAGCCCTCGATCAGCACATTGCCGTTGGGAAGCAGGGCGGCCGGCGTGTCGAACGCCTCGTCGCCGTGCGGGAAATCCGGGCCCGGCGTCCAATGGCCTTTCTTGTCGCCCGCGCTCGGCGGCGTGTAGATCGAGGTGTGCGCCAGGGTCTCGCCGTCTGCCAGCGCGCCGCCCGCGAACACCGTGCCGTCGGGACGCAGGATCGCGGGTCCCACTTCGCCCGGCGGGTCGTAGCACTTGTCCTTGGGCCCGTAGGTGATGCAGGTGCCGCAGCAATTCTGCGGACCGCGCAGATCGACGACGGTAGAGCCCGCGCTCACCCACTTGCCGCTGTCGGGAATGTAGCGCTCGGATTGCGGATGATCCTTGACGTCGAAGGTCAGGATCGTGCCGTCCGGCATCAGGGTCCAGCCTTCCTCGGCGTTAAAGTCGTTCTTCTTCGTCGAGGGCAGCAGACTCCATTTGAGCGTCGTGGGGTCGAGAGCCGCGACGTTCTTGTTGAACTTCGTGCCCACCACGAAACGGCCGTCGGGGAACACGCTGGAGGGCGAGTCGCCAATGAAGGCCGCGATCTTCTTCGGCGGCGTGATGTCCGTCCAAGTATTGGCGAGCGGATCGTAGATCACGCTCTGATTGGTGAAGGCGAAATTGCCTTCATTGTATTCGCCGCCCGCGACGACCAGCCGCCCGTCCGCTAGCACCGCCGAGGCGAACGCATCCGGCGCGTAACCTGCAGGCAGATCCGCAAGCCGCGTCCAGGTGCCGTTTTGATAGCTGCCATTGGCGTCGGGGGTGAGCTTCCACCAGTCGGAATCGTTGAAGCCCTGCGCCACCACCGTGCCATCGGTCATCTGGAACGTGATGCCCGCGCCGTCCGGCGGCTGATGGGCGAGGTTCTTGAAGGTCTGCGCAGCCGCAGGCGACGCGGCGAGGCCGATGGCGAGGAGCAACGCGAGGCGACGCAACATGGGAAACCCTTTCCTCAATTCACGGTGACGGAGACGGGCGCGGACGGGATGCCGTTGGCGACGACGACGAGCGTGCCCGCGCCGGTTTCCGTTGCGCTGGAGACGTCGAAGTTCGTCGACACGGGCGCCGAGCCGGTCGCGACCCCCATCGTGCTGTGGCCGTGGGTTCGCGCGTAGAAGACGTGACCGGTCGCGGTGTTGGTGATGCGCACCAGCGGATAGTTCGTCGCGGTCGTGTCCTCGTCGCCGAACTGGTTGGCCTGGGAGAGCCCGTTGAACTGCGTTCCCGCGATCTGATAGGTCTGGCCGCGCGTCACGCTCGATGGGAACGACGAGATCGTCGGCGCCCAGGACGCCTGATAGGTGCCCGTCGATGCATAGACCGCGGAGCCGCCGACGAGGATCTCGCCGGTGGGAAGCACCATCAGCACGCTGCCGCTGCCGTTGAAGGGCTCGTGGATCAGGTTGGTGCCGTCGAACTCGTAGAGCGAGCCGCTGAGCGTCTCCGCCAGCACATGGCCGTTGGGCAGCAGCGAGGCGAAGGTGTCGCCCGCGTCCTCGCCGGACGGGAAGTCGGGGCCAGCGGTCCAATGACCGGTCTTGTCGCCCGCCGATGGCGGCGTCCAGATGTCGGTATGGGCCTTGCTGGTGCCGACGACGCCGCCATCGGCGAACACGGTGCCGTCGGGGCGTAGGATGCCGGGGCCGACTTCGCCCGGCGGCTGGTAGCAGGGCTTGTTGGGATCGTAGGGGATGCAGCCGCAGCAATCCTGCGCCTCCCACAGATCGGCCGCGACGTTGCCCGCATTCACCCACTTGCCCCTTTCGGGGATGTAGCGCTCGGACTTGGGATGCTTCTTCACGTCCCAAGTCAGGATCGTGCCGTCGGGCAGCAAGGTCCAGCCCTCCTCGGCGTTGAAATCGTTCTTGCCGGTGTAAGGAACCGAGCTCCACGTCATCGTCGTGGGGTCGAGCACCGCCATCAGCTTCTTGAACTTGGCGCCCAGGAGGAATTGTCCGTTCGGCAGCACGGTCGAGGGCGAGTCGCCGATATAGTCGAAGCCCTTCGGCGCCTTGAGCGGCGTCCAGGTGTTGGCGATGGGATCGTAGACCGCGCCCAGATTGGTGAAGGCGAAGACGTTCTGGTTGTACTCGCCGCCCATCATCACGAAGCGCCCGTCGGCGAGCACCGAGGCCGCGAAATAGAGCGGCTGATAGCCGGCCGGCAGGTTCGCCACGCGCTTCCAATTGCCGTTCTGGTAGCTGCCGCTGATGTCCGGTGTGAGGACGTACCAGTCGTTCTCGTTGCCGCCCTGCGCCAGCACCGTGCCGTCGGTGAGCTGATAGGTCATCAGCGCGCCTGTGGGCGGCTGATGCGTGAGGTTCTTGAACGTCTGTGCGTCCGCGGACGCGCAAGCGAGACAAAAAAGAAGCGACAACGCAACCCGGCGGAGCATCGTGGACCTCGTCATTTTCGGACCGCGAAACGCTAATCCATCCGAAGGACGAAGGCCATGGTGTCGAGAGAAAAGGTGCCCTCTCCATAAGCCAAGCCGTCAAGCAAGACGGCGTCGAACCGGCCCAGGGATTGCGCCCCGCCGCCGATGCGCAGGACGGTTGCGGCACACGCCACCACCAATGTCGCGCCGGTAGCCGCGACCGCGCCGGACACGTGCTCCATCCGGCCGCGGATTTTGCCGCGCCGCGTCATGAGATTGAGATCGGTCACCACCCCGCCCAGCGGCTCGCCTTCGCAAGGCGCCTCGCCCGGAAAAGCCAGGGGCGCACTGGCGGAATCAAGCTCCAGGACACGTTCGGGAAAGGTCAGGCGCATCCGGCCCTGAAGGACGGCAAGCGTGCGGTCGATGCCCTCGAAGCGCGAGAACGGTCCGGCGGCCGCGACGTCGGCGATGCTCACCCGCCAGTCGAACGTGTCGAGACCGGCGCCTTCAGGCATGACCGCGACTTCGCGCGTCACCCCGCCGCCGTTCTTCCAGGGCTGGGCGATGCGGTCGCAGGCAGGCAGCAGACGCATCATCCGCTCCGCGCGAAGGCGAGGCAGGCGTCAAGAACCCGCCTGAGCACCACGCGCATCTCGCCCGCGCGCGTCTGCGAATAAGGCGCGGGCCAATTGTCCGGCGACGGCAGGTCGGGCTCGTCCATGTAGCCGCGGCAGGCAAGCTCGAGCTGGATCGCGTGGAAGCCCCGTTCCGGCGCGCCGTAATGGCGCGTCGTCCAGCCGCCTTTGAAGCGGCCGTCGACGACATGCGACCAGCGCGTCCCGGCGCAGACATCCTCCACCGCGCCGGTGAGCGCATCCGCGCAGCTCCGCCCGCCATTGGTGCCGATGTTGAATTGCGGCAGCAGGCCCTCGAACAGGCGCGGGATGCGCGAGCGGATCGAATGCGCATCGAACAGCACCACACGCGGATGGATCTTGCGCAGGCGGTCGAGCTCGGCGCGCAACGCCGCGTGATAGGGCGTGAAATACGTCTCGCGCCTGCGCGTGATCTCGGCATCGCCGGGCGCCGCGCCACCGCGATAAAGCGGCGCGCCATCGAAATCGGTGGTCGGACACAGCTCGGTCGTCGCCTGACCCGGATAGAGCGAGGCGCCGGAGGGATCGCGGTTGACGTCGATCACGCTGCGCGAGATGGCGGTGCGCACGGTCGTCGCACCGATCTCGCTCGCGAAGTCATACAGCTTGTCGACCCACCAATCCGCGTCGCGCCGCGCGGCCCAGAGCGAGACGAAGCGCGGCTCAAGCTCCGCTGGAATATCGGTGCCGGCATGCGGAAAGCTCACCACCAGGGGCTGTTCCGCGCGCTCGACCGTGAGCCAGTCCTGCGTCATGCAACCTCTGTCGCCCCAGCGGCGCGAGGCATAGAATGCGCCGATGAGGTCTGTCCAGCTTTGGTTCGAGCAGGCGCTGCTGCCGCACGGCTGGGCCCGCGACGTGCGCATCAAGATCGCCAAGGGCCGCATCGCCTCGGTCGAGACGAACACGCCCCGCGACACGCGGGACGAGGCGCATGCCGCTTGCATCCCCGGCCTTCCGAACCTGCACAGCCATGCCTTCCAGCGCGGCATGGCGGGCCTGGCCGAGACGCGCGGGCCGACGGGCGACAGCTTCTGGACCTGGCGCGAGACCATGTACCGCTTTGTCGAGCGCCTCGACCCCGACGCCTTCGAGGCCATCGCCGCGATGGCCTTCGCCGAGATGCTGGAATCCGGTTTCACCCGCGTGGGCGAGTTCCACTATCTGCACCGCGATCCGTCGGGCGCGCCTTATGCCGACCCGGCCGAGATGGCCGTGCGCATCGCCGCCGCCGCGGACGAGACGGGAATCGGGCTGACGCTGCTGCCCGTCTTCTACGCGCATTCCGGCTTCGGCGGCGAGGCACCCAAGCCCGCGCAGCGCCGTTTCATCCACGATCTCGACTCCTATGCCGCGCTCTTGGAAGCGAGCCGCCATGCCGTCAAGCCGCTCGGTGACGCGGTCGTTGGCGCAGCACCGCACAGCCTGCGCGCGGTGACGGCACAAGAGCTCGCCCATGTCGCGACGCTGGCCGCGCCCATCCACATCCACGTCGCGGAGCAGATCAAAGAAGTCGACGACTGCATCGCCTGGTCGGGAAAGCGCCCTGTGCAATGGCTGCTCGACAACGCGCCCGTCGACGCGCGCTGGTGCCTGGTGCATGCGACGCATATGACGCCTGAGGAGACGGCCGCGCTCGCCAAAAGCGGCGCCGTCGCGGGATTGTGTCCGATCACCGAGGCCAATCTGGGCGACGGGATTTTTCCGGCGCCGGATTTCCTCGAGCACGGCGGACGCTTCGGCGTTGGATCCGACTCCAACGTGCTGATCGACGCGGCGGAGGAGCTGCGCCTGCTCGAATACGGACAGCGCCTGCAGCATCGCGCGCGCAACGTCTTCGCGGCGCGCGAAGGCACATCGACGGGCGGCGCCCTGTTCCGCGCCGCGCTCGCGGGTGGTCTGCAGGCCTTGGGCGTCGGTGAGACGGCCGATCTGGTGAGCCTGGATCTCGATCATCCCGCGCTCACCGGCCGCAAGGACGACGCGCTGCTCGATGCCTGGATCTTCGCCGCGCGCGCCGGCGCGGTCGATTGCGTCTGGCGCCAGGGCCGCAAAGTCGTGCGTCACGGCCGCCACCGCGCCCGCGACGAGATCATGGAACGGTACAAGCTCGCGCTGGCGAAGGTGCTCGGCTAGTCCAGCATCCTCTCCAGCGTCGCCAGTTCGTCGGCATCGCGCGCGGGCTTGTCCCAGCGCAACCTGCTGATGCGGGGGAAGCGCATCGCAACGCCGGATTTGTGGCGCGTGGAACGCTGCAGACCCTCGAACGCGACCTCGAAGACGAGGCCGAAATCCCTGGTCGCCTTCACCACGCGCACGGGACCGTAACGCTCGATCGTGTTGTCGCGGACGAACTTGTCGATCTGCTTGAGCTCCTCGTCGGTGAAACCGAAATAGGCCTTGCCGACCGGCGTAAGCTGGCGCTCGCCGTTCGCGTCCTCGCGCCATACCCCGAACGTATAGTCGGAATAGAAGCCCGAGCGCTTGCCGTGGCCGCGCTGGGCGTACATCAGCACCGCGTCGATCAGATGCGGATCGCGCTTCCATTTGAACCAGGGCCCTTTCGGGCGGCCGGCCTCGTAGACCGAATCCCAGCGCTTGAGCATCAGCCCCTCGGCAAGCAGCGCATCGCCATCCGGCGGATGGGCGCGCAATTCGCCAAGCTCTTCCCAGCTCGAAAACGGCTGCAGCGGCGACAGGTCGATGCGCGGCGAGTTCGCGCGGCCGATAAAGGCTTCGAGGCGCGCGCGCCGCTCGCGGAAGGTGAACCCGCGCAGATCCTCCTCACCGTCGAGAAGCAGGTCGTAGGCGCGGATGCCGGCGGGATATTTCGCCAGCAGCTTGGCGTCGGCGGTCTTGCGGTTCAGCCGCTGCTGCAGATCGCCGAAGGAGCGCAGCCGGCCCGCATCGAGCACCAGAAGCTCGCCGTCGATCACGCCTTCGAAGCTCAAAAAATCGAGGACGTCGGGAAACGACGTGCCGATGTCGTCGCCGGTGCGGCTGAAGAGGCGCCTGTGGCCGCGCTCGTTCACCGCCTGGACGCGGATGCCGTCCCACTTCCATTCCGCGGCGAAGTCGGCCGCGTCGAGCCTGGCGAAATCCGCCGCCTCGATCGCCTGCGCCAGCATCACCGGACGGAAGCGGCCGGGCGTGTCGGCGCTGGGCTTGTCGCTGCGCTTCTCGAGCCAGGCGAACAGGTCCTCGTAAGGCGGATGCTGGCCGTGCCAGACCTCCTCGATCTCCTCGATCGCCACGCCGCCCATGGCAGCGAGCGCCTGCTTGGCGAGCCGCGCCGAGACGCCGACGCGCAAGCCGCCGGTGAGCAGCTTCAACAACGCCCAGCGCCCGTCGGCATCGAGCGCGTCGAGCCAGCCCTCCAGCAGCTTCTGCACCTGCGCGCGCGAGGCGCTGCGCAGCGCTTCCACGACTTCGGACAGATCGGGCTCGCGGTTGGCGCCGGGTTTCGCGGGCCACACCAGCGCCACGGTCTCGGCGAGATCGCCGACGTAATCGTAGGAGAGCGCGAACAGCTCGGCATCCATCCGCGCCTCGACCGCCTTGCGGATGAAGGCCGGCTTGGCGGCATCGAAGACAAGCTCGCCGGTCAGCGCGGCCAGCGCCCAGCCGCGCTCGGGATCGGACGTGTCGCGCATGAAGTCGCGCAGCAGGGTGAGCTTGCCGTTCCTCTGCGGCGTGAAGGCCAAACGATCAAGGAGATTGGCGAAAGCGCGCATCAGCTCTCGCCTTCGTCCTGGTCGTAGCCCACGAGCGACAGCGCGCGCGCCGGTTGGCCCTTGAGTGCACACCAGCGCAGCAGCGCGTCCTCATTGCCATGCGTGATCCAGACTTCGCCGGGACGGATTTCTTCGAGGGTCGAGGTCAGCTCGTTCCAATCGGCATGGTCGGAGATCACCAGCGGCAATTCCACCTGGCGCTGCCGCGCGCGGGCTCGCACGCGCATCCAGCCCGAGGCGAAGCAGGACAGCGGATCGGCGAAGCGGCGCGACCAGCGGTCGTCGGCCGACGCCGGCGGCGCCACGACGATCCTGCCCGCGAAATCGCTTTTCTTCGTCTTCTCCGCCGTCGCGGGCGCCGTGGGGCCGAGTGCGATGCCGAAGCGCTCGTACAGCGCGTTCAGGCTTTCGATCGCGCCGTGGATGTAGATCGTCTCGCCGTAACCGGCCTTGCGCAGCAGCGCGATGACGCGTTGCGCCTTGCCGAGCGAATAGGCGCCCACGAGATGCGTGCGCTCATCGAATTGCGCGACGGATTTGAGCAGCCGCGCGATCTCGTCCTCGTCATGCGGAAAATTGAACACCGGGATGCCGAACGTCGCCTCGGTGACGAAGACGTCGCATGCGACAGGCTCGAACGGCGCACAGGTGGGATCGCGCCGCCGCTTGTAGTCGCCCGAGACCACGACGGTGAGCCCCTTGGCACGTACCACCGCCTGCGCCGAGCCGAGGATATGACCCGCGGGCGCGAACGAGACCTCGACGCCGTCGCGCGTCAGCGTCTCGCCGTAGCGCAGCGCCTCAGTCGATCCGGCGAAGTCCTCGCCGTAGCGCGCGGCCATGATCGCGAGCGTCTCGGGCGTGGCCACCACCGTGCCGTGCCCGGCGCGCGCGTGGTCCGCATGGCCGTGGGTGACGACCGCGCGCGCGACCGGCCTTGTGGGATCGATATGGAAATCCCCGGGCGGGCAATACAGGCCCGCAGGCGAGGGACACAGGACGCTTTCGGGCTTGGGCATTGCCGAGAATATAAGCCCGATTTCAGTGTCTGCGCGTGGCAGCAGCCTTGCGCACCTTCACCGGCGCGGGACCCTTGGCGGCGGCACCGGTCAGCGCCACGCAGTTCGCGTCCTTGGCCAGGCCCGGATCGACGAAGGCCAGGATCGACGCCAGCGGGTTGACGAGGCCCAGCGCCGCCGCGATCCCACCCTGACCGAGAGCGGCGCCCGCCTTGATGCCGACATGCGGCGCGGCGATGGGCCCGCTGATCGTGATCGGGGCACGGATGCGGCCGATGCGGAACACCTTGGGCTCACCGGTCACCTCGAAGTTCACCGTCTCGTTCTTCATGTCGGCCGTGCCCTTGCCCTGGATGAGGACGGCATCGGTGTCGAGGGTGAACTGCTCGGCGGTCAGCCCGCCCTTGCGCGCGTCGAAGCGCGCGACCGCGCAGCGCACGCCCGTGTCGCTCTTGTCGTTCGTCAGCAGAAGCCCCACGCCGTTCACCAGGTCGATGCCGGTGAGCTCGGCGAAGGATTTGCGCAGCTTGCCGCTCGGCACCACCAGCGTCACCGCGCCGTCGGCGTTGGACGCCGCGTTGTGGATGCTGTTGCCCACGGCGTGCAGCCTGGCGCGCGCCTCCAGCAAGCCTTCGAGCGGCGGCGGGCTGCCCTTCACGAACTGCTCGAGATGGATGTCGGTCAGCCGCGCGTCGACGTCGCTGACCGGCACGTCCTTGCGCGCGTCGACCGTCACCGCGCCGGAGAGCTTGCCGCGGATGAAATCGAAGGTCAGCGGATCGAGTTTCATCACGCCGTCGGTGAGCGCCAGATGCATGTGGAAGTCGCGCAGCGGGAAGTCCTGGCTCGTCACCGAGGCGGCGCTGTAGTCGACGTCGGCGTTCATCTGGCGCACACGGTGGACGTCGAGCGGCGTGTCGGGCAGCGCCAGCGGGCCTGCCACCTCTTTGGCAAGCGCCGGCGATTTCGGCGCGGGAAGCCCGGGCTTGGCATGGCCCGCGGGCGCGGCACCGATCAAGGGCCCCAGATCGGTGAAACGTAAGGTCCGCGAACTCAGCTTAGCGCGCAGGAAGGTCGGCGTCTGTCCGGCATCGACGGTCATCTCGCCGCGCATGTCCGAGCCGCCGACGATGCCGTTCAACCCGGTCAGCCGGTAGATCGTGCCGTCGCGGGTGAGAGTGCCCGACAGGTGATAAGGCGACGTCACCGGGAAGACGAGGCCGGTCAGATAGTAGAGGTCCGACATGGTGGGGCCGGAGAACTCGGTCTTGGCCTGGAACTGGCCGAGATGGAACGGCTTGGGCAGCGTGCCGTCGACCGCGGCATGGGTCGTGCCCGCGCGCAGGTCGGCCGTGAAATGATACGGCTTGCTCACATCGACATTGACGAGCGGCCCGCCATGCACATCGGCGAGGAACGTGTTGGAATTGAGCAGGCCCTCGCCGGTGAGGGCGAAGGCGCGGCCGTCCGCGCCCGCCTGCTCGTTCGAGGCGAACGTGCCCTCGAACGTCATGCGGCGGACGCGGTCGTCGATGGCGAGATGGCCGTTGCGGACCACGAAACGCTGGATCGGCGGTAGCTTTGTGCCGTCGCCGTCGCCGCCTATCCCGTCCCAATTGGTGCGCCCCTGCGCGTCGCGAAGGACGACGATGTTGGGATCGTCGAGCTCGAGATCGGTTATCACCGTGTGGCCGCGGAGCAGCGGCCACAGCTTCACCGTCATCCGGTAGCGCCCGACATCGGCGGCGAGCCCGCCCTTCGCCCAGACGGGATTGACGATGCGCACATGCCCGGCACTGAGGCTCGGCGTGCGGCTGAAGAGATCGACTTTCAGGTCGCCCTCGATGCGCACCTCGCGGCCCAGGCGATGCGAGATATAGCGCCCGACCGGGCCGCGCATCGTGTTCCAGTCCAGGAAATAGACATAGGCGACGACGCCCGCGATCAGCGCGAGGAGCAGCGCGAACGCCCAGCCGAAGAAGGCGGGCCACGACCAGCGGTGCCGCGCAACGTGTCCCTTGAGCGCCGTCCAGGCACGCGCGAAGGCGTTCTCGCGCTCCGGCTCGCTGTAATGGGACACGGTGTGATCGTCGGTCGCCACGGGCACCCTTTTCCTTCCTGACGGAAGAAAACGCCTTTGGCGCCAATGGGCTGCATAAGTTCCCAGAAACCAAGAGGGTGCTGGCGCGTTACCTTGGTGGAGTCGTTCGGCTTCTCACATGCTCAAGGAAATCTGGCGGCTTTTGCGCGCCGGCATCGACGCGTATATCCACGACGAGGCGCTGACGCGCGGCGCCGCGATCGCGTTCTATATCGTCACCGCCATCGCGCCGCTGCTCTACATCTGCGTGACCGTCGCGGGGCTGGTGATGGGACGCGCCGAGGCGCGCGACGCCGTCGGTGCCGTGCTGGGCCGCATGATGAGCGCGCAGAGCGTCGCCGTCTTCGAGGGCGCCATCCGCGCCGCGCCAGGCGCCTCGACGGGCATCATCGGCGGCATCATCGGCATCGCCACGCTGATCCTCACCGCATCGGGCGTCTTCGGCGAGATGGAGGACGCGCTGAACCTGATCTGGCGCGCGCCGCCCAAGGGCGCGGTGCTGCCGCGTCTTTTGCGCGGACGCGCGCGCAGCCTGGCGCTGGTGATGGGATTGGGCGTGCTGCTGGCGATCTCGATGCTGATCACCGCGGGGCTCGCAGCCCTCAAGCATTCGATCGCCATCGAGACGCCGGTGACCGATTTCTCGTTCTCGGCGCTGAATCTCGGCCTGTCGTTCCTGCTCGCGACGATCCTGTTCGCGACGATCTACAAGGTGCTGCCGAACAAGGACCTGGAATGGCGCGACGTGATCGCGGGCGCCGCGGGCACGGCGCTGCTCTTCGAGCTCGGCCAGTTCCTGCTGGGCTGGTTCTTCACCAGCTCCGCCGTCGCGCGCCCCTACGGCGCCGCGGGCGGGCTGATCGTGCTGCTGCTGTGGGTCTACTACTCCGCGCAGGTGTTCCTCTTGGGCGCGGAGTTCACCAAGGTCTATGCCTGCCGCTTCGGCAGCCAGCAACAAGGCTGCGACGGCATCGCGGTCGCGACTGCTGCGCCGTCCTGACACGGATCACGACATCACTGTCATGGCCCGCGAATGCGGGCCACCCAGTTGGGTTCTGCACGCTCTTGTAATGATTCACGCGGAGACGCGGAGTACGCAGAGGTTCTTTCTTCTCCGCGCACTCCGCGTCTCCGCGTGCAATTCTTCGAAAAGCATGGCTGAACGACCTGGGTGGCCCGCATTCGCGGGCCATGACAGGTGGTTGGTGACCGCGGCTGCTTCAGGCGATGGTCGTCCAGGTCGACGAGCTGTCGATCGTGTTGCCCTTGTAGCCGATGCCGGTGCGCACATGGCTGGTGATGTTGCCGGTCTGCGTGGTCTGGTCGTCGACCGTCTGCGTCACGCCCTTGGCGTTGGTGTAGACGAGCGACTTGTCGGTCTCGCCGTCGGATTTGGTGATCGTGCCGGTGACGTCGGTCGTCTTGCCGTCGGCCTTGGTGATCTCTTTCGAGAGCGAGATCGAGCCGTCGGCGTTGCGCGACTGCGATTCCTGGATCGTCGTCGTCTTGCCGTTGCCGTTGGTCTTGACGATCGTCTTGCTGCCGTCGGAATTGACCGTGACGGCGCGCTCGCTCGACTTGGTCGTGCCGTCGGCGAAGGTCACGCTCTTGTCGACGGTCTTCTGGCCGCCCACCTGCGACATCGTCACCTGGAACGTGCCGTCGCCGTCCTTCGAGCTGGAGACGGTGCCCGACTTGGTGCCGCCGGTCACGCTGGGCGTATTGCCGCTCGGCGGCGGAGTGATGCGCATGATGGCGAAATTGGCGTGCGAGCTGATGGTGGTCATCGCGTTCCCCTAAAATGAGGCTGTTGTTCCGCACCTCCAGCAGCAAGGCGCGGGCCAAGACGCAATCGCGCGGTTTTGCGCGCTTTCGGACGGAGGAAGTGCCGGCGCACGGCAAAAACTTCCCTCGCATTTGCCGCACCGACGAGCAAATCCTGCACCGCTTCCCGGATAAAACTTGAATCAATTGGCGCGGGCGAAGGTCACGCCTGGGTGGCGATGTTCGCGGACGCTCTGCTTTAAAAAAACTTTTGCTTTACCGATTGGGGCGGAAAATTCGTGCGTGGGAGACTCTTAAGCCTAGGAGAGGCAAGGAGTTAGGCGCGATGGCGCAACGATCAAGTGGATTTGCGCGTAAACCCGTGACGGCGGCGGAGGCGATAGCCGCGACCGCCACGCTGGCGCGCGCGATGGAGGACGGCGAGAGCGCCGTCGCCCTCGAGCTCGCCCCCCTCATCGCGCCCTATCGCAAGCACGGCAGGCTTTCGCTGCGCGTCGAGCGGTTGCCGCACCGCGCCCGCCTCTCGCGCGGCCACAACAACGGCGACCGGTCCTGGTCGCTGATGTCCGACGAGCTCGACGGACTGACCTATCTGCCGCCCACAGGGCCTGCGCAAAGCTGCACGCTCGGCATCCGCATCGTGAGCCTGGACGCGGGCGACGGGGCGACGCTGGCCCTTCTGGACTATCCCGTGGCGGCCGAGGGCGCCGTGGCGCCGGTCGTGCCCCGGCACGCGCCGGAGGTCGACCAGGCCGAGCTGCGCCGGCTGCGCGACGAGCTCGCCAGGACCAAGGCGCAGGCCGCCGAGCAGGAAGCGGGTTTCCGCGCGGCGCGCGGGACGTGGGAAAGCGAGCTGCAGGCGCAGCTCGCGGCGAGCTCCGCGCTCGCCAACGAAGCGCTCGAGCGCCAGCGCGCGGCATGGGATGCCGAACAGGCCGGCCGCGCGCCGAAGCCTCAGCCGCGTGCCGCCGACACCTCCACGGACGTCCGTCGCCAGATCGAGGCCGCGCTCGCCAAGGCCGAGAAGGAATGGAAGGCCGCCGAGGCCGAGCGACTGGCCCGTGCCGAAGCCGGCTGGGAGGCGCGCGCCGCCAAGGCGCTGGCCGAGGCCGGCGCGCAGATCGAGAAGGCGCGCACCCGCTCGGCCGCCGAAACCGCGCGCGAGAAGAGCGACGACGCCGAACGCCGGCGCCTGCGCGACGAGGTAGCGCGGCTGAAGAAGCTGCTCGGCGCCAAGGACAGCGAATTCAGCGAAACGCGCGAGAGCGCGCGGAAGACGGCGCAGGAAGCGCTTGCCGGCGCCGAGCAGGCCTGGCGCGAACGCGAGGCGCAGAGCCTCAGCGCCGCGCGCGCGCAGTGGCAGGAGCGCTCAGAACGCGCGCTCGCCGAAGCCACGGCGCAGTTCGAACGCGCCGAAGCCGCCCGCGCCAAAGCCGACACGTCGCGGCTGAAGGAGGCGCAGGCCGAGCTCGAGGCGCTCAAGGACGATCTGGCGCGCGCCAACGAGATCCTGGCCGACCGCGAGAACGACATCGCCGACATGCAGGCGCGCCTCGACGAGACGGCCGACCCGACGCCGGCCATCGAAGCGCGCGAAGCCGAGATCGAGCGGCTCAAATCCGATCTGGCCGGGGTCCGCGGCGTCACGGCCGAGCGCGAGCGCGACATCATCGAAGCCCGCGCCCAGATGGAGCGCGCCCGCCAGGACTGGCAGCGCCAGAGCGAGGCGCGTTTCGCCGAGGCGCTCGCCGAATGGAAGAAGGGCGAAGCCGCGCGCCTGCTCGCGGCCGAGGCGCAGAGCCAGGAGCAGGCGCAAGGCCAGCTCACCCGCATGGCCCAGCGCCTCAAGCAGGCCGAAGGCGAGCTCAAGGACAGCCGCGCCCAGGTCGAGGCGCTGCGCCAGCGCGGCGACGCCGAGGACGTCAAGAAGCTCAGGCGGGAGTTCGGTCACCTGCAGTCGGCGCTGGCCGAGCGCGAGACCGAGATCGCCCAGCTCAGGCTCGACAGCGAGCACGCGCGCGAGCGCTGGACCGCCGATGCGCGCATGAGCCTGGAGAAGGCCGAGCATCAATGGAAGAGCGAGGCCGAGACCGCCGACGAGCGCAAGCTCCGCAGGCAGGTGTTCAAGCGCACCGCGCGCGACATCGTCCTGGTGGCGTCGATCTCGGTGGTCGCGGTGATGCTCTACCTCCATTTCGACCTGGCCTCGCTGGTGAACCTGTTCCCGCCGCTCGCGGCGATCGTCGACACGACGCCCGCGCCGCCCGCGCCTCAACCTGCGCAAGCGGCCAAGCACGCTCCCGCGGCGGCGGCGCTGCCGGTCGCGGTGGTCACGCGTTCGGCCAATGTCCGCGCCACGCCGTCGAAGACCGGCGACATCGTCGCGACGCTGCCGCATGACAGCGAGGTGGCGGTCCTTGAGCATCGCGGCAATTGGGTTCGCGTGAAGATTACCGGCGCGAACAAGAACCAGGAGGGCTGGGTCTATACGACCTATCTGAAGGACAAGCCCCTCGTGCCCCAAAAGCACAGTTGACCCAGGCGCGTTCGCGGTCGCGATATTGAGCTTGATTTTCGCATCCAAGGGGCTCATTTGGGCTTTCGGGCGCGAGAGCCATCCCGCTTCCTAGCTTTAACCTGAGCCGAGCGTTTTGCGATGCATCCGTCCTCCACGGCGCCGCAGACCACGCACCTCGCCCATCCGGCGGGAACGGCCGCGCACGCGGCCTCGCCTCCTCATGCAGCGCCCGTCCCCGCCGCGACGTCCGACCTGGTCCGCGCCATCGAGCGCGTCATCGTCTGGATCGGCTCGCCGATCTCGCTCGCCCTGCATACGGTGGTCTTCATCGCGTTCTTCGCCGCTCCGCTGACGGCGATCATCACGTGGGATTCGATGTTCGCGGTGCTGACCAACGTCGTGTCGCTCGAGGCCATCTATCTGGCGATCTTCATCCAGATGAGCGTCAACCGTCAGGCCGCAACCCTGAAAGGGGTCGAGGAGGACGTCGGCGACATCCAGGAGGACGTCGAGGAGCTGGGTGAGAACGTCGAGGAACTGGGCGAGAACGTCGAAGAGCTGGGCGAGAACGTCGAGGACCTCAAGGAGGACGTCGAGGACATCCAGGAGGACATCGGCGAGATCGGCGACGACGACGATGACGACGAGGCGCGCGAGAAGCGCCAGGCCGAGATGATCGAGACGCTGACCAACGACGTGAAGGCGATGCTCAAGCATCTGGAGACGCTCAAGGGCCGTTAGCCCTTGCCGGATTCGAAACCGGCGCGCAGTGTGCGAATCTCACTTCAGGAGATCGTCATGGCTCGCAAGACCAAAAAGAAATCCAAAGCCAAGCCCGCAAAGAAGACCAAGCGCAAAGTCGCGAAGAAAGCGCGCGCGAGCGCGTCGCGCCGCGCGGCCCCCAAGCGCAAGGCCAAGAAGGCGGCGAAGAAAGCCGCGCCCGTGAAGAAGAAGGCAAAGAGAAAAGCCGCCAAGCGCCGCGCCCCCGCGCCGGCTCCCGCGATGGACATGCCCGTCGCGCCGGATGGGATGACGGGAGGGGAGTAGCTTTTATCCTCCCCCGTTCTTACGGGGGAGGATTGAGGAGCTACTTCTTCTCCGGCTCGAAGTTCAGCGCCGCGCCGTTCATGCAGTAGCGCAGGCCCGTGGGCGCGGGGCCGTCGTCGAAGACGTGACCCAGATGCCCGCCGCATTTGGCGCAAAGCACCTCGGTGCGGGTCATGAAATGGCTGTTGTCTGTCCTGGTCTGGGTCGCGCCGTCCCGCGCGGTGTGGAAGCTCGGCCAGCCGCAATGCGCGTCGAACTTGGTATCCGACTCGAAGAGCTTCTCGCCGCAGCCGGCGCAGAGATATTCGCCCGCGCGGTGCTCGGCGTTGAGCGGGCTCGAGCCCGGGCGCTCGGTGCCGTGCTGACGCAGGATGCGGAACTGCTCGGGCGTGAGCGTCTTGCGCCACTCGGCCTCGGTCTTCTCGTCGTGCGCCATGATCAGCCTCCCGAATCCCGGATCGCGCTTTTGAGCGTGTCGCTCATCCGGCCCTTGTTGCCGAAATCCCAACTGCCGCCATAGCCGATATCGTCGACGCGCCAGCCAGACGGCGTCTCAACCAGATAGACCGTGTCGGTCCAGCTGAACGGCTTGTCCTTGGGGTTGCTGGTCTTGCCCGGATCGTCGGTCAGCGTGACCTTGCAGGCGCCCTTCGCGCCCTGTGCCGTGCAGGGCCCGAGCTTGTACGCGGTCGCGCCCTCGAAATTCGAGGTGAAGAGGTCGCCCTCGATCAGGGGCGGCGAATCCTTGTTGGCCTTGGCAAAGCGGTCCTCGGCCTTGTCGCCGTCGGCGAGAAGCGCGTCGAGCGCGGGCGAGATGAAGGGCTCGTATTTCGCCCGCCCCTTGGTGTCGGGGATGCCGTCGGAGGGGTGGAAGCCCGAATAGGCGCGATAGAAGCCGTCGACGGTCTTGGTCATATCGGCGGCCGCGTCGGCGCAGGCAGCCGAAGGAAGAAGAACGGCGGCGGCGATCAGAAGAGCTTTCATGGTCTGGCTTTCAGAAGATCGCGGATCTCGCGCAGGAGGACGACGTCCTCGGGCGGCGCGGAGGGCGGGGGTTCGCCGGGGCGCGTCACCAGCTTGTTGATCTGGCGCAGCAACAGGAACAGCACGAAGGCGACGACGACGAAGCTGAGCACGGCGTTGAGGAACACACCGTAATTGACGGTGATCGCGCCGGCCTTCTGCGCCTCGGCGAGCGTCTTGAAAGCGCCGCCCTTGAGCACGAAGAAGAAATTGCTGAAGTCGATGCCGCCCGTGATCCAGCCGATCGGCGGGGTGAGGATGTCCTTCACCAGCGAATTGATGATCGACGTGAAGGCCGCGCCGATCACCACGCCGACCGCGAGATCGACGACGTTTCCGCGCATCGCGAAATTCTTGAATTCCTTGAACATGGGGCCTCCAGGCCGGCCGAACCCTAGTCGCGCGAGCCGACGAGGCGCAAGAACAGAAGGCCCGTGAGCGCACCCAGCACCGCGCCCGCGCCGTTCGCCGCCTCGTCCAGCCATTCGGCGTCGCGGCCGGTGAACATCTGCGCGATCTCCAGCGCACCGCCGAGCGCGATCAGCCCCACTATGACGGCAACGACCTGACGGCCGAGCGCCGTGGTCGCGATCCCGGAAAGACCGAAATAGGCGAGGAAATGCAGAAGCTTGTCCGGCGCATCGATGCGCGGCGGATGGGGCGTGAGCTCGCCCCATATGACGACGATCAACGCCGGCCAGAAGGCCCAGAACGCCAGACGCCGCGCCCACAGCGCGGCCCAATCCTTCGACACGTCTTTCAACCCGCCCGATGACACGCGGGCCAAGTCCTACGGGGCGATTGTGGCGCCGTTGTGGGGGAGCGTGAGGCGGAAGCAGGTGCCCAGGCTGTCGGAATCGATATGGAGCCCCGCATGGATGGATGCCGCGAGATGACGGATCAAGCGCATTCCCATGCCGCCGTCTTTCATCGGATCGAAATTCTCCGGGAAGCCCACGCCGTCATCCTCGATTTCGACGACGACGCGGCCTTGTGCGTTGCGTCCGCAATAGATCGAGATCTCGACCGGGAGGCCCGTCGGGTGCGCGTGCTTGACGGCATTCATGATCACCTCGCCTACGATGAGGGCGACGGGCTGCACCTGTTCGGCCTTGGCCGGACAGCGCGTATCGAGGCGATGGACGATTCCGATCCGCGTCTGCAGCGCTAAGGACTTCACGAAGGCATGCGAGCTTTCGATCAGATAGTCGCCGAGATCGATCTCGGACTCCTGGGGGATCTCGGCGAGGCGGCGATGGAGATGGCCGATGCCCACCACCTTGCCGGCGACCTCGCGCAGGAGACCCTGCACGTGATCGCGCGAAAGCTGGTTCGGGCCCTTGGCCACGGTCGCCGCCTGGCTCTGCACCAGATTGGCGAGCAGGGTCAGGTGGTTGGCGACGCGATGGTTGGCTTCGCTGATCAAGGTGAGGTCGATGTGCAGGTTCGGCCTTATCGGGATTACTTGCGGGGCGTTCATGAGGGCCCTCCAATCCGCGACACCCTGGCGCCTTCATCCCCCTGTGTCAAGAAAATAGTCATTGATTTCAATGAGTTAGATGAGCATCTGACACATTTACCGTTACTTGAGCGGGAGACCGTTGGAACAAATCGTTAGCCTCTTGCGTTGAATCTTCATTCTCCTGCTTTACAGCACAGTGAGTAAGTGACTGAATAGTCCGGGGACGATCTGGAAAAGGCAACTGCGGAGGGCGCCATGACATCCGGACTGACGCGCGGCGAGCGCTTGCAGATCATGCTGACGGAAAGGGAATTGGAGGCGCTGGACACGTGGCGCTTCGGGGCGCGGATGCCGAGCCGGGCGGCGGCGGTGCGCGAGCTTCTCAAGCGCGGCCTGGCCGCGGAAGGCTTTTCGGTCGCCGATGGCGGGGCGAAATCGCAGGATTTCGGCGTGACGCCCGAACAGAAGACGGCCGAGAATTCCTAAAGGCCGGCTTGCAAAACCTGGACACCCCCTTTAAGACGCCCGCTCTTTCGTGAGTGGCCCGGCAGGGCATGCCGTGGCGGCTCGTAATGCGAACCGGCCCTAGAGCCGTCAGGAGTATCCGCAAAATGCCCAAGATGAAGACCAAATCCGGCGCCAAGAAGCGCTTCAAATTCACCGCGACCGGCAAGATCAAGACCCACCAGGTCGGCAAGCGCCACCGCTTGATCAACAACTCGCCGGCGCGCACGCGCGACCTGCGGGGCACCGCGGTCCTGTCGTCGTCCGAAACCCAGCGCGTGAAGCGCTGGATGCCCTACGGTTGAGGGAGAGATAGATGTCGAGAGCTCCCCGTTCCGTCCCTTCGCACGCCCGCCGCAAGAAGGTCTTCAAGCAGGTCAAGGGCTTCTACGGCCGCCTCAAGAACACGATCACCTCGGCCAACGCCGCGGCGGATCGTTCGCTGCAGCACAACTATATCGGCCGCAAGGAGAAGAAGCGCAATTTCCGCGCGCTCTGGATCCAGCGCATCAATGCGGGCTGTCGCCTGCACGGCCTCACCTACAGCCGATTTATCAGCGGGCTCGCCAAGGCGGGCATCGAGATCGACCGCAAGGTCCTCTCCGACCTCGCCGTCCACGAGCCCGATGCCTTCAAGGCCCTGGTGGACCAGGCCACGGCGTAAGGATCGCTTCGCCGATCGTCACACTCCCAACTGTCATGGCCCGCGAATGCGGGCCACCCAGTTGGGCCAAGTTCTATCGTGACGGTTTCGCGCAATCCTATCGGCACCCATCCGCCAGATGTCACCTGGGTGGCCTGCATTCGCGGGCCATGACAAATTGGATGCGGATGGACTTGCAATGACCGATATCTCTTCGCTCGAACGACAGATTGTTGAGAGCATCGCCGCGGCCGTCGACGAGGCCGCGCTCGACGCCGTGCGCGTGGCGGCGCTCGGCTAGAAGGGCAGCATCAGCGAGCTGCTCAAATCCTTAGGCGGCATGTCGCCCGAGGAGCGTAAGGCGAACGGCCCGCTGTTCAACACCCTGCGCGACCGCGTCACTGAGGCCATCGCCGCGCGCAAGACCGAGCTTCAGACCGAAGCACTCAACGCGCGTCTCGCCTCCGAGCGCATCGATGTGACGCTGCCCGTGCGTCCCGAGCCGCAAGGCACGATCCATCCCGTGAGCCAAGTGCTCGACGAGGTGACCGCGATCTTCGCGGACCTTGGCTTCGCCGTCGCCGAGGGCCCCGATATCGAGTTCGACGACTACAATTTCACCAAGCTCAACATCCCGCCCGATCATCCGGCGCGGCAGATGCACGACACGTTCTATGTCGCCAAGCAGGGCGACGGTTCGCGCCACGTCTTACGCACCCACACCTCGCCGGTGCAGGTGCGCACGATGCTCAAGCAGAAGCCGCCCATCCGCATCATCTCGCCCGGCCGGGCCTATCGCGTCGATTCCGACGCGACGCATTCGCCGATGTTCCATCAATATGAAGGCCTGGTGATCGACGAGAGCGCGAGCCTCGCCAATCTCAAATGGGTGCTGGAAGAGTTCTACAAGGCGTTCTTCGAGGTCGCCCAGGTCGAGCTGCGCGCGCGGCCGTCCTATTTCCCCTTCACCGAGCCCAGCGTCGAATGGGACCTGCGCTGCGACCGTTCGGTGCCGGGGCGCATCGTCTTCGGCCAAGGCAATGACTGGCTGGAGCTCGCGGGCTCCGGCATGGTCCATCCGCGCGTGCTGGAGATGTGCGGCATCGATTCCGGGAGATATCAGGGCTTCGCGTTCGGCGGCGGCCTCGACCGGCTCGCGATGCTGAAATACGGCATCCCCGACATCCGTCCGTTCTTCGAATCGGATTTGCGCTGGCTCAGGCATTTCGGCTTCGCCGCGCTCGACGTGCCGACGTTGGACGGAGGGCTCAGCCGATGAAATTCTCGCTCTCCTGGCTCAAGGATCATCTCGACACCAATGCGGATGCTGCGGCGGTCGCCGACAAGCTCACCTCCATCGGGCTCGAAGTGGAATCGGTCGAGGACGCGGGCGCGCGTCTGAAGGACTTCGTCGTCGCCCATGTCGTCTCGGCCGAGAAGCATCCCAATGCCGACAAGCTGAAGCTGTGCATGGTGGACGCCGGAACAGGCGCCCCGATCCAGGTCGTCTGCGGCGCGCCCAATGCGCATACCGGCATGAAGGCCGTGTTCGCGCGGCCCGGCGTCGTGATCCCAGTGAGCGGCGAAGCGCTCAAGGTCGGCACCATCCGCGGGTTGGAGTCGCGCGGCATGCTGTGCTCGTCGCGCGAGCTGCTGCTCGGCGACGATCATACCGGCATCATCGAGCTTGGCGCCGATGCCGTGGTCGGCACGCCCGCCGCGAAGGCGCTGGGCCTGAACGATCCCGTCATCGACGTCGCGATCACGCCCAATCGCGGCGACGCGACCAGCGTGTACGGCATCGCGCGCGATCTGGCGGCCGCGGGCCTCGGCACGCTCAAGACGCCGAAGGTCGAAGCGGTCGCGGGCAAATATGCGAGCCCGATCAGGGTCGCGCTCAATGCCGGCGACGCCTGCCCGATCTTCGCAGGCAGGCTGGTGCGCGGCGTGAAGAACGGGCCGTCGCCCCGATGGGTGCAGGACCGGTTGAAGGCCATCGGGCTGAGGCCCATCTCGGCGCTGGTCGACGTGACCAATCTGATGAGCCACGACCGCGGCCGGCCGCTGCACGTCTTCGACGCCGACAAGCTCAAAGGCGACATCCAGGCGCGCTTCGCCCGCGACGGCGAGCAATTGCTGGCGCTGGACGGCAAGACCTACACGCTCGATTCGAGCATGACCGTGATCGCCGATGACGGCGCCGCGCGCGGCATCGCGGGCGTGATGGGCGGCGAAGATTCGGGCTGCAGCGACGCGACCGTGAATGTGTTCATCGAATCGGCCTGGTTCGACCCCGTGCGCACGGCGCAGACAGGACGCAAGCTCGCCATCCTCTCCGATGCGCGCTACCGCTTCGAGCGCGGCGTCGATCCGGAATTCGTGGTGAGCGGGATCGAGCTCGCCACGAAGTGGATCCTGGAGTGGTGCGGCGGCGAGCCCTCCGAAGTCGTCGTCGCGGGCGCGCCGCCCGCATGGCGCCGCGAGATCGCGTTCGACATCTCCCGCGTGCGCTCGCTGGGCGGCATCGAGGTCGGCAAGGACGAGATCGTCCGTATCCTGACAAAGCTCGGCTTCGCCGTGGCGGATGGCGCGACGCTCGCCGTCTCGCCGCCGTCCTGGCGTCTCGACATCGAAGGCAATGCGGATCTCGTCGAGGAGGTCGTGCGCATCCACGGCCTGGACAAGGTGCCGTCGCTGCCGCTGGCGCGCGACGAGGCCGTGGCCAAACCCACGCTCACCTCCGCCCAGCGCCGCACGCGCCTGGCGCGCCGCACCCTTGCCGCACGCGGCTTCAACGAGACGATCAATCTCACCTTCATTCCGCGCGCCCATGCCAAGCTCTTCGGCGGCGGCGACGACGCGCGCCAGCTCGAGAACCCGATCGCCGCCGATCTCGACGCGATGCGGCCGAACGTGCTGCCGTCGCTGCTGGCGGCGGCGAGCCGCAACCAGGCGCGCGGCTTCGGCGAGCTGATGCTCTTCGAGATCGGCGCCCAGTTCGAAAGCGGGATGCCTGAGGCGCAGACGAACGTCGCCGCAGGCCTGCGCATCGGAAGCGGCGCGCGCGCCTGGAGCAAATCCACCCATCCGGCGGACGCCTATGACGTGAAGGCCGACATGCTGGCCGTGCTCGAAAGCGCGATGGGCGCGGCCATGACCGCGCCGATCAAGGCGGGTGCCGCGCCCTGGTATCATCCCGGCCGTTCGGGAACGCTCGCGCTCGGGCCAAAGGTTCTGGGTTATTTCGGCGAGCTGCATCCGGCCATAGCCGCCGCCTTCGACATCAAGGGCCCGGCCGCCGCGTTCGAGGTCTTCCTCGACGCGATCCCCGAGCCCAAGACCAAGGGCAAGGCACGTTCGGCTTATCAGCCCTCGCCCTATCCCGCGGTCGAGCGCGATTTCGCCTTCGTGGTGGATGCCAAAGTCACGGCCGACGACGTGCTCAAAGCCGCGCGCAACGTCGACCGCCAGCTCATCGAGCAGGTGTCTCTGTTCGACGTCTATCAGGGTGCGGGCGTTACCGAAGGTAAGAAGTCGCTCGCCATCGCGGTGCGCCTGCAGCCCAAGGACAAGACGCTGACCGACGCCGAGATCGAGGCGGTGGCCGCCAAGATCGTCGCCGCGGTGACGAAAGCCACGGGTGCGAGTTTGCGGAGCTGAGTCCACCCTCCCCTTGAGGGAGGGTCGACAATTTGCTGAGCGCAGCGAAGCAAATTTCGGGGAGGGTAGCCGTCCTGCTCACCCCTCCCCGAAAAATGCTTCCCATTTTTCGACCCTCCCTCAAGGGGAGGGTTGGGCTGCTGTCACAATCCGGCCGTCGGTGGGATAGACTTGTCCGGCTGGAGGGCTGCCATGATGCGCAAATTCCATCTCGTCGTTATCGTGAGCTTAAGACTCGCTTGTGCCCCGGCCTTCGCCCAGCAGGCGACGTTCAACGATCCGCTGGTCGACCATCTTGTCGGCAGATGGGTGCTGACCGGGCGGATGGACAAAGGCTCGGTCACGCACGACGTCAGCGCTGAGTGGGTGCTCGCGCACCAATATCTCGAACTGCACGAGGTCTCGCGCGAGAAGAACAAGGACGGCTCGCCCGTCTATCAGGCGACCGTCTATATCGGCTGGGACGCGAAGAAGCGGATCTATGACTGCGTCTGGCTCGACGACTATGGCAGCATCTCCACCCAGTCGCTCGGCTATGCGACGCGCCGGGGAGACGCCATCCCCTTTATCTTCCAGGACCGCGACGATCCGGGCCGCTTCCACACGACCTTCGCCTGGCACGCCGGGGACGGCACCTGGACGATGGACATGGACCAGGAGACCGGCGGCAAGCTCGCGCCATTCGCCCGCACCGTTTTGAAACGCGCGCAATAGCGTCACAATCCCGCCACCGGATGGGATAGAATTCCCCCGCTGGAGGGTTGCCATGATCCGCAAATTCGATCTCGCCGTGGTGGGCGGGAGCTTCGCAGGGCTCGCCTGCGCGCGCACCGCGGCGCTGCGCGGGCTCAAGGTCGCCGTCATCGACGCCAAGAAGGAGCCGGGCGCGCGCGTGCGCACCACCGGCATCGTGGTCAAGGAGGCGAGCGACGATTTCGACCTTCCGGCGCGGCTGATGCGCAAGGTGCGCGGCGTGCGCCTCTACGCCCCCGACGACCGCGCGCTCGACCTTCACGCGCCGGGCTATTTCTTCCAGGCGACAGACACCGCGGGCGTGCTGCGCTGGATGGCGGACGAGGCGGCGCGCGCCGGCGCCGAGCTGATGTATGGCGCCCGGTTCGAGCACGGCCTGGAGCATGCGCGCGGTGTGGCGCTGTCTTCGCTCGGCCTGCATGCGGACTTCCTGGTCGGCGCCGACGGCGCGCGCTCGCGCGTGGCGGAATGTTTCGGGCTCAGCCGCAACAAGCATTTCCTGACCGGCATGGAGATCGAGTGCGAGGAGCTGAAAGGCTTCGACCCGCGCTTCCTGCATTGTTTCGCCGACAGCGCCATCGCGCCGGGCTACATCGCCTGGGTCGTGCCGGGCGTGGGTGTGACCCAGATCGGGGTCGCGGCGACCAAGCCCGCCAGGCCGGATCTCGGCCTGTTCCTGCGCCGTCTAAAAACCTTCTGCGACCTGCGCGAGATCAAGACCGAGGAACGTCGCAGCGGGCTGATCCCCACGGGCGGGACGCTGTCCAATCTGGGCACGCGGCGCGTGATGCTGGTGGGCGACGCGGCCGGCATGGTCTCGCCGGTGACGGGCGGCGGCATCCACACCGCGCTCGCGTTCGGTCGCCGCGCGGCGCAGCTGGTGAGCGAGCACCTGGACGGCCTCGGCCCGCATCCCGTGCGCGCACTCGCCAAGGAGGCGCCGCGCTACCGCGCCAAGCTGTTGATGCGCCGCGCGCTTGATCTCGCGCTGCCCAACGCCCTCATCAACGCGCTGTGGATGGCGGCGCCGGTGCGCAGCCTGGCCCAGCGGCTCTATTTCCACGCCCGCCCCGGCGACGCGGCGTCCTTCGAGGACTGGAACGAAACCTTCGAGCGCGGCGAGGCGAAACCGTCGGTGAAATTGCATTTGATCTAAAATTGTCATGGCCCGCGAAAGCGGGCCACCCAGGTGACGCCAGCGAGGTCCTGAAGGAATTTCACGCGGAGACGCGGAGTGCGCGGAGTCGAGCTCATCCTCCGTGCACTCCGCGTCTCCGCGTGTGTCATTTTCAGTAATGCAGAACCCAACTGGGTGGCCCGCATTCGCGGGCCATGACAGAATGTTTTCGGTTTGAAGAGCCTCCGCCATGCCCGAAACCTTCGACAAGAAATCCGCGCTCGCCTTCATCGTCGCGTTCGGCGTCGTCAGCCTCTTCGCCGACATGGCGTATGAGGGCATGCGTGGGATCACCGGGCCCTATCTCGCCCTGCTCGGCGCCAGCGGCACGGCGGTGGGCATCATCGCAGGGACCGGCGAGCTGTTCGGATATCTGCTCAGGCTGGCCTCGGGACGGCTGGCCGAGAAGACCCATGCCTATTGGCCGATCACGCTGGCGGGCTATGTGCTGCAGATGGCCGCGGTGCCGGCGATGGCGCTGACCGGGAGCTGGTGGGCGGCGGCCGCCTTCATCATCCTGGAGCGCACCGGCAAGGCGCTGCGCAATCCCGCCGCCAACACCATGATGTCGCGCGCGGGCGAACAGATCGGCCAGGGCTGGGCCTTCGGCCTGCACGAGGCGCTGGACCAGACGGGCGCGCTGATCGGCCCGCTCATCACCGCGCTCGTGCTCGCCCGTCACGGGCAATACACCGACGCGTTCCTGTGGCTGGGCGCACCCGCGCTCGTGACCGTGCTGATCGTGATCGGCGTGTCGTTGCGCTATCCCTTTGCCGGACGCGCGGCGCCCAAGGCCAGGACGCAGGAGAGCACGGCCCTGCCCCGCGCCTTCTGGCTCTATGCCGCGAGCGCGGGCCTGGTCGCGTTCGGCTTCGCCGACTGGCCGCTCATCGCCTATCACTTCGCGCAGGTGAAGACGGTGACGCCCGTGCTCGTGCCCGTGCTCTATGCCGGCGCGATGGGCGCGACCGGCGTGGGCGCGCTGGCCTTCGGACGGCTGTTCGATCGGATCGGCTTCGTCGTCCTGCTTCCCGCCATCCTCATCGCGGCGGCCGCGGCGCCACTCGTCTTCCTAGGGAGCACGTGGTTCGCGATCGCGGGCGCGATCTGCTGGGGCGTGGCGCTGGGCGTGGAGACCTCCGCGCTCAATGCCGGTGTCGCGCGCCTGGTGTCGGATCGCGGGCGGGCAGGCGCGTTCGGCATCTTCTCGGCCGTCTTCGGCATCGCCTGGTTCGCAGGCAGCGCCGCGCTGGGTTGGCTCTACGACATCTCGCTGACCGCGCTTGTCGGCGTGTCGGTCGCGGCGGAGCTTGCGGCGCTGTTGCCGCTGGTGCTGGTGCTCAGGGACCGAAAGGCTTGAGATCGGCCGCGCCGCGGTTCTCGCGCAGCGCGCGGATGCGCCAGCCATCGGCGTCCTTCTCCAGAACCGCCGCCATGATGCCACTCTCGGCCGGACGCTCCGAGCCGTCGCCCCTGTGTGCGCCCGCGATCGACCAGCGCGCGTCGACGATGCTGAGCGAAGCGCCGAGCGCGCGCATCTGCACGATCTGCGCCGCGCCTTTCGAGCCCGCATAGCCGTTGGCGAAGACTGCGGCATAGAACCTGCCGATATTGTCGCGCCCCTTGGCGACGACACCGTCGGGAGTGACGAGATCGGCATCGGCTTCGAAGAGCGCGGCAAGCGCTTTCGCGTCGCCGGCATCCCAAGCCCGCATGAAGCTGGCGACCAATCCCGGCGCGCCGTCCTCCGCCGCGAAGGCAGGCGTGGCGATGGCCAAGGCGGCGCACAGCACAAGCGTTTTCATCGTTTGCTCCTTTTGGGCGCGAGGGCGTTGATCCCGGCGTAGAGCGGACAGTCGCCGCGCTTGCCGCGCCGGCGGCATTGCTTGAGCCAGTCCGCGAGCGCCTCGCGCTTGAGCGAGAGCGCCGCGATCTCCGCGTCGATGGCGTCAAGGCGCGCGGCCACCGTCTCGCGCACGGCGCCGCAGAACTGGGCCCGCGCACCTTTCGCGCGCGCCTTCAGCACTTTCATGTCGGCGATGGTGAGCCCCATGCCCTGCGCGAGCTTGATCTGGTTGATCTGGCCGAGCGCCGCCTCGTCGTATTCGCGCCAGCCGCGCATGGGCTTGAGCGGCTGGTCGACGAGACCCTCGCGCTCGTAGAAGCGCACGGTCTCCACGCCGACACCCGCGCCCCGCGCCACGTCGCCGATCCGCCTGGGCATCGTGATCTCCATGTCGAAAGCCTGCAGTCCGTACCTTGCTACGGATGCAAGCGAAAAAGAAAACGGCGGCCCCGCGAGGAGCCGCCGCCTTCCGCTCGAGGCTGAAACTATTCCGACAGCCAGTATTCCATCGGCGGGTTGGGCCGCGCGACGAAGCATTGGCGGTTCAGGTGGTAGTGCTTGATCACGGCCGCGGCCTGCTCGGCGCCCGCCTGGTTCGAGCCGTAGCTCAGCATCCACATCGAGCCGTCGACCACCTTCCATTCGCCGCCGACATGGGCCGCTGCGACCTGGTGAGGATGGAACGCGATGCAATCCTCGCCGGGCGTGCTGCCGCCCGGCACGTCGTTGCCGCGCGTCCAATAGGTCATCGGCGGATGCGGGCGCTGGACGTAGCAGATCCGGTCGAAGCGATAGTGCTGGATGATCGACAGCGACTGGTCCGCCGCCGGCTTGTTGGCGCCGAAGCTCAGCACCCATTCATTGCCGTTGACGATCTTCCATTCGCCGCCGACATGGGCGACCTGGAGGTTCTGCCAGGGCTCGGGCAGGCAGTCCTCGGGCCCCATGGGCGCGCCACCCATGCCCATTCCGCCGCCGCCTCCACCCATGCCGCCTCCACCCATTCCTCCACCCATGCCTCCACCGCCGCCGTACTCGCCGGCGCGCTCGAGCATGCCGTGCACGTCGTAGGGCGTGCGGCCGGAGTTATCGATGAACTTCACATGCATGTCGTAGGACAGGTGCTGTCCGGGCGCGTTGTGCAGATCGAGGTTGGTGATCGAGAAGCTCGTGACGAATTTGGCGTGGACGTTGCCGCCGCCGCCCGGGATGAACTCGCCATGCACCGTGCCCCAGTCGCAATCGGTGGGATGGCATTGGCCCCAGCCATGGACGTCGACCCCCATCGGCCCCGCCATCTCGATATGGACCTTGGTCAGGTTGTTGGTGCTTGGATCGACGTTGCGCCACTTCCCCGGAAACGCATCGATACCCGCCGACGCGGCGGTCGAAAACGCAAGAACACAGGCGGCAGCAAGGGCAGCCGGCCCCAGACGCCGTGCAATCGGATTGAGTTGCATGGAAATCTCCCTTTTGGGCCCGCCAAAGGCTCCTCGGGTGACACGGCCCGGCGGGCTTGTGTTCACCATAATCCTCCCTTTTTCGCGGGATTGCGACAGCGCCGCCCCACGGCTATACCCCCGCCCCTCATGACCGCGCTCAGCAAAATCCGCAATTTCTCGATCGTCGCCCATATCGACCATGGGAAATCGACGCTCGCCGACCGCCTGATCCAGACGACGGGCGGGCTCACCTCGCGCGAGATGAAGGACCAGGTGCTCGATTCCATGGAGATCGAGCGCGAGCGCGGCATCACCATCAAGGCCCAGACCGTGCGCCTGGCTTACAAGGCCAAGGACGGCGAGACCTACACGCTGAACCTGATGGACACGCCCGGCCATGTCGATTTCGCCTATGAGGTGAGCCGCTGCCTTGCCGCCTGCGAGGGCGCGCTCTTGGTCGTGGACGCGAGCCAGGGCGTGGAGGCGCAGACGCTGGCCAATGTCTATCAGGCGATCGACGCGCATCTGGAGATCGTGCCCGTCCTCAACAAGATCGACCTTCCCGCCGCCGAGCCCGAGCGCATCCGCCAGCAGATCGAGGACGTGATCGGCATCGACGCGTCGGAGGCGATCGCGATCTCGGCCAAGACCGGGCTCGGCATCGCAGACGTGCTTGAGGCCATCGTCCATCGCCTGCCCGCGCCCAAGGGCGACGCGAGCGCGCCGCTCAAGGCGCTCTTGATCGACAGCTGGTACGATTCCTATCTCGGCGTCGTTGTCCTGGTGCGCATCGTCGACGGCGAGCTGCGCAAGGGCCAGAGGGTGCGCATGATGGCGGCCGACGCCGTCTACCAAGTCGAGCAGGTGGGCGTGTTCACGCCCAAGAAGGTGAATGTCGAGACGCTCGGCCCCGGCGAGGTCGGCTTCATCACCGCCCAGATCAAGCAGGTGGCCGACACCCAGGTCGGCGACACCATCACCGACGAGAAGAAGGGCACCGCGACGCCGCTCCCCGGCTTCAAGCCGGCGCAGCAGGTCGTGTTCTGCGGCCTCTTTCCGGTCGACGCGGCGCAGTTCGAGGATCTGCGCAACGCGCTCGGCCGGCTGCATTTGAACGACGCGAGCTTCACCTATGAGATGGAGACGAGTGCCGCGCTCGGCTTCGGCTTCCGCTGCGGGTTCTTAGGATTGCTGCATCTGGAGATCGTGCAGGAGCGGCTGGAGCGCGAATTCAATCTCGAGCTCATCGCGACCGCGCCGAGCGTGATCTACCGCATCCACATGACCGACGGGACGATGCGCGAGATGCACAACCCCGCCGACATGCCCGACGTGGTCAAGATCGCCTTCATCGAGGAGCCGTGGATCAAGGCCACGATCCTGGTGCCCGACGAGCATCTGGGCGCGGTCTTGAAGCTCTGCGAGGACCGCCGCGGCCAGCAGGTGGAGCTCACCTATGCCGGCGCGCGCGCGATGGTCGTCTACCGCCTGCCGTTGAACGAGGTGGTGTTCGATTTCTACGACCGATTGAAATCGGTCAGCCGCGGCTATGCGAGCTTCGATTACCATATCGAGGACTACAAGGAGGGCGATCTCGTCAAGCTCTCGATCCTGGTGAACGCGGAGCCGGTCGACGCGCTGTCGATGATCGTCAACCGCCAGCGCTCGGAAGCGCGCGGACGGGCGATGTGCGAGAAGCTCAAGGATCTGATCCCGCGCCATCTTTTCGTCATCCCGATCCAGGCGGCGATCGGCGGCAAGATCATCGCCCGCGAGACGATCAGCGCCATGCGCAAGGACGTGACCGCGAAGTGCTACGGCGGCGACATCTCACGTAAACGAAAACTCCTCGACAAGCAGAAAGAGGGCAAGAAGAAGATGCGCCAGTTCGGCAAGGTCGACATCCCGCAGGAAGCCTTCATCGCCGCGCTGAAGATGGATCAGGACTAGGGGCCGCGGCTTGCGCGCCATCCCATCTTTCATGGACGCCGGTTCCGTGGCGCGGATCGACGCACGGCTTGCAGATGTCGCGCGCGACAACGAGGTCGCGATCCCGCTCGCGATAGAGAGCGGCAGCCGCGCCTGGGGCTTCCCCTCGCCCGACAGCGACTATGATTGCCGGTTCATCTTCGTGCGCCCGCGCGACGCGTATCTCTCGCTGTTCGCCGAGCGCGACGTCATCGAGACGCCGCTCGAGGACGAGCTCGACGTCAACGGCTGGGACGTGGCGAAGGCGGTGAAGCTGCTGTTGAGGGGCAACGCGGTCGTGATCGAATGGCTGACCTCGCCGATCGTCTATCGGGGCGATGCGTGGTTCGCGCAGACGTTCCTCTCGCTGGCGCATCGCGTCGCGGACCGCTCTCAGGTCGCACGGCACTATCTGCATCTGGGCGAGCGCCAGAGCCGCACCCATTTCGCGGACGGCAAGAGCGTGCCGCTCAAGAAAATCTTCTACGCGCTGAGGCCTGCCGCGGCCCTGCGCTGGCTGCGCGCCCGGCCCGGCGAAGCGGTCGCGCCGATGCACTTCCCCACGCTGCTTGCGCAATGCGACGCGCCGCGCGCGGTGCTCGAATTGACGGCGGAGCTGATCGCGCGCAAGGCGCAGACGCGCGAGCTCGGCACGGGACCGCTGCCGGAAACGGTCGCGGCCTTCATCGACGCCGAATTCGCCGCGGCGCGCGATGCGTTCGGCGACCAGCCATCGAGGACCACGGCGGCGGCGCGCGCCCTGGGGCAGGAATTCTTCCTGAACGTCCTTCGGCGGCGAGAAGGGGTCCGAGCGGATCGGGACTGAGCGACGGCTATTGGGCGCAGTCTCCCAGGAACGCGATCCGCTTGTTCGGGTAGTCGACCAACAGCCGGACCTTCAGGGCCGCAAGGAATCCGTTGCCGACATTGGCGACGCGTTTGCCGGGGATGCCTTTGCCGGGCATGACGGAAACCGCGTGGCCGGCGGGCAGCGCGAACGGGCCGATGCTCATGGGGATGTTCAGGATTGCGTCCCGGGTCGTGTAGTTGCCGCCGAAGCTGCTGGCTTTTTCGGCGCCTCGATAGACAAGCGCTTTTCGGATGGCCGGTATCTGCAAAGCCGCCTGGTAGAGGCCAATCGTCCTGTTGGAGCCGGTATCGAGCGTGACCGGCGCCTCGACGCCGCCGAACCGCAACGCGCGCACGACCGGAAACTGGTCGTCGTCATTGGACGTGAACGGTATCGCATAGCTCTTCCGGCATCGCGCCGCGAAATCCTGCTTCTTGCCGTCCGCGCCTATCGTCACCTTGCGCGCCTGATAGTCGATGAGCACGGAATTGGCGGACAGGAAGCTGTATCCCAGGACTCCGTCCAAGGCGCGGCCGTAACCGGCGGACATCGCGCTCATATCCGTGGCGAGGGCTTCGACATTGGCAAATTTCCGCCCGCCGATTTCGGGCGAGGGAATGGTGCCGGGGATTTCAGGAGCCGTGCCCGGCCCTTCGCCATTGCCCTCGCCGGCCGCCTTGCGGTCCAGCGGCAGGCCAAGCGCCTTGGCGCGCGCGAGATCGACGACCGACGGGTTCACGCCGGTGTCGAGCAGGAAGTAGAGAGGCTTGCCCTTGACGGTGACCGTCAAGCCGATCGCATGACGGGAGAAATCGAACGGAACGCTGAGCGGCTCGGCTGCGGCGGCGCCGCCGGTCAGCGCGCAGGCGAGAAGCGCGGCGGCGATGCGGGCGGTCATCCGGGCCTCGTTTGATTTTGGAAGGCGGCCAGCGTAACAGCGCGCAATCCGCCCCGAAAGACAGGCCGTGAGCGAACCCCTCGTCCATCTCATCTGCGGCTCGACCGGGGCAGGCAAGAGCACCTATGCGCTCAAGCTGTGCCGCCACCGGCGCGGTCTATTTCTCCATCGACGAATGGATGGCGGCGCTATTCTGGATGCGCCCGCGCCCATCGACAGCGACTGGGCCCTGGCGCGCGTCGAGCGCTGCATGTTCGTCGAGGCGACATGGCGGGCGCCGGACGCCGATGAAATGACGCGCTACAATGGCGTGCGTATCGCATAGGGGAGACAAGGCATGAGCGAGCTCGATCTTATCAATCTCGCGCGGTCTACGTCGCAGAACGAGGTCGCGTGGTTCGCGCAGGTGATCACGATCAATTTCGCGATGATCGTGGCGATCTACTACTTCCTCAACCAAGCCAAGATCGCGCTCAAGATCTTCAGCTTCATCGCCTATATGATGGGCTCGCTGATCTTCCTGGGCGAGATCCTCATCGAGTCGAACATCAAGGTCTACACGCTCGAGGCCCTCAAGGCGCTGCCCCACCCGTCGCTGCCGACCGACGTCTTGGTCACGGTGAGTGAGAACTGGCTGGGCAGGATCACCGGTGTCATCTTCAGCTCGTCGTTCTGGGTCTTGTGGATCGGGATTTTCTACCTGCTGTTCTTTTGGAAAAAATCGGAGCATGAACGGCCGTAAATGGCCCCAGACACGGCACTCATCGATTACGGCTCGGGAAACCTGCGCTCCGCGCAGAAGGCGCTGGCGCGGGCCGGCGCCGATGTGGCGGTGACCGCAGATCCCACGACCGTCGCGAAGGCCGGGCGCATCGTGCTTCCCGGCGTCGGCGCGTTCGCCGATTGCATGGCGGGCTTGCGCGCTATCCCCGGCATGGTCGAGGCGCTCGAAGAGGCGGTGCTTGGGCGCGGCGTCCCGTTCCTGGGCATCTGCGTTGGCATGCAGCTTCTGGCAAGCGTCGGGCGCGAGTTCGGCGACCACAAGGGGCTCGGCTGGATCGAGGGCGAGGTCGTGCGGCTTGCGCCCTCGGACGGCGCGCTCAAGATCCCCCATATGGGCTGGAATGCGCTGTCCATCGCACGCCCGCATCCCGTGCTTGCGGGCATCGCGCCGGACGCGGACGTCTATTTCGTCCATTCCTATGCGATGCGCCCTGCCCGCGCCGCCGACACGCTGGCGACAGCCGACTATGGCGGGACGTTCGCGGCCATGATCGGCCGCGACAATATTTTGGGCACGCAGTTCCACCCCGAGAAGAGCCAGGCAATTGGCCTCGCGCTTCTCGGCAATTTCCTTAGCTGGCGGCCATGATCCTTTTTCCCGCCATCGACCTGAAGGACGGGCGCTGCGTGCGTCTCGAGCGCGGCGAGATGAGTTCGGCCACCGTGTTCAACGATGACCCTGCCGCCCAGGCGGTCTCGTTCGAGCGCGACGGATTCTCCTGGCTTCATTGCGTCGACCTCGACGGCGCCTTTGCCGGGCGGGCGGCAAATGCGCAGGCGGTGCGCGCCATCCGCGCGGCGACCAAACTTCCCATCCAGCTCGGCGGCGGCATCCGCGACATGGCGGGGATCGCGTTCTGGCTGGAGGCCGGGATCGAGCGCGTGATCTTAGGGACCGCGGCGCTCAAGAACCCGGCGCTGGTGCGCGAGGCCGCGCGCGCGTTCCCCGGACGGATCGTCGTCGGCGCGGATGCCAAAGGGGGGCGGATCGCCGTCGAAGGCTGGGCGGAGGTATCGGTGCTGACGCCCATCGACCTGGGACGGAAGTTCGAGGACGCCGGCGTTGCGGCGATCCTCTTCACCGACGTGGATCAGGACGGGTTGCTCGCGGGCGTGAACGTGACGGCGACCAAGGCGCTGGCGCAGGCGGTGCGGATCCCCGTGATCGCATCGGGCGGGGTCGGCAGCATCGCCGACATCGACGCGCTGATCGCGGTTAACGAGCCGAACATCGCGGGCGTCGTGATCGGCCGGGCGCTCTATGACGGGCGGATCGATCCGCGAGAGGCGATCGGCAAGGCGAACAGTGTTCGCCGCCGTTAGCCATGATTCAGATTGTCCTTAATATTCAGAATCTTAAAGACCTTATCCACCGTTGCTGAGTCGGCGAATCAGATGGTCGAACTGTTCCAGCGTCTGATAGCGAATCCGGACTTCCCCGCCCTTATCCCCTTTGTGGACAATCTTAACAACGAGCCCTAATAGATTGGAAATATTAGACTCTGCATCTTTGACATTGACGTCTTCCGCGACTTGTCCACGCCGCGGTCGCGGCTCGCCTTTCGAACGCTGTTCGGCCTCGCGCACGTTCAAGGCGCTCTCGACGATCTCGCGCGCGCGGGCCTCGGGATCCTCGGCATTGAGCAGAGTACGGGCGTGGCCGGCCGTCAGCCGCCCGTCGCGCAGCATCGCCTTCACGCTCTCCGGCAGGCGCAGCAGGCGCAGCGTGTTGGCGACATGGCTGCGGCTCTTGCCGACATCCTTGGCGATGCGCTCCTGGGTGTAGCCGAAGCGGTCCATCAGCTCGTGATAGGCGGCCGCCTCCTCGATCGCGTTCAGGTCGGCGCGCTGGACGTTCTCGACGATGGCAAGCTCGAGCGCTTCGCCATCGCTCATCTCGCGCACGACCACGGGCACGTCGTGGAGCTGGGCCTGCTGGGCCGCGCGCCAGAGCCGCTCGCCGGCCACGATCTCGTAGGAATCGCCGGACAAGGGCCGCACCAGGATCGGCTGCAGGATGCCCTTCTCCCGCACCGATTCGGTCAGGTCGTGCAGCTCATCCGGCGCGAAGGTCTTGCGCGGCTGGAAGCGGTTGGGCCTGAGGAACGCGGTCGGCAGCGTGCGCGTGGCCTTGGCCTCGCCGCGCGTCGGCACCGCCTCCTCGCCGATCAATGCCGAGAGCCCGCGGCCCAGTCCGGATTTCGGGTTCATCACGCCGCCTTGCGCATGCGTTCGCGCTGGATGAGCTCGCCGGCGAGCTTGATGTAGGCCTGGCTCCCCGGGCAGCGCAGATCATAGACGAGCGCCGGCAAGCCATGGCTCGGCGCCTCGGAGATGCGCACGTTGCGCGGGATGACGGTCGAGTAGACCTTCTCGCCCATGTTCTCGCGCACGTCGGCGGCGACCTGGTCGGAGAGCTTGTTGCGCTTGTCGAACATGGTCAGCACGATGCCCTGGATCTCGAGCGCGGGATTGAGATTGGCGCGCACCAGCTCGATCGTCTTGAGCAGCTGGGACAAGCCTTCCAGCGCGAAGAACTCGCATTGCAGCGGCACGACGACGGCATCGGCCGCGACCATTGCGTTCACCGTGAGCAGGGTCAGCGACGGCGGACAGTCGATGAGGACATAGGAGAACCGAGATGGTCCGTGTACGGAATATTGCGCGAGCGCGTCCTTGAGGCGGTAGTTGCGCCGCTCCATGTCGATCATCTCGAGCTCGGCGCCGGAGAGGTCGACGGTCGAGGCGACGAGCGAAAGTCCGGGGATGCGCGTCGGCATGATCGCGTCGGCGAGCTTGGCCTGGCCCATCAGCACGTCATAGGTCGTGAGCCTGCGCTCCGAGCGCGGGATGCCCAGCCCGGTCGAGGCATTGCCCTGCGGATCGATGTCGACGACCAGCGTCGGCGCGCCGACCGCGGCCAGCGCGGTCCCCAGATTGATCGCGGTCGTCGTCTTACCGACGCCGCCCTTCTGGTTGGCGACGACCAGGACGCGCGGGCGGCCGGCTTTCGGGGCCTCGGTCTGCGACATGGCGGAACTCCCGGATCTCCAGCACCACGCCCGAGGGATCGCTCAGACTCTGGTGCTCAAGGGCCTTGATTTTCCAGGATTTACGGGCTTGCGTCAATTCGACCGCTAGATTTTGGCCCTTGAGGAACAGGCAAACCGACCCCGGCCGAGCGAAATTCTGTGCATAGCCCAGCAGCTTTTCCAACGGCGCGCAGGCCCGGGCCGTCACGACGTCGAACGGCTGCGGCGCGACCCTCTCCATCCGGGTATTGCAAATTTTTGCATTCAACCCCAGCCGGTCCCGCACGGCCTCAAGGAACCGGCATTTCTTGGTCGTCGATTCGAACAGAGAGAGATGGACCTTGCCGCGGAGCAGCTCGGCCAGGACGAGACCGGGAAACCCGGCGCCACTGCCCATATCGGCCAGGGTGCGGGTGCCTTCAGGGATATAGCGAACGAGCTGGGCGCTGTCCCAGATATGCCGCCGCCAGACATCGGCAAGCGAGGCCTCCGAGACGAGGTTGTGGCGGGCGTTCCAGTCTTCGAGCAGGCCGGCATAGGCCTTGAGCCGCGCAAGTGTTTCACGTGAAACACCGGCCGCCGCCGCGAATTCCTCAGGCGACACGCTTGGTCCTGGCGCGGACATGGGCGAGGACGAGGGTCAGGGCCGCCGGCGTCACGCCGTCGATCCGCGCCGCCTGGCCGAGCGTCGCCGGACGGATGGCCGCCAGCTTCTGCCGGATCTCGGTCGAAAGCCCGATGATGGCGCCATAATCCAGGCCGGCGGGCAGGGCCAGCGCCTCGTCCCGCCGGAACGCCAGGATGTCCGCCTCCTGCCGGCCGAGATAGCCCGCATACTGGGCATCGATCTCCAGCTGTTCGCAGATTCTGCGGTTCGAATACCCCAGTTCCGGCCAAATCCCTGAAAGCCCGGCAAAATCGACGCCCGGCAGCGCCAACAGCTCGAGCGCATTCCGGCGCACGCCATCCAGCCGGATCGCGATCCCGCGCTTCTGCGCTTCGTTCGGGGTGAGGATCAGTCCCGCCATGCGCGCGCGCAATCCATCCAGCTCCGCGACCTTGGCGGAGAACGCCGCCGCTCGCGTCGGCCCCACGCAACCGGCCTCGATCCCCATCCGGGTCAGCCGCTGGTCCGCATTGTCGGCACGAAGGCTCAGCCGATACTCGGCCCGCGACGTGAACATGCGATAGGGCTCGCTGACGCCGCGTGTCACCAGATCATCGATCAGCACGCCGATATAGGCGCAGGCACGGTCCAGCACGACCGGGACATTCCCGCCCACGGCCCGCGCCGCATTGAGACCGGCCATCAATCCCTGCGCCGCGGCCTCTTCGTAGCCGGTCGTGCCGTTGATCTGGCCGGCGAAATAAAGGCCGGCGACCTTCTTGGTCTCCAGCGAGGCCTTGAGCTGGCGCGGGTCCACGTAATCATACTCGATCGCATAGCCCGGCCGGCGCACGGCCACATTTTCCAGGCCCGGAATGGTCTTGAGCAGCGCGAGCTGCACGTCCTCGGGCAGGGACGTCGAGATGCCGTTGGGGTAGATCGTGTCGTCGTCCAGCCCCTCGGGCTCCAGGAAGATCTGGTGGCTGTCGCGATGGGCGAAGCGGACGATCTTGTCCTCGATGGACGGGCAGTAGCGCGGCCCGGTGCTCTCGATCTGGCCGGAATACATCGGCGCGCGATGCAGATTGGCGCGGATGACCGCGTGCGTCTCAGGTGTCGTGCGCGTGACGTGGCAGACGGTCTGCGGCGTCGTGATCGCATCGGTCAGGAAGGAGAACGGCGAGGGCGGGTCATCGCCATGCTGGACCTCGAGCGCCCCCCAATCGACAGTCGCGCCGTCGAGCCTGGGCGGCGTCCCCGTCTTCAGACGGCCAAGAGAAAATCCAAATGAATTCAATGTATTAGATAGACCCAGGCTCGGCGCCTCGCCGACCCGGCCGGCGGGGATCCTGGTCTCGCCCATGTGAATCAGGCCGCGCAGGAACGTGCCCGTCGTCAGCACCACCGCGCCGGTCGTGATCACCTCGCCTGCCGCCGTCTTCACGCCGGTCACGCGGCCATCGGCGATGACCAGGTCCTCGACGGCGCCGGCGCGGCTCTCCAGGTTTTCCTGCGCCGCGAGTGCCGCCTGCATCGCCCGGCGATAGAGCTTGCGGTCCGCCTGGGCACGCGGGCCCCAGACCGCAGGCCCTTTGCGGCGATTGAGAACGCGGAACTGGATGCCGGCCGCGTCCGCGACGCGTCCCATCACCCCGTCCAGCGCATCGATCTCGCGCACCAGATGACCCTTGCCGACCCCGCCGATGGCGGGATTGCAGGACATCTCGCCGATGGTCTCGACCTTATGCGTCAGGAGCAGCGTGCGCGCGCCCGCGCGCGCCGACGCGGCCGCCGCCTCGCAGCCCGCATGGCCTCCGCCGACAACGATGACGTCGAAACCCTTCATCGGCGGTGCAATACGCGCGCGCCGCATGGCGGGCAAGCCTTTGGGAGATGTTTCACGTGAAATGGGCGCCTGGAAACCGGGAGCCCGTGAACCTATATTTAACCGTGCAGGGGACCATGACGACCTTTCCGGACATCACGCCCAAATCCGCCGAACGGAAGAAGCGGGCCCTGCGCCATCTCGGCCGCGCTCAGACCTTTGCGACGCTCGACATCGCGCAGGACGATCCGGCGCAGGCCGAGCCGATCGAGCTCGACGCCACGCGCGCCTTCGAGACCGACATCGACAACTACTACCGCTTCCCGATCGACTACGCGCCGTATTTCGACCGGCGCTGGAATCTGCTCTCGCCGTCGAAATGGCTCTACTTCATCGACATCAACGACGAGGTGATCGAGAAGAAATTCCCGCGCGACCAGGACATGCGCTCGATCATCACCGCGTTCCGCTATTCGATCATCCGCAACCGCCGCCACATCATCGCGCTCAAGCGCGCGACGCAGGCGCTGGGCCTGGCGGCGCTTCTCGTGCCCGCGCTCCTGCTCGCCTATGTGCCGGGCCTCGCCGGCAACATGATGGCCGCGGCTGGGCTGGGCTTGGGCGCGCTTCTGATCGCGGTGCTGCTCGGCGCCTATCAATACATGCGCGACTCGCAGCTCAAGAGCGTGCTCGAGCGCAACGGCCGCACGCTGGCAAGCAAGATCCAGGACCGCGCCAACGACCTCAACCGCCACTTCCTCGAATTCTTCGCGCGCATCGACCGCGAGGAGCTCAACGACAACATGGTCGATCCGGAATGGACGCATCGCAGCGCCTGGTGGATGAAGCTGTGCATGTGGTACCCGCGCCGCATCGAGAGCATCGAGATGTTCCTGCAGTCGGAGATGCAGCGCACGCGCATCTACATGCTGCGCTCGGCGTGGATCGGCTACGGCAGCGCATTCCTCCTTGTACTGATGATCCCGCTTGCGGCGCTTCTCGCGATCTCGCTCAAGATGCCGCTCGCGGGCGGCTCGGCGCTGGTGTGGATGCTGTGGCTGGCCGGCACGGTGGCGGGCGGGTTGCTCACGCTCTATTCCATCCGCACCTCGATGGGGCTGAAGGACATCGCCGAGGCGATCGGCAAGGAGCCGCTCGGCCATCAATCGCGTTTCGCCGACATCGACCTGCACAACAAGCTCGCCGGCCAGATCCGCCGCGACAAGGAAGGCCTGCGCCAGGCCAACCTGCGTGGCGGGTATGGGGAGAATAGAAGGCACTGACCGGTATTGCCGGGGTGCGGGAGCCTACCAGCTTATGATCTCCGACGAAGCCGCCAAGCCCCGAAGCCGCATCGACACGATCATCGACGTGTTGGATTTTTGCACGGGTGTCTTCAATATCGTCCGGCTCGTCGCGTGGCTGCTGTCTCTGCTGTTTGACGCGGCATAATCGCGCTGACGGTCCGCTGCGGATTTCCAGCGCCCGTCACTTGCCGATACAGAAGTCGCGAAAGACCACGTCCAGCAGATCCTCCACGTCGACGCGGCCGGTGATGCGGCCCAGCGCGCGCAAGGCGAGGCGCAGGTCTTCGGCGAGGAGCTCGGGGCGGTCGCTTGGCGTGGCGAGCGCGGCTTCGAGTGAACGCGCGGCGTCTTCCAGCGCGTGGCGGTGGCGTTTGCGGGTGAGGGTGGGGGCTTCGGACGGCGCCTCCAGGCGGTCGCGGACTTTGACGGTGATGGCGGCGATCAACGCGTCGAGGCCGTCGCCGGTCTTCAGGGAGATGGCGAGGCCATCGCGCTTGGCGGGCGAGGGGAGGTCGGACTTGTTCCACACCGTGAGATCGGCGCGGCTCGCGGGAAGGCCGGCGAGGGGATCGGCAGAGCTGCCGTCCAGAACGAGCAGCGTCAGGTCGGCGGACTCGGCGCGGGCGAGCGCGCGGCGCACGCCTTCGGCTTCGACGGCCTCGGACGCCTCACGCAGGCCGGCGGTGTCGGCGAGGATCACCGCATAGCCGCCCAGATCCATCCGCACCTCGATCACGTCGCGGGTTGTGCCGGCGGTCTCGGCCACGATGGCCACGTCGCGTTGCGCCAGTGCATTGACCAGGGAGCTCTTACCGGCGTTCGGCGGACCGATCACTGTCAGGTGAAGGCCCTCGCGCAGCAGCTCGCCGCGCCCGGCATCGCTGAGATGCCCCTGGATCTGCGACAGGATTTCCGCGACCGCTTCCTTGGTCCGCGCGAGCGTACCCGCGGGCAGCTCCTCGTCCGAGAAGTCGATTGCGGCTTCCGCCCAGGCGCCGGCGCGGATCAGCTCCGTCCGCCAGCCCTCGTAGAGATCGGACAGCCGGCCGTCGTACTGGCGCAGCGCCTGGCGGCGCTGGGCCTCGGTCTCGGCATTGACGAGATCGGCGACGGCTTCGGCCTGGGTGAGGTCGAGCTTGCCGTTCTCGACGGCGCGGCGCGTGAACTCGCCCGGCTCGGCGGGACGAAGCCCCGCCGCGGCCAGCGCACTCAAGATCGCCTCGACGACGGCACGCCCGCCATGGACCTGGAACTCGGCCATGTCCTCGCCGGTGAAGCTCGCGGGCGCTGGAAAGAACAATAGCAGCCCGCTGTCGATCGCGGCTCCCGACGCCTCGAAAAAGCGCGTCAGCACGGCCTTGCGCGGCGCGGGCGCTGGCCTGCGCGTCAGCGCCTGCACGGCGGCGGCGGCGTTCGCGCCCGAGACCCGCACCACCGCCACGCCGGCGCGGCCGGGCGCCGAGCTCAGCGCATAGATCGTGTCGCCGCGCATCCGCCCCAAATCAGCCTTTGGGTTGCGGCGTCTTCTTCGCAGGCCCGCCCGCGGCCTTGGCGCTGTCCCAGAGGAAGCGCTGGAACTGCTCGAAGCCCTGGCCGCCCATCGGCATCCAGGCGCGCAGCATCGCCTGCGGGTCGGAGGTGTCGAGCGCGACCTTCATGCGCTTGGCGACCTCGCCCACCATCTCCTCGTTCAGGGCGGTGAGGTCGGGGAGTCCCATCAGCGTGCGGGCCTCCTCGGGCGTCATCTCCATATCGATGTGGATCTTCATGGGCTTAACCGCTTTTTGGCCGGTGGCTTGTGAGCGCGCAGGGCGCCGGGCTAAAGGAAGCTTGGGCAAGACACCAACAAAACGCAACGCTCGCTCGGCCCTCGCGCGCTTCCCAGGAAAATCCCATGAGCAACCGGCTTGAACACGCGACCAGCCCCTATCTCCTGCTGCACAAGGACAATCCGGTGCACTGGCGTCCCTGGGGGTCCGACGCGCTCGCCGAGGCCGAGCAGGCGGGCAAGCCCATCCTCCTCTCCATCGGATTCACCGCGTGCCATTGGTGCCATGTGATGAACCACGAGAGCTTCTCCGATCCCGCGATCGCGGCGCAGATGAACGAGAACTTCGTCTGCATCAAGGTCGACCGCGAGGAGCGTCCCGACATCGACCAGCTCTATCAGAACGCTTCGACCCTGATGGGCGGACGCGGCGGCTGGCCGCTGACGATGTTCCTGACGCCCCAAGGCGTGCCGTTCTTCACCGGTGGCTATGTGCCCAAGGAGCCGAAGGCCGCGGGCCAGGCGAGCTTCAGCGCCGTGCTCGACGACGTGGCAAAGCTCTTCCGCGAAAAGTCCGACGCGGTGGCGAGCGGCGCCGCGCGCGTCAACGAGCAGATCCAGGAGCTGTGGAACAGGGACCGCCGCGGCCAGTATGACGGCCCGACCCTCGACATGGTCTCGATCCGCGTCGCGCAGAAATTCGACATCTTCCAGGGCGGCCTGATCGGCAATTCGAAATTCCCCTCCACGCCGCTGGTCGAGCTTCTGTGGCGCGCCTTTCTGCGCAGCGGGCTGTCGCAATTCCTCCAGGTCGCGTCGACCTCGCTCGATCACATGCTGATCGGCGGCCTCTACGATCATGTCGGCGGCGGCTTCCACCGCCACTGCGTCGACGAGCGCTGGAAGGTCCCGCATTTCGAGAAGATGACGCACGACAACGCGCAGCTCGTGGGTCTGCTGCTGCTGGTGTGGCAGTTCAACCGCAACCCGATCTGCGAGGCCAGGATCGAGGAGACGATCGGCTGGCTGATGCGCGACATGATGGTCGAGGACGCCTTCGCCGCCAGCCTCGATTCCGACAGCGACGGCGAGGAAGGCAAATACTACGTCTGGAGCGAGGCGGAGGTCGACGCCGCCCTGATGGGCACCTTCGTGCAGAAGTTCAAGACCGCCTACAGCGTCGTGCGCGACGGCAGCTTCAGCGGCAGGAACGTCCTGCAGCGGCTCGCCTCGGCCACGCCCTATCCGCAGTCCGAGGCCGACGAGGCGCTGCTCAAGCGCCAGCGCGAGCTCTTGCTCGCCGCCCGCGCCAAGCGCAACGCGCCCAGGCGCGACGACAAGGTGCTCGCCGACGTCAACGGCATGGTCATCACCGCGCTCGCCGATGCGGGCTCGGCGATGGGCCGCGCGCAGTGGGTGAGCGCCGCGATCAAGGCGTTCGATTTCGTGGTCAAGGCGCTCGGCGACGGCGACCGTCTCCACCATTCCTGGCGCGCCGGCAAGCGCGGCCACAAGGGCTTCGCCGAGGACTACGCGCATATGGCGCGCGCGGCGCTGGCGCTGTGGGAGGCGACCGGCGAGCAGCGCTTCCTCGACCGCGCCAAGGGCTGGACCCAGACGATGAACGAGCATTTCTGGGATGGCGTCTCGGGCGGCTACTACATGACCGCCGACGACGACGAGCCGTTGATCGCCCGCACGCGTCCGGTCTACGACCAGACGCAGACGCCGGCGAATTCGGTGATGATCGGCGTGCTCGCGCGCCTCTACATGGCGAGCGCGGACAATTCCTACAACGAGCGCGACACTGCTCTCATCCTGTCGCTGGCGGGCGAGGCGGCGCGCATCTTCCCGACGATGGGCAGCTACTACAACAATGCGGAGTTCGCCGCGACCAATCTGCAGATCGTCGTCATCGGCCCGCCCGGCCACGCCAAGACGCAGGAGCTCGCCGCCGCCGTGCTCGGCCGCAGCCTGCCCAACAAGCTGCTCACGGTCGTGGCCTCCGCCAACAACCTGCCCGAAGGCCATCTCGCGCACGGCAAGACGATGGAGAACGGCCAGCCGACGGCCTATATCTGCCAGCGCGGCGTCGTGGCGGCGCCGATCACCAACCCGGTGACCTTGAGCCAGGTGCTGCAGCTGCCGCAGGTCCGTCCGCAAGGGACGCGTACGCAATAGGAAGCTCCGACGAATGCGTGTTCATAGGCCGTCCGCGCGATTCATGGCCGGTGCGTTGTTTGGATTTGGGTTTGCTGGTGTCGCCGCGCCGGCACTGACGTTGACGGCCTTCGGGCATGGCTTTCTCTGGCGCAATGGCGTGTTTGTGAGCGACAGGAGCCTGGACCTCATGGCGGCGCTTTTCGCGATCGGTCTAGCCGCCATGATCGCGGGGGCGGTGATCGCCATTGTGGGCCGGAAAGCAGGGCCTGATTTGAACTGACGCACGACCGTCATACCGCCCCGCTTTGCCGCGCCGATCGGTTTGGTTAGTCTCGCGGTCCTCTCAGCAGGGATCGGATCATGAGTCCCAAGCAGATTTCCATCAACGCGGCCGACGGCGCCTTCGCGGGGTATCTGGCCCAGCCGGCGTCCGGGCGCGGCGCGGGCGTCGTCGTCATCCAGGAGATCTTCGGCGTCAACCAGGTGATGCGTGACATCGCCGACGATCTGGCGAGCCACGGCTATTTCGCGCTCGTGCCCGATCTCTTCTGGCGGCTCGAGCCCGGCGTGCAGCTCACCGACAAGAGCGACGCCGAGTGGAAGCGCGCCTTCGACCTGATGAACCGCTTCGATCCCGACAAAGGCGTGGCCGACATCCAAGCCGCGATCGACACGCTGCGCGGCCGCGACGGCTGCACGGGCAAGGTCGGCGCGGTCGGCTATTGCCTGGGCGGGCTGCTTGCCTATCTGACCGCGGCGCGCACCGACGTCGATGCCGGCGTCGGCTATTACGGCGTGAACATCCACGAGAAGCTCGGCGAGGCGGCGAACATCAAGAAGCCGCTGATGCTGCATATCGCGGGCAAGGACCAGTTCGTGCCCGCGCAGGCGCAGAAGAAGATGATCGACGGGCTCTCGTCCAACCCGCGCGTCACCCTGCATCTATACCCTGAGATGGACCACGCCTTCGCGCGCGTCGGCGGGGCGCATTACGACAAGGCCTGCGCCGACCTCGCCAACGGCCGCACCGCGACCTTCTTCCGCCAGCATCTGAGCTGATGCGCCGCATCCTCACGCTGGCGGCGGTCGCCGTCGCGGCGTTCGCGCTCGCCGACGTCGCGCATGAGACGCTCGGCCATGGCGGCATGTGCGCCGCGCTCGGGGGCAGGATCGTCTATGTCAGCACGACCTTCGAGGACTGCTCGATCCGGTCCTGGATCATCGACGGCGCAGGCCCGTCGGCCGGCGTTGCGGCCGCGTTGCTGGGCGGGCTCTGGCTGAGCATGGCGCCGCCGCGCAACGCGGCGTCACGCGCATTCCTGCTGCTCGGCTTCGCCTTCGCGGCGTTCTGGAATTTCGGCTACCTCATCAAATCCGGCCTGACGGACCAGGGCGATTGGGCGTTCGTCATCGCAGGCTTGAAGCCTGCGCCGCTCTGGCACGCCGCCATCACCATCGCGGGCATCGCGCTCTATTGGATGTCGCTGCGGATGCTCGCCGCGATGATGCGGCGTCATCTCGGAAGCGACGACACGACGGACTGGTCGCCACGCACCTTCTCGCTCGTCGCCTATGGCGCGGCGACGGCTATCGCCTGCGCCGGCGCCGCGTTCGATCCGCGCGGGGCGGGCACCATCCTGAGCGACGCGCTGCCGTCGTCGCTCGGCGCCATCGGATTGCCGCTCGCGGGTGCGCTGCTCGCCCGCACGACGCCCAACCTGCGCCTCGCGCTCCCCGCATCGCCGGGCTGGATCGGAGCCGGGACAGTCGCCGGCGTTGCCTTTGTCGCGCTGCTTGGCCCAGGCCTGCACATTTAGAGCAAGTGTTATCAGTCCCAAAAATGTCATCCCGGCCGAGCGAAGCGAGTGCCGGAACCCAGGGTACAATCGGCTCACTGGGTCCCGGCCCTGCGCGATGCTCACGCATCGCTTGGCCGGGATGACATTTTGGAGATCACTTCGCCAGCGGCCGCATGAAACTTCCGAAGAGAAGGAACACAACCCCGCCCAGCGCGCACAATCCCGCATGCAATGCCCAGAACGCAGACGCGGGCAGCGTTTCGTAAAGGCCTCCCAACCAGCCGCTCGCCGTGCTGCCGATGAAGATCGACAGATAGTAGACCCCCATCATCGTCGCGTTGACGCTCTTGGGCGCCAGCCGCGAATAGAGCGCGAGGATCGTGGGCGAGAAGAACAGCCAGCCGATATTCGAGCCGAAATGGAACAGCACGGGCAGCAGCAGCGACGCGCGCCCGTCCGTGCCGGTTGCGTATTGCGCCAGCGACAGAAGCAGCGTCGCGGCGGCGAAGATGAAGCAGCCGAGCGCGATCTTGGTGAGCTCGCCCGGCTCGCGTCCGCGCCGTGCCTGCCGGCGCCAGAAGACGAGCAGCGGCGGCAGGCAGATGAACGGCATCAGCCCGTCGAGCGACTGCAGCCACGGGATCGGCATGGTCCAGTGGCCATAGCTCAAACGGACATGATCGCGGACCCAGAGATTATAGGTGTTCCACACCTGGCTCTGCGCGATCCAGAACAGCGACGCCACCGGCACCAGCGCGAGCAGCCAGGCGATCATGCGCTTGTCTGATTGATCGAGCGGCGCCGCCGGTGCCGCCGCCGCGCGCGGCGCTTCCTCGGGCAGATGACGGCGCCCGGAAAGATAGATGGCGAGGCCGACCAGCATCCCGAATCCCGCGAAGGCGAAGGCGACATGCCAGTTGTAGGCCTGCTGCAGCGAGCCGGTCACGAGCGGCGCGATGAAAAGGCCCAGATTGACCGAGCTTCCATAGATCTGGAACGCGAAGGTGCGGCGGCGATCCTCCCTGGAATAAAGCTCGCCCAGCTGCGGCGCGAGATTGCCGCGCAAGGTGCCCGCGCCCAGGATCAGAAGCAGCAGCGCCAGCAGGACCGACTGCTCGAACGCCATGCAGAAATGCCCGGCCGTCATCAACAGCGCGCCCAGCACCACCGCACGCCTGCGCCCGATCAGGCGGTCGCCCAGAAGCCCGCCGAACACGGGCATCATGTAGACGAAGGCGATATAAAGCCCGAACACCTGCGTCGCCAACGCCTGGACCGAAAGGCTGCCCCGAAAGCCCTCGATGATTCCTTTGAGGCCCCCAAAGCCCCAGACATGCTCGACATGACCGGGCAGCAGCAGCACGCCCGCCATGTAGAGCACCAAGAGCGCCTGCATGCCCTGGAACGAGATGCGGTCCCAAAGCTCCAGCCCTGCGATGACGAACAGGCCGCGCGGCTGGCCGAACCATGTCGCGGTTTCGGGCAACCGCTCTTCCGCAACCGCCGCCATCGCGCGCCCCTCGCAACCCCCGTGTCATGAGCCTAGAGTGCCGCCGCTATCGAGGATAGGGCGATGAAAGCGATCCGTTTCCATCACACAGGCGGACCCGAGGTGCTCGCGCTCGAGGACGTCGATCTCGCGGCCCCCGCGCCCGGCCAGGCGCGTGTGCGCCATACCGCCATCGGCGTGAACTTCATCGACACCTATCACCGCTCGGGACTCTACAAGCTGCCTCTGCCGTCGGGGCTCGGAAGCGAGGCCGCCGGCATCGTCGAGGCGCTGGGCGACGGCGTGACGACGCTGAAGAAAGGCGACCGCGTCGCCTATGCAGGCGCGCTTGGTGCCTACGCCGAGGCGAACAACGTCGCGGCCGACCGGCTGGTGAAGATCCCTGATGGCATCGGCGACGAGATCGCGGCCGCTTCGCTCCTGAAAGGCATGACGGCACAATACCTGCTGATGCGCACCTATACGGTGAACCCGGGCGACACGATCCTGTTCCATGCGGCGGCGGGCGGCGTCGGCCTGATCGCCTGCCAATGGGCCAAGTATCTGGGCGCGACGGTGATCGGCACGGTCGGCTCAGACGAAAAGATCGCGCTCGCCCGCGCGCATGGCTGCGCCCACGTGCTCAACACGAGCAGCGAAGACTGGCCGCGCCGCGTGCGCGAGATCACCAAGGGCGAGGGCGTGCCGGTTGTCTACGATTCCATCGGCAAGGACAGTTGGAGCGGCTCGCTCGATTGTCTTGGCGTGCGCGGGCTGATGGTGAGCTTCGGCAATGCCAGCGGCGCTGTGCCCGCTTTCGAGCCGGGCATCCTGAGCGCGAAAGGCTCGCTCTATCTGACCCGCCCCACGCTCGTGCACTACACCCGCGACCCGCGCGAGCTGCAGCAGACCGCCGACGATCTCTTCGCGGTGATCGCCTCGGGCGTCGTGAAGGTGGAAGTGCGCCAGCGCTTCAAGCTCGCCGACGCGGCGAAGGCGCACGAGGCGCTGCATTCGCGTGCCACGACGGGCGCGACTATTCTGCTGCCGTAACGCTCTAACCGGACGCCGCGGGCATCCTGCCCAGCGCGGTCAGCACGCTGGCGCTGTCGAAGAACTCCGTGCAGGAGACGATCTTGTCGCCCTGAAACTGCCAGCGGTTGGCAAGGCGGATTTCCGCGCGCTTTCCCGTCTTATGCTCCGAGATCGTCACGTCGTTCAGCGCCCAGACCACGTCGCCGTCGCCGGTGAGCTCGCGCACGTCGTAGCGGATGATCGCGAACTCGCTTGCGATCAGCGACAGCGCCTCTTTCAGGCCGACGCGTCCCTGGAAGCGCCCGCCGAAGCGGAAATTGCCTTTCGACACGTTCGAATCCCACACCACGTCGTCGGACGCGGCGGCGAAGAGCGGCTCAAGGTCGCCCTGCAGATAGGCGCGCATGATCCGGCGCAGCGCCTCGTGATGGCGGGAGGTCATCTCTACTCGGCGGCTTGACGCATGTAGATGGAACGCTTGGGCCTGGCCATCAGGCGCTGCACCATCGGCTCGAAGGCCGAAAGCGGCATCGTGTCGTAGCCCGGATCGAAAGCGTTCTGGTCGTGGCGCGCGCAGAACATCGCGGTGCGCTCGAAAGCGGGATGGCCGCGGAACTGCTCGCGCATGTTCTTGTCCAGACCGAGATATTCGAAGAAGTAATAGCCCTGGAAGATGCCGTGATGGTGCAGCATCCACCAATTCTCTTCCGAGACGAACGGACGAAGCACCGTCGCGCCGAGCTCGGCGTGGTTGGCCGAGGCCAGGATGTCGCCCATGTCGTGAAGCAGCGCGCAGACGACGTATTCCTCGTCCATGCCGTCGCGGTGGGCCAGCGTCGCCGATTGCAGCGAATGCTCCAGGCGATCGACCGCGAAGCCGCCGCAATCGCCTTCGAGCATCTTCAGATGGGCGAGCACGCGGCCCGGAAGGTCGCGGTTGAACGCGACCGAGGCGGCCGCGATCTTCATCCAGTCTTCCTGCGTCCCGTCCACCATGGCGTGGAACTGGGCGCGATCGTGCGGCTCTTCGGTCATGTCGTTCTCGTGGGATATCGGCGGGGAGATTGTCAGTCCACTTGACGCGGGCGTCAACCTCGAAGCCGGAAAAGCCCAGCTTCCCGCGTTCCCTTACGGCGTAAGCGACTCGGTTGACCCTTGAGCGGCCGCTTGGCCAAGATGGATAGTCCGGACAAGCCGGGCCATGACGTTGGAGGGCGTAGAGAGAAGAACCCTACGTATTCATGCTGTCGAAGAAGTCGCTGTTGGTCTTGGCGATGCGCAGCTTGTCGAGGAGGAACTCGATCGCGTCGATGGTGCCCATGGGCGCCAGGATCCGGCGCAGGACGTACATCTTGGCGAGCGTCGATTTGTCGACCAGAAGCTCTTCCTTGCGGGTGCCGGATTTGAGGATGTCGATCGCGGGGAAGACGCGCTTGTCGGCGACCTTGCGGTCCAGGATGATTTCCGAATTGCCGGTGCCCTTGAACTCCTCGAAGATGACTTCGTCCATGCGGCTGCCGGTGTCGATCAAGGCGGTGGAGATGATCGTCAGCGAGCCGCCTTCCTCGATGTTGCGCGCCGCGCCGAAGAAGCGCTTGGGCCGCTGCAGCGCGTTGGCGTCGACGCCGCCGGTGAGCACCTTGCCGGATGAGGGCACGACGGTGTTGTAGGCGCGGCCGAGCCGCGTGATGTTGTCGAGCAGGATCACCACGTCGCGCTTGTGCTCGACGAGGCGCTTGGCCTTCTCGATCACCATCTCGGCGACCGCGACATGGCGCGTCGCCGGCTCGTCGAAGGTCGAGGAGATCACCTCGCCCTTCACCGTGCGCTGCATGTCGGTCACTTCCTCCGGCCGCTCGTCGATGAGCAGCACGATGAGATAGACCTCGGGATGGTTGGCCGAGATCGCCTTGGCGATGTTCTGCATCATGATCGTCTTGCCGACGCGGGGCGGGGCGACGATCAGACAGCGCTGACCCTTGCCGAGCGGGGCGACGATATCTATGACGCGCCCGGTGCGGTCCTTCACCGTCGGATCGGGCAACTCCATGGTGAAGCGCTCGTCCGGGTAGTAGGGGGTGAGGTTGTCGAAGGCGACCTTGTGCTTGATCTTCTCGGGGTCCTCGAAATTGATCGTCGAGACCTTGAGCAGCGCGAAATAGCGCTCGCCGTCCTTCGGGCCGCGGATCGGGCCCTCGACCGTATCGCCGGTGCGCAGGCCGAAGCGGCGGATCTGCGACGGGCTGACATAGATGTCGTCGGGCCCGGCGAGATAGTTCGATTCCGGCGAGCGCAGGAAGCCGAAGCCGTCCTGCAGCGTCTCGACGACGCCGGTGCCGGTGATCTCGACATTGCGCTCGGCGAGCTCCTTGAGGATCGCGAACAGCATGTCCTGCTTGCGCATGGACGACGCGTTCTCGATCTCGAGGTCCTCGGCGAAAGCCGTGAGGTCGGTGGGGGATTTGGACTTGAGATCCTGCAGCTTCATGGCCTGCAGGCCGCTTTGCACTGTCATGGAAGTATCGACACCTGAACTTAAAGAGGGGGATTGGGTCCGGTCTGCTGGCGAACACGCTCGCGCGTCGGTCGCTTGGGGCTCATCGGATGATTGATCGGGCACCGCGCCGGTCTGTCCGGTGTCCAGCGTCACGCGCTCAACCGCGCCTGCCGCCTGCGATGCATTGGGGACGACCCCTATATAGCGCTAATCCCGCGCGATGCAAATAGGCCGACCTCAAAAATAGGCCGGCTCAAAAAGGCCGCACGATTACCAGGATGACAATAAGGACCATCAAAACGGGCGGAACCTCGTTCAGGATGCGGTAGAACCGGGCCGGCTTGTCGTTACGGTCCCGGGCGAAGGCCTTCACGCGGCCCGCGAAATAGCCGTGCAGGCCGGACATGACGATCACGAGGATGAACTTCGCCTGCAGCCAGTGCTCGTGATAGGCCCCGGTCAGCCAGGCCAGCGTCAGCCCGAACACCCAGGTCGCGATCATGGAGGGGTTGATGATGGCCCGAAGCAGGCGCCGCTCCATCACCTTGAAACGCTCGGATTCGGGCGAGCCCGGCGCGGTCTCGGTGTGATAGACGAACAGGCGGGGCAGATAGAACATGCCCGCCATCCACGCGATCACGCTGATGACGTGCGCCGCCTTGATCCACAGGATGTAGTTCGAAAGGAACATCGTCATCTTGCGCACTCCCGGGCAACGAGGCCGGCCAGCCCGTCGATGAAGGGCTTGCGCGTGCCGACCGCAGGCGCGCGCAGATAGTCGGCCACGCTCGAGGCTTGCGCGAGCTTGGCATATTCGATGTCCAATTCCACCAGCGTCTCGGAGTGCTCCGAGACGAAGGCGATGGGCGCGACGACAAGTCCCAGCCCCTCCCGGCCGGCGCGCACGATCTGCGCATCGGTCGCGGGCCCGATCCATTTGAGCGGACCGACGCGGCTTTGATAGCAGATCGTCCAGTCGAGCCCCTCCATCCCCAATTCGTGCACAAGGGCGGCGGATGTCTGCTCGACCTGTTGCTGATAGGGATCGCCCTTGGCCACGACGCGCTCGGGCAGGCCGTGCGCCGACAACAGAAGGCGGTAGCGCAGGCCGGGCTTGGCTTTCGCGAAGGTCTCGCGGATGGACCCCGCCAGCGCCGTGATGAATCCGGGCTCCGCGGGATAATCGCGGATCGCCGATTGCGGCACGGCGAGTGCCGCCTTGCGCGCCGCGCGCTCCCAATCGGCGAGCGAGGATGCCGTCGTGGTCGTGGAATATTGCGGATAGAGCGGCAGGAGCACGATCCTGTCCGGGCTCCACGTCTTCACCGCCGCCGCCGCTTCGTCGCTGAACGGCCGCCAGCAGCGCATGGCGATGAACGCGCGCGCCTCGTGGCCGCGTGCGGCCAACGCTTCCTCCAAAGCCCGGGCTTGCGCCTGCGTTTCCTCCAGGATCGGCGAGCGGCCGCCGATCTTGGCATAGATCTCCCGCGCCAGCGGCGCGCGGCGCTTGGCGATAAGGCGGCCCAGCGGCACACGCACAAAGCCCGGAAGCGCAATGATCGCGGGATCGGTGAAGAGATTGCGCAGGAACGGCTCGACGGCCTCGGGCGAGTCGGGTCCGCCCAGATTGAACAGGACGACGGCAAGCTTCACGCCGCCGCCCTCACGCGCGCCACCAGCTCCTCCACATGGGCGATGGGCGTCTCCGGCAGGATGCCGTGGCCGAGATTGAACACGAACGGCACGCCGCGCGTCGCGCTCAGGATTGCATCGATGCCTTCCTCGAGCGCCCGCCCGCCGGCGATCAGCGCGATCGGATCGAGATTGCCCTGGATCGCCGTGTTCAGGGTCTTCGCCGCCCATGCCATCGGCGCCGCGGTGTCCAGCGAGACCGCGTCCACGCCCGTCTCGCGCGCGTAGCGCTCGTAGCCCGCCAGGGTCGCCGCGCGCGGAAACCCGATCACCAAGGCCTTGGGATGGATTGTGTGCAATTTGGTGACGATCTTCTTCGTCGGCCGCACAACCCAGCGCTCGAACATCGCGTCGGGCAGCCCCGAGGCCCAGCTGTCGAAGATCTGCACCGCGTCCGCGCCGGCCTCGATCTGGCGCGCGAGATGCTCTGCGACGCAATCGGCCAACAGATCCAGCAGCGCGTCGAAATCCTCCGGCTCGCGATATCCCCAAAGCTTCGCGGCCTTCTGCTCGTCGCCGCCACGTCCGGCAGCCATATAGCTCGCCAGCGTCCACGGCGCGCCCGCGAAGCCCAGCAGCGCCGTCGACGAGGGTAGCGAGCCCCGTACAAGCTGAAGCGCCTCATAAACCGGCGCAAGCGAGCTGGGATCGAACCGCAGACCCGCCGCGGACTCGATCGGCGCCATGCGCGGTCCCTCGCCGTCCTCGAACGTCACGGTCATCCCCAGCGCCGCCGGGATCACAAGGATGTCGGAGAACAGGATCGCGGCATCGAACCCGAAGCGCCGGATCGGCTGCAACGTGATCTCTGCCGCGAACTTCGGCGTCATGCACATGGTCCAGAACGATCCCGCTTTGGCACGCAGCTCGCGATACTCCGGCAGGTAACGTCCGGCCTGCCGCATCATCCAGAGGGGAGGAGATACGACCGGTTTGCCGTTCAACACACAGACGAGCGTCTTCTCTTCCTTCAAACAAGACTCCTAAGAAAGTTGGTGTAGAAGATGTAGGGCCTGTGATCTGTGGAAGGTTCCGGGAATATCGGGTTTTTCTAGGCTCAAGGACACATCGAGGCAAGGCGCGGGTTGGGGACCATGCTGTGGGGGGAAAGCGCAATTGTGCGCGGGATCGGTTATCCTGCGCGCGGAAGAGCGCTGCTGTGGAATAAAGGAATGGATTTGTGAGCAAAGCGTTCCACGTGCATCTGGTGTCCGACGCGACCGGCGAGACGCTGAACGCCATCGCCAAGGCGGCGCTCGCGCAGTTCGAGAGCGTCGACGTGCGCGAGCACGCCTACATGATGGTCAGGAGCCGGCGCCAGCTCGAGCGCGCGGTCGATCATATCCGCGCGGAGCCGGGCCTGGTGTTCTTCACGTTGGCGAGCCTCGACCTGCGCAATGAGCTCACGGCGCAATGCGCGCAGATCCCCGTGCCCTGCATGGATGCGCTCGAAGGCCCGGTCGCCGCGATGCGCCAGTTCCTGGGCGCGGCCGAAACCCACCGCCCCGGCGGCCAGCACGAGGTCGACCAGCGCTACCTGCTGCGCATCGAGGCGTTGAACTTCACCATCCAGCATGACGACGGCCAGTCCCTCGACACGCTCAACGATGCCGAGGTCGTGCTCGTCGGCGCCAGCCGCACCTCGAAGACGCCGACCTGCGTGTATCTGGCGATCCGCGGCGTGCGCTGCGCCAACGTGCCGCTCGTGCCCGGATTGCCGGTGCCCGGCGCGCTGCTCGCCGCGTCCCTGCCCCTTGTGGTCGGATTGTGGGCATCTCCGGAGCGGCTGATCCAGGTACGCCGCAACCGGCTGACGACGATGGGCGAGTCGCGCGACACCGATTATGTCGAGCTCGAAAGCGTGCGCGCCGAGGTCGCCGGCACGCGCAAGCTCTACGATCACCACGGCTGGCCGTCGATCGACGTCTCGCGCCGCTCGATCGAGGAGACGGCCGCCGCCATCCTCAACCTTCTCGCCGAGCGCCAGGAGGCCCGCGCGTGACGGCTCTGGTGCTTGCGTCGGCGAGCACGAGCCGTGCGCGGGTGTTGAGCGAGGCCGGCGTGGCGTTCGCCGTCCAGCCGGCGCGCGTCGACGAGGATGCGGTGAAAGCCTCCGGCGCCGACGCTCGGACCGTTGCCGCCGGCCTCGCCGAGATGAAGGCGCTGCGCGTGTCGGCATCGCGTCCCGGCACCCTCGTCCTCGGCGCGGACCAGGTGCTCGTCTGCGAAGGCAAGATCCTGAGCAAGGCTGAAACTTTCGCCGAAGCGGCCGTACAGCTGAAATTCCTGCGCGGAAAGTCCCATACGCTCATCTCGGCGCTGGCGCTGGCTCGCGACGGCGCCATAGTCTGGCGCCATATCGACGAAGCACGGCTTGCGATGCGCGATTTCAGCAATGTCTTCCTCGATTCCTATCTCAAGGCCGAGGGCGAGGCGCTGCTGGGCAGCGTCGGCTGCTATCGGCTCGAGGGACCGGGCGCGCAGCTTTTCGAGAGCGTCGAAGGCGACTATTTCTCCATCCTGGGATTGCCGCTGCTGCCGCTGCTGGAGATCTTGAGGGAACAGGGCGTGATCCCGCGATGAAGCTTGCCGGTGTCATTGGATGGCCTGTGGCGCAAAGCCTGTCGCCGCGTCTGCATGGCTATTGGCTCGAGGAGCATGGCATCGACGGCGCCTATGTGCGGCTGCCGGTGCGGCCGGAAGATTTCTCCACCGCGCTTCGAGGTCTGCGCCTTTCGGGCTTCCGCGGCGTGAGCGTCACCGTACCCCACAAGGAAGCCGCTTTCGCGATCGCCCACAGCGTCGATGCGCAAGCCGCCGAAGCGGGCGCCGCCAATCAGCTCGTTTTCGGTGAGGACGACAGCATCCGCGGCCTCAATACCGACGCCCCGGGCCTGGTGGCGAGCCTTAGCGGCATCGATGTCAAAGGAAAACCCGTGGTCCTCCTGGGAGCGGGCGGCGCGGCACGGGCGGCGCTTGTGGCGCTGCGTTCGCTGGGCGCCGGCGAGATCCGCATCCTCAACCGCAGCGAAGGCCGTCTCGGCGCCAAAGCCCTGTCGCATTGGCCTGAAGCCGCGCGCGACGCGGCCCTTGTGATGAACGCGACAAGCGCGGGCATGAAGGGCGCGCCCT
>JAJPHG010000043.1 GCA_021325375.1 Alphaproteobacteria bacterium | reverse complement strand
TCGGCGACCGCCTTGGCCAAAGTGAAGCCGGGGATGAAATACGGAACGTAGGCGACGCGCTTGCCGTAGATCTCCCGCGCTTGCGCCTCGCCGTCGGGCTGGTCGGTGAGCGCGAGCACTGCGGTCGAGTGCGTATGGTCTATGAATTTGTGCGGCAGGAAGGCATGCAGCAGCGTCTCCACCGACGGATTGGGCGCGGTCGAGTCCAGGAGATTGATCCGCTGGAAATTGACCATGTCCTCGTCGCTGAGCGTGTTCAGGCGGCGCAGGCGGCGCAGTTCGTGCAGGCGCACAGAGGGCAGGCCCTGCGGCTCGATGTTGCCCATGTCCCAGCCGGAACCTTTGACGCACAGCACGTCGACATCCTCGCCGAGCATGTCCTTGGCAGAGGTCTTCACCGAAGTGTTGCCGCCGCCATGCAGCACCAGCCTGGGATCGGAACCGAGCAGCCGCGTGGTGTAGGTGCGCAGCGCCAGGTCGCGACTTATGCCTTTCGCGGCGTAGCGCTCCACAAAATCTTGTGCCTCAGAATCCGACCAACGCGACTGCATGATTGTTGAATTCCCATTCTCAACGATTTTCGGGGAACAGGCTCCGTAAGCCCTCACCCGTCGCCGCGCAAGTGCCGCGCTCGGTGATGAAGCCGGTGACCAGACGCGCCGGCGTCACGTCGAAGCCCGGGTTCGCGCCCGGCGAGCCGGGAGCGGCGATCTCCACCGTCGCCAGCCCGCCGTCCGGCAGCCGGCCGGTCATCTTCAGCAGCTCGTCGGCCGAACGCTCCTCGATCGGGATGTCGCGGCCGGAACTCAAGGTCCAGTCGATAGTCGAGGACGGCAGCGCGACGTAGAACGGCACGCCATTGTCCTTCGCGGCCAGCGCCTTCAAATACGTGCCGATCTTGTTGGCGACGTCGCCGTTCGCGGTGACGCGATCGGTGCCGACGATGCAGAGATCGACCTGGCCCGCCTGCATATAATGGCCGCCGGCATTGTCGGCAACGATCGTATGTTTCACGCCATGGCTGCCCAGCTCGAACGCGGTGAGCGAGGCGCCCTGGTTGCGCGGCCGCGTCTCGTCGACCCACACATGGATCGGAAGCCCTTCATCATGCGCCATGTAGATCGGCGCCAAGGCCGTGCCCCAATCGACGCAGGCGAGCCAGCCGGCGTTGCAATGGGTGAGCACGTTCAGCGTCGCGCCGTTCTTCTTCGCAGCCACCTCGCGCAGGATCTTCAGGCCGTGCTCGCCGATAGCACGGCAGACCTCGACATCCTCGTCGGCGATCCTTGCCGCTTCCGCCCAGGCGAGCGCCGCGCGTTCCTCGCGCGGGCGGTTGCGCAGCACGCCGCACATGCGCTTCAGCGCCCAATGCAGATTGATCGCCGTCGGCCGCGTCTCGGCGAGGACGTCATGCGCGCGGTCGAGCGCCTCGTCCGACGCGTCCGCGCGCATCGCCAGCGCCACGCCGTAGGCCGCCGTCGCCCCGATCAGCGGCGCGCCACGCACGATCATCGCCTTGATCGCATGCGCCGCGTCCTGCATCGACGCAAGCTCGAGCGTCTCGAAGCGATGCGGCAGCTTCGTCTGGTCGATGACGCCGACCTTGGCGTCGCCGATGGGCCAGATGGTGCGATAGGGCTTGCCGTTGATTTTCAACGCTCAATGCCCCTCGAAGCTCACCAGTGCCTTCACGTCCTGGCCGAAGGCGCGGATCTTGCCCGAGCCGCCGAGCTCGGGCAGGTCGACGAGGAAGCAGCAGCCGACGACCTTCGCGCCGGCGCGCTGCATCAGCTTGATCGCGGCGAACGCCGTGCCGCCGGTGGCGATCAGGTCGTCCACGATGATGACGGCATCGCCTTCCTTCACCGCGTCGATATGGACCTCGATGCGGTCCGTGCCGTATTCGAGATCGTAGTCCTCGCCGAGCACGCCATAGGGCAGCTTGCCCTTCTTGCGGATCGGCACGAAGCCCACGCCGAGCTGGTGGGCGATTGCGCCGCCCAGGATGAACCCGCGCGCCTCGATGCCCGCGACCTTGTCGATCCGCACGCCGTGATAGTGGCCCACCATCGCGTCGATGGCGGCGCGGAACGCCTCGCCGTCGCCGAACAGCGTCGTGACGTCGCGGAACATGATCCCCGGCTTGGGGAAATCTGGGATCGTGCGGATGGCGGCTTTGAAGTCCATTCGGGCCTCGTGGGGGAGCGGCGTCGAAGCGCATAGATACGGAGTTCCGCTGAAATTCCAAGTCTTGGCCCCGCATTCGCCACGATCCGCCCCGACCCTGGCCCTGGACGGCCGGATTCTCTTCGATGACCCTTGTTCGCGAGCACGATTGGGCGCCGCCGACGCGCGCCGATGCCGTTCTGTTCCAGCTCAAAGCGCTGGCCTTCCGGCTCGAGCGTCTGGCGCGCGACGCTCTAGCGGGACCCTGGCGCCTGCCGCGCGCCGGGGTTGTGGACTTTCCCCATTGCGTGGCCGTGTCGCGCACGCCGCTCTGGGCCGAGGTCACAGCACCCGAGCGCGCCCTGCAGCGGGGCAAGGTGCAGAACCTGCGCGTCGCGGCGCGCCATCTCGACGGGACGCTGCTTGCGCCCGGCGCCGTGTTCAGCTTCTGGAAGCAGCTCGGCCGCGCGAGCCGCCTGCGCGGTTTCGCGCGCGGGCGCATGCTGCGCGAAGGCTGCATCGTACCCGCGACGGGCGGCGGGCTCTGCCAGCTCTCCAACGCGCTCTACGACATGGCGCTGACGGCCGGCTGCGAGATCGTCGAGCGCCACGCGCATTCACGGCGCGTGCCGGGCTCGCGCGCGGCGCAGGGCCGCGACGCGACGGTAGCGTGGAACTATGTCGATCTGCGCTTCAGGAGCGCGCGGCCGCTGCTGCTGTGCGTGCGGCTGGACGCGCACGAGCTGATCGTCGAGCTGCGCGCGCCGGACGGCGAGGCGCCCCGCGCTACGGTCCCCTCACGCGATGCGCCGCGCGCCGATGCCGAAAGCTGCGAGACCTGCGACGAGACGGCGTGCTTCCGCCACGGCGCGGCCGCGTCGGAGGGCCGCAAGGCGTGGCTGGTCGACGAGTTCTGGCCGGAGTTCGACGCCCATATCGCGGCCGGCAAAAGCGAGCGCGACCTTCTCTGCCTGCCGCTGGACGGCAAGCGCTGGCGCCGTCCGCAATATGGCTGGACGGCCACGGGCTTCGGCGCGGTGCGCACCGCGACGCTGACGACGCTCGTGCGTGCGCTGCGGATGCGCGGCAGCGCGCAAGGCCCTCGCCGCCGCATGCTGGAGCTTCGCGCGGCGGATGCTCTGGCGCGGCGCTTCGCGGCCAAGCTCGACGCCGATGTGACGGAGCTTTGCGTCACGCAGGCGCTTCTGTCCGCGCTCTGGCGCGGCGGCCATCTCGGCGGACGCACGTTCTCGGTGCTGATGACGCGCCTGCCGATGGCCGCGTTGCAGGCGCGCCTCGACGAGGCCGCGCGCCGCCATCTCCCGAGCGCGAGACCCTGGCCGATTTCCGCGCCGACCCGGCGCTGGTCGCGGCCGAGAGCGAAGCGCTCGCCGCCGCCGCGCGCATCGTCACGCCGCACGCCGATATCGCGGCCCTGTTCGGCGAGCGCGCCGTGCTGCTCGATTGGGCGGCGGTGCCGGCGCGCTTCAAGCACGTGCCCGGCTCGCGCCGCATCGCCTTCGCCGGCCCCACCATCGCGCGCAAGGGCGCGTACGAGGTGCGCGATGCCGCCCGCGCCCTCGACCTCGAAGTCGTCCTCCTGGGCAGCGCGCTGGAAGGCGCCGATTTCTGGCGCGGCGTGCGCACGACGCGCGACATCGCGGGCGGCGTCGCGGCCTTCGTCCAGCCCGCCGTGATCGAGGACAAGCCGCGCAAGCTGCTGGCCGCTCTCGCGAGCGGCATCCCGGTGATCGCGACACGGGCATGCGGGATCGCGCCGCGCGCGGGCTTGACGCTGGTGCCGGCCTGCGACGCCGAGACCTTGAGCGAGACGCTGAAGACGCAAATCTAACCAATGTCGTCATGCCGGGCTTGACCCGGCCATCCAGAGTCACTTGCTCGCTATCGCTCGCGCTGGATGGCCGCCTCAAGGGCGGCCATGACGAAATAGCCCTATCTTCCCTTCAGCACCCGCCCCGCCACCGCATCCAGCTTCGCGAACAGCGCGGGATCGCGCTTGTCGGGGGCGGTGATGAAGGCAGTATCGAGGACGTTGTCGATGCCGGGCGAAGGCGCACGCTCGGGGCCGAGCTTGGGGGCGACCGCCATCACGAGCTTGCGCGCGTTCTCGGCGTTGCCGGTGAGCACCTTGATCACCGTGTCGACGGTGACGTGGTCGTGGTCGGGATGCCAGCAATCGTAGTCGGTGACCATGGCGACGAGCGCGTAAGGAAGCTCGGCCTCGCGCGCGAGCTTGGCCTCGGGCATCGCGGTCATGCCGATGACGCTGCAGCCCCAGGAGCGGTAGAGGTTGCTCTCGGCCAGCGAGGAGAATTGCGGGCCCTCCATCGCGAGGTAGGTTCCGCCGACGGCGTGGCGGACGCCGATGTCGCGCGCCGCTTCGGCCAGCGCCTTGGAGAGCTTGGGGCAGGTCGGATGCGCCATCGACACATGCGCCACGAAGCCGGGGCCGAAGAAGCTTTTCTCTCGAGCGTGGGTGCGGTCGATGAACTGGTCGACGATCACGAAGGCGCCGGGCGCGAGCTCTTCCTTGAACGAGCCGCAGGCCGAGACCGAGATCACGTCGGTGACGCCCGCGCGCTTGAGCGCGTCGATATTGGCGCGGTAATTGATCGAGGTCGGCGACTGGATATGGCCGCGGCCGTGACGCGGCAGGAAGACCAGATCGACGCCCTTGAAGGTGCCGAAAAGCAGCGCGTCGGACGGCTCGCCCCAAGGGCTTTCAACCCGCTTCCACTGCGCGTTTTCCAGGCCCGCGATGTCGTAGACGCCGCTGCCGCCGATGATTCCGAGGACTGTCTTGGTCATCGACCCAGCTATACAAGAAGCCAACCGACAAAGACACTATTTAGGCGCGGGAAACAACTCCACCTCGACCACTATGGCATTGCCAGGGAGCTTCGAGTCGTCGCTGGCGTCGACGGTGTGGCCGATGGACTGTACACGCTTCCTCCAGGCGTCGGAGGCGGCACCGTAGTGGAATTTGTTGTTTTCGAAGATCGTCTCGCCGTCCTTTTTGCCGTTCGGTAAATTGGTCGTTAGAAGATCGCGGTCAAAACCTCGATCGGTGGCCGCGACTTCACAATACTGATAGAGATTTTGCGCCCGATTTGAAGCCAAGGTCGAGAGGCATGCTCGCCGGCTCCAATCATAGCTCTCTTGAAAGTCGACAACGCGACCACACTGTCCAGCGGGGGGGCGCGGCAAGTTCAAGCAGTTCGATATTTGCGAGCATAAAGCGCTTTTGTTTTTTTCCGCGACGAACGACCCCTGCCGCTTGAAGATTTTGCAGCCCAAATAGTCCTTCATGCTTATCAATTTCTCCTCTCCGTTCAGATGAAACGCGAAGGGAGTTATATTCTTTAGATAGTCTTTCTGTTTTTCCGGAGAGCATTGCTTCTCTATGCTTTCGTCAGCAGTCGCCGTGATCGTTATTCTTCCATTGTAATTCTTGAGCAACTGCCTCGTCGCCGTCATCCAAATGGGCGTACAAATCGAATCCATCGTCGTCACGTGCCAATCTTTCGGCACGGGATGGCGCCTGCGTCCACCCCCTGTGGAGGAGATGAGACTTGCCAGATCCTGCGCACTAGGCGGGTATTGATGATCTGAAACTCGGAACGCCACTTTGCATTTACCCGTGTTCCGGCCGTCGGTGTCCGGCTGATAGAGCTGGAAAAAAGATGTGTCCGAGTCCAGAGGAGCGCTCATGGCGGATCGAATGACGTTTTCGGTCTCTTGACACGAAATGCCTGACACCGATGGCAGTCCTGGATCATCGGGCGCGCCCAGCGCCGCGAACATCCCAAAAGCCGAGACGAATACGAACATGGTAAGGTTCGAGAAAATGTCGGAATAGACAATCCAGACGTTGAATTTTTTGCTGGAGCCGGCCATTGGAACGTCCCTCAGAGCTTACGGTGTTCCCTCAAGGTTTCGTGAACGTGCGTTCGATCGCTCCAGCGAGCTTGTCTAGCCGATCGCTGATGGCATTTAGATCAAGAGGGGGCGGGCGGTAGATGCCGGTCTCCACGATGCGCTCCGCGCTCTTCAGCACTTCTTCGGTGGCGATTGGAGCGCTTGCGATACCGCGCAGATATTGAGAAGCAATGGCGAGTATGACACCGATGACGCTCACGCCAATTCCGAGTCCCATATAACGGACGAATCCCGCCAGCGCGTTTCTGGCGTGCATGCCTTTATCGGATGCATCGTTGAGATTTTCGAGATGATAGAAGAGTTCGTGAAAATTCAACGTGGCTAAGCCGCTCGCCAATCCTAGAAAGGTCGCGGCAATACCCACCGTGACGAACACGTTGCCCGGCGGTTCAAACCACGCTTCGTCCCGGAACACGCACTTTCGAAACGTTCCGATTTGAGATCTGCGACGATGCTGCTGTTCCATGTGTTGCTGTTGAGAATTAGTGGCGGGACCGCGCAGCAGAGACTCGGTGTAAGAGAATTTCTCGACTATCTCCCAGAGATAGTGCAGAAGCCGCATATACGCGCAGTATCGCACAACCAAAAATGCAAGGAACGAAAGTGCGCACCCAGTTATCAGTACAGGCACGAAGGTCTGAAAGTAGCGAGCTGGGCTTGCGGTCTCAGGAGCATTCATCACTGTCACAGCGACGTGGCAAACCACATATAGCACGTAACTGGAAATGAACGTGACGATCAGAGCAGCCTCTCCGAACGGCCTGTCGAGGTGGGTGAGTTCTTCCTCGGTTATCGCGTCCCGCAACTCGTATTTTCTTTGAACCAGGGTCCATCGAGAGTCGTTGTTCAGGTTGAAATAGCTCTGTGAAAAGAAGGCTCCGATGGGCAGCACGACAAGGGCCATCGCATCAAAGAAAAAAAACAGCCAGGGGACATTTTGATCCACTGGTTGCGGACCATCCGTCGCGGCGCCGGCGGCATGGGCTTCCGTACCTGGAAATAAAGCGCAGGCTATCAGGAGCAGTAGAAGAGCGGCTTGTGGGCTCACGGCCCGAAACAAAGATTTGGACAAGCTGTCTACTTCGCGCGTGGCGCGAGCCCCCTCGGAATTCCCCAATACATCCTTAACGTTGAAATAGGGTTAGCTCAAGACAAAAAAGAGAATAACTTGCGCCTACAACCGGACGCACCCACAGGGGGAACAACGGCGAGCGGAGAAAATTGATTGCGCTTGACGCAGTGACTGCCGCGAATGCAGCGCGTTGGAATTATTTGTCAGCACCCTCGATCCTCAGCGCCCTGGGGGCAAAATATGCGCAGGCGAAAGCCGGAAATGACCGAGCACCGCAGACGCCTCGATGGACACGGCCGTCTGACGAATCTGTAATCGCGAATTGTCATGGCCCCGGTCCCTGAAACACATCGAGACCGCCGGGACGGCGGCTCCGAGACGTTCAACTGCGCGACAGCTTTGGACGGGCGATGCTGGAGCACCTCGACGAGAACGCCATCCGCGCCGCCTTCGCGCAGCCGGCGCATGACGGCTCGTTCCCGAGCGCTTTCCGCGACTATCTGCGGGCGGCGGGCCGCGAGCGGCCGTCCGTCATCCTGGCGTTCCCGCCCAAGGCCGCCGGCACGTTCCTGCGCGGCGCCGCCATCGCCGCCACCGGCGGACAGCTGGTGCGCGTCGTCCATGCGCAGGGCGGACGCGACGCGCAGCTCTATCTTCCCGTCTTCCTCGCCTACTTCCGCGGCGCGCTGGGCGACGGCCCATTGGTCGCGCATGTCCACCTGCAGGCGCTGCCCGCGAACCGGCACTTCCAGGAGGCGCTGGAGCTTCGCCCCGCGATCATGGTGCGCAGCATCTCCGACATGCTCGCCTCCTATCGCGACATGCTGGAAACGGACCCGGTGGCGCGCGGCGAAGGGCTCAACTGCACGATCCCGCCGGCATTCCTGGACTGGAGCGCGCGGGACAAGGGCGATTTCCTGATCGACGTGCTCGGGCCCTGGTATGCGGGCTATTACGCGACGTGGCTGGACTATGCGCGCCACGACCAGCGCGTCTGCGTGCTGGCCTACGACGATTTCCTGAAGCACCCGGCGCAGGTGCTGGCGCGCATCCTGGCGCGCGCGGGCGTGGAACGGCCGGCGGCGATCTGCGAAGCGGCGATCACGCGGACCTGGCGCGAACGCGATGAGCACCGCTTCAACCGGGGCGAAGCCAAGCGCGGCCTACGCTACTTCTCGCCCGCCCAGCTCGCGCGCCTCGAGCGGCTCCTGTCCTACTACCCGCAGCTCGACGCGCATCGCGGGGTGTTGCTCTAACCAAACTCACCATGGCCGCCCTCGAGGCGGCCACCCAGCTAGCGAGCGTCAGCGAGCGAAAAGAAGGAAGCAGGTCCCACGCGGAGACGCGGAGCGCGCGGAGTTCTTTTTCTTCTCCGCGTCCTCCGCGACTCCGCGTGAATCCCTTGCGCCCGCAGACGCGGGCGCACTGGGTGGCCGGGTCAAGCCCGGCCATGGTGATGGTGGGTCAGTTGAACACGAACTGATCTAATGCATGTCCCGCCACACGCGCCGGTAGGAGAGATAGAGCAGCCCCGCCAGCGCCAGGAGGAAGAGGATCACCTCGAAGCCCATGCGCTTGCGCTCTTCCATCTTCGGCTCGGACGCCCAGGAGAGGAACGTCACGACGTCCTTGGCTTCCTGGTCGACGCTCGCCGTCGTGCCGTCGGAATAGGTGACGGCGCCTTCGGTCAAGGGCGGCGGCATGGAGATGTTCCGCCCGGCGAAATATGGGTTGTAGTATTTGTTCGCAAGGACGTGGAAACCCGGCGGCGGCTTCTGCCCGAAGCCGGATAGGATCGAGTAGACGTAAGCCGCACCACCCTCGCGCGCCTTGACGATGACGGAGAGATCCGGCGGCAGCGCGCCGTTGTTGTTGGCGCGCGCGGCCTTCTCGTTGGCGAAGGGCGCGGGCAGCGTGTCGGCCGGGATGCCCGGACGCGTCAGCCGCTGGCCGTCGGAATCGTAGGTCTCGCCCTTGTCGTTGGGCTCGGCCGGGATCTTGGCGGCGGCGGCGAGCGCCTTGATCTGCGCCGCGTCGAAGCCGATGCCGTCCAGGTCGTGATAGGCGATGCGGTTCAGGCTGTGGCAGGCCGAGCAGACCTCCTTGTAGACCTGGAAGCCGCGCTGGAGCTGCTCGCGGTCGTAGGTGCCGAACGGTCCCTGAAAAGGGAACGCGACCTCCTTGGGCGGCAGCGGATCGGTGGTGTTCGCCGCGTCGTCGGCGAGCGCCGGAACGACGAGCGCGAAGACGACCGCGAGGGGGAGAGCGATGCGCATATCCGTTCTCCTACTCTGCGGCCTGGGCGTTGCCCAGGACGGAGGCTGCGATGCTGTCGGGCCTGGGCCTGGGCGTCTCGATCAGGCCTATGACCGGCATGATCACCCAGAAGAAAGCAAAGTAGTAGAGCGTGCCGATCCGAGCGGGCCACAAGAGCGGCATGTCGACGCCGCCCAGATGCCACACCGCCTGCGGCTCCTGCGAGCCCAGATAGCCGAGCAGGATGCAGTCAGCCACGAAGATCCAGAAGAACTGCTTCATCATCGGGCGGAAGCGCATCGAGCGCACGCGACTGGTGTCGAGCCAGGGCACGAACAGCAAGGTCGCGATGGCGCCGAACAGCACCAGCACGCCGACCAGCTTCTGCGGGATCGAGCGCAGCATCGCGTAGAACGGCAACAGGTACCATTCCGGCACGATATGCGGCGGCGTCACCAGCGGATTGGCGGTCGTGTAGTTGTCCGGGTTGCCCACGAAGTCCGGCGCGAAGAACACCAGGAACGCGAACAGGATGACGAAGAGGCAGAGATAGAAGCCGTCCTTCACCGTGTAGTAGGGGTGGAACGGGACGGTGTCCTGCGGGCCCTTCACGTCGATGCCGAGCGGGTTGTTGTTGCCCGGGACGTGCAGCGCCCAGATGTGCAGCACGACCAGGCCCGCGATCACGAACGGCAAGAGGTAGTGCAGCGAGAAGAAGCGGTTCAGCGTCGGATCGCCGACCGCGAAACCGCCCCACAGCCACTGGGTGATCGTCGTCCCCAGGCCCGGATCGTGGGCGCCGCCCAGATGCGGGATGATCTGGTCGAGCGAGGTGAAGAGGTTGGTGATCACGGTGGCGGCCCAGAACGACATCTGGCCCCAGGGCAGCACGTAGCCGAGGAACGCGGTCGCCACCATCACGACGTAGATGATCACCCCAAGGATCCACAGCACCTCGCGCGGCGCCTTGGACGAGCCGTAATAGAGCCCGCGGAACATGTGCAGGTAGACGGCGAGGAAGAACATCGACGCGCCGTTGGAATGGATGAAGTTCAGCAGCCAGCCGTAATTCACCTCGCGGCGGATGTTCTCGACGCTATCGAAGGCGGCGGCCGCGGTCGGCGTGTAATGCATCGCCAGCACGATGCCGGTGACGATCTGCACGCCCAGGCAGAAAGTGAGGATGCCGCCGAAGGTGTACCAGACGTTCAGGTTCCTCGGCGTCGGGAAGGTCGACATCGTATCGTGCGCCAGCCGCATGATCGGCAGGCGCGCGTCGAGCCAGCGGCTCAGTCCATTCTTGGGTTCGTAGGTCGAGTTGCCGGACATGGTCTTTGCTCCTCAACCGATCTTGAGCTTGGTGGGGCCGATGAAGGCGTAAGGCGGCACGGCCAGGTTCTCCGGCGCGGGCCCCTTTCGGATGCGGCCTGCGGTGTCGTATTGCGAGCCGTGGCAAGGGCAGAGATAGCCGCCGAACTCGCCCTGGTTGTTCAGCGGGATGCAGCCCAGATGCGTGCAGATGCCGATGACGACGAGCCATTCCGGCTTCTCGATGCGGTTCTTGTCGGTCGCGGGCGCGTCCTCGGGCAGGTTCAAGTTTCGCGCGAGCTTGTCGGGCAGGTCGTTCATCGAGACGGCCTCGGCCTCCGCGATCTCCTTCTTGGTGCGGCGGCGCACGAAGACCGGCTTGCTGCGCCACATGAAGACCGACTGCTGGCCTTCCTGGACCGAACCGATGTCGATCTCGACCGACGACAGCGCCAGGACCGCCGAGGACGGGTTCATCTGGTCGATGAACGGCCAGGCGGCCAGGCCCACGCCCACCGCGGCGACGGTGCCCGTCGCGATGTGGATGAAATCGCGCCGCGTCGGTTCGGCCGTATTCGTCGTTGCCACGTTTCACCTGCTGCTAAGGGCGCGCGGGGCGCGAGCCAAGGGGCAGAGGCCGCGCCTTCCCCTGTGATGCCGGCGCGACCCAGATCTCGGGCGGTAAAATAGAGAGTCGGTCCTGGAGGGTCTTGCGGCACGATGCCGCAGAAATCCCAGGAATTTCGCGGCTTTGCGCGGAACTCCGGCGGTCGCGGTCGTGGCGTCGAGGCGGCACGCGCGAACGCGCGCCGTCCGGACGGAATCAGAAGCCGTGTGGAGCGAGCGCTACCACGGAGACGGCTGCGGCTCGGCCTTGATGACGATGCCGGAACCGGCCCGGGCCTGCATGGCTCTCACGGCCTCGGCGATACCGGCGTGCAGCGCATCGCGGACCGCCGCATCGTCGACGTGCGAAATCAGCGACTCCATCGACGCGACAACGGTCGCATCGTGCATCAGGTAGGGATAGTTGATGCCGGGATTGGGCCTGTTCGGTCCGAAGGGAACCTTGACCGGCACGATCTGGTAGCAATGCTGCTGCCCGTCGTTGTTGTGATAGACGCAGACCAACATCGTAAGGTCTCCCCGGTGCCGGCGCGAAAACCGCCAAAAGGACCCGACTTCATCTGTCTGAATCTTAGGTTGAATTATTCATATAACAACTTATGATTTTGTCACCTTGCGGACAGGCGGGCGCGGCGCTTCAAGGCCGCCTATAGACCTTCCCGCCCTTCATCACGAACTTGACCCGTTCCAGCTCGGTGACGTCGGCGAGCGGGTCGCCCGAGACCGCCACGATGTCGGCGTAGTGCCCCGGCGCCACGGCGCCGATGTCCTTCGAATCGCCGATCAGGTCGGCGGCGTTGTGGGTCGCGGCCCAGATCGCGTCGATGGGCGCGATGCCCGACTTGACCATCAGCGCGAACTCCTTGGCGTTGGTGCCGTGCGGCGCCAGCCCCTGATCGGTGCCGAAGGCGATCTTCACGCCGGCGGTATAGGCATCGTGCAGGTTCTTCTGCATGTGGGGCACGACCGCGAGCGCCTTCGCCGCCGAGGACGGATTGAGTTCTTCGGGATGGGTGCGCGCGATGTCGGCGACCGTCTGTCCCACGAGCATCGTCGGCACGAGATACGTCCCATGCTTCTTCATCAGCGCGTAGGACTCTTCGTCGGCGAACGAGCCGTGCTCGATCGAATCGACACCGAGCTCGGTG
>JAJPHG010000045.1 GCA_021325375.1 Alphaproteobacteria bacterium | reverse complement strand
GTCTGTGGGCTCAAATCCTGCGAGCGCTGCCGGATTCGAAAATCCTGCTGAAGCATGGCGGCTTCGGTGCAGAATCGGTGCGAAGTCGGGTCTTGGAAAAGTACTCCGGGCACGGCGTTTCGGGCGACCGCGTCGCCTTTCTCGGGGCAACGTCGCGTCAGGATCATCTCGCCGCCTTCATGGGGGTCGATATCTCGCTCGACCCGTTTCCGATGGGCGGCGGCGTCAGTACCTGGGAATCCTTGCAGATGGGCGTGCCGGTCGTCGCGAAGCTGGGCAACACTATCGCCAGCCGCGTCGGCGGCGCGATCGTGACGTCCGCCGGACTGGGCGACTGGGTGTCAGAAACCGCCGACGGCTACTTGGCGACGGCCGTGAAATATGCCGGCATGCCGGGGCATCTTGAAGCCCTGCGGCGCAATCTGCCGGCGATGATCTCTGCATCGGCAGCGGGCAACAGCGTGACGTACACCAGAGCTGTCGAAGCGGCCTATCGGAAAATGTGGACCAGTTACTGCGAGGCTTCGCCGGCCTAGCCGCCGCGGCGCATGTCGGCCTCGATCGACAGCCGCGGATTGTTGTCGAGCCGGGCGCGATAGACCTGCATGTTCTCGAGGATGCGCTCGACGTAGTTGCGGGTTTCGGACAACGGGATGCGCTCGACCCAGTCGACAGGGTCCACCTTTTCGTCACGCGGATCGCCGTATTGGTCGATCCATTCCTTCGCCCGCCGCGGACCAGCGTTGTAGGCGACGAAGGCCAGGATATAGGAGCCTCGCCAACTGGCGATGTCATTGCCGAGCTCGGCGGTGCCCAGTTGGGCATTGTAGGCGACGTCGGACATCAGGCGCCGCTGATCGAACGTGACGTTGAATCTCCTGGCGGTATCGCGTCCGGCGGCCGGCGTGACCTGCATCAAGCCGAGCGCGTTGGCGCTGGACACGACCTTGGGATTGAAGGCGCTCTCCTGGCGCACAATGGAATAGATGACGCAGCGCTCGACCTGCGGACCGATCTGCTGGAATTGCGGCACGCCGAAATCGGGAAACGCATATTGCTCCATCGGCAATCCGCGCCCGAGCGCGATCTTGCCGATAAGCAGCGTCGTGCGGGCATCGTTGTGGCGTGTCGCGATCTCCGCCAGCGTCGCCAGTGCCGCGGTGTCGTCGGCCTTGTCGGCAAGATCGGCCGCCATCGAGGCGATCAAGTCGCGGGCGTCGATGGCATAGAGAATCTCGAACACGCGGGCCAGTTCGAGGCCGCGGAGGTCCTGCTGCGGCTGCGGCGCCGGCCGCAGCACGACTTCATCGAGACCGAGCCGTGCCCGCGCCAGTTGGCCGTAATACGCGGTCGGGAAGCGCGCTGCGGTTTCGTAATAGGTGCGCGCGTCCTGCTGGCGCCCGGCGACTTCCGCGGCGCGGCCCTGCCAATAGAACGACCGCGCCAGCGTGATCGGATTGGAGGCGCCGTCCGCGATCCGGGCAAAGTGGGTGAGCGCCGTTGCCGGTTCGCGAAGGAAGCGCAGCGCAATCCAGCCGGAGGTGAATTGCTGCTCGGCGCGATAATTGTCGTTTTTTGGGATCGCCGCCTCGCTGGCCAGCGCATAAGCCAGCTTGGCATCGCCGATGTCGAGCAGCTTGCGTGCGATCAGCCGCCGTTCGATCCACCATTGATCGACATCGCGCAGCGCTTCGGGATCGCGCGGCGCGGCGGCCATCAGGCGGCTTGCTTCGTCGATCTTGTCGCCGTGGCGAAGCCACTGGATGCGGCTGAAGATGTAGCCAGCGTCATGCTGGCCCGCTGCCGGCACCGCTTCGAGCAGCGCCTTGGCGTTGCTTTCCTTGTTGAAGACTGCGACGCGCGCTTTGGCGATGGCCAGTTGCACGGCGTCGAGGTGACGGGCAGCGCTCAGGCCGGAATCGTCGTCCTCGGCATAGAGCCTGGTGTCCATGCGTATCTTGTCGTCGCTCGGCGTTATAAGGCCGGCGAAGGCGTCACGGGCCGTTGTCTCGATGTCCGACGAGAACGCGTCGCCGCGCCAGGATTCGCTGACGAGCTGCTGTGCTCCCGCCGTATCGCCGTGCGCGAGCATGGCGCGCGCTAAGGCGAACTTGCCTTTGGCGGTGTGCGGCGGCTCGCTGCGGAAGAACGCCAGGACCGCCGCGGGGTCGGTGTGATCCTGCCACATCTCGGATTCCGCCCGGCGGCGCAGCGGAAGGATACTCGGCCAGCTCGGATTGGCGGCGATGAACGCGGCGTAGCGTGAAAGATCGGGGTCGGTGTCGTCGGCACGCAGGATCAGCCATTCGACCAGCTTGCGCGCCACCGGATCGGAAATCGTGCTTTCGATATTTGTTGCATCGTCAGTGCGGCCCTTGTGCGCCAGATCGAAAGCCTGCTTGACGGCGGCAATGTCCAAAGGCGAGGTCGTCGAACTTGCCGCCATCGCGAAAGCCGGCGCGGATCGCAATGACGGTCCCGGCACCGGCCGTACAGGCAGCGGGCCGGGCGCGGCATTCACGCGAATTGGCGCGGAAGGATTGACTGCCGTCGATGGACTATGCGCCGTGGGTTTGAGCGAAAGCGGCGCCGGGGCAGCCTTACGCGCCTGCGCCTTTTTCTCCGCCGGTTTGGACTCCGTCGCTTTCGATTTGGCCCCTTCGGATTTGGCCGGCTTGAGTGTTGCGGGCTTGCTGACGGGCAGCGGTACCGGGTCCGTGGCCTGCGCGGCTTGGAGCTGCCCGGCCGCAAGCGCGAGGGCAGTCAATGCGACTATGAGGCGAATGGCCTTCACAAGCTTCGTCCCTCCCGGCCGCGGCACTCACCGCCAGCGGTTCCGGAGAACCTCTTCGGCTGGTAAGATTGAAGAAATCCTAAGCCCCTGTTTGGCGGGCCACAATTTCGGACTTTCGCGGCAAAACCGGGGCATTGTGCGGCTAAAGGCCTTTCAAGGCCCATCGCGACCCGATATCTATGCGTCACGGTCGGATCCATCGTCGCAGGCGTCCCGCCTGCCGGGAGATTCGCGCCAGGGATCGTATCATGGCCGCCAAGACAAATTTCCGAGGCTCTTTCACCGCGCTCGTGACTCCCTTCAATAACGGGTCTGTCGATGAGAAAGCCTTCCGCGCTTTGGTCGACTGGCAG
>JAJPHG010000027.1 GCA_021325375.1 Alphaproteobacteria bacterium | reverse complement strand
GGGCGAGGCCTCGCCCGATGCGGCACGCGACCGGGCGCTGCGCGACACCGGCCGCTTCGCCGATTGGATGGACCTTGGCCTGAAGCGCACTGTCAGCGGCGGCACGTTCACGACGGTCATCCGAGCCGACCGGCTGGGCGAGGCGCTCACCGTGCTCCCCGCGGCGGGCATCGCGGTCTTCCCGCTCTGGCCCCGCGCGGGCGAGCCAGCCAAGCGCGTGATCGTGCAGGTCGTGAAAGGCGCGCGCGCGCCGCTGGCGCTGCTTGGCGGTTTGGTGCTGCACGAGGAGGATGGACGCTACACGCGCGAAGCCGATGCCGTTCTGCGCGACGGCGCGGCGCTGCCGCTTGCGAGGCGCGCATGAGGTATGCCGCGCTCGCGGTTGCGCTGCTCGCGTCCGGCGCGGCGATGGCCGGGCCGCCTTATGTGACCGACGACCCCGAGCCGACGGATCTCGGCCATTTCGAGATCTATGCCTTCGCGAGTGGGACGGCGACGCGCGACGGGACGAGCGGCGCGGGCGGCATCGATTTCAACTATGGCGGGGCGCCGGATCTGCAGCTCACCGCCGTCGTGCCGCTGGAATATGAGAGCACGGGCGATACCGGCATCGGCAATATCGAGCTCGCGGCGAAATATCGCTTCCTGCATCAGGACGATTTCGGCTGGGACATAGCGGTGTTCCCGCGCGTTTTCCTGCCGAGCGCGTCGGGCAATGTCGGCGACAGGCATGCCGCGTTCCTGCTTCCCGTGTGGGTGGGGAAGGATTTCGGCCCATGGTCGACCTTCGGCGGCGGCGGCTGCGCGCTGAACAATGGCGATGGCGGCGAGGACTATTGCCAGATCGGCTGGGCCGTGACGCGCGAGGTTAGCCCAAAGCTGCATCTGGGCGCCGAGATCTATCATCAGACCGCGGACACGCGCGGCGGCCGCGCGACCACGGGTCTCGGCGCGGGCGCGGTCTACGATCTCTCCGATCACTATCATCTGATGGCGTCCATCGGTCCCGGCATCGAAAACGCGGCGCAAACGGACCGGTACTCGTGGTACACCGCGATGCTTTTCACTTTTTGAGGTTCTCGTGAACGACAAAGCGATCCTGAGCAAAGTCCCCGCCGTCACGCTCGGCTTCTGGATCATCAAGATCCTGGCGACGACCTTGGGCGAGACCGGCGGCGACACGGTCACGATGACGTGGGACCTCGGCTATCTCGTGGGAACCGCGATCTTCCTCACGCTGCTCGTCGTCCTCGTCGTGCTGCAGATCGCCGCGCGCAAGTTCCATCCCTTGCTCTATTGGGCGACGATCATCTCCTCGACCACCGCCGGCACCACGATGGCCGATTTCGCCGATCGCTCGCTCGGCATCGGCTATGCGGGTGGATCCTCTGTCCTGCTTATCTGCGTGCTCGCCGTGCTCGCGGCCTGGTACTGGTCCGAGGGCACGGTGTCCGTCGACACGGTGAGCACGCCCCGGGTCGAGATGTTCTATTGGGCGACGATCACCTTCTCGCAGACGCTGGGCACCGCGCTCGGCGACTGGATGGCGGACGACGCGGGCGTGGGTTTCCTGGGCGGCGCGCTGGTCTTCGGTGCCGCGCTCGCGGTCATCGCCGTGCTCTATTTCTCGACAAACATCTCGCGCGTGCTGCTGTTCTGGGCCGCGTTCATCTTGACCAGGCCGCTGGGCGCGACGGTGGGCGACTTCCTCGACAAGCCGCACGATCACGGCGGCCTCGCGCTCAGCCGCCCGATCGCCTCGGCGGTGCTGGCCGCGGTCATCCTCGCGCTCATCCTCATCCTGCCGCAAAAGGCGGGCGAGCATCCCGGCGCGGCGCAGACCTAACGTCCGTAGATCAGCACCCTGAAGCTGCCCGGCGTCATCTTGTAGGGCGGGTGCTTGCCGGGGTCGGGCGTCAGGTCCGCGGTGACGGTGTAGATGCGTCCCGTCGCGGGATCGATATCCATCGTGCGCGCGCCGCGCTCGGTCGCGACATTCTCGACGAGCTTGTAGGAATTGGGCGTCACCTCGTGGATGACGGACAGCCGCGCGTCGCCGCCTTGCGGAATGATGACGTCACCCGATTTCGGATCGAACCCGGCGCCGTCGGCGCCTTTGCCCGTCGGCACGGTCGCGACGACCTTGCCGGTCGCGGTGTCGACCGCCGCCATCATCTCGTTGTCGCAAGCGGCAAACAGTCGGCCGTGCTTGGCGTCGATCGCCAGCCCGGAGGGCTCGGTGCAGGGCGCGAGCGGCCAGCGCTTCGTCACCGTCATCGTCTTGGTGTCGATCTCGACGATCTCGGAGGTGTCCTCGATGTTGTCGAAGATGTGGCCCTTGCCGTCCGCGACCGCCGCTTCCGGCTTGCCGCCGAGCGGGACCGTGCCGTCCACCGTGCCGGAGGCGACGTCGATGACGGTCGCGTCCTTGGCTCCGCCGTCGAAGACGAAGACCCGGCGCGAGACGGGATCGAAGACGATGCTGTCGGGATGCGTGCCCACGGCGATCGTGCCCGTCGTCTTCAGCGTCTGCGCGTCGAACACGACGACGCTGTTGGTGTTGCCCGAGGTCGCAAAGCCCTTCCCCAGCCGGTCCGCGACCGCGACGCCGTGGGCGCCCTTGATGTCCGCGATGTCGCCGACCGTCTCGCCGCTGCGGCTGTCGACGACCACGTAGTGGGTTCCATGCGCGATGAAGACGCGGTGATGGTCCGCATCCACCGCGACATAGTCCCAGAACGTATCGCCTCCGAGCGTGACCGATTTCAGCAGGTGGATGCCGGACGGCCCCGCCTGCGCGGTCCATGCCGCTGCCAACGCAACCGTCGAAATCGCCAAACCGGCATACCGTTTCATGAGAGCCTCCATCGCGCGGGCCGGACTATAGGCGGCTTCTTGTCGAATTCGATAGCCGTCTATAGGTTCGCCCCGCATCCGGCAGGCGAAAGACGTGGCCAAGGCGAAGACATTTCAGGACCTGATCCTCACCCTCCAGAACTACTGGGCGGGGCAGGGCTGCCTCATCCTTCAGCCTTACGATCTGGAGATGGGGGCGGGCACGTTCCATCCCGCGACGACCTTGCGCGCGCTGGGACCGCGGCCGTGGCGCGCAGCCTATGTGCAGCCCTCGCGGCGTCCGAAGGACGGGCGTTACGGCGAGAACCCGAACCGGCTGCAGCATTATTATCAATTCCAGGTCGTGCTGAAGCCGGCGCCCAAGGACGTGCTCGACCTCTATCTCGGCAGCGTGCGCGCCATCGGGCTCGATCCCGACCTGCACGACATCCGCTTCGTCGAGGACGATTGGGAGAGCCCGACGCTGGGCGCCTGGGGTTTGGGGTGGGAAGTGTGGTGCGACGGGATGGAGATCACCCAGTTCACCTACTTCCAGCAGGTCGGCGGCATCGATTGCGATCCGGTGTCGGCGGAGATCACCTACGGCCTCGAGCGTCTGGCGATGTATGTGCAGAACGTCGAGTTCGTCTATGACCTCGCCTATAACGAGAACTTCCGCTACGGCGAGGTCTTTCACCAGAACGAGATCGAGCAGTCGACGTTCAATTTCGAGCTCGCCGACACCGATATCCTGTTCCAGCACTTCAAGGACGCCGAGAAGCAGTGCCGCGAGCTGCTGGAGCCCAACCGCAAAATGGCGCTGCCCGCCTATGACCAGTGCATCAAGGCGAGCCATGCCTTCAACCTGCTCGACGCGCGCGGCGTGATCAGCACGACCGAGCGCGCCGCCTATATCGGCCGCGTCCGCGCGCTGGCGAAAGCCTGCTGCGAGGCCTGGCTCGAGACGCCCATGGGCGCCTACACGCCGAGGTTCGGGTGATGGCCGATCTGCTTCTCGAGCTGTTCAGCGAGGAAATCCCCGCGCGCATGCAGGCGCAGGCGGCGAAGGATTTGGAGCGCCTCGTCGTCGGCGCGCTGTCAGACCGCGGGCTGCTGTTCGAAGGCGCCAAGGCGTTCTTCGGCCCGCGGCGCTTGACTCTCGCCATCGCGGGGCTTCCCGCGAAGCAGCCCGACGTGAGCGAAGAGCTCAAGGGCCCGAAAGTCGACGCGCCGCAGGCGGCCCTCGACGGCTTCCTGCGCAAGACGGGGCTGACGAAAGAGCAGCTCAAGATCGAAAAGACGCCGAAGGGCGACGTCTATCTCGCCGTGATCGCGCGCAAGGGCCGCGACACGGCGCAGGTGCTGGCCGAGATCCTGCCGGAAGCGTTCGCCAAGCTCCCGTGGCCGAAATCGATGCGCTTCCCGGGGAGCGCGGTGCGCTGGGTGCGACCGCTGCATGCGATCGTCGCGACGTTCGACGGCGAGGTCGTGCCGTTCGAATTCGCGGGCGTGACCAGCGGCAACGTCACCCATGGCCACCGCTTCCTGTCGAGCGGCCCCATCACGGTGCGCCGCTTCGACGATTACGTGGACGCGCTGCGCAAGGCGCATGTCGTCCTCGACGCCGAGGAGCGCAAGGCGATCATCTTCGAGGGCGTCAAGCAGGCCGCGTTCGTGCACGGCTTGGAGATGATCCCCGACGAGGCCCTGCTCGACGAGGTCGCGGGCCTCGCGGAATATCCGCAGGTGCTCATCGGCGCCATCGAGGACCAGTTCATGGACGTGCCGCCCGAGATCCTCCAGACCTCGATGCGCACGCATCAGAAATATTTCTCCCTGCGCGATCCGAAGACCGGAAAGATGGCCAACCGCTTCGCCCTCGTCGCCGCGACGGTTGCGAGCGACGCGGGCAAGGAGATCGTCGCCGGCAACGAACGCGTCCTGCGCGCGCGTTTGTCGGATGCGAAGTTCTTCTGGGACCAGGACCGCAAGCGCACCTTGGAGAGCCGCGTTGACGACCTCAAAGGCATCGTCTTCCACGCGCGGTTAGGCACCCAATATCAACGGGCAAAGCGTGTTGCTACTTTATCGCAATTCATAGCAAAAGAAATTGGACTAATTAACGTCGATGCTGTCATAGCTTCGCGTGCTGCGATGCTTGCCAAAGCTGATCTCACTACTGGCGTTGTTGGTGAATTTCCTGAGCTACAGGGTGTAATGGGACGTTACTATGTCATGCATTTCAGTCATGAGCAGGTTGTCGCAGACACTGTACGTGATCACTATAAACCGCTCGGACCGACCGATTCCGTTCCAACAAACAAAATAACCATCTCTGTCGCTCTCGCAGATAAGCTCGATATGCTAACGGGCTTTTTTGTGAATGGGGAGAAGCCTTCAGGGTCGGGCGACCCCTACGCTCTTCGCCGGGCGGCGTTGGGTATCGTCAGAATTATTCTGGAAAACCAGACCCGAATACATCTTTTCGATGCCATTGAGGCATCAGGCTTCGAGTTGTTAGTCTCGAAACTCGACATCCGTCATGATCCCGAAGCCATGGTTTTCATTGATGAGATTCGCGAATCTTTCCGTTCGCATGGATCGATATTTGGGCCCTCTGCCAGCGGCAAATTTGTCTTTGAGCAAATTCAGGAATTCAGCAATCCGTTTTATGGTCAAGTAGTTCCTGAGTTGTTGTCATTCATCTTTGACCGTCTAAAGGTTGCCCTCCGCGAAAAAGGTACGCGGCACGATCTGATCGACGCGGTGTTCTCGCTCGGCAATGAAGACGACCTCGTTCGTCTAGTCGCGCGTGTCGAGGCGCTGCAGTCGTTCTTGAAGACGGACGAGGGCGTCAATCTGCTCGCGGGCTACAAGCGCGCCGCGAACATCCTCAAGGCCGAAGAGAAGAAGGACAAGACGACGTTCGATGGCGAGCCCGATCCGGAGGCGCTGACGGCGCCGGAGGAGAAGGCGCTGTATGTCGAGCTCGCCACCGCGTCGGAGATGATCCGCGCGGAGGTGGAGCGCGAGCGCTTCGTCGAAGCGATGGGCGTGATGGCGCGGCTGCGCGGGCCCGTCGATGCGTTCTTCGACAAGGTGACGGTCAACGACAAGGACGCGAAGCTGCGCGAGAACCGGCTCAAGCTGCTGGCGCGCCTGCGCGCGACGCTGCATCAGGTCGCGGATTTTTCGAAGATCGAGGGGTAGTCACCCCAAAACTCAAATGTCATGGCCCGCGACTGCGGGCCACCCAAGTGGGTTCTGCACGATCCTTCAATGTCAAACACCGTCATCGTCCGGCTTGTCCGGACGACCCACGGCAATCTTGCGAGACCGAGAAACGTCCGTCGGTGGCCCGGACAAGCCGGGCCATGACGATTTTTTTTTTAGAGCGCGCAGAAGACGCCACCTGGGTGGCCCGCAGTCGCGGGCCATGACAGGCGGTGCGGGTTACGCCCCGTCCTTCTCCGTCGTCGGATCGATCATCTTGCGCACTTCGGTGATCTTGGTCGCGGGGAAGCCGCTCAGCTCGGCGTGCTTTTTGATGACGGCCTCGTCCTTCGCCAGATAGACGCAGAACGTCTTGTCGGCGGCGACGTAGCTTTCCTGCCACTGGATGTCGGGTCCGAGCTTGGCCAGCACCTCGTTCGATTTCGCGGCGGCGTCTTTGAGCTGCTCGCGCTCGAAGGAGCCGACGGCGGGGATATCGCGTTCGATGATGAATTTGCGCATTGTCATGCTCACCTCCCGAAGAAGAACCACACCCACATAGCGACGACGACGAAATTGCTCAAGGTGAAAAACGCCAGCCGGTGCATCACGTTGTTATAGCTGACATGCACCAGGCTGTGGACTGTGCGCAAGCCCACATAGCCCCAGGCCAGCGACAGGAACACCACGTCAAGCCGCGCGCTGACATAGACCATCAGGCAGATGACATAGAACAGGACCGGCATCTCCAGGAGATTCATGTAGTTCCGGTTGGCGAGCGAGACGAAACCCGGCACGCTCGCCGACTCGCCGTATTTGAAGTCCGCCGCCCGCACCTCTCCCGCGCGCGCCGCGCCCACGCGGCGAAAGGGGATCAGCGTCAGGACGATGAAGGTCAGGAGCGCGAGCGCCCCCATCGGCCAGAAGATCGCGTTCTGCGACATGTCGTTCCCCTCGTTTCGCGCGTTGAAGGCTAGCAGGCTTGGCGCGTGCGTGACAGATTGCTTCCCAAGCGAACAGGAATGCGCCATGTCCAAATGGGTCTATTCTTTCGGCGACGGGAAGGCGGAAGGCGAGGCCGCCATGAAGAACCTCCTCGGCGGCAAGGGCGCGAACCTGGCCGAGATGAGCAATCTGGGCCTGCCCGTGCCGCCCGGCTTCACGATCACGACCGAGGTCTGCACCCATCACACGACGAAGGGCGGCACCTATCCGCAAGGCCTCGAAGCCGAGGTCGCGCTGGCGCTGAAGCGCGTCGGCGATCTCGCGGACGGCAGGTTCGGCGACGCGGCGCGGCCGCTGCTCGTCTCGGTGCGCTCGGGCGCGCGCGCCTCGATGCCGGGCATGATGGACACGGTGCTCAATCTGGGCTTGAACGCGCAAACCGTCGAAGGCCTGGCCCGGCTCGCGGGCGACGCGCGCTTCGCCTACGATTCCTATCGCCGCTTCATCCAGATGTATTCCAACGTCGTGCTCGGCGTGGAACATTCCGTGTTCGAGGAGATCCTCGACGAGGAGAAAGAGGCCAAGGGCGTCGAGATGGACACCGATCTCGAAGCCGAGGATCTCAAGCGCATCGCCGCGCTGTTCAAGGCGCGCGTCGCCAAGGAGCTGGGCAGGCCGTTCCCCGAGGACGTGAACGAACAGCTCTGGGGCGCGATCGGCGCGGTGTTCGGCTCATGGCAATCGGCGCGTGCGAAGACCTATCGCCGCCTGCACGACATCGCGCAGGATTGGGGCACGGCGGTGAACGTGCAGGCGATGGTGTTCGGCAATCGCGGACCCACCTCGGCCACGGGCGTCGCCTTCACGCGCGATCCCGCGACGGGCGAGCACATCCTGTTCGGCGAGTTCCTGATCAACGCGCAGGGCGAGGACGTGGTCGCCGGTATCCGCACGCCGCAGCCGATCTCCAAGGCGGTGCGCGAGCGCCAGGGCGGCAAGAAGCCGTCGATGGAAGAGGCGATGCCCGAGACTTTCGCCGAGCTCAAGCGCATCGGCGAGCGGCTGGAGAAGCACTATCGCGACATGCAGGACGTCGAGTTCACGGTGCAGGAAGGCAAGCTCTTCATGCTGCAGACGCGCTCCGGCAAGCGCACCGCGGAAGCGGCGCTGAAGGTCGCCGTCGACATGGTGGGCGAGGGGCTCATCGGCCGCGAGGACGCGGTCGCGCGCGTCGAGCCCATGGCGCTGGACCAGCTGCTGCATCCCACGCTCGATCCCGACGCGCCGAAGGAACGCATCGCGTCGGGCCTCGGCGCGTCGCCGGGCGCGGCCACCGGCGAGGCCGCGTTCACGGCGGAGGAGGCGGAGAAGCTCGCCGCCGACCGTCGCGACGTGATCCTGGTGCGCACCGAGACGAGCCCGGAGGACATCCACGGCATGCATGCGGCGCGCGGCATCCTCACCGCGCGCGGCGGCATGACGAGCCACGCGGCGGTGGTGGCGCGCGGCATGGGGCGGCCCTGCGTCTCGGGCGCGGGGATGCTGAAGATCGACGCGGCCGCGGGCGTGATGACGGCGGGACCGGTCACGATCAGGCGCGGCGAGGTCATCACCATCGACGGCACGACGGGCGAGGTGTTCAAGGGCAGGGTGAAGATGCGCCAGCCGGAGCTCACCGGCGATTTCGCGATCCTGATGGGTTGGGCGGATTCCATCCGTACACTGAAGGTTCGCACCAACGCCGACACGCCGGCCGATGCCGCGGCCGCGCGCCGCTTCGGCGCCGAGGGCATCGGGCTGTGCCGCACCGAGCACATGTTCTTCGAGCCGGGGCGGATCCTGGCCGTGCGCCAGATGATCCTGGCCGACGCTAAGGAGGAGCGCGACGCGGCGCTCGCCAAGCTGCTTCCCATGCAGCGCGGCGATTTCGAGAAGATCTTCGAGGCGATGGCGGGGCTGCCCGTCACCATCCGCCTGCTCGATCCGCCGCTGCACGAATTCCTGCCGCACAAGGAAGAGGAGATCGTCGAGGTCGCGCGCGCCGCGGGCTCGACGCCCGCCAAGCTGCGTCAGCGGCTGATCGCGCTGCACGAATCGAACCCGATGCTCGGCCATCGCGGCTGCAGGCTCGGCGTCACCTACCCCGAGATCTACGAGATGCAGGCGCGCGCCATCCTCGAGGCCGCGCTGAACGCGGGCCAGGCCGCGGGCGCGGTCGAGATCATGATCCCGCTGGTCGGTTTCGCGAGCGAATTCACGATGCTGAAAGCGCGCATCGCCGCGGTCGCCGAAGCCGTGCGCGCGGAGCGCGGGAATGTGCCGCCCTATCTCATCGGCACGATGATCGAATTGCCACGCGCGGCGCTGCGCGCGGGCGAGATCGCGCTGGAGGCGGAATTCTTCTCCTTCGGCACCAACGACCTGACGCAGACGACGCTGGGGGTCAGCCGCGACGATGCCGGAACGTTCCTCACCGAGTATCTCGCCAAGGGGCTGATCGCGCGCGATCCCTTCGTCTCCATCGACCGCGACGGCGTGGGCGAGCTCGTGCGCATCGCCGTCGAGCGCGGACGAAAAGCGCGCGCCGACATCAAGCTCGGCATCTGCGGCGAGCATGGCGGCGATCCGGATTCGATCCGTTTCTGTCACGAAACCGGACTCGATTATGTCTCGTGTTCACCATTCCGCGTGCCGATCGCACGACTCGCGGCGGCACAGGCGGCCCTTGCGCGGCCTAAGGAAAGTTCCTAATTCGTTTTAATTCCGTGTACGGACGATACAGGAAAACCCTGGATTTTCCTATGCTGAATGACGCAGTGTCACGTTTAATGTGTTTTTTATTTGACGATTCGGTTTTTCGCTGGCAGAAGCGCGCCTCGATCTGAGGGGCGGGACCATTCGGAATTAACGACGAAGCTTAAAAGCCAAACCGAAATCCGAAACGAGTCGATTGCCAACATGAGCCAAAAACCCAGTGACGTTCTCGCGCGCTCCGACCGCATGCTCGTCGTGGCGCTTGCCGTGGTGCTCGCCGCAGGGAGCGCCGCCGTCGGCGCCGCCGCGGTCAATCGTCCGCACACGGACAAAATCGCCGCCGTCATCTCCGCGCCGGTGGCACAGCCCGCCGTCGTGAAGGCGGTTGCGCCGCCCGCGCTCGCCTCGGCCCCCGTGGCCGCGCAGCCCGTGCGCGCGGTCGCCGCGTCCGATCCCGCGATGATGCAGCTCCTGGCCGAGCATCGCTGCCTGTCCGAGGTCATGTATTACGAGGCCCGCGGCGAGGGGCAGGACGGCCAGATGGCGGTCGCCGAGGTCGTCTTCCACCGCCTGCGCCACGGCCGCTACGGCCACTCGATCTGCGCGGTCGTCTATGAGGGCGCCGGCAATTCGGGATGCCAGTTCTCGTTCACCTGCAACGGCGAGCTCGCCCAGCACAAATCCGCTTCCGCCTGGCGCAGCGCGGAGGTCCTGGCTGCCCGCATCCTGACCGGCCAGACGGCGCTGGGCGACACGACCGGCAACGCGACCCATTTCCACGCCGCCTCGGTCTCGCCCGATTGGGCCGTCGACAACGGCATGGAGCGCACCGCCCAGATCGGCAACCACATCTTCTACCGCCAGCGGTCGCTGTAAACGCCCATCAGTGTCATCCCGGCCGAGCGCAGCGAGGGCCGGGACCCAGCGGGCAACACGCACCCTGGGTCCCGGCCCTGCGCGATGCTTCGCATCGCTTGGCCGGGATGACAGTTTTGGGGATTCCAGTTGAACACAATCAACTCTAATCCGTCTTGATCACCCCCGACGTCAGCTTCTTGATCCGCCTACGGATCGTCTCGGGCGAGAAGCCCTTGATGCGGTCGATCCAGGCGATCTCGGGCGGGACGTACCAGTGGAGCTTCTCGCTGCCGTAAGCCGCCCACACGGCTTCAGCCACCGCGCTCGGCGGCATCAGGCGGAACGGGCCTTTCTTCGGCGCGTTGGCGAGCATGGTCTCGGCCTCTTGCGCGCTGCTTCCGTCGGAGCGGTTGGGCGTGTTGCGCAGGATCGCGGTGTCGATCAGGCCGGGCAGCGTGTCGGCGGCGCGGACGCCGTGGCGGGCGAACTCGATCGACAGCGCCTCGGTCAGGCCCTTCACCGCGTGCTTGGTCGCCGAATAGACCGCGAGCCTGGGCATGCCGTAGGTCGCCGACGACGACGAGGTCGTGAAGCAGAGCGAATTCTTCGTCGCTTTCAAGAGCGGCAGCGCGGTGTAGATGCCGGTGAGCACGCCTATGAGATTGACCTGCACCACGCGCAGCGCGGATTCGTAAGGCACGTCCTCGAACCAGCCGCTCTCGCCGATGCCGGCATTGTTGAAGAGCACGTCCATGCGGCCGCCGGTTTCTGCGCCGAACGCAGCCACCGCGGCCTCGAAGTTCTCCTTGGCCGTCACGTCGAGACGGCCGGTGATGCAGCTGTCGCCGCCGATCTCTTGTGTGAGCGTCGCGAGCCCCTGCTCGTTGACGTCGAAGGCGCCGACGAACCAGCCGCGCCCCGCGAACAGCACCGCCGTCGCGCGCCCGATGCCGCTCGCCGCTCCCGTGATGAAGATCGATTTGCGCCCGTTCGCCCTGCCGCTCATAGCATCTCCGAAAGTTTGATGACCGTGTTCCAATTGCGCGCCGTACCGCGCGCGCCCAGGTGGCGTTCGATGATGGCTCCGGTGAGCTTCGAATTGCCCGCACCGTCGGGAAAGTAGATGAAGACCTCGGCGCCCGCGCCTTTGACGGCCTCGCGTCCCTTGACCGCCCCGTTCAGCGCCGCGACCTGCACGGCCTTCGCGGGCGATTTCAGGAAATGGACGTGCAGACGGCTGGGATCGCTCTTGGCTTCCTTGGTGAAGGGATTGCGCGCGATGACGGCATCGAGTTCCTTCGCCGAGCGCACCATGACGTCGGGTGTGACGCCGAAGCGCCCTGCCACCTCACGCTCGAGCAGCTTCTCGAGCGCGGCGGTGGACGTGCTCTTCGCATCGAACACCAGGTTCCCCGACTGCAGCAGCGTTCTGGGCCCGTCGAGCCCGATCTTTTCGGCCAGCGCCTTCAGCTCCGCCATTGCGACCTTGGCCGTCCCCCCGACATTCACCGCGCGCAGGAACGCGACATAGCTCGTCAAAAGTTGACCCTGCGCGAGATCGATCCGTCGACGAGCATGTTGATGCCCGTGGTGTAGGACGAGGCCGGGCTCGACAGGAACACCGCGGCGTTGGCGATCTCCTGCGGCGTCGCCGCGCGTCCGGTGGGATTGCGCGCGATGGCCTGCTTGAAATAGTCCGGGCTGCTCAGCTCGACCATGTTCCACACGCCGCCGGGGAAATAGACCATGCCAGGCGAGACGACGTTGGTGCGGATGCGCCGCTTGGCATGCTGGCGCGCGAGCCCCTTGGCATAGTGGATCAGCGCCGCCTTGATCGGTCCATAGGAGCTCGCATTGTCGCTCTCCGCCGCCGACACCGAGGCGATGATGACGAAGGACGCATCGCCGTTCTTCTCCGCAGCCTTTTCCAGATAGGGCCGCGCCGCGTCGAACGCGTTCACCGCGCCCAGCACGTCGAGCTTGAAATTGGATTCCCACGAGGCCGGATCGGCGCCCTGCGCCATCGCGCCCGCGTTGGAGACGAGCGTGTCGATGCCGCCGAGCTCGTCACCCGCCTTCGCCACCCACGCCTTCAGCGCCGCGCCGTCGGTGATGTCGACGGCGCCGCCGGTCGCATGCACGCCCTTGTCCTTGAGTGCGGCGACCGCCTCGTTCACTTGATCGCCATTGCGCGCGCACACCGCGACATTGGCGCCCTCCGCAGCGAAAGTCTCGGCGATCGCCCGCCCAATGCCGCGCGTGCCGCCCAATATGACCGCGTTCTTGCCCTTGAGATGAAGGTCCATGGTCGTCTCCCGGTTTTGTCCGACCGCCAGATTAACCGTTCGCGACGCTCAGTCCATCGCAGTGGGAATCAGACGGATATCCGAGATATAGACGCCGTCGCGGCAGGTTTGCGGCGCGCCGCTCGCGCAAAGGCGTACTCGCCCGACGATGCTTACGAAGGAAGGATTGCGCGGGCGCTGGCGAGCGGGGTCTTCGAATACGAAAGCGAACGATCCGCCCCCCTTTGCGGCCGTTGCGTGAACGGTGGCGGCATTCTCCGCGAAGTTCACCCCGTCGGTGAACAGCGCGACGCGGACACATTGATCGGCGAAGTCCGCGCGATGCCCTTCCAGCGTCGAGAGCCTGACCGCCTTGGCTTCGGCGCGCGTGCAGGAATAGTCCTGCGTCTGCGGCGCGGCCGCTTGCGTCGCCGGTGCCTGATCGTGGTGCAAGCCGGCGCACCCGCCCGCGAACGCGAGCGTGCAAAGAGCCGCCAGACGGGTTCCCCAACTCCCCTTCATGGCGCGATGCAATCAGAAATCGAGGCTGAGGTCGAGATGCGCTACTCGCGATACCGCGGTTCGTCGAGCAGATAGGGTTTCGACTTGCCGGAGCCGTCCCAGCCGACGCCTACGCAGAAATAGGGCCATGCCTTGTTCGTCCCGGTGTCGATTTCGGCGATCGGCCACTCGCCCTCGCAGTCGGACACTTTGCAGACGCATCCATATGCGCTGTACGCGCGCGGCGGGTCATCCGCGCGGCGGCGACCACGGAAATAGACGATGCTGGGCGCGTCCGGCCGGCCGATGAGGAACGCGGCCCTGGATTTCGCCGGATCGGTCATCTCCGCCGCGTCCTCGTTGGCGTCGCCCTCCATGAGGCCGTTGGCGGACATCACCTTGGCGAGCTGCTTGGCGTCGCCGCGGCGGATGGCGTCGAGCACCGAGCGCACGATGCCGGATACCTCATCGTGGTGATCCCATACGTCGCTCGTTTCCGTGAGATCGCTGTACCGATAGGTGCCGTGGCCGTGCAGACGCGTGTCGCCCTCGACCGGCGTCCAATGCGAGACGTAGAGGACCGGCGGCGTGCCGATAAAGGAGTGGCAGCGGCCGCCCACGAAAGCGAGCGTCGTAACGGTGCCGGCCTCCTTGTTTGCGGCGTCCGCCTCGGCCTCGGCCCATCCCCACAGATAGTCGCAGTTCATTGTGAAGCCGACGACGTCCGCCAGCGTGCGATCGTCCCGGTCCGATTGGTCGGAGCCGTAGAGTATGATGCCCGACCGGCGGCCTTCCTTGCTCGATTCGTAAAATTGCATCGGATCGCGATAGAGACTGCTGTCCACGATCAGCCCGCGCAGATGGACGCAGCGTCCGATCTGGCTGTCCGGATCGGCGACGAAGCGGTCGAAGTCGAGCGGCACGGATTCCCCGGCCGTGCAGTCGGTGCGCATGTGAAGCGCCGGCGCTTGCTTGGCTTCGCCCGCGGCGGTCGCTGCCGGGGTCGCGCACAGCGCCGCGGCCAGCAGGAACGCCCGCATCCGCATCGCTCAGAAGTCCAATCCGATGTCGAGGTTCGGCGCGGAATGGGTGATCGCGCCGGAAGAGATGTAGTCGACGCCCGTCTCGGCGATGGCGCGGACGGTGGCGAGCGTGACGTTGCCGGACGCCTCCAGCACGGCGCGGCCCTTGGTGAGCGCGACGGCGCGCTTCAACGTGTCCGGCTCCATGTTGTCGAGCAGGATCGTGTCGACGCCGAGCGACAGGGCCTCTTCGAGCTGGGCAAGCGAGTCCACTTCGAGCTCGATCTTGGCCATGTGGCCGAGACCGCTGCGGACGCGTTCTATGGCCGGCGCGATGCCGCCCGCGGCGACGAGGTGGTTGTCCTTGATGAGCACCGCGTCGTCCAGGCCGAAACGGTGATTGAAGCCGCCGCCGCAGCGCACGGCGTATTTCTCAAGTACCCGCAGGCCCGGAATCGTCTTGCGCGTGCAGACGATGCGCGCCTTCGTCCCCGCGACCGCGTCGACCAGAGCCCGCGTCGCGGTCGCGACCCCAGATAGATGGCCGGTGAAATTCAGCGCCACGCGCTCGGCAGTGAGGATGCCGCGCGCCGGTCCTTCGACGGCCGCAAGCAGCGTGCCGCCCTCGACGCGCGAACCGTCCGGCGTCGCGATCTCGAAACGCAGGGACGGATCGACGAGCGCGAAAGCGCATTCGGCGGCGATCAGTCCGGCGACGGTGCCCGGCTTGCGCGCGACGAGCTTGGCCTCAATGCGCGTGTCCGCGGGCACGATGAGATCGCTGGTGACGTCGCCCGCGCGCCCCAGATCCTCCTCCAGCGCACGGCGCACGACGGGCTCGATCAAGAGGCGGTGGGGCGGGCGCAGCATCCTTCAACCCTCCCCTTGAGGGAGGGTCGAATTGCGAAGCAATTCGGGGAGGGGAGAGCCGCGCAATCACCCCTCCCCGAAATGTTCTCGCTTCGCTCGAACATTTCGACCCTCCCTCAAGGGGAGGGTCGAGGCGGCGATACCAGCCTCCACTTCCGCCAGCGTGATGAACGTCCTTCGCGGTTCGTCCGTGGACGGATAGTCGGTGCGGTAATGGCCGCCGCGGCTCTCGCGGCGCGCCAGCGCCGCATGGGCGACGAGCTTGGCGGTGGCGGTCATGTTGAGCAGCGCCGGCTCCGATCCGCCCGCGCGTTCGACCTGGGCGATGATTGCGAGCGCCTCGCGCAAGCCTGCCTCGTCGCGCTCCAGGCCCACGAGTCTCGTCATCGCATCGCGCAGCACGTGCGGCGGCGGCGTCGCGGCGAAGCGCTCCGGCACGGGCGGCGTGCCGCGGCCCTCGCGCGGGACCGACGCGCTCTTGATGTCGTCAGCCGCGCGCGCGCCGAACACGAGCGCTTCGAGCAGAGAGTTTGAGGCGAGCCTGTTGGCACCGTGCAGCCCGGTCGAAGCGCATTCGCCGACGGCCCACAGGCCCTGGAGCGAGGAACGGCCGCGATCGTCGCTCGCGATGCCGCCCATGTGATAGTGCGCCGCGGGCGCGACCGGAATCGGCTCGCGTACCGGATCGAGGCCGGCGGCGCGGCAGGCGGCATAGACGGTCGGGAAGCGTTCCGGGAACTCGGCGCCGACGGCCTCGCGGCAATCGAGATAGATCTTGTGACCGGCGGCGATCTCGCGATGGATCGCGCGCGCGACGATATCGCGCGGGCCAAGCTCGGCGTCCTTGTGCACTGCCGGCATGAAGCGCATGCCGCGCTCGTCGACGAGCATCGCGCCTTCGCCGCGCAGCGCTTCGGTCGCGAGCGCTGCGGGATCGCGTCCCGTCGCCAAGGCGGTCGGATGAAACTGGACGAATTCCGGATCGGCGATCACCGCGCCCGCGCGCGCGGCCATGCCCAGCCCCTCGCCGCGCGATTCCGGCGGGTTGGTCGTGACCGCGTAGAGCGCGCCCAAGCCTCCCGTCGCGAAGATCACCGCGCGCGCGCGGAACAGCACGAGTCGCGCGTGGGGGCCTCTGCCGCTGCGCGCGAAGAGGCCGGTGACGCGTCCGTCTTCCGTCGCGAGCTCGACGCCGTGATAGCCTTCGAGCACCTCGATCGCGGGCGAGGCGAGCGCGCGCTCGGCGAGCGCAAGGGTCACTTCCGCGCCGGCACGGTCGCCCTTCACATGGACGATGCGCGCGGCGGAATGCGCCGCCTCGCGGCCGACCGCGAGCGTGCCGTCGGGATTGCGGTCGAACGGCGCGCCGAAGGCGACGAGGTCCTCGATGCGCTCGGGCGCCTCGCGCGCGACAAGCTCGACGATCTCGCGCTCGCAGATGCCCGCGCCCGCCGCGATCGTGTCCGCGGCGTGCGACTGCCACGTGTCGCCCTTGCCCACGGCGGCAGCGATGCCGCCCTGCGCCCAGGCGCTCGATCCCGACACGCCCGGCCGCGCGCCGGCCAGGATCAGCGACGGGAAGGGCGCGAGCTTGAGCGCGGTGAACAGTCCCGCCACGCCCGCGCCCAGGATCAGCGCGCCCTCGCATTCGATGACGTTGTCGATCTGCCGGGTCATTGGCGGCATCCCTTCACGCCGACTTGGGCTTGCCGACGGCCAGCATCCGCTCGACTGCGGCCTTGGCGCGGACGGCGATGGCGGGATCGACGGTCACCTCGTAGGTCATCGTCTGGAGCGAATGCAGGATATTGGGCAGCGTGATGCGCTTCATGTGGGGGCAGAGATTGCACGGCCGCACGAACTCGACGTCGGGATAGTCGGCGGCGACGTTGTCGCTCATCGAGCATTCGGTGACCATCACGACCTTTTTCGGCCGCTTGTCGCCGACATAGGAGATCATCGCCGCCGTCGAGCCCGCGAAATCGGCTTCCGCGATCACCTCCGGCGGGCATTCGGGATGGGCGAGCACGATCACGCCCGGATTGCCCTCGCGATAGGCGCGGATATCGGCGGCGCTGAAGCGCTCATGCACCTCGCAGTGCCCTTTCCAGGTGATGATCTTGACGCCCGTCTGGCGCGCGACGTTCTGCGCGAGGTACTCGTCGGGGATCATGATCACGGTGTCCGTGCCGCGCTCGCGCGCGATGTCCTCGACGACGGCCTTGGCGTTCGACGAGGTGCAGCAGACGTCGCTCTGCGCTTTCACGTCCGCGGAGGTGTTCACATAGGTGACGACCGGCAGGCCCGGATATCTCTCCTTCAGCAGCCGCACGTCGGCGCCGGTGACGGAAGCCGCGAGCGAGCAGCCCGCGCGCAGGTCGGGGATGAGGACGGTCTTCTGCGGCGAGAGGATCTTCGAGGTCTCCGCCATGAAGTGCACGCCGGCCTGGACGATCACCTTGGCGTCGGTCTTCGCCGCCTCGCGCGCCAGCGCAAGGCTGTCGCCGACGAAATCCGCCACGCAGTGGAAGATCTCCGGCGTCATGTAGTTGTGCGCCAGGATGACCGCGTTCTTCTCGCGCTTGAGACGGTTGATCGCCTCGACGTAAGGCGCGTGCACGGGCCACTCGATCTGCGGCACCACCGCCGCGACCTTGCCGTAGAGAGGGGCGGTCGCTGCCGCGACCTTGGGCGTGTAGGCCAGGTCCATCGCTGCCATGGGACTTCCTTTCGGAAATATATACTCTATTTGAGTATATATATGGGGCAAAAAGACCGGCCTTCAAGGCCGGATGGGAGGCGGATATGCTACCAATGAGCATAATCCCGTCAAGGGGGCCGAATTTTCGCAATTTTGTCCCGGAAAGACTGGATTCTCTCTCTGATTGTCGCGTGACAATGATGCGACACCCTCTGGGAATTCACGCTCCAAACTGTTGGTTTTGCTCGACTGTGCGGACCCCCATCACTATTTCTTCAGTCACGAAGAGGCCCCGATTCTGGGGCGAACAACGGGGTTTACATGAAAAAGATCCTTCTCGCGTCGGTTGGCGCGATTGCCCTCTGCGCGGCTCTTCCGGGTGCCGCGTCCGCCAGCGTGTCGGGCACGCTGAGCGGCAGCTATGCCGACGACACCAATGGCGGCGGCAACAACATCTGGAACGTCGACGGTAGCCTGACGGGCATGTTCGGCAGCAACTGGGGTGCGGAAGTCGACGGCGGCTACCACAATCTCGACAGCGCGAGCGCCGACATCTGGAACATCGGCGGCAGCCTGTTCTGGGCCGGCATGCAGGGCCGTCTCGCGGCGACCGTCAACTATGACGACATCAGCGTCAGCGGCGGCGACGTCCACTTCACCAGCTACGGCGTCGGCGGCGAATGGTATGCCGGTCCGAGCTTCACCGTCGCGCTGAAGGGCGGCGGAACGACGGTCGACATCAGCGGCTTCAGCGGCAACACCTCCGGCGGCTATGCCGGCGGCATGCTGCAGGGCTACATCATGCCGAACCTGTCGCTCAGCGGCTCGGTCGACTACATGGGCATCTCCGGCGGTCACATCACCTCCGAGACGGCGCGCGTCGAATGGCTGATCTCGCAGACGACCCCGGTGTCGGTCTATGGCGGCTATCAGCACGTCGATGCCGGCTTCCTGGGCGGCAACGAAGACATCTTCTTCGTCGGCGCGAAGCTCTATCTGAACGGCTCGGGCGGCGGCACGCTGGTCGACCGTCAGCGCAACGGCTCGCTGGGCTACATCAGCCAGTCGACGCTGTTCTGGAGCCAGTACTAAGTTCCAGTTATCACTGGCTTGAAGCGACGCGCGCTCCGAAAGGGGCGCGCGTTGTTTTTTGGGCCGTGCTAAGCTCGTTCGCGACGATCATGAAATGAGCGGAATGCGCGCGCGTCGGGTCATTGTTCTAAGCGGCATTGCCGCGGTCTGCGCCGCGACGGCCGCGCGCGCCTCCGTCGAGATCTCCAGCGCGCCGACGCAGAACATGCAGTGCTCCGCCGGCGTCTGCGCACCGACGGCGAAGAAGGCGGTTCTCAATGCGGGCGATCTCGCGGCGATGCTCGCCGCGTCGGACGTCAAGGTCGTCACCGGCAGCGGCGCGGTCACGATCACGGTCGCAGCATCGTTCAGCTGGACCAGCGCCAGCCGTCTGACCCTCGATGCCGCGCAGAATGTGAGTTTCCAAGCTCCTGTGACCGTTGCGGGCCCCGGCGCTTTGACGATCGTCACCAACGATGGCGGTAGCGGCGGCACGCTGACGTTCTTTAAAGAGGGCAAGCTCGATTTCTGGGACCTGACGAGCAGCCTGGTGATCGGCGGCAGCAGCTATACGCTCGTGAGCGACCTTGCCACGCTCGCCGGCGATGTGGCCGCGACGCCCGCAGGGGACTTCGCGCTGGCTGCGGATTTTGACACGGGCGGTGCCACGAACGCGTATCGTGCATCGCCGGTCCTGACTCCTTTGGACGGCGTTTTCGACGGGCTCGGCCATACGATCTCGAATCTGACGATCCGCGAAAGGGCCTGCGATTTCGTGGGCGAGGGGCTGTTTTCCGGGATCGGCCAAGGCGGAACCGTGCGGGACCTGCACCTCGACGATATCGCGATCTCTTCGAACAAGCCTCGATACGCCAGCGGCGTTGCCGGCTTGAATTCCGGAAAAATCGCCAATGTGTGGGTGAGCGGCGCGATCAAGATCACGCCCAAATCGCCCCACAACTGCGTGGACGGCGCGGTCGCGGGAGGTGTCGTGGGCGCCAGCTCCGCGTCGGGCAGCGTCGTCGATGCGCATTCCAGCGCGTCCGTCTCCATGCCTGTGTCGATCGATGAACGGACCGGAGCCGTCGCCGGCGGGCTCGCGGGCGAGGCGAGCAACGTGGGCCTGTCCTCGGCAACGGGGGACGTAAACGCTCCCGGGGCCGCATTCGCCGGCGGCTTGATAGGTTCCGGCGACCACATCTCGCGATCCTTCGCGACCGGCGACGCCATCGCGACGTGGGACCAGCAGGGGGATGGATCGCAGGCCGGCGGGCTTGTCGGCGCAGGCAACAACATCGCCAACTCCTATGCGACGGGAACCGGCACCGGCGGCACCTATGCCGGCGGATTTGCGGGCGTGGGCAGCGCGGTCACGGACTCTTATGCGACGGGAGCCGCACCGGCGGGCAGTTACGATGGCGGCTTTTTCGGATACGGTTTGGGCACCGACACCGACGATTATTGGGATATGGATACGTCGCAGAGCGCTGTGGGGTGCGGCACCGGCGACTGCACCGGCGTGACGGGCTTGAGCGACGAAACGCTGAAATCCGTTCTGCCCGCGGGATTCGACAAGACGGTCTGGCACCGCAACGAGAACATCAACAACGGCTATCCCTATCTGATCGACAATCCGCCGCAATAGCGCCGATCAGCCCATCCCGCGGCCGCGCGCACCAAGCCGCACGCCGGGCGCGGGGCGCTCGCGCAGGACTTCGCGGCGGAAGCGGAAGAGCTCGGCGGGGCGGCCGCGCGCGAGCGCTGCCGATTTTCCGGTGCCCTCGACAAGGCCCTGCGCCTCGACAAGGCGGCGGAAATTCTGCTTGTGCAGGCGGATGCCGGAGATCGCCTCGACCGCGCGCTGCAGCTCGAGCAGCGTGAAGGCGGACGGCATCAGCTCGAAGACGACGGGACGGTATTTCATCTTGCCGCGCAGCCGCGCGATGGCGGTCGCCAGGATGCGGCGGTGGTCGAAGACCATGCCCGCGCCCAGCACGGCACCCGGCTTGGCATCGGCGCGGCCGTCGCGCGCCGCCTCCTGCAGCAGGCCCGCTTCGTAGAGCAGCTCGTAGCGCTCGAGCACGCGCTCTTCGTCCCAGCCCGAGCCTTCGATGCCGAAGCACAGCCGCACGCGCTCGCGCCGCGGGTCCGAGCCCTTGGCGAAGAGGCCAAGCGCGGGAAGGATGGTGTCGTCGATGATCGGCGGCTTCTCCTTGCGCCAATCCTCCCACGGGAAGAAGCCGTACCAGTCGCGCCACAGCGTGTCCGGCGCTTTCGGTTCCGACGCCGCGCGGGTGAGCGCGAGATAACCCACGCTCACGACGCGCGCCCCTTCGCCGGCCTTCACCAGATGCCGCCCGCGGTCGCCGAAGGTGTAGAGCTGCTCGGCATAGCCGAGATCGAGATAGGTCTGCTCCTTCACCCAGCTTCGAAGCCCGCTCTCCAGGGTGCGGTGATGCAGCGGATCGAACGGGCCGAAGGGCAGGGCGTCGTCGGCATCGCCCGCGTGATGCACCGCGACCACGCGCGGGCGCTCGTCCAGCATCGACACGATCGCGGCGGACAGCCCGATGCTGACGAGGGCGCTTTCGCTCATGCGAGGTCCAGCGGGATCTCGACGGGATAGCCTTCCGTCACCATGACGCCGCTGCCCATCGCGTCGACGGCGCGCACCATCGCGCCGCCGCGGCCGAGCGCTTCGTCGGCGAGCCGCACGATCAGGCGGTTGGGCTGGGCATGCGGCGCGCGCTCGCGCAGACGCTGCGCGATCTCGTGCTCGGCACCGGGGCCCAAACGGTCGCACAGGATCGTGTAGGCCGACGCGGTCGAGCGGCTCACCCCCGCCCAGCAATGCACCAGCATCGGCGCGCGCGCGTCCCAGCCGCGCCCGAACGCGATGAGCCGGTCGACATGGGCGCGCGCCGGCGCCTGGTCGCCTTGCGGATCCTCGATGTCGTGCACGCTGAGGCGCAGATGCCGTTCGGGCGCGAAGCCCGCGGGCGTGTCGATCATGTAGGCTTCGGACAGGAGCGTGACCATGTGCGAGGGCGCGTGGCTCTTCAGCGCGCCGGGCACGGCGGAAAGGGGCGTGATCAGAATCAGCGGCATGGCGATCCGTCTATCATAGTCACACCGTCAGCCGTTTGAACCGCTCCAGGAACAGAGCCTGCGCCTCGGCCGGCGACAGCGGCACCAGCCTGGGCGTGCGCAGCGTCCTGGCGGGCGTGCCGAAATAGCGCTTTGCCTCGCTCACCTCGAAGCCGGCAAGCTGCGTCGCCTCGTAATAGGCCGAGGCGATGTCGGCCTGCTTGAGGAGCGCGAGGAGTTCGGCCGGCGCGCGCGCCGGAAGGCCGAAGCGCAGATGGATCGCGCTGAGCAGCCGAAGCTCGAAATCCTTGTAGTCGATCCCGACCGCGGCCTTGAACGGGCTGATCAGGTCGCCGATGACGTATTCCGGCGCGTCGTGGAGCAGCGCCGTCAGCCTTGCCTCGCGCGACAGGCGCGGCTTCAGCTCCGCCGCCAGCCGCTCCACCAGCACGCAATGCTGCGCGACCGAGAAGGCGTGCGCGCCCTTGGTCTGGCCGTTCCAGCGCGCGACGCGGGCAAGGCCGTGCGCGATGTCCTCGATCTCGACGTCCAGCGGCGAGGGATCGAGCAGGTCGAGCCTGCGGCCGCTGAGCATCCTCTGCCAGGCTCGTGTCTGCATCTGTTTGGGCATTTGCCGCGTTTCAGCCGTGATGGATTGACGTGACTTGGGAGGAATGGGTGTCGTTCGTCAAGATTCTCGCGCCCCTGACCGGGGCCCCGCGCGACGCGGCGGTGCTGACCAGCGCGGTTTCCATGGCTCTTCCGTTCGGCGCCCATGTGCGCGGGCTTTTCGTCCGCGCCGATCCGGCGCTGGCCATGCCGTTCTACGGCGAGGCCATGTCCGGGCTGGTGGTGCAGGAGGTGGTCGATGCCTCCAAGGAGAGCGGCGACATCGCCGCGGGCGCGGCCCGGGCGGCGCTTGCCGCCGTCGCGCGCGGCGCCGATCTCGCGATGACAGAGCATTGCGAGAAGCGCGACGCGCCGACGATCTCGCTGCGCGAAGTCATGGGCAATTTCGCCGATTGCGTGCGGCAGGCGGCGAAGCTCTGCGACCTCGTCGTCTTCTCCGCGCCCAAGGACGACGAGCGCGCGGGCCTGAGCGAAGCGATCGAGGCGGTGCTGCTGGAGGCGCGCCGGCCGGTGCTGCTCTCGGCCAAGCCGGTCGCGCCAGGCTTCCACGAGCACATCGCCATCGGCTGGAACGCAAGCGTGGAAAGCGCGCAGGCCGTGAGCGCAGCACTTCCGCTGCTCGAGCGCGCCAAGAGCGTGACGGTCCTCGCCGTCGAGCGGCCCGACGCGCCTTGCGCGGATTGCGGCGAGCTCAGCGGATATCTTTCGCTGCACGGCGTGGCCTGCGCGGTGGAGACGTTCAAGGCCGGGGAACGTCCCGTCGCCGACGTGCTCTGCGAGCGCGCGACGGCGGCGGGTGCGAGGCTTCTGGTGCTCGGCGGCTACGGCCACAGCCGCTGGCGCGAGCTGTTCGTCACCAGCACCACGCGCCAGGCCATCGCGCATGCGGACATGCCGTTGTTCCTGGTGCATTGATAATCATCCTCCCCGCTAAAGCGGGCGAGGATGTTTACGTCGCCGCCGCTTCCTCTTTCGGCTCGGCGTAGGACGGCGCCAGGATACTGCCGAAGGCGAAGCGTACGAAGAGAAGAAGCGCCGCCGATATCCCCATCGCCGCGACGTGTATCAGCCAGAATTTCGGATCCGGCATGGTGCCGAGCAGCGCGCCGATGCGTCCGGTGACCATGTTGCCGATGAGCAGGTGCAGGTAGTAGACCGCGATCATCATCCCGCCGAAACCCTTGGGTGCCGCGCGCGAATAAAGCGCCAGCCCCACCGGCAGCACGTTGGCGAAACCCAGATCGTTGATGACATGGAACGGGATCGCCCAGGCCAGCGTCACCTGATGGCCGGTCGCCGCGACATGCGCCGAGGCGAAGGCCAGCCACAACGGCGCGCAGGCGCTGATCGCGGTTCCGATGACGATCTTGGTGATCTCGTCCGGCTCGCGCCAATGCCGCGCCCACCAGCGCCAGAACGCGATGACGCCCGCCATCAGGATCGTGCTGACGAAGGCGTCGATGGACAGCATCCAGCCGATCGGCATGTGAAGGCCGAAGAAGACGGTCTGGTAGTTCTTCTGCGCCCAGATGAGATAGGCGGCGAAGATCTGCTGGTTGCCGACGATCGACAGCGCGAGCACCGGCAGGAGCGCCACCAGCAGGATGATGGCCGCGATGTCGCGGCCGGTGAAGGGCGGACGCTTGACCTGTTCCGCGCCGCGCGCGCGCCGTACCGGCTCCGGCGGGAAATTCTTCCGGCCCGACAGATAGACGATCAGCCCTGCGACCATGGCGAGCCCGGCCGCGGCGAAGCCCAGGCGCCAGTCGACGCGCTCGCCGAGCGTGCTGCACGCGAAGGGCGCGATGATCACGGCCACCTGGATGCCGAGAAAGTAGATCTGGAAGCCGTCGGCGCGGCGCGGGTCGTCCTGGGAATAGAGATCGCCCACCTGGCTCGCGATGTTGCCCTTGAAGCAGCCGACGCCGATGAGGAGGCAGGAGATGGCCACCAGGAACGTCTGGTCGAACATCATCAGGAACTGGCCGAGCGCCATCAGCGAGGCGCCGAGCGTGACGGTGCGCGTGCGCCCGATGAGCTGGTCGGCGAGTATGCCGCCAAGGAGGGGCGTGCCGTACACCCAGGCGGCGTAGAACGTGGTGATCGCGATGGCGAGCGCCTGCGTCGAATGCGCGTCGTAGACCGTCTCGATGAAGGCGCGGAACGGGCCGATGCCCCAGACGTGCTCGACATGGCCGGGCTGCAGCAGCCAGTTGTTCAGATAGAGCACGAGCAGCGCCTGCATGCCGTAATAGGAGAAGCGCTCCCAGAACTCCGAGGCGCTCAACCAGCCCAGGCCCACCGGATGGCCGATGAACGCCGTGTCCTTCTTCCTGTCCGCCTGCATCCGATGTCCCTTGAGAATCCGCGCCCCACGCAGTTGAACCATGCCGAGCGGATGGGGGCAATCTAGGCCGCAGCCGCCGCCAGCACCCGCCATGCCGGGAGGCGCACGGTCACCACCGTTCCCTCGTTCAGCACGCTCTGGACCGCTAGCGTGCCGCCATGCAGCTCGGCGAGCGATTTCGCCAGCGGCAGGCCCAGCCCCGTGCCGTGATGGCGGCGGCTGAAGGCGGATTCGACCTGGCCGAAGGGCGCCAGCACATGCTCGATGTCCTCGGGCGCGATGCCGATGCCGGTGTCGCGCACGCTGAGCGACAGGCCGGCCGGCGTGAACTCCGCCGCGAGCGTGACCCTGCCGCCGGCGGGGGTGAACTTGAACGCGTTGGAGAGCAGGTTCACGAGGATTTGACGGAATTTGCGGCCGTCGACGCGCAGAAGCGGCGAGGGCTGGGGCAGCGCGGTCAGGAACTCGGCGTGATCGGTCTCGCCCAGGAGCGTGCACACCTCTTCGACCAGCGAATCCAGCGTGCGCTCCTCTTCGGCGAGCGTCTCCTGTCCGGCTTCGATCTTCGACAGGTCGAGGATGTCGTTGATGATCGCGAGCAGGTGCGATCCGGATTCGTGGATGTCGTTGGCGTAGTCCGCGTAGCGCTCCGAGACCTCGGGCCCGAACATCCGTCCACGGATGATGTCGGAGAAGCCCAGGATCGCGTTCATCGGCGTGCGCAGCTCGTGGCTCATATTGGCCAGGAACTCCGACTTGGCGCGGTTGGCGGCGTCGGCGCGCTCCTTGGCGTCGCGCAGCGCGTGCGCGTCGTCGACCTGGGCCGTGATGTCGGTGCCGACGCCGCGATAGCCCAGGAACGTGCCGTCGGCGGCGAAGCGCGGCTTGCCGGAGATCGCCTGGTAGGTCCGCTCGAAGCGCAGGGAAAGCCCGCGGAACGGCCGGCGCTCGGCGAGCGCGCGCAGCGTCTGCGCACCTTGGCGCGCATTGTCGGCCCGCGCGCGGACGAGCTGCGTCGCATCGGCGCCCAAGGCGCCGTTCGGCAGCGAGACGTAGGTGATCCTGTTGGCGGCGTCGGTCTCCCAATACCAGTCGGACGCGACCTCGGCGTAGTCGCGGAAGCGCTGCTCGCTCGACGAAAGCTGGTCGTCTAGCGCGATCTGACGGCGCAGCATGCGCACCGCGAACGCGATGCCGATCGCCCAGAACAGGACGGTGGTGACGCCGATGCCCCACACCACCAGCGTCGTGGCGAGCCGCGACGCCTCGCTCATATGCGTGGAGAAGGTGTTCTCGCGCCCGGTGATGGCGGCGTCCAGCGTCTCGATGCGGCGCAGCGCGTCGCGCCGCGTGGTTTCGTCGAGGCGGCCTGCGCTCACGCGCGCGCGCAGGCGGAAACCTTGCGTGACGAGCTCTTCGACCTGGCTGTCCGCGATGCGCCAATCGTCGACGGCTTCGGCGAAGGGCCGCCACCAGTAGAAGCGCCGGTAGAGGCTGATCAGCCCCTCGATGTCGCTGGGATGGTTGTTGCCCGCGAGCAGTCCGCGCCGCGCTGCCTCGATATCGGCGGGCGAGCGCGACAGCGCCCTCTGGGCTGCCTCGTCGCCTCTGGGGATGCGGATGTCTTCCAGGAAAGCCTGGAAGTCGGCGGGGCTTTCCGAATGCGCGTAGCGATAAAGGTCGAGCACCGCCATCTTCTGCGCCTTCGAATAGCGGCCTTCGCCGACGGCATAGGCGCGGGTCTCGTTGACGAGCTCGATGGCCTGCCAGCTCGCGGCCAGCGACAAGAGCAGCAGCGCCGGGAACATGACGGCGACGACCGCGAAGCTCTTGGCCTTCGGGCTCGCCCGCGCGGCGCGCGCCCGTGCCAGCATGTCGCGAAAGAACCCTCGCACGCGTCGCTCCCCTGGGACCGAAATCTTATTCAGTCCAGGGTTAACGGCGCGTCGACGATCGGGATCGAAAGGTTGACGGCTGCTTAACGGGCGAGCTTGCGCAGGATCACGCTGCCCACCGAGTAGCCCGCGCCGAACGAGCACAGAAGGCCAAGATCGCCCGCGCCCAGATCGTCGTTGTATTTGTGGAACGCGATCACCGAGCCGGCCGAGGAGGTGTTGGCGTATTCGTTCAGGATGTTGGGCGCTTCCTCGGGCGCGGGGTCGCGGCCCAGCACGCGGCGCGCGATCATGTCGTTCATGCCCTGGTTGGCCTGGTGCAGCCAGATGCGTTTGAGGTGCGCCGCCTCGATGCCGTTCTCGGCCAGATGGGCGAGGATCATCTCCGACACCATCGGCACCACGTCCTTGAACACCTTGCGGCCTTCCTGGACGAACAGCTTGTCGGCTTTTCCGATGCTCTGCGGCGCAGTGCGGTTCAGGAACCCGAAATTGTTGCGGATGTTGTTGGAGAACTTGGTCTTGAGCTTGGTCGAGACGATCTCCCAGCCGCCGTTGCGCGCGGTGGAGGCCTGCTCGACGATGAAGGCGGTCGCGACGTCGCCGAAGATGAAATGGCTGTCGCGGTCGCGGAAGTTCAGGTGGCCCGAGCAGATCTCCGGATTGCACACCAGGATCGCGCGCGCGTGCCCGCTTGCGACCATGTCGGCGGCGGCCTGCAGCGCGAAGGTGGCCGACGAGCACGCGACGTTCATGTCGAAGCCGAAGCCGTCGATGCCGAGCGCGTCCTGCACCTCCACCGCCATCGCCGGATAGGCGCGCTGCATGTTCGAGGCGCCGACGAGGACGCCGTCGATGTCGGACGCGTCGCGCCCGGCATGCGCCATCGCCTGGCGCGCGGCGGCGACCGCGATCTCGGCGAGGACGGAAACCTGATCGTTGGAGCGCTCGGGAATGCGCGGGCACATGGTCTCGGGATCGAGCACGCCCGCCTTGTCCATCACATAGCGCTGCTTGATGCCCGACGCCTTGACGATGAACTCGGTCGAGGACGGCGCGAGTGCTGCGACCGTGCCCTCGGCGATGGCCGCGTGGTTGGCCTCGTTGTGGCGGCGGACATATTCGTTGAACGACGCGACCAGCTCGTCGTTCGAGATGGATTGCTCCGGCGTGTAAAGGCCGGTGCCCGTCAACGCCAATCCCGGCATGCCCCATCCCCTTGTTTTGACGGGGGAAATCTGGTCCAGCCGGCGCGAAAACGCAAGCAGGGCGCGGTTTGTTGCAAAGCGCGGCACGCTCCTCTAGGAGTTCCTTCCTCTCAATCGCCGGAGCCTCGCGCTTGCGCTTTCTCTGTGTCATCGCCATGCCGCGCACCGGCTCCAGCCATCTCGACAAGCTGTTCCGCAGCTGCCGCGAGCTCAATTCCAAGTCGGAGATGTTCCACGGCCATGCCGGGTTCCTGATCTCGCCGAAGGAAAAGGCAGGGCTTGAGGCGCTCGGTTGCGACGCATTCGACGACAAGCGCCAGTTCGCGCTGTGGCGCAGGCGGCATGCGTTCGAGACGCTGGACGCGCTGCATCGCGCGCATGGCCGCTTCGTGGTGTTCAAGGTGTTCCCGAGCCACCTCAAGCCGCCGATGATGGAGGAGGAATTCCTGCCGCGCACCGACATGGCGTTCGCGGTCTTGAGGCGCCGCCCGATCGAATGCTTCATCTCGGGCATCAAGACGCGCACGTCGAAAAAGTTCAGCAAGATCGACACCACGGCGATCAAGCCGGAGCTCGAGGTCGCCGATTTCATCGCCTGGGCGCACAAGATGCGGCGCTGGTACCGCTGGGCCTATGCCGCGCTGAAGGCGCGCGGTGCGCCCTTCGCGCGGCTCAGTTTCGAGGAGCATCTCGACGGCTTGTCGGGCGAGGAGTCGCTGGAGCGCATCGTCCCGCTGCTCACCCCGCTCGGCTTTCCGCAGGTTAAGATCCCGCACAAGATCTTCGAAGGCCTGCGCCAGGACAAGGAGCCGCGCTACCAGGAGCGCGCCGCGAACTGGGACGCGTTCGAGGAAGCGGCGCGCGCCGATCCGCAAGCCGCCGACTTCCTCGAATGGGCGCTGAGAGCGCCATGAGCGCCGCGCTGGTCCTCTTCTCGGGCGGACAGGATTCGACGACATGCCTGGCCTGGGCGCTCGACCGGTTCGATCAGGTCGAGACGGTCGGCTTCGACTACGGCCAGCGCCACATGGCCGAGCTCGCCGCCCGGCCGCGTATCCTGGAGCGCATGCGCGCGCTGTTCCCCGCCTGGGCGCCGAAGATGGGCGCGGATCACCTGTTGCCGCTCGACGTGTTGAAGACGATCGGCGGTACGGCGCTGACCGATGAACGCGCCATCGCGATGGGGGCGAACGGGTTGCCGAACACTTTCGTTCCCGGACGAAACATCCTCTTCCTCACCGCGGCGGCGGCGCTGGCGTATCGCCGCGGCATCGCCGATCTCGTCGGCGGCATGTGCGAGACGGACTATTCGGGCTATCCCGATTGCCGCGAAAGCACGATCCGCGCGACGGAGCGGGCGCTCAATCTCGGCATGGAAGCGAGCTTGCGCATCCACACGCCGTTGATGCGCGCGACCAAAGCCGAAACCTGGAAACTTGCCGAAGCGCTCGGTGGTGCCGCGCTGGTCGAGCTGATCGTCGAGGACACCGTCACATGCTATGAAGGCGACCGCGCGCACCGCCATGATTGGGGCTTCGGCTGCGGCATATGCCCCGCCTGCGATCTGCGCGCCAAGGGCTTCGCGAAGTACCGCTCGCCATGACGTATTCGGTCAAGGAGATTTACTACACGCTGCAAGGCGAGGGCGCGCGCACCGGTCGCGCGGCGGTGTTCCTGCGCTTTGCCGGCTGCAATCTGTGGAGCGGGCTCGAGCGCGACCGCGACGAGGCGGTATGCAAATTCTGCGATACTGATTTCGTCGGCACGAACGGCGTGGGCGGCGGCAAGTTCGTGACCGCGGACGACCTTGCGCGCTCCGTCGCGGAGAAATGGCCCGGCGGCGGCGAATCCTATGTCGTGTGCACCGGCGGCGAGCCGCTGCTGCAGCTCGACGACGCATTGGTGGCGGCGCTGCATTCTCAAGGCTTCGAGATCGGCATCGAAACGAACGGCACGCTTGCGCCGCCCGACGGCATCGACTGGATCTGCGTCAGCCCCAAGGCCGATGCCGAGATGAAGCTGACGCGCGGCAACGAGCTCAAGCTGATCTATCCGCAAGACGGCGCCGAGCCGGAGCACTATGCAGGACTCGCCTTCGACCACTTCTTCCTGCAGCCTATGGACAACGCCGAGCGCGACGCCAACACGCGCGCGGCGACGGAGTATTGCCTGGCGCATCCGCAATGGCGGCTGAGCCTGCAGACGCACAAGATGATCGGGATCAGGTAGGCCCTCAAACCCCAATTGTCATGGCCCGCGAATGCCGGCCACCCAGGTGACATCGCTTCAGTTCCGAAGAATTGCACGCGGAGACGCGGAGTGCGCGGAGAAGAAGAGAACCTCCGTGTTCTCCGCGCCTCCGCGTGATTCCTTTTTTGAGTTTGCAGAACCCAACTGGGTGCCCGCATTCGCGGGCCATGACACCTCTTGTTTAGCCAGAAATGATGTGGAGTGCCCTAAAACCGCGTCACGATCTTGTCGAGTTCCGGCCGCACGCGCTCATCGAGCGGCTGCGCGGACTTGCCGATATAGACGAAACCCGCGATGCGCTCGCCGTCCTGCAAGCCGAGGCGCTGCGCGACCTTGGCGTTGTACGCGGGCCACTCGGTCAGCCAGTTCGCGACAAACCCAAACGCGGTCGCGGCGATCAGCATGGTCTGGCATACCGCGCCCGCGGACAGTTCCTGTTCCCACACGGGAATCGGAATACCTTCGCGCACCCGGCTTATGACGCCCACGATCACCGGCGCGCGCAGGAAGCGGGCGCGTTCCATCGCGAGGCGCTCGGGCGTCGCTTCCTCCGACGGCAGGCATTCGGCGAGCACCTCGCCGAAACGCGCGCGGGCCTCGCCCTCGAACAGGATGAACCGCCAGGGGAAAAGCTTGCCGTGATCGGGCACGCGCGCGGCCGCGGTCAGGATCGCGCGCAGATCGTCCGCGTCCGGTCCCGGCCCCGTCATCGCCTTGGCCGAGCCCGAGCGGCGGGTGAGCAAAAGGTCTATCGCGTCCGGGGCGGGGCGGTTGAGGGCGGGGGTTGCGCGATCCATGAAGGTCCTATGCGGATATTGCTGTTTGCCGTTTCGCTCTTATCTAACCTGGACGCGGCGCGCGCAATATACATGCGCAAAAGGGTGTTTTTTGCGCGCGCCATCGCGATCTTGTACAATAGGTACTCAGTGAGGAGCGTTCCATGGCGGTGAGCAAGGAAAAGGTCGCGACCTGCGATCCAATCTGGTCGGCGATGCGCGAGGAGGCGAAGGTCCTGGCCGCGCAGGAGCCCGCGCTCGCGAGCTTCGTGCACGCGACGATCCTCAACCACGACCGCCTCGAGGACGCGCTCTCCTATCACCTTGCCAAGAAGATCGGCGGCGACGACGTCTCGCCGATGCTGGCGCGCGAGATCTTCGTGCAGGCGATCGGCGCCGATCCGGAGATCGGGGTGGCGGTGCGCGCCGACCTCGCGGCGGTCTACGACCGCGATCCGGCCTGCCACAGCCACGTGCAGGCGTTCCTGTTCTTCAAGGGCTTCCACGCGCTCGAATGCCACCGCGTCGCGCATTGGCTGTGGGGCCAGAGGCGCGAGGGCATGGCGCTGTTCTTCCAGAGCCGCATCTCGGAGCTGTTCGACGTCGACATCCATCCCGGCGCGCGCATGGGCCGCGGCATCATGATCGACCACGCGACCGGCGTCGTCATCGGCGAGACCGCGGTGGTGGAGGACGACGTCTCCATCATGCACGGCGTGACGCTGGGCGGCACCGGCAAGGAGGGCGGCGACCGCCATCCCAAGGTTCGCCGCGGCGTTCTGCTGTCGATGGGCGCGAAGGTATTGGGCAACATCGAGATCGGCGAATATTCGCGTGTCGGCGCGAGCAGCGTGGTGCTGACCTCGGTGCCGCCGGGCTGCACCGCGGTCGGCGTGCCGGCCAGGCTCATAAATTGCGCCGGCGCCGAGCGTCCGTCGCAGGAGATGAACCAGGTCATCGACGAAACGGGCGGCGGGATCTAGCGAATCTCTTCGGCGGAATTGAATAGCCGAATTTGGCATTTCGTGTTGAGGTGTCCCTCGACGGAGAATGACATGTCCGGCCTGACACGTATTGCCAGCGCATGCGCTTCGATTGCCATCTTCGCGATCGCGCTTACGGCGGCTGAAGCGGCCAAGGCGAGAGGCCCGCAGATCCTCTACACGTTCACGGACGTAGCATACGACACGGGCTCGACCGGTCCGCTGCTGCGTGATGCTGCGGGAGATCTTTACGGCGTGTCCCTCGGCGGCGGAAGCAACTCGATTGGCTCGGTGTTCGAACTCTCGCCGGGGGGCGTGCTGACGACGCTGCACGATTTTGCCAACGTGATCGGCCAGCCCGCCCATCCTGTTGGAGGCGTGGTGATGGACGGCGCCGGCAATCTCTATGGCGAGGCGGCGCTGGGCGGCGCCCTCAATTGCACCGAGATATTCAACCGTGAAGATTGCGGCAGCGTCTACAAGCTCGCGCCGGATGGGACGGTGACGACGCTTCATGCCTTTCAAGGCGGGACCGACGGCGATCTCCCGTCTGGAGGGTTGTTGCTCGACAAGCGCGGCAATCTCTATGGGACGACGCAGTACGGCGGTACGCCTTACGGCTGCGGCGGGACCTGCGGCCTGGTATTCGAGATCGCCGCCGGCGGCACCTATACGGTGCTCCACAATTTCCAGGGTGGCACCGACGGCGGCTCCCCGCGGTCCAATCTGATCGTGGACCGGGCGGGCAATCTTTACGGCACCACGTATCTAGGCGGCAGCGGCGGGGGTTACGGCACAGTCTACAAGCTCGCGCGCAACGGCACGGAGACAGTGCTCCACGCGTTCCAGGGAGCCGATGGTTCCATGCCCGCGGCCGGCGTCGTGATGGACGCGACAGGCAATCTCTACGGCACGACCGAGTATGGCGGCGATTCGCCGAGCGAGGGATACGGCACTGTCTTCAAGCTATCGCCGGACGGCACACATACCGTGCTGCACTCGTTCGCCGGCAATGCTTCGGGGTCCGACGGCGAGTTACCGAGGGACAACCTGCTCATCGACAAGATGGGCGATCTATACGGAACGACGCAATGGGGCGGCTATGCCTATTGTCACAACGAGGGATGCGGAACTCTCTTCAAGGTGGCGAATGACGGGACATATTCGCAGGTCTACCTTTTCCGCAAGGATTCCGTCACCGGCCCGATAGGCGGCGTTACGCAGGATGCCAAACAAAATCTCTACGGAAGCGGTCTCGCCCCGACCTATTACGGCGTCATCTACGAAATCCGCAAATAGCTCAGCCGATCGAATCCACCAGCTTGAACCACATTAGCGCCGCCGCGACGAGCGGGCGGCGCAGGAGCTGGCCGCCGGGGAAAGGCTGCGCCGGCACGCGCGCGATGACGTCGAAGCGTTCGGGATGGCCCAGCGCCGCTTGCGCCATCAGCCTGCCGCCGAGCGTCGCCAGCGCCACGCCTTGCCCGGAATAGCCGTGCGCGAAAAGCTGGCGCTCCGAGCGCCGCCCGAAATGCGGCATGCGCGTGCGCGTGATGCCGACCGTGCCGTGCCAGCCGTATTCCACGGCCACGTCCGCGAGCTTCGGGAACACATGCGCCATGCGCGGGCGCACCAGGGCGGGAACGTCGCTCGGCACGTTCCAATAGCTCTCGCGGCCCGCGAACAGCATGCGGCCGTCCGCGCTCTTGCGGTAGTAGTCGAGCACGTGACGCGTGTCGGCCACCGCCGCGTCGCAAGGCAGGATCTCGCGGTTCAGCGCCTCGCCCAGCGGCGCGGTGGCGATGATGAAGCTCTCGACGTGGCCGATATATTTCGCGAGCTCCGGCGCGATGGCGGCGCTGAAGGCGTCGCAGGCGAGCAGCGCGCGCCCCGCGGTCACCAATCCGTCCGCGCACCGGATGTTCACGCCCGCCTTGTCCTCGTCGAGCGCGAGCACGCGCGACCGCTCGAACAGCTCGGCGCCCGCATCTTGCGCGGCTTGTGCCAGGCCGCGCGCATAGTTCAGCGGATGCAGATGTCCGCCGCCCATGTCCATCCGCGCGGCGGGATAGACGCTCGTGCCGAGCTGCCGCTCGGCTTCCGCCTTGTCCATCATGCGCGCGAGGCCGTAGCCGTAAGTGCCCGCGAGATGCTCGGTGTCCTCGGCCAGCGCCCGCGCCATCGCCTCGTTGTGGGCGGCGATGACGAGGCCGTCCTTGAGCGCGCAGTCGATGGCATGCGCGCGCACCAGGCCGCGCACCTCCGCCTTCGCCTCGTCGGCGAGGGTCCACAGATCGCGGGCATGGACAGGGCCGAGCCAAGTCTCGAGCTCCGCCTGATCCTTGCGGTGGCCGGTATGGATCTGGCCGCCGTTGCGGCCCGAGGCCGCGAAGCCGATGGTCTCGGCCTCCAAAAGCACGACCTTGGCGCCTTCCTGGGCAAGGTGCAGGGCGGCGCAAAGCCCCGTATAGCCGCCGCCGATCACGCAGAAATCGGCCCGGCGCGCGCCCTGGAAACGCGGCCGCTCAGGCGCCGGACGGGCGCTGGCGGCGTAGTATCCCTGGAGCGGAATCGTGGGCGGCATGGGCCATCTTGACCGGAGCGCCCGGCCCGTGCCACGTCAATTCTCACCGACAGGAGAGCACCGTTGACCCGCAGCGAAATCTGGCGCCTCGAGAAATATCTGCGCAACCTGTTCCGCCTCGACACCATCACCATCGTCGAGCGGCCCAAGCAGGATGACTCCGTCGAAGTGCACGTCAGCGGCGAGTTCATCGGCGTCATCTTCCGCGACACCGAGGACGGCGAGACCTCCTACGCCTTCAACATGGCCATCCTCGAGATGGACCTGCCGGAGGCCCCGGCTTCGCGCAGCTGATGGGCGGACCGGCACTGGCCGTTGCCGGATTCCTCTGCGTCCTGGCCGTCCTTGCCTACGCACTTCTGAGGCACGTTTACCTCGCCGTGTTGACGGTGGCTGCGCCGTTCTGCGTCCTGGGCGCGTTTTTCCTGCCCTATGCCTGGCGAGGCCCGGACGTGCAGCTGGCGATGTTCTTCGCGCCCATGTGCACGCTTCTGATCCTCGACCGCATGTCGCGGTCGATCTGCACCGGTCGAACGCCGCGTGCCGCCTTCGCCTTGGCGCTCGAGGAGATTGCCGCTTCTGTCGGACCGGTTCTCATCGCTTACATGCTGGCGCTGTTCGTGCTCGGACCGGAAACGATGACCTGGGCGCGGCGCGCCGGCGACGCGGTCGCCATCGTGATCGCCTTCGCCTTTTCACTCGCTCTCGGCGGGGTCGCGATCCTGCTGCCCTATCCGGAGGACTTCATCGCCCGCGCCAATGCCGCGCGCGAGCGGCGCGAGCGCTTGTTCGAGGGTTTGTCGGGCATCGCGCAACCGCGCTGGTCGCTCAGCGTCAGCGGCATAGCGCTCGTCCTTGCGGCAATCGCCGTGTTCGGCATTCGCGGCTCCCATGTCGAAATCGGCTGGCGGGCCGCGGCCGGCTACGCCGGCTCGGGTGTCGTGCTGGCGGCTTCGTTTACCGCGATTGCGCGCAATTGGCGTTTGACCCTCGCCGCCACGCTGGCCGCGACGCTTGCAACGCTGCCTGTGTTGTGGGCGTGGGCGCGGGTCGCGCCCGATCTCTTCACCCGTCTGGATTTGTGGTTCGTCATGCTGCCGGAGCTGGCCGTGATGTCCGTCTTCGTCCTGCGGATGAGCCGGCTTGTGAACCGGGACGACCCTGCGGCTTCCGCCATCTCCATGACGTTGCGCGGGCAGGGGCCGGCCACCGCGACGGCCTTGCTCATCCTCATGGCCGCCGGGATCATGGGCGCCGCGTTGGCGGGCGATCTCGCCTTCGGTGATTTCGTGACGCCGATCGCAGGTCTCGCCGCCGCGCTGCTGTTCTTCCCCGCGTTCGGCAACACGATCTATCGGCTCCTGCCGCGCTATCGCAGCGTCGAGGACGTGTTCGGCAAGCACTGACCTTCGATTTCCCTCGCTTTTGCAACGCCCAGCGCTCAAGGTGTGTCCGCTTAGAGTTATTGGGGCGTTCGCTTGGTCGCGCCGCACTCCAATCCCGGAAATGGGAGAGCGACGCGATCTGCCGAGGCTCCGCGGATGTCGCTGATTTACACGCTTTTCTACAGGCGAGGGTCTTTCGCGCAGTCCGAGATGTTCGGTTCGCTCGCAAGCGCAATGGACGGTGCCTATGCCGTCTTCAATCGGGAGGGATACTCCGCGTTCTCAATTGAAGACGGCGGCGGGGTCGTGATGCACAACGCTCAAATCCTGGAACACTGCCGAGGGATCAAGGCGACCCTTCTGTGCGGGAGCGTGCCTCCCCGAGCGAGCTAGCCTCGTGAAGCTCTCCGGCTTAATTCTTGAAGGAGATATCCATGGCCGACCCGACGCAAGGTCAGGTGAGCTTCCTCGAAATCGGGTCGGGAGACGTCGCCGCCACGCGCACTTTCTTCGGCGCGGTGTTCGGCTGGCCGTGCCATGACGAAGCCTGGTTCCAGACCCCCACCATCAAGGTCGGAACGCACGGCAATTCCTCGTCGCCGCAAATCTACGTTTATTTCAACGTCTCAGACCTTGAGGCGGCATCGGCACGCGTGAGAGCGGCCGGCGGCGAGGCGGAAGAGCCCACCGACGAGCCCGGGTTCGGCCGCTTCGTCAATTGCCGCGATCCGGGTGGCATCCGGTTTGGTCTTCATCAGGCACCCGCATAGACGCGGCGTGATGCCGGAGCCTATGCAGCTTCCAATTCGGCAAGCGGCTCACTATTTCGGCGGCTTGCGCAGGCTCGCGAGCAGCGCATCGGCGGCGTCGCCGATCTCGTGCCAGTGGCTCAGCTTCGAGCGCTTGAAGCGGTAGGACGCGCCGACATCGCCCTTGAGCGGCATGTCGCGCGAGCAATTCGGGCTCGGATCGTTGGGGCCGAGCCGCTCGCAGCGCATCAGGACGATGCCGTGCTCGGCCTGGCCCACGAACAGGTCCTGGTCGTGATAGCCGGAGATGTCGGTGAAGGTATATTTGCGCAGGCCGAACGGGCCCTCGCTCCCCTTGGGATCGGCGACGTAGCCGAGATAGATGCGCTGCAGCCGTTCGGTCTCGGTCAGGTTCACCTGCTGGTCGCGGATCGTCAGATACACGATGCGCGAGTTCGGGCCGTTGTCGGCGAAGGAGCTCGCGTTCCAGTTCGACCAGCCCGAAAGGTCGGGCAGGATGGCGAAGAGCGCGACCTCGTGACGGCGCCCACCCCTGCGCGCGCTGTCATATTGCAGATAGTTCGCCGGGATCCAGAATTTCAAGGTCCCCACTTCGAGCTCGGAGACGTCGGTGCTCGACGTCGGCGATTGCTGCTCGCTGAAGAGCGGCGGCGCGGTGGGCGCCAGGTAGTAGAGAAGGAACAGCGCCGACAGCGCCAGGAGCACCAGGAACACGACGAGCGGGATCAGCCAGCCGGAGCGCTTCCGGACGGTATCGACGGCATCGTTGCTTCGGCTCATGGACATGGCGACTCGCGCCTGGAACCTAACACGCCCTTTTTAACGATAGCCCCCGCCCGCTCCGGCGATTGTCCGCTTTTTGCAACAGCGTGTTTGGAACGCATCAGTGGACCAAACCGGGACATGATCTTTCGCGCCGCCCTCGGATTCGCCGTCGCCCTGACGCTGCTGCACGGGCAGGGCTGGGTCATGCCGCCCGCGCTCCAGGCCGTGAAAGCCGATATCGCGGCCAGCCGCCCCGAAGCCCGGCTGCATATCCTTGGCGACCAGGCCGCGTCGGCGCTGGCGACCCGATTTGGCACGGCGCGGATTGAGATCATGCGGCCGGACCGGGCACGCGTCCTGCAACCTTGAGCCTGCAAGGCGGGAGCGGGACATGGGCAGGGATCTGATGGTGGCGCTGTTTGCGACGACGGCCGGGTTCACGGTCTCGGGCATCCTCTCCAACCTCTACCGCCTAGTCGTGCGCAAGCCCGACAACAACGTCGCGCGCGGCGCCTACTACGCGGTGATGGTGATCGCGGGCCCGAACGTGCTGCTTGAGAACGCCGCCGCCAAGCTGCGCGAGAAGTCGTGCTCCAGATGGGCCTTCTGGCTCGCCGCCGCGATCAGCGCCTATTGGAGCTTCGCGATCGGGCTGTTCGTGCTGAACATCTACATCGCGGTGCGGTAATTTGAGCCAAATCGGATGGGTCATGCTTCGAGGCATCGCTTCGCGATGCACCTCAGCATGACGCGCTTGTTGAAGTAGGCACGTCACCCTGAGGTGCGAGCGCAGCGAACCTCGAAGGGCGACGTGCCGTCTCTACAAAACCGTCAGCATCCCTGCGACCAGGGGATGGCGCACGATGTCGGAATCGCCCAGGCGCACCACGCCGATCTCGGGCACGCGTTCGAGGCGCTCTGCGATGTCGCCCAATCCCGACATGCCCTTGAGCAGGTCGGTCTGGTCGGGATCGCCGGTGAGCACCATCGTCGAGCGCCAGCCCAATCGCGTCAGCAGCATCTTGAGCTGGCCATAGGTGCAGTTCTGCGCCTCGTCGATGACGATGAAGCAGTCGTTGAGCGTGCGCCCGCGCATGTAGGCGACGGGCGCGATCTCGATCGTGCCCTCGGCGACGAGCGCCTTCAGCCGCTTGGTGCCGAGCCGCTCGGTTAGGCAGTCGTAGAGCGGGCGCAGATAGGGCGCGAGCTTCTCCTCCAGCGCGCCGGGCAGGAAGCCCAGGCTCTCGCCCGCCTCGACGGCGGGTCGCGACAACACAATGCGGCCAGCGCGCCCGGCTTCGAGCGCCTCGACGGCCTTGGCGATGGCGAGATAGGTCTTGCCTGTTCCGGCCGGCCCCAGCGCCACGACGACGGAGCGCTCGTCGATCGCGTCCATCAGGCGCTGCTGCGTCGGGCTCATCGCCCGGACGTTCTTTACATACTTTCGGTCGCGGGAATGCTGATCGTGATCGTGCGGACTCCAGCCGCGCTCGGGAGGAAAGAGAGGATGAACGGTCGCCGGCTCGTGATACTGCAATTCGCGGGCTTTGTGCCGCGCGGAACGCTTGGCCATAGGGACTCCCTGGTCACGATGAGACACGATGAAGAGAGGTTGCGCGCAAGGGTGCGTGAGGTTGAGGGCCTTTGGCCCTTGGCTCTTCGGAATGGCAACGCATAACGCTGCACTATCAAGCCCCCGCCGCGAATCAGTCGGCTGAATTGAGAGTAACGCTTTTCGTGCGACACTTAAGCGAAATTTGCAGGCGCGCTTTTTCGCGGCCACAATGGCGCGAAACGCAAGCGAGGGCGGCATGCCACTCTATTCCATCGACGGCATCGGGCCTGAGCTTCCCGACGACGGTTCGTACTGGATCGCGCCGAACGCGGTGCTGATCGGGCGCGTGCGTCTGAAGAAGAACGCGAGCATTTGGTTCGGCGCGGTGCTGCGCGGCGACAACGACTGGATCGAGATCGGCGAGAACTCGAACGTGCAGGACAATTCCGTCTGCCACACCGATCCCGGGCAGCCGGTGACGGTCGGCGCCGACGTGACGGTCGGCCACAACGTCATCCTGCATTCGACGACGGTAGGCCCCGGCTCGCTGGTCGGCATGGGCTCGATCCTGCTCAACCGCTCGAAGATCGGCAGCAACTGTTTGGTCGGCGCCAACACGCTGGTCGCGGAAGGCAAGGAATTCGCCGACGGCTCGATGATCTTGGGCAGCCCCGGCCGCGTCCTGCGCCAACTTGGCGAGCGCGAACTCGCGATCCTGAAGATCTCTGCGCAGGTCTATGTCGAGAACCACAAGCGATTCAGGGACGGGCTGAAGCGGCTGGATTGACGATGTTTCCGCACACAAACTTGTCATGGCCCGCATTCGCGCGCCATGACATCGGGTCGGGTTGCTTGGGCTGAAAACGACTTGCTCTACCTTCCTCTCTTGATCCAGACGCCTTCGCCCTGCTGGCCGTCGGCGGGAATGAACTCCACACCGGCCTTCGCGAACGTCTTTTCAATAGCGTTCAAAGTGCTGAAGCGCGGATCGCTATCGCTGCGTTCCAGCCGCCTGATGGTGTTCAACGCCACGCGAGCCTTGCAGGCCAAGACGCGTTGAGACCAGCCGAGCAGCTTGCGGGCCGCGCGGAGCTGACGCGCCGTGATCACGGCCGGACGGGCTTGCGCACACTTCATGCGCAGAGCTCAGCGCATTTTAGATGAGAAGTTTATCCACTTTAGTATGTGAACTACTTCTTCGCCGCGCCCGGGGTGACGATGGTGTAATAGCCCGCGCCGGCGCCCAGCAGGTTGCGGCCGTCGCTGGTTTGATAGGCCTGCCAGAAGCCGCCGGAGACGAGCGGATATTGTATGTCGATCGCGTACTCGGTCGTGCTTGCATCCGCCTGCGCGCCGAGCACCAGCATGTGATGGTTCGACATGAACCCGTCGACGCCTTCTCCGACGAACGGCATGGCGCAGTTGCCAGCGGCGGGCGCGATCCCGGCATAGAACTTGTCGACGACCTTGATGTCGTAGACGTAGCAGGAGCCAAGATCGAGCTGGATCGTGGCGGTGACGAGGCGGGCGGGCGCGCCGTGCAGGCGCGGCGGCGATGGCGCGTTGGCGAGGCCGCTGCCCGGCGCGGCGGACCCAAGCGAATAGGTGCCGCCGCCAGTCGATTCGAAGATCGTCTTGCCGTCGGTGGTCTTGTAGCTGGTCCAGCTGCCGCCGGTGACGAGGGGATATTGGAAGAGATAGCTGAGTTGCGAGCTGGGATCGCCGTCATCGCGCGCGCCTACCGAGAGAAACCTGCCGCCCTCGGTCTTGACGATGGTGCCGATGCCGTCCATGCCGTCGCCGCATTTCTTCGATTCCGTCAACGTGAAGACCGGGCGGAACTGGGGCACGAGCAGGATGCGATCACAGGTGCCGTCCAGGGTGATGGACTTCGCTCCTGCCGCGCCCGTCATCGCGCAAAGTGCCATGGCCGCCAAGATCAGACGTTTCATTCACTTCCCCCGTTTTTGGTTTTTGATTCGGCGGACGATAGCCCAACCCCGTGGCGAGAACAGTTCGCTACATGACGCTCGCGACAATTGGCGATACAGTTCCGCCGCGCGGAACTTTCTCGACTAGCCCGCGTTGCCGGAAAGGAAAATTCAAAAGGAGATTTGCATGAAGGCGAAAAAGAGGAAGGCTGCCAAGCCGGCGAAGAAAGCCAAGGCGAAGAAGCGCGCGAGCAAGCTGGAGGGCGAGGGCAGCTACACCGCGACGCGCAATTACGACCGCGGCACCGAGAAATTCATCGCCAAGAACAAGGGCAGGATTTCCAAGATGGCCAAGGACGCCGAGAAGGCGCTGGAAGGTCCGGAAGGGAAGTCGTTGCGCGCGGCGGAGCGTGCGGGGAGAGCGAAGGCGCGGCATTAAACCCACTCACCATGGCCGGGCTTGACCCGGCCACCCAGCCCGCGAGCGTCAGCGAGCGAAAATAGGTCTCTTGCGCGCACCGGCGTGCGCGCGCTGGGTGGCCGCCTCAAGGGCGGCCATGGTGATTTGATTTGGGGCTTACCCCGTCCGCTTCAGCGCGGTCATGTCCGGCGTCTTCTGCCAGATGCGGCGGATGCGGCTGTCGGCTTCGGGGCCGAAATTGAACCAGGCGGCCTTGTCGTGCGTCGCGTCGGCGATGAAGAGCATGTCGAGCTTGCCGAGCTTCTGGACCAGCGTCTGGCGGATCTGGTTGATCGGCTGGTCGCAGGCGAGCAGCCAAGCCTGCGGCATGATCGGCACCGCGGGGCCGAGATTGAAGATCTCTTCCTCCAGCCCCGAGATCGAGCGCGACTTCATGTCGGCGACGACGACGAAATGCGTGCGCTGTCCGGCGCTCGGCTCTTCCTCCTGGCGGCCGAACGCCTGGATGTCCTGGTTACCGTCTGCGGTGAAGAACTGGCGCGGCTGCTGCGCAGGCGCGGGCGCAGGCTGCGCGGGGCGGAACAGCGCCGCGAGCGTCGCGTCGTCCGACGCCGCGCGATACTGGTTCTCCTCGCCGCGCGCGACCAGCGATTGCGGCGCGAGCCTTCCTTCCGCGGCGAAAGCCTGCATCTGGGCGGCCGTGTAGGGGCCGTAGCTGCGTCCAGCGACGCTGATGGTCCATGTGTCCGACATCGGGACCATTTAAAGCGCGAATGGTTACCCAACCCTTGCGGGCGGCGCCGAATACGCGTGAACTTTGGGTTATGCGAAGGGGAAAAGTAAATGACTTATGAATTCTGCAAGCTCGAGCGCGAGGACAAGCTCACCATCGTCACGCTGAACCGGCCGGAGGTGATGAACGCGCTGCATGCCGACGCGCATGAGGAGCTGGCGCGCGTGTTCGACGATTTCGCCTCCGATCCCGGCCAATGGGTCGCCATCGTCACCGGCGCCGGCGAGCGCGCGTTCAGCGCCGGCAACGACCTGAAGGTGACCGCGGCGGGCGGGCGCAAGCCCTGGCCCGCGAGCGGCTTCGCGGGACTGACGCAGCGTTTCGACCTCGACAAGCCGGTGATCGCGGCCGTGAACGGGATCGCTTTTGGCGGCGGCTTCGAGATCGCGCTCGCATGCGACCTCATCGTGGCGGCGCAGAACGCGGTGTTCGCCTTGCCCGAGCCGCGCGTCGGGCTGGCGGCGCTTGCGGGCGGCCTGCACCGCCTGCCGCGCGAGATCGGCGCGAAGCAGGCGCTCGGCATGATCCTCACCGGCCGCCGCGTGAGCGCCGAGGAGGGCAAGGCGCTCGGTTTCGTCAACGAGGTGGTGCCCGCGGGCGAGGCGCTCGCGGCCGCGCGGCGCTGGGCGGCTGTGATCATGGAAGCGAGCCCGATGTCGGTGCGTGCCTCGAAGCAGGCAGTCTATCGCGGCCTCGCTGAGCCGACACTCGAGGACGCGCTCAAGAACCAGATGCGCTATCCCGCGGTCGCGGCGATGTTCGGGAGCGACGATTTCAAGGAAGGTCCACGAGCGTTCGCCGAGAAGCGGGCGCCGATGTGGAAGGGGGGATAAACCTCCGTAGAAATGTCATCCCGGGCGAGCGCGAGCCGAGGCCAGGGACCCAGGGAGCAGCGGCACGCTGGGTCCCGGCCCTGCGCGATGCTTGCGCATCGCTTGGCCGGGATGACATCTCGGGGGCTAAAACAACCCCTCGATCTGGCCGTCCTTGTCGATGCGGATGCGGTAGGCGGCGGGGTCGCGCGGCAGGCCGGGCATGGTCATCAGGTCGCCGCACAGCGCCACGACGAAGCCCGCGCCCGCCGACAGCCGCACGTCGCGCACCGGCAGGATGAAGCCCGACGGCGCGCCGCGCACGTCCGGCTCGGCGGTGAAGCTGTACTGCGTCTTCGCCATGCAGACGGGGAGCCGTCCGAAGCCGTCGCTCTCATATTGCTTGAGCTTCTTGGCGGCGTCGGGCGAGAGCGCGATATCGGCGGCGCGATAGATCTCGCGCGCGATGGTGCGGATCTTGTCGACGAGCGGCATGTCGTCGGGATAGAGCGGCTTGAACGCGCTGCCCTCTTCGCAAAGCCGCACGACCTCGTGCGCCAGGCCCTCGGCGCCCTTGCCGCCGTCGGCCCAGTGGCGGCAGAGATGGGCATGCACGCCGGCTTGGCGGCAGGCCTCGGCGATGACGTCCGTCTCGGCCTTGGTGTCGGCGGTGAAATGGTTGATCGCCACGGTCACCGGCACGCCGAACTTGCGCACGTTCTCGATGTGGCGCAGCAGGTTCGCGGTGCCCGCCTTCACCGCATCGACGTTCTCGCGGCCCAGCTCCTTCTTGTCGACGCCGCCATGCATCTTGAGCGCGCGCACGGTCGCCACGATCACCGCGGCGGAAGGCGTGAGCCCGGACTGGCGGCACTTGATGTCGAAGAACTTCTCCGCCCCCAGGTCGGCGCCGAAGCCGGCCTCGGTGACGACGTAGTCGGCGAGCTTGAGCGCGGTGCGCGTCGCGATCACCGAATTGCAGCCATGGGCGATGTTGGCGAACGGCCCGCCATGCACGAAGGCCGGCGTATGCTCCAGCGTCTGCACGAGGTTGGGCTGGATCGCGTCGCGCAGCAGCACGCTCATCGCGCCTGCCGCCTGGATCTGCTTCGCGGTCACGTTCTTCTTGGCGAAATCGCGCGCCACGACGATGCGGTCGATGCGCTCCTCGAGATCGGCGAGCGAGGTGGCCAGGCAGAAGATCGCCATCACCTCCGAGGCGACGGTGATGTCGAAGCCGTCCTCGCGCACCTGTCCGTTGTTGCCGAGCCCCACCACGATGTCGCGCAGCGCGCGGTCGTTCATGTCCATCACCCGGCGCCACGAGATCTTGGACGGATCGATGCCGAGCGGATTGCCCCAATAGACCTGGTTGTCGATCAGCGCCGCGAGCAGGTTGTTGGCCGCCGTGATGGCGTGGAAGTCGCCGGTGAAGTGCAGGTTGATCTCGTCCATCGGCACGACCTGGGCATAGCCGCCGCCGGCAGCACCCCCTTTCATGCCGAAGCAGGGCCCGAGCGAGGGCTCGCGCAGGCAGATCATCGCGCGCTTGCCGATCGCGCAGAGCGCGTCGCCCAGGCCCACCGTGGTCGTCGTCTTGCCTTCGCCCGCCGGCGTCGGGTTGATAGCGGTGACGAGGATCAGCTTTCCGCTCTTCTTCCCGCCGAGCGAGGCGATGTGATCGAGCGAGACCTTGGCCTTGTGCGGTCCGTAGCGGTACAGCGCGCCGGCCGGAAGCCCGATCCGCGCGCCGACCTCCTCGATCGGCGCAAGCTTCGCCGCGCGGGCGATTTCGAGGTCGCTCATGATGCATCCATGTTCTGTTGACACAGCCCCGCGCGAATCTAGCCCGCCGCGGATGCGCGATCCAGCCACGGAACTTTGCGCAAACAGCGCGTGGACGGCAACAAAATGAGTGGGAGGGGTGTGGGCAAGGCCGATCAGATGCTGACCAGATCCAGCCGCTTCTCGATGCGATCCAGTCTGACCTCGCAGCCCGCGATCCGCCCCTCGAGTCTCACGAAGTCGCCGCGCATGAGAGACATCTGAGCTTCGAGCGACGACAGACGGCCCTTCACGGTCTGCATGTCGTCTTCGAGCCGCGCGGTACGCTCATCGATACGCCGCAGATAGCGAAGCACGAGGCTGTCGGGTTCGTCGCTCATTGAGGAACAATACCGCAACGGGGCGGGAACACAATAGATGGTTATAAACTTCAACCGCCCGTCACTCGAACACCGGTTCAACGGATTGTGGAATCTTCGCAATGACGAGCAGCCGGAACATCACGCCGCCGCCGACGACCATGGCCGGCAGGCATTCGTAAGCCAGCGAGTCGTCGGACATCTCGCGCGCGGTCTCGACGAGCGTGAGCAGGAACAGGATCGCAGGCGTGAGCACCAGCGTGACTGGCGACGCCCGGCGGAAGAGCCTCAGCACGAACCCGATCAGAATGACGGGCAGGGCGCCGAAAACGACGAGGAGGCCGAGCACGAACCCGAAGACCTGCGGCGCGGTCGTCACGCCGTAGAGCGTTCGGGCGGCCGCGAGCGCCTGCTCGTCCGTGAGCAGCAGGTTCACGGTCAAACTGACAGCCGAGACCAGCGTGCCGCACAATGTCGCGAAGATCAGCCGCTTCATGCGCGAAGCCTAGCGCCGCCGCCGCGACGCCTCGCATGTATTCGACGTTAGAAGGCGCCTATCCCGCGACGGGCGCGGGGGTTGGCCCACCTGTTTTGGGGGCGTCGCGAGAATCAATCATATTGCTGCGTGAATCGCGCAGCCAGGCGGATCGCGCACGCGGTGGAGGGGCCATGAATGTTTCGCGCATTTTCGCGGTACTGCTCGCATTTTGCGTTGTCGCGGTGCCTGCCTCTGCCGCGCCGAAGCATCGCGTCTCGCGAACGGTCGATCTGACGATCCTGGCGATCAACGACTTTCATGGCAATCTGGAAGCACCCGGCGATGGTTCATCGATTCCCGGCGCGAGCGACGCGGACAGGACGGCCAGGGTTGGTGGCGCGGCGAACATGGCGACACTGGTGCGTGCGCTGCGCGCCAAACACCGCAATTCAATATTTGTCGCCGCGGGCGACTTGATCGGCGCCAGTCCGCTGTTGTCCGGCTTGTTTCACGACGAGCCGACGGTGGAGGCGCTGTCGCTGATGGGACTTGAGGTGTCGGCCGTCGGCAATCATGAGTTCGACAAGGGTGTGACCGAGCTGCTGCGGATGCAGAACGGCGGCTGTCATCCGGTCGACGGCTGCAAGGGGCCGCATCCGTTCACGGGCGCAAAGTATCGCTATCTCGCTGCGAGCACGATCGACACGAAGACCGGCAAGCCGTTATTCATGCCTTATGTCGTGAAGCGGTTCGATGGTATTCCGGTGGCGTTCATCGGGCTCGCGCTGAAGGGCGTGCCGGAGATCGTGTTACCGGCCGGCATCGCGGGATACGAATTCCGCGACGAAGCGGACACGGTGAATGCGCTGGTGCCGAAGCTGCGCGCCGAGGGCATCAACGCGATCGTCGTGCTGATCCACGAAGGCGGCACGCCGACCGGCGGCTACAATGAATGCCCCGGCATCACGGGGCCGATCGTCGACATCGTGAAGCGGTTCGACAAGCAGGTCGATCTGGTGGTGAGCGGGCACACGCACCAAGCTTACAACTGTATCATCGACGGACGGCTGGTGACGAGCGCGCACCGTTACGGGACGATGTTGACGGAGATCGATGCCAAGCTGAGCCGCCGCACGCGCGATTTCGTGTCGCTCAAGGCGAACAACGTCATCATACGCGACGATCTATTCGCCGCGGATCCGGCGCAGACGAAGTTGATCGCGCAGTACGAGGCCGTCGCGGGACCGGTCGAACGTCGAGTGGTCGGTTCAGTGACTGCGCCCATCAAGAACGATCCGACAGCCGGCGGAGAGACCGTGCTGGGCGATCTTATCGCGGATGCAAAGCTGGCCGCTGCGAAGAACGAGGGCGCGCAGATCGCGCTGATGAACATCGGGGGCATCCGCACCGATATCGCGAAGACGGGCGATGTGACCTATGCCGATCTGTTCGCGGTGCTGCCCTTCGCAAACACGGCAATGACGCTGACGCTCACGGGGGCGCAGATCAAGACGATGCTGGAGCTGCAATGGGTGAACCCGGCGCGTCCGCGCATCCTTCAGGTATCGAGGGGCTTCTCCTACACGTGGGACGCGTCGAAGCCGCTCGGCAAGCGCGTGATGACGGAGAGCCTGATGCTCGATGGCCAGCCGATCATGCCGACGGGGACCTATCGCGTGGCGGTGTCCGACTTCTTGGCGAACGGCGGCGATGGCCAGAGCGTGCTGAAGGAAGGCACAGACCGCGTGACCGGCGGACCCGATCTCGACGCCGTGGTTGCCTATATCGGCGCGCACAGTCCTCTGACGCCGTCGCCGGCGGAACGGATCAAGCGGCTCAATTGAAGATCAGTACGTCCGCGCCTTGGGCGGGATGTATTCGACGTCGTTGGTCAGCGTGTAGGTGTGCACGGGGCGGTAGTCGAGGCGCACTTTTCCCGTATCCGGGTCGAGCCAGGCGAGCGTGTGCTTCATCCAGGTCTGATCGTCGCGGTTCGGGAAATCCTCGCGCGCGTGGGCGCCGCGGCTTTCCTCGCGGTTGACGGCGCCGTCGATGGTGACGAGCGCCTGCTGGATCAGGTTCTGGTACTCCAGCGTCTCGACGAGGTCTGAGTTCCAGATCAGCGAGCGGTCGCTGACCTTGACGTCGCCGAGCGTGGCGTAGAGGTCGTGGATGCGCTTCTGGCCCTGGCGCAGCGTCTCGCCGGTGCGGAACACGGCCGCGTCGTCCTGCATCGCCTTCTGCATCGTGGCGCGCATCTGCGCCGTCGAAGTACCGCCCTTGGCGTTGCGGAAGCGGTCGAAGCGCGCCAGGGCAGCGTCGCCCGCGTCCTTGGGCAGGTCCTGCTGCGTCATGCCTTCGCCGAGCGACTTCGCCGCCTGCATGCCAGCCGCCTTGCCGAAGACGACGAGGTCGATGAGCGAGTTGGAGCCCAACCGGTTGGCGCCATGCACCGACACGCAGGCCGCTTCGCCCACCGCCATCAAGCCGTGCACGACGGTATCGGGATTGCCGTCCGTGAGCGTCAGCGCGTCGCCGGTATAGGCGCACGGGATACCGCCCATGTTGTAATGCACCGTCGGCAGCACCGGGATCGGCTCCTTGGTCACGTCGACGCCGGCGAAGATGCGCGCGCTCTCCGAGATGCCGGGCAGGCGCTCGTGGATCACCTTGGGGTCGAGATGCGACAGATGCAGGTGGATGTGGTCCTTGTTCGGGCCGACGCCGCGGCCTTCGCGGATCTCGATCGTCATCGCGCGGCTGACCACGTCGCGCGAGGCGAGGTCCTTGGCGTTCGGCGCATAGCGCTCCATGAAGCGCTCGCCCTCGGAGTTGGTGAGATAGCCGCCTTCGCCGCGCACGCCTTCGGTGATCAGCACGCCCGCGCCGAAGATGCCGGTCGGATGGAACTGGACGAACTCCATGTCCTGCAGGGGGAGCCCTGCGCGCAGCACCATCGCGTTGCCGTCGCCGGTCTGGGTATGCGCGCCGGTGCACGATGCGTAGATGCGGCCATAGCCGCCCGTCGCCAGGATCACGCGATGGGCGCGGAAGCGGTGGATCGAACCGTCATCCAGGTTCCACGCCATCAATCCGCGCACCGCGCCGTCTTCGACGATCAGGTCGAGCGCGAAATACTCGACGAAGAAGTTCACCTCGTGCTTGACGCATTGGCCGTACAGCGTGTGCAGGATCGCATGCCCGGTGCGGTCGGCGGCGGCGGCGGTGCGCTGCGCGATGCCCTTGCCGAAATGGGAGGTCATGCCGCCGAAGGCGCGCTGGTAGATCTTGCCTTCCGCCGTGCGCGAGAACGGCACGCCGAAATGCTCAAGCTCGTAGACCGCCTCCGGCGCGTTCTTGCAGAGATATTCGATCGCGTCCTGGTCGCCCAGCCAGTCCGAGCCCTTGACGGTATCGTACATGTGCCAGCGCCAGTCGTCCTCGCCCATGTTGCCGAGGGCTGCCGAGATGCCGCCCTGCGCCGCCACCGTGTGGCTGCGCGTCGGGAAGACTTTCGTGATGCAGGCGGTCTTGAGGCCGCGCGCCGCGCATTCCAGCGTCGCGCGAAGGCCCGCGCCGCCAGCGCCGACGACGACGACGTCGAAGGTATGATCGGTGATCGGATAAGCAGCGGTCATCTAGACGGTCCGGCAGATCGTGAGGAGGGCATAGAGCGAAACCGCGCCGACGGCGAACGTGCCCGCGCGGATGAAGAGCATCAGGAAGATCTTCCCGCCGTTGTGATGGACATAGTCGTCGACCACCATCTGCAGGCCGAGCACCATGTGATAGAGCAGGATCACGATGAAGGCGCCGAGCAGGATCGCGTTCAGCGGGATCGCGACCGGCCCGTTCAGCGAGCGGGCGATGAAGCCCAGCACCTGCGCCTCGCCCGCGCCCACCAGGCCGAGCACCGCCCAGGCGAACCAGATCGAGAGCGGCACCAGCGCCGCCGCCGTCATGCGCTGGCGCCAGAAATGCTTGACGCCGGAATGCGAGGCGCCGAGGCCCTGGACGCGATGAAGCGGAGTTTCCATGCTCATGCGTTGAACCCGCCGCGACCGGCATAGGCGAGCGCGAAGGCGCCCGCCGCCAGAAGCACCGACAGCACGATCACCAGCCAGCCGGTCCTGTTCGCGGTCGGCACGTCGAAGCCGTAGCCCATGTCCCAGGCCAAGTGCCGGATGCCGTTGAGCAGGTGGAAGGCCAGCGACCAGGTGAAGCCGAAGAGCACGACCTGTCCGGGCCAGCTCGCCGCGACGTGCGAGAAGGTCTGATACGCCTCCAGCCCGCTGGCCGCGGCGATCAGCCACCAGGCGAGCAGCAGCGTGCCCATCGACAGCGCGATCCCGGTCAGGCGGTGGGTGATCGAGGTGGCCATGGTGACCGGCCAGCGATAGATCGTCATATGCGGCGAAAGCGGCCTTGCACGCGGCGCCATGGCTGTCCTTTTGGGGTAAACGCGAACCGGGCCGGAGTGTAGGTTCGCGAGGCCTCAAGTCAACGAAAACAGTAGGTTTTTCCTCCCCCGCTTGGCGGGGGAGGATTACCGGGATTGCGGTTGGCATGAATCGTGGGTAAGGGAACCCAAACTTGGGGATGTCTTCGGAAATGCGCGAATCGGGGGAGGCGGACGGGACGCCGAGGCGGCGCTATGGCGCCTGGCTGCCCGACATGCCGCTGGCCATCCCGCGCAACGAGCTCCTCGCGGTCCTGGTGCTGATCCCGGTCCTGATGCTGGCCGCCGCGGTCAACGGCTTTCCGATCATCTTCTACGACACCGGCGCCTATGTGCTGCAGGGCTTCGAGCGCATCTTCATCGCCGAGCGCTCGCCGGTCTATTCGCTCTTCCTGCGCTATGCCGGCGGGCCGCAGAGCCTGTGGTACGTGGCGCTCGTGCAATGCGCCGTCGTCTCCTTCGCGATCGTCGAGTTCGCGCGCGCGCTCAGGCCCCGCATGTCGCTTTGGGTGCTGCTGCTGATCGGGCTGGTGCTGACGCTGGCGACGGGGCTTCCGTGGTACGCGGCACAGATCGAGCCGGACTGCTTCGTCGCGGTCGCGCCCATCGCGATCTATCTGCTCGCCTTCCACAAGCTCGGCTTCGTGCGCAATGCTCTGCTCGTGCTGTGCGCGGTGCTCGCCGCCGCCTCGCATTCCTCGCATCTGGGATTGGCGGCTGGATTGGTCTTGGCGCTCATGCTCCTCAAAGCCGTGTCGTTCGTCTGGCGCGACCTGCCGCGGCCGCGGCTTCTTCTGCCGGCGGCCGGCGTCGCGGCCGCGCTGGCGCTGGTGATCGGCTGCAACTACGCCTTCACCAAGCAGATATTCTTCAGCCGCTCGGGCTCGACCTTCCTCGCCGCGCGCATGATGCAGGACGGCCTGATCAAGCCCGTGCTGGACGCGGATTGCGCGACGCACGCCTATAAGCTCTGTCCCTACAAGAACGACTTGCCGCCCCGCGCCGACGCCTATCTGTGGGAAGAGCCGGTCAGCCCGTTCTTCCGGCTGGGCGGATTCCCCAAGATGGGGCCTGAGTCCGCGCGGCTCGTGCATGAGAGCCTTTCGCGCTATCCCTTCACCAACGCGTTCTGGGCGGTGCTCGACACGGCCGGACAGTTCGTCGCCTTCCCGACCGGCGACGGCATCGTGCCCCAAGGATGGGTGCTGGACCCCGAGTTCCGCCGCACCATCCCCAAACAGATGGACGGCTACAGCCAGGCCTATCAGCAGCGCGGCGATCTCTGGTTCCTGCCGCTCAATCTCCTGCACGTGCCCGTGGCGCTTGCCTCGGTGTGGCTTCTGTGGTGGCTCCTGCGCCGCGCAACGCGCGAAGGCAATTGGCGCGAGGCGACGCTTCCCGCCTTCATTCTCCTGGCGCTCCTGGGAAATGCCTTCATCTGCGGCGTCTTTTCGGGGCCGCATTTCCGCTACCAGTCGCGCATGATGTGGTGGCCGGCGCTGGCCGTGGTCCTGATCGCGGGCCCGCGCATTCCGATCCTGCGGGATCGCACTGACCAAGTCAGTTGAAATCATTAGCTGTCATGGCCCGCGAATGCGGGCCACCCAGATAACATCCCGCGAGTATTCCAAAGGGATCACGCGGAGACGCGGAGTCGCGGGGAATGAGCTCGACTCCGCGGCCTCCGCGTCTCCGCGTGCGAATTCTTCAATAGCATGCAGAACCCAACTGGGTGGCCCGCATTCTCGGGCCATGACGCCAAGAAGAGCCTTCCCTTGCGGGAGGCGCTCGAATCCGTCACTTAATGGGCGATGTCCGCCCCGGTCCGCATCGCGCCTTCGATTCTTTCGGCCGATTTCTCGCGGCTGGGCGCCGAGATCGAGGCGGTGGAGAAGGCCGGCGCCGACCTGATCCATGTCGACGTCATGGACGGTCATTTCGTGCCCAACATCACCATTGGGCCTGGTGTCGTCAAAGCGATAAAGCCGCATGCCAAGAAGCCGCTCGACGTGCATCTGATGATCTCGCCGGTGGACCCTTTCATCCAGGATTTCGCAGACGCCGGGGCTGACGGGCTGACGGTCCATCCCGAGGCTGGGCCGCACGTGCACCGCACGCTGCAGTTCATCCGCTCGCTCGGCAAGAAGCCGGGCGTGGTGCTCAATCCGGGCACGCCCATCGACGCGCTCGACAACCTCATCGATCTCGTCGACCTGGTCCTGATCATGAGCGTCAATCCGGGCTTCGGCGGACAGTCCTTCATCACCAGCCAGTTGAAGAAGATCGAGGCGGCGGCGAAGCTCATCGAAAGGACGGGCCGCGACATCGCGCTCGAGGTCGATGGCGGCATCACGCCCGAGACGGCGCGCCGGGCGGTTGCGGCCGGCGCCAATGTGCTTGTCGCCGGGACCTCGGTGTTCAAAGGCGGCGCGGCGCATTACGCCGCCAATATCGCAAGCCTGCGGGGTTGAGGCCGTGCCCGGGCGGTCGCGCATGCCGCTCAATCTCTTGCCCGAGATGGCAGGCGAGGCCGCGCGCCGCGCGCTCGCCGGCCCGCGCATCTTCTGGCGGCGGAGCTGGTTCTATCGCCGCCTGCTGAAAGGGCCGCTCAGCGACCGCGTCGTGTTCCATCCCTACGACGCGCTGCCGCGCCGTCTCGACGATGCCGACGCGCTGCTGCACGGCAAGTTCCGCTTCGGCGGCGAGACGGTCGAGGTGAAGGACGGCTCGGTCTTCGACAAGCCCGCGCCGTCACAGGCATGGGAAGAGGCATTGCACGGCTTCGCCTGGCTGCCGCCGCTCTCGGCTGCGGGCGGCGATCCGGCGCGCACGCTCGCCACCAATCTCATCAGCCAGTGGATGAAGCGCAACGCGCGCTACGACGAGCCCGCGTCAGCTGCGCAGGTGCTGGCGCGGCGGCTGATCCACATCTTCGCGCATGGCCGCATCGTGCTCTCCAATTCCGACATGCTGTGGCGCTCGAAGGTGTTCGTGTCGCTGCGCGAGCAGTCGCGGCTGCTGGCGCGCATCTGCGAGGAGGCGCCCGAGGGCCTGCCGCGCTATGAGGCCGCGGCCGCGGTGGCGCTGTCGGGCGCCTGTCTCGCCGACACCAAGCGGCTCGAGGCGGGGCTCGCGCGCCTCGAAGCCGAGATCGCGCGCCAGATCCTTCCCGACGGCGGTCATATCAGCCGCTCGCCCGAGGCGCTGGTGCACGCCTATCGTCTCGCCACGATGGTGATGGACGCGCTGATCGCGATCTCGCATCCGGTCAGCCATGAGATGCACAGCGCGCGTGATCGCATGGCGCCCATGCTGCGCTTCTTCCGTCACGGCGACGGCGCGCTGGCGCTGTTCAACGGCGGCCAGGAATGCGACGGGCGGATGATCGCAGGCCTTCTGGCGCGCGACGAGGTGCGCGGCCAGCCATTCGGGCATGCGCGGCACTCCGGCTATCAGCGCCTCGCCGCCGGGCGCTGCGTGATGATGATGGATTGTGGCACCCCGCCGCCGGGGCCGTTCTCCACCACCGCGCATGCGGGTTGCCTCGCCTTCGAGTTCAGCTCGGGCACCCATCGCATCGTGGTCAATTGCGGGGCTGCGGCCGACGCGCGCCGCGCGACCTGGGACAGCGCGTTGCGCGCCACGGCCGCGCATTCGACGATGACGCTCGCCGACACGACGACGGGCGCGATCCTCGCCGGCGGCTGGGCGCGAAAGCTTCTGGGGCCGCGCCTCATCGGCGGCGTGACGCAGGTCGAGACGCAGCGCATCGAGACCTCGGACGGCTGGATGATCGAAGGCGGGCATGACGGCTATGTCGCGCCGTTCGGCGTGCGCCACGAGCGGCAGGTGATGCTGGGCACGCGCGGCCTGGCGCTGACGGGCCTCGACCGCCTTCTGCCCGCGGGAAAGACAAGGCGGCAGGAGCTGCCTTTCGCGCTGCGCTTCCACATCCATCCCGATGTGCGCATGTCGCCGAGCCAGGGCGGCGACGTGATCCTCAAGCTTCCCAATGGCGAGGGCTGGCGTTTCCGCGCCGACGTTCCCGTCGCCGTGGAGGAGAGCGTCTATCTCGGCGGCGACGTGCTCAGGCGCTGCGAGCAGCTCGTGCTCGCGGGCGTGGTGACGGACAAGCCGGTCGAGATCGCCTGGGTGTTCGAGCAGATCGAGCGGGATTGAGCGGCGCGCTTCATGCAGATCAGTAGGAAAAAAGTGTCATGGCCCGCGAATGCGGGCCACCCAGCTAGGTTCTGCACATTCGGGAAGTGAATCACGCGGAGACGCGGAGATCGCGGAGGTCCTTTTCTTCTCCGCGCACTCCGCGTCTCCGCGTGCGATTTTTCAAGGTAAGGCAGGTGGCACCTGGGTGGCCCGCATTCGCGGGCCATGACAAGAAGGGCTTCACTTCCCCGCCGCCACGCGCGTCTGGCCGCGCCAGACTTCATACGCGGTGAATTGCGGGCGCATCATGCGCTTCGCCGTCTCCAGCGCGTGCGCGTCGCTGATGCAGCTGGTGACGAAAAGCAGCGATACCGTGCCGTCCGCCTTGAGGAAGCGGATCTCGTAGTCCCGTTCTGCGCCCATGGCCCCGCAACGAATTCGACAGATGCAATTTTAAACCATCGGCCCCGCCACAAAGACGCCATTCTTTGTTCGCTATCGAACACAAGTGAAAACAAGGACTTTGACGGAAGTCGCCGTTTGTTATCGTCGACAGCGAGTCGATACCGCCGTTGGGGCGTTATCTCTTCGATATCAGAGACGTTTGCATTTCGAATGAAGCGAAATCATCTGCTGGCAACCCTTGAGCCATCCGACGCGGCGCTGCTTGCGCCGCATCTCGAGCCGGTCGACCTCGCGTTCCGCCTTCAGGTCGAGACGCCGAACAAGCCGATCCCCTATGTTTATTTTCCACAGGACGGCATCATATCGGTGGTCGCCACCGGCCCGCGCGAGCACAGCATCGAGGTCGGCATCATCGGCCGCGACGCGATGTCGGGACATGCGATCGTGATGGGGACGGACCGCGCGACCAACTCGACCTTCGTCCAGCTCGCGGGCACCGGCTTGCGCATCAGGACCGAGGTGCTGCGCGCGGCGATGCAGAACAGCGGCTCGCTGCATCGCGCGATGCTCACCGGCGTGCAGGCGTTCTCGGTGCAGGCGTCCCACACCGCGCTCGCCAACGGACGCGGCGCGCTGGAGCAGAGGCTGGCGCGCTGGCTTCTGATGGCGCATGACCGCATGGAGAGCCACAGGCTCAAGCTCACCCACGAATTGCTGTCCATCATGCTGGGCGTGCAGCGCCCGACGGTGAGCCTGGCCCTGCACAAGATGCAGGCCGAGGGCGGGATCAAGACCCAGCGCAGCGCGGTCACGATCAGGAACCGCGCGCTGCTCAAGAAGATCGCTCGAGGTTTCTACGGCGTGCCCGAGGCCGAGCAGGAGCGGCTCACCGGCTGGCGCTCGCTGCACGAGCGCGAGCACGCGATCGCCGCGGATTGATCTTCATACGTCCTCTCCCGCGCCATCGCTGCGCCGCGATTGCGCCACGATCGCGGCCGAGCTTTCGCGCGAGCCTAACGAGGGGAAATCATGGCCATCGCCGAGCCCGTCCCGGGTGCGCGCACGCTGCGCTCGCCCGCTTTCAAGTTCCTGCTGATCGCGCTTCTGACCGTGGCGATGGCGGTGCCTTTGTTCTTCATCCAGCTCCTGCTGTCCGACCGCGAGCAGACGGCGTCGGGCGCCGCGACGGATGTCGCCGCCGGCTGGGGCGGGTCGCAGGTCGTGGCCGGGCCCATGCTGCTCGTCCCCTATACGCAGCTCGGAAGCCCGCAGCACCTGACGGCGCTCGTCCTGCCCGAGAACCTCGACGTCCGCGTCCAGGCGTCATCGGGCACGCGCTCGCGCGGCATTTTCGCCGTTCCCGTCTACCGGGCGGACATCAAGATGCATGCGACGTTCGACAAGGCGGCGCTGGCGCGCGCGGTGCCGCAGGATGCGACGATCGTCTGGGACGAAGTGAGCGTGGCGGTCCGGGTGTCGGACGCGCACGGGCTCGCCGACAACGTCATTCTCACCGCCAACGGACGGAAGATCGCGTTCGGCGCCGGCGTCGATGCCGGAGGTCCGCTCAAGCTCTCCGGCATCCAGGCGCCGCTTTCCCTCGGCGGCCCCGCCGATCTGACGCTCGACACGCAGTTCAGCCTGCGCGGCTCGCGCGAATTCTCCATCGCCCCGCTCGGCCGGCGCACGACCGCGAGCATCGCTTCGCCGTGGAGCTCGCCGAGCTTTTTCGGCCCCTTCCTTCCCGTCGACCGCGTCGTGAACAATGACGGCTTCAAGGCGTCCTGGGTGGTGCCCTATCTCGCCCGCGGCTTCGGGCAGAGCTTCGAGGCGGCCGACGGCGCGATGAACCTGCTCGAGCAGCCCGCGTTCGGCGCGCGCTTCTATCTGCCGGTCGACTATTATCAGCTCGTCGGGCGCTCGCTGAAATACGCGATCCTGTTCATAGCACTTGCGTTCCTGGTGTTCTTCGTCATGGAAACCGTGTCGCCGCGGCGGCTGCACGCCGTGCAGTATGCGCTCGCCGGCATGGCGCAGGTGCTGTTCTACCTGCTGCTCCTGTCGCTTTCGGAGCATGTCGGGTTCGCGCTCGCCTACCTCACGGCCGCGGCCGCGACGGTCGCGCTGACGTCACTCTACGCGGCCAGCGTGCTGGCGAGCCGGGTCCGCGCCGGCGTCATGTGCGCCGTCCTGAGCGGCCTTTACGGGCTTTTCTACGTGATCCTGAACGCCGAGGACGACGCCCTGCTGATCGGCTCGATGCTGCTGTTCATGGCGCTTGCCGCGACGATGTACGTGACCCGCAAGATCGACTGGTATGCGCTGACCGGCGCCACGGCCTGAGCGGATTTGCATGACGCGGGCTGCTTTGCTAAGCACGAGGCAGCCCCGTTCTGCTTTAGGATTGCGCCATGGTCCAGTTCACCTTGCCCAAAGGTTCGTCTCCCAAGAAGGGCAAGGAATGGCCCGTGCCGAAGGAAGAGAACGGCAAGCGCGCCAAGGGCACCAAGCAGTTCAAGGTCTACCGCTACGACCCGGACAAGGACGAGAACCCGCGCGTCGACACCTATACGGTGGATTTGAAGAGCTGCGGCCCGATGGTCCTGGACGCGCTGATCAAGATCAAGAACGAGATCGATCCGACGCTGACCTTCCGCCGCTCCTGCCGCGAGGGCGTGTGCGGGTCGTGCGCGATGAACGTCGCCGGCTCCAACACGCTGGCCTGCACCAAGGCGATCGCCGACGTGTCGGGCGCAGTGGCGATCTATCCCCTGCCGCACATGCCGGTGGTCAAGGACCTCGTCCCCGACATGACGAATTTCTACGCCCAATACGCCTCGATCCAGCCCTATCTGCAGACCAAGACGGCGGCGCCGGAGAAGGAATGGAAGCAGTCGCCGGAAGACCGCGCCAAGCTCGACGGGCTGTATGAGTGCATCCTGTGCGCCTGCTGCTCGACCGCGTGCCCGAGCTATTGGTGGAATTCCGAGCGCTATCTGGGCCCGGCCGCGCTGCTGCAATCCTATCGCTGGCTGATCGACTCGCGCGACGAGAACACGGGCGAGCGTCTCGACAACCTCGAGGACCCGTTCCGCCTCTACCGCTGCCACACGATCATGAACTGCGCCAACACCTGCCCCAAGGGCCTCAACCCCGCGCGCGCCATCGGCGAGATCAAGCAGATGCTGGTGAAGCGCAGCGTCTAGAGCGGATCAATCGGAATCATAAGAAGATTGTCACGGCCCGCGAATGCGGGCCGCCCAGTTGAAGCATGCATAGTCCTGCGAAAGCTGGGCTGCGTCACCTGGGTAGCCCGCATTCGCGGGCCACGACAGTGGTGGCTCAATTTGAAAGCAGCCGATTCTGGGGCTATATTCGCTGAATGACACGGATAGTCGCGTTCCCCTTGGCGCTTGCCATCTCGCTCGCACTGTTGGCCGGCGCGGTTGCCGGCGTCGGCTGGGTGATGGGCCACGCGTCGTACTTCCACGCATTCGCGGGGCGCGGCGTGGCGATAGCCGCCGCGGAAACGGTGAGCATCGTCGTAGGCTTGTGGTTGCCGCTTTACTTCTCCGGGGTGTTCTCGCGGAAGAAGAAAAAGGAAGAAGAGCCCGTCCGCCTCACGCCTCTTGTGCGGCGCTCACCCGTGACAGGCCAGCGCGAACTCTGAGCATCCGCCACAGCAGCGCTCCGGCGAGGTTGGTCATGCGGCCTTGCGGGTCGGCGCCGATGGCTTTCGACACCATCTGCGCCAGCTTCTGCACGTGGCGGCGGCGGTAGATGCGCAGGATCGTGCCGTAGGACGCCTTGGCGCATTGCGCGCGCACGTAGGGCTGCGCGGCCTCGCGCGCCTTCGGCACGGCGGCGCAGTAATAGGCGAAGGCGAGCTCGTCGTCGTCGGACTCGTTCACGCGGCCCACCGCCACGATCAGTTTGCGCCAGAAGGGCAGGTCGGGTTCGGCCTGCGTATTCAAGGTCTCGAAGAAGAGCCTGTAGTGGCGGTACTCGTCGGCGGCGATGCGTCCGGCGATCTCTTTCAACACCGGCTCGTCCGTCGCGTCGCGGATGGCGGAGTAGTAGGACGAGGTGCCGCTCTCCACCACGCAGCGCGAGATCATCTCGCCGCGCTTGCTGCCGCGGATGGAGGTCGTGCCGTCGCCCTGGAATTGCGCGGGCCGGTAGCCCTCGCGGAAGCGCGCAAAAGTGTCGGCGAGCTTGAAGGTGGGGTCGGCCATTTCCGCCCAGCGCCCGAGCGCGCGGCCGTGCTGCGACTCCTCCTTGCCCCATTCCTCCATCGCGGCCTGGGTGGCCGCATCGGGGAAGATGCGCTTGAGATAGCTCACATAGTCGGGGGCGTTGAACTCGACGAGCGCGGCCGCCTTCACGGCGGTCACCATCCACGGCTCGATCTTGGAGGGATCGAACAGGTCCCACCGGACATCGTCCAGCGACCAGCCTTGGCTGTAGATGTTGTTTGCGCTCATTTCCGATTTGCCCAACGACGCCGGGATCATAGCAAATTTCCATACCGGGCGGGAACCCGTTTGCCCACGGGAAAGTTCCACCAGAAGCGGGTGAAAAGCTAAATTTGCGGAAAGGTCTCGGTCAGAGTCTGGCGACCCCAACCCGCGACGCGGCGGTCCGACGACGAAGAGCCGGCCGGCCGTGACCGCCGTCACGGCGCAAGGCCGCTCGCGCGAATATTTTCCGCGAGATCGCATCTCAATGGGGGCGAATGTGAGCGAAAGCGGCAACGACATTTCGGCGGACCTCGAAAGGCGCCAGAAGGAAGCCGAAATACGCAAGACCGAAGCCGAGGCAGCTGCGCTGGCCAAGCCTCAGGGGTTCTTTCACGCGAACTGGGTCGCGGTCTTCACCACGGTCGCAATGCTTCTGACAGCGCTCGGAGGATCGTCGGCGTTGATCTCCGCTCTAGCGGCCTTGAGGACGGCCGACCAGACCCTGAGCTACAAGGAGAGCGTGGTCGATGCGAACGCGAAGCTCAATCAAGCCAAAAAAGAAAGTCTCGACGCGCAGGAGCGCAAGGACGAGGCGAACAAGAAAACGGACGAACTCATCAAGAAGCAGGCGGATCTCGACGCCCAAACCAAGGCTCTTGCACTGGCAAAAGACGGTCTGGATCAAACGCTGGCCGCCGAACGGGCGGAAGTGGATAACGGCATCGCCTATTCCAACGCGCTCAAGAGCGTAATCGCGTCCAAGCAGAACGCCTTGACGCAGCTGGAGGCTCAGTCGGCCGCGACGCGAACGAAGTTGCAGAGCGAGGCAAAAAACCTGCAGAACCCGGCAGCAAAAAACGCCCTTGCACGCGTCGCTACCACCATCTCGGTTCCGTCGGCCGCAGTGAGCGGAAGGCTTGTGTATCTCGAATATCTGGACAAGCAGACCGGTACGGCGATGACGGGTTTGCAGGCGAAACTGAAAAACAGCGGGTTTGCGGCGCCCGGCATACAGCAGATCGATCAACGTCATCTCAACGCAGGGCAACCAAACGAGGTGCGCTACTTCCGGCCTGAGGACAAAGCGCTCGCACAGCAGGTTGCGGACTTGGCCAACGGCTATTTCGCGGTCGCGTGCGTCGGTTCACCCAAAATCGAGCCGCGCAAGCACGGTTCATCGACGCCGACGACCCAGCTTGAGGTTTGGACGGGCTTTGCCTGTAAGACCTAAAGCCCCGCGCGCATCCGCTTGAGATGGTCGAGCGCCGCCGTCGCCTTGGTCATCTCGGCGTCGGTCTTGGCGGTGGCGATGTCCTCCTGCGCGTCGACGATGCGCATGTCGAGCTCGGCCGCGGTCAGCGAGGCGACCGGGATCGCCTCTTCGGCGAGCACGGTCACCTTCGTCGCCGTTACCTCGGCGAAGCCGCCGGTGACGAAGTAGCGGTCGTGGCTGCCGGTCTCGATCTTGGCGTCGATGATCCCGGGCTTGAGCGTCGAGATCAGCGACATGTGTCCCGCCATCACGCCCATCTCGCCCTCGGAGCCGGGAATGGTCACCATCTCGGCGTCCTCGGAAACGAGAAGCCGCTCGGGGCTGACCAGATCGAACGAGATTTTGTCCATCGAAAATTTAGCGAATGGCGAATAGCGAATGGCGAATAGGGAAGAAAGGATTCTCCATCATCGCCGCGCTCATCCCTGTTCGCTACTCCCTATTCGCTATTCGCTTCTTACGCTGCTTCCGCCGCCATCTTCCCGGCCTTGGCGCGGGCTTCCTCGATGGCGCCGACCATGAAGAAGGCCTGCTCGGGCATGTCGTCGCATTCGCCGTCGACGATCGCTTTGAAGGAGCGGATCGTGTCCTTCAGCTCCACGAACTTGCCGGGCGAGTTGGTGAACTGCTCGGCGACGTGGAAGGGTTGCGACAGGAAGCGCTGGATCTTGCGCGCGCGCGCCACGACCAGCTTGTCGTCCTCCGAGAGCTCGTCCATGCCGAGAATGGCGATGATGTCCTTGAGCGCCTTATACTGCTGCAGCACTTCCTGCACGCGTCGCGCGACGGTGTAGTGCTCGTCGCCGATCACCTGCGGGTCGAGGATGCGCGAGGTCGAGTCGAGCGGGTCCACGGCCGGGAAGATGCCGAGCGAGGCGATGTCGCGCGACAGAACGGTGGTGGCGTCCAGATGCGCGAACGACGTCGCGGGCGCCGGGTCGGTCAGGTCGTCGGCCGGAACGTAAATCGCCTGCACCGAGGTGATCGAGCCCTTGGTGGTAGACGTGATGCGCTCCTGGAGATTGCCCATCTCGGTGGCGAGCGTCGGCTGATAGCCGACCGCGCTCGGGATACGGCCGAGAAGCGCGGACACTTCCGAGCCGGCCTGCGTGAAGCGGAAGATGTTGTCGATGAACAGCAGCACGTCCTTGCCCTCGACGTCGCGGAAATACTCCGCAACCGAGAGGCCGGTGAGCGCCACGCGGGCGCGCGCGCCCGGCGGCTCGTTCATCTGGCCATAGACGAGGGCGCATTTGCTGCCCTCGGTCGAGCCCGTCTTCGGATCGATGTTGACCTTGGACTCGATCATCTCGTGATAGAGGTCGTTGCCCTCGCGCGTGCGCTCGCCGACGCCGGCGAGCACCGAATAGCCGCCATAGGCCTTGGCGATGTTGTTGATCAGCTCCTGCATGGTCACGGTCTTGCCGACGCCGGCGCCGCC
>JAJPHG010000006.1 GCA_021325375.1 Alphaproteobacteria bacterium | reverse complement strand
CTGAAGTCGCTCGCCGACATGCTGAAGGGCAAGCAGGGCCGCTTCCGCCAGAACCTGCTCGGCAAGCGCGTCGACTATTCGGGCCGTTCGGTGATCGTGGTCGGTCCGGAGCTCAAGCTGCACCAGTGCGGCTTGCCCAAGAAGATGGCGCTCGAGCTGTTCAAGCCGTTCATCTACGCGCGGCTCGAGGCGAAGGGCTTCAGCCAGACGGTCAAGCAGTCCAAGAAGCTGGTCGAGAAGGAGAAGCCGGAGGTCTGGGACATCCTCGAAGAGGTGATCCGCGAGCATCCGGTGCTGCTCAATCGCGCGCCGACGCTGCATCGCCTCGGCATCCAGGCGTTCGAGCCGGTGCTGATCGAGGGCAAGGCGATCCAGCTGCATCCGCTGGTCTGCACCGCCTTCAATGCCGACTTCGACGGCGACCAGATGGCCGTGCACGTGCCGCTGAGCCTCGAGGCGCAGCTGGAAGCGCGCGTGCTGATGATGTCGACCAACAACATCCTCAGCCCCGCGAACGGCAAGCCGATCATCGTGCCGACGCAGGACATCGTTCTCGGCCTCTACTATCTCAGCCAGGAGCGCAAGGGCGAGCCGGGCGAGGGCATGATGTTCAACGACATCGGCGAGATCGAGCATGCCTTGTTCTCGGACGCGGTGACGCTGCACGCCAAGATCACGGCGCGCTACAAGACCGTCGACGCCGAGGGCAAGCCGATCACCCGCCGCGTCGAATCCACGCCGGGCCGGATGATGATCGCGGAGATCCTGCCGCGTCATCCCAAGATCCCGTTCGAGCTGGTCAACAAGCTCCTGCGCAAGCAGGAGGTGTCGCACATCATCGACGAGGTCTACCGCCATTGCGGCCAGAAGGAGACGGTGCTCTTCGCTGACGCGGTGATGGGGCTGGGCTTCCGCGAGGCGTGCAAGGCCGGCATCTCGTTCGGCAAGGACGACATGGTGGTCCCTGCGACGAAGGAGAAGCTGATCGAGGAGACGCGCCACAAGGTGCGCGAGAGCGAGCAGCAGTATCAGGACGGCCTGACCACGGACAAAGAGAAGTACAACCAGGTCGTCGACTACTGGTCGAAGTGCACCGACCTGGTCGCGGCGGAAATGATGAAGGAGATCTCCGAGCCGCGCATCGATCCGGAGACGGGCCGCGTGTCGGAGATGAACTCGATCTACATGATGAGCCATTCCGGCGCCCGCGGCTCGCCGCAGCAGATGAAGCAGCTCGCCGGCATGCGCGGCCTCATGGCGCGTCCGGACGGCTCGATCATCGAGACGCCGATCCTGTCGAACTTCAAGGAAGGCCTCACCGTGCTCGAGTACTTCAACTCGACCCACGGCGCCCGCAAGGGTCTGGCCGACACCGCGCTCAAGACGGCGAATTCGGGTTACCTGACCCGCCGTCTGGTCGACGTGGCGAACGACTGCATCATCACGGCGGAGGATTGCGGCACCAAGAAGGGTGTCACCGTCCAGGCCGAGATCGATGGCGGCCAGGTCGTCTCGTCGCTCAGCGAGCGCATCCTCGGCCGCACCACGGCGGAGGACGTCAAGCATCCGGAGACGGGCGAGGTGCTCGTCAAGCGCAACAAGGAGGTCAGCGAGGATCTCGCGGAGAAGATCGAGAAGGCGCAGGTGCAGAAGGTGCGCGTGCGCTCGGTCCTGACCTGCGATCTTCCCGAGGGCGTCTGCGGCAAGTGCTACGGGCGCGATCTCGCGCGCGGAACGCCGGTCAATATCGGCGAGGCGGTCGGCGTCATCGCCGCCCAGTCGATCGGCGAGCCGGGCACGCAGCTCACCATGCGCACGTTCCATATCGGCGGTGCGGCGCAGGTCGCGGGCTCGTCCAAGATCGAGGCGTCCTATGACGGCAAGATCAAGGTCGTGAACCGCAACGTCGTGAAGAACTCCGACGGCGAGCTGATGGCGATGGGCCGCAACATGCAGCTCGTCATCACCGACTCCAAGGGCCAGGAGCGCGCCTCCTACCGTATCGTCTACGGCGCGCGCCTGAAGGTCGACGAGGGTTCCGCGGTCAAGCGCGGCGACAGGCTGGCGGAATGGAACCCGAACAGCCTGCCGGTGCTCACCGACGCCGACGGCATCGTGAAGTTCGAGGAGATCGTCTCGGGCGTCTCGGTGAAGGAGGTGGCGGACGAGAAGACGGGCGTGACCAACCGCGTCGTCATCGACAGCCGCACGGGCACGGGCTCCAAGGCGACCGAGCTGCGTCCCACGCTCGTCGTCGTCGACAAGGCGGGCAAGACCATCCAGCTGCCGAACGGCGGCGAGGCGCGCTATGCGCTGTCTGTCGACGCGATCCTGTCGGTGGACGAGGGCTCGCACGTCAAGGCCGGCGACCTGCTGGCGCGTATCCCGACGGAAGGCGCCAAGACGCGCGACATCACGGGCGGCCTGCCGCGCGTGGCGGAGCTGTTCGAGGCGCGCAAGCCCAAGGAGTGCGCGGTGCTCGCCGAGACCGACGGCTTCGTCGAGTTCGGCAAGGACTACAAGAACAAGCGCCGCGTCATCGTCAAGCCCAAGTCGGACAAGATCGAGCCGACCGAGTACCTGATCCCCAAGGGCAAGCACATCAGCGTGCGCGAGGGCGATTACGTCGAGAAGGGCGACTACATCGTCGAGGGCAATCCTTCGCCCCACGACATCCTGCGCATCAAGGGCATGGAGGAGCTGGCGACCTATCTCGTCAAGGAGATCCAGGACGTCTATCGTCTCAAGGGCGTGAAGATCAACGACAAGCACATCGAAGTGATCTGCCGCCAGATGATGCAGAAGATGGAGATCACCAACGGCGGCGACACCACGCTGCTCGCGGGCGAGCAGGTCGACCAGATCGAGCTCGACGAGGCCAACGCCAAGGCCGACGAGACCAGCGGCAAGCATGCCGAGGGCCGTCCGGTTCTTCTAGGCATCACCAAGGCGTCGTTGCAGACGCGCTCGGTGTTCTCGGCCGCGTCGTTCCAGGAGACCACGCGCGTGCTCACCGACGCCGCGGTCAACGGCAAGGTCGACACGCTCGAGGGCCTCAAGGAGAACGTCATCGTCGGACGTCTCATCCCGGCCGGCACGGGAGGCGCCATCGCGCGCCTGCGCCACGTGGCCACGGAACGCGACCGCGCCATCCAGGAAGAGCAGGCCAAGTCCGTGCCCGCCCAGCTGGAGCCGCCCCAGGCCGCGGAGTGATAAGTCGACCCTCCCCTTGAGGGAGGGTCGAAATTTGCGGCACGCAAATTTCGGGGAGGGGTGAATGTCGCCCCTCCCCGAAAAATCTTCCGCTCCGCTTCAGATTTTTCGACCCTCCCTCAAGGGGAGGGTAGGTCTTTGGCCGGTGAAAACACCGGCCCTTCTTTTTGGTGATTATAACCAAATCGGTGGCGCTCTTCCGGCGATCGGCTGAGAGTGCCGCCATGGCTTCACCGCTTCAAATCCGCGCGGCGCGCTTTCTCTTGGGCTGGTCGCAAAAGACGCTGGCCCGAAAGGCCAATGTCTCGTGCAACACCGTCGGACGGATTGAGAGCGGCTATGCTCTTCGCGCGGCCACGATGACGGCCCTGGAGCGGGCGCTTGTTCGAGCCGGGATCCATTTCATTCCAGCCGATGATCATCACGGCGAAGGTGTGCGTCTTGCGCGACCGGATATGTAAGGCGGGGCGCGTCGCTCCCCCGCTGTCATCCCCGGCGAGTATCGACGCGCAAGCGTCGATGTGAGGAAAGGGGACCCAGGTGGATAGACCTGTCTCGATCTTTCCACCTGAGTCCCCTTCCCCTCGCGATGCCGACGGCATCGCGAGGCCGGGGATGACAGTGGAGTGCTCACGAAAATCTGACCGCCAAGTCCTCAGCCGCGCCGCCCCACACGGGGTTGTGAGTGGCGCTTGATGACATTTCTGCCATCTTTTCCCTGGGACACATCCTTGCTGGAAAAGGGGGCGAGAGATGCGTAAAGTGACGCTATTACTTTCGGTTTTTGTATTCTTATGTGCAACGTCCGGTGCCATGGCGGCGGATCCGGTCGACCCGAAGACGGTGCCGCTCGCGCCCACCTTCGAAGTGAAAAGCGCCGACGAATGCCCGGAAGGCATTCAGAACTGCAAGCTTGTCTGTAAGGCCTTCGCGCCGCCGACGGGCACGCGCCTGGGCGGCCACACCGAGTGCCGCACCCAGGCGTGGTGGGACACCCGCATGCGCCAGGACCAGGCCACGACGGTCAAGATCCAGGAGAACTCCTACAAACAGGTGCGCCCCGGCGGCGGTTGAAGGAACGAAGGCCGGCGACGGTGCCGCGCGTCTACGGCGCCCCGCGAGGCGCGACGACGAGGCTGTAGGGGATGTAGAGCGCGAGGTCGAGCTGGCCCGACTGGTACCACTGGATCTTGCGCTGCAGGCCCTCGAGCCGGGGCGTGTAGTCGGGCCCGAAGAGCGCGGCCGTCTGCTTGGCGTCCGCGGCGATGCGCGCGACGAGCTCGGCGCGATAGCGTTCGGGCTTGACGAGGCCGAGGTTGAAGGGCTGCTCGTTGAGGATTTCCGTGCGGCCCGATTTCGGCGTGTGCGCGATGAAGTCCTTGATGCGCTGCGTGGCGTCGTCGAAGGTATCGGTCTTGGTCAGCTCGGTACGGATGACGACATAGGCGTCGCTGGTATCCGCCTTCGAATCCGGCACGATGACCTTGTCGAGCATCTTCTGCGTGAAATCGACCAGCATCTCGTCGCCGACGCTGAGCGAGATCGACGGCGTGCGCGAAGCTTCCTCGATCATGCCGCGCAAGGTCTGGCGCAGCTCGTCCTTGCGCCTGGCGGTGTCGCGGGTATCGCACACCACGCGCACCTTGGTGATGAGATGGTCGGCGCGCTGGGCCAAGGTCACGCTCGGCGCCTCGGAATCGTAGCCGATGCGCTCGGCGGTCACGACCACGGTCTCTTGTGCGCCGGCGCCGCCGGCCAGCGACGCGGCCAGGGCCACGCCGATCAGGAACTTCTTCATGCCTATGCTCCCCCGAGCTTTCCCGGGGGAGCATAGCAGGAAGGCCGCGCTATTTCACGTTCTCCGTGCGGCGGATGAAGTCGGCCACGTTGTCGTGGATCTCCTTCAGCGACTGCTCGTGCGCGTAGACCATGTGGCCGGATTCGTACTGCTTGTACTCGATATTGGCCTGGAGCTTGCGCGGGATCGGGAGCTGGCGCATCTCGTAGATGCCCTCGTAATAGGGCGTCGCGAGATCGTAGAAGCCCGCGTTCAGCATCACGCGCAGGTTGGGGTTGGTCTTCATCGCCACCGCCAGGTCCGGCATCACGTTGGGCGAGGACTGCAGCGCCTGGTTCGAGCCGGGCTGGGTGTGCTTGAAGTCCCAGTCCTTGAGGGGAGCGAACAGGAAGTATTTCCGCCCGTCGCCGTATTTCAGCGCCGTGCGCGCGTAGTCGTTGAAGGCGCTGATATAGGCCGAGCTGATCGCCGCCGATTGCGGATCGTAGTCGGCTTCCTTGTCGAGCGGATCGAGCGAGGGCCCAGAGAAGCGCGTGTCGAGACGGCCGGTGGTCATCTCGTTGGTGTCCTGCAGGTTCTGCTCGAACATGCCGCCGTCGATGCGCAGATCGGCCTTGAGGATGTAGTCGACGCGCAGACCGGTGTAGTTGTGCAGCTTCTGCGCGATCGTGCCCCGCTGCTGATCGTTCAGCGCCGCGCCCGCCTGCAGCGCCATCGCATAGTCGCCCATCGCGAAGTGCTGCACTTCGCCCAGGAACTTGCGCAGGTCCGCGGGCTTCTGGCCGGGAAGCTTGTTGTGATACCAGGCCGACGCCGCATAGGTCGGCAGCGCGAGCTGGTAGGGCAGGTTGACGCCCGGATTGACCTGCGGCCCGTCGGCGCTCATGTCGAAGTTCAGGATCTGCGACAGCATCACCACGCCGTTGAGGTCGATGGCATAGTTGCTCGCCAGCATGTTGGAGAGCACGGCTGCGCGCGTCGTGCCGTAGCTTTCGCCGAAGATGTATTTGGGCGAGTTCCAGCGCGAATATTTGGTCAGGAACTGGTTGATGAACTCGCTGAAGGCGCCGGCGTCCTCGTCGATGCCCCAGAACGCCTTGTCCTTGTCCTTGCCCGCGACGCGGCTGAAGCCCGCGCCGGGCGCATCGATGAAGACGAGATCGGATGCGTCGAGCAGGCTGTAGGCGTTGTCGACGACGTTGTACGGCGCCGCCGGCGTGTGGGAATCGTCCGAGGTGACGACGCGCCGGGGTCCGAACGCGCCCATGTGCAGCCACACCGTCGCCGAGCCCGGTCCGCCGTTGAACAGGAACATGATCGGCCGCTGTCCCGCGCCCGCGCCCTTCTTGAAATAGGCGGCGTAGAACATCGACGTCTCGGCGTCGGGGTTCTTCGCGGCGGCTTCCTTGTCTTCCTTGTCCGCGGTCGCGGGAACGGGCACGTCGTCCCAGTTCTTGGCGTGCACGACAAGCGTGCCGGCGACGGCGGTGTAGTTCACGCGGCCGCTCTGCGTGCCCACCGAGCCGTCGGTCTGCATCTCGTCGGGCTTGAAGTACTTGCCGGCGCCCTGCACGGGCTTCTCGGCCGGCTTGTCGGGTGCCGCGGCATAGACGAAGGCGCCGACCAGCGCGGTGCCCAGCGCCAGCGTCAACGCGAAATTCTTCAGGCGAGTTGTCTTGGAGTTCATCATCAGTCCCCTCGGTTCGGGCGCATTTTAGAAGCGATGGCGCGGCAAAGTGCAATGTCCGGCCGCGCCATGAACCTCACATCGGCGCGAGGGCGGCGGAGGCGCTGATTCGCGCAGCGCCTCCTCCAGCATCAGCCCCGCCACCGCCGCGCCCACGCAAAGCGCGAGCACGAGCAGGGTCGGAAGCAGCCATGCTCTCGCGGCAGGGCGCCTGCGCTCCTTACGCATCAGAGCGCCTTCGACAGCCCGACGAAAAAGCCCCGCCGCGGTCCGAACTGCGGCGCGCCCACGCCGACACCCGTGCCGTCGCGGATTTCGTATTTTTCATCGAACAGGTTGATCACGTCGAAGCGCGCGGTGAGTCCTTTCGAGTCCCACAGGTTGAACGTGCGGCTGATCCCCAGATTGACCTGGACATAGCCCGGCACGTGATCGCCGTTGGGCGTCGCGCCGTCCTTCCTGAGCCCCGAGCCGTAGATCAGGTCGGTGCTGAAGCGCGTACCCAGCCACAGATAGGACGCGCCCGCGGACACGGTGACGATCTGCTGATGGTCGAGCGGGATGAAGTGGTCGGCGATATAGGCGAGGTCGCCCGGATCGAACTGGAACTGGCTCGAGACGATGTCGCGGCCGTCGGCGCGCTCATAGGCGGCGTTGGCATAGCTCGAGAAGTCGCCTTGGCTGTAGGTGCCGGTCAGTTCCAACCCGTATTGCCGTCCGGTGAGGTAGTTGAACGGCGTCAGGATGATCGGCGCGCCGAACTGGCCTTCGTCGATCATGTCGTGTGAGGACTTGTAGAAGCTGTCCAGCCCGAGCGTCACCTGATCGCCGAGCTTCTGGCTGACGCCGATGTCGTAATAGTCGGCGCGCTCGGCCTTGGGCGTGTCGTCGGTATGGCTGGCTTGCGCGGTCGTGCCGTCGAAGAGCGCGATGTCCGTCGTCCCGACCAGCTCGATCGGTGGCGGCGAGAAGTAGCGCGCGAAGCCCGCATGCACCGTCGTCGTGTCGTTCGGGGTCCACACCATGTTGAGGCGCGGGCTGATCTGGTTCTCCGCGTCGAAGGCCTGGAACTGGTCGGAGCGCAGGCCGTAGTTCACGGTCAGCGTGGGGAACAGCTTCCATTCGTCCTGGACGTAGACGCCATAGCTCCACGCATGCTTGGTGCCGTCGTCGAGGATGGTCAGCGGCACGTCCGAGGTCTGGTTGCCGGAACCGTCCACCGGCAGCACCACCGACGAGGTGTCGCTCACCAGATCGTCGGCCTGATAGACGACGCCGAAACGCACCGTGTGGCTCTCGCCCGCATGCCACGCGGCTTCGGCTTGCAGGCCATAGGCTTCGTCGCGCTTGTAGGCGGTCTGCGCGATGCCGTCATAGAGCAGGTCGCCGACGCCGCCGCCGGGCGTGTAGTACAAGCTCGAATAGCGCCCGAACGCGCTGATCTGGAAGTCGACCGGGCCTTGCGAGCGCAGGTAGCTCAGGATCGCGTAGTGCGTGAGCTCGCGCTGGCGTTCGTCGAGATCGTTGCTCAGGAAGGTGGACTGCCCGTTCACCTGCAGCACGCCGTTCGGACCCAGGCCGTTGATGCCGTCGAGGCCGATCGGTTCGAGACCGCGCAGGTTCGGGATCTCGAACATGTCGTTCGACGTGCCCAGGATCGCGGTCACGCTGCTGTTCTGATCCAGGATGTCCTGCAGGAACGCGAAGCCGTGCCATTGCTTGGTGCGGTCGTGCAGCGGGTCGACGCTGCCGTCCGGGGATTCGATGCCCAGCGTGTCGGTCGTGTAGTCGCCCGAGACGAAATAGTTGAACCCGCCCGACGAGCCGCCATAGTCGAAGCTCGGCGCGATCTGGCCGTGGCTTCCGCCATAGACGCCGATATCGCCTCCGGGCTCGAACAGCCCTGTCTTGGTCTGCACGTCGATGATGCCGGCGGTGCGGTCGCCGTATTCGGCCGGAAGCGCGCCGTCGATCAGCTTCACCGAATCCGCGAGCCTGGGATCGAGCGTCTGGCCGAACACCGAGATGCCCTCGGGGATGATGATGCCGTTGAGGCGGTATTGCAGGCCGTTGTGCTCGCCGCGGATGTGCAGCTGGCCGAACGAGTCCTGCGCCGCGCCCGGCGCCTGCAGGATCACCTGGTTGAGCAGCGTGTTCTGGCCGCCCGGCTCGATGTCGATGTCCTCGGACGTGATGGTGTAGGTCGAGGCGCCGGTCTGCGTCTGGATGCCGTTGCGTGCGTTGGCGAGGCGCTGGGCGGTGACGACGACGGTCTCGACGGGCTCTGACGTGCCGCCCTGGACCTGCGCGAGCGCACAGGAGAGCGGGCTGAGCGCGGCGAGCGCGCCCAGGATAAGACTGCGATGCATGACTTGAACTCCATGACATTGGGAATGGCGAACGGCCGTCGCGCGGAAAACCGCGCGCCGTTCACGGGCTCACGAGTGCAATGTCAGGCTTTGGGTGGGGCGCGGCTTCGCCAGCCATGCGAGATCGCGCGCGCGACAACGGGTATCGCCGCGGCGACGCGGACGATGGAGACGATAAGCGCCGGCGGCAGGAGCGATGCCGCCGACGGCGTTACGAACTGCCCATTGTGCAGGACTTCCTGGCAGATCGGGCAGTTCGCGGGATCGCCGTTCGCCGGGAATTTGTCCGGCGCGTGCTTCTGCGACGCGGCGGAATCGGGCGCGAGATGGATATGGATCTGGCCGATGTAAGTCTGGAACGAGAACGCGAACAGCGCGAAAAGCGTGACCAGCAGCCGCAGCCGCGTGCTCCCGTTCGAAACCTTCGCAATCCGTCGCCTGCGCGCCAAGGGCCGTTCTCACCGTCAGGACGGCGCAAGCCTAGTCCGCTTCGCCACCCGCGCGCAACGCGTCAGTAGAAGTCGCGCGTGACGCGCAGTCCGACGCGGAAGCGCTCGGAGTAGGCCAAGTAACCTTGTTGGACGCCGCTATGCGCGGGATCCTGCGACCAGGGAAGCTGCGCCTGGAAGCCCAGGCTCGCGGTCCATGGATGCGCCACGTACTGGACCGTCGGTCCGAAATAGTAGGTCGTCGGTCCGGGCACCGCGTTGCCGTCGAGAAGCAAGCCGTCATAGCCGTGCGCGACGTTGAACTCGAGACCGGCGGACCATTCCCAGGTGATGTTGTAGGCGGCGCCGAAATCGGCGGTGAGCGCGCTGACGTCGCTCCACGTGCCGTCCTTCTCCTGGCCGAACTCGCCGCCGATATTGGCGGCGAAGCGCAGGCGGTCATTGTCGAAGTTCTTCTGCAGCAGCACGCGTGCCTCGATCCCGCGCTCGCTCGGTCCGGCGACCGCGTTGAACTTGAAGCCGAGGCCGATGGGATCGAAATAGACGTTCATCGCCTGGTAGATCGCTTCGCCCTCGATGCCGCCCCAAGCGCTCCCGCTTTGCGCGGTGATGTCGGGAAATGCGTGATAGTGCTCCCGCTCCCAGGCATAGGACGTCGAGACCGCGAGCTGCAGCTTGTCGCTGAAGCCGTATTCCCACTCGCTCTCGCCCTCGAACTCGCTGTAGGCGCTGTGGGTGAGGCCGGTGTTCCAGCCGAAATTCTGCTCGAGCTCATGGCCGAACTCGGGCTCGATGTCGGTGGTGTCGAGGGTAAGGAACGGCTGGTCGTCGGCGCGCGCGACGGCGGGCGCGAGAAGCAGTGCGGCGAAGACGAATTTGGACAGCGCGCCGAACGGACGCACAACGGACGATGGCATTAGTTCCCCAGTGCGCTATTTGATAATCGTTCGCAAGTTACACCGTAAAACCGCCCGTGCCAATAAGAATTAGTCGCATATTGCCGCAGGTGCCGCGGACTCGGTCTAGGCTCGCGGCCGGGAAATAACGGAGGTTCGAATGCTCACACCCGTGCTGACGCTGATCGTCTGGTCGCTGCTGATCTGGATAGGGATGTACGCGACGCGCATCCCCGCGATGCAGAAGGCGCGGATCGCGCCGCAGGATGCGCGCTTTCCGGGCTCGCTCGACAAGCTGCCGGATCACGCGCGCCAGGTGGCCGACAACTACAACCACCTGATGGAGCAGCCGACGATCTTCTACGCGCTGTGCTTCACCGTCGTGCTCGCGGGCCACACCGATACGCTGAACATGGAGCTGGCCTGGGCTTATGTGGGTCTGCGCATCCTGCACTCGCTGATCCAGTGCACGGTGAACATCGTCAACCTGCGCTTCGTCGTCTTCTCCCTGTCGACGCTGATGCTGATGGCGATCGCGGCGCGTCAGGTTCTCGCACTGATGTGAGCGCGCGTGCGCAGGATCGTCGCGCGCGTGGCGGGCGGCGCGTCGGCTGCGGCGCGCTCCAGCCATATCGCGGCCGCGGTCATGCAGCCCTCGCGCGCCAGGATCGTCGCGTAGTTATAGGCGCCGCGGAAATATCCGCCTTCCGCCGAGCGGCGGTACCAGACGCGCGCGGCGGAGACGTCGCGCGGCGTGCCCCAGCCTTCTTCAAGGCAGCGCGCGACCAGGTTCATCGCGCGCGCGTGGCCTTGGGCGGCGGCGCGCATGTACCAGATGAAGGCTTCGTCGCAGCGCCGTTTGTCGAGCAGGGTGTGGCCCAGATTGTACTGCGCCCAGTCGAGGCCCGCTTCGGCCGCGAGGCGATAGTGCTGTGCCGCGCGCTCCATGTCGCACGCCGTGCCCCAGCCGTTCTCGTAACAGCGGCCGAGCATGTTGCTCGCGTCCGGGTCACCGTCCTCGGCGGCGCAGAGGAAGCAGGCGAATGCCGCGCGCTCGTCCTTCGCCATGCCCTGGCCTTCGAGCAGCATGCGTCCGAGACGGATCTGCGCCTCGATCATGCCGCAGTCGGCCGCGGCCTCGACCCAGGGTGCCGCGTCCTCGCCCGACAGGAGCGCTGCGAGCTGCTCGGGCGCCATCATCGTGAGCGCGGCGACGCGCCAGGTCTGTGCGACGGGCGCGTTCATACCTCGCCCCATTTGCGCACGAGGTTGTGGTAGACGTTGGTCAATCGCGCGACGGCGGGATGATCCGGCGCGCCGCGGCCGAGCTCGACGATGGCGCGGTCGAGATCGAAGAGCAGGCGCCGCTCGCCTTCGTCCTTGACCATGCTCTGCACCCAGAAGAAAGCGGCCACCCGCTGCCCGCGCGTCACCGGCGCGACGCGATGCAAGGTCGTCGCGGGATAGAGGATCATGCTGCCCGCGGGCAGCTTCGCGGCTCGCGAACCCGCCGCGTCGTCGATCAGAAGCTCGCCGCCGTCATAGTCGTCGTTCAGGAACAGCGTCGCCGACAGGTCGGTGCGGATGCTGCGCGGCGAGCCGGGCAGGGGACGGATCGCGTTGTCGACATGGGCGCCGAACGACATGCCCTGCTCGTACTTGTTGAACAGCGGCGGGAACACCGCGCGCGGCAGCGCCGCCGTCATGAACAGCGCGCTGCGGCCGAGCGCCTTGAGCACGATCTCGCCCAGCTCGCGCGCGTCCACGCCGGTCTCCGAGAGCTGCAGATTGTGCTTCACCCGCGCCGATTGATGTCCCGCCGTCGCGCGTCCGTCCTCCCACGCGGCGCCGGCGAGGCGGCTCTGGATCGTCTCCAGCTCCGTCTTCGTCAGCACCTCGGGGATCGGGATCAGCATGTGGTCAGAGCGATGCGTTCAGCGTCAGCAGGACGGTGCGCCCCGGCGCCGGCACGGTGTGGTTCTCGCCCGGCCGCGTGAAGTAGGAGTTCACGAAATAGTACTTGTCGGCGAGGTTGTAGCCGTTGAGGTCCAGCGTGAAGCGGTCGTCGATCTTCATCTCGCCCATCGCGTCGAAGGTGACGGCGCCCGGCACATGCGCCACGACGATCTCGCCCGGCACGGTCGCGTTGTCGGTGCCGGCATTGACGCGGCCGATATAGTTGATCCCGCCGCCCACCGTGAAGCGCTCGTCGAGCGCATAGGTCGACCAGAGATTGGCCTGGTTGTGCGCCGTGTTGGGGATCGGGCCGTGGACGCCCACACCCGCAAGCCCGACCGCCGTCGGATCGAGATAGGTATAGCCCGCGAGCACGCTCCAGCGATCGGTCAGATGGCCCTGCGCGTCGAGCTCGAAGCCGTGGACGCGCTCGGTGCCGGCCAGCGTCTGCAGCGTCGGGTTGGTCGGATCGGTGATGCGCGCGTTGGTCATCTCGGTGTCGAACGCAGCAGCCGTCAAAGAAAGCATGCCGCCCAGCACCTGCGCCTTGCCGCCGATCTCGAAGGTGCGGTCCTTCTCGGGCCCCAGGTCCGCATTGCTCGCGGCGAGCGACAGGTTCTCCGCCGACGGATCGAACGAGGTGCCGTAGGAGACATAGACGCTGGTGTCCTCGCTCGGCTTGTAGACGAGGGCGGCGCGGGGGCTGACGATATCGTCGGTGTGCGAGAAGTGCGACGGCGTGCCGACGGGCTGGTCGAACTTCGCGTCGAAATGGTCGTAGCGCACCGCGACGGTGAGCAGCCATTGCGGGCCGGACGCGATCGTGTCGTTGGCGAAGACGCCGATGGTCTTTGTGCTCGTCACCGGCGTTTGGCGGATCGCCATCTGCCGGCCCGGGAACGCCTCATACGGATCGGGATCCAGCAGCGGCGTCGGCAGGATCACCGTGTTCTGGTTGGTGTAGCGCGTCAGGCTCGCGATCTCGGAATCCTCCTCCACGCCGGTGACGAGCGTGTGATCGAGCGCGCCGGTCGCGAACTTCGCGGTCAGGTCGGTCTCGTTCATCATCGTGGTGATGACGCCCTTGGAGCTCGGCCGGTCGCGCTCGACCCAGATGTCGTCGACCGGCGTACCGAGCACGGGATAGAGCGGGTTCTCCAGCGTCACCGGAACGGGATTGGTCACGGCCGGGCACAGTGTCGCGCCCGAATAGTAGTACGGCGAGGACGGATCGCTGAAGCAATTGGCGCTGCCATAGGTCGCCGCGGTCTGGCGCGAGTCGAACCAGTAGGAGCCGAAGCGCGCCGTGTCGCTGATCGAGAAGACGTCGTTGAACTTGTGATTGACGCGGCCGGTGACGACATCGACGTCGGTCTGGAAGCGGTCGTCCGACGGCAGGCCGTAATAGGTGTCGCGCGCGACCGGCGCCGGCTTGTCGAACAGGAACGGGATGCCGTAGTCGGGGATGTTGTCTTCCTGCTGGTGCAGGTATTTGAGCGTGAAGGTCGTGTCGGTGCCCAGCCCGTAGGCGAAGGACGCCGCCGCGCCCCAGCGCTGGGTGCGCGTGAAGTCGCGGTCCTCGAAATTGTTGCGCTGGCCCATCAGCGCCAGACGCATCGCGCTCGTGTCGCCGAGCACGGTGTTGACGTCGGCGGTGGCGCGGACTTCCGCGTTCGTGCCGCCGGTGAGCGAGAAATCGTCGATCGGGAAAAGCTGCGGCGTCTTCGTCACTTGGTTGACGACGCCGCCGGTCGAGCCGCGGCCGAAGAGGGTGGAGGCGGGGCCCTTGTAGACCTCGAGATTGTCGATATCGAAGACGTCGCGGTCGTAGAGGCCGGTGTCGCGCAGCCCGTCCATGAAATAGTCGTCGCCCGCGGGGAAGCCGCGCAGATTGACCAGGTCGCCATGCGTGCCGCCTTCGCCGGCGTTGAGCGTGATGCCGGGGACGTTCTTGAGCGCTTCGGTCAGCGCCGCGGTGCCCTGCTCCTTGATCACCTGCGCCGGCACCACGTTGATCGATTGCGGCGTGTCGAGGATCTTCTGCGGCAGCACGTCGAGCGAGGACCGTTTGGACGTGACCACCACGGTCTCGACGTCCTTGCTCTTTCCCGTGTCGTTGCTGGCGACCACCGTCTGGCCGAACGCGGCCGAGACCGCTGCGGCCGAAGCCAGCCCGAAACTCGCGGGCGCGAGCGCCTGCCGACTGCCGATCTTCATTGCCATCCCGTCTAATTGATAATCATTCGCAACTAGATAGGACCATAGCGCGGCGTGGGCGCGAGTCAATGCGAATTAGTCGCAAAATAAATTTCATGCGGGCGCGCTTGCAGGCGACAGAAGGAGCCCAAGTGGATGGGTCATCCTTCGAGGCTCGCTGCGCTCGCACCTCCGGATGACGCGCTGGCTTCTATCGGTAGGCACGTCATGCTGAGGCGCGAGCCGAAGGCGAGCCTCGAAGCACGACGTGCCGCTAGGCGAGTTCTACGAACCCGCACCCGACGAGTTGGGCTTGGTCTGGAGCTGGACGTAGTTCTCGATCCCCATCTGCTCGATGAGGCGGAACTGGGTCTGGAGGAAGTCGATGTGCTCCTCCTCGTTCTCCAGGATGTCGACGAAGAGCTCGCGCGTGACGAAGTCTCGGACCTTCTCGCAATGTGGGATCGCGACGCGAAGATCTTCCGACGCGCGCTGCTCCAGCGTCAGGTCGCATTTGAGGACCTCGCGCACGTTCTCACCGATGAGGAGCTTGCCCAGGTCCTGCAGGTTGGGCAGGCCGCCGAGGAACAGGACGCGCTGGATCAGGCGATCCGCGTGCTTCATCTCGTCGATGGATTCCTCGTATTCCTTCCTGGCGAGCTCGGAGAGCCCCCAATCGGCGAGCATGCGCGAATGCAGGAAGTACTGATTGATCGAGGTGAGCTCGTTCTTCAGCACGAGATTGAGCAGGCGGATGACCTCGGGGTCGCCCGTCTGGGACGCGGTGGGGTGGGGGCCTATGCCGCTTTGTCCAGTGGCCGCGCGGTTCGGTGCTCTTTGAGCATTTCGGCGATCGTTTCCTGGCATCTGCCGCAGTTCCTCTTAACGCCGCAACCGGAATAGACAGCGTCCGGCGTCGCGGCGCCAGCCTCGATGGCCATACAGATGCGGCTCTCGTTGAGCCGGTTGCAGACGCAAACGATCATGGTCGCCCTATAGCCTTGTTGCGACTGATTGTCAATCGCGTATCCTCTCCCCGTCCTTACGGGGGGGATGCTCACGACAAATACCGCCGCTCCAGCTCCTGCAGCAGCAGGTAGAGGGCGTCCGCCTCGTGCTGCAGATGCGCGTATTTGGGCAGCACTTTCGGCGGCGTGACGTCGGTGTGGACCAGATTGTCCCTCTCGATGGCATCGCCGTTGAGGTCGTACATCTCCCACTCCTGCGCCGCCCTGCCGGACGGGTCGATATAGCGCGCGAGCTTGTAGTTGGCGCTTCGCACGCAGCGCACGTGGTTGGGCTGCTTGACGGGACCCGGCAGCATGCGCACCGGGCGATGCCCACGCTTGCCTTCGATCACGCGGTCGACGGCGGCGCAATAGACCTCGAACTCGGCATAGGAGCGCTGCGAGAAATCGTCGGCCTCAGGCGGAAGCGGCGCGGTGATCTCGTCGTCGGTGATGAAGAGCACGCCCTTGCGCTTGGTGCCGTCGGGCTCGATCACCTCATGCGCCGCCCACTCGCCCTTGATGAGCGGCGTCAGGTCCGCGCCGGGCAGGGGAGGGACGGGACGCGAGCGCATCATCTCTTCGGCGATCTTCTCGCGGATCTTGGGCGTCACGCCCGCAAGGCCCAGCACCGTCGGCACGATGTCGACATGGCTGGTGAGCGCGTCGCTCTGGATCGGCTCGGACGTGTTCTTCCTGGCCTCGGGGTGGACGATCACCATCGGCACGTGCAGCGCCTCGGCATAGGCCGTGTGCCACTTCTCGATCATCATGCCGTGCGCGGCGCCGTACTCGCCGTGATCGGCGAGGAAGATGACGATCGTGTTGTCGGCCTGTCCGGATTCCTCGAGCGCGGTGAGCACCGCATCGATGTGCTTGTCGACGACCATGTGCAGCCAGGCATAGAGCTGCAGGAAGACGAGGCTGTTGCCGTTCGCCGCGTCGAGATGCGGCGTCGTGGTCGGCACCTGGTCCTTGTCGGCGAGCTGGAACGGGATGGTGCTGCGCAACGTGGCGGCGACGGCCGCGTTGGTCCCGCCGCCGGTCGCGCCCTCGATGTTGAAGCCGAGCTTCGACGCAAGCGCGATGCCCATCTTGTAGGCGTATTCGTGCTGGCAGGACGGCTTGGTGGAGAGGTCCTCGTTCTGCGTCGGAGAGCGATGGGCGCAATTCTGCGGGAAGTTCTCGGCGTTGAGGTCGATCTCGATCGTGCCGCCGGTGGGCGGCGGCGTCACCACGCCTTGCCCGGGCACGTAGAGCGGTCCGAAGGGCGAGGAATTGCCGGCGTTCTTGAGCGCCTGGCTCACCACGCCGGGATAGGTCGCGATGTCGTGCGGGTTGGTAAAGGACGCGACCGCGAACCACGGCACGTGATCGATCTTCGGCCCCGACGAGTTCGGATCGTTGGCGAGCATGTTCGCGTAGACGCGATTGTAGTTGTTCGCGAGCCCCATGCGGCGGATGAAGGCGCAGGCCGAGTCGGTGAAGCCCACGTCGCGATAGACGCCGAGATTGTTCGCCTGGCTGCCGTGCGGCTCGGGATAGGACGCCTCCCAATCGTCGAAGCCCCAGCGCTTGAGCGAATGCTCCGGCGGATTGGAGACGTGCCACTTGCCGAAATAGTGCGTCGTGTAACCCGCATGCCGCATCCAGTCCCCGAGCGTGGGGATGCCGCCGGCGTCGAGCCAGGGGAAGTTCGGCGCGTCGCCGTTCTTGAACAAGCCGTCGGTCTGCGTCACGCCGGTGCGCGTGCCGTACTGGCCGGTATAGATCACCGCGCGGCTCGGCGTGCAGGCGCTCGCCGCGATCGTGTGGTTGCGCAGCACGACCGAGTTCTTGCGCAGCTTCATCAGCCCCGGGAAGTATTTTGCATATTTGTTGTCCGGCCTGAGCGGCTGGAAGCCCAGCACCTCTTTCAAATCGTGATGGAACCCGGCCTCGGCGCCGTAAGAGAAGCGCGGGAAGCGGTATTGGTCGCAGGTGATGAGCAGGATGTTCTTGCGGCCGGTCAGCTTTTCGACCGCGTCCGAGACCGTTTCCTGGATTTTGTCTTTGATCTTTTCCCTGACTTTTTCCTTGATCCCGCCGCCGCCCGAAGAAGACATGTCTCGCCCCTGTCTGGAATTTATGAATTCTATCTTATGGAGATTATGTGACACCGCAACGTATGGGTGGCATCGGGCTACCGTGCGTGGCCGCGCAAAAGCGAAGGCGGCTTTTTCCTAAGGGTTTCCCGCGCTAGCATGGCCTCGGCGAAAAAGGGCGGGGAGTTCGGCCATGCGTAGGCACTTTGCATCTTCGACGATGGCGGCAGGCGTCCTCGCGGCGGCGATGTTCGGCGCGCCCGCGGCCAAGGCCGCCTTTTCAACACCCGTCTCTCTGTCCCCCGGCGGCTCCATGGCCGGCCTGGTCACGCCGGCGGCGGGGCCGCAAGTGCTGGCGGTCTGGGATGGCGGCACGCAATACTCTTTTGCGACGGAGACGGGCGGCATCTGGTCCACGCCCGCGGCCATCGCGAACGCGCTGTCCTCGGCCACCTGCTGCACGGCCCTGCACGCCGACGGCGCAGGCAATGCCACGCTCGTCTTCTCGAACTCGACGCTTGGGGTCTATACGTCGGACTACAGCGCCGGCACGTGGGGCGCGGTTGCACAACTGCCGTCGTCCTCGCCTTACTTCGTGAACGGGTTCAGCGCCTTCGTGGAGAACGCGAACGCAGACGCAGCGGTGATCGGCTCCGGCTCGGACTTCCGCGCCATACGCCGCACCGCCGGCGGCGCATGGGGTTCGCCCGAGACGATCCCGATGCCGACGCTCGCGCCGAACACGACCGCCACGATCGACAACGCGGCGATGGGTCCCAGCGGCGAGCTCGTCGTCTCTTTCCATATCGCCGAGCAGGACTGCGAAGGCCAATGCGGACTGATGCTCTATGCGGCTTGGGAGGCGCAGGCGGGCAGCGGCTGGCAGCTGTCCCCGGGACTTTTCGGGCATGCCCAGGGGACCGATCTGCAGTCGCAGCCTTTCATCGACGGCGCGGGGCGGGCGGGCATCGCCTACAGCACCCAATTCGGCAGCTATGCCGAGCTGCGCACCGTCATCCAGGGACACTCCGGAGTCTGGGGGCACACCAGGACGCTCGACAAGCAGCCGGCCGTGCAGGGCAGGCACCGGGTGTTGTTCGCGCTCGGCGGTGTGGCGAGCGATGCGGACGGCAATGCGACCGTCGTCTATATGTCGCATCTGCAGCACAGGACGGGCGACCAGATCCGCTATGTCGACGGCAGCGTGGCGACGAACACGTGGAGTCCGCCCGTCACGCTCATCAACAATGGTCCCCTCAACACGCCGGGCATGGGACTTCACTTCGCGAGCAACGATGTGGGCGGCATCGTGCTTGCGTGGGACAATGTCGACGCGCCGATCACTGTGGGCGCGCGCGCGCAGTTCGGAGCTCAATGGCAGGCGACGGGGCCGGTCGGCCCTTCCAGCTGCGGTTCCCCCCAGGCGACCTGCACGAAGGTGCTGGCGCTTTCCATCGACGACAGCGGCGTCCAGCGCATCCTGTTCGACAACGACGAAGCCACCGGGATGTATTTCTCTCAGTCTTTGTAACAGGTTAGCAGGCTGAGTGCCGCAGCCGAGCGCGGTGCTCAGGGAGTTCCAAAGCCGAAGACACCGAAAAAGATCGGCTGAGCTGCTGCGAGAAATGCCGGGTCCGCTTTGCCGAGCGTTCCCGCGATCACGCGCTTTTCGAGCGTCGCGAGCTTGTCGAACCGGACAATCGACGGAACTTTCAAACCGTTTCCAGCATCCGGCTGGATCGAAATGGAATCGGCCGTTGCTGCAGTCGTGTTGGAAGTGATGAATGCCAGCACGACATCGCTGCGTCGATTGTTGTCGCGGGAGATCACGAGAGCAGGACGCATCTTGCTGTCCGATAGATCCGTGAAGGGGAATCGCGTGAGTACGATATCTCCGAAGGATATCATTCGGGACGGACGTCGGAGAGGCTATACAGGTCGGGTTCTTCCGCGAGAAACGCAAAGCTTCCGCCTTCTTCGGCCATCTGCGCGAGTGGCAGGGTATCGTCCAGCGTATCGAGGACGACGCGCACTCTCTGGCGCTCGGAAATTCCCCGCTTCCGGACTTCGCCCGAGAGGTTGCCGACCTCTATGTCTTCGAGAACGTAGCGCATACGAGGATTATAACCTGCAATGTGATGGCTGCAAAGGGTTCAGTCGGCTCGCAACCGCACGCCCGGCGAATCCTCGTCGATGAACACGACACCGGCATCCTCCAGGGCGCGCTTTATGGCGGCGAGGTTGTTGCGGTTGGGGGTGCGATGATCGTTTTCGAAATCCACCACCACGCTTTTGGATATGGAGGCGGCTTCCGCTAGTCCGGCTTGCGTCAGCTTGACGAGTGCGCGGCCAGCGCGGCATTGCGCGGAAGAGATAGCTTTTTCGACTGACATCAGTCTTTTCTATTGACTTACCCGTGGTAGTCAGTCAAAATAACTGACATCGGACTCATATTAGCACGGAGGGGAAAACCGTGGGAAAGAAACGCGTGCGCGACGTGGGGCAGGCGCGGGTCGTCTTCGAGTTGGCAGCCGATATGGAAGAGCCATTGAATGAGAGCGTGGCGCTGGTGCAGGCGGCGAGGTTCGCAGGCGAGGCGATGATCGCGCAGGCGAACCCGGAATGCGGGGAGCCCGTGATCGCGGTCGCTGAAGCGGCGCTCGAGCGGTTGGAAGCGCTGGGTCGCACCTGGCGCAAGCTTTTTCGGGCAGCGTCCGAAGGCAAGAGCGCGGCCTGACACCCTTGAAATTTCCTTTCATTCCGCGCTTGACGCCCCGGAACCGCCCTTCTATATAGCGCGACCTTCCAGGGCAGGCCGTTTGCGCGGAAACGCGTAAAAACGCTGTTGGGAAGCCAAGTTAGATGCGTTGAAGCGCGCGACTCCTCGGAGTCCTCCGCGAGTCAAGGGGCAGGGCCCGGGTCGGGCTCCTCGCGCCCCGTTTTGTTTTGGCCGTCCAAAGGGATGGCACAACTGAGGAAGACGAATGCCGACGATCAACCAGTTGATCCGCAAGCCCCGCGGCGAGAAGCCCAAGCGCAACAAGGTGCCTGCCCTGCAGCAGTGCCCCCAGAAGCGCGCGGTCTGCACCCGCGTCTACACCACCACGCCCAAGAAGCCGAACTCGGCGCTGCGCAAGGTGGCGAAGGTCCGCCTCACCAACGGCTACGAAGCCCTCACTTATATCCCCGGCGAAGGCCATAACCTTCAGGAGCACTCGGTCGTGCTGATCCGCGGCGGCCGCGTGAAGGACCTTCCCGGCGTGCGCTACCACATCATCCGCGGCGTCCTCGACACGCAAGGCGTGAAGGACCGCAAGCAACGCCGTTCGCTCTACGGCGCCAAGCGTCCGAAATAAGGAGAGCCCCCGATGTCCCGCCGCCGCCGCGCCGATAAACGCGAGATCACCCCGGACGCCAAGTTCGGCGATCTCGTCCTCGCCAAATTCATGAACAGCCTGATGTATGACGGCAAGAAGTCCGCCGCCGAGGGCATCATCTACGGCGCGTTCGACACCATCCAGCAGAAGACCAAGACCGATCCGATCCAGGTCTTCCACGAGGCGCTGCGCAACGTGTCGCCCGCCATCGAGGTGAAGTCGCGGCGCGTCGGCGGCGCGACCTACCAGGTCCCCGTCGAAGTGCGCACCGACCGCGCCCGCGCGCTCGCGATCCGCTGGCTGATCACCGCCGCGCGCGGCCGCAACGAGCCGACGATGACCGGAAGGCTGTCCGGCGAGCTCATGGACGCCGCCAACAACCGCGGCACCGCCGTCAAGAAGCGTGAAGACACGCACAAGATGGCCGATGCCAACCGCGCCTTCTCGCACTACCGCTGGTAACGCTTAAAGAGAACCTGAGTAAAGACTATGGCCCGCACGACCCCGCTCGACCGCTATCGCAACATCGGCATTGCCGCGCATATCGACGCCGGCAAGACGACGACGACCGAGCGCATCCTCTATTACACGGGCAAGAGCCATAAGATCGGCGAAGTGCATGACGGCGCCGCCACCATGGACTTCATGGAGCAGGAGCAGGAGCGCGGCATCACGATCACCTCCGCCGCGACGACGTGCTACTGGAAAGACCACCGCATCAACATCATCGACACGCCCGGCCACGTCGATTTCACCATCGAGGTCGAGCGTTCGATGCGCGTGCTGGATGGCGCGGTCGCGGTGTTCGATGCCGTCGCCGGCGTCGAGCCGCAATCCGAGACCGTGTGGCGCCAGGCCGACAAGTACAAGGTTCCGCGCATCTGCTTCGTCAACAAGATGGACCGCACCGGCGCCGACTTCCCGCGCTGCGTCGCCATGATGATCGACCGCCTCGGCACGCGCCCGATGATCCTGACATGGCCGATCGGTTCCGAAGCCGAATTCAAGGGCATCGTCGACATCGTCAAGATGAAGGCGCTGATCTGGCACGACGAGCAGCTCGGCGCGAAGTTCGACGAGGTCGAGATCCCGGCCGAGTACGCCGACAAGGCGAAAGAGCTGCGCACCGCGCTCGTCGACATGGCGGTCGAGGAAGACGACGAGCTGATGGCCGCCTACCTCGACGGCACCGAGCCGGGCGAGGCCGACCTCAAGCGCTGCATCCGCAAGGGCGCGATCCATTTCCATTTCGTGCCGGTGATGTGCGGCTCGGCGTTCAAGAACAAGGGCGTGCAGCCCCTGCTCGACGCCGTCGTGGATTACCTGCCGAGCCCGCTCGACATCCCGCCGGTCAAGGGCATCGACCTGAAGGGCAATGAGGTCGAGCGTCCCGCCGACGACAAGGCGCCGTTCGCCGGTCTCGCGTTCAAGATCATGGACGATCCGTTCGTCGGCTCGATCACCTTCGTGCGCGTCTATTCGGGCACCATCACGTCCGGCACGGGCGCGCTCAACTCGGTCAAGGACAAGACCGAGCGCGTCGGCCGCATGCTTCTCATGCATGCGAACAGCCGCGAGGACGTGAAGGAAGCCAACGCCGGCGACATCGTCGCCTTCGCGGGTCTCAAATATTCCACGACCGGCGAGACGCTGTGCGATCCGAACAATCCGGTGATCCTGGAGAAGATGGAATTCCCCGATCCGGTCATCGAGGTCGCGATCGAGCCCAAGACCAAGGCCGATCAGGAAAAGATGGGCATGGCGCTGGTGCGCCTGGCGCAGGAGGACCCGTCGTTCCGCGTCTCGACCGATCAGGAATCGGGCCAGACGATCCTCAAGGGCATGGGCGAGCTCCATCTCGACATCAAGGTCGACATCCTGCGCCGCACCTACAAGGTCGACGCCACCGTCGGCGCGCCGCAGGTCGCCTATCGCGAGACGCTGAGCAAGCCGGTCACGGTCAAGTACACGCACAAGAAGCAGACCGGCGGCTCCGGCCAGTTCGCCGAGGTGACGATCGAGTTCGAGCCGTTGCCGCCAGGCTCCGGCTTCGTCTTCGAGAACGACGTCGTCGGCGGCGCGATCCCGAAGGAGTTCATCCCCTCGGTCGAGAAGGGCCTGAAGGCGCAGAAGGAAAGCGGCCTGCTCGCGGGCTTCCCGGTCATCGACTTCCAGGCGAAGCTCATCGACGGCAAGTACCACGAGGTGGACTCGAACGCGCTCACCTTCGACATCGCGGCGCGCGCGGCGTTCCGCGAGCTGGCGAGCCGCGGCGCGGTCAAGCTGCTCGAGCCGATCATGAAGGTCGAGGTCGTGACACCCGAGGAATTCCTCGGCGGCGTCATCGGCGACCTGAACTCGCGGCGCGGCCAGGTGCAGGGCACCGATAGTCGCGGCAACGCGCAGGTCGTCACCGCGATGGTCCCGCTGGCCAACATGTTCGGCTACATCAACCAGCTGCGCTCGATGTCCCAGGGCCGCGCGCAGTACTCGATGGAATTCCATCACTACGAGCAGGTGCCGCAGGCGATCGCGGACGAAGTCAAAGCCAAGTACGCTTAACATTCAAAAAATTCAGTACACGGAGAGATCACATGGGCAAGGCAAAATTCGAGCGGAACAAGCCGCACTGCAACATCGGGACGATCGGGCACGTCGACCACGGCAAGACGTCGTTGACGGCTGCGATCACGAAGGTG
>JAJPHG010000036.1 GCA_021325375.1 Alphaproteobacteria bacterium | reverse complement strand
GCTCAGGCCCGTGATGCCGGGGTCGTTAGCGACATTCCCCGCTCCTTGCGCCGGGTTGGCGATGCCACTCGTGTCCAGATCCCAATATGCATCGGTTATCCCGGGATCGGCGATGTCCTGACCGACCAACCCGCCGATCGTGCTGCCGGTCCCGCCTGTTACGGCGCCTGTGGAATAGACGTCCGAAAGAACGGGATCAGTTCGTTCATCGACATTGTTCTCGTTCGAGCCGATCAAGCCGCCAGCGAATCCGTTGCTGCCACTGCCGACCGCTCCTGTCGCGTAGGAATTGGAAATCGCTCCGCCCGTGTTTTCGCCAACGAGTCCGCCGGCCATAGTTCCGTTGACGCCGGTGATTGCTCCCGTCGAATAAGATTCGTCAATCGTTCCGAGGCAAGTGCTTTGAAAGCATGCGCCTTGATTGAGTCCAACCAGTCCGCCCACCGCTCCACCAGCCACGCCCGAAACGGTGATCGTCACCGCCGCATGAGTCTGCGAGATGCTACCCGCATTACCGCATACCAAACCACCGGCGTTGATGCCATCCTCGTTTGTGAGCGCGATTGATCCGGTGACGTAGGCATGGGTGATAATCCCGTTGTCCATCGCGCCTGCTAGCGTTCCGACGCACCCGCCTGTCGCGTGAATATTCACCGACGTGAGTCCGATATCGCGAATAATATCTTGCGGCGCCGTACCCCCGAAGTCTCCGATGAGACCCACAAAGTCTCCATTGTGAGTATCGTCGATGGTCAGGCCAGAGATCGTGTTTCCCAGTCCTTCGAGCACGCCGTCGAGATTTTCGACGGGAGCTTTCGTCAAATCGTGGCGGGACAGGTTGATGTTTTTCGCAAGCGCAATGTAACCGCCCGGGTTGTGCGTATATTGCTTAAACATCTTTAGCGAGGAAAACAGGAAATACGCCTGGCCATTGATCATGAGGCTGGACGTCGTGTCCTTGAACTCAACCCGGCCCTTTCCCATGAACGTGAAATCGCCGTTTGTACTGCCGTCGTTCGTGACAATGGTCAGTCCGCCGTTCGACAAGACGGTGACGGGCTTTTCGAAGGCAATCGAACGATAGGCATCGAGGGTGAGCCGGCTCGTGGTCGACCAGCTCAGCTTCGCCTTGATGTCAATGTCCTGCGCGAGGCTGCCGCTGCTGACCGTGACATCGCCGCTCGAAAGCATGCCGTCGAGGTCGGCTGCATTCAGGACGGCTTTTTTCGCCGTGGCAGAGCAGACACCCGAGTTGCAAGTCACGTTCTGCGTCGGCTTCGAGGAGATTTCGACAGCGGCATTCGCTCTTGTCGGTATGCTTTGCAACAGCGCCATGACCAACGCAGCTGTGCACCAGCCACGGGACTCACCCAATATGATCCGGTTCACCGCGTATCTCCCGCCAGCACGCACGACTACTCTACCACCACGCTTTTAAAAGCGAAAGTGTCAGCCTCCGGTTGCATCCGGGTCAGGTTGATCCGGATACCGCGCGAGAGCAGTATATGTTCGCGTGACTGGGAAATTGGGGGCCGGGATGTCACTAAGGCGGACTTTCTTGCTTGTGCTGCTTCTGGCCCTGTATCGGACCCCTGCCTGGGCGGCGGCAAACCCTGCCTGCGACCCACTCGACAACACCGTCGCTTGCGTCCCCAGAATAAACACCGTGTTTACCGTCAACACCATGGATTTGACGACAAACGCATCTTACAGCAGCTTTTACTTGGTGTCTTACGGAAGCACCACAACGCCCGGCACGGTGACGCCGCAAGATGGGGCGGCCGGACTATTTGTGAAAGCTGCATGCAACGGCAGAGGTGACGACGGCGGCGCCGTTCTTCAGGATAGCAAACATAGTTGCTTTTTTCGTCAGAATTTGAATGGCGATTTGCGGCAGTGGGGCGTCACTGTCGGCTCTAGCTATGACGCCAATGCCGCTGTTCCGCCGACACCGCCGCAGGGACTGTCGCAGCAGCTTGTTCATACAATTTTGCCCGACCTTGCACTTGCGGGAATTACGAACGTCACGACGAGTCAGGTCAGCATTTTTCTCGATAAGTACAACACTTCCGGCGCGATCGATATTCCGGCTTCGGTGAGCTTCGGCTGTGGAGCGACCGGACCGACGATAACGAGCGGGGCGGACTACCTCGGTAAGCCGGGTACGATATTCATTGCTCACCAGGCCTATATTCACTTCCCGCAGCATGACGACGGCAGTTCAATCCATAACTGCCTGATATTGCCGTCTTGGCTGCTGCCAAACTCCAAGACGCAGCCCACGAATACACAAGCGAGCAGCGTTTGCTCGGCCACCAGCGATAACATTTCCTCGCCCAATAGTGGCGTCAGCTTCAACTATCCCGCGCTCGCGTACGCCGATCTTGAAGCTATTCGCGCCAACATGATCATCTGCGCGGACTATCCACTGTACTTCGATACTGTTTCCGGCGGGACTTCGCACGATCTCTTCGTGTTCGGGTTCGACAATCCCTTTTATATCTCCTCAGCAGATCACTATACGTTGAACAACACAGCCGCCGATGGAAACATTTGTTACTACACGGTTGGCGGGGGCGGTCTTACGAACCTGACGAATGCGGACTGCATGGTGCAGCTCACGCACGACGTTTCCAAAGTGCCAAATCCAACCAACACGCACTGCGTCCAGTCGGACGGCGGCGGCCAAAACATATGCAACTCGGAATATTGGCAGGTCGCGGATATAGAGCCCTCTTCGACTACGAATTCCTACGGCCGCCACGATTGCAAGGTCTACATCGTGTCGGGAAATCATTCCGGACAGTGGTACGACAGCATGGGCAACGCGACCGCGCCCGCGACAAGTCTATTTCCTTCGACGGGCTTTTTGCGGATGCCGGTGCCTGTCACTTCGACACGGGCGACGGGCGATCCCGTGAACTATCCGGTCTGGCTGTCCAATCTGAATAGCGGGACTGCCAACATCTCTTGCCTCGGAAACGGCGCTTTTGCCGTTGCCAATGTGAATACGAGTGCCTCGGTCCCCAACAGCTTGAACCCGTGGTTTGGAACCACGACCCAAGTGGTCTCCTTCGATCTCCTCGAAAGCGAGTATGGGATGACCGGATCGGACGTTATGTCCGCAAACGTCATGTGGGACGCCTGCACGACACCGCCTTGCGCGATCCGCATCGCATCCGGCAACGTGGACGCCATGGTAGCTGGAGAGGGCGTCTCCGGTCCGTCCACCATCCCGCCTAACACAACGATCACCTCCGTGGTCCGCAACGCCAAGGGTCTCGACCCTTACGACGGATACATCGCCGAGATCATGGTCAACAACGCGCTGCCGATAGCGGCCAATACCGGGACGGATACGACGATCTCGATCACGTCCGATCCCGCCGGCCTCGGACGGTTCATGCCGGCTGCGCCCGGCTCGGGCGTGCTCTGCGACGATGCGTTGTTGGGCCAGTGCTTATTTTTGCAATCCGACGAGAGGGCTTTTGCCGGCAATAGCAACCCAGCGGACGCGGCTTCCGTCATGCTGCCGCAGAGCAACGCGCGCAATTTCGCCGCAGGCTATCTGGATCAACAGACCGCCGGCCTCAGCATGATCAACACGTTCAGCTACGGCCACCATTACGGCTACGTTGTCCAGGACGCGAATTCCACGCTCATGATCGGCCGGGCGGGCGATGAGAACGGCGAACTCGACGATCTGGGCGAGGACTTCTACGTTGCCAATGGTTCGTCGAACAATCCGACCACCAGTGGCGGCAAGGGCGGGCAGAGCGGCACCGGAATCGTGAATAATTTTTACAAGCTCGTCGATGACAACACCGGGGCTTACTTTCGGGCGCCAATACCATCGTTGACCGTCGGTCAAGTCGTGACCGTTACCGGTGGTACAGGCTCGATACCGACGGACCAAAACCACCCAGGTGTCATCGGAGGTAAAGGCACCTTCGGGGTCTGCTCCAATTATTCGACGATGAACAATGCATGCCAAGGCAACGAGGAATATGTCACCTATGAAATCTCAAGCTCAACTCAGATAACGCTCACCTCGCGTGGCGACTATTTCACGACTCCCAAAATCATATCGAACGCTTATCTCGTACAGGCCAGCGTCTCGCCCACGGGATACTGCAGCTCGTTTTCCAACACGTTGGCGCCGGTTACCAACAAAGGGCTGAACCAGTTCGAGAATATCCGCGATTGCCTTCTTCTGGTAAACATCGCTTCGCCGGAACAGAAAAACGCCTTTGTCGGCGGTAATGCCACCTCGACGAATATTTCCAATTCACTTTTGTCCGGAACGACATTCCTTTACGAGAATGCGGCAGCCTTTGCATCCATGAAAGGCTGCGGGGACACGCTGATCACCAACCTGGCTTGGCATTGCCGCCATCCTCCGGGTGCCAGTGCTACCGTCACAGCCAGCAGGACGCTCGACACGACGGCCGACGTGTGGGTGTGCGACGCCTCCATCGGCGGCGTGACTTTGACTCTACCCTTAGGCAGCTCACTTCCTAACTGGCAGTTCGAGATAAAGAAAATCGATACGTCATCCAACACTTGTTCGGTAATGACGAGTTCATTTGACACGCTCGATGGACTAAGGTCACTCGCGCTGACGGCGCAAAATCAAGACGTCTTGATTACGAATTCTAACGGGTCGTCGACTTGGTATACAAAGCCGATAAGCATGCTCGCCCATGGCCAAGTCTATCTGTCCCTGGACACCGGCAACGCGCGTCTCCAACTCTGCCCATTAGGCGGCGGCGGCTTGATCATCGATAACGTGCTTCAGGCGATACCGGCCGGCTGCCTGTATATGCAGAATACATCCGCCACCAACAGCAGTGTGCTCAATTATATCTATGCTACCAATTTCGTGTCTGCTGTATCGGGAGTTGCGGCGGGAACGGGCAGCGCGATTGAAGTGACCCTGACTGGCGCGAGCGTGTTTGCAGTGAACGATCAGGTACTGGCCACATGTTCCGGGATTCAGGGCACGCCGGAAGCAAATATCTCCGGGCTGGCAAAGATGAAGAGCGCTACGAAGTTTGATTTTAACGCCGGCACGCTAGTGGGCACAAATATACCCCTCACAGGAACCTGCACACTGCTCGGCATCGATGCCGTGAACATTGGCCATCAAACTGCTCCGAACGGGGTGGAAATCAGAGGCATGGGGCCAACTTATACCCTTGTGGGCATCGTCTATGTCGGCGCTTCCAAAGCGTTGAACGACTCCTTGACCAAGCGTGACGTGCTCAGCTGGTTCAACCGGCAACCCAAGAAGATGTTGGTGGCATGCACTTCTGGCACGACGACGTCGAGCAGCACCTACAAGACGCTCGCGACGCCTTGCGAAGGAGAATTCGTCTCCGCAGGCGCGCCTGGCGCGCCTGGTACCTACCCGGTTCCACAAGTTCCCTGGGCCGTCAATGCCGCCGTTGCTAACAGCGCGCTCGGCACGGAGGGGACTTCCGTTTGCTTTTCGACAACCGCTCAATCCGGGACCACCATCTGTACCCATGAAACCGAGGAGTCCTTTTCGGCACAGAATACTGCCAACAACGATCAGCCGGCTTCCGTTCAAGGTGGTTCGACTACGCTGACCGAGGGGCGCAATTTCATGGATCTCGCGGGGTCTTGCTCGGCCGGGACCTGCACCTACGATACCTCCCATACGACCATCCAGGTGAACATTCCGCAGTGACTGAGCAGGGGCCGTGGTGATCCTGAAATGCACCTCTAAAATTCCGGTGACGGTGAAGCTGACTAGACTCTGTTGGCGATGGCCGGTTGGTCACATTCGGTCCCGCGACTTCGCCGCTCCTGCGGGTGCGCCGCTCCGCGCGGGCTTCGCCCGCCGACCAGCCAAGTGAGCCGACGCGTCTCGCCTCGCAACCTTTGGCGACTAAGGTCGATGTGCGGACGGGCCAGCCCCGGCGCGACGTACCACCGCGCCGTTGTCCGGCTCAGCGCCTGTGCGACCTCTCTTGGCGTTACTTGACGTGCTTGATAGGGAGGGGGACTTCGCGACCGGGTGTCCAGCGACAATCGGGTTGATCGTCAGAAATGCCGCCGACTTTGGGATGCCCCCGATGGGCGGGAAATCCGTTCCCCGTTTCCAGTTGCAGGAATCGAATGGCTTGGGATCGTCTACCACAAAAACCGTGTCCGATGACGTGTAGATAATCGTACCTATTATTCCCTCGCGCTTATCCCAGGGCCCCCACTCAACATGAACCATCGGTGCCGCGCAGAAATTTCCGCCGCCCCGCTCGATTGGGATCAGGGGAAAGATGACGTAGGCGTATGACGTGAGCGACAGATACAGCAGGCCGGGCAGCAAAAAGACCATCGACATCGCCCAGGAGATCGCGGCGCTGGAAAAGTCGAGTTTGGGCGCTCGCCGTATGAGGCGTTCCAGAACCTCAAAAAAGCAAAATGCGCATGCGCCGAATAGACCGACGCCCAGCGACGTGACAAAGCTATTGTATGGTTCCAGTGCGACATGGCTTATGATGGCGGAGCCGAGCCGCCAAAAAATCACCGCGTCGCAGCCAATCGTGATGAGCAGCAGCGCCAAAGCCAACCGTGGACGATGCTTGACGCGTCTCTCGTCAGGCTTTTCCTCAATCCAACGATTGACAGCCAGGAAGCCTGTGACGTTTGCAATCACCAAGAAGGCGAACGCTATCCGTGATTCTGGATGAAGAAAGCCCGCCGGTGGGTTGAAGATGACGGCGGAAACGATGCTCATCGGCAAAACGGTCGCCAAGAAATTCGCCGAAATACCGCTGCAGATGAAGACATCGGATTTGGGATCGTTCTCTTTGTATCGAAGCCAGTAGCCGAGGCCACCGAGGCAGAAAAATATTAGCCAAAAAAACAGGCCACCCTGGACATATTTTAGCTCGGCGACATCAAGCCCCGCTTCCGGAATACCGATGGCTGCGAAATAGAAAAAATCTGCGAGGTATCCCGTGAGATACACCACCGCGAAGCCAGCGACGAACCATTGCGGTAGATTCTTCGCCACCATTCCAATGTCAGGCGGCGCTGGTGGCGTTGGTGGCTCTGGTGACACTGGCGGCATTGATGGCCCGCTGGCTGCGTGGCTCATGACGAAGCGCCCGCCATTCTTCTCTTCAAGAACTCCTTATGTTTGACAACGGTTGCCGCCATCGTGGATTTCATGAGATTGCCCCCAGTCCCGCTAGACAACTATAGGGTGTAGCGGGGCCAGCGTCCACCCTGAGCCCATGTTCTGGAAAACAATTGGCGGCTTAGTCGGCGCCGTCGTTGACGGCGATGGCCGGTCGGTCGCACTCGGTCCTGCGGCTTCGCCGCTCCTGCGGGTGCGCCGCTTCGCGCGGCCTGCGGCCGCCGACCGGCCGGCGAGCCGGCGCGTCCCGCCTCGCGCCGTTGCGCGAGGCTCCTTGCAGCCTCTGGCGAATAAGTGGCGATGTACGGACGGGCCAGCCCCGGCGCGACGTGCCATCGCGCCTGAGGGTCTGGCCCGTCCTTCCGGCGAGTGCGGCGAATATGGGGGCAGCCTAAGATACCTCATCCACACGATCGGCCTTCCATTGCCAAAATCCTTCCGACTTCGCTCGGTTTGTGGCATTGCCACCGTCATGGACGAAACACTGATAGCGCGGGCCATCCGAAAGGCCATCGAAGGGGGAGCCGTACTGGCGCCGCCGATGCCCGCGCTCGGTGATGATACGAGCGCCGTCCGTACTCAGACCGACATCGGGATAGAGCCAGCCGTGTTTGAGACTTTTGTCAGCGAGCTTAGGGCTGACCGCGACATGGAGAAATTTAACAGGCTGTTCGCCAACGTCCCGCATGGTGGAGGCGTGTCCGTCAATCTTCCAAATATCGCTCGCGTCCTTCTGGCGCGTGCGATTGCCACCGACGATGTTGAAGGAACGGTCGCGCGCTTTTCTTCCTATGTCGAAAGGAATGCGACCAGTTCTCTCGCTGTAATGGGCATTTCGGGAGTGACGCTGGATCGCGAGATCAGGTTGGGGCCGCACATCTCGCTGATGCCCATGTCGTCGGTGCCGCCCTCGATGCAGCGCGGGTGGGCTTTGGGGAATAGTCGCCCAGGCTTTGCTGGGTTCGAAACTCCCGTGTCCAGTGCGCTCATCACTCAGTTTGAGTATACGCCAGTATTTTATCTGCCGAAGAATCCCCAGCCTCCGGAAGAGATGGCGGCACATATCCCGACGCATGCCGCTCAGCACTTATTGCATGAAGCGCGCAATGTTCTTGGAGTTTTGGGCATTCATCCGGTCTACCGGACATTTTGGGTGCAGCCGGTCGATTGGCTGATGTCGAGCGGGATAACTTCCGGCTCGCAATTTGCTCCAGGAGGCTTTTATGAGCGCGAAACGGCCGTCCCAGTCGAGCAGGCCGAGGCAATTGCAGCCGCCTATTTCGAGTTGCCCGCCAGGCGGCGAAACGACTGGTTGCGTATCCCGCTAGATCGCCTCGGCCGGGCGGCACGTGAGGGGGACTTTGCGGACAGGGCTATTGATTTGGGCATAGCGCTTGAATCGCTCTTGTTGCGAGATACTGACGACCGCGGCGAGCTCGGATTCCGGCTTAGCCTTCGCGGTGCATGGCTATTGGGGGAAAACGAGACGCAGCGGCTGGAAATTCTCGCGTCACTCAAAGCGCTCTATAAGCTGCGCTCGAAAGCGGCCCATTCCGGGCATGTCGAACGCAGCGCGAAAACGAGCGACACTATCGCTCGTGCCACGGAAATATGCCGCGCCCTCATCGCCAAAATGATCGAATTGCAATGCAAGGTTGATTGGGAGCAGATCGTCTTAGGCGGCGCGCCAAGCAATTCCTTCGGATCGGACGATGAAAACGGGGATGTCTTTCTTAAGGCCTAGGCACTCATGAGCGCAGGTTCAACTCGATATCTGCCAATGTGACCATCAACGTCATCGGGTCCAGAGGGGACGGATCAAAGCCGAGCGCGAGGTAGAATGCTCTGGCCTCCTCGGAAACCGCATGGACGAGCATCCCGCGAATGCCGATGGCGTCGGCTGCGCTCAGGACGCGCAAAGCGCTGTCCTGAAATAGGGCGCGACCTAGACCCCGCTTATGGAAAGCCTGATCGACGGCCAGCCGTGCCAGCACGGCCACTGGAATGGGTTCTGGCATATTCCGCCGAAACCGTCCCGGTGCCTTGATTGCACTGACCGCGCCCGATGCCAGCGCGTAATAGGCGACCACCCTTTCGTCATCGCTGACGATGAAGGTACGCGATGCGCCGCTCGCTTGATTGGCGCGAGCACGCCGTTTCAGCCAGTCGTCGAGTGACGGCACGCCGGAATTAAACTCGCCCAGCTGGTGATGATCGGCCAGCGGCTGCGGAGCAGAGAGCGTCACGCCTATTTCTTTTTCCAGGGAACAGGAGTTTTCAGGCTGCGTTGCAGGCGCGCATTCGCTTGAGGCGTGGTGTCGAGCCGCGCCAAAAACTCGGCATGCGCTGCCGGGCTCACGGCAAATAGCGTGCGATCGAGCAAGGCGTCTTCGGCCGCCCGTCTCGTGGCTTCCAAAATGAAGTCGGTGCGCGACTTGCCGGTCAGTTCTGCCGCACGGTCAATCAAGCCGCGCTCTGACGCCTTGATACGGATGTTTAGCGTTTCGCGCCGAACGGATGGAATTGCTGCGGTCATAAAGTACCTCTCACGACCCTTATAGCACGGCGTAATGACAATGTCATTACGGAAATGCCAGACCGCTTACATCGAATTGTATGTCAATTGACTCGTAAACCCCATATGTGGTAGCGTTCATGTGAACGAATAAAGAACAAATGCACTCGGTTGGCAATGGAAGGGCTGTCGCGTTTCTCCGACTACGAGATTTTCGCCTACGTGACGGTAGGCGCCGTGGCGCTGCTCGTCTCCGACATGGCATTCGGCACCCATTTCATCGCCGGAGCGCTGTGGACGGTTCCGGACGGTGCTGCGATCCTGATCGGCTCTTATGTGCTGGGGCAGGCCATCGCCTCTCCCGCCGCATGGATTCTTGAACGCCAACTCGTGCATCGCCTTCTGCGCGCGCCGTCGTCGACGCTGTTCGGGGAAGCGAAGCCCGGCCCGATCCGACGCTGGCTGTTTCGTGGATACTATGCGCCCCTCAGCGCGCACCTGAAAACTTTGGTCGAGCGCAAGGCGCGCGCCAATGGTGCATCGCTGCATGGCGAAGACTTGTTTTGGGCGGCGTTCGTGCAGGCGAAACGTGATGCGCACGCGGCAGATCGGCTTGGCGCCTTCATCAGGCTCTATGGCTTCTGCCGCAACCTGACGTTCGTCGCCGCCTGCGCGACGTTTATATTTATCGCAGAACTGATAACCGATATACGGCATGGAGCAGCACAGGCGGCGGCCAGCGACGAGCTTCGCGGAGCGGTCGCGCTCGCTGTCTGCGTCGCCATGTTGTTTCGCTATCTGAAATTCTATCGTGCCTACAGCGTTGAAGTGTTTGCCACCTATGCAGCAGGTGACGGAAAGGCTGAGTAACGTGCAGATCGAGATTTTCGATGTCGGTCACGGGCAATGTGCCGTCGCGACCGCTCCCAACGGCAACCGCCTGATGCTCGATTGCGGTACGCGCTGGCGCGATGATCGTTTCTGGACGCCTTCGCTTCATTTTTTTAAAGAACGGTTTGAGATGCTGGCGCTTCTCAACCTCGACGAAGATCACCTCGCCGATTTCGGTCAGGTGATGGAACACTGCACGGTGCCTTGGGTTCTCTCGAATCCCACCGTCGGCCATGCGCAATTCCATGCGCTTAAGACTTCCGGCATGGGCAGAGGCGCACAGGCCGTCGCCAAATGGCTTGCGGCGCCCAAAGCGCTGAACGGATTGCTGCCGCAGCCCGATTTCGGGCAGGTTCAAGTGCGGTGGTACTACAACCATCACACACCAGGATGGCAAACAAACGACCTGAGTCTCGTCGTCGTCCTCCAGTTCGGCCTGTTCAAGATCATGTTCGCGGGTGATCTCGAAAGGAAGGGGTGGCGTCAGCTGCTGCAGCTCGCCGATTTCCGCAACGACCTGCTCGGCACCAATATTTTTGTCGCGTCCCATCATGGCCGCGAGAGCGGCTGTTGCGAGGACTTGTTCTACTATTTCACGCCCGAGATCGTCATTATCTCGGACGACGAAAAACAACATCAGTCTCAGGAAACGAATGCCTGGTATCGTCAGCGCTGTTCAGGCGCGTCGGTCATCGCAAACCCGTCTGAGCGACGCTACGTCATGACGACTCGCAACGACGGTTGCTTGCGGATCAATGCCAATGCCAGCGGGCTTTGGCGGTTGGACCCGTTCAACGTCGAGGATTGGCCGCGTACTCCCAAAGCCAGTCCGCTCGGCGCGTTGAACGCGTTCACCAACCCGCTGGGCGCAACTACCATCGCGGACATTCTTCGCGCCCCGCCGCCGCGGCAGAACTCGCTGACGGATCTGCCTCGGCTGGCCAATCCGCTTAGCCCGGGTTCGGATTTCAACAGCCTGCTTCGCTATCTCGCGCCGCGCTAGCTGAGTGGCGACGCATGAGCGGTAGTGATCGCAGCAGACTGGCATTTCTCGGGACGACCGAGGCTACATCCATCGAGGTAAGCGCTGAGCAACTCGGTCCGCCGGGCATTCAGAGCGAGCTTCACGTACTTGCGCAGATGCCCGACGAGCACCGGTCTGACGCGGACCGCCTAGCAGACTCTTCATCTCGGCGCTTCAAGGTTCACGGCAAGCTATCGCAGCTTCCGGCCGCTGCCGGCGCTGTCAATGCGGCGTTCACCGCGCTCGACGGCGATTCGTACTTTGTGCTGCCGGAAACGATCCACGCGCTTCATGTCAGCACGTCCGGGGGCAGCTTCTACGCCCATAAGAATGCGAAAAATGAAATGTCATTCATCGAGTTCGAGTGCATCCACGAACGCACACGATGCCCGAAACCAGTTTTATCGGGCGACTTCCATGTTTCTCGATCATCTTTGCTATATACGAAATCTGCCTGTCTTTATCTCGGCGGTGCGTGTCGAAGATGTGTCCAATCACCGAACGTCTCTTGTGTATACGTCGCCGTTTCGTCCGGCTGTTGTCGGCAATCCCGCAAACCAAATGCCGATCGAGATGCAGCCAGTCTATGCCATGTACCGCGAGGCGAGAAACACGGGCAGCGATTTCTATCGCTTTCTATGCTTCTACAAAATCCTAGAAGGGTTGCTCGGCAAGATGAGGGCTGGCGCGCGTAGACGCGCGCGAGAACAGAGCATCGAGATTAGCGTACTGCCGGAGATCGTACCTGACTCATCGGAATGTGATGCGGTTCTTCGACCGTATGTCGGAAAATCCATTAAGAATTTTTTCGATAATTTCCTCGATCCAAAATTCCGAAATGCTGTCGCACACTTCATCACCGACGACGGTGCAATATTGCAAGTGAGTGACCCCGACCGCTCCACTGAGTTTTCATCTGTCATGCTTATCTGCGAGACTTGCGTTCGTATCGTGATCGCAAATCACGAAGCGTTGCTCGCGCAAATCGCGGCGGCGCATGGGTCACATAGTTAGAGCCGCCATCACATGAAATTCTCTTTTGATCCAGAACTGATCGCAAAAGCGCGTGAGTTGATACTTCACCGGCCCAATCTCAACGTATTGCGTGCTCCGCAAGATGGGCATTATTCGCCTTTGGTCGAAGTGATCGAAGCGGAACTCAAGAGACGCGAGGCCGTAGGGAAGCTGTTGCTTCCCGACCTGAGCGCGCTTTCCAACCGGACTATTGGAATCTACTCAGACTATGCCGGCGAGAGCGTGGGAAACTACCATACCTATTCGTTTCTGCTGTGCGCGTGGGGATCGCTTGAATTTTTTCGGCGGGAAATGAGGGCGATTCGCACGAAATTTGCGATGGGAACTAAGGAAATTGAGTTCAAAGACTTCGGAATGGCCCTCATCCGAAACGCGCTGCCCGCATATCTGGAAGCTCTGAACGGTTATGTGCCGGGACTTCTTTTTACCTTGGTTGTCGATAAGCGGATTGTGTCTTTGTTTGGCCCGCAAGACCAGGCAACCACAAGAACGCTTGCTCGAATGTTAGAGGAAAAGGGATTTGGAACGGTAACGCCGCGCGTCGCTGAGAAGCTGCTGCGCGTGGTCCACACGTCCGCGTTCCTGACAGCATTGCTCGGGCACGACGGTCAGAAAATATTCTGGATGTCAGATCACGACGCAATTTGCGCCAATAGTGCCATGCACAATCGCCTACTGGCGCTTTTTCACAACGCGCTAGCCCTCTACACAACGCGCAGATTCGGAATGATCGGCGGAGCGCGCCCGTTTGAGAAGCGCGACACGGATTATCTCGACTTGTTAAGTGCGACGGATGTGGCAGCAGGAGCGGTGAGTCAGTATTTCACGGGCCGCGATAACGTCGGTGAAAAGGACGTTTGCGTCAAAGAAGGAGCGGAGAAAATCTTGCTGTGGCTTGGTCAGGATGCTCTCGCCTTGAAGAAATTATGCGTAATGATCTGTCCGGGTGACGACGGCACACTCATGTCAGGCACGGTCGACTTTAATCCGAAAGAAATACCGGAAGCCGTCACGTTTCTACCCACTCATCTTTGCCGGTAGACCCAAGCGAACTGACCTCAGAGGTTTCTAAGGGGCTCTGCCCCTCGCGCGCGGAAGGGGTAGACCCGCATGTGCCATGCGGCTGCGGCCGCGTCTCCCCGTTCTTCCGCGCCTTCCGCTTGTGCAGAACGGGTGATCCCCCTCGCGGCCTTCGCCCTTCCCCTTGCTAACCCCGGTCTCGCCGACGGGCAGGGGTTCAGCGCAGCGCTGCGCTGTAACCCGCAGGAGCAAGACATGACCAAGAAACGCAAAGCCATCTCCACGAAATCCCAATCAACGAAGCGCAAGGCTCGCCCCGCCGCCAAGCGTCCGGCGCGCAAGCGAGTGAAGACCGTTCAGCGGCTGGACTGGCAGGGCATCCTCGTCTCGGTTTCCTACGAGCCCGACTGGCTGGGGCTGGCGAAGCTGGGTGACGTGTCGAACGCGCATCTTGAAATCCAAGCGCTCTCGCCCGAGCGCGCGATGTTGCCGATCACCGACACCGACTATCGCTCGCAGTTCCTTTCGGCTCGACTCGTGGAGCAGGCGGGCGGAGCGGTGGCCTATGCGCGGGCATGGCTTGACGAGGCTGCGAAAGCCCCGGCTTGGAAGAAACGCGAGGAAAGTTCGCGCCAGCTGTCGCTGTTTTGATCGCGCATTCCCCCGAAGGGGCGCTCGCGGCGCTCCTTCGGGGGATGTTCACAGCAGATCGTTTTGGGGTGGACTTGTCCCGCGAGAAGGGTATGTCTGAATAGCTATCGCGCGCCCGCAGCGATGGCATCAAAACAGCACTTTTCCCCGGCGATTCGGTAAAATGGCCTATACAACTCCTGCACAGCCAAAAATGACCGAAAATCATGCTTTTTTATCAACGAGTTGTAGTGCCTTTATCCTTCGGCCGGGATGACAATTTTGATGGCTCCCTTCACCGATCCGCCGGCCAGGCCTGCGGGCTGTCGCCCAGGTGGTTGACGATATCCGCCTTGAACGTCCCGTCGGCGTCGAACGTGCCGACCGCGTCGAGCGCGTGGCCGGCCGACGGCGGCGCCATCTTGTAGTTGGTCGCGGCCCGCGTCGTGTCGATGACGAGCGTGGTCCCGTCGCGGCGCTCCGCCGTCAGCACCTTGCCGTCGATCTTGCGCACCGTGGCGTGGACCTCGTGCTGGCCGGGCGCCAGCACGATGCGCAGGTCGACGCGCTTGGGCACGGGCAGCGTCGCGGGCTTGGCGTCGGCGCTCGCGATGCCCCAGATCGCCAGCGACTGGACGGTCGCGACATAGACCTTGCCGTTGGCGGCGACGGGCACGGTGTTGGAATCGCCGAACGAGTTCACCCAGCTTCCGGTGACGGCCGAGAACAGCTCGGTGCCCTTGTCGGGATCGAAGGCGTGGAGCTTGAGGATCTCCTGGCTGAAATCGGTCGGGCGCCCGACCGCCCACACGATCGCGCTGCCCGCCTTGGTGCCGTTGGAGGAGACGCTGGTGAAGAAGCCCGGGAAGAACACGCCGCCCTCGACCGTGCCCGGCTGGTTGACGAAATCGAGCACCGGGTTCGCGCCGGAGGTGTCGACCTTCCACACCTTCAAGTTCTGGCCGCCGCTGGTCACCACGCGGCCTGTGCCGTCGCTGTCCTTGAAGTAGGACGGGCCGCACCAGCAGGCATCGCTGGTGACCTGGCTGAGCGGCTCGCCGCCCTTCTTCTTTCCGTTGCTGATGTCGTCGGCGTTGAAGACATAGGTGACGCCGACCTTGCCGGTGGCGATCGCGAGATTCGTGGCGGCGCCGGCCTGCGGCGGCAAGAGCATGATCCCGCCCGCGCCGAAATCGAGATCGGACTGGTCGAGCGCCGCCCAGCCGTCCGGGCCGCCGATCGGCGTGTAGAGATGCTTGACCTTGGAGAGGTCGGACGGCATCTGCACGACGCTCTCGGCGATGTTCTTCTTGGCGTTGTAGGAATCGCCCGCATAGTCCGAATTGCCGGTGATGAAATAGACGTCGCCCGCGACGCTTCCGGCAAGCCCGAAGCCGGACATCCAGATCGAGCTCAGGAAGAAATCGTCGCTCGAGGTGGCGAGCGTGTCGGTCAGCTTGTTGCTCGCAAGCGGCGCCAGCGTGGCCTGGTTCCAGCCCAGCACCCAGCCGCGCGACTTGTCGGCGTCGTAGTCGCAGAAGCTCGCGAAGCCCGCGTAGATATTGCCGTTGGCGAGCAGCAGGGCCGCGCGGTTGCGCGCCTCGTGCGGGTTGAAGAGGAACGTCGTGCCGTCGGACAGCTTCGCGCTGGCGCTGATCACGACCGGCGCGATCGTGTCGGTGAGTGTCGACGGATCGACGGCGTGGATGCGATAGACCGGCGTGGCCTCCTGCGTGTAGGTGATGAAATAGATCGTGTGCGTGGCCGGGTCGATCGTGGGCGTCGCATTGATGCCGAGATTGGGGCCGCCATTGGTGCACTGGCCGGGCAGGGAGCTGCGCAGCACCGGGTTGCCGAAATTCTTCGAAAGCAGCACCGCGCCGGTATTGCCGTCGATGGCGTAGATCGTGTTGCTCTCGGTCGCGATATAGACGACCTCGCGCGCGCTGTTGCCGTTGACCGACTGGCTGCCCAGGATCAGCGGCTGGGCGTCGACCTGGTCGTCGAGCGCCGTCGACGCGATCATCTGGAATCTCCTGCCCTTGACGTTCGCGGGCGTCAGCTTCTTCTCGCCCTGGTTCCAGCCGGTGCGCATATTGTCGAAATGATAGGTGAGGATGTCGACCGGCTTGGCCGCCTGGGCGGAGCCGCAGGCGAGCAGCGCCGCGCATGACAAGGCGAGAATTCCGGATTGCGATTTCGGCATGGCTTCATCCTCCCGACAGCAAGTCGAGTTTGCGCCACAACCGGGCCCCGGGGCAAGAAATCCAGGGTGGTTTCGCGTCAAAAGAAACGCGCTATAAGCACCCCATGACCGACCGTTTCCGCATCGCGCTGGCCCAGCTCAATCCGCTGATGGGCGACATCGCCGGCAATCTGCGTAAAGCGCGCAGCGCGCGTGCGCAGGCCGCGAGCGCGGGGGCGGATCTCATCCTCTTCACCGAGCTCTTCATCGTCGGCTATCCGCCCGAGGACCTCGTGCTCAAGCCCGCGCTGCAGGACGACGCGCGCGAGGCCGTCGAGAGGCTCGCCGCCGACACCGCCGATGGCGGGCCCGCCGCGCTGATCGGCACGCCCTGGGTGCATGACGAGAAGCTCTACAATGCCTGCGCGCTGCTCGACGAAGGCCGCGTGGCAGCCTTGACGTTCAAGGTCGATCTGCCGAATTACGGCGTGTTCGACGAGAAGCGCGTTTTCGCCCCCGGTCCCCTGCCCGGACCGCTCAACGTGCGCGGCGTGCGCATCGGCGTTCCGGTCTGCGAGGACATCTGGACGCCCGAGGTCGTGGAATGCCTGAGCGAGACGGGCGGCGAGATCCTGCTCGTGCCCAACGGCTCGCCCTTCGAGGCGGGCAAGGAGGACGTGCGCCTCAACCTCGTCGTGGCGCGGGTGCGCGAGAGCGGATTGCCGCTCGTCTATCTCAACCAGGTCGGCGGGCAGGACGAGGTCGTGTTCGACGGCGCCTCGCTGGTGTGCAACGCCGACGGCAAGCTCGCGCATGCGCTGCCCGCATGGGAAGAGGCGCTGGTGATGAGCGATTGGACGCGCGGGCCGAAGGGGTGGGTCTGCGCGCCCGGCGCGGTCGTCAAGGAAGAGGACCGCTCGACCTCGATCTATCACGCGATGATGCTGGGCCTGCGCGACTATGTGAACAAGAACCGCTTTCCGGGCGTGGTGCTGGGGCTTTCCGGCGGCATCGATTCCGCGCTGTCGGCCTGCGTGGCGGTGGACGCGCTGGGCGCGGAGCGCGTGCGCTGCGTGATGCTGCCGTCGCGCTACACCTCGCGCGAGAGCCTCGAGGACGCGGAAAGCTGCGCCGAGCTGCTCGGCTGCGCCTACGAGACCGTGCCGATCGAAGGCGCGGTGGAGGCATTGGGCCACGCGCTGGCGCCGTCCTTCGCGGGCAAGCGGCCGGACACGACGGAGGAGAACATCCAGTCGCGCGTGCGCGGCGTGATGCTGATGGCGATCTCCAACAAGTTCGGGCCGATGGTGCTGACCACCGGCAACAAGTCGGAGATGAGCGTCGGCTACGCGACGCTCTATGGCGACATGTGCGGCGGCTACAACGTGCTCAAGGACGTCTACAAGACCGAGGTGTTCAAGCTCTCGCGCTGGCGCAACGCGCACCATCCCAAGGGCGCACTCGCCCCGAAAGGCCGCGTCATCCCCGAGCGCATCATCGACAAGCCGCCGAGCGCGGAGCTGCGCGAGAACCAGAAGGACCAGGATTCGCTTCCGCCCTACGATATCCTCGACGGCATCCTCGAATGCCTGGTCGAGAACGAGATGACGTTCGAGGCGACCTGCGCGAAGGGCTATCACCCCGCGACGGTCAAGCGCATCGAGCAGCTTCTCTATGTCAGCGAATACAAGCGCCGCCAGGCGCCGCCCGGCGTGAAGATCACGCACAAGAATTTCGGGCGTGACAGGAGATATCCGATCACGAACGCGTTCCGGGATGCGCGGGACATATGAGCGGTCAATCGGTTGATTTGGATTTTCTCGTTAGAGACGCACTCAGCGCGTTTGTAGGAGTGCTGAAGCTTGCGAACTCTGGATTTGACCCTTCGGGAATTGAGATTTCGTTTCTTCAAAAGCCACATCGTCCGCCGACCAACCTTCCAAAGGGAAAGATGGCCGTGTACTCGTTTTTTCATGACGGAATTTGCCTGAAGGTTGGAAAAGTCGGAGCAAAGAGCCAAGCCCGGTACGTTAGCCAGCACTACATTCCCAACAGCTCGATGAGCAATCTGGCAAAATCTTTGCTAAATTCGCGTGATTGGGTTCAAAGGTTCTCTTTGACCGAACAGGGCATCGGGCCATGGATCAAAGAAAGCACTGACAGGATCAATCTTATTTTGCCCGACACCGCGGGGCTCGATGTATTGTCTCTTCTTGAGGCTTTCCTGCATTGCCGATGGAAGCCGAAGTTTGAAGGTAAGGTGACTTGACTCTCGTCCGTTTCGCTCCGTCTCCCACCGGCCTGCTGCATGTCGGCAATGCGCGCACGGCCGTCGTCAACTGGCTATTCGCGATCAAAACGGGCGGCAAGACTCTGCTGCGTATCGATGACACTGATTTTGAACGATCGAAATTGGAATTTGAGCAAGCAATATACCAAGACTTGCAGTGGCTGTTTCAAAGCGGACAGCCGTGGTCGGCGGTGGCGCACCAATCGTCGCGGATGCAGAACCATCAGAATTACGCTAACCATCTAAAAGCCGATGGTTATCTGTATCCTTGCTACGAGACCGCCGACGAGCTCGACCGCCGCCGCAAGCGGCAGATCGCGATGAAGAGGCCGCCGGTCTATGACCGCGCGGCGCTCGCGCTTTCGGCCGAAGACCGCGCGCGGCTCGAGGGCGAGGGGCGCACGCCCCATTGGCGCTTCAAGCTCTCGCAGACCAAGGTGTGCTGGCGCGACCTGATCCGCGGCGAGGTCGAGATCGACACCGCCCATCTCTCCGACCCCGTGCTCATCCGCGAGGACGGGCGCTTCCTCTATACGCTGCCGTCGGTCGCCGACGATGTCGACTTCGCCGTCAGCCACATCGTGCGCGGCGAGGACCACGTGACCAACACCGCGGCGCAGATCGAGATCTTCGAGGCGCTGGAGGCCGCGGTGCCGGCGTTCGCGCATTTCCCGCTTCTCGTGGGCAGCGGCGGCGAGGCGCTGTCCAAGCGCATCGGCTCGCTCTCCTTGCGCGAATTGCGCGACGGCGGGATCGAGCCGCTCGCGCTCGCCTCCTATCTCGCCAAGACCGGCACGTCGGATGCGATCGAGCTGCGCGCCTCGCTCGACGATCTCGCGCGCGAGTTCGATTTCGGCAAGATCGGCCGCGCGCCTGCGCATTTCGATCCCAAGGAGCTGGAAGGCCTGAACGCCAGGCTCCTGCACGGCTTGCCTTACGAAGCGGTCGCGCCGCGGCTTGCGGCGCTGGGCCTGCCCGATGGTGCCGCGTTCTGGGACGCGGTGAAGCCGAACCTCACGCGGCTTTCCGACGCGAGGGATCTGGCGCTTCTGGTGACGGGCCCGGTCGCGCCCGTGATCGAGGATGCGGGCGTCATCGCGAGCGCGGCCGCGCTCCTGCCGCCCGAGCCGTGGGACGAGAACACCTGGAACGCATGGACCAAGGCGGTCGGCGCCGCGACCGGCGCGAAGGGCCGCTCGCTGTTCCATCCGCTGCGCATGGCGCTCACCGGCCGCGAGCACGGGCCGGAGCTCAAAAAGCTCCTGCCCCTGATCGGCCGCGCCGAGGCGCTGGCACGGCTCAAGGCTGGTTAGAGTAAGTGGAACCACCAAACTGTCATCCCGGCCAAGCGATGCGGTAGCATCGCGCGGGGCCGGGACCCAGCGTGCCGCTTGCGCCCTGGGTCCCGGCACTCGCTACGCTCGGCCGGGATGACAATTTTGATCGGCCCCTACGCGTACGCCGCGTAGCGCATCTGGCGGGGGATGTCGCCGGCGCATTCGGACGCTTCGTCGATGAGCAGCGCCGTCTCGAGCGCGCGGCGCGCCTCCTGCGGCTGCACCAGGGGGGACGTGCCCTCCTGCACCGCCTTGACGAACGCGGCCACGGATTCGCCCAGCGGGTCGCCCAGCTCCAGCGGCGCGAGCCTGCGCTTTGTGGTGTTGCGGACCTTGCGGGTGAGAAAATCGATCTCCACGACGCCGTCGTGATAGACCGCGCGCATGCCGCGGCGGCGGTTGACGGCGATGCGGCTGGTCTCCAGCCTCGCCACCGCGCCGTTCTGGAACGTCACCGTCGCGGAGACCTCGTCGGCCAGCCGGCCCATCTCGGCATGCGAGCGGGCCTGGACGTCGCTCACCTCGCCCGGGATCATCTGATGCATCAGGTCGAGGTCGTGGATCATGAGGTCCAGGACGGCGCTGACGTCGGCGCCGCGGCCGGTCCACGGCCCCATGCGCCAGCAGGTGACCTCCTTGGGCGAGTCCGGGAAGTCGAGCAGGCCGGTGCGGGCGAAGACGAAGCGCTCCTGATGGCCGACCGTCAGTACACGGCCGGTCTCCTCGGCGAGCGCGATCAGGGCGTCGGCCTCGTCCAGGCTGGTCGCGATCGGCTTCTCGACCAGGACATGGGCGCCGGAGTTGAGGAACGCGCGCACGATCGTGGAATGGGTCACCGCCGGCGTGCAGATGCTGACCAGGTCGACGCGGCCGAGCAGCTCGTGCCAGTCGGCGACGGCATGCACGCCATGGGCGGCAAAGGAGCCTCTGCGCACTTCGGGATTGGCGTCGGCGATCGCGGCCAGCTCGACACCGTCGAGGCCGCGATACTTCGAGGCGTGGTGACGGCCGAAGGCGCCGGCGCCGATGACGGCAGCCTTGAGCGGACCTTCGGAACGCGTGCGGCGATGGGGCAAACCCTAAATCCCTTGTCGGATCAGAGACATGAAGGCCGGGATCACCGATTCACGCGACTCATAAAATGTTTCGCCTTGTTACACTTCGCCCCCCTGCTAGGCTCAACGGCGCGAAACCATTCCCCCTAAGCCATTGGAGAGACTGCCATGAGCAACCGCAAAAGCCGCGAAATTCGCTTAAAAAGCCGCCCGGCCGGGATGCCCGCGTTAGCCAATTTCGAGCTTGCCGAGGTCGACCTGCCCGCCCCCGGGCCGGGGCAGGTCCTGGTCCGCAACGCCTACATGACCGTCGACCCCTATATGCGCGGCCGGATGATGGACCGGAGGAGCTACGTCCCCCCCTTCCAGATCGGCGAGGCCCTGACCGGCGGCGCGGTCGGCCAGGTGGTCGAGGCAGGGGCCGGCGCCCCCTTCAAGGTTGGCGACCATGTGATGAGCATGGCGGGCTGGCGCGAGGCGTTCGTCTCCACCGGCATGGAGATGATGCAGAAGATCGAGCCGATCCCCGGCGTCGGCATCCAGAGCTATCTGGGCACCTTCGGCATGCCGGGACTCACCGCCTATGCGGGCCTGCTGCGCATCGGCGAGTTCAAGCCGGAGGACTCCGTGTTCGTGTCGGCGGCGTCAGGCGCGGTCGGCACCGTCGTCTGCCAGATCGCCAAGGCCAAGGGGTCGAAGCGCGTCGTGGGCTCGGCCGGCTCGGACGAGAAATGCAAGTTCCTGCGCGACATCGGCTGCGACGAGGCGATCAACTACAAGACCTGCGGCGACCTGAACGCGGCGGTGGCGAAGGCGTTCCCCGACGGCATCGGCGTCTATTTCGACAACGTCGGCGGTACGCATCTGGAGGCCGCGATCGGCAACATGCGCCAGTTCGGGCGCCTCGCCGAATGCGGCATGATCGAGCAGTACAACGCGACCGAGCCGCCGCCGGGCCCGCGCAACATGATCATGACGGTGGGGCTCAGCCTGACCATCAAGGGCTTCATCGTCTCCAACCATTACGACATGCTGGGCGACTTCATGCGCGACATGGGCGCGTGGACGAAGGCGGGCCAGATGAAATGGCGAGAGACCATCTATGACGGCGTCGAGCGCGCGCCCGAAGCCTTCATCGGCCTCTTCAAAGGCGAGAACTTCGGCAAGATGCTGGTGCGCGTGGGGCCGGACAAGGCGGTGTAGAAATCCCCGTTGTCATCCCCGGCGAGCATCGGCGCCAACGGCGTCGATGCGAGGTCAAGGGGATGACAGTAGGGCTGCCGGAACCATCCCCGCCACGGCGCGTTCTCTTCGCGATTTGCCAGGAGACATTTCATGCCGCTCGTCACTATCGTCATCATCCTGATCGCCGTCGGCGTGCTGCTTTGGCTCGTCAACACCTACATTCCGATGGACGGCAAGATCAAAGGCATCCTGAACGCCGTCGTCGTGATCGCCGTCGTGATCTGGCTGCTTCAGGTCTTCGGCCTGTTGGGCACCATCACCAACATCCATGTCGGCAAATAGCCCCAGCCTGCAACTGTCCCAAATTGTCGCCGCTATTTGCCGGTTGCGCGTCCCCGGCGCGCGACTAATATCCTCGCGCCTTTTTCAAGGGGATGAGCATGAAGCGCGCCAATATCGTCTTTGCGACCGTCGCGGTCGCGGCACTGGTCGGCATAGGCCTTGCCGCCGAGGCGCCGCAGCCCAAGGACGCAGCCCCCAAGCCCGACCTCTATTCCGGCAAGTTCTTCAAATCCGAGGAGTCCGTCACCACGGGCTCGGCCGGCGGCATCTCCTATCACGCGACGGCGGGCACGCTCGTCGTCCACCCGGCCGACTGGAACGATTCCGCGCAGAACGGCGGCGCGAAGAACCCGGACGCCAAAGGCGACGAATCCTCGGCCGAGGCGTCGATCTTCTTCGTCTATTACGCCAAGGACGGCGCGCGGCCGGACCAGCGGCCGATCACCTTCATCTACAACGGTGGCCCGGGCTCGGCGACGGTGTGGCTGCACATGGGCGCGTGGGGCCCCAAGCGCGTCGTCACCGCGGACGACACCCACAACCCGGCCGCGCCCTATCAGATCGTCGACAACGACCAGACGCTGCTCGACGCCTCCGACCTCGTCTTCATTGACGCGCCGAGCACGGGCTTCAGCCGCATCGCCGGCAAGGACAAGGAGAAGGCGTTCTACGGCGTCGATCCCGACGGCCAGGCCTTCGCGAGCTTCATCCAGGAGTTCCTGGCCAAGTACAACCGCTTCAACTCGCCGAAATACCTCTTCGGCGAGAGCTACGGCACGCCGCGCTCGGCGGTCCTGGTCAACGATCTGGAGACCGAGCACGACATCGACTTCAACGGCGTGATACTGCTGTCGCAGATCCTGAACTTCGATCTGTCGGTCGACCGCCCCGAATACAATCCGGGCGTCAACCTGCCTTACGAGGTCGCGCTGCCGACCTATGCGGCGACGGCGTGGTATCACAACAAGCTTCCGGGCAAGAAGCCGGCCGACCTGCCTTCCTTCGTGCAGAGCGTCGAGCGCTTCGCGATGGGCGAATACGCCCAGGCGCTGCAGGCGGGCGCAGGCCTCCCCGCCAAGCAGAAGCTGGACATCGCCAACAAGCTGCACAACGTCACCGGCCTGCCGGTCTGGTACATCATGAAGGCCAATCTGCGCATCGACGGCGGCGAGTTCGAGAAGACGCTGCAGGACGATGCGGGGCTCTCGACCGGCCGCCTCGACACGCGCTTCTCCGGCATCACGCTCGATCCCTTGAGCGAGCGCTCCGACTACGACCCGCAATCGGCCTCGATCAGCTCGGCCTATATCTCGGCGTTCAACGCCTATGTCCGGGCCACGCTGAACTACGGCCAGGGCAGGCTCTACGTTCCCTCGGCGCGGCTCTATCGCGACTGGGACATGCGCCACAAGCCGCCGGGACAACAGTTCCCCGGACGCGGCGCCGCCAACGTGATGCCCGACCTCGCCAACGCGATGAAGCAGAACCCGAACCTGAAGATCCTGCTCATGGGCGGCTATTACGACCTCGCGACGCCCTATTACGAAGGCTGGTACGAGATGCACCAGCTTCCGATCCCCGACCAGCTGCAGAAGAACATCCAGTATCACTACTTCCAGTCGGGCCACATGGTGTACGCGCACCAGGACTCGCTGAAGGAGATGCACACCGCGACCGCCGACTTCATCCGCGCGACGAGCAATGTGAAGTGATTTTCCTCTCCCCTCGTGGGAGAGGACGCAAAATCTTACGCTTAGCGTAGCAACGCGAAGCTAAGCGTTAGATTTTGCTGGTGAGGGGGACGTGGTTCGTACCGCCGACTCACCCCTCACCTGAAAAATCAAGGGCTTGGTCTTCGCCGCGCTCAGCCCAAACCCATGATTTTTCTTCCTCTCCCTCAAGGGGAGAGGAACTAAACCTCGAAATAGAAGTGATAGTGCTCGCTGCAGCCCGGATTGAACTGCGCCGCGCAGGCCGGACACGCATTCCCGCAGCGCAGATAGTCCCGCACGCTCATCTCGTGCCCGCAGGCGCCGCAGAGCACCGCCTTCTCGTCCCATTTCGCGCGCGGCCATGGCGTCGGCGCGTGATCGGCAAGCGCGTCGTGGCAGTCCTTGCAGGCGTAGAAGACGCCGCAGCAATGCATCCTGATCGCGATGACGTCGCGCGGGCCATGCCAGTGGGCGCAACGCGTCCGGGGATCGAGATCCAGGCCCAAGACCTTCATTCCGGACCCATGGCGAGCAGGTTCGCCGCCGCGGCCACCATCAGATAGGCGAGCAGCAAAGGCGCCAGCCCGACGAGCAGCGCGCCCGAGATCTCGGTGTAGACGTCGCAGTCGATGAACGCGAACGCGCTGCCCATGTAGAGGAGCTGGAAGCCGGCCACCGCCGCCACGCCCAGGACGGCCGCGGGGATGACCGGACCCAAACCTTCCGGCCGCCGGTTGCGCTCTAGGCGGATCAGGCCCGCCGCGAGCCGCACCCGCGACGCGGCCGAGAACAGGTAGACGATCGCGAGCAGCCAGGCGAAAGCGGACGCCGCGATGCGTCCGTCGTCGAGGCCGCAGGCGAGCGTGGATTCGAGCACGCGCTGGCCCGGCACCGCGAAGCGCATCGCGGCGCCCAGCGCCTCGACCGGCGGGCTGCGCATGTGGTCCGGCGCGTAGAGCGTCTGGTTGACGAAGCTTGCGAGCGCGAAAAGCACGAGCACCACGTCGTCGAAATGCGGCAGGAAGTGCGCGAGCGTACGGCCGGCAACGTGCGGCGCGTTGTTGACATCGGAGGCCGCCACATATCCGAAGATGAACACGAGCCCCATGGCGATGAAGAGCACCGCGCTGACGCCGATCGTGCTGGCCACCTCGAGCGGCGGCACCGTGCCGCGCGCGAGCGCCAGGCGCAGCGCATGCGCCGCCGCGAAGAGGCAGATCACCGTCCAACCTTTCGCCAGCAGACGCGCGATCCCCATGCCCCACCCGCCTCAGGCCGATTGGGCGAGGCCTGCGCCCCTGGCGCGCCACTGGCTCAGATTGTCGGCGAGCAGGAAGGCGAGCTCGAGCGCCTGGCTGGCATTCAGCCTGGGATCGCAGCGCGTCTCGTAGCGGTCGGCGAGGTTGACGTCGCCGATCTGCTGCGCGCCGCCGGTGCATTCGGTGACGTTCTGGCCCGTCATCTCGAGGTGGACGCCGCCCGCGCGCGTGCCTTCCGCGCGATGCACCTCGAAGAAGGTGCGCAGCTCCTTGATGATGCGCTCGAAGGGGCGCGTCTTGATGCCGGCCGCGCTCTTGATCGTGTTGCCGTGCATCGGATCGCAGGACCACACGACGTTGGCGCCGGCGCGCTTCACCGCGCGCACGAGCTTGGGCAGCTTCTCGGCCACCTGGTCGGCGCCGAAGCGCGCGATCAGGGTCAGCCTTCCGGGGACGTTCTGCGGGTTGAGCAAAGCGGCCAGCTTGACGAGATCGTCCTCGCTCATGCTCGGCCCGCATTTGAGGCCGATGGGGTTTTTGATGCCGCGGCAGAACTCGACATGGGCGCCGTCGGGCTGGCGCGTGCGGTCGCCGATCCAGATCATGTGGGCGGAGGTGTCGTACCAGTCGCCGGTGATCGAATCCTGCCGCGTCAGCGCTTCTTCATAAGGTAGCAGCAGCGCCTCGTGGCTGAAATAGAAATCGACCTTGGACGTGCGCGCCGCGACCGCGTCGGCGAGCGAGAAGGTGCGCAGGAAGCCGACGCCCTCCGCGATGCGGTCGACGAGCTTGAAATAGCGCTCCTTCAGATCCTCATGATGGTGGTCGTCGAGATACCAGTGCCGCGCGCGGCTTAAGTCCGCATAGCCGCCGGTCGCGAAGGCGCGCACCAGGCTGGCCGTCGCCGCCGCCTGGAAGTAGGCGCGCTGCATGCGCTCGGGATCGGGGCGCCGCTCGTCCTCGTTGAACGCCTCGCCGTTGATGATGTCGCCGCGATAGGAGGGCAGCGTCTTGCCGTCGCGCGTCTCGTTGTCGTCGGAGCGGGGCTTGGCGAACTGGCCCGCGATGCGGCCGATCTTCACCACCGGCAGGTCGGCCGCGAAGGTGAGCACCGTCGCCATGCTCAGGAAGACGCAGAACGTGTCGCGGATGTTGTTGGCGCTGAACTCGGCGAAGCTCTCGGCGCAGTCGCCGCCCTGCAGCAGGAACGCCTTGCCCTCGGCTACCGCCGCCAGGCTCTGGGTGAGCGTGCGCGCCTCGCCCGCGAAGACGAGCGGCGGATAGGCGCGAAGCTGCGTCTCCACGGCGTTCAGCCGCGCGGCGTCGGGATAGTCCGGCACCTGCCGGATGGGCTTCGCGCGCCAGCTTTGCGGGGTCCAGGCCACTCGATACTCCTCTTCGCCCTGCGGATATAGAAGATGCGCCAAGGCATTACCAGAACCGACGGCCGCGGTGGTGAACGTCATGCATCCGGGTTAGGCTCGCGGCCTTAAAACCGAGGGAGAAAGCCCATGAAGACGGCAATCGGATATCTGACCGGCGCGATGGTCGCGGCAACGGGCTTCGCGGCAACCCCGGCGGCGGCGGTCGTGCTCGACGTGCTGACGCGCAGCACGCCCACTGAAGCCACCGACAACGCGAAGACGCAGCTTCCGCTGAACGACGCGGGCGACGTGTCGTTCACTTACGAGGCCGCCAGCCCGACGGAGGTCTTCACCTTCAACGCCGAATGCGTCGCCGAGGGTCCGGCGGGCAGCTACGTCGAGATCAACATCACCGTCGACAACCATCCGACGGATCCGCAGTCGGGGAAGGACAGCGCCTTCTGCTCTCCAACCGGCAACCTCGTCTCCGCGTCGCGCATGACGACCTATACGTTCACAGGTCGCCGTCTGCACACGATCCGCGTCTACGCGACCGGCGTCGGCACGACGTCGTGGCAACTCAACAGCTCGTTGTTCCTGATCCAGCAATAGCGCGTCTTCAGGCCTGATGCCGCGCTTCCTTGAGGAGCGCGGTCAGGTCGCTCACCGCCTGCGTCAGGCGCGCGACCTCGGTCTCGCGCAGCTGGTCGATCTTCTGGTGCAGCAGCTCGATCTCGAGCTCGGCCTTGACGTTGACCTGGTAGTCGTTCTTCGCCGCCATCCGGTCGATGTCCTGCTGGCGGTTCTGGCTCATCATGATGAACGGCGCGGCATAGGCCGCCTGGAACGACAGCGCCAGGTTGAGCAGGATGAAGGGATAGGGATCCCAATGCTCGATATAGGCGGTGATGTTGAGCACGATCCAGGCCAACAAGATCACGCTCTGTATGATGATGAAGCGCCACGACCCCATCGTCGCCGCGACATCGTCGGCGATGCGCTGGCCGAAGGTGAGGTCGGGCGCGGCATGACCCTGGGCGCGCAGGTCCGCGCGCACTTTGCGCAATTCGTCGAGCAGCTGCTGCTCGGTCTCGCGAAGATTCATGGCTCCCCCTTTTGGGCTCATCCCGGCTTCGGCACGATGCGGATCTCGATGCGGCGGTTGCGCGCTTCGCTGACGCCGTCGCCGGTCGCGACCTTGAGATGGCTGCGGCCCATGCCGGTCGCGGTCAGGCGGTGCGCGTCGACGCCGTCGGCGCGCAGTTCGGCCGCCACGGCGTCCGCGCGTTTCTGCGACGCCTCGAGATTCTTGTCCGGCGTGCCGCGCGTGTCCGTGAAGCCGGTGACCTGCACGGCGGTATGGTCGTAGTGGCGCAACGCCGCCGACAGGTTGCGCAAAAGGTCGCGCCCGTCGTCGCTCAGGCTCGACCGCTCGAACATGTCGTCGCTTTTCAGGTTGAGGACGACCACGTCGCCGGGCCGCGCGACGGGAATGCCGCGCAGGTAATGGCGCAGGTCGCGCTCCAATCCGTCCATGTACGCGCCGACGTTTTTCGCGCTCAGCGGGCCGGCCGAGCCGCCGCCATAGCTGGGTACGGGCGGCCTGACGCGCTGCTGCTGCGCCTGCGGCCCCTTGTAGGGCTGCATCGGCGCCGATGGCGGGGGCGGCGGCGGCTGATAGGAATAGCGCGGCGGAGCGCTCTGGCACGCGGCCAGGACCAGCAGGACGGCGGGGATGGAGAGCCTCTTCATGGCCGCCAGTTTCGCTTGGCCCCGCGGCGAAATCTAGGCGATGATCGCCCCATCGCTATTTCAAATAGGGGAGATATCCATGAATCTGTTCGATCTGAGCGGCAAGATCGCGCTCGTCACCGGCTCGACCAAGGGCATCGGCGAGGCGATCGTGCACCGGCTGGCCGAGCACGGCGCCAATGTCGTGGTCTCCAGCCGCAAGGCGGATTCCTGCGACCAGGTGGCCGGCGACATCAACAAGGCGCGGTCGCGCGAGGCCGCGATCGCGATCCCCTGCAACATCAACTACAAGGAGCAGCTCGAGCAGCTCGTCGCCAAGACGCGTGCCAAATGGGGACGCATCGACGTGCTCGTCTGCAACGCCGCGCTCAATCCCTATTACGGGCCGCAGATGGGCATCCCCGACGAGGCCTTCGACAAGATCATGGGCGCGAACATCCGCTCCAATCATTGGCTCGCGCAGCTCGTGCTGCCGGAGATGGTCGAGCGCAAGGACGGTTCGATCATCATCGTCTCCTCGATCGGCGGCCTGCGCGGCTCGCCGGTGCTCGGCGCCTATTGCATCTCCAAGGCCGCCGACATGCAGCTCGCGCGCAACATCGCCGTCGAGTACGGGCCGCACAACATCCGCGCCAACTGCATCGCGCCGGGCCTGATCAAGACCGATTTCGCGCGCGCGCTGTGGGAGAACCCGGAGACGCTCAAGCGCTCGACGCAAGGAGCGCCCTTGCGCCGCATCGGCGAGCCGGACGAGATCGCGGGCGCAGCCGTGTTCCTGGCCTCGAAGGCGGGCTCGTTCACCACCGGCCAGACCATCGTCTGCGACGGCGGAGCGACGATATAAGTGAGCGCCATCGCGCTCCATCTCGCACTCAACGCCGCGATCTCGGCGGCGTGCTTCCTGCTGCTCTGGCTCGCCGGGCTGCGGCTCAAGGATGTGAGCTTCATCGACTCGTGGTGGGGGCTGGGCATCGGCGTCATCGCGCTCGCTTCCTATCACGAGGCCGGCGCGCACGGGGCGCACAACAAGCTTCTGCTCGGGCTCACCGAGGCTTGGGCAATCCGGCTTGGGCTCTATCTGATATGGCGCTGGCAGAAGAACGGCCCCGACCCGCGCTACACGCGGCTGCTGGCGCGGGTGAAGATGAGCTTCGCGCTCGGCACTCTGCTTTACGTCTTCGCGTTGCAGTTCGTCCTGCAATTCGTCGTCTCGCTTCCCGTGCAGATCGGACAATGGGGCGCGGACGGCATCGGGCCCGCGGGCATCGCGGGTGCCGTGCTCGCCGTCTTCGGCCTCGCCTTCGAGAGCGTCGCCGATTGGCAGCTCGTGCGCTTCAAATCCGTGCTCGCGAATCGCGGCCGCGTGCTGGACCGCGAGTTGTGGCGCTACAGCCGCCATCCCAACCATTTCGGCGACGCCTGCGTGTGGTGGGGCCTGTACCTCATCGCGACGGAATCCGCGTGGGGGTTGTGGACCTTGCCCGCGCCCGTGGCGATGACCTATCTGCTCGCGCGCTGGAGCGGCGTGCCCACCGTCGAAAGCCGCATGCGCCGCCATCCCGGCCACGCGGACTACGCCGCGCGCACGCCGGCCTTCGTGCCGTGGTTTCCTAAGTCCTAGCTCCGCAACTCCCGCCGCTCCGCCCAGCAGGCGTGCGTGCCGCTGCAGATCTTGTGCGGGAGCGCGATGCGGGCCACCGGGCCGTCCTCGATGCGGCGCGCGTCGAGGAGAATGCATTCGGACGTGCCGGTGTTCTCATCGGTGACGAAGCTTACCAGATAGCCGTCGTCTTCCTCCCGCGAGCCGGCGCGCGGCACGAACGGCGCCTCGCTCGCGAAGCGTCCGGGCGCGAGACGGTATTCGCTGCGCAGGCCCGTCTCGAGGTCGTTGCGCGCGAAGCCGTTGAACAGGAACCAGCCGGGCTCGGCGAGCGTCGAATAGGCATAGCGGTAGCGCCGCCCCGCGACACGCCGGTCGATGCTGCCGAATTCCAGGATCGCGTCGTCCAGGCGCTCCTCCTTCGTCGTGCCGTCGCGCATGTTGAAGCGCCAGCGGTGCAGCTTAGGCTTGAAGCTGTACTCGTCGAGATAGGCCATCATGTGCTCATAGCCAGGCGGCGCGCCGGCGCGGGGCTTGGGCTCGGGCTCTTCCTGGAAATAGCCGTCGAGCACGATCTCGTCGCCCTGTTCGTAAGCGTTCACCCAATGCAGCACGTAGGTCGGCGCCGCCTCGAACCAGCGCACCGCGCCGCCATGGCGCGGCACGATCGCGAAGCGCGACGGCAAGCCTTTGTGCAGGCGCACGGCGTGGACGCCGCGCTTGAGCAGCTCCGCGTCCCAGAACATCGGCATGTCGTTGAGGATCGCGTAATGCTCGGTGAACGCCATGTCGTGCGGCAGGCGCGGGCCGGCGAGCGGGATCGGCATGTAGGTCGTGAGCCGGTTGTCGCGGTCGACGACGCCGTAATGCAGATGCGGCGCATGCTTGGAATAGTTGAAGAACATGAGCTCGCCCGTCGCGGGATCGAGCTTGGGATGCGCCGAGATGCCGTCGAGCGGCACCCAGCAATCGGGGCCGAGCGTCTCCAGGCTCGAGGCGTCGACGCGGTAGCCTTCGCCGCATTGATAGAACGTCGCCAGCGCAAGCCCCGCATGCACGACCACATCGGTGGAGGCGTTGTCCTTGAGGCTGCCATGCGCGCCGAAGCCCGGCCGCTTCGACAACGCCGGAGGATCGGCGAGCCCGCCCCACAGCGAGCCGCCCGCCTCCTGCTCGGCCTGAAAGCAGCGCGTGCGCACGAAGCGGTTGCGATAGTCCGCGCGGCCGTCGCGGAAACTGATCCGGTGCAGCATCGCGTCGCCGTCGAAGGGATGATAGCGGCCGAGCGGCTGGTGCACCTGGTTCTCGGTGTTGCGCAGATAGACACCGTCGATGTCGTCGGGGATCCTGCCCTCGATCACGTCGAGATCGAACGCGTTCATCTCTTCCAGAAGCGGCGTCCAGGCGCCGTTGAGGTAGGGATGGTTGCTCGCCTTGAGCGACGAGACCACCGGTGGCAGGCGCTCGAGTTTCATGCGATGATCCTAGCACGCCTTCGGGAGAAACCATGCGCCTGCTTGCGACCATCGCACTCCTGCTCGCCTCGACCGCCGCGCAGGCGGACGAGTGCGACAAGGCCATCGTCCAGAACGACATCAACCGCTGCGCGCAGGATCGCTACGACGCCGCCGACCGGGCGTTGAACGACGCCTGGCGCGCGCTTCCGGACGGCGCCAAGGCCTCGTTGCGCGAGGAGGAACGCGCCTGGATCGCGCGGCGCGACGCCGACTGCAAGGCCGAGGCGGCGGAGAGCGAGGGCGGCAGCATCTACCCCACGCTCTATTTCGGCTGCATGGAAAAGAAGACGCGCGAGCGGACCCGCGCGCTCAGATCCTCACATCCCTAGCGCGGCTTCCGCGCTCTTGAACGGCAGGTGCTGGGCGTCGGCGACGGCCTTGTAGGTGAGCGTGTTCTTGTAGACGTTGAGGCCGGCGCGCAGATGCGCGTTGTCCTTCATCGCCTGCTCCGCGCCTTTCTCGGCCAGCGCGATGGTGAACGGCAGCGTCGCGTTGTTGAGCGCGAAGGTCGAGGTGCGCGCCACCCCGCCCGGCATGTTGGCGACGCAGTAATGCACCACGCCGTCGACCATGTAGGTCGGATCGGCGTGGGTGGTCGCATGGCTGGTCTCGGCGCAGCCGCCCTGGTCGATGGCGACGTCGACGATGACGGAGCCTTTCCTCATCTGGCTGACCATCTTGCGCGTGATGAGCTTGGGCGCGGCGGCGCCCGGCAGCAGCACGCCGCCGATCACGAGATCGGCGCCGATGACGTATTCCTCGACCGAGTCGATGGTCGAATAGATCGTGTTGAGCGCGGCGCCGAAGCGCAGGTCGAGCTGGTAGAGCGTGTGCAGCGAGATATCGAGGACGGTGACATGCGCCTCCATGCCCATCGCCATGCGCGCCGCGTTGGTGCCGACGACACCGCCGCCGAGCACGACGACCTTCGCCGCCGCCACGCCCGGCACGCCGCCCAGCAGCATGCCGCAGCCACCTTGCGCCTTCTCGAGGGAATGCGCGCCGGCCTGGATCGACATGCGGCCCGCGACCTCGCTCATCGGCGCGAGCAGCGGCAGTCCGCCGCGTGCGTCGGTCACGGTCTCGTAGGCGATGCACACGGCACCGGAATCGAGCAGGCCCTTGGTCTGCTCCGGATCGGGCGCGAGATGGAGATAGGTGAACAGCGTCTGGCCGGGGCGCAGGCGCTTGATCTCCACGGCCTGCGGCTCCTTCACCTTCACGATCATGTCGGCGCCGGCGAACACCTCGTCGGCGTTGGGAAGGATCTTGGCGCCGACGCGGGTGTAGTTCTCGTCGGAAAGGCCGATGCCGTCGCCAGCCATCGTCTCGACGAATACCTCGTGGCCGCGCGACGTCAGCTCGCGCACGGCGGCCGGCGTCATGCCGACGCGGTATTCGTGGTTCTTGATTTCCTTCGGAACGCCGATGCGCATGATCTGCCTCTTGGCCGGATTTGATGGCGCGGATTAGCGCATTTGCCCGGCCAAAGGAAGCCGCCCCGACGACAGACGTTCCGCGCGCGGGAATCGAAATCATGTTGCGGGCGCGAACACGTTCCGGAGCGAACATTGCTGACGCGGCAAATGTCATGGCCCGCGAATGCGGCCGCCCAGGTGACGCTGACCTGATCTGTCAGAAGAATCGCACGCGGAGACGCGGAGAAGAGAAAGGACCTCCGCGGCTCCGCGTGAATCATTTCAAGATCGCGGAGAACCCAGCTGGGTGGCCCGCATTCGCGGGCCATGACATTTTTTGCTTTTTTTTACCCCAGCCGCCCCAGCACCCTGCGCACGCTCTCGACCATGCGCGCGATCTCGCTTTCGGACACGATCAGCGCGGGGGCGAGCGCGATGGTGTCGCCGGAGACGCGGATGACCATGTCCTCGTCGAAGAACGCACGGCGCATCGCCTCGAAGCCGCGCAGACCCGGAGCCTGCGCGTCTGGCTCGATGTCGATCCCGGCGGCGAGCCCGACATTGCGGATGTCGACGACGCGCGCGGCGCCTTTCAGGCCGTGCACCGCGTCCTCGAACGTCTTCTCGAGCGTCTTCGCGCGCGCGAAGAGGGCGTCGTCGCGATAGATGTCCAGCGTCGCAAGCCCCGCAGCGCAGGCGAGCGGATGGCCGGAATAGGTATGGCCGTGGAACAGCTCGATCGCGTGCGCGGGACCGGTCATGAAGGCCTCGTGGATCTTGCCGCTCACGATCACCCCGCCCATCGGCACCGCGCCGTTGGTGACGCCCTTCGCAAAGGTGATCATGTCCGGCACGACGCCGTAGCGCTCGGCCGCGAACGCAGCCCCCACCCGCCCGAAGCCGGTGATCACCTCGTCGAAGACGAGCAGGATGCCGTGCCGGTCGCAAGCCGCGCGCAGGCGCTGCAGGTAGCCTTTGGGGGCCGCGAAGACGCCGGCCGAGCCCGACATCGGCTCGACGATGACCGCGGCGATGGTCTCGGCGCCGTGCAGCGCGACCAGCGCATCGAGCGCGTCGGCATAGTCGGCGCCGGCTTCCGGCTCGCCGCGCGTGAACGCCATCGCGGCGCGATCGTAGGGCAGCGGCAGGTGATCGTCCGTACCCGGAAGAAGCGGGCCATAGGGCTTGCGGTTGTTGGCGAGGCCTCCGACCGAGATGCCCGCGAACGTCACGCCATGATAGCCCTTCTCGCGCCCGATCAGGCGGAAGCGGCCGCCCTCGCCCTTCTTCTGCCAATAGGCGCGCGCGATCTTCAGCGCCGCGTCGCAGGCCTCCGATCCGGAATTGACGAAGAAGACGTGGTCGAGGCCCTCCGGCGCGAGCGCCGCGATGCGCTCGGCGAGCACGAAGGCGTCGGGATGCGCGAACTGGAAGGTGGGCGCGAAGTCGAGCGAATGCGCGGCGCGCGCGATCGCGTCCGCGATCTCCTTGCGGCCGTGGCCCGCGTTCGAGCACCAGAGCCCGGAGCACGCATCGAGCAGCGCGCGCCCGTCGTTGGAATGGAAATACATCCCCTCCGCGCGCGAAAGCATGCGCGGCCGCGCCTTGAAATCGCGATTGGGCGTGAACGGCAGCCAGAACGCGCCGAGATCGTTGGGCCTTTCGCGGCTCATGCAGTGCCTCTTCGGGAAAGCGCGAAAGCTAGAGCAGTTTTCGATTGAATGGAATCACTCTCAATCGTCATGGCCGCCCTCGTGGCGGCCATCCATACTCCCTGGTTTCGCAGTGAGTGTATGGATGGCCGGGACGTGAAGCATGTCCTCGGGCCGCGCTTCGCGCGGTCCCGGGGGCCCGGCCATGACGGTGTTGGGGATATCGAAAAGCGAAACGGCCCCGGCGGTTTCCCGCCGAGGCCGCTTCTTCTTCTTCTCAAAGGCGAGGCTTAGTTGCCGCCGTTGCCGCCATTGCCATTGCCGTTGTCATGGTCGTGGTGCTTCGGCTTGTCGTTGCCATTGCCCGAGCCGTTGCCGGAACCGCCATGGCCGTTGCCGTTGCCGCCATTGCCGTTGCCGCCATTACCGCCATTGCCACCATTGCCGGAACCGCCATGGCCATTACCGTTGCCGCCATTGCCGTTGCCGCCATTACCACCATTGCCGCCGCCCATCATGCCGCCGCCGGAGCCATGGCCGTTTCCGCCCATCATTCCGCCGCCGCCCATCATGCCGCCGCCATTGCCGTGGCCGCCATGATCGTCGTGATGGTCGTTGTCGGGGTGCATGTGCTCGCCGCCGTGATCGTGATGGTCGCGGTCCCAATTCCGCGAGCGGTCGCGATCCCATGCGCGTCCCGCGCGCCAATCATTGCCGCGCCAGTAGCGGTCGCGGTCGTGGCGGAAGCCGTGGCCGAGATAGAAGTCGTAGCCGAGCGCCGGGCCGTAGCGATAGTCGCCGCGCCACCACCTCGGACGCGGGCCGCGCCACTCGTCGCGCCGCCAGCCGCCGCGCACCCAGTACCAGCGCTCGCCGCCGAAGTCGCGATAGTAGATCGGACCCTGGAACCACGAACCGCCGTAGTAGACGGGGCCGTAATAGACCGGCATGTCCCAGTACTCGTCGGGGCAGCCATAGTCGTCGCAATATCCGCCGCTGTCGTAGTCGATCGCGACGGCGCCAGGCACCGGAATCGGAATCCCGATATTGATGCCGATACTGACCCCGGCTTTCGCGGGCACGGAAAGCGCGAACGCCAAGGCGGCCACGGATGCGGCCGTCTTCAACGCGTATTTCATCTGAAATATCCTCCAAGTTCGGCACAGGGGCTGTGCCAAGTTGCGTTCCCTCACGGGGGACAGGATATACGGTCTGCGCCGCTCAGGCACGCAATCTTAGCTAGCGGCCGCGCGGGCCGTGACCGCCGCCCATCCGGGGCTCGACGAAGGGCCTGGGTCCCATCCGGCCGCGCATCGCCATTCCTGGCCGAAAGCCGTGCATCGGCCCGCCGCGATCCTGCCAGGCGATGCCCGGCGGGCGCGGCCCCCGCCAGCCGTCCTCGCGCCAGCCGCCGTTCAGCCAGAACACGCGCCGGCCGTGCGTCCAGCGATAGAAGATCGGACCGCGATACCAGAAGCCGTCGAAGAACACCGGCTCGAAGGAGACGGGATAGTCGCAATAGTCGTCCGGCAATCCCCAAGGCGGCGGCGCCGCGTAGTAGTCGTAATAGTCGCAAGGATCGAAGCCGTAGAGGCCGTCATCAAAGCCGAACGAGATTCCCACCTGCGCGGACGCGGGTGCGCCGAACACGACGCCCGCGAGCAGAGCGGCGGCGAAGATCGTCTTGAGCGGCCTTTTCATCTCGCATCCCCAAAAAAAGATCCGGCGCGGCCGGGGGAGGGCCGCGCCGGATGGAGCGTACACCGAAATCGAGGTGCAGCGCCTAGAGGTTAGTGGCCGACATGCGATCCGCCGCCGCCATGTGATCCGCCGCCGCCACCCATGTGGCCGCCGCCGCCGAAGTGCGATCCGCCGCCGCCCATGTGGCCGCCGCCGAAGTGCCCGCCGCCGCCGAAGCCGGGGTGCATATGCTCGCCGCCGCGGAAGCCGCCGTGGAACCCGCCACGGAAGCCCGGGTTGAAGCCGCGGCCGTGGAAGCCGCCTTCACGCCAGCCGGAACCGACGTGCCAGCCGCCATGCGTCCAGAACTCGCGGCGTCCGCCCCACCAGCGCCAGCGCAGCGGTCCGTTGAACCAGGCGCCGTCGATGAAGACCGGGCCCGAATAGTACGCGCCGCAGCCATAGGCGTCGTAGTAGTCGTAGTACGGGTCGCAGGCATAGGCCGGGCCGTAATAGGCGGGACCGGGGATACCGATGCCGATACCGACCGAGACGCCTGCGGAAGCCGGCTGCGTCAGCCCGACCGCCGTGCCTGCCAGCATCAGCGCACCGAGCGCGAATTTCGTGATCTTTTTCATGGTTCTCACTCCGTAAAAGGGGGTTTCTCTCGCCCTTCCTCTAAGACGCACTATCGCCAAGCCCGGCTGAACCCCACATGAACGGTTCAGTCATAGTTTCGGTGCCCGCAGGGCGCGGAAAAGCTGGGTTTGGGGGGTGATTCTGAACGGAATGGGTTCATTGAGCGGCGCGCCATCCTTCGAGGCTCGCTCCGCTCGCACCTCAGGATGACGCGACTGTTAAAGCAAGCACGTCACCCCTGAGGTGCCCGCCGCAGGCGGGCCTCGAAGGGCGACGTGCCGCTGGGCTCAACTAAGCCGACCGCCCCCGCGCATCCACGGGCCAGATCGCTTCGAGCGTGTCGCCGCGCACGACGTGGTAGCGGTCGTAGAGGTTCACGGTCGGATCGCAATGCGGCACGACGCAGGCGATCTGGTCGCCGCGCTTCAATTTGCGCGTCTCCTCGGAGTAGATCACCCCGCCCTGCTCGTCGCCGAAGAAGAAATAGGCCGCACCTTCGGGAGCTCCGTGCGCGATGACGGGAACGCCGTCATCCGTCGCAAAGGACTTGAGCCCCGCATCGGTGGTGACGAGGCCGGTGCGGTTGGCGCTGATCACCGTCGTCTGCACGAACAGCGAGGTCTCGAAGGGCGGACGGTCGCCGGGCTTCGTCCAAACGTCATTGTACTGACGATCCATGAAGACGTAGGAGCCGACCTGCAGCTCGCTCAAGACCCGCGCCTCGGGATCGATGCCGAACGTGCCCGTGCCGCCGCCGGACAGGATCGCGGGCGCAAGCCCCTTCTCCTTCAGCCGGTCGCGCAGCGCGCCCAGCTCCTTGAGCGCCGAGAACGACGCGTCGCGCCGCTGGTTGGGCGATTCCATGTGCTGCACCTGGCCGGCGTAGCATTGCAGGCCCCTGAGCGTGAGATTTCCCGCGCGCGCGACCTGCTCGACAAGCGCGGGCGCGAGATCGGGGCGGATGCCGGTGCGGCCCATGCCCGGATCGATGTCGACGAAGACGTCCAGCGTCTTGCCCGACGCCGCGGCGTCGAGCTTGGCCGCGACCTCCGCGTCGTCGCACACCACGATCAGTTCCTTCATCCTCCCGTTCAGCGCCATCAGCCGCGCGATGCCGCCTTCGGTGACGACGGGCGAGGTGATGTGGATGGACTCCACGCCCGCCGCCGCCAGCGCCTCCGCCTCGCCGAGCTTGGCGCAGCAGATGCCGAGCGCGCCCGCCGCCATCTGGCGCTTGGCGATCTCGGCGGATTTGTGCGTCTTGGCGTGCGGGCGCAGATTGACGCCGTGACGCGCCGCGTGATCGGCCATGCGCGCGATGTTGCGCTCCAGCACGTCGAGATCGATGACGAGCGCCGGCGTCTGAAGCCTCCAGCGCCCGCCGGGAATGCCGATGAGATCGTCGTTGAGCAAGATGGGAACTCCGCGCGGGGAGTGGGAGTTTGCGCGGAGATGGGAGGAGAATCCAGCACTCTCCTCAACACCATGGCCGGGCTTGACCCGGCCACCCAGCCAGCGGGCGTCAGCGAGCGAAAAAAGAAGCTAAGGAAATCTCACGCGGAGACGCGGAGTGCGCGGAGTTCTTTTTCTTCTCCGCGTCCTCCGCGTCTCCGCGTGAATCCCTTTGCGCCCGCAAACGCGGGCGCGCTGGGTGGCCGGTCAAGCCCGGCCATGGTGATTTGGTTTGAAGGGCTTACCCCTTCGTGTTCTGCCCTTCCGGCACGTTCTTGCCGGGCTCGGGGGTCACGATCTGCGGCTCGGTGGAGACGCGCGCGTCCTGCTCGCGGTTGAGTTCGTCCTGCGTCACGGATTTGGGCAGGCGGTCCGCGATCAAAGGATCGGCATGCCCAGGCAGCCCGTCGCGCATATCGTGCTTGTTTGCCATTGCTTCCTCGTCTGTTCGTCCGTTGCGTAAACGTGCGAGCCGGGCAGCCGTTCCGCAGCGATTGCGCACATGATTGCGGACGGGCGCAGGGCGGACCAAAGTCGCACGCCCATGACGTTCGCCCTTGCCCTGATTCTCCTCTCCGCCGCCGTCCATGCCGTGGTCAACATCCTGACCAAGCGGGCGGACGACAAATACGCCATGCGGCTGCTGATCGGCGTGTTCTCGTCGGTCATCGTGGCGCCGGCGCTGTTCTTCGTGCCGTTCCCGCAAGGACGCGCGCTGTGGTTCCTGGCCGGCACGGCGTTCGTGCACGCCTTCTATGAATTGCTGCTGGTGAAGTCCTATGAGAGCGCCGCGTTCTCCGCCGTCTATCCGGTCGCGCGCGGCACGGGGCCGCTGTTCACCGCGCTGGGCGCGATCGTGCTGCTGCACGAGCATCCGCCGGCGATCGAGCTCTTCGGCATCGCGATGGTCTGCGGCGGGGTCATCGCCATCGGCATCTCGCACCGCGCCAGCGAAGGCGCGCGCGCAGGCCTGCTCTATGCGCTGGGCACGGGCTTCACCATCGGCTGCTACACGGTCATCGACGCGTCCGGCGTGCGCTCGGTGGTCCAGCCCTTCAGCTATGTGCTGTGGTTCTTCGTGGCGCACGGGATCTGCGTTCTCACGACCGCGCCCGGCATCCGCGGACGCGCGGTGGTGGCGGCGGCGCGGCGGCAATGGAAGCTCGGCTTTCTCACCGCCGCGCTCTCCATCGTCAGCTACGGCGCGGCGATGCTCGCCTACCGCTACGGCGCCACCGCCCAGCTCGCCGCGCTGCGCGAGACGAGCGTGCTGTTCGGCACCGCGCTCGCCATGAGCTTCCTGGGCGAGCACATGACCCTGCGGCGCTGGCTGGCGGCGGGCGCGATTGCGGCGGGCGCGATCCTGTTGCAGGCTGGCTGAATGAAGACGTTCTATTCGCCCGCGCATCTGGGACACATCCCGGCCCAGGAGTTCGAGGGCGGCAGGCTGCTTCCCGCCGTCGAGATCCCGTCGCGTGCCGAAGCCGTGCGCGCGCGCATCGAAGAGCGCAAGCTCGGACCCATCCTGGCGCCGACCGGCTTCGACGACGCGCCGATCCTGCGCGTGCATGATGGCGGCCTCGTAAGCTTCCTCGGCGACGCGTTCGCGCAGTGGCAGAAGGCCTATGGGCCCAAGGCGCTTGCGGCGCTGCCCTCGCGCTGGCCCGCGCCGGGGCTGAGCGCGCGCCGCGCGCCCGACATAGAGTCGCGGCTCGGCACCTTCGCCTTCGACGCCGGCACGCCGATCATGCGCGGGACATGGGACGCCGCGCGCGCCGCGGTCGACGTGGCGCTCTCGGCCGCTGAGGCCGTGCGCGCCGGAGAGAGAAGCGCCTTCGCGCTGGCGCGTCCGCCCGGACATCACGCGGCCGGCGACGTGTTCGGCGGCTTCTGCTATCTCAACAACATCGCCATCGCCGCGCAATATCTGCGCGACGCCGGCTTGAGACCTGCGATCCTCGACGTCGACTATCACCACGGCAACGGCACGCAGACGATCTTCTACGACCGCGACGACGTGTTCTTCTGTTCCCTCCACGCCGATCCCAATTTCGCCTATCCGCATTTCCTGGGCTTCGCGGACGAGACCGGCGCGGGCCGGGGCGAGGACGCGAACCTGAACCTGCCGATGCCCTCCGGCACCGAATGGCATGCCTACAGCGCGGCGTTCGCCAAGGCGCGCGCGACGATCGAGGCGTTCGGTCCCGACGTGCTTCTCGTTTCGCTGGGGCTGGACACCTTCATCGACGACCCCATCGCGCGGTTCCGCCTGACCAGCGAGGATTATCTGCGGCTGGGCGAAGCCATCGCCGCGTTCAGGCTGCCGACGGTGTTCGTCTTCGAGGGCGGCTACAACGTCGAGATGCTGGGGGTGAATACGGTGAACGTTCTGGAAGCGTTCGAAGGCGCGCACTGAATCTCCTCTCCCCTTGAGGGAGAGGAAGAAAAATCATGGGTTTGGGCTGAGCGAAGCGAAGACCAAGCCCATGATTTTTCAGGTGAGGGGTGAGTCGCCGGTGCCTAGACCGGTTCACCCTCACCAGCAAAATCTAAGCACTTAGCTGCGCTTCGCTCCGCTAAGTGCAAGATTTTGCGTCCTCTCCCCGTAGGGGAGAGGAAAATCAGTTCGTTTCTTTCGGCTTTTCTTCTTCTTCCGGCTTCGTCTCGCCTTCCCCCTTCGACCGGAACTTCTCCGCCGCCTGGCGCATCGCTTCCATCGCCTTCTCGGCCGCCTCCGCAGCCTTACCCGAGGCGGGCGCCGTGCGCGACTGCATCTCGTCGAAGGCGCGGTCGACGGCGTTCTTGATGCTGGCCGCGGTGCCACCCTTCTCGTATTCGCGCACGATCACCCCTTCGAGGCGCTTGAGCACGGCGTCGACGGTGTAGTCCTTGTTCAGCCCGCGCTCGCGGTGGTCGACGATGCTGTAGATGTCGATATGGTCGTCGATCAGCCTGCCCTGCTCGACCAGCCAGTAGAAGCGCGAGCCCTCCTCGCCGTGCTTGAAGATCAGGTCGAACAGCGCGACGCCCAGCGTCAGCGGCACCTGGACGAAATTGTGCATGTTGTTGAGCACCAGCTTGAGCTCGAACACCGCGACGTCGCGCAGGAACCTCCAGCGCGCCCCGCCCGCGGGCTGCGGCGGGAAGATCTCCTGAGGCGGCTTTTGGACGTCGCTCATCGCGGGCTCTCTTACGGAAAGTCGAACAGCGACTTTATCGAAAAGTTGGCGATGTTGCCCGCATCCTTCGTCGTCTTGATCTTGAAGATGCCGTTGGCGCGCAGGCAGGGCTCGCCGTCCGCCGTGGCGATTCCCTGCGCGAAGAGCAGGTTTCGCGTCATGCGCACGACCTCCGCCCTGCCCTCGACCCAGGCGCCCAGAGCCGCAGGCGCCAGGAAGTCGCAGGAAAGATTGACCGTCGGCAGGAACCCCATGTCGGTCTTGCCCTGGAAGCGCGAGGCGATGGGCAGCAGCATGTCGGCGAAGGTCGCCAGCATCCCGCCATGGGCGACCTGGCCCGGGTTGCAGTGCCGCTCCTCGACGCGGAAGCCCAGGAGCAGATGGGTCCCGTCCCATTTGCCGTAGAGCGGGCCGTTCACGTTGACGAAGCCCATGGCGAGCTTGAAGGGCGCGAACCCCTCGGGGATGTCGTTGGACATGGAAAACCTTACGAAATGGCGATTGCCCCTGCTCTAGCGGCGGCGGCGCCCAAGGACAAGTGCGCCGTTACGGCAGGGTGGGACTGCTCCCGAGCGAACTGATTCACAGATCTTACCGTCATGGCCGGGCTTGTCCCGGCCATCCATACTCACAACTGCGAGACCGCGCTTATGGATGGCCGCCACAAGGGCGGCCATGACGTTGGTGATGATTCGAAGATTAAGCCTGTCGAAGCATGAGGGCAGCGCCGATACCCCATTGAGCCTCGCGAAGAGGCCGGTTATAATCCACGATAAGAAAAGGCGAGCGCTTCTCAGCGCAGCGTCCATTTCATCTCGCGCAACAGGTCCGAAGGATGGATCTCGAGGGCGCGGGCGAGGCGGAAGATGGTGACGGCGCGCGGGCTTCGTTCGGCACGCTCGACGAAACCGACGTAGTTGCGATTGAGACCGGCGAGCTCGGCCAGTTCCTCCTGGCTGAGCCCCTTGGCTTTGCGATGGCGACGAATCTCGTTGCCCATCGCCAGAAGGTCTCGTTGATCATCCCGCACGCGAGCAATGTTGCGTCGGCGCGAAAAACGTTCTACTTACTGGCAGTAAGCAGAAACGATTCGCTCGACCTTCGATGCCCAGAGCCCGCAAACGCAATGCCGTCGACGAACATGTGGGAGCGCGCGTGCGCTCGCGCCGCAAGTCGCTCGGCATGAACCAGAGCACGTTGGCCGACCATCTCGGCGTGACGTTCCAGATGATCCAGCGCTACGAGTACGGCCTGTGCCGGATCAGCGCTTCGACGCTCTATGTGGCGGCGATCGCGCTGGAGGCGCCGGTCGCGTATTTCTTCGACGGCCTGCCGGAGACATCGGGCAAACGCCTGGTGACGTCGCCGCAGGAGCGCTCCTCGCTCGACCTCGCCAAGACGCGCTACGGCCGCGACCTCGCCGACCTCTTCCCGCGTATCGCCCACCGCGGCACGCGCCGCGCCATCGTCGAGCTCGTCCGCGCGATGGTGGGGGATCAGTTGGGGATGTGAGACTTATCCTCCCCCGCTTTGCGGGGGGGACAATCAATCCCCCGTCTCCCTCGGTTCCCCCGCCACGCGACGGCCGCCCGTGAGCCAGCTCCGCAGCGCAGGCGAAAGCTCGCGCGCGGCGCGTTCCTTGTAAGCGGCGATGTCCGCCTCCGTCAGCTCGGCGCGCCAGCGTTCGTTGGTGCCCTTGTTGATGAAGCGTTCGTGGCCCTTGTCCCAGCTCATCGCAGCCCGGGGGACGAGCGTCGCGCCGTGCTCGCGCATGAACTCGAAATTCGCCGCCGCGACCAGGCTCGGCCACATGCTCTCGGGGATATCGATCTTCAGGAACGCCGCGATGCGGCGCATCTCGGCGCCGAGATCGGCCTTCATGTCGTTGTAGTGGACGAGCAGCACGTTGCCGCGCTTGCGCTCGCGCCACCAGCTGCGCTCCATGTCGAAGAAGTTCGACGCCGGGGCATCGTCGACCAGCCGCGCCTGCGGCCCTTCCGTCATCCACACCGCGAACTGGACATGCGGCGAGGGATCGGGCAGCGGCCGCGGGCGGGCGATCGTCTCGTCCGCGAGACCCGCGGCGCTCTGCTGCTCGATCGCATGCGGCGTGTAGTGGCTGGTGTGGTTGTGCCACGACATGAACGCGTCCAGCCCGTGGCGCGCGACGTGGATGTACTGGATCTCGTCATAGATCGGCAGCGCGTCGAAGGGCAGATGCGATTTGAGGAACCGGCGATGCGTCTGCGCCTCGATGAACGCCATCATGGCGTCGACCGGCGGCAGGCGGAAATCGATCCAGGGCGAGGTGTTCTGGATGTCGCGGGGGCTGGGCTCCTGGAAGACGAGGAGGCTCGCGATCTGCTGCGTCCAGGTCGTGCCGCATTTGGGCGCGGTGGCGATGACGATGTCGCCCGGCCGCGGCTTGAACGCGGCCCAGCGGCGGCTGTCCGTCGTCCAGCTGCGGACTTCCTTTTTCGGCCGGCTTACGAGCATGCGTGTCCCCCCTCTCGGTTCGACACCATACGCACTGCGCGCGTGTCCGCAACGGGAACGGATGACATGTTCGCGGGTTATCCCTGGCCCGGAGGAGTGCCGCATGAGTACCGATCATATCCTGGTGGCGGTTTTCGACGCCGCCCGCGTCCGATTCTTCGAGTACAAGCGCGCCCGCGGGCGGCTCGATCCGATCCTGGCCGAGGTGAGCTCGGGGCTGCATCACGACCGCCGCGACATCGAGACCGACAAGCCGGGGCGCGGGTTCTCCAGCGGCGGCCAGCACCACGCCTACGAATCCGAGCACGACCCGCGCAAGCTGGAGAAGCACGATTTCGTCAAGGCGATCGCCGGCGCCGTCGAGGCCGCGCTCGACCGTCACAAATTCAACAAGCTCGTGATCGTCGCCCCCAGCCGCAGCGTCGGCGAGTTCCGCGGCGTGGCGAGCGGCAAGGTCAAGGCCACGCTGTGGCGCGAGGTGCCGAAGGAGCTCGCCGGCCTGAGCGACACGGAGCTGCAGAACCACCTCGTGCCGATCCTGCAGGTGCCGGACGTTTAGGGGCGCGCAGTGGTTTAGGGGCGCGCAGTGAACGTCACCCCGTTGTCATGGCCCGCGAATGCGGGCTACCCAGATGATACAGATGCGCTCTTCGAACAATCTCACGCGGAGTCGCGGAGGTTATTTTTCTTTTCCGCGACTCCGCGTCTCCGCGTGAACCCCTTCGGATAGTGCAGAACCAAGCTGGGTGGCCCGCCCGGCTCCGCTTACGCTACGCCGCGGCAAGTGAGGTTCGCTCGGCACGCCGGAGCTTTAGCGAAGGCGGCATTCGCGGGCCATGACAAGTGGGCTGGCTAAAACGGCACGTCCAGCGCCCCGCACAAGAACCGCACCAGCGGCGATGCCGCGGCAAAGGTCTTCGCCACCTCGCCCACCAGTTTCGGCGAGAGCGCGAGACCGGCATCGGCATCGTGCAGCGCATAGAAGCTCTTGCGCTTGATGTCCTCGATCAGCGCATGGTCCGGCGCGAAGCCGCGCGGCGGACGGCTCAAGCCCTCGCCGCGCACGCCGCCGAACGCCTTGCGGAACGTCCTGTCGGCGAGCACCTTCTTCCACGACGCGGGCCTGGCCGCGATCGCCTCGCGGATCTTCGAAAGCGCCTTGGGATCGGGCATCCACGAGCCGCCGCCGAAGAACAATTCGCCCGGCGCGAAATGCACGTAGAAGCCGGGCGCGTGCACGTCGCGCCCGCCGGCGTGACGGAAATAGCAGCCCGCGTTCTCCTTGTAGGGACGCTTGTCCTTGGAGAAGCGCACGTCGCGATGGATGCGGAAGATCGAGCCGCCGTTCGGCCTGGGATCGCAGACGAAATTCCGCGAGATCTTCCCTAGGTGCGGCGCCATGGCGCCGACGAAGGCGCTCATCGGCGCCTGCACGGATTGGCGGTATCGCTGCTTGTTGTCCTCGAACCAGGCGCGGTCGTTGTGCGCCTTGAGCTCGCGGAAGAACGCGAAGAAATCCTTCGGCATCCCCGGGAACGCGTCGGCCATGCACCTCTCCTCAAGCCCGACCGTAGCGCCGGTCCGAAAGCCGTTGCAACCCGGCGCCAAGCCTGTTTGTGTCCGGCCCCAAGGGAAGGCCGCATGATCGAGCTGGACGACGAGGACGACGACGACGCTCCGGCGGACGCCAAGGCCCAGGCGCTGGTGGAGGAAGACCGCAAGCTCGCCAAGACCTATCTGAACAAGCTCTCCGCCCTCAACGGCTATGCCGAGACCTTCTCGCTGTTCGCGGGCGAGACGCTCGCGCTGCGCCTCGCGATCAGGCCGGCCAAGCTGCGCCTGACGCGCAAGATATTCGTCCGCGACATCGAACTGCGCGACGCGGTGAGCGGCAAGACCGTCGCCGCCTTCACGCCGAAAGCCAAGATCGCGATCGAGGAGCAGGTGCCCGCAGGCTATCGCGACGACGGCGCGGCCTATCGCGCGAGGGTGGAGATCGACACGACGGGCTGGCCCGTGGGCGTGATCGAATGCGTCGTGCGCGACACGGCGGGCAACAAATCCGAGGACATCTTCGTCAACATCAAGCCGAAGAGCTTCGACGACTACGACATCGTCTGCGTGCTGCCGTTCTTCACCTGGCACGCCTATAATCGGAGCGGCGGCGGCTCTTTCTACAGCAGCAGCCTGGGCCCTTTGCGCACGATCAGCACGCTGCGGCCGCTGCATCGCAAGGGCGACAATGCCATAGACGCCTCGCTCGCGTTCCTGGACGCATATACGCAAGGCGGCGTGAAATGGTGTTGCGTCGATTCCTGGGACCTGCACCGCGCGGCGCTGCCGGAGGGACGCGCGCCCGTGATGGCGCTGCTCACCCACGACGAATACTGGACCGAGGACATGCGCACGCAGGTGAACCGCTATCTGCGGCGTCACGGCGCGCTCATCGTCGCGGCCGGCAATGTGTGCTGGTGGGTGGTCGACGTCGACGGGCCCAATCTGACGGTCAACAAGGGGCCGAGACCCGAAACGGCCTATTGGTGGCTCAGGGGCTTTCCGGAAGAGAAGACGTTCCTCGCCTCCTACCGCTTCGGCGGCTATGCGCTCAGGCATGCGAAGCGCAAGCCGATGCTCACCGCCTTCGTATCCGGCCTGAGCGACGACGAGATCGAGGCCGCGGGCGCGCTCACCGTGGTGCAGCCGGATCATCCGTTGTTCGAGGGCGTGACGCTGGGGCCGGGAAACACGTTCGGCGCCGAGGTGCCGATCGTCTATCGCGAGGTCGACGGCGTCCCCTTGAAGCCCGACGGCAGCATCGACCGCGACTGGTACGATGCCGACGAGATCGAGCCGCAGATCATCGCCACCGGCCTCACCGTCAACAACGGCCGCCGCTACCGCCGGATCGATCGCGTCGGCGTGGTGACGGAAGCGCAAGTGCGCCGCGGGCATGTGCTGCACATGGGCTCGTTCGGCTGGTCGCTCGGCCTGGTGCAGAAGAACGAAGCCGTGAAGCGCATCGTGCTCAATGCTTACCACCACTGCCGCGGCTTGGCGCGCGAGCGCAAGGGCCGCGCTAAAGCTTGACCGGCTCGAACGAGGTCCAGGTCTGCTCGACGATCCGCCAGTGCTTGTGCTTATCGCGCTTGAACAGGAAGAGATACGTCCCCGCGGCATGGATCGCCTTGCCGCCCTTCACCGGCGCAATCGTTTCCTCATAGGTGCCGCTGTCGTAAGCGAGATCTCCCGCCGTCTCGCTACGCCGACTTGCGAGCGCGATGCGCGGATCGTACACCGCGAGCAGCCCCGCGAAGCTCTTGCGGATCTGCGCGACCCCGTTCCAGCTGTGCCCGTTCGTCGGACAGAAGATTGGATCGTCGCCATAGAGCCTCAGCACCGCGCTCAAATTCTTCGCGTTCCAATACCCCGCCCACTGCTCGCTGACATCGGTGGGTTGCTGCGCGCGGGCGGAGCCCGTCAGGACCGCGACCGCGAGGGTGGCCGTCGCCACGATATGAATAGGACGTCGCATTCTTTCCCTCTGAGAATGCCCACGCGGAAACCGCGAGCGCTCACAGTGCCAGGATGCGCGCTATAATCCAAATCGGAACCCGCGTGGTCAGCTGTCAGGGCGTATCCTGAGCACCTGCAACCCGCCGGTGTTGGCGGGAACGGCCATATCCGCGGACGCGTGAACATTGTAGACTAGGTAGTGTGCGTCGGTGCCCCCCAGGGGAATGGTTATGTTCGCAGTCTTTGGCGAAACGCCGCGGTATTCATTTACAGTGACATTATAGCCGTTGGCGGCAGCGACATCCGTGCCACCGGGATAAACGAAGCCCGCGGCCGCGATATCCGCGCACGGTGTCGACGTGCGGGACAACTGCGCCGAAAGCAGTATGGCGGTTGTCGCCGAGGGCTGCTGTATCTGGGACTCGCCTGCCACGACCAGGATATCGTTCATCTGCAGGGTCCCGACATCGACACAGTAAAGCGTGTACCAGGTGCCGCTTCCTTCCGCCGTGCCGGTCAGGGTCGAGAAGTTCTCGCCGCCGACCGCCGGCGTGGCGATGTAACTGTAGCTCTCGGCGAATGCCGGCGCGATACAAGCCAGGCTCAGGGCCAACGCGGCCGCCGGCAACAATCCGCTCACTCTCGAAAGACTTTGCATGTTCGCGATCCTCAACTCTATGGCCTGATCTTCAACACTTGGAGCCGGCCGGTGTCTGCCGTTATGGTCAGGGCGGTCGTCGCTTGGACGAGGAAATTGACCTGCGTATCGGCCGTGCTGCCCGTGACCTGGGCGATGGCCACCTTGACCGGATTGACGATGAGCGACGTGGAGGTGACGTTCAGCGCGTTCGGCGCGTCCAGGCTCACTCCCGTCAGGCCGCTGGTGGTGGGGTCGGCGCGCAGCACATGCGCCGTCAGGCGCTGTTTGCCGCTCACGCTCGAAGCCTGCAGCTGCGCCTCGGAGAAGACGATCAGGATATCGTTCGTCGCGAGGTCGCTCACATCCACCGAATAAAGTTTGCGGAACGTGTTGTCTCCCGGCAGGCTCGTCAGCAGCTCGCCGCCGTCCGTGCTGTCATAGACGTTGAACGTCGTGACGCCGGATCCGGTAGGCGGCACGATCAGCATGCCCTGTATATCGCCGTTGGTGGGCTCGACGGTCAGGGGCTGATCGGTCCAGGCAACGAGGTTCACGTAGCCGCTGCCGGTCGAGCCCAACGACGTTATCGCGCCTTTGACCCGCACGCCGTGGTGGCCGGTGGCGCTGGAGCGAAGGATCTTCTCGTTTGTCTCGCCGAGAGGTGTGCCGGTCGTATCGGTGGTGCTGCTCCCCAGCACCATCTTGGCCCAGACATGGGACGTTGAGCTGGTTCCGTTCGTGACCTCGAATTCGCCCGCCACTTGCAGGATGTTGCCGCTCGCGTACGAGACGGGCGCGGAATAGACCACTTCCGGCGTACCGTCGGAGGGCAGGCTGGAAACGTTCGGGGTGGAGGCGCTGACCGACGTGAACTCGATGGCTCCAGCGGGGCCGCAAGCAGCCCAACCGAGCGCGGCGAGGAGTGCGAGGCGTATCGCCCTAAACTCGAATAGCATAATCCTCACTCCGAAGTAGAATTTGCACCCTACAGCCCGCGCGAACTTGACGTCTACAGCTGCGGGATTGCGCCGGCGCGTCACCCGCAACCCGCGGCAACCAGGACGGCGTGTAGGGATTTCGCGGCGCCCGGCCCTTGACGCCCCGCCTTCGCCGCCCTATCTCCCGCCCAGCGGTTAGCACTCGCCTTCGGGGAGTGCTGCTGCGTGGCCGCAAGGCCTTGAGATAGCTATCTTTTTAGGAGACCTAAGCATGAAATTCCGTCCGCTCGGCGACCGCGTGGTCGTCCGCCGCGTCAAGGAGGATCAGAAGACCCCCGGTGGCATCATCATCCCCGACACCGTCCAGGAGAAGCCGCAGGAAGGCGAGATCATCGCCGCAGGCCCCGGCGCGATCAACGAACACACCGGCGTGCGCACGCCGCTGGAAGTGAAGCCCGGCGATTTTGTGCTGTTCGGCAAGTGGTCCGGCACCGAAGTGAAAGTGGACGGCGAGGAACTCCTGATCATGAAGGAGTCCGACGTCATGGGCATTCTCGAGGGCCGCAAGGCGGCCAAGAGGGCCGCCTAGCGAATAGTGAGTAGCGAATAGCGAATGGGGTTTCCCCTATTCGCCACTCGCCATTCGCCATTCGCCCTACAACGAAGTTCGAAATCTGTTCAGGAGACAAACAACATGGCAGCCAAAGACGTACGCTTCGGCGCCGACGCGCGTGAGAAAATGCTCCGCGGCGTCGACATCCTCGCCGATGCAGTCAAAGTGACGCTGGGCCCCAAGGGCCGCAACGTCGTGATCGAGAAGAGCTTCGGCGCTCCGCGCAGCACCAAGGACGGTGTCACGGTGGCGAAGGAAATCGAGCTCGCCGACAAGTTCGAGAACATGGGCGCGCAGATGGTGCGCGAAGTGGCATCCAAGACCAACGACGCGGCCGGCGACGGCACGACGACGGCGACGGTGCTGGCCCAGGCGATCGTGCGCGAGGGCCAGAAGGCCGTCGCCGCCGGCATGAACCCGATGGACCTGAAGCGCGGGATCGAGAAGGCGGTGGAAGCCGTCGTCGCCGACCTCAAGAAGCGCTCCAAGAAGGTCAAGTCGAACGACGAGATCGGCCAGGTCGGCACGATCTCCGCGAACGGCGACGCGTCGGTCGGCAAGATGATCGCCGAGGCGATGGCGAAGGTCGGCAATGAAGGCGTGATCACGGTCGAAGAGGCCAAGAGCCTCGACACCGAGCTCGACGTCGTCGAAGGCATGCAGTTCGACCGCGGCTACAT
>JAJPHG010000037.1 GCA_021325375.1 Alphaproteobacteria bacterium | reverse complement strand
GTCGACATGCGGCAGGAGGTCGGCCGCGCCGCTCGCGGCCTGCACCAGATCGTCGAAGGCCTGGCGCCCCGCATAAGGGCCATCGGAGCCGTAGCCCACGCAATGCACGTAGACGATCGACGGATTGAGCTTGGCCACGTCGTCGTAGGAGAAGCCCAGCCGCGCCATCGCGTCGGCGCGCACGTTGTGGATCAGGACCTGCGCGGTCGGGATCAGAGCGCGCAGTTTCGCGGCACCTTCCTCGCTCTTCAGGTCGAGCACGACGGAGCGCTTGTTGCGGTTCATGCTCATGAACAGCGCGCTCATGTTCTCGCTTTTGGCGTGCTTGGAGCCGTGGCGCTGGCGGTCGCCGCCCGGGTTCTCGATCTTGATGACATCGGCGCCCAGATCGCCCAGGGTCTGGGTCGCGTACGGCCCGAAGATGAACTCGGTGAGGTCGAGGACGCGAACGCCGTCGAGCGGACCCTTCTTGTCGGACATGGAACAACCTCGGATATTGGAATAGCTTGTCCCGGGGAGATTACGGCATGGCGGCGAAGGCACAAGCGGGCTGGAAGCCCTCCATTTCCGACGAGAAGGTGAAGGCGGCGACGGGGCGCGGCTGGATGGGCTGGTTCGTCATCCTGAACCGGATCGGCGCGACCGCGATGGCGCACAAGGACGTCGCGCGGCTGCTGCACGAGAAATACGCGGCACCCGGCTGGTGGTGCCAGATGATCACCGTCGAGTACGAGCGCGCCCGCGGCGGCCGTGCGAAGCACGAGCGTCCGGACGGCTACTCGGTCAGCATCACCAAGGTGATGCCGGTGGGGCTCTCCGCGCTGTTCGCGGCCGCGACCGATGCCGGGACGCGCAAGTGGTTACCGCGGGGCGCTTTCGTCGAGACCTCGAAGACCAAGAACAAGTACTGGCGCGGCACATGGAAGAAGGACGCGCGCTTCGAGGCCGGATTCTACGCGAAGGGCGCGGGCAAGGCCCAGATCGCGCTGCAATTGAACAAGCTCGCGAACGCCGAGGACATCGAAAAGGAACGTACGGCCTGGAAGAAGGCGCTTACGAAGCTGGAAGCATTGCTCACGGATGCGCGCTCGAACTGAAAACGGAACCGTGTCTGGACGGGGCGTCCAAGGGAGCTATAGTTCTTCCATCAGCAATTGAAACGGATGGACAATCTAAGGATGCAACTTCATCTTTCGTCGTGGCCTGAGGTTCAGGCGTATCTGGAGCGTTCCAAGGCGATCCTCATCCCGATCGGCTCTACCGAGCAGCACGGGCCCAACGGCCTTCTGGGCACCGATGCGCTGTGTCCCGAGATCATCGCCAGCCGCGCGGGCGACGAGAGCGGCATCCTGGTCGCGCCGACCTTCAACGTGGGACAGGCGCAGCATCACATGGCGTTCGCCGGCACGATCACGCTGCGGCCCTCGACGATGATCGCGGCGATGCTCGACTGGACGCAGTCGCTGACGCGCCACGGCTTCGAGCGCATCTACTGGCTGAACGGCCACGGCGGCAACATCAACACGATCAACGCCGCGTTCTCTGAGATGTATCACGGCATCACGTTCTCGGGCTTCGGCGACCGCTCGGGCTCGAACCATCCGCCGCTGCGCTGCACCTTGCGCAATTGGTGGGAGCTGCCGGGCGTGGGCGAGCTCTGCCGCCAGCTCTTTCCCGTGGGCGAGGGCCATCACGCGACGCCGTCGGAGGTCTCCGTCACCTATTTCGGCTATCCGCAGGCGCAGAAGAGCGTGGCGATGACGCCCAAGATCGCGCCCGTCGGCCCGATCTTCGACGCCGAGGACTATCGCCGCCGCTTCCCCGACGGCCGCATCGGCTCCGACCCGAGCCTGGCCTCGGTCGAGGCAGGCGCCAAGATCGTCGGCGCCGCGGTCAAGGCGGTGATCTCCGAATTCAACCAGTTCGCCGCGGCGGCTTAGGCCGCGCAATGGGGGCCACGTGATCGAGCGGCGCAGCCTTCTTGCCGTCGGCGCGGCGGCGCTGGCGTTCGCGGCCACGGGCGCGCGCGCGGAGGTGAAGACCGGCGGCGTGAAGATGATCGCGGTGCCGGGCGGCAATGTGTGGACCAAGCGCGTCGGCCGATCGCCCATCAAGGTGCTTCTGCTGCATGGCGGGCCGGGCTTCAGCCACGACTATCTCGAATGCTTCGAGGATTTTCTCCCCGCGGCCGGCATCGAGTTCTACTATTACGACCAGCTCGGCTGCGGGAATTCCGATCACCCGAACGACGACCGTCTGTGGACCATCGCGCGCTACACTGAGGAGGTCGAGGCGGTGCGCAAAGGGCTCGGCCTCGAGAACTTCATCCTCTACGGCCATTCCTGGGGCGGGATGCTCGCGATCGAGTATGCGCTCAAATACGGCGCTCACCTGAAGACGCTCGTGATCTCGAACATGACGGCGGGCATTCCAGCCTATGTGGAGCACGCGAACGCCATCCGCCGCGCGCTTCCCGCCGCCGACCAGGCGACGCTCGCGAAATACGAGACGCTGAACAAGATCGACGCGCGCCCCTATCAGGCGGTGATGGACAAGGTCTATGCCGAGCATGTGCTGCGCCTGCCGCAACCATGGCCGGAGCCCGTGACGCGCGCGTTCTCAAAGCTCAACGCGCACATCTACAATCTCATGCAGGGCCCCAACGAGTTCCTGATCAACGGCAGCTTCAAGAGCTGGGACCGCTGGGCCGACCTGCCCAGGATCAAGGTGCCGACGCTGGTGATGGGCGCAAGATACGACGAGATGGACCCCGACCAGATCCGCCGCGAAGGCAAGCTGATCCCCGGCGCGAAGACGTGGATCAGCGGCAAGGGCAGCCATCTGTGCATGTACGACGACCAGGACGCCTACTTCGCGGCGCTGGTGCCGTTCCTGAAGGGACAAGGCTAGCGGCGGGGCTGACGCCGGCGTTCGTACCCGCCATTGAAGCTGACGTTCACGCCGCCGCATTGGCTATCATCCATCACGTCGAGCTCGCCGTGGTTGAGTGTCAATATCGCGATGCACATCAGCGTCATCGATCCCGGCTCCCGCTCGTCGATCAACAATGTATCCCCTTTGGGCCGCACCTCGCCATCGATCTCACCGTCACGGATGTCGGAAGGCTCCCGGCCTTTCCAGATCGCATTTCCGTCGACCGACAGCTTCGCGCCTTCAAGCTTGATGTCGATGCTTGCATCCTTGTCGCGGACCCAGTGCCCGACCCAGGCTGCAAGCGGCGGCTTGGGGGCATCGGGAAGGACGTGGAGCGCGGTCATCGGCAGCCAGCCATAGACGCCTTCGGCCTCGATGGGGTACAAGACGCATTGCCACGCGCCCTTCTTCTCGCCGAGCAGCACGACGTCGTCGCGCACGAGATAGGAGCGAAGAACGCAGCGCGACGCTGCGGACGGACAGCCGTCGCCGCTGCTGAGGAAATGGGCGCGCGTGGGCGCGATCCTGCCGAGCGCGGGGTTGAGAGGGACATTGCATTCGGGATCGGCCATGCAAGCGCCCGTCGAGGCGAGCAGCAGGGCCACGGCATGGACGATCTTCATCGCGGCCTCCATTCATAGCGCGCGTCCGGCGTCTTTTCCTCATTGTGCGTGCCGTCGGTGAGCTCGACAAGCGCGAAGCCGTGGCGCTCGTAGAAGCGGCGCGCACCTGCGTTCGCTTGGAAGGTCCAGAGCTGGAAACCCTCGGGGTGTTTGTCCAAAACGTGACGGAGCAGCGCGGTTCCGAAGCCTTCGTTGTGATGACGGGGATCGACGTAAAGCTGCTCCAGCCAGCCGTCGTGCCAGCAGGCGAGGCCCGCGACCGTGCCGTCGCGGATGGCGAACCACACCTCTTTCTGCGCGATCAGGCCGCGCAGGAAGGCGCGGTCCTCGTCCGCAGTGTGGAGCTTGGGCACGAAGCGCATGCTCGCGAACGATGCGGTGAAGACGGCGGCAGCCGCCTCGGCATCGGCGGGCGTGGCGCGGCGGATCATGCGTGGCGCTCCGGCCGGGATGTGCCGGGTGAGGCTAGCACATTTGCCGTGCGCTGCGCGCAATCGGCGCTATGCTCCAGGCCAAAGGGAGGGTCCCATGATCGACGGCGCGCATGTCATCATCTATTCGAAGGACGCGGAGGCGGACAAAGCCTTCTTCAGGAACGTGCTCGAATTCGGCCATGTCGATGTCGGGCACGGCTGGCTGATCTTCAAGCTGCCGCCGGCAGAGGTCGCGGTTCATCCGTCCGACGAGAACGGCCTGCACGAACTCTATCTGATGACCGACGATCTCGATCTCGAGATGACGAAGCTGAAGAAGGCCGGCGTCGCCTGCGAGCCGGCGTCGGATCAGGGCTGGGGGCGGCTGACGCGCCTGACACTGCCCGGCGGCGGCAAGATCGGACTCTACCAACCCCGCCACGCGCGGCCTTAGGTGAGCGCGAGTTCCAGCACGCGCAGCGCTTCGGTCGGTTCGGTAAAGCCTTTAAGCCGTGGATCGGCGAGCGCGGCACGAATACCGTCCAGGATCGCCCGCACGAACTCGCCTGCGCCGCAATCGGCCGTGAATTCGAGCGCGCCTTCTGACAGCGGGGCATCCGACATATCTGGAAAGGAATAAACGTTGATCGACACTGGGCCGCCGCCTGCTGCGTCGGTGAGCGTTATCGCAACGATCCGCCATTCCGCCGGCTCGCGATCGAAACTAACGGTCGTCCGATAAGCGCCGGCTGCAATCATCAGCGCAAGTCGCGTCAGATCGCCGAGCGCGTCCGTGAGATCGGAGATGCCTGTGAGCGTGAACGCGCGCCCGCCCAGGCGCAATTCGCAATCCGCCCAGCCTTGGCCGGTGGGTGTGAACGTCATTGTGGCCGGCATGCGGTGTCTCCGGGCATCTTGACTTAATGTAACATAAGCTCAACATCCGCGCTGTCCCAGGGGCGCTCCGCAGAGGAGCTGAGATCGCAATCCCGCGAGTCCCTTTGAACCTGATCCGGTTAGAACCGGCGTAGGGAGAGGTCCAGTGAACAAGCCCGTCCTGAATCCGAAAACCGTCGACGTCACGAGCGGCCCGCTTCCCGGCTCGCGCAAGATCTACGACCGCGGCGTGCCGTTCCGCGAGGTCCGGCTTTCGGGCGGCGAGGCGCCGGTACGCCTCTACGACACATCCGGTCCGTATACGGACGAAGCGGCGCGGATCGACATCGAGAAGGGCCTCTCCGCGCGGCGCCGCGAATGGGTGCTGGCGCGCGGCGACGTCGAGGACTATGACGGCCGCGCGCGCAGGCCCGAGGACGACGGGCTCAGGCGCGGCGAGCTGCTTTCCGTCGCGCAATTCGACAGGCGCGGCTTGAAGCCCTTGCGCGCGAAAGCCGGCCGCAGCGTCACCCAGCTCCACTATGCCCGCGCCGGCATCGTCACCGAGGAGATGAAGTTCATCGCCGCGCGCGAGAACCTCGGCCTGAGCCGGCTCGCGGACGGCAATTCCTTCGGCGCGAACATCCCTTTGGCGATCACGCCCGAATTCGTGCGCGACGAGGTGGCGCGCGGCCGCGCCATCATCCCTTCGAACATCAACCATCCCGAGACCGAGCCGATGATCATCGGCCGCAATTTCCTGACCAAGGTCAACGCCAATATCGGAAACTCCATCGTCACCTCGGGCGTGGCGGAGGAGGTCGACAAGCTCGTCTGGTCGATCCGCTGGGGCGCCGATACGGTGATGGACCTCTCCACCGGGCGTCACATCCACACCATCCGCGAATGGATCGTGCGCAATTCGCCGGTGCCGATCGGCACGGTGCCGATCTACCAAGCGCTGGAGAAGGTCGGCGGCGTCGCCGAGGAGCTCACCTGGGATATCTACCGCGACACGCTGATCGAGCAATGCGAGCAGGGCGTCGACTATTTCACCGTGCATGCGGGCGTGCGGCTCGCGCACATCCCGCTGACCGCCGAGCGCGTCACCGGCATCGTGAGCCGCGGCGGCTCGATCCTCGCCAAGTGGTGCCTCGCCCATCACAAGGAGAACTTCCTCTACACGCATTTCGAGGACATCTGCGAGATCCTCAAGCAGTATGACGTGTCGTTCTCCCTGGGCGACGGGCTGCGCCCCGGCTCGACGGCCGACGCCAACGATGCGGCGCAGTTCGCCGAGCTCGAGACGCTGGGCGAGCTCAACAAGATCGCCCAACGCCACGACGTGCAGGTGATGATCGAGGGCCCCGGCCACGTGCCGATGCACAAGATCAAGGAGAACATGGACCGCCAGCTCGCCGCCTGCGACGAGGCTCCGTTCTACACGCTGGGGCCGCTGGTGACCGATGTCGCGCCGGGCTACGACCATATCACCTCGGCGATCGGCGCCGCGATGATCGGCTGGTTCGGCTGCGCGATGCTCTGCTACGTCACGCCCAAGGAGCATCTGGGCCTTCCCGACCGCGACGACGTGAAGGCCGGCGTGATCGCCTATCGCATCGCAGCGCACGCCGCCGATCTCGCCAAGGGGCATCCGGCGGCGCGCCTGTGGGACGACGCGATGAGCAAGGCGCGCTTCGAGTTCCGCTGGCGCGACCAGTTCGCGCTCGCGCTCGATCCGGAGACCGCGCAGGCCTATCACGACGAGACCTTGCCCGCCGACGGCGCCAAGGTCGCCCATTTCTGCTCGATGTGCGGCCCGAAATTCTGCTCGATGAAAATATCCCAAGAAGTCCGCGACGCCGCGCGAGGCTCGAACGATTCGATGTCCACGGCCGAGATCCGCGCCGCGATGGCGAGAAAGGCGGAAGAGTTCAAGCAGGGCGGCGGGGAGATTTACGTGCCCAAGGAAATATTTTGAGGCCAGATGGACAATTCTACCGACGTCCTCCGTCGTCGCGTATTCGAGGGGATGTTTGGAGCGCGTCAGTTGAGCGTGTTCGAAATGCTGCAAGCCATTGCCAGGTATGCCGAAGGGCAGGAATATCGTTTTCTGAACATGGAGGATTTCAAGAGCGTTCTTGTGGACAATCCCATGCTCGGTCAACGCATATACTGGCGGGAATTGTTGGACAGAGCGCATTTCGCTGCAACTAGCAGTGCGATCCGCCATGTGAGGTGGTTGCATGGGTGTTTGGATGCAGTGCGTGACGGCAACTATTTGATCTTTTGTTCCGCATTTCGAGGCCTATTGGAGTCATCTGCGGATTCGTTTGAAGGGCTCTTTCGCGCACCGCAGTGCTTTGCGGAAAACAGGAAGAGGATCAAGCAAATCCTTGAAGGCGCGAATACAGGAACTGAACTTTTCATTTCCGGAGAACTGGAAGATTCATTGATTCATTTTTCTCATGCACGGAAGAAAAATGCCCATGGAAAAGCCTTTCCGGAAAGCCATAGGGCGAAGCAGGTGAGGGAGTACCTCCGGATTCTTGAGCAAGGTCAGCTGCCAAGTGTAGTTGAATGTTATTCCGATCTTTGTGAGGTGACGCATCCGTCTGCGTTCAGCGTTCTTGCTTATGTACATGGCGAGAAGACCGTCGATGCTACGATTTGGAAAATTGCCACTGAAGCAGATTGTGAACGGATTGCCGCATTCACGGTGGAATACAAGCCTCTGATCAAAGATTTGATGATGTTTGTGCTCAATCCCGTACTTTTGACGCTGTACGCTTTGGAGAGATTTCCCGGCGCGCGCCCAGGTTGCCCCGAGGTGGTGGGTGCCGATTTGCGCGCAATTCCGGCATACCAAAAGTTTATAAGCTTGTTGGATGAATAGTTGACACTGGATGTGGCTTGGCTCTGAGTCGTTGCTCTTCGCAGATCATCTCCTTACGGGCCGCGCACTACGCCTTGAGATAGCCCTTCTTCCTCAGCCACTCGATCAGGATCTTGTCGATCAGTGACGACATCGAGCGCATGTCGTCGGCCGCTGCTCTTTGGAGCGCGGCCTTGATCTCAGGCTGTACGCGAACGCCTAGGGACGGAGTCTTGACCATGGTGTTTATTACCGACAATTGGATTGACATGAAAGGTCATTGTAGGTAGAGATTGTCGCACCGCCAAGCGGCCCGCCGGGATGCAGCAACATCCCGACGGACCTAACCCGTGCCAAGGAGATCCCATGGCCCAGGCTGGTTACCAGTCTATCACACGTCGCGGCGTGCTTGCCGCACCCGCGTTGGTCCCCGCTTTATTGCCCCTCAAGGCTTGCGCCGGACCCGATCCGATTTTCGCCGCGCTGGCGGCGCACGCCGCGATTCATGCGGAACTTATTGCGCTTTTTGAAGCGCAGGACGCGGCGGACCGGGCGCTACGTGCTGCGAACGAAACAGGCTGGACGTCTTTGGCGGCGCGGCTGGATGCGCTGTGTGCAGCCGAGGGTCCGCTGGGCTTCGTGGAACGCGACGCGGCCGACCGAATCGTTGCCACCGTTCCGCGCACGCTCGCAGGGGCGGCGGCGTGTCTGCGCTACGTGCGCGAACGCTTCGCCATCGACGGCTTTGGGCTTTACGAAGAAGACGGCTACCGCGCGCTTCTGCTATCAACGGAGCGTGCAATTGATAGGGCGCTGGCCTGAGCAGCCAACACTGTCACTGAATTCGAGGCGACGCTTGGCATTGTTCGGAAAGATTCATACCCTGCTGGAAAATCGGAGGCGCGAACGATGCGACGCATATTAGCAGCTGCATTAGTGGCTCTTTTTTTGCCGACAGTTTCCTCTTCCGCGGTTTTGCCGTTCCCGCCGAGCTTCCACGCCCAGCAGATTACGACCAACGGCACCGCGCTCCATGTCCGCGTCGGAGGTCACGGCCCGGCGGTCGTGCTGCTGCACGGCTTCGGCGACAGCGGCGACATGTGGGCGCCGGTGGCGGCGAAGCTCGTCAAGGATCACACCGTCGTCGTGCCCGATCTGCGCGGCATGGGGCTGTCGGCGCATCCCGACACCGGCTACACCAAGAAGAACGAGGCGGTCGATATCGCGGGCGTCATGGACGTGCTGAAGATCGACCGCGCCGAGCTCGTCACCCACGACATCGGCAACATGGTCGGCTATGCGCTCGCGGCGCAATATCCCGCGCGCATCACGAAATGGGTCGTCATAGACGCGCCGCTGCCCGGCCTCGGCAATTGGGCGGCGCAGCTCTCCAATCCCAAGACCTGGCATTTCAATTTCCATGGCCCGGACGAGGAGCGGCTCGTCGCCGGCCGCGAGCGCATCTATCTCGACCGCTTCTGGAACGAGCTGTCGGACGATCCCAAGCGCATCGACGAGGCGACACGCCGGCACTATGCCAAGCTCTACGCCATGCCGCACGCCATCCACGACGCGTTCGAGCAGTTCGTCGCGTTCCCGCAGGACGGCGTCGACAACCGCGCCTTCCTCGCGAAGGGCAAGCTCACCATGCCCGTGCTGGCGCTCGGCGGAGAGAAATCCTACGGCGCGGGCATGAAGACCGAGCTCGACTTCGTGGCGACGAACGTGTCGGGCGGCGTCATTCCCAATTCGGGCCATTGGGTGATGGAAGAGAACCCCGACGCGACGACCAAGCTGATCGTCGATTTTCTCGGCAAGTAGCGTCTCTCCCCTGAAGGCGATGAGCAAGACGCGCTTCGAGTTCCGCCGGCGCGACCAGTTCGCGTTCGCGCTCGATCCCGAGACCGCGCAGGCCTGTCACGACGAGACCTTGCCCGCCGACGACGCCAAGGCCGCGCATTTCTGCTCGATGTGCCGCCCGAAATTCTGCTCGACGGAAAATCAGCCAGGAAGTCCGCGACGCCGCGCGGGGGACACCGGCCGCGCGGCTCGGCTACTTTTGACGAACCACAAACACCACGCGACGGTTTTTCGCCCGGCCGTCCTCAGAGGTGTTTGGTGCAATAGGCATCGTCTGGCCGAACCCCTTGGTGGTCAGCCGCGCCGGGTCGATCTTGTGCGCCGCGAGGTACGCACTCACCGTTTTTGCGCGATCTTGCGAAAGCGTCCAATTGTGGTCGGCTCCGCCCTGATCGTCGGTGTGACCCTGTATCTCGATTTTCATCGTCGGGTACTTGGTGAGCGTGGCAACCAGTTTATCAAGCACCTTATCGGACTCGGGCTTGAGGGTCGATTTGTCGGTATCGAAATTGACGCCCTCCAGTGAAATTACCTGGGCCAGTTCGAACGGAACGTCCTGCATGGTTGTAAATTGCTTTTCCTGGGTTTTGTTTTCGGCAATCGCTCCGGTCGTCGAAAATTGAACTTGGATTTCGTCCGCGTCGTTTGCGCCCGTGCGCGGGTCATAGCCCTCGATGATCTGCGTCTGAAAAGCAATCCCCTGATCCGACTTGTAGGTCGCGGGGATGGTCATCGTGATCGCGCCGCCCTCTACCTTGCAATCGATATCCGGCTTGTTTTCCTTGACCGCCGACACGTTCTTGCCGTCCTTGTGATCGAACGTCAGGCTCGCGATTTGCGAGTCGCCGGCGAAGGCCACTACGCTCGTCGGATACAGATTCGTGTTCACACCGCTGCCCAGCTGATCGAAGCCGTATGCTGATGCGCGAACCGTCAACGGCCCGCTTGAGGGAAAGGCTATCGTGACGGCCTTCGTCCTGAACAGGTCCGGAGTGCGCAGTGCTTCGCGCTTGCCCGTCTCGCTGTACATGAAGTAGCCCACTCCGACATCCCACCCGTCCGCCAGGCCGGTGCTTTCGCCGGCATTTCCCACGGCGGCGAGCATCTGGTCGGGCATCTTGACGTCGCTTTCCGCGCCATCGCTGCGGATCCAGCCCAGAAGCTTCATGTTGTCGAAATAGATTTGCGCGTTGACCTTGATTGCGGTGGTGATTTCCGACTGCTGCTTCGTTTCATACGGGTCGATGTTCTGAACGGCGTCGCTTCTGTAGCTGTTGGTTATGGCCTTGATCTTGTTTTTCTTGAAGGTCGCGGGAAAGTCGGGATACCAGGCGACGTATTGGATCCCTGCGTTCTTCCTCCTGATTCTTTCTTCTTTGTCTTTTATGCTGTAGTAGCTCGGATCGAGGAATGGCGGCGTTTTTCCATACTTCTTTTCGTTCTCGGCGAAGAAGTCGGAGCGCTGCCTGAGCATGCCGAGCGTGAATGCGAGGGCTCCCGCCTCCAGCACGCTGAGCGGATGGGCGCTGCTCGGCATCGGCAGGCTGAGATTTTTCAGGACGTTCTTTCCAAAGCCGCGTTCGAGAATGTATTCGACGTCGCCGGCTTCCAACTTCTCCTTCGTTTTCTTCTTGTCGAGCTCCGCCTTGGCCTTCGCCCCGTCGTCGTCGGGCTTTCGGGCGACGGTTTGAGCAATTCCGGTTCCTTGCTGCACGACATGAGCCAACTCATGCGCCAGCAGCTCGTTTCCGCTGCGCGTGGCGGGCGCGTACTCGCCGCAGCCGAACACGATATCTCTTCCCGAGGTGAAGGCGCGCGCCGATATTTCGGCGGCGGCTGCGTGTGCACGTAGGCCGGTATGCACGCGGATCTGGCTGAAATCGTGCCCGAAACGCGGTTCCATGAAAGCGCGGCTGGCTGTGTCGAGCGGCCGGCCGGACGAGCGCAGCACCTCATGGACGATGGGCGGCGCGGGAATGCCGGCGCTGCCTGCCGTCCGGCCGGGGGATGACGCACCAACCGGCGGCGCGCCGTCCGGCATGCGCATCGCCGTTTCGGCGGCGCGGTCGGCTTCCCGCTCCAGGGGATCGTCCGTCTGCCCGATCGTGAGCTTGGGCTGGATGCGCAGGCCGCCGAAATCGAAGCCGGGCCAAGCGGAAGCGGATCGTTTTTCGGTCGCCGCACTGGATGGCGGCGGAAGGGTGCGCTCGCGGCCGTCCGGCGCCGCGTTGGCTGGTCCTCTCCGGATAGCGAATTGCTGCATCGGTTCCCCAACCCGAATGAACAATCTTAACTATCGTTCATCATTCATGCAAGGAATAGTAGTTTTCCCGCAACCTGCTCCGCGACAGGCCATGCCTTCGACGTCTATTCCCGGAACAGCGCCGCCGAATAGCCGCGGCTTTCCCCGAGCGCTGTCATCACCGACGGCCGCGGCTTGAGGACGCGGAACTCGGGGCCGTCCTCGACGACATCGAACAGCGCCAGGATCGGCTGGTAGCGCAGGCGCCGGTAGTCGTGGACCACGATCGCCGTCTTCTCGTGGCAGACCAGCGCCGCGATGAAGGCGCACTCCATGCGCCTGCGTCCGTCGATGAAGATCAGGTCGAAGTTGCGGCCGAGCCTGAGCGGATAGGTGGAATAGGCGAGCTCCGGCGCCAGCGATTGCGGGCCCGCGAGGTCGAGCGCCATCTCGCGAAGGAAGGCGGGACGCTCGCGCCCGGCGAAGATCGCTTCCTGGTAGGGCGGATTGGAGTCGATGGTGAGCAGCAGCTCGAAATCCGGCAGGCGTGCCGCGTGCGCAGCCAGGATCTGCGTCGTCAGTCCGCTGCCCCATTCCAGCACGCGCGTCACGCCCGCCGTCGCATAGGTGTCGAGCACGCGGCGGAACTCGGAAACGTAGAGCGGTTTGAACTTCGCCGGCGTGACGGGCTTGCCGTTGAAGGTGAAACCGAACGCCTCGTCCATCGTCACATTCCCGTGCCCGCGCAGCACAGTATAGGCGCGCTTCAACCCGCGCCATCGCCCGCGAGCCCCGGCTTGCTCAATGAACCGCGACCCTCACGTTGACTTGGCCGGACGAGCTCGGCGCGACATCGCCGTTTCCGCCATAGACGGCGACGATGGCGTGCGGCCCGGGAGGAAGCACGGCCGTCGTGAACACCGCGACGCCCTCGGCGTCGGGATGGCCGTGGCCGAGCTTGGTGCGGCCCTCGAGGAAATCGACCTCGCCGGTGGGCTTTGCGGAACGCGCGCTCACACGGGCCGTGCAGGTGACCGTCTCGCCTGCGCGCGGCTTTTCGGGGACGCATTCCAAAGCCGTGGTGGACGGGATGCTTCCCGTGCCGCGGCTCGGAATCGACGTTGGGATGCCGCGCGGACCGTTGCGGACCATCGCGATGGTCTGTGCGGAGATGTCTCCCGGCATCACCGTCACCGTCGACGTGCCGGCCGCCGGATTGCAGGGGCCCTGCATCGCGGGCGGGATGGTGCTGCAGCCGGACATGGAGGGTCCAGCACCGGCGGCCTCGCTGATCAGGACCGTGCCTGCGGTCACCTCGATAGCGGGCGAACAGGCGCCGGCCGGCACCGTGAACGGTCCGAGCTTGCCCGGGTCGACATGGAACGTGTAGTTGCCCTTCACGTCGCCGGTCTTGCAGATCTCGAGATAGCCGGTGTTCTTGTAGTCGGTGTAGGTCACCTCGGTGACGCCGCCGGCGACGGTGACGTTGACGGTGCCGGCGGCGAGGTTGGGTGTTCCCGAAAGCGCGGAAGGCGGGGCGACCGTGATGCTCGATACCGCGGTGCCGGAGGGGATCGTCTCGCTCACCGTGGCGGTCGCGCCGACCGCGGCGGTGGTGCCGACGACGCAGTACCCGCCGGGCGGCGGACCTGCCGGCACGCTGAACGACGCCGAGCCGGCTCCGAAGGTGAACGGCGCGCCGACGGCAATGCCCGGGCCCGCGACCTTGCAGACTTTGATTACGGCTTTGCCGCCCGCAGGCGTGACGCCGCGCGCCAGGATATAGGGAAACCCGCTGACGGCTTCGCCGGTATCGACGTCGGTGCCGCTGATGGTGTGCGGCACCGCGGGGTCCGTGGCGATGGCGAGCGGCGTGAAGCTCGGATCCCAGGTGTTGAAACCCTCATGCACGGAACAGCCCCATGCCGACAGCGTGCCGCCGGAACCGCCGGTGAGGCCGGTGAGCGCCGGGCTGGATGCGATGATGGACACGTTGCCGAGACAGGGCAGGCCACCCTGGACCGAGAACGCGCCGGGCGTCGCGCCGAGCGCGTCGAGCAACGGAACCGGCGTCGACGCCGCCGCGGACAAGTAGTAGCAACTCAGCGAGATGACCGCGCCGGTGCCGTGCGCGGCGTAGCCGGCGACGGCGAAGCGGATCGACGATGCCCACAATTGCACGCCGCTCGTGCCGTTGACGCCGGTGTGGTACGACAGATCGGTGCCGATCAGGACGACGTCGCCTCTGACGCGCGTGGCGAGCGCTGTTTGCGCCGCCGGCGTTTCCGCCCAGGCCGTGGGACCGGCGCCCGAGCATGTGGGATCGCCGAGCACGATCGCCTTGTAGTTCGGATCAGCCAATTGGGTCAGCCAATCCGCGGAAGTGGACGCGACATGCGCCGTCAGCCCCAGCCCGTTCACGGATGCATAGCCCGGAACCGGCGTGCTCGTGCCCGTCGTGACGACGCTGTTTTCGATGCCGCTGGTGGCCGTCGGGCCGAGGATCAGAACGTCGGCCGTCGCAAGCGCCGGCGTGATGGACGCGCCGACCGCTCCCGAAATCAGCGCGAAACAAATGACTGTGCGGCGAAAAAGCCTTTCGAAGACCATGGTGCCCCCCACCTGTTCGAAGATGTTTTTCGGAAAAATGCGCTCCCCGACTTTTTGGTTTCTCAGTTATGGAGAACTCATTAGCTAAGCAACTATAGGCTGCCAACGCCAAAACATGAAGGATTTTTTACAATTCGTGTTTTCTTATAATATTCAATACCATAGCCGCGCACGTTATGCCGTGGTCACCGGCCGGTGGGCGCAGACTGCATCAAGCGGACAGGGCTCGCAGACGGGCGCCGCGCGCTTGCACAGTGCCTTGCCGTGCTCGCGCAGGACGGTATAGGCGCGCTTCAGCCACGCGCCATCGCCCGCGCCGGCCTCGTTCAACGCCGCGACGGCCGATCTGTAGCTCTGCGCATAGGACTTTCCCTCGCTTGCGAAGCCCAATCGCACCAGCGCGCGCAAGCCGTTGGAATCGACGCTGGCCACGGCGGCGATATCGCAGAACAGCAGGATGCGGTCCGCGCCGGGATCGCCGACGGACGGGAATTTCTTGAGCAGCGCGCGCGCCTTGGCGAGCGGCAGCGTGTGGAGCTTCTCGGCGAGCTTGCCGTCGCATTCGGCGATCGCGAGGCGGCCGATCTCCACGAGACGCTCGGCGCGCTTCTGCGGATGCATGCCGCCGCGCCTGGCGATGTCGGAGAGCACCGGCATCGGCGCGTTCGCGATCTGGTGCGCTTCGAGGCCGATCTTGCGTTTGAATTCGTCGAACAGCGTGCGTCGCCGCGCGTCGTCGATCAGGTAGCCCACATTCTCCCACACCAGGATCGCGAGCGGATCGCTGAGCGGCGTGTCCGCGGGATGGACGCGCGCGAGCTTGGCGATGGCGGCTTTGAGGGAGATGCCGGGCTCGCCGCGCACCGTCGTTCTAGCGCAGGCCGCGGCGCCCGGTTGCCGCGTGATAGATGACGAGCACGATGACTGCGCCGATCACGGCGACGAATATCGAGCGCAGATCGAATCCCCACGGCACCCGGTCGCCGAGATAGGAGAACAATCCGCCGCCGACGAGTGCGCCGACGAGGCCGAGCACCATGTCGATCATGCAGCCCTGGCCCCTGGCGCCCATGATCCGGCTCGCGATGAAGCCTGCGATCAGCCCGAAGAATATCCACCCCAGAACGGACACGCGGTTGCCTCTTGCCTTCGGCTCAGCCTATCACCGCGACCACGATCATCGCCACCGTGGCCGCCGCCATCACCGCGGTCGAGGCCCAGCCGAGGATGCGAAGGCTGGGACCCGCCGTGAATTTCCCCATCATCTTGGCGTTGGTGGAGACGACCATCATCGCAACCATCATCGGCACGGCGATCACGCCGTTGACGACTGCGCTCCAATAGAGCGCCTTGATCGGGTCGAGGCCGGAATAGTCGATGACGAGGCCGAGCGCGACCGCGGCGCCGATCACGCAATAGAAGCCGACCGCCTCCCACGGCTTGTTGTCGAGCCCGACCTTCCAGCCGCGCGTCTCGCCAACCGCATAGGCGGCCGAGCCCGCGAGCACGGGGATGGCGAGCAGCCCTGTGCCGATGATGCCCAAGCTGAACAGCAGGAAGGCGAACTTGCCCGCCAGCGGCTCGAGCGCGCGCGCCGCATCGGCCGCGGTCTGGATGTCCGTCTTGCCGGCGGCGTGCAAGGTCGCGGCGGTCGAGATCATGATCGCCAGCGCCACGATGTTGGACACCGCCATGCCGACGATCGTGTCGGTGCGCATGCGCGCGAAGGCGCGCTTGGCCTGGTGCGGCACCTCGGTGAGCGGCTTCTGCGAGGCATTGTGATTGAGCTCCTCGACCTCTTCCGCGCTTTGCCAGAAGAAGAGATAGGGGCTGATCGTCGTGCCGAAGATCGCCACGATGGTGGTGGCCGCCGCGGGCGACAGCTCCGCATGCACGCCGATCATGCCGAGCCCGACCGCGCTCCAGTCGAGATGGATCATGAAGACCACCGCGACATAGGCGAACAGGCTCAGCGTCAGCACGGTGAGGAACCGCGCATAGCGCTTGTACGGCACGAACATCTGCAGGATGACCGAGAACACCGCGAAGGCGATGGTGAACTCGTGCTCGCCGAAGCCCGCCACCAGCCGCGCGCCTTCGCCCATCGCCGCCAGATCGGCGCCGACATTGATCGTGTTGGCGAGGAAGAGCAGGGCGACCAGCGTCGTCACCAGCCAGCGCGGCATGACCTTGGCCATGTTGGCCGCCAGCCCCTTGCCCGTGACGCGTCCGATATGGGCACTGATGAGCTGGATCGCCGCCATCAGCGGAAACGTCAATACCAGCGTCCAGAGCAGCCCGAAACCCGACTGCGCGCCGGCCTGGCTGTAGGTCGCGATGCCGCTCGGATCGTCGTCGGCCGCGCCGGTGATCAGGCCCGGACCGAGCTGATGGCCGAGCGCGATCGAGCGCAGCCGGTGGCGCAGCGACGACGGCCGGCGCGGTGGCGCGCTCATTCCATCGTCACGACGACTTTGCCTTGGGCTTTTCGGTCTGCCAGCATACGGATCGCCTCGCCCGCGCGCGCGAGGGGGAAGCGCGCGGAGATGTGGGGCTTGAGCTTTCCCTCCACTGTCCAACGCATGATCTCGGCAAGATGTTCCTGATTGCGCTTGGGCTCGCGCGCGGTGAAGGCGCCCCAGAACACGCCCTGGATGTCGCAGCTCTTGAGCAGGGTCAGGTTCAGCGGCACGCTCGGAATGCCCGCCGTGAAGCCGATCACGAGATAGCGGCCCTCCCAGTTCATCGCGCGCACCGCGGGCTCGGCGTAGTCGCCGCCGACGGGATCGTAGAGCACGTCCGCGCCCTTTCCGCCCGTGGCCCTCTTGATCTGCTCGGAGAATTCCTTCTGCTGGTCGCGCGTAAGCTTCCCCGTCGGATAGACGAAGCCGTCATCGGCGCCGTGCTTCATCGCGAGGTCGACCTTCTCTTGCGCCGACGCGCCCGCGACGACGCGCGCGCCGAACGCCCTGCCCAGCTCGACCGCGGCCAGCCCCACGCCGCCGGCCGCGCCCAGGACCACGAGCGTCTCACCGGCTTTGAGCTTGGCGCGGTCCTTCAGCGCGTAATGCGACGTGCCGTAGGTGAGGACGAGGCCCGCGCCGGTCTCGAAACCCATGGCGTCGGGCATCGGGATGCAGCGGTTGGGATCGGCCAGGATCACCTCCTGCATGCCGCCGTTTCCGATCGAGGCGATGACGCGGTCGCCGGTCTTGAAGCGCGTGACGCCTTCGCCAAGCGCCTTCACCACGCCCGCGATCTCGGCACCGGGCGCGAAGGGCAGCGGCGGCTTGAACTGGTACTTGTTCTCGATGATCAGCACGTCGGGGAAATTGACGCCGCAGGCCTTGACCTGGATCGCGATCTGGCCTGGCCCCGGCTTGGGCTCCGGGACGTCGCTCAGGACCAGCGTCTCGGGCGGCCCGTATTCCTTGCACAGCATGGCTTTCATGACAGTCTCCAAATGGCGGTGCCGCGACCTTAGCGGGGAACTTTAACTAACAAAACCGCGTTGAAGGGCTTATGATCGTGTCGTGGGAGGGGTCCCGCGCTTTCGAGGATCGAATCGCATGTCCAAGAGGCTCGCTTTCGCGGCGCTTGCCGCCACGGTCGTTTCCGGCCACGCCATGGCTTCGGGCACCTGCCTGCGCCAAGCCAACATCTATAACTGGAATTCGCTCAACGACACGACGGTGATCGTCGAGGACGATTTCCATCAGAAGTTCAGGCTCACGCTCATGACGCCGTGCCTGAACATGCAGTTCAAGGAACATCTCGGCTTCAAGACCTTCGGCGGCACCGCGCTGTCCTGCGTGAGCCGCGGCGACGAGGTCATCGCCGGCAGCCAGATCGGCCCGCAGCACTGCCCGATCAGCAAGATCGAGGCGTACACGCCGGACATGGAGAAGGCGGACAAGGACGCGGCGGCAGCGAAGAAGGCGGCTGAACACTAGCTTAAACCGTCATGGCCGGGCTTGACCCGGCCACCCAGCCAGCGAGCGTCAGCGAGCGAAACGACTCTGGATGGCCGCCTCAAGGGCGGCCATGACGAACGGGTACTAGCGGAGCACCTCCGCCACCCTTCGCTCGCCCACGACGGTGCCGACCGTGTTCGTGACCGGCACGCGCAGGATTTTCCGCGCGGCATCGTCCCCGCCCAGCAGGCCAAACTTCTCCAGCACCGCCGCCATCGCCGTATCCGCGGCGCGGCCCGCGCCGTCGTCGATCTTGATCACGATGCCGAGGCCGAGTTCGGGAACGATGCCGGCGAAGAAACCCTCGGCGCCCGTCTTCACCGCGGCGCGGCCCTTGGCACTGCGCATCAGGATCGCGCAGGTGCGTCCCGTGCCGGAGACGAGCTCGGGATGTGCCGTCATCGCGCGGACGACGCGCTTGCCGCGTTCGCCGGTCAGGCCCGCGAACGCGCGCGCCTGGGCGCCGAGTGGCACCGCGAAGTTCGGCGCCGCGCAGCCGTCCACGCCCCAGGGGAATTCGCTGTCGATGCCGGTGAGCTCGGCCAGCGCCTTGGCGATCGCGCGCTGCACCGGATGATCGTGATGCTCGTAGCCCTTGGTCGCGATGTCCCAATGCCGCGCGACGGTGAGGAAGCCCGTGTGCTTGCCCGAACAGTTGTTGAAGATGCGCGTCGGCCTCTCACCGCGCCTGATCATGTCCTCCGCCACCGGCTCGTAGCGCGAGGGATGAGCGCCGCAGGCAAGGTCGCTCTCGCCGCAGCCGATGCGCGTGAGCCACGCCGCCACGCGCGTCGTATGCATCGGTTCGCCCGAATGCGAGGCGCAGGCGAGCGCGATCTCCTCGTCGCCGAGGCCGAACGCGTCCGCCGCGCCGGATTCGATCAAGGGCAGCGCCTGGATCGGCTTGAGCGAGGAGCGCGGATAGACGGGCGTGTCGAGGTCGCCGAGCGCGAACACGATCTTGCCGGCGCTATCCGCCACCGCGACCGAGCCGCGATGGACGCTCTCGACGATGGGGCCGCGCGTGAGTTCGACGAGGATGGGATTTGGCATCAGGGTTCGTAGCCTAAAATCTCGAATTCCACACGGCAAGTTTCCTGCACCAGGCTTTTTTGCGCCGCGCTCAGGATCTCGCGCGCCGGACGGCGGTCGGGGCGCGTCCTGGCCTTCAACTGGGGCAGTGTCTGCGGGATGGCGATCCCCAGCCGCTCGCCGACCTCATCGAGATCGGCTTTGAGGTTCTCCTGACGAAGGAACGCGTCCACCGCGACCTTGCCGTCGATCGTCCAATAGGGATGTCCGGCATAGGCGCCTTTGCGCAGGACGCGGTCCAGATGGCGGTCGACGTAGAGGCTGCCGTCCCGGGACGCGCGGTAGAAGGCCTGCGAGACGGCTTTCTCGTAAGGATGCCGCTCGGCCGTCAGCTTGAAGGCTCCCGCCCAGAACGCGGGGTCGATCTGTCCGCGCGCCTCCTGCGCGCTCATATGGCTGTAGAAATCGCCCGCGAAGCTGCGATTGGCGCGCCGCTCGCCGCCGCGCGCGAGCTTGGCCTCCTGCCGCTGGCGGTGGAGCGCGTCCTCGTCCAGGCCGTGTTCCGATCCGGGATGCTTGTAGCCGTCCTCCTGTGTGATGATGTCGCCGTCGGCGCAGGCGGCGGCGAGCACGGCCTCGACGGTGGAGCCGGCCGTCTTCTTCGTCTTGACGAAGATGAAGTTGCGCGAATAGGAAACGATCATGTTCTACAATCTGTCATGGCCCGCGACTGCGGGCCACCCAGTTCGGTTCTGCGCTTTGATTCCGGTTGCACGCCATTAAAATAATACTACTACCGACATCCGCCGGGTTTCACCTGGGTGGCCCGCATTCGCGGGCCATTACAATAGGGATTTGGGGGGACGAATGCGCGGCTATTTCGCGGTAGGCGTCGACGGCATCTCCAAGCCGATGAACCTCGGCAATCTTTTGCGTATCTCCCATGCGTTCGGCGCAAGCTTCTTCTTCTCCATCGCGGCGCAGGTCAGCCTCAAGGAGGCGCAGTCCGACACCTCGAAGACTCAAGAAGCGCTGCCCGTCTATGCCTTCCGCTCGGCGGCGGATTTCCGGCTGCCGGTCGGCTGCCGGCTGGTGGGCGTGGAGATCACCGACGACGCGGTCGAGCTGCCGCGCTTCCGCCATCCCAGCCGCGCGGCCTATGTGTTCGGGGCGGAGCGGATGTCCCTGTCGAAAGACGTGCTTTCGCGGTGCGAGTTCGTGGTGAGGATCCCCACCCGCTTCTCGATCAATGTCGGGATGGCGGGCGCCATCGTGATGTACGACCGGCTGATCTCTCAAGGCAATTACGGCGAGCGGCCCATGGCGCCGGGACGCGCGCAACCCGCCTTGCCCGAGCGGCACGAATGGGGCGCGCCGGTCGTGAGACACAGGAAATGACAAGCGCGTTTTCCCTTGTATAGTGCCGCCCGCTTCCCCATTTGAGAATCAATGCCCGCCGCCCTCAATATCTCCCATCTCCGCAAGGTCTATCGCAGCGGCACGGTCGCGGTGCAGGACCTTTCCATGAGCATCGCGCAAGGCGATTTCTTCGGCTTCCTCGGCCCCAACGGCGCCGGCAAGTCGACGACGATCCATTGCGTCACCGGCATCGCGACCGTCACCTCCGGGACCATCGAGATCTTCGGCATCGACGCGGTGAAGAACTATCGCGAGGCGCGGCGGCTGATCGGGCTGTCGCCGCAGGAATTCAACGTCGACCAGTTCGCGACGCCGCGCCAGATCGTCGACTGGATGGGCGGCTATTTCGGCATGAGCGCCGCGCAGCGCAAATCGCGCACCGACATGCTGATCGAGCGCTTCGACCTGACCGACCACGCGAAGAAATCGTTCCGCGAGCTTTCCGGCGGCCTCAAGCGCCGCGTGATCCTGGCGCGCGCGCTCATCCACGATCCGCAGCTCCTCATCCTCGACGAGCCGACCGCGGGCGTCGACGTCGAGCTGCGTCGCGATCTGTGGCGCTACCTCCAGGAGCTCAACGGCGACGGCAAGACGATCCTGCTGACCTCGCACTATCTGGAGGAGGTCGAGCGGCTGTGCCGCACCATCGCGATCATCGCGGGCGGCAAGATCGTGCGCAACGGACCCAAGGCCGAGTTCATGAGCGGCGGGCTCGAACATGCCTACCTCACGGCCACCGGCGCCGAGCCGGACCACATCGCGGGAGCGGCCGCATGAGCGCCGAGACGAGCGTCGAAGAGATCAAGCTCCATCCCATGGGGATCAACTGGATCGGGCTCGGCACCATCGTGCGCCGCGAGGTCTCGCGCATCATGCGCGTGCCGATCCAGGCGTTCATCGCGCCGTGGATCTCGGCGCTGCTGTTCATCTTCATCTTCGGCTTCGTGCTCGGCGGGCGCATCAAGGAGATCGGCGGCCACCGCTATCTCGAATTCGTCCTCCCCGGCATCCTGATGATGAACATCATCAACGCCGCTTTCCTGCAGTCGACCTCGGCGATCTATTTCCAGCGCTTCCTGCGCTTCATCGAGGAGACGCTGGTGGCGCCGCTCTCCTATGTCGAGATGATCGTGGGCATGCTGGTGTGCGTCGTCATCCGCTCGATCGTCACCGCGCTCGGCATCCTGGTGATCGGGGCGTGCTTCGGCGTCATCGCGGTCGACAACATCTTCGAGTTCCTGTTCTGGGTGGTCGCGGTGTCGATCATCTTCGGCGAGCTCGGCATCATCATCGGGCTGTGGGCGAAGAATTTCGAGCAGCTCAACATCCTCAACGTCTTCTTCATCGTGCCGCTGTCGATGGTCGGCGGCGTGTTCTCGACGATCGGCATGCTGCCGCCCTACCTGCGCTTCCTCTACTACGGCAACCCGTTCTTCTATTGGATCAACGGATTGCGCCACGCGATGATCGGTTTCCACGAAGGCCCGCCGGTGGTCGGCTTCGCGCTGACCTTGGGGCTGATCGTCTTCCTCAGCCTGGCGACGCTGCGGCTCTACGCGATCGGCTACGGCTTGCGGGAATAGACGCCCGCGCCGCGACCTCGCGCGCGTGCACGGGCTTGGCGCACTGCGAGCAGGTGAGCACCGAGCGGAAATCGTGGCCGCATTTCAGGTGGCGGTGGAGGACGGGCGGCCCGTCCTTCGTCGCATAGTGCTTGTCGCCCCAATGCACCAGCGAGATGAGGGCAGGGTAGAGATCGAGGCCCTTGTCGGTGAGCCTGTATTCGTAGCGCGTGGGCCGCTCCTGATACGGCACCTTGGAAAGGATGCCGTGCTCCACGAGCAGCGCCAGCCGCTCGCTCAAGACGCGGCGGGCGATGCCGAGGCTGTTCTCGAAATCCTCGAAGCGGCGGACGCGCAGGAACGCGTCGCGCAGGATGAGGAGGGTCCAGCGGTCTCCGATCACCGCGAGCGTGCGGGCGAGGGAGCAGTGTTCGTCGCTTAGAGATTCCCAGCGCATTGGGCAATTGTACCTTGACTCAGTTCCTTTTCAAGACTTATAAGTCTTAAAAGTGAACTTTTAGAGGCTCGCCATGCCCAAGCGCAATGCGACCGCCGCCGTGATCGGGGCGGGGGACTATATCGGCTCCGCCATCGCCAGGCGCTTCGCGGCCGAGGGCTATACCGTCTTCGCCGGACGGCGCAGCGCCGACAAGCTCGCCAAGCTCAAAGCCGAGATCGAGACCGCCGGCGGCGAATGCGTCGCGCGCGGGCTCGACGCGCGCAAGGAAGAGGACGTCATGGCGTTCCTCGCCGAGGCCGACGCTCACGCGCCGCTTGAGGTCTGCGTCGTCAATCCCGGCGCCAACGTCCAGTTCCCGATCGTCGAGACCACCGAGCGCGTGTTCCGCAAGGTGTGGGAGATGGCCTGCTATGCCGGCTTCCTCGCCGGGCGCGAGTCCGCCAAGCTGATGCTGGCTAGGGCTAAGGGCACGATCCTTTTCACCGGCGCCACGGCATCGGTGCGCGGCGGCGCGGGCTATGCGGCCTTCGCGAGCGCCAAAGGGGGCCTGCGCAACCTGGCGCAGGCGATGGCGCGCGAGCTGGGGCCTCAGAACATCCACGTCGCGCATCTCATCATCGACGCCGGCGTCGATACCGAGTTCGTCCGTGAGCGGATCAAGGCGCGCGGCGGCGACCCGGACGCGCTGCCGCAGGACACACTGATGGACCCGCAATCCGTCGCCGACGCCTATTGGTACCTGCACAGCCAACCGCGCGACGGCTGGACGTTCGAGATGGATTTGAGACCCTACGCGGAGCGCTGGTGATGGAACGCGTGCAATTCCTCTTCGACTTCGGAAGCCCCAACGCCTATCTCGCGCACAAGGTCATCCCCGATATCGAGAAGCGCACTGGCGCCAAATTCGAATACGTGCCGATCCTGCTCGGCGGCGTCTTCAAGCTCACCAACAACAAGCCGCCGATGCTGGCCTTCGGCGAGGTCAAGGGCAAGCTCGCCTATGAGCAGCGCGAGACCGAACGCTTCATCAAGCGCCACCACATCGCGAGCTATAAATTCAATCCGCATTTCCCGGTGAACACGCTGGCGCTGATGCGCATGGCGGTCGCGGCGGAAGGCGAGGGCGTGCTTGCGCCTTATGTCGAGGCCGCGTTCCATCACATGTGGGAGGCGCCGAAAAAGATGGACGATCCGGCGGTGATCCGCGCGGCGCTGCTCGAATCCGGGCTCGACGCCGACCGGCTGATCGCAGCCGCCGGGACCGATCCGGTCAAGCGGCGCCTGCTCGCCAATACGGAAGACGCGGTCGCGCACGGCGTCTTCGGGTCCCCGAGCTTCCTCGTCGGCGAGGAGCTGTTCTTCGGCAAGGACCGGTTGCGCGACGTCGAGGACGAGATCCTGGGACGTTAACGTTTCCGAACCCGATTTCAGTTGCCTTGGGGGACCCGCGCGACATAGAACCGCCGGAATCTTGTCGCTTCCTCGCGGCGCCTCAAGGAGAACGGGCTTCATGACCGGGTACAAGCGTTTCCTGCTGCCTCTCGCCTTCGCAAGCCTGGCCGGAACGTGCGCGAGCGCGGATTCGCCCAGCCTGATCGGCTCCTACAAGGACTGGTCGGCGTTCCAGACCACCACCAACGGCACCCGCGTCTGCTACGCGATGGCCAAGCCCAAATCGATGGAACCGAAGAAGGCGGCGCGCGATCCGGTGTATTTCCTGATCAGCGACTGGCCCGGCCGCAGGGCGAAGGCCGAACTCGAGGTCGTCCCCGGTTATCAGTACAAGGACGGAAGCACCGTCACCGCCGAGATCGGCAAGGACAAGACGCCATTCTTCACCAAGAACGACGGCGGCGCGGGCAGCGCCTGGGTCGACGACGCGGCCGCCGAGCAGAAGCTGGTGGGCGCGATGGAGCACGGCGCCAAGCTCGTCGTCACCGGAATCTCCCAGCGCGGCACCACGACGCATGACACCTATTCGCTGGGTGGGCTCTCGGAAGCACTTGAAAAGGTCCACGCGGCTTGCGGGATGTGACATAGGGCGAGTGGCGAGTGGAAAGCCACTCGCTATTCGCTATTCGCTATTCGCCGCGTTAAACTTGACCCAATGGAAACCCGAACCTCCCTCCTCGGCCTTTCGCCCGACGCGATGAAATCCGCGCTCGTCTCCGCCGGCGTGGCGGAGAAGGCGGCGGCGATGCGCGTGCGGCAGCTTTGGAACTGGGTCTATGTCCACGGCGCGCGCGATTTCGCGCAGATGTCGAATCTGGCGAAGGATTTCCGCAAGGCGATGGACGCGTGCTTCACGCTGGCGCGGCCGCAGATCGTCACCGAGCAGATCTCGAACGACGGCACGCGCAAATGGCTGATCCGCGGCGAGGGCGGCCAGGAATTCGAGACCGTGTTCATCCCGGAGCCCGGGCGCGGAACGCTCTGCGTGTCGAGCCAGGTCGGCTGCACGCTCAATTGCCGCTTCTGCCACACCGGCACGCAGAAGCTGGTGCGCAACCTCACCTCTGCCGAGATCGTGGGCCAGGTGATGATCGCGCGCGATGCGCTCGGCGACTGGCCGAGCACGGGCGAGAACCGGCGCCTGACCAACGTCGTGATGATGGGCATGGGCGAGCCGCTCTACAATTTCGACAACGTGAAGACCGCGCTCGCCATCGTCGCGGACGGCGACGGGCTCGCGCTCTCCAGGCGGCGCATCACGTTGTCGACCGCCGGCGTCGTGCCGATGATCAAGCGCGCGGGCGAGGAGATCGGCTCCAGCCTCGCGATCTCGCTGCACGCCGCGCGCGACGAGGTGCGCGACGTGATCGTGCCGCTGAACAAGAAATACAAGATCGCCGAATTGCTCGACGCCTGCCGCGCCTATCCGGGCGTCTCGAACGCGCGGCGCATCACTTTTGAATATGTGATGCTGAAGGGCGTCAACGACAGCCTGACGGACGCGCGCGAGCTGGTGCGCGCGATCCGCGGCATCCCCGCCAAGATCAACCTGATCCCGTTCAATCCCTGGCCCGGCGCTCCGTATGAATGCTCCGACTGGGAGCAGATCGAGAAGTTCGCGGAGATCGTCAACCGCGCCGGCTACGCCTCGCCGGTGCGCACGCCGCGTGGCCGCGACATCATGGCCGCCTGCGGCCAGCTCAAGAGCGAAAGCCTCAAGCAGCGCGCCAGCGAACGCATGGCCGAGATGCGCTCCACCGAACTGGCGCGGATGCCGGGGTAGCGCTTCACTTGTCTGCAAGACCTTTAGATGATTCACGCGGAGACGCGGAGCCGCGGAGGTCTTTTTTCCGCGTCTCCAAGTCTCCGCGTGCGATTCTTCTGATAGATCAGCTCAATGTCACCTGGGTGGCCCGCGTCCATACGCTGTCGCTATGGACCGGGCCATGACAGCAGGAGCTAGCGTTTGATAGCCGCCGTCGCCGACACCGCGCTCTTCTCCCCTCGCTCCGGCGCAGTATCGATCGAGTAGGTCCCGTCGAGGGCGTCGGTGAAGGTGATGCCGTTGGTCGTCTGATAGAGGTGGAACGTGCCGCCGGTGACGAAGGGATAGGACAGTTCCAGCATCAGCTGCACGCCGGGGTTCGATTGGTCCTGCAGCGCGACGTCGACGGATTTGCCGAAGCCCTTGACCGTGGCGAGCAGCCCGCCGCCGAAATTGCCGCTGCAGCTCGGCGTGTCCTGCACTGCCGCGAGAACGCCGGTGACCTGGATATGATAGATGTTGCAATAGCCGTCGAGCGAGATGTCGTAGACCTTGCCGTGCGCGCAGGCCGCGCCGGTGGAAGCCAAAAGCGCGAGCGCGCCGAGCACCAGGATCTTCTTCATCGCGTCCATCCGGATCGGGTTTCGCCGCAGGTTCTGCGGGCGGCCGTGCCGGACGGGCAAGCGGGTACGGCGAGCGAGGCTAACGGGCGGTTGCGACTGCGATGCCAATTTAAACTGCTTCCGATCGGCGCGTGAACGCTGCGCCGCGGACGCGCGTGACCGAAATCCCGGTAGCGCGGCATCTTCGCCGCTCCCGGCCCGCGGCGTTGATTAAGAACGCGGGAAGCGGACGGTGAAATTTCTTGTCGTCGTGCCGCTACCGGGCATCGCCCGGCGCCGCCTTCAGCGCGGCATGTCCGATCGCGTCCTTGAGGCGGTCGTTGCCCCAGAAAAGTTCCCCGCCCGCGATGAAGGACGGCGCGCCGAAGATGCCGCGCGCCCGCGCTTCCTCGGTCCGGGCTTTCAATCGCTCCTTGTTCTCAGGCGTATTGGCGGCGGCGAAGGCGCGGGCAGGGTCGATCTTCAAGCGCTCCAGGATTTCCGCCAGCGTGGCGTCGTCGGAGATGTCTTTGCGTTCGGCGAAATTGGCGGCATAGACGGCGCGGCTGAATTCGGGCGTCCATCCTTCCGCCTCGCCTGCGAGCGCGAGCCGCGCCGCCTTAAGGCCGGCTTGCGGAAACCGCGCCGGCGGCAGCGCGAGCGCGATCTGCTCCTTCGCGCAGACGCGCTCCAGGTCGCGCCACATGTAGCGACCCTTGGCGGGATAGAGGTTGAACGGCGAATCGTTCCAGCCCTGGTCCGCGAAGATCGGCCCCAGCAGGAACGGCCGCCACGCGACCGCGACGCCCGCGGTCTCCGCCAGCCGCTCCACCCGCATCGCGGCCGGGTAGGAATAGGTGCTGGCGAACTCGTACCAGAACTCGATGCTTCCCATCAGTTTTTGGCCATCAGTGTTGGGCTATCAGCGCTTGGCCCGCGCCTTGCGCGGACGCACGCCCGGCAGCTCGCCGCCGATGAACTCGACGCCGGCCTCCTCGAGCGCGTTCTGGATCGCGTCGAGATTGTTGGGGATGAGGGGCGGGACGTCGTCGGCCGCTTCGGCCCGGCGCACGGTCATGACGCCGATCTGGGCCTGCTCGGCCAGCTCGTTCGCGGACCAGCGCACGATGGCGCGCGCGGCGCGGATCTGCGTGCCGGTGATTTTTTGTTTTTGCCCTCTTGATACTTTTTCGACCACCTGATACAACCTCGGAATGCTCCACCTGATCGAATATCTACCATAGGATCCCGCCCATGGCCAACCCGAACAAGACCCGCACCAGCGCCCGCAAGCCCGCCCGCGAAATCCGGGCCGAAACGTTGCGCGAATCCGTCTTCCTGCTCTCCAGCGAGATGGAGGAACCGCTGCGCCACGCGACGCAGATGGTGCGCCTCATCGGTCTCGTCGACCCCAAGGACGATGACGACAAGGAAGCCATCGGCTTCGTCGCCCACGAGGCGGTGATGAAGCTGCACGCCGTGACCGACCGCCTGCGCGAGCTGTTCGCCGCGTGCGGATAAAGGCGCGGTTTGGAACTTATCCTCCTTGAACCGGCGGCGCGGCGCTCCATCTTTGGGACGGCCGGAATCCAAGCGGCGAGGATTGAGCCGCTCCTTCATCCTTCGACAGGCTCAGGATGAAGGGTCTGATGGGGGGTTTTTACGTTCCCTCGCCCTGAGCCCGTCGAAGGGGGAGCTCCGGCGGCGGACATTTCGCACCCGCAATGAAGCAAGGCGATTGTCGCGCCGTCTCAGGAAGTTGATCCAGGGACAGGGAGGTTGAACCCAAATTTTCCGAAATCGAGGAGGAGGGGTAGGCGAAAGCGGCAAACAATTCTATTGCTCTGGATCGGCCCCGATGGAGAGATTTCGTGCCCGCCCCGAACATCAAGAAAGTCGTCCTGGCCTATTCCGGCGGCCTCGACACCTCGGTCATCCTGAAATGGCTGCAGACCGCCTATGGCGCCGAGGTCGTGACCTTCACCGCCGATCTTGGCCAGGGCGAGGAGCTGGAGCCCGCGCGCGCCAAGGCAAAGCTCCTCGGCATCAAGCCGGGGAACATCTTCGTGGAGGATCTGCGCGAGGAGTTCGTGCGCGACTATGTGTTTCCCATGTTCCGCGCCAATGCGCTGTATGAGGGGACCTATCTGCTCGGCACGTCAATCGCGCGGCCCTTGATCGCCAAGAAGCAGATCGAGATCGCCGAAAAAGTCGGCGCCGACGCGGTAGCCCACGGCGCGACCGGCAAGGGCAACGACCAGGTGCGCTTCGAGCTCGCCTATTACGCGCTCAAGCCCGACATCAAGGTGATCGCGCCGTGGCGCGAATGGGACCTGACCAGCCGCACCAGGCTGATCGAGTTTGCTGAGGCGCATCAGATCCCCATCGCCAAGGACAAGCGCGGCGAGGCGCCGTTCTCGGTCGATGCCAACCTGCTGCACTCATCGTCCGAAGGCAAAGTGCTCGAGGATCCGGCGGTCGAGCCGGATTCCATCGTCTATCAGCGCACGCTCTCTCCCGAGGAGGCGCCGGACAGGGCGACCGTCGTCGAGATCGGCTTCGAGCGCGGCGATGCGGTGTCGGTCGACGGCGAGACGCTTTCGCCCGCCACGCTGCTCGCCCGGCTGAACGCGCTCGGCCGCGCCAACGGCATCGGCCGCCTCGATCTGGTCGAGAACCGCTTCGTCGGCATGAAGTCGCGCGGCGTCTACGAGACGCCGGGCGGCACGATCCTCATCGCGGCGCACCGCGCGATGGAGAGCCTCACCCTCGACCGCGGCGCGGCGCATCTGAAGGACGAGCTCATGCCGCGCTATGCCGAGCTGATCTACAACGGCTTCTGGTTCTCGCCCGAGCGCGAGATGCTGCAGGCCGCGATCGACAGGAGCCAGGAATTCGTCGGCGGCACGGTCCGGCTCAAGCTCTATAAGGGCAACGCGACCGTCATCGGCCGCGCCTCGCCGCATTCGCTCTATTCCCAGGACCTCGTCACCTTCGAGGACGACCGCGGCGCCTACGACCAGAAGGACGCGGCCGGCTTCATCAAGCTCAACGCGCTACGCCTGCGCACGCTCGCGATGCGGAAGAGGAAGGCCGAGAAGGGTTGACAATGGTACCATATGTGTTACCAATGAGATGATTGAGAGCCGGGAATATCTCGACGAAAACGGCCGCAACCCGTTTGCGATTTGGTGGGACGCGCTCGATGATTTCGCACGAATGCGGCTTACGACCGCTCTGTTGCGGCTCTCGGCCGGCAACAGATCGAACGTCAAGAGCGTTGGGCAGGGTGTGAATGAGTTGAAAGTGGATTTCGGTCCGGGCTATCGCGTTTATTTCGGTTGGGACGGTCTGCAGCTGGTCATATTGCTCGGCGGTGGCACCAAGAAGCGGCAGCAGGCCGATATCGTCGAAGCGCGGAAGCGCTGGCTCGATTACAAGCGCCGCAAGGAGGCGTGATATGCCGTTGACGCACGATTTCAAGGAAACCGTCATGGAAGACATGCGGAAGAGGCCACGCTTCCGCGTCCTGATGTTGCGCGAAGGCATCGATGCGCTCCTCGGCGGAGAGCTGCAACTCGGCAAGGAGGTCCTGCGCGATTACATCAATGCCACGATGGGCTTCGGCGCGCTTGCGCGCGAGGTGGAGATTCCGCCCAAAAGCCTGATGCGGATGCTGGGGCCGGCCGGCAATCCGCAGGCGAACAATTTGTTCGCCATTATCGGCGCTCTTCAGCGACACGCCGGAATAGAGTTGCACCTGGAGGAGCTGCCACCGGCGAATAAAGCGCGGACCAAGAAGCGCAAATCCGCGCGCGCGCCACGTCCCGAAAGCATTCGATATCCGGAAAGTTCCGGCGCGGCGCATGGAGCGTTGCGCGAGACGGGCAGGGTTTTCAAGAGGCGATGACATGAAGGTCGCGAAGCCGCTGATGGCCGTTCTGCTCGCCGCTGCCGCCACGGTGGCCATGGCCGTGCCGCGCTTGGCGATCGACGACCTCGCGGGCGTCTATAAGGACCGCTTCCAGAACGGATTGGTCGACGGCACGCACTATATGTCGGAGAACATCCTCGAGATCGTCAAAGTGTCGCCGGCGGAAGCTTATGTGCGCGTGCATCTCGAGTTCTACAACGGCCATCTGTGCGCGATTTCGGGCGTGGCCAGGCAGGAAGGCGATGTGCTGGTCTATCGGCCGCGCCAGGACACCGGCGCGCAATGCGCGCTCGGCCTGCGCGCGTCGAACGGCAAGCTCGCTTTCTCCGACCCCGACGGCAATTGCCGGGCGCTCTACTGCGGCGCGCGCGGCAGCTTCCAGGGGATCGGTTTTCCGCTGAAGAGCCGCCGTCCAATCGGGTACATGCAGCGGCTCTTGAAATCACGCGAATATGCGGACGCGATGGCGGAGCGCGGGGGAAAGAAATGACGGATTCCAACGCCGAACAGATCGAGTATTGGAACGGCGCGGCGGGCGAGCGCTGGGCCGCGTTCCAGCCGGTGCTCGACCGCGCGCTCGCGGCGATCTCGGACGCCGTGCTCGCCTTCGCCGCTGGGCGGCCGGGAGAGCGCGTGCTCGATATCGGCTGCGGCACGGGCACCACGACCTACGCGCTCGCCAAGGCCGTGGGGCCGAGCGGCAGCGTCACGGGCGTGGACATCTCGCGCCCCATGCTCGCGGTGGCGCGCGCACGCGGCGTGGGCGTGAACTTCCGCGAGGCCGATGCGTCGACGCGCCTCTTCCATCCCACGCACGACCTCCTGTTCTCGCGCTTCGGCGTGATGTTCTTCGCCGATCCGCTCGCCGCCTTCGCGAACCTGCACAAGGCGCTCAGCCCGCATGGGCGCTTGGCCTTCGTGTGCTGGCGCGACGTGAAGGAGAATCCCTGGGCGTCCGCGCCCATCGCCGCCGCCCGCCCGCTGCTTCCGCCGCAGGAGCCCGTCGACCCGCTCGCACCGGGGCCTTACGCCTTCGCCGACGACGCCCGGCTGCGCCGGATCCTGAGCGACGCCGGCTACCGCGACATCCGCATCGACAAGCTCGACACCACGATGCATATGGGCGAAGGCGTGGACGAAGCGGCCGAACAGGCCCTGCGCGTCGGCCCGCTCTCCCGCGCGGCAGCCGGCCTCGACGACGCAACGCTCGACAGGATCCGCACCGTCGTGCGCGAGGCGCTGAAGCCGTTCGCGACATCTGCAGGCATCTCACCGGCTGCGGCGTGCTGGCTGGTGGGGGCGAGGGCATGACAGCGCGATTTTAAGACCGGTCGCTGCGCGGCAGGGCGTGTAACAGCGCGCGATGCATCCGGCAGAAGGCGAGAAGACGTTCGCCGGCAGCGAAAACGCTTTCGATCGCCTCGATTTGATCCTGGAATGGCTCGGTCAGGTGGACAGCTGGGACCTCGATCCGCACCACAGCCGTCTTGCCGGCCCGATTCACGCTCATGCCGTCTTCGAGCAGATGGGATACGGCTTGCTTCAAAGCTATTTCGCTACAGAAGTCGACGACGAGGTCGACGCGCTTGGATTGATCTTTGTGACGGATCTCGATGCGCCTGTCCTGCGCCAAGGTCTTCGCGCCGAAAATGGGCCAGATGCTGCCCAGACCTTTGGGGCCCGCGCTCGGCAGCGCGACTTCGAGCTGCGGCCATTTTTCGCCGGAATAGCGCAGATAGTCGTTCCAGAAGTTCGTGGCCGCTTCGTTGACTATCATCTCTCTGTTCCGGGGCGACGCGGCATGACGCAGGATTTCTGCGCCAGTTGCGGCGTGCAAAGTCTTCTGCTCCTCGAGCCATGCAGCGACTTCTTCCAACGGCAAAGAGGCGGTCCAACCGAGTTTCGTGATGAACGTCAAATACGACGCGGGCGCCACGAGCAGCGTTCTGAATTCGACCCACCATCCGTTTAGCCTGCCGGTTTCTCCACGCTCGGAATATCGTTCGGCTTGCCGAGGCTGCAGCCGCGCCGCGATCTTGTCCTCGATCATCAGAGCGACGCGGGTGCCGTCCGGCTGATCCGCAACGAGTAGCACGTCCGTTTCTCCGCTCATGGAGTCGAAGGTATTGCGCCACGCGCCGACCAGAGTATGGCCGGTGAAATCCTGGTGGTATGCGTAGTTCAACAACCGGCTTCTGAAGCCCGGATTGGCGCGTATCTCGAAAAGAAGAACGAGATCGACGTCGGATTCCTGCACGGCGGCGATGGGCCATTCGGGAAGTGAGGCCGTTCGCCCTTCCACGTCATCACACGTCCAGCGCCGCTGTCAGCGCGTTGTCCTGGATGAATTCGCGGCGCGGCTCGACGAGCTCGCCCATCAGCTTGGTGAAGAGGTCGTCGGCTTCGTCGGCGTGCTCGACCTTGACCTGGAGCAGCGTGCGGGCGTTCTCGTCGAGCGTGGTCTCCCAGAGCTGCTCGGCGTTCATCTCGCCAAGGCCCTTGTAGCGCTGCATGGTGAAGCCTTTGCGGCCCCACTCGAAGATCGCGGCCAGAAGCTCCGACGGCGAGCGCGCCTCACGCTCCTCGTCCTTGCGGCGCATCGTGCCGGATCTGAGATAGGCCGATTGCAGCTCGGCGGCCATGCGGTCGAGCTTGCGCGCATCGGCGCTGCCGATCAGCGCGCCGTCGATGGCGACGGCCTCGCGCACGCCGCGCACCTCGCGCCAGAACTTGAGGCCGCCATCGGGCGTCGGCTCGCCGTGCCAGCCGCGCTCCAATTCGTCGGAGAGCGCGTCGAGGCGGTGCGCGATATAGGTCGCCGCGGCCGACGCCTTCTCCTTGTCGTTCAGGATGTCGGGATTGAGCGCCCCCGCGATCGCCGCCTGCTCGAGCAGGAAGCGCGGATAGTGCTGCGGGAAGCCTTCCAGCGCCGTCTTGGCCGCGCGCGCCTTCTCGACCAGCGCGTCGAGATCGGCGCCGGCCACCGTCTCGCCGGTATGCAGCGTGAACGACGTGCCGCTGGAGCCTTCGGCGATGAGATAGTTCTCCAGCTCGCGCTCGTCCTTGAGGTAGCGCTCGGATTTGCCGCGCGTCGCCTTGTAGAGCGGCGGCTGGGCGATGAACATGTGGCCGCGCTCGATCAGCTCCGGCATCTGCCGGTAGAAGAACGTCAGTAGCAGCGTGCGGATATTGGCACCGTCGACGTCGGCGTCGGTCATGATGATGATCTTGTGATAACGCAGCTTGTCGGGGTTGAATTCCTCGGCGCCGATGCCTGTACCGAGCGCGGTGATCAGCGTCGCGATCTCCTGGCTGCCCAGCATCTTGTCGAAGCGCGCGCGCTCGACGTTGAGGATCTTGCCGCGCAGGGGCAGCACCGCCTGGTTGGCGCGGTTGCGCGCCTGCTTGGCGCTGCCGCCGGCCGAATTGCCCTCGACGATGAAGAGTTCGCATTTGGACGGATCGCGCTCCTGGCAATCGGCGAGCTTGCCTGGCAGCGAGGCGCCGTCGAGCGCGCCCTTGCGCCGCGTCAGCTCGCGCGCCTTGCGCGCCGCCTCGCGCGCCAGCGCGGCTTCCATCACCTTGCCGACGACGGACTTCGCTTCGGCGGGATGCTCCTCGAACCAGTGGCCGAGCTTTTCCAGCACGACGCCTTCGACGACGGGACGCACCTCCGACGAGACGAGCTTCTCCTTCGTCTGCGAGGAGAATTTCGGGTCGGGCACCTTCACCGACAAGACGCAGGTCAACCCTTCGCGGCAATCCTCGCCGGTGAGCGCTACCTTGTCGCCCTTCTTCGCGCCCATGCTCTCGTCGGCGTATTTCGTCACCACGCGCGTCAGCGCGGCGCGGAAGCCGGCCAGATGCGTGCCGCCGTCCTTCTGCGGGATGTTGTTGGTGAAGCAGAGCATGCTCTCGTGATAGCTGTCGTTCCAGGTCAGCGCGGCCTCGACGGAGATGCCTTCGCGCTCGGCCGCGACCATCACCGGCTGCGGGATCAGCGCGTTCTTGGTGCGGTCGAGATATTTGACGAACGCCTCGAGCCCGCCCTCGTAGTGCAGCGTGACTTCCTTTTTCTCCACGCCGCGCTGGTCGCTGAGCACGATGGTGACGCCGGAATTGAGGAACGCAAGCTCGCGCAGGCGATGTTCCAGCGTCGCATAGTCGAACTCGACCTTGGTGAAGGTCCGGACACTGGGGAGGAAGGTGATTTCGGTACCTTTCTTCCCCGGTGCATCGCCGACGATCTTCAGCGGCGCCACCGGCTCGCCGTCGGCGAAGCGCATATAGTGCTCCTTGCCGTCGCGCCAGATGCGCAGGTCGAGCCATTCCGACAGCGCGTTGACCACCGACACACCCACGCCGTGCAACCCGCCCGAGACCTTGTAGGCGTTCTGCTCGAACTTACCGCCGGCATGGAGCTGGGTCATGATGACTTCGGCGGCGCTGACGCCTTCCTCGGCGTGGATGCCGGTCGGGATGCCGCGGCCGTTGTCGCGCACGGTGCAGGAGCCGTCGGCGTTCAGGATCACGTCGATGCGGTCGGCGTGGCCGGCCAGCGTCTCGTCGATGGCGTTGTCGACGACCTCGTGCACCATGTGGTGCAGGCCCGAGCCGTCGTCGGTGTCGCCGATATACATGCCGGGGCGCTTGCGCACCGCATCGAGGCCTTTGAGGACCTTGATGGAATCGGCGCCGTATTCGTTGGGGTTGGGCAGGGCGGGGGAGGACATGGGGATCACTCGGATATAAGGCTGGTGCGCGAATCCGCAACCTCGAACAATTGGGCTTTGCCGCTCAGACCCGCGAAAATCGCCATATCTGTGCCGGTCATCCAGGCCTGTGCGCCGAGCTCCAGGATCTCGTCGAACAGCGCCGCGCGGCGGGCGGCGTCGAGATGGGCGGCGATCTCGTCCAGCAGCAGGATCGGGCTCAAGCCGCCGCGCGCCCGCGACAGCTCGCGCGCATCGGCCAGCACGATGGAGATCAGAAGCGCCTTCTGCTCGCCGGTGGAGCATTCGCGCGCGTCGGTCCGTTTTTGCGTGTGGCGGACGGCGAGATCGGTCAGATGCGGGCCCACGGTGGTACGTCCGGCCTCGGCGTCGCGGATGCGTGCGCGCGCCAGGCTATCGCGCAGCGCCGCCGGATCGATGTCGTTCTCCAGCGAAAGCTGGGCGGCGGGGAAGGCGCCGATGCGCTCCTCGAGCGCGCGGTTGAGGCGCGCCACGGTCTCGTTGCGCGCGCGCGCCATGGCGATGCCCGCCTCGGTCATCTCGGATTCCAGGCCGTCCAGCCACGCCGGATCGCGCGGTCCGAATTTGAGCAGCCGCGCGCGCTCGCGCATCGCGGTCTCGTAGCGCGTCGCGTTGCGGGCATGGCCGGAATCGAAGCCGAGCACGAGACGGTCCAGGAACTTGCGCCGCCCGCTCGCGCTTTCGATGAAGAGGCGGTCCATCGCGGGCGTCAGCCACAGCATCTGCACGACGTCGCCGAGATCGGCCGAGCTCTGCGCGGCGGCGCCGTTCATCCGCACCTGACGCCGCTCGCTGCCTTGCGTGGAGACGAGGCCGGTGCCGATCTCATAGCTCTCGCCGCTGCGCGACACGGTGGCGGCGACCGCCCAGAGCGCTTCCGACATCGCGGACGGTCCGCGGCGCGTGTGCTCGGAGAGACGCGCGCCGCGCAAGCCCCGTCCCGGCGACAACAGCGAGATCGCGTCCAATAGGTTCGTCTTGCCCGCGCCGTTCGCGCCCGCGAGAACGACGGGCGCCGCACCCGTCGCGATCTCCACGCTCGCATAGGAGCGGAAGTTGGTGAGGCTCAGCCGGGCAACGGAAAGCCTGCTCTCCCGCGCGGGGAGCGGATTCACGTCGTGGCCCAAAGACTGCAAATTCACACCCGCATGGGCATGAGGACATAGAGGGTCCGGCTGTCCTCGGTGTCTTCGATGATCGTGGGCGAGCCCGCGTCCGAGAGCAGGAAGCGGACTTCCTTGCCCTCGATCTGGCCGGTGATGTCGAGCAGGTAGCGCGCGTTGAAGCCGATCTCGATCGGCGAGGCGCTGTAGTTCGCGCCCAGCTCTTCCGTCGCCGTGCCGCTCTCGGGATTGACCACCGATAGCGTGACCTTCTCCTTGGCGATGTGGAGCTTCACCGCACGGGTCTTGTCGGCGGAGATCGTCGAGACGCGGTCGACGGATTGCGCGAACTCCTTGCTCTCGACCGACAGCACCTTGTCGTTGCCGGCGGGGATGACGCGCTGATAGTCCGGGAACGTGCCGTCGATCAGCTTGGACGTCAGCTCCAGCCCGTTGAAGGTGAACTGGATCTTGGTGTCGGAGAGCGAGATCTCGATGGCGCCGTCGGCGTCGTCGAGCAGGCGCTGCAGCTCGTTCACGGTCTTGCGCGGCACGATCACGCCCGGCATGTCGGCGGCGCCCTCGGGCAGGTCGAGCTCGAAGCGCGCCAGGCGGTGGCCGTCCGTCGCCGCCGCGCGCAGCGCGTGGGTCTTTCCCTCCTTGGCAGCATGCAGGTAGATGCCGTTCAGGTAGAAGCGGGTCTCTTCCGTGGAGATCGCGAAGCGCGTCTTCTGGATCAGGCGCTTCAGATCGTCCGCGGCCAGGCGGAAGCGGTGGGGCAGGGCGCCCGACGCCATCTGGGGGAAGTCTTCCTTGGGCAGGCAGGCAAGCTCGAAGCGCGACGTGCCGGCGCTGACCGCCAGCCTGCCGCCTTCGGCGGTCAGGAGCTCGGCCTGGACCTGCGCGCCGTCCGGCAGCTTGCGGACGATGTCGTAGAGCATGTGGGCCGGCGCCGTCGCGGCCCCGTTGCGCAGCACGTCGGAGGGGATCGTCTCCACGATCTCGATGTCCAGATCGGTGGCGGTGAGCTTGAGCTCGCCCTTGGCCGCCTCGATCATCACGTTCGAGAGGATCGGGATCGTATTGCGCCGTTCGACGACGCTCTGGACGTGGCTCAGCGCCTTGAGAAAAGCACCGCGTTCGACGTTGATTTTCATGGCTCTTAGGACTGCCGTTCCGCTGGTTGAAATGCCCCAAACCGGGAACCGGCCGAAAGCGCGGAACCCCTTGATTTGCCTGGGTCCAGAAGGTCACGGACTCAAGCAGGGGACTATATCAGGCGGGGGGCAAAGAAAACAGGTTTTTGAGGGCAAATCGGGCACCGATTTCCGCCTTAGGTACGGCTCAAGAGGCCGGCCAGTTCCCGCTCGGAAAAGCTTACAGACCGGCCTTTTCGCGTATATGTCAGGACCTCGATCTTGAGCTTGTTCAGAACGCCGGAGAACGCCGGCAAGGGGGCCGGCAGGACCAGCACCTTTCGAAATCGCCGGCCCAGCAAAGCTTCATAGAGCAGCAACTGGCCGATGCCTTGCTGGACGGACGACGCGGCCGTATCGCTTTTGATCTCGAACAAATGCGCGGGCGTCTTGAGGTCGGGCCCGAATCGTCCAACCCGTCCATTCGAGTGCGCGACACCTCGTGCATCGATGCGGTCCGCCAGCGCAGCCCATACGTCGGCATGCCAACGATAGGCGTCGCGCTCCTCCTGGGCAGGCAAGCTGTATCCGCCGGTCAGCTCCGGCGACAGCTTCGCCCGGCCGCTCTTCGGGGTGTGCGATGTCCGCTCGGAGCGGTTCGCATACATTGTGCGCAGTCTTGCGCATTCGTCGACGAAACGCGCGGTTTGAAGGACGACCACCTCGGGCCAGTCGTCGAGATCGGCCACACGATAATATTCGTAAGGGGCGACGTCGCCGGTCGACAGGACGACCGGTTCCGAAGCAAGTCGAACCGAGCGTCGGAAGCGCTCCGCGTCGATGTTGAAGCCGGACATGTGCAGGTGACCGCGATGCAGCATCCAGCGCTTGCCGTCGTCGTCTCGCGCAACGAGCCCTACGACATTCCTGTAAGTGCTCGACAGCGGCGGGTTCACCTCGACGACAATGTTCGATCGGAAGCGGAACGGGAGCCTGCCGAACACATTCCAGTATTTTTCGCCCGACGTTTTCCTGTATCGCGTGAACCTACCCCAAACGCCGGGTGCTTCATGCCAATATATGTCTCCGCTCAGGCCAGGGAAGATCCGCGCGCCATGTGAGAATTTCCTGCGCCAATCGCCGACAGCGGCCTTGACGGCCCGCCGGTCGGCGATTTCGCGCAGCATATTCAGGCACCACGCGACAGCATCGATTGGAGAAACTCGACTTGCTGCTTGAACTTCGTGTCCTCGACGCAAAGCGCCTCCACTCTGCGGCAAGCGTGCAGCACGGTCGTGTGGTCACGGCCGCCGAAGCGCCGGCCGATCTCGGGCAACGAGCGCGTCGTGAGTTTGCGCGAGAGGTACATCGCCACCTGCCTCGGCCGCGCCACGCGGCGCGCGCGCTGGGGCGAATGGAAATCGCGCACGTCGAGTTCGTAGTACTCGGCTGTCTTGCGCTGGATGTCCTCGATGGAGGTCTTGGCTGAAGGCGTCAGCCGAAGCCCGGCCGCATCATCCAAGGTCGTCAACGTCACCGGCTTTTTGGTGAGGTCGGCATAGGTAGCGAGCTTCGTGAAGACGCCGATCATCTCGCGCGGCGAGGCGTCTTCCATATCGGCGATGCGTTCGAGCACGTCGTGCGGCAGAACGACCTCGGGACGGAGCTTGGCAAAGTCCTGAGCCCGGCGCTTAAGGATGGCCAGCCGCGTCGGCCGGTCGGGCTTGCCGAGCGCGATGACGAGGCCGCCGGCCAGGCGCGACTTGATGTCGGCGCCCAGGCCCTCGAGCGCGCCGGGCGCGCGGTCGGCGGCGATGATCACGCGCCGGCGCAGGTCGGCGAAGGCGTTGACGGTGTAGAGGAACTCCGACGCCGTCGCGGTCGAGCGGCAGATGTGCTGAAGGTCGTCGACGATCAGCACCTCGGCGGTGCGCAACTCGTCCTTGAAGGTGAGCGTGTCCTTCCTGTGCAGCGCGCCCAGGAAGTGGCGCATGAAATCCTCGGCGCGCAGGAACAGCGTGCGTTTGCCGCGATTGCGGAACTCGAGCGCCGCTGCGTTCAAGAGATGCGTCTTGCCGAAGCCGAACCCGCCATGGATGAACAGGTGCGGAAAGTCGTTGTTCTGGCCTTCCGCGAAGGCGCGCGTGGCGCTCAGGCCGAACTCGTTGGCGGGACCGGCGACGAAGCCGTCGAAGGTCTGCTGGGGATGCAGCATGCGCGTCCACAGGCCCATGCCCGCGTCGGGCGCTTCGTCGCGCGCCGGCACGTGGCTCGCCACCGCGGCGGCGCGCTCGCGGGCGACGTTGCCGCCGATGGAAACCTGCGGCTTGGTGACGACGATGGCCACCGAGGCGGGTGTCGCGCCCGCTGCCTGCAAGGCGCGCTCGATGCGGTCGGCATAGCGCTCGGCTACGCGGTCGCGCATGAAGGACAGGGTGGCGCCGATGCGCACCTCATCCCGGTCATAGGCCTCCAAGGTCAGAGGCCTGATCCACGCGTCGAAGATCCCATCGCCCAGTTCGCGGCGCAGCTTCTCGCGCGCCACCGCCCACGCGGCGGGCCATTCCGGGCCCGTCGTCTTCCCAGTCATCTCAACCATGTCCCAACATCCTGCTTCTTGTCCGGCCAGCGTTTGTCGCTTGGGCCGGCGAGCCTTTTTCTTTGCCGGAGTGTCCCCCGGCCGTCCCCTTCACTGCCTCAGCAGCCCACCCGTCCTCGTCTCATTGTTGCTCCCTCTCGCTCGTGGCGCCTTCGGTCCGGGTCCCCGCAAGTCATTCGATGTCTGCCCGTGCCGAAAAGACGACAGTTAACCATGGCGCGACCATTGGGCCGCACCCGTCTCCAGTCTTCGTCGATATTTTGTTTAGGGATTACTGTACGAGAGCGCGCCAAAGGCCTCGAAACGATCGAACACTCTGATTTTATTGTTCTTTGTCTTCGACATTTCAGCTCTCATGACCAGTAACTCGGTTAATTTGCATGATCCAAAACCGCTGGACAAGGAGAACGAAAGGTGACTATGAAGAAAATGATTCGCTCACAACCCTTTGTGACGTATACGGAAAATCCTATTCCCGCCGAATCAATCACTTAGGCGGAAGCTGGTGTATGAATTTAGTGTCGTTTCGATGACACATCTGCATACGGACAATAAAAGCGATTGATTTTACTTGGGAAACGGCCCGCCACGAAAAGCAGGCCGGGCGCGGCGGCGGAGCCGGAGCCTATTTCGCCAGCTTCGCCAAGCGCTTGGTCAGACGCGACACCTTGCGCGCACCGGCATTCTTGTGGATCACGCCCTTGGAGACGCCGCGCATGATCTCGGGCTCGGCCGCCTTCAGCGCCGCCTGGGCCGCCTTGGCATCGCCCTTGGCCAGCGCCTCCTCGACCTTCCGCACGAAGCCGCGCACGCGGGTCTTGCGGGAATGGTTGATGAGGGTGCGCTTGGCGGTGGTGCGGGTGCGCTTCTTGGCGGAGGCGATATTGGGCATCGGCGGTCCTTGATAGTCCTTTGGGAGGCGGGGTCTTTAGCCCGCGCGGCCTTCCCGGTCAATGCGGTGCCGCGCTTGTGAGGCCGCTTCCGCAAGACGTGAGTTGAGGCGAGGGGCGGGGCTGCCCGAAGCTTGCGCCATGGCCAGATATATCGCGCTTCTCCTGATCCTGACGTTCGCGGCACCCGCTTGCGCCGAAACCATCGTCAAAAGCTCCCTGCGCTATGCCGGGCACGACCGGACCTACTATCTCCAGATCCCCGACCGCGCCACCGCGCCCGCGCCGCTGGTCCTGCTGCTGCACGGCTCGGGCGGCAACGGACTATTCATGGCCGAGCAATGGCATGACGAGGGGGCGGCCCAGGGGATCATCCTGCTGGCGCCGGATTCGCTGCACCAGGATGCCGGCTGGGATCTGCACGAGGATGGGCCGGGCTATATCCACGCGCTGATCGCGGCCGTGGCGGCAACGCACCCGGTCGATTTCCGAAGGCTCTATGTCTTCGGCCAGTCGGGCGGGGCGGTCTACACGCTGACCCTGGCGATGCTGGAGTCCGAGTATTTCGCCGCGGCCGCATTCCACGCCGGCGGCTGGCGGCGGCCGGCCGAGTACAAGGCGATGGACTTCGCCGCGCGCAAGATCCCGATCGCGATGTGGGTCGGCGACCAGGACGAATATTTCTCCGCGGCCTCGGTGCGCACGACCCAGCACGTTCTGACAGAGGCCGGCTTTCCGGCCGAGCTCAACTTCCTTGATGGCCGCAGGCATTCCTACAAGGACGTGCCGGGTGACTTCCACGACCGGGTGTGGACGTTCCTGAGCAGCCACGTGCTCGATGGGGCGCCGAGGTACGTGGAGTACAAATAATTCCTCCGCCGCAAAGCGGGGGAGGAAAAAACTACTCGTCCTTGAACCCCGGCTTGCGCTTCTCGGAGAAGGCGGACATGCCTTCCTTCTGGTCGTGCGTCGCGAACATCGAATGGAACACGCGGCGCTCGAAGCGCACGCCCTCGGACAAGGTCGTCTCATAGGCGCGGTTGACCGTCTCCTTGGTCATCATCGCGATGGGGACGGAGCGCTCGGCGATCGTCTTGGCGGCCTTCATCGCTTCGGCGACGAGCTCGGCCGCAGGCACGACGCGGCTGACCAGGCCGGCGCGCTCGGCCTCGGCCGCGTCCATGTTGCGCCCCGTCAGGCACATCTCCATCGCCTTGGATTTGCCGACATAGCGGGTCAGGCGCTGCGTGCCGCCGATGCCGGGCATGACGCCCAGAATGATCTCGGGCTGGCCGAACTTGGCGGTGTCGGCGGCGATGATGACGTCGCAGAGCATGGCCAGCTCGCAGCCTCCGCCCAGCGCGTAACCGGCGACGGCGGCGATGACGGGCTTCCTGATCGCGCTGATGCGGTCGTTGGCGTCGGCGAAGAAATTGGCCTTGTACATGTCCATGTAGGATTGCGGCGCCATCTCCTTGATGTCGGCGCCGGCGGCGAAGGCGCGCTCGGAGCCGGTGATGACGATGCAGCGCACCTCCGTGCCGCGATCCCAGCCCTCCAGCACCTCGATGAGCTCGCGGAGCAATTCGCTGTTCAGCGCGTTGAGCGCCTTGGGCCGGTTCAGCGTGATCAGGCCGACGCCGTCTTCGATCTTGGTCAGGATGTTCTGGTATTCCATGGGGCAGGGCTTTCGTTTTTCGGGGCGCATCCCTAGCGAGGTTATTGGCCCGTGTCGACGGGCTGACAGTCGCGGTGTCCGGCCGCGGCGCAGTCCTGCATGTCCGAATAGTATTTCATCGCCTTCACCAGGACGATGCCGAGCAAGACCAGCGCCACGACCGCGGCAAGGACGATGAGGTTCGTGCGCGAGCGCCGGGCGTCGTCCTCGTCCTCAGACATCCGGGCGGCCTCGCGCTTTCTTCAGGCTCGCATGGCGCTTCTTGCCTTCGAGGCGGCGCTCCTTGGATGCGCGCGTCGGCCTGGTGGGTCTGCGCTTCTTGGGGATCACGGCGGCCTCGCGGATCAGCTCGACGAGCCGCGCGCGGACATCGGCGCGGTTGCGCTCCTGCGTGCGGTATTGGCGGCCGGTGATCACCAGCACGCCGTCCTTGGTCAGCCGCGTGCCCGACAGCGCGATCAGGCGCAGGCGCACCGGCTCGGGCAGGGACGGCGAGCGCACGACGTCGAAGCGAAGCTGCACCGCGGTCGCGACCTTGTTGACGTTCTGGCCGCCCGGGCCGGCGGAGGCGATGAAGCTCTCTTCCAGTTCGGATTCGGCGATCGAGATCGCGGGTGTGATGCGAAGCATGGGCGTCTTTTTAGCGGCCTCTTGACATGCAACCAAATGGTTGCCTATAAAGGCGCATGAGCATGGATGCCGCGTTCAAGGCGTTGGCGGACAAGAGCCGGCGCCAGCTGCTGGACCGGCTCCACAACAAGAACGGTCAGACGTTGGGCGAATTGTGCGAGGGACTGGAGATGTCGCGCCAGGCGGTGACGAAGCATCTCGACATCTTGGAGGCTGCGAACCTCGTCGCCACGCAATGGCGCGGGCGCGAGAAGCTGCACTTCATCAATCCCGTGCCGATCTTCGACATCGCCGACCGCTGGATCGGCAAGTTCGAGCGCGGGCGGCTGCGCGCGCTGAGCGACCTCAAGAAAAGCCTCGAAAGGGAAGACACATGAGCCAGTTCGTCTATGTCACCTACATCCGCGCGACGCCCGAAAAGATCTGGGAAGCGTTCACCACGCCGCAGTTCCAGCGCAAATTCTGGTTCGGCATGCATCAGGACAGCGATTTCCGCAAAGGCTCGCCCTGGCGCATCGTGTTCGAGGACGGCCGCACCGCCGACAGCGGCGAGATAATGGAAAGCGATCCGCCGCATCGCCTCGCGATCAAATGGCGCAACGAGTTCCGCCCCGAGCTGCGCGAGGAGGGCTATGGCCACTGCCTGATGACGCTGGAGGAAGACGGCGAGACGACGAAGCTGACCATCACCCATTCCATCGAGCGCGAGAACTCCAAGCTGATCGAGGCGGTGTCCGGCGGCTGGCCCAAGATCCTCTCTGCGCTCAAATCGCTGCTCGAGACCGGCAGCGTGCCCCCGATCACGCATCAGCGCGCCAAGGTGTGAGCATGGGCACGAAGTTCGTCTATGTGACGTATATCAGGGCGAGCGCGGACAAGGTCTGGGAGGCGCTCACCAAGCCCGAATTCACGCGCCGCTATTGGGCCGGGACCACGCAGAGATCGGAATGGAGGCGCGGCGCGTCCTGGGGCGCCTATACGCCGGATGGGCGGCTGTGGGATTCGGGCGAGATCCTGGAAGCCGACCGGCCGCGCAGGCTCGCGCTCACCTGGCGCAAGGAGAGCGACAAATTCCCCGAAATGCGCGCGGAAGGATTCTCGCGCCTCACCTATGTGCTGGAGCAGCAGGGCGACACGGTCAAGCTCACGCTGACGCACGAGATGGACGTCGACAATTCCAGGCTCATCGGCGCGGTGGGCGAGGGCTGGCCGATGGTGCTGGCGAGCCTTAAAAGCATGCTGGAGACCGGAGAGCCGCTCGCAGGCTCGACGAAATGGCCGGAGGGACTATGAGCGTCACCCCATTCCTGATGTTCGAAGGCAAGGCGGCGGAAGCGGTCGAGTTCTACATAGCACTTCTGGGCGGCGAGATTTCGGCCATGGAGCGCAGGCCGGACGGCGGCGTGCAGCGCGCCGCGTTCACCCTGCGCGGCCGCGAGTACCGGGCGTTCGACAGCCCGGCGAAACACGATTTCACGTTCACGCCGCGATCTCGCTGTTCGTGGAATGCGCCGACGAAGCGCAGCTCGACAAGCTCTTCGCCGCACTGAGTGCGGGCGGCAAGGTGCTGATGCCGCCGAACAATTACGGCTTCAGCCGCAAATTCGCCTGGTGCAACGACCGCTTCGGCGTGTCGTGGCAGATCAATCTGGTTTGAACGGCGGTTCAACGCCTCGACAAGCTCACCCTTCGACAAGCTCAGGGTGAGGGGTGGTGCAGACGGCACACTGCAACGGCCCCTATGCTGAGCTTGTCGAAGCAATGGCATCGTAGATCCTAAGTGCTTAAAATAATTACACTTTTGCCCCTTGAACTCTCGATTGCACGCACCAAATTACTCCCTGAATAGTTGCACGGACCAAGCATGACCGTCTTTCATCGCGGTCTCGGGTTCGGCCGTCCGATGGCGCCGATCCGAGGAACGCGTGGGCTCATACAGGGCAAGGGTGTCGGCTCACGCGCACCCATGCGGAGTTTTTCCGCGAAGCCCGTGGACGACGCGAAAGCGCCGTTGTCGTTGCGACCCTCAAAAGGACCTGGGCCGGCCGGCTGGAACGTCGTGGGCCATGAAGCCCCTGGACGGCTCGCGAGGACTCATCGGACCTCGCGGGCCGTTTTTGTTGGTGCCTACCTCTGGCACACCGGGCAATAGAAGCTCGATCGTCCGCTCTGCACGATGCGCTTGATCGTGCCGCCGTCCTTGCGTTGGCAGAGCTTGTTCGCGCGGTCGTAGACGGCGAAGCGGTGCTGGAAATAGCCGAGCTCGCCGGAGACCTGCTTGTGGTCGCGCAAGGACGAGCCGCCGGCCTTCACCGCCTCGCGCAGCACCGCCTTGATCTCGCGCACGAGCGTTTCGATCTCCCCGGGCCTGACGCGCCGCGCCAGGCGCCTGGGCGAGATCCTCGCGCGCCATAGCGCCTCGCAGACATAGATGTTGCCCAGGCCCGCGATGATGCGCTGGTCGAGCAGGGCGGATTTGATCGGCGTCTTCTTGTTCTTGAGCGCCTGGCTAAGGAACGCCGCATCGAATTCCGCCGACAGCGGCTCGACGCCGACGTCCTTGAACAGCTTGTGCGCGCCGATGGCCTCGGTGCCGATCAAGGTCATCAGCCCGAAGCGGCGATGGTCGTTGAACACGATGCGCGCAGGCGCGTCGGTGTCGAAGACGACGTGATCATGCTTGCCCGTGCCCGCGCCGTCATCCGCGCGCTCGTAATAGAACTCGCCGAGCTTGCGGTCCGCGCCCTGTGCATAGACGCTCATGCTGCCGCTCATGCCCAGATGGATGACCAGCGTCTCGCCGCCATCGAGCTCCACCATGATGTATTTCGCCCGCCGCCACAGCCGCGTCACGCGCCGTCCGGTCAGCCGCTTGGCGAAGCCTTTGGGAAACGGGATGCGCAGATCGCCGCGCCGCGTCTCGACATGCGTGAAAACGCGGCCTTCCAATGCGGGCTTGAGGCCGGTCATCACGGTCTCGACTTCGGGAAGCTCGGGCATTCCTTAAATCCTGTCATCCCGGCCAAGCGAAGCGCAGAGCCGGGACCCATGGCGAAACGTCACGGTGGGTCCCGGACTGCTTCGCTGCGCTACGCATCCGGGATGACATTAGTGTATCGTGCGCCGCAATGAGCAATGCCGATTCATCCACCGCCTCTTTCGGCTACCGCGACGTGCCGGAAGCCGAGAAGGAAGGCCTCGTGCGCGAGGTGTTCTCCTCGGTGGCGCGGCGCTACGATTTGATGAACGACCTGATGTCGGGCGGCATCCACCGGCTGTGGAAAGACGTGATGGTGGAGTGGCTCGACCCACGCCCAGGGCAGAGCTTCCTGGACGTCGCGGGCGGCACGGGCGACATCGCGTTCCGCATCGCGGACGCCGCGCGCAAACGCGGCGGCGAGGCGCAGATCGCCGTCTGCGACATCAATGCGGACATGTTGGGCGAAGGCGTGCGTCGTGCGCAGGCGCGGGGCGAGCACGCGATCTCCTGGATCTGCGGCGATGCCGAGAAGCTGCCGATCCCCGATGCGAGCGTGGACGCCTATACGATCGCGTTCGGCATCCGCAACGTGACGCATATCGACCGGGCGCTGACGGAAGCACGCCGCGTGCTCAAGCCCGGCGGCCGGTTCCTCTGCCTGGAATTCTCGCGCGTCGAGGCGCCGGGGCTCGATGCGCTCTATGACGTCTATTCGATGAGCGTGCTGCCGCGTATCGGTCAGATGGTGGCGGGCGACGCGGAGGCCTATCGCTATCTCGCCGAAAGCATCCGCCGCTTCCCGCCGCAAAAGGAATTCGCGCGGATGATCGAGAAGGCGGGGCTGGCGCGCGTGAAGGTGCGCAACCTGACCGGCGGCATCGCCGCGATGCATTCGGCGTGGCGGATATGATGTTCGGAGATTTCTTCCGTCTCATCCATATCGCCCGCACGCTGGCGAAGCACGACGCGCTGGTGCCGCGCGAGTTCCTGGACGCGATGCCGGCATCGGCGAAGTTCGCGCGCTTCATGCTGGGCCTGGGCCCGAAGAAAGACCGCGACCTGCCACCCGGACAAAGGCTCGCGCGCGCGCTGGAGAGCCTCGGGCCGGCGCACGTCAAGCTCGGCCAGGTGCTGGCGACGCGTCCCGATCTCGTCGGCGACGACATCGCGCTCGCGCTCGGCCAGCTGCAGGATCGCCTGCCGCCTTTCCCGACCGATGACGCGAAAGCCGCCGTCGAGCGCGATCTCGGCAGGCCGCTCGCGGCGATGTTCTCATCTTTCGGCGAGCCCGTGGCTGCCGCGTCGATCGCGCAAGTTCACAAAGCCGAGACCGCCGACGACCCGCCGCGCCCCGTCGCGGTGAAGGTGCTCCGGCCCGGCATCGAGCAGGAATTCGCGCGCGATCTTTCCGCGCTCGCGCTCGCCGCGCGCATCGCCGAGCGCGTCTCGAAGGAGGCGCGCCGTCTGCGTCCCATAGCCGTGGTCGAGACCATCGCGGTCTCGGTCGCGCTGGAGCTCGACCTGCGCATGGAAGGCGCCGCGGCGTCGGAGCTCGCGCAGCGCACCAAGGCGGACATCGATTTCCGCGTGCCTGCCATCGACTGGGACCGCACCTCGGGCCGGGTGCTGACCAGCGAATGGATCGACGGCATCCCCGTGCGCGACGTCGAGGCGCTGAAAGCGGCGGGGCACGATCCCAAGCACATCGCCGAGGTCGTGGTGCGCAGCTTCGTGCAGCAGGCGCTGCGCGACGGCTTCTTCCACGCCGACATGCATCAGGGGAACCTGTTTGTCGATGCGCAGGGACGCCTGGTCGCGGTCGATTTCGGCATCATGGGGCGGCTCGACCCGACCATGCGACGCTTCATGGCCGAAACGCTGGCCGGGTTCCTGGCGCGCGACTATGAGCGCGTGGCGCAGATCCATTTCGACGTCGGCTTCGTGCCGCCGCACCACTCGCTGGAGACCTTCGCCCAGGCCCTGCGCGCGATCGGCGAGCCGATCTTCGGCAAGTCGGTGCGCGACCTGTCGATGGCGCGGCTGCTGCAGCAATTGTTCGAGACCACGCGCCGCTTCGACATGCAGGCGCAGCCGCAACTGGTGCTGATGCAGAAGACGATGGTCGTGGTCGAGGGCGTCGCGCGCTCGCTCGATCCCGATTTCGACATCTGGGAGACGACGCGGCCCGTCGTCGAGCGCTGGATGATCCAGCAGATCGGGCCGGAGGCGCGCTTGCGCGAGGTGGGCGAGGGGATGAGCGCGCTCGGCCGCCTGGCACGCGACCTGCCTCAGCTTCTGCGCAACGCCGAGAACGTCTCGAACATGCTCGCCGACGGCGGCTTGCGCCTGCATCCCGACACCGCGCGCGCCATCGCGGAAGCGCAGATCACGCGCACGCGCCACGTGCGCATCGCGCTGTGGATCACGGCGGCGAGCGCGGTGGGGATTTTGGCGGTGGTGTTGCTGTAATCCCAACTTGTCATCCCGGCCAAGCGATGCGGAAGCATCGCGCAGGGCCGGGACCCAGGGTTCAAGCGGCACGCTGGGTCCCGGCACTCGCTGCGCTCGGCCGGGATGACAATTTAGATTGTTGTACTACCCCGGGTTCTTCGGGGGCACGGCGACGACGGCGGGCGTCTGGACGATGCGGTACTGGCCTGCTTCGCAGTCGTTGCTGTGGCCGGTGTCGACCACATAGACGCTCAGGTTCACCGTGTGGTTCTCGAGATCGGGCGCGTCGGGCACCTTCAGGTGCACCGCGCTGCCGGTGACCTTCTCGTTGAGCGCCAGGATCTTCTTGTAGCCGGGCGACTTGTCGCCGGGCAGGGCGGCGATCGTCAGCACCACGCGCACGTCGGAAGGATCGGCCACGCGCTCGATCGCGTCGCAGGCGATGGCGACGTCGTCGCCGGGCGCGAGATCGGGCACCGCCTCGGTGTTGTTCTCGGGCGGGACGATCTGCGTGAACTTGGCGTTCGGGTTCGGCGTCTGCGCGACGACGGGCGCCGCCATCAGCGCCGTGCCGAGCAAAACCGCACTCCCGATTCCGATCCTGACCATCGCCTTGTCCTCCCCGGCTCAGGCTAAGCCGTGAGTCTAGTTTACTCGCCTCTCGCGCCCTTCCCAATAGGGCTCGCGTAGTTCCCGTCTCAGGACCTTGCCCGACGGGTTGCGGGGCAGGGCGTCTATGAAGTCCACGGATTTGGGCAATTTGTAGCCGGCGATGCGCTCGCGGGCATGGGCGATGATGTCGGAAGGGGCGGGCGCAACCCCCGGTTTCTTAACCACAATCGCCTTCACGGCCTCGCCCCAGCGCTCGTCCGGCACCCCGATCACGGCGACGTCGGCCACCCCCGGATGGCCCATGATCGCGTTCTCGACCTCGGCCGGATAGATGTTCTCGCCCCCCGACACGATCATGTCCTTCACGCGGTCGTGAATGTAGAGATAGCCGTCCTCGTCGAAGAACCCGGCGTCGCCGGTCGAGAACCAGCCCTCGCCGCAGATCGCCTTGGCGGTGGCGTCGGCCTTGTTCCAATAGCCCTTCATGACGTTGCCCGAGCGGATCTGGATCTCGCCGACCTCGCCCATGGGCACCGGTTCGCCGTTGCCGCCGACCACGCGGATCTCGTGGCCGGGCGCGGGCCTGCCGCAGGAGCGCAGCTTGCCGCGCGCGGGCTCGTGGTCCTCGGGCAGAAGGAACGTGCCGCCGCCCGTCGTCTCGGTCAGGCCGTAGACCTGCAGGAACTCGCAGCCGAAGACCTCTTTGGCGCGCAGCAGCACTTCGTCCGATATCGGCGAGGCGCCATAGGAGATGTTTTTGAGCGAGGAGAAATCCGTGGCCGCCGCAGCCGGGTTCTGCAGCACGAACAGGATCAGCGCCGGCACCAGGAACGCGTAAGAGACCTTCTTCTCGCCGATCAGGCGCAGGATCTCGGCCGGATCGGTCTCTCCCAGCACGATGCCCTGCGCGCCCTGCGCCAGCGCGAGCAGGCCGATGTTCACGCCCGCGACGTGGAAGAACGGCATCGCGATCAGCACGACGTCCTCCGGCTCGTAGCGGCCGAGCGGCGCGCTGCCGAGGCAGGAGAAGATCGAAAGGTAGTTCGCGTTGGTCAGTTGCACGCCCTTGGGATGTCCGGTCGTGCCCGAGGTGTAGAGCTGGATCACGTCGTCCCCCGGCCCCACGGACAGCATGGGATCGCGCGTCTGCTGCGCGTCGCGCCAGGTCTCATAAGACGGCCAGGAAGGGTGGCCGCCGTCCATCGCGATCACGTGGCGGAGCTTGGGACAGTCGGCAAGGATTTTCTCGACGATCGCGTAGTACTCAAGGCCGACGAAGATCGCCTCGCAGCCCGCGTCATTGAGCACATAGGCGATCTCGGGCGGGGCGAGGCGCCAGTTCACGCCGACGATCACCGCGCGCGCCTTGAAGGCGCCCAGCAGCACCTCGAAATAGCGGTCGCAATTCCTGCCGAGATAACCCACGCGCGCGCCGGGCTTCTGGCCGAGGCCGGCAAGCCCCTGCGCCACGCGGCTGGCGCGCTCGTCGAGCTCGCGATAGGTCGTGCGGCGGTCCTTGAAATCGAGCGCGGTGGCGTCCGGCCGTTCGGCCGCGTGCACCCGGCTGATATCGGCGACGGATTTCAGCCGCGAAAAATCGAACATCGGCGTGCCCTTCCGAGAAGTTTATTCCTCATCTTCCGCCGATTTGCGGCGCTTGCGCAAAGCGTGTTTCGCCGCACGCTCTTCCTTCAGCCGCGCCTTTTCGGCTTTTTGCGCGCGGCGCTCTTCCTGCGTCCGCTGCCGGTTTGCGATTTCGGCCTGCCGCGCCGGCTTGTGCGCGTTCCGCGCATCATCGATATGGGCGACGTTGGTCTCGCGGTCGATCGGGAACGGATAGAACCAGTCCGTGCCGGTGGGGGCAACGCGCTTCCAGTGGATGTTGAACGGCACGCCCGCCAGCTCGCGATCGTCGATGTTGCGCATCCGCCATTCCTTGGATGCGCGCATCAACGCGACCGTCGGCTTGTCCAATTCGTATTCGCCCTGGGCGCCGCAGATCACAAGGCAGTCGTAGTCCTGCGGCAACTGATCCAGCACCTCGCGCGAATAGCTCGACGCATACACGTAAGGCTTGCCTTGGCGCTCTATCTCCTCGCGCAGATAGGGCACGCTCGAGTGCTGGCCCGCGACGCAGAAGCTGTCGAATTTCGAGACCACGGCCTCGATGGCGTCCTTGGCTACGACGTGGGAGCAGAAATGGCCGAGGTCGTTTCTCTGGATCTTCTCGGCGGCCACCGTCGGAAACGCCTTGAGCGGCTTGCGCTGGCGGTTCACCCATTTGAGGAAGGCGCGCGCGAACTGCTTCGGATCGAGGCGCCTGGCCTTCTTGCCGCCTTCGGTGTTGGAGCGGTAGTCCCATTCCTCGGTGAATGCATCAAAGCCCTGCACGAGAGCGATCTTGAAGATCGGCGTCTTCAGATACGCGCTCAGCATGTCGAGCACCTTGGTGCGATGCTCGAAGGCGAGATCCACGCCCGCGACGAAGGTGAGCGGCAGCGTGTCGTGGTATTGCGGATAGCGCTGCCAGCGGACGCTGATGAAGTCGCAGGCCGGATCGCGCTCGAGGTTGTGGGAGAGCACGCCATAGGACTGCCCGCCGCTGATGAACATCTCCGCGGCGTCGTCGACGATGATGGCGCTGGCCGATCTGAGAGCCGCGACGGCGCGCTCGACGGCCGCGAAATTGCCGCTCTCCGCGCGGGCCTGGAAATAGTCGTGGAAGATGAGATCGGAAAGGATCACCGGCGACGGCGGCAGGCAGATATGCTCGAAGGTCACCGGCATGCCCAGCTTGCGCGAGATCCTGTCGATGTCCTCGTCGCGCAGAAGCGCGAAGTTCGCGCGGTCCGCGAGCGACACGATGCGGATCGTATCGGGCGCGTCCGCTTCCGGCGCGTCCTTGGCCGCGGAAAGCGCCTCGGCGAATTGCGCCAGCGTCCATTTGCCGTCATAGGCGACGCCCGTTCCGGTGAGCACGATCCGCAGCAATTCGAGCGAGAGCGAATCCAGCATCTCCTCGACGGGCTTCTCCCGGTCGACATGCGGGAAGGACTGGCGCAGGTCTTCGACCGGATCGACGCGGCCGCGGCGGCTTTGGCGCATTTGTCCGGCCAGGATCCAGTCGGCGGCCGATTTCTTGCGGTTGAACTTGCCCGACGACGTCTTGGTGAGGAAGCGCGGCGGCACGAATTCGATTCCGACGTGGTCGAGGGCCGTTGCCTCCCGGAGCGCCTTGGCGATGTCGGCCTGGTCGCGGCGCAGGAAGAAGTCGTCCGCTTCGATGAGCACCTGCGGCTTCTGCGTGCCGAGCCGCGCGTCGTAGACCTGCACCGCGGCCGCGCGTCCCTTGATCCAGGGAAACAGACGGTTCAGCGCGAGGTCGATGTCGGAGAGCATGTATTTGCGGCCGGCCTGGATCACCAGATCCTGCTTGCGGCCGGTGACGAACAGCTCGCCGTCGATCAATTGCCCCAGATCGCCCGTCGGATAGAACCCGTCGGCGTCGCGGATGTCGCCGCCGCCCATATAGGAGACGAGCGAAGCGGGGCTCTTCACCCAGATCTCGCCGTCAACCTCCTTGATCTCGACACCGGTGATCGCGCCGCCGCAGGAGACGACCTCGACGCCGTCGATCTCGCGCGTCGCAAGTCCGCGGCGCAGGCTGACGGCGAACACGTTCTCCGCCATCGCGTAACAGGGCGCGAAGCTGTCGGGGGCCGCGCCCGTGACGTCGACGAACTTGCGCGCCGTGTGCGGCGACACCGGCTCCGAGCAGCTGATCCACCAGCGCATGCAGGGCAGGCGCCGCGGCTCGAGCCGTGCCATCACCTCGAAGCCGAAATTGGGCATGTAGCAGACGGTCGCCGTGTGACGCTCGATGGCGTCGAACAGGAAATGCGGCTTCCGCACCCAGCTCATCGGATCCATCATCACCACGTCGACGCCTAAGAGCATCGGCATGACGAAGCAGGCGATGTAGCCCATGTCGTGATAGAGCGGCAGCCAGGACGCGATCCGGTCCTGCGGCCCCAGCGCGAGCGAGGCGTCGAAGTCGCGCACATGCGCGAAAAGCTGCGTGGCGCTGAACTCGATGGCCTTGCGATGGCCGGTCGTCCCCGACGAGAGCTGTATGATCGAGAAATCGCAAAGGCTGAAGGCGGTCGCGTCCTTGCCCTTCACATCCGCGAGCTCGTCCTGCGAGACGATCGCGACCTCGACACCGCTTTCGCGCAGGATCTCGGCACAGTTCGCGTCGCTGACGATCGCGCCGATTCCGGCGATCGCGATGGTGTTGCGGATGGAGTCCGACCAATAGGCCCGGCTCTGCTTGCGGGTCGGATATTGCAGGATGAGGGGGCGCAGGCCCGCGACGAGGCAGGCCAGCCAGTTCGTCACCAGTTCCCGCCCCGAACGGTAGGCGAGGCCGGTGACGGTTCCCGGCGCGGCCTTCGCGCCGAGCCGCTTGGCGATGGCGCGGATGCGGGCGGTTTCGGAGGACAGCGCGACGCTTTCCTCCTTGCCGTCGTCATCGATGAAGGTGAATCGAGGCAGGCGCCTACTGTCCAGCGCGGATACCTCCCGGTGTTGATTCATCTACCCAAGGCCGTTTGTCGTTCCCCGGTCTACTTGGCATGCCGACCGGGCGGCGGGCAAGATTACAGGAAATGCAAGGACATGCCCGCCGCCTCTGGCTCAGCGGCTCAAGTACCAGAAGCGCCAGCACATGGTCACCGCCGCCACGAACAGCGCGAAGGCGAGCCCGATCCAGATGCCCAGTCCGGCCATGTGCAGCCCGAAACCGAGCAGGACGCAGACCGGGAAGCCGGCAAGCCAATATGACGCGCCGGCGATCCACATCGGGGCGCGCGCGTCCTTGAGCCCGCGCAGCGACAGCGCGGCCACGACCTGCAGCCCGTCGAAGATCTGGAACGCCGCGGCCACGCGCAGGAAGACGGTGGCCAGCGCTATGGCTTCGGCGCTCTGGGCCGAATCGGAGGCGAAATAGAGCTCGGCGATCTGGCGCGGAAACAGCGCCAAGACCACGCTCATGGCCGCCATGAACAGCACCGCCAGCCCGAGCGCGGTGTATCCCGCGCGGCGCACGCCCTCGCGGTCGCCCGCGCCCGCCGCCAGCCCGACGCGGATCGTGGACGCCATCGCGATGCCGAGCGGCCACATGAAGGTGTTCGACGGCACGTTCATCGATATCTGATGCGCGGCGACACTCGCTGCCCCGAACGTCCCCATCATCAGGGTGGCCGAATTGAACAGCATCGCCTCGAACATCATGGTCAGGCCGATCGGCATGCCGAGCCGGAACACCTCCGCGAGCTTCTCCCAATGCGGCCGGAAGAAGCGGCGGAAGATGCGATAGTCGCGCAGCTTCGGCGTGGCGAGCACGACCGCGAGCAATGCCAGGAACTGGAAGGTGTAGGACGAGGCGCTGGCGATGGCGGCGCCCGTCAGCCCCAGTTTCGGCATGCCGAAATGGCCGAAGATCAGGGCGTAGTCGCCCGCGAAGTTGAACGCGATGCCCGCGACCATGACGACCATCGGCGCAAGCGGCCGCCCCAGCGCCGTCGAGAAGTTGCGCAGCACCTGGTAGAACAGCGAGAAGGGCAGCCCGATGCACAGCGCCGCCGTGAACTGCCCCGCGCCGGCCGCGAGCTCGGGCCTTTGATGCAGGAGCAGCATCACCGGTTTGGTGAACAGCATCAGTCCGATCAAGGGCAGCGACACGATCGTCACCGCCCAGAAGCCCATGCGCACGACGGAGCGTACACCCGCGCGGTCATTGGGGTTGGCGCCCAGGATATGGGCGATCATCGGGGCCACGGCCGCGACGGGACCCGCGGCGAAGAGCCAGCAGAAGAAGAAGACGGTGATGCCGAGCGCCGACGACGCGAGCGCGGTCTCGCCCACGCGGCCGAGCATGATGACGTCGGTCGTCATGATCGCCATCTGCGCGACCTGGGTGAAGATCAGGGGCAGGGCGAGCTTCAGCGTCTCGCCGGCTTCGTCGAACCAGGCCTGCAGACCGTGGCCTTCGACGCGACGGCCGGCATGGGCGAGATCGATCTCTACAAGTTCAGCAGTCATGACACGGGCATTTCTTTGTCTAGGGCCCGGGCCCGGCTTCACGAAGGGCATACGCGAGATACAAAAAAAACCCTCCAAAGCCGGGCTCGGGAGGGGTGAACGTCAGAACGGATCAGGTTTCCCTAAAGCGCGTTCTCCTCGCGAGCCGGTGCGGCAACCGCCGCGCCCGAAGGGGCGGCGAGGCCAAGCACGAATTTCGTGACACTGCAGCGCATCGGTTCTCTCAAGGTGCCGCCCGGCCCCATGCCGGAGGACGCCGAGTGGGTACGCCCGGAATCGCGCGAAGTCAACCGAGGGGCGCGCAAATCCGCCCCCTGTTGCGCGCGGTACACAAACATCGATTGCAAAAGGAGGCGTGGAGGGTGCTATCTTGGGTGGGGGAGTTCAGCGTTGCGCGTTAAGCTTGAAAGCCGCGAGAAGATCAAGGCGACGTTGCGGACGGCGCGTCCGTTCGACGGGTGGCCGCAGGCGGCGATCGACTCGCTGGCGCGCGAATCCGAGCTCAGGCACTACGCGCAAGGCGAGATCATCGAGGAACGCGGCAATCCCGCGACCGGTCTTTGGGTCATAGGCACGGGCAGCGTGTGCCTCTTCCACAGCACCGGCGACGGCAAGTATTTCCTCAACGCCGTGCTATGGCCGGGCGATACTTTCGGCTTGTTCCCGGCGGTCGACGACTGGCCCGCGCCGCTCAGCTATTCGGCACGCCGTGAGGGCCTGATCGTTTTCATTCCGCGCAACGCTCTGTGGGCCGCGCTCGGTGACGCGGACCGGTTGCGCGAGATGGCCATTCTCGTGGCCCGGCGCGCGCGTCTCGACATTGAGGTGCGCATCTCCACGTCTGTGGACGCGCTCCCGGCGCGGCTGGCCAAACTTCTGGCGTTCCTGCCGCGCCGTTCGAACGTGATGAATGAGGAGCCGCCGGTGGAACCCGATCCTTCACCGATCGACCTGACGCAGGACGAACTCGCCAACATGCTCGGCGTGTCGCGCCAGACGCTCAACCGCACGCTCGGACCGTTCCTGCGCAGCCGCATCGTGGTGCGCAACGGCCAGGGCATCCGGGTGATCAACTTCAAAGGCCTGCTCGCGATCATGGAGCAGGCCGAGCCGCTTCCGGACGTGTGGCGCAGGGAGATCCTATCCTGGGACGAGCGCATCCGGGCGAGCGCCCCGGAGCAGCGGCCGGCGCTGGCGCAGCCGATCCAGAACGCCGCTGAGCGCTAGTATCCGAGCTCCCTACGATAGCGCTTTTGGCCGGGACGCTCTGCGCCTAGACTTCCGCCATCGCTATTGGAGGAAATCATGGACTTTTCGATTCCGAAGGACATCACCGATCTTCTCGCGCGTCTCGACGACTTCATCGAGCGCGAGATCGTGCCGCTGCAGCGCCGGGACGACAACGACCGCTTCTTCGATCATCGCCGCGAATGGGCGCGCACCGATTTCGAGCATGGCGGGCTGCCGCGCAAGGAATGGGAGGCGCTGCTCGGCGAGATGCGCAAGCTGGCCGACAAGGCGGGGTTCCTGCGCCTGGCGCTGCCCGAGGAGTACGGCGGCAAGAACATCGGCAACCTCGCGATGGCCATCATCCGCGAGCATCTGGCGGCCAAGGGGCTCGGCCTGCACAACGACCTGCAGAACGAGACGTCGATCGTCGGCAACTTCCCGCAGATCCTGATGATGCGCGATTTCGGCACCGACGAGCAGAAGAAGACGCTGCTGCCGAAGATGCTGGAGGGCAAGGCGCGCATCGCATTCGGATTGACCGAGCCCAAGCACGGCTCCGACGCCACCTGGATGGAGACGCGCGCGGTCAAGGATGGCGACGGCTGGCGCATCAACGGCGAGAAGATGTGGAACACGGGCGTCCACGTCGCCACCCACGACATGGTGTTCTGCCGCACCTCCGGCGAGGACGGCGACGCGCGCGGCCTCACCTGCATCATCGTGCCGATGGACGCAGAAGGCGTGAAGATCGAAGAGTATATGTGGACCTTCAACATGCCGACCGATCACGCGCGCGTGTCGTTCAAGAACGTGTGGGTGCCGGAGGGCGCGGTGTTCGGGCCGGTCGACAACGGCCTCGTCCTCGCGCGCCATTTCGTGCACGAGAACCGCATCCGCCAGGCGGCGTCGGGTGTGGGCGCGGCGCAGTACTGCATCAACGAGAGCGTCGACTATGCCAACGTGCGCAAGCCGTTCGGCAAGCCCTTGTCGCGCAACCAGGCGATCCAATGGCCGCTGGTCGAGCTGCAGACCGAATGCGAGATGCTGCGCTGGCTGATCTATCGCACGGCGTGGGAGATGGACCGCATGACGGGGCCGGAGATCCAGCTCTATCTCTCCGACAAGGTGTCGATGTGCAACTACCGTGCAAACCGCCTGGTCTGCGACGCGGCCGACCAGGCGATGCAGACGCATGGCGGCTGGGGCTATTCGCGCCACAAGCAGTTCGAGCACATCTACCGCCACCACCGGCGCTACCGCATCACCGAAGGCTCCGACGAGATCCAGATCCGCAACGTCGCCGGCCACATGTTCGGCTTCATCGGCAAGAACCGTCCGCGGGCGTGAAACCGCTCTGGACCTGTCCGAAATGCGGCCAGACCTTCGTCACAGCGAAGGTCTGGCATTCCTGCGTGAACGTGCCGGTCGAGGCGCATTTCGCGGGCAAGCAGCCCAGTCTGCGCGAGACGTTCGACAAGCTCGTCGCGCTGGCCGAACGCAACGGACCGGTCACGCTGCGGCCGGTCAAGACGCGCATCGCGCTGCAGGCCAACACGCGCTTTGCTTCTGTGACGGTCAGGAAGAACGACCTGCATTGCCATGTCGTGCTCGACCACGGCAAGGCGCGGCCGCCGGTGCGCAAGGTGGACAAGCTCAACAACAACTATGTGCATGTCTTCATCCTGGCGGCGCCGGCCGACGCGGATTCGCGTGTCGCAGGACTGCTGAAGGAGGCCTATGCCGTCGATCGCAAACGCCATGGAGCGCGCGCCGCATGACCGTCCTCAACATCGCCCATCGCGGCGGGGCCGCGCTGTATCCGGAGAACACGCTCGCGGCGTTCCGCTATGCGGTGGCGCGCGGATGCGGCGGCGCGGAGCTCGACGTGCAGCTCTCGAAGGACGGCGAGGTCGTGGTCTATCACGACTATCGCCTCAAGCCCGAGATCACGCGCGGACCGGACGGCAGGTTCCTCGCGCGCCCGACGCCACGCATCAAGGACATGACGCTCGCCGAGCTGCGCGCCTTCGATATCGGGCGCTGCGATCCGGCGAGCGAATATGCCCGTACGCATCCCGACGTGAGGGCGGTCGACGGCGAGCGCATCCCGACGCTTGCCCAGGTGATCGCCATCGCAAGGTCGGCGTCGAAGCCGTTCCATCTTTTCGTCGAGCTGAAGACGTCCTTCGCCGACCGCGATCTTTCCGCCGATCCGCGTGCGCTCGCCGATGCGACGGTGAAAGTCCTGGGCGACTACCTCGACCGCACCGTGTTCGTCGGCTTCGATTGGCCGGGGCTGTTGCGCGTCAAGGAGATCGCGCCGCAGGCCGCTTGCTGGTTCACGACGCTGGCCGCGAGCTGGTTCCGCGACGGCGTGCCGCCGGCCGAGGACGATCCGCCGGCGGAAGCCGCGCTCCTGATGCTGCGCCATTGGGCGGCGAGCGGGACGTCGCCATGGGCAGGCGGCTTCGACGCGGTGAAGCATGAAGGCTCGATCCGGCGCGCGATCAAGGCGGCGGGCGGGCAGGGCTGGTTCCCCACTCTCACGGACATCGATGCCGCGACCGTTGCGGAAGCGCGCTCTCTGGGTTTGAAGCTCGGCGCCTGGACCGTCGACGATCCCGCGCAGATGAAGCGGCTGGTCGCGCTCGGCCTCGACGCGATCTGCACCGACAGGCCGGACCTGCTGGCAAAGGCGATGCAGGGCGGATAAGTGTCTCCCATCGCAATCCGGAGACTTTCATGGCCGCCTTGTTCGACAAGCTCGCGCTCAAATCCGTCACGCTGAAGAACCGCATCGCGGTGGCGCCGATGTGCCAGTACTCGGCGGATGACGGCGTCATCAACGACTGGCACCTCATCCATCTCGGCTCCCATGCCATCGGCGGTGCCGGCCTCGTCGTCGCCGAGGCCACCGCCGTCTCCCCCGAGGGCCGCATCACGCCGGGGTGCTCCGGCATCTGGAACGATGCCCAGGCCGGGAAGTGGCCGCGCGTCATTGCGTTCCTCAAGAAGCACGGCGTCGTTCCCGGCATGCAGATCGCGCATGCGGGGCGCAAGGCATCCGCCAATCGCCCATGGGAAGGCGACGATCACATGAAGCCGGACGATCCGCGCGCCTGGCAGCCTATCGGCCCCAGCGCCGACGCCTTCGGCGCGAATCTGCCGCGCGTGCCCATCGCGATGACGAAGGCCGATATCCGGCGCGTGCAGGGCGATTTCGTCGCCGCCGCCGAGCGCGCGCTCGCGGCGGGATTCGAGCTGCTCGAGCTCCATTTCGCGCACGGTTATCTGGCGCAGAGCTTCTTCTCGCCGATCGCCAACAAGCGCACCGACGAATATGGCGGCAGCTTCGAGAACCGCATCCGGTTCCTCGTGGAGACGTTCTCCGCAGTGCGTGCGGTGTGGCCGGAACACCTGCCGCTCGCGGCGCGTCTCGGCATCTCCGATTTCACCGACGACAGCCAGACGGTCGAGGAGAGCATCGATCTCATCAAGCGGTTCAAGCGGGGCGGGCTCGATCTCATCGACGTCAGCGTCGGCTTCAACACGCCGGACATCTCGAAGATCCCGTGGGGTCCGGCTTTCATGGCGCCGTTCTGCGAGCGCATCCGACGCGAGGCCGGTATCACCACGGCGTGCGGCTGGTTCATCCGCGAGCCGGTGCAGGCCGACGCGATCGTCCGCGACGGCCAGGCGGACCTCATCATGCTCGCGCACGCGATGCTCGACGATCCGAACTGGCCCTACCACGCGGCGCGCGCGCTGAACCTGCCGGACTTCAAATGGGTGCTTCCGGCGCAATACGCGCACTGGATCCGGGCTTAGCCTCTCGGCACGCCGGGGACGCCGGTGATGTCGTGCGCCCAAGGCAGCGCCGACTCCGTCCAGATCTGCCGCTGCGGCGGCAGGGAGGCCGCCTGCTTCAACGCCCCCAGGCGCAGGTTGAAGAGCGTCTGGTTCTCCGCGGTGGTCGCATAGATCGCAGATCCGCAATCGCCGCAGAACGCCTGAAGCCGCTTCACGCCGCTGTCGGCGGTCTTGACATAGGTCTTGAGCGTGCCGCGCAACAGGCGGAAGTTCTCCACTGTCGTCGGAACGCTCGCGCGCCAGGGCGAGCCGGAGAATTTCTGGCAGTCGGTGCAGTTGCAGATCGCGCTCTTGAGCGGATCGACCTTCGCCTCATAGGCGATGCGGCCGCAATGACATTCTCCGTCGACGTGCATGGCTTCGTCCTGCGAAAGCGCCGCGATCATCCGCGAAAAGCCGCGCACAGGTCAATTCCGCATTCGGCCGCGTTCCGGCGGCTCGGCGGATGTGCGACATATCTGCGAACGCGGAGGCGGACATGCGGACCAGAGACATCTCCTACACGGTGGGCGACAAGGCGTTGACCGGCTATCTCGCCGAGCCGGATGGTGCGGGACCACGGCCCGGCGTTCTCGTCTGCCATCAGGGCAACGGCCTGAGCGAGCATTCGCGCGAGCGTGCGCGCATGCTGGCGGGTGAGGGCTACACGGCATTCGCGCTCGACATGTACGGCGAGACCGCGACCAGCCGCGAGCAGGCGATGGCGCTGCTGCAGGGCTTGATGAAGGATCCGCCGGAACTGCGCCGCCGCGCGTTCGCAGGGCTCGAGGTCCTGAAGTCCCAAAGCGGCGTCGACCCTTCGCGGCTCGCGGCCGTGGGATACTGTTTCGGCGGCGCGGTGGTGCTGGAGATGGCGCGGGATTTGAATGCGCTGAAAGCCGTCGTCGCGTTCCACCCCGGCATGTCGGGGCCGGTGGCGCTGCCGGACAAGGACGACCGCCCGGTCGGCCCCAAGGTGATGATCTGCGCCGGCGCCGACGATCCGCTGATCCCGGCCTCCGCGCGCGAGAAATTCGCCGAGCTGATGAACGCCGCCGGCGCCGATTGGCAGTTCATGTCCTATAGCGGCGCCGCGCACAGCTACACCGACACCTCCGTCGACGCGCTCGACATGCCCGGGTTCAAATACCACGCGCCCACCGACCGCCGCTCCTGGGCGCATATGAAGCTGCTGTTCGGCGAGGTGTTCTAACCCCCGACCTTCGGGTCGTTGAGGCGCAGCTTGTTCTCATGCGCGGGCGCCTTGGTGCCGGCTTCGGCGAGCTCACCGCGGAAATAGAATTTCTGCCATTGCTGCTTGAGCACCGCCGGGTCGTTGGCATTGAAGCCGCGCATGAACTCCTCGCGCTTCTCGCGCCACACGCCGAGCTGGCGCGCCAGGTCGGGCTCGGCCGTGATCGGCTTGACGACCGGTGTGAGCTCGTTCAGCGCGCCCTGCGGCACGGGATAGATGAGGCACACCGGCTCGCCCTTGTCGAAATGCACCTTGCCGGGCGCGGTGAGCTGCCAGTTCATCGTGAAGGGATAGGGGAGCCAGTCGGTCTCGATGAGGCCGGTGAGCGGCGCGATCCCGTGCTTGGGCTTGTTGAACGGACCCGTCGCCATGAGCTGCCAGCCGGGCGAGGTGCGGAACAGATAGCCGGTGTGGAAGGTGACGATGCCGCGGGTGAAGTTCGACGCCGCGAAATGCTCGATATCGCGAAAGCCGTCGGTCGCCCTGATCCTGATGTCCTTGGATTCGAGACCGCCGCGCCATTCGATGTCGAGCGAGCAGGGCGAGAGGATCTCCCAGCCATAGGCGTTGGCGATGGCGAGCGGCAGGCAGCGATAGGCATGGCGCTCCGGGAACGCGTCCATCCAGGCGCGCTTCGGATCGGCGGCGGCGAGCCTGGGCAGCGCCGAGGTGAGCGCGAAGCATTCGAGCGTAAGGGGCGGAAGCGCGTCGGTCATGGCTCTACTTCACGAGACCTTCCGCCGCCATCGCGGCGTGCACCTTGGGCCGCGCGGCGACCTTGTCGAACCACGCGCTCAATGCCGGCGAAAGCGCGATGTGCATCTTCTTCGCCCAGGTCAGCATGACGAAGAAATAGGCATCGGCCGCGGTGAACGTATTGCCCAGGAGGAATGGCCGGTCCGCGAGCGCCTTCTCGACGAAGGCAAAGCGCTTCTCGATCGTCTCGATCGTCTGCTTGCGCAAATCGCCGCTCGCGCCGTGGAACAGGGGGCCGAACGTCTTGTGGATCTCGCCATTGATGAAGGTGAGCCATTCCTGGAGGCGGTAGCGCTCCAGCGTGCCGCAGGCGGGCGCCAGTCCGCTCGCGGGGTTGCGGTCGGCGATGTACTGCACGATCGCCGGGCCTTCGGTCAGAAGCTGGCCGTCGTCGAGAACGAGCGCGGGCACCGAACCTTTCGGGTTGATCGCGTAGTAGTCGGCGCCGTCCTTTGTCTTGTGGGCCTTAAGGTCCACCTCGGCGAGATCGAGCGCGATGCCGGCTTCCTCGGCGACGATGTGCGGCGACAGCGAGCAGGCGCCGGGGGCGTAGAAGAGCTTCATGCAGTCTCCTTTTTCCGTCTTAAAAATGCCCGCCTGTCACCGCATAGAGCAAGAGCCACGGCTCGATCAGCACATCGATGACGCCATGCGCCAGGATCGCGGGCGTCAGGCTGCGTCCTCCCGCAAGATACGTCGCCGCCATCATCAGGGCCAGGACCGCCGTCGCGCCGGCAGCGCCGAAGGCCTGGCCGAGCTGCATATGGCCGCCCAGCGCGCCCCAGCCGACATGGGCGAGGCCGAACAGCAGCGCGGAGAGGAGGATCTGCACTGACCAATGCGCGCCGCCGTCACGCGCCTGGCCCATCAGGAAGCCGCGGAACACGGTCTCCTCGCAGATGCCGGCCGAGATGCCGATGCCGAGCGCGATGGCGATGCGCCACAGCGACCAGTCCGTCGCGACCGGCGCGCCGACCCTGATCATGTTGGAGACGACCCCGCCGCCATAGATCGCGGCGAAGAGGGCGGCCAGCAGCCAGCCCCAGATGCGCGCCGGCCGCATCCAGCCGATGTCGCGCAAGCTCTGTCCGCGCAGGCGCAGAAGCACCAACGCCGCCGCGAACAGAGTCCAAACGAGCGCGATCGAGCTTGCGGCCTGGAGCGCGACCCTGTCGCGCGGTCCGGTGATCGCCAGCAGCGGCGTCACCGCCGCGCGCGCCACGGGCAGCACGAACTCCAGGGCGATGAAGACGGCGATCATCAGTCCTATGGCCGCCCAAGGCCCGATGCGCGGTGTGGTGGTGCTCATGCTGGTCTCCTCGTTTGCGCCGTCACCGGTGAGGGCGGACCCTGGGGACGGCGCAAGAGGAAATTCTAGAGTATGCCCTCCCCGAAAAAGCACAACATCTTGCGGTACCGCGCGCGCGGTGCATTCGAACCTCGCTTTTCGAAGGGGAAGGGGTCCCTCGAAAATCTGCATTCAACCCGTCTCGCGCGCGTCCGCGGAACATAAGGTGTGGGCCGCCATGCTTCTGTACAGAACTCGCGCGCATGTTCGAGTCGTCTTTCGCGCAGACTTCGCCTCCGAAAGAGAAGTCGTGACGCCGCCGCGCGCTTTCAACTGCGCAAAGACGCATAGCGTTATGCGAAGGCGATGAGATCGTAAGGACAGATCTGCAAGCTCGAATCGAGGCGGCAGCGCAGGTTTCGACGTAAGTGGATCGCGCTCACGTCTAGGGTCTGGACTCAATAGCGTCCGCATTTTCAACTACTTGTCACGGCCCGCGAATGCGGGCCGCCCAGGTGGGTTCTGCACCCTGAATTCCTATTGGGCGACATCAACGAAATATCGAGTGATTGTCGCAGGGTTTCACCTGGGTGGCCCGCATTCGCGGGCCATGACATCGAATTTTCAATTGAGTACGGACCTAGAGCCCCTCGAACAGCGCGGTCGAGAGATAGCGTTCGGCGAAGGAGGGGATGATCACCACGATCGTCTTGCCTTCCATGCCCGGCCGCGCGCCGACCTCCAGCGCCGCCGCGATCGCGGCACCCGATGAGATGCCGACCGGGATGCCCTCCATCTTCGCGGCCTTGCGCGCGGTCGTGAACGCGGTCTCGTTGGAGATGGTCATGACCTCGTCGATCACGCCGCGGTCGAGGATGCCCGGGACGAAGCCCGCGCCGATGCCCTGGATCTTGTGCGGGCCGGGCTGGCCGCCGGAGAGCACCGGCGAATCCTCGGGCTCCAGCGCGATCATCTTCACGCTCGGCTTCTTGGCTTTCAGCACCTGGCCGACGCCGGTGATCGTGCCGCCCGTGCCGACGCCGGAGATGACGACGTCGACCGCGCCGTTGGTGTCGTTCCAGATCTCCTCGGCCGTGGTGCGGCGATGGATGTCGGGGTTGGCGGGGTTCTCGAATTGCTGCGGGATCAGCGCGCCGGGCGTGGCCGCCACGATCTCCTGCGCGCGCGCGATGGCGCCCTTCATGCCTTTCGCCGCTTCGGTGAGCACGACCTCGGCGCCCATCAGCGCCAGCATCTTGCGCCGCTCGATCGACATCGATTCCGGCATGACGAGGACGAGCTTGTAGCCCTTGGCCGCGGCGACGAAGGCGAGCGCGATACCGGTGTTGCCGCTGGTCGGCTCGACCAGCGTCGACTTGCCCGGCGTGATCTTGCCCTGCTTCTCCAGCGCCTCGATCATCGACACGCCGATGCGGTCCTTCACGCTCGAGATCGGGTTGAAGAATTCGAGCTTGAGCAGGATGTCCGCCTTGACGCCGGCCTCCTTGGGCATGCGCGCCATGCGCACCAGCGGCGTGTCGCCGATGGTCTCGGTGATCGAATTGTAGATGCGTCCGCGTCCCGGCTTTCCGGTTTCCATGATGAGGCTCCCTATGTGTCGTTGTAATACTCTACTACTTCAGTAGAGTATCAATCAATCCGGTCTCAAATCGCAAAATCCGCAGTGCCGCCGCCGCAATCCACGCCGGCCGCGCGCGCCCGCGTGCACAGGTCCTCGATGGAGATCGCGTCGAGCCTGGCCATCACCTCGTCCTGCAGCGAGGCGATCAGGGGCGTGACGATGCGCGTGCCGAGATCGGAATGCGGCACCTGGCTCTCGCCTTCCTCGTCCAGGCTTTCGGCCACGCGCACCACCTCGCCGACGCTGATGCGCCTGCGCTCCTTGGCGAGGCGATAGCCGCCGCGCGGGCCGCGCACGCCTTTCAGGACGCCGGCGCGCACGAGCTGCTGCATGACCTGCTCGAGATAGCGCTGCGGCACGCCCTGGCGCGCGGTGATCTCCTTGGCCTGCACGGGCTCGGGACGGCCGTTAAAGGCGATGTCGATCACCGCCTCGAGCGCGAGCAGGGTCTTGCGCGACAGTTTCAGCATTCAGTCGTCGTCCCTCTCGTCGGTCGAGCCGAACCCGCCTTCGCCGCGCTTGGTCTCGATCAGCGTATCGACCTCCTTGATCTCGGCGTGCTTGATGCGCGCGAACACGATCTGCGCGATCTTCATGCCGCGCGTCACCGTGAAGGTCTGTTCGCCGAGATTGATGAGGATCGCCTTGATCTCGCCGCGATAGTCGCTGTCGATGGTGCCCGGTGCGTTGAGAAGCGTGATGCCGTGGTTGAGCGCGAGACCCGAACGTGCGCGCACCTGGCCCTCGTATTTGTCGGAGAACGCCAAGGCGATGCCGCAAGGAATGACGGCGCGCGCGCCCGGCGCGAGCTTGATCTCTCCGTCGATGGCGGCGAGCAGGTCGAGCCCCGCCGAGCCTTCGGTCGCGTAGGCCGGCAACGGCAGATCCCGGCCGTGAGGGAGACGGACGATGTAGAGGTTCATGCCGCTTTGCCCTTGAGTGCGTCGGCGATGCGTGCCGTCAGGCGCCGTCCCACTTCCGTCTTGTCCATCTCTGGCCAGTTCTCCGTCGTCGAGGATGTGATCAGGTGCACCGTGTTCCTCTCGCCGCCCATGATGCCGGTGGAAGGGCTCACGTCGTTGGCGACGATCCAGTCGCAGCCCTTGCGCGCGCGCTTGGCCTGCGCATAGGCCACCACGTTCTCCGTCTCGGCCGCGAAGCCGATGACGAGCTGGGGCCGCCGCGCCCCGTGCGAGAGCGTCTGAAGGATGTCTGGGTTGGCGGTGAGCGTGATCTTGGGCTCGCTGCCGTCCTTCTTGATCTTCTGGTTCGCCAGCGTCTGCGGCCGCCAATCGGCGACGGCCGCGGTGCACACCGCGACGTCGACCGGCAGCACGGACTCGCACGCCGCCAGCATCTCGCGCGCCGTCTCGACGCGCAGCAGTTTTACGCGCGGCGGCGGTGCGATGGCGACCGGCCCGGACACCAGAATGGTTTCGGCACCGGCATGGGCGAGCGCGTCCGCTATGGCATAGCCCTGGCGGCCGGACGAACGGTTGGCGATGAAGCGCACGGGATCGAGCGGCTCCTGCGTCGGGCCCGCGGTCACCAGCGCCTTCATGCCGGAGAGGGGACCGGGAAGCGCCAGCGCGGCTTCGACGGCCGAGACGATCTCCAGCGGCTCGGCCATGCGGCCCGGCCCGAACTCGCCGCAGGCCATCTCGCCGTCGCCGGGGCCGACGAAGATCACGCCGTCGTCCTTCAATGTGGCCAGGTTGCGCTGCGTCGCCGGATGATTCCACATCCGCACATTCATCGCGGGCGCCATGAGCACGCGCTTGTCGGTCGCGAGCAGCGCGGTCGAGGCGAGATCGTTGGCGTGTCCGTTGGCGAGCTTGGCCATCAGGTCGGCCGTCGCGGGCGCGACCACGACGAGGTCGGCGGAGCGCGAGAGTTGGATGTGTCCCATCTCGGCTTCGTCGGTCAGGCTGAAGAGGTCGTCATAGACCTTCTCGCCGGCGAGTGACGCAACGGAAAGCGGCGTGACGAACTCAGCGCCCGCCTTGGTCAGGATCGCGCGCACGGCGACGCCGCGCTCTTTCAAGCGCCGGATCAGCTCTAAGGACTTGTAGGCAGCGATCCCGCCGCCGATGATGAGCAACACGCCATTGCCTTGCATGGGCGGGAAAATACCCCGACCCTAGCGGGATATAAAGGGAATAACGGGCGCTTACTGTGGTTCGCGCCTCCGGGAGCTAACATCATGAATATCCAGGTGAATCAGCCGCCGTTCAAGCCGCTGCCGATGAAGGCGCCCGACATTGAGGCCGTCCGCAAGCCCGACGGGACGGTGTATCTCACGTCGCGCCACCCACTCGGCCCGATGCATCGCTCCATCGCGCATCTCTTCGAACAGAAGGCCGCCGCGCATCCGGCGCGCAGATTCATCGCCGAGCGCACGCCGATTCCAGGTGGCGGCACGGGCGATTGGCGCTTCATCACCTATGGCGAGATGAACGCGCGCGCCGACGCGATCGCGCAAGCGCTGCTCACGCGCGGGCTCGGGCCCGACGCGCCGCTGATGGTGCTGTCGGGGAATTCGATCGCGCACGGCTCGATGATGCTGGGCGCGATGAAGGCGCGCGTGCCGGTGGCGCCGGTGTCGGTCGCCTATTCGATCATGTCGGGCGATCACGGCAAGCTGCGCCACGTCTTCGAGACCACCAGGCCCAAGATGATCTTCGTCGAGCAGGGCCCGATCTATGCCCGCGCCCTGGCCGCGCTTGCGCTCGACGGTGTCGAGGTCGTGACCGTGATGCCGGTCCCCGACCGCGAGACGACGTCCTATCAGGATCTCCTCAAGACCAACCCGGGCCCCGCCGTCGCGGAGTCGATGGAGAAGATCGACCACAACACGGTGGCGAAATATCTCTTCACCTCGGGCTCGACCGGCATGCCCAAGGGCGTGATCCAGACGCACCGGATGATGTGCGCGGTGGTCGCGGCGCAGGAGGCGCTGCGAACGGAGGCCAGCGATCCCGACGAGATCCCCGAGAGCCTGGAATGGATGCCGTGGAACCACATCTCCGCCGGCAATATCGGCTTCAACAACGCGATGAACGCGGGCGGCACGATCTATCTCGACGCCGGCAAGCCGCTGCCGGGCATGTTCGACGAGACGATCCGCAACCTGCGCGACATCAAGCCGCTCGGCTTCGGCTCGGCGCCGATCGCCTTCGGCTGGCTCGCCGACGCGATGGAGCGCGATCCCAGCCTGCGCGACCATTTCTTCGCCAAGATGCGCATGGTGGGCTATGGCGGCGCGACGCTCAGCCAGGACATCTATGAGCGCATCCAGGCGTTGTCCATCGCGGCCACCGGCGAGCGCATCCCGTTCACCACCATGTACGGCGCGACCGAGACGCAGGGCGTGACGGTCGTGCACTGGCTGACCGAGCGCGTAGGCCTCATCGGCCTGCCGCTGCCCGGCATCACGCTCAAGCTCGTGCCCAACGGCACCAAGCTCGAGGTGCGCGTGAAGGGGCCCACCGTCACGCCGGGCTATCTCAACCGCGAGGACCTGACCCGCAAGGTGTTCGACGAGGAGGGCTTCTATTCGCTCGGCGACGCGGCGAAGTTCATCGACGAGAACGATCCCGAGAAGGGCCTCGTCTTCGACGGCCGCGTGACGGAGGATTTCAAGCTCGACAGCGGCACCTGGGTCAGCGTCGGCACCTTGCGCGCGCAGGCCGTAGCCGCGGCGTCGCCGGTGATCTTCGACTGCGTCGTCTGCGGCCAGGACAAGCCGTTCGTGGCGCTGCTGGCGTGGCCGAACGTCCAGGCCGCGATGCAGCTCACGGGCAAGTCCAACATCGACGAGATCCTCGCCGACCCGAAGCTGCGCGATTTCGTGCGCGACAAGTTCGCCGCGCACAACAAGGCGCAGTCGGGAAGCTCGTCGCGGATCAAGCGCGTGCTCCTGATGGCCGAGCCGCCCTCCATCGACGGCCACGAGATCACGGACAAGGGCTACGTCAACCAGCGCGCGACGCTCGAACGGCGGGCGGCGCTGGTCGACATGCTGTACGCGGGCGGGCCCGAGGTGATCGAGGTGCCTTAACGCAATAGTCACCTTGTTTTCCTAACCTGGCGGCATGGAGATGAATGCCGCAGACCTCTGCCGCCTTGCCGCCGACCTTGCGGCCGAGCATGGCGATGCCGCGCGCGACTACGCCCGCCGCGCCGTGATCTCCTTCGAGGCCGAAGGCGCCGTCGAACGCGCGCGCTTCTGGTTCACGCTTTCGGTATTGCTCGACGACATCGCGCTCGCGCGGCTCGATCCGGACCGGGCGATCGTGTTGCACTGACCTTCAACCCTTCCTCAAGGGGAGGGTGGGCTGTGCTTGCGTGGTCCTTGGCAATCCGTCCACACTCCGCCCCGCAACACGTGGCTGGGACAGTGATGCCTCTCGATCCCTTGGTGAAAGCTTTCCTCGACCAGATGGCGCTGATGCCGGGGCCGAAGATGTTCGACCTGGCGCCTGCGGAAGGGCGCGCGATGTTCGTCGCCATGATGCAGATGATCGGGCCGAAGGACGTGCCCATCGGCAGCGTCAAGAATCTGAGCGCGGACGGCGTGGCGATGCGCATGTACCGGCCCGTGGCGTCGGGCGGCGAGCCGTTGCCCGTGCTCGTCTATTTCCACGGCGGCGGCTTCGTCATCGGCGATCTGGAGACGCATGACGGGCTTTGCCGCGAGTTCGCCAATGATGGCGGCTTCGCGGTCATCGCGGTCGACTACCGCCGCGCGCCGGAGAGCAAATTTCCCGCCGCCCTCGACGACGCCATCGCCGCGGTCGGATGGATCGAGGCGCATGCGATGGAGCTCGGCGTCGACGCCAACCGCATCGCCGTCGGCGGCGACAGCGCGGGCGGCGCGCTCGCGGCCGAAGTCGCCCAGCACGCGAAAGCCAAAGGCGCCCCCAAGATCGCGTTCCAGATGCTTCTGTTCCCGGTCACCCAGATCGGCGGCGAGACCGGATCGCTGCGGGAATTCTCGATCGGCTATTTCCTCGACAAGCCGACGCTGGACTGGTTCTTTGGCCACTACATCCAAGCCGGCCAGGACAAATCCGATCCGCGCGTCTCGCCTCTGAACGCGGTGGACTTCAAAGGCCTGCCGCCGGCCTATGTGATGCTCGGCGGCTTCGATCCGCTGCACGACGAGGGGCTGGCATATGCGCGCAAGCTGCGTGACGCCGGCGTCGAGGTCGAGGTCGCGGACTATTCCGATCTCGTGCACTGTTTCATCTACATGCAGGGTGTGCTGCCGCAGGCGCGCGAGGCGGTGACCGCCGCGGCCAAGGCGGTCGCCAAGGGCCTGGGAGCGAAATAATGGCACTCGACGTCAACGTCCGCGCGCTGCTCGACCAGATGAAGGCGGCGGCGCTGCCGAAGCTGTGGGAACTCGCGCCGCCCGCCGCGCGCGCCGCGATGAAGTCGCGCCTCCTTGCGGGCAAGGAAACGCCGATCGGCGAGATCCGCAACCTCACGATCCCGGGCCCCGTGCACGACATCGCGCTGCGCACCTACACGCCGGTCGATGCGAAGGAGGCGATGCTTCCGGCCCTCGTCTTCTTCCACGGCGGCGGTTTCGTCATCGGCGATCTCGATACCCATGACGATCTCTGCCGCTGCCTCGCCAACGGCAGCGGCTGCCGCGTCGTGTCGGTCGACTACCGCTTGGCGCCCGAACATCCGTTTCCGGCCGCGGTCGAGGATTGCTTCGCCGCGACGAAGTGGGTCGCGGAGCATGCGGGCGAACTCGGCATAAGCGGCCCCATCGCCGTCGGCGGAGACAGCGCGGGCGGCAACCTCGCGGCCGTCGTGGCGCAGCTCGCCAAAACCCAGGGCCCCGCGATCGCGTTCCAGCTTCTGATCTATCCGGTGACACAGCTCGGCGGTCCGGAGATGCCGTCGATGGAGGAGAACGCCAAGGGCTATTTCCTCGAGCGCGAGTCGATGCAGTGGTTCACGCGCATGTATTGCCCCGACGTGTCGCAGCAATCCGATCCGCGCATGTCGCCGCTCAGGGCGAAGGATCTCGCAGGCCTGCCGCCGGCCTATGTCGCGACCGCAGGCTTCGATCCGCTGCGCGACGAGGGCAAAGCCTACGCCGACAAGCTCGACGCCGCGGGCGTTTCGGTCACTTACGTGAACTACCCCGGCATGATCCACGGCTTCTTCAGCCTGCGCGGGTTGATCCCGAAGGCCCGCGAAGCCGTCGCAGCGGCGAGTGCTGCGTTAAAGGCAAGCGTGACGGCGGACTGACCCGACCCTCCCCTTGAGGGAGGGTCGAAAAATGCGAAGCATTTTTCGGGGAGGGGTGAGCTTGGGCGATGACCCCTCCCCGAAATTTGCTCGCTGCGCTCGCAAATTGTCGACCCTCCCTCAAGGGGAGGGTGGTATCAGCTTCCCCGGATTGAGTATCCCTTTCGGATCCAGCGCGCTCTTGATCGCGCGCAGGACGTCGATGCCGAGCGCGCCTTTTTCCTGCGCGATCCAGGGCAGGTGATCCTCGCCGACGCCGTGGTGATGGCTGATCGTGCCGCCGTTCGCGGCGATGGCGTCGGAGGCGGCTTTCTTGATCGCCTGCCATTGCGCGATCTCGCCGCTCAGATTGCGCGGGAAGATATAGGTGAAATAGAGGCTCGCGCCGTCGGGATAAGAATGCGAGATGTGACAGAGCACGACGCCATGCGCGCCCGGCCGCGGCGCGGTCTCGCGCATCGCCTTGTCGAGCGCGTCGCGCACCGCGGCGTAGAGCGCGTCGATCCTGGACCAGCGCGCCGCCGTCTCCAGCGTATCGACGCCGATGCCGCGATCCATCATGGGATCGCGCATGTAAGGCCCGTGGAAACGGCCTTCGCGCCAGCGTTCGCCTTGGGAGCGGCCAAGCTCCAGCGCGCCTAACTTCTTCTGCGCCAGGCGGCCGAACCGCATGCGCGCGAGCTCGACCGCATCGGGATCGCCCTCGAAGCCCGCGATCAGCGCGCAGGCCTTCGCATCGAAACCGCGCCGGCCGAGATAGAAATCGGCGAAGCGGTCCTTGAGCCCGCGCTGTTTCCCGAGCGCGCCGAAGGTACGATAGAAGCGCGTCTCCTGCGTGTCGGACAGCCGCAGCATCGTTGCCGGAATCTCGTCCTGCACCGCGGCGCGGATGGCGGCGGCACCACTCGCGAAATCGTGGAACAGGTATCCGCGCCAGTCGCTCGCCGCCGGCGCGGGATGCACGCGCACCGTCGCCTCGGTGACGATGCCGAACGCGCCTTCGGAGCCCAGCACGATGTCGTTCAATTGCGGGCCCGCCGCCGAGCCGGGAAAGCCGTTGGTGTCGAGCAAACCCTTGGGCGTGGCGAGCTTGGCGCCCGCGAGCCAGTCCTCCGCGCGGCCGTAGCGGCTCGATCCTTGTCCCGCGCCGCGATGCGCGATCCATCCGCCCAGGCTCGAGAACTCGAACGATTGCGGGTGATGGCCGAGCGTCAGTCCTTTCGCAGCTAAGCCTTTCTCGAATGCGGGGCCGTAGATGCCCGCTTCCGCCGTCGCGGTGCGCGACGCCACGTCGATGTCCAGCAGTCGGTCCATGCCCGACAGGTCGAGCGTGACGAGGCTTGGGAACGCGCCGCGCGTGCCGCTGACGCCGCCCACGACGCTGGTGCCGCCGCCATAGGGCACCACGGCGATGTCGCGTTCGGCCGCGAGGGCGAGGAGCGCCAGCACTTCGTCAGTGCCGCGCGGATAGAGCACGGCGTCGGGCGCGGCCGCCAGATCGCCTGCGCGCAGGCGCAACAGGTCGTGATAGGAACGGCCGAGCGCATGGAACGCGCGCTCGTAGGCATCGTCGCGCACGCGCTCCGGCCCCAGCATCGCGACGAGCTTGGCGCGCGTCTCGGCGGGAAGGCGCGGCTCCGGCAACGCGATATCTTCCAGCGCGCGCGCCGGCGTGGCGAGAAGCGAGGGCATGCCGAGCTCGGCCGCGAGCCACGTCCACACCTCGTCGCGGGCGCCAAGCGCGTCCTGATGCGCGGCCCATCCCCAGCCGTTCCATTTTATCTTGCCGCGGTCGACGCTCATCAGCACCTCAGGTTCAGCGCGCGCGGCAGGATCTCGAACGTCGCGGGCAGGCGGCCGGCGCTCTCGCCGTCGGTCTCGATCAGGACGGGGCGTCCGCGCGTCTCGGCGACGGGAACGGCCACGACCTTGCGTCCGCGCAGCACGCGCACGTTCGGCTTCTCGATGTGCTCGCCGGTGTAGATGAGCTTCATGTCCTTGAGTGTCTGCGACCTCGGCGCGCCGCCCATGACGACGACGTCGAAGGCGCCGTCGTCGGTGAGCGCGCTCGGCGCTACGCGCATGCCGCCGCCGAAATACTGTCCGTTGGCGACGGCGACGGTCGATATGGGCGCGATCTCGTCATAGGCGTTGTCGACGATGATGCGCACGACGCGGTCGGAATAGGTGAGCATGTCGACGGCGCTGTGGAAAGCGAAGGCGAACGCGCCGCCGAAGAGCTTGGCGATGCGCGCGCGGTTGACGGAATCGACGACCGCGCCCGACAGGCCGAAAGAGGCGATGTTCGCGAAATGACGCACCAGCGGCTCGCCGTCGCGGCTGAGGCAGGACAGGCGTCCGACGTCGATGGCGCGGACGGAGGCGTTGCGCAGACGCGAGATGGCCGCCTCTGCGCCCGCCTCGACGCCGAAGCTCTTGCGAAAATCTCCACCCGTGCCGCTCGTCACATAGCCGAACACCGCATCCGGCGAGACGGGGCCGCTCGCGTCGAAGAACCCGTTCACCGCTTCGTTGATCGTGCCGTCGCCGCCGACCGCGATGATCTCGTGATGGCCTTCGCGCAACGCGTTGCGCACCAGCATCGTCGCCTCGCGCCGCGCCTGGGTGAAGGCGACGGACATGCGCGGAAAGGCGCCGGCGAGCATGGGCTCGATCGCCTTCCATTCGCGGCCCGTCCGGCCGTTGCCTGAGCGCGGATTGACGACGACGAAGGCGCTCATGCGTCATCCTGCGTGCGATACAGATGTGCGAGCGAGGCGATCTCGGCCGCGCGCTTCTCCTCGCTCCAGCCAAGTGCCGCGGCCATCTGGCGCGAGACGTCGTCGAGCGTCTCCGCCGGCGGCGGACCGAACACGCCGATGCCGGTGCGCCGCATCACGACGTCCTCGAGCGTCAGCGCCATCTCGTCGCGCACTGCGCCCGCCACGTCCGCCGTCTTGTCGGGCAGCCGCGCGGTCGCGGTGTCGCATTTGCGCGCCTGGATGCCGAGCTTTTCCACCAGCCTGTCCACCACCTGCTGCGCCAGATGGCGCGATGTGGTCCATTTTCCACCGATGGCGGAGAACAGTCCATCGAGGCGGTCGTCCTTTCCGTGGTCGACGAGCTCGGCGCGGCGGCTGGCGCCGTAGGTGTCGCCGGAGCCGTCATCGACCAGCGGCCTCAGCCCCGCATAGAAGAACTCCGCCTTGTCGCGCGAAAGCCGGGCGTTGGGCAGGTGCGTATTGATGAAGGCGAAGAAGTCGGCGATGTCGCGCTCTTCGACGCCTACCTTGTCCGGATCGCCCGTGAACGCTGTATCGGTGGTACCGAGCAGCGTATGCCCGCGCCAGGGCAGCACGAAGAAATGCCCGTGCTCCGTCGCCATGGTGAGCGCGAACTCGCGCGTCAGCGATGGCACGAGAACATGGATGCCTTTGGAGCGAAGCAGCTTGTGCGAGGGCGGCCTGTTGATCGCGTGCGCGAGGAAGATGTCGGCCCAAGGCCCCGCAGCGACCAGCGTGGTCTTCGCGCGTACGTTGAACGAGGTGTTGCCCGTGGTGTCGCGCACGTTCGCGCCCTCGACACGGCCGTCGCGCAGCAGCAGGTGGCCCGCCTCGACATAGTTCGCGACTGCGGCGCCGTTGGCGTCGGCGTCGATGAGGCAGTCGAGCGCGAGCCGCTCGGGCGAGGACATCTGCGCGTCGTAGTAGAGGAACGCGCCGTCGAGGTCGGGGCGGTCCAGGATCGGCTCGCGCGCCTTGGCGTCGGCGGCGCTCAACCAGGAATGGCCCGGCAAACGCTGCTTGGGATCGTCGAGCCAGCCGCGGTCGAAGGACAGGACGTCGTAGAGCGTCAGCCCGGCGGCGAGCGTCGCGCGCGCCTTCGCGCCGGCGCCGAAAAGCGGGACGAGAAAGGGCAGGGGATGGACCAGATGCGGCGCGATGCGCTGCCAGATGCGCCGCTCGCGCAACGACTCGCGCACCAGTCCGAGCTCGAAATTGCGCAGGTAGCGAAGCCCGCCGTGGATCAATTTCGAATTGTGCGCGCTGGTGGCGGCGGCGAAATCGCCGCGTTCCACTAGGGCAACTTTCAGGCCCCGCCGGGCGGCGTCGCGCGCCACGCAGATGCCCGTGATCCCGCCGCCCACGATCAGGACGTCGAAGGTCTCGTGGCTGAGGCGATCCAGGGCGCGGCGCATGATTTCCCCAAGCCTTCCGGGGCGCTGACATCTTGTCAACATGCCCTTCCGGCCTGCTAAGCTCTAACAAAGATGACGGAGGAACGATATGGCGCGGGTGCGGGCGAACGGGATCGACATCGAGTATGAGAGCTTCGGACGCGACGGCGACCCGGCGGTCCTGCTCATCATGGGCTTCGCGGCGCAGCTCACCATGTGGCAGACGGCGTTCTGCGAGCAGCTCGCGGCGAAGGGTTTCCGCGTCATCCGTTTCGACAACCGCGACATCGGCCTGTCGACGCATCTGAGCGGTTCGCCTGCGCCCATCCCAGCCGAGCTGATGGCCAAGCGCATGAGCGGGCAGGCGGTCGAGGTGCCTTACCAACTTGACGACATGGCGGCGGATGCGGCGGCGCTTCTGAAGGCGCTCGGTATCCGGCGCGCACATATCGCCGGCGCCTCGATGGGCGGGATGATCGCGCAGCTCGTCGCGATCAACCACCCCGACGTGACGAAGAGTTTGATCTCGATCATGTCGACCACGGGCCGGCCCGACCTGCCGCCGGCGAAGCCCGAGGCGATGGCGGCGCTGATGACGCCGCCCGCGAGCGACAGCCGCGCGGACCGCATCGCCGCGGGGCTGAACGTCGTGAAAGTGCTCGGCAGTCCCGCCTATCCCGGAACCGAAAGCGAGCTCTTGGAAGGCGTGAGCGCGGCGGTCGATCGCGCGCCTTACGACGCGGCGGGGGTGATGCGCCAGATGGCCGCGATCATTGCCGCTCCGCCGCGCAACGAGGCGCTCAAAGGGCTGCGCTGTGCGGCCATGGTGCTGCACGGCAGCGACGATCCGATCATCCCGGTCGAGGCGGGCCAGGACACGGCGGCGAGCATCCCGGGCGCCCATCTCGTGATCGTCCCAGGCATGGCGCATGATTTCACGGACGCGCTGGTGCCGGTCTATCTCAAGCATGTCGGCGATTTCGTCGCCGGCGTGGAGGCGAAGAAAGCCGCATGACGAAGATTCGCGCCAACGGCATCGAGATCGAATACAAGGACATCGGCCCGCGCGACGGCGTGCCGTTGCTCTATATCAACGGCTTCGGCACCCAGCTCACGGGATGGCCGGAGGAGTACGCTCAAGGCTTCGCGAAGGCGGGCTTGCGCTATATCCGCTTCGACAACCGCGATGTCGGCCTGACGCAGAAATGGACGGGACAGATCCCCGACCTGAAGGCCGTGGGCGAGGCGTTGCGCAACGGCAGGAAGCCCGACATCCCCTATACGCTCGACAACATGGCGGCGGATGCGGCGGCGCTGCTCGACGCGCTCGGCATCGAGAGCGCGCATATCTCCGGCGCCTCAATGGGCGGGATGATCGCGCAGCTCGTGGCGCTCAACCATCCGCAAAAGGCGCGCTCGCTGATCTCCATCTTCTCGACGACCAGCGACCGCTCGCTGCCGCCTTCGTCGCCGGAAGCGCAGGCGGCGCTGGTGACGCGGCCGCCGTCCTCCGACCGCGACGCGGTGGTGGCGCATTCGCTCAAAGGGCGCCGCGCCTATGCCTCCACGCGCTGGCCGTTCGACGAAGCGCGCTTGAGCGCGCTGGTCGGACGGAACTTCGACCGCTCTTACTATCCCGAAGGCACGTCGCGGCAATGGGCGGCGGTCCTGGCCGCGCCGCCGCGCACGGAGCGGCTGAAGTCGCTCACGATCCCGTCGCTCGTCCTGCACGGCTCGGCCGACACGCTGATCCGGCCCGAGGCCGGGCGTCATACCGCGCAGTGCATCCCCGGCGCGGAGTATCACGAGATCGAAGGCTGGGGCCACGACATGCCGCTCGAGGCGATCCCCGTCGTGCAGGGCTACATCCTGCCGTTCGTCGAGCGCGTCGAAGCCAGGCGCAGGCGCGCAGCTTAGCGGATCGGCGGCGGCTTCAGCGGCACCGGACAGCTCGTCGCCAGCGGGATCTCGCTCTGGACCGGAGGGCGCGGATAGTACTGCGTCGTCTGCTGCACCGATTGCGCCTTCGCGGTTCCGAAGACGCGCTCGATGAGCGCGAGCGACTCGTCGAGCCCCGACGAGATGCCGCCGCCGGTGAGCCGGTTGCGGTCCCAGCAGTAGCGCGGATTGTCTTGGGCTACGGTCACTTGCGGATAGCGCTCGGTGAGGCAGGGCACGAAAGCCCAGTGCGTCGTTGCTGTGTACCCGTCGAGGAGCCCGGCCTGGGCGAGCAGCAGCGCGCCCTCGCATACCGAGCAGACATAGTGCGCCTTCCCGGCCTGTCCCGTGATGAAATCGATATAGGTTTGGTCGGGCCCGTACATCATGCGGGAAAGTTCGTTCGGATCGCCGCCCGGCACCCAGAGCGCGCCATATTGCGGCGCGTCCCTGAACTCCAGCGGCGCCACGATGATCGCGCCGCCGCGGCATTTGATGGGCCCCGCCTTCACGGCGGCGATCTGGACATCGAAGCCCGCCCAGTTCAGCAGCTCGAACGGACCCATGACGTCGAGCACGTCGACGCCTTCATAGACTGGAATGCCAAGAATCATCGCGTGCCCCCGCCATTTGACGTGAGTGCAACTTTACAGGGAGGCCTGGATTTTTCAACTAACCAAAAATGTCACGGCCCGCGAATGCGGGCCGCCCAGGTGACACAATCTCCGTCGCGCAGAACCCAGCTGGGTGGCCCGTTCGTACGCTGTCGCTACGAACTAGCGGGCCATGACAGTTGGGGAAAACGGCAAGCCTACTTGATCTTGCCTTCCTTGAACTCGACATGCTTGCGCAGGACCGGATCGTATTTCCGGATCGAGAACTTCTCCGTCATGGTGCGGGTGTTCTTCTTGGTGACGTAATAGAAGCCCGTGCCGCCCTCGCTGTTGAGCTTGATCTTGGCCGTGGTCGGCTTCGCCATGGGTGTGCTCCGAAGTCCTGATCTGGAAGGGCCGGTAACCTACTGACGCCGCTTGGGAAGTCAAGCGAGCCAGGTTTCCTGGGTTTTTCCGCGCAAAAACCGGAAGAACGGCGCGGGGCGGACGGTCCCGGGCGGGTCGGAAAGGCGCAGCTCGACCTCGTCCAGAACCCGCCGCGTGATGCCGGGAAGGTCCAGCGCCCGGGCCTCGGTGAGCGTCAGCCAGGACGGCTTGAGCAGCTCCTCATGGCCCGTGCCGTCGAGCGTGTGGGCGATGGCGCCCGCATCCGCCATGAAGAAGCGCGCGTCGAAGCGGCGCGAGCGGTTCGGCGGCGTGATCGCGCGCGCGATCATGTCGAGGCCGTCGAGCCTGGGCACGATGCCGTGGGCGAAGAACGCGACCCAGGCCGGCGAGCGCGTGCGCGGCGCGGTGCCGGGTTCACCGATCAGGATGCCGGTCTCCTCGAAGGTCTCGCGGATCGCAGCCAGCGCCAGGCCGCGCGCGCGCGACGTGGTGATGCCGGTTGCCGCGCGCGCCATCACCTCGGGGCGCAGGTCGTGCATGACCTGGATGCGCTGGTCGCCGGGATCGAGCCTGCCGCCGGGGAAGACGTATTTGTTCGCCATGAAGACCATGCCGGAGCTGCGGCAGCCCATCAGCACGCGCGGTTCGCCGTCGCGCCTGACGAGGATGAGCGTGGCCGCGTCCTTGGGACGCAAGGTCCCGGGCACCAGCTTCTCGTCGTCGGTCATCACCATGGCGGCAGGCTCTTCGCCTTGTCAGATAAAAAAATGTCATGGCCCGCGAATGCGGGCCACCCAGATAACACCTGCTCTTTTGCCGTAAAAGAAATCTTCGATAATGCCTGCACCTCAGTGCAGAACCCAGCTGGGTGGCCCGCATTCGCGGGCCATGACAAAGGGTTGCACATGGTCAGCGCTCGCGGTTTCGCTTGTAGGAAGTTTGCGGCTTCTTCTTTTGCGCAGGCGCGGCATGTTCCGCAAGCTCGAAGCGCAAGCCGCCGGTCAAGGGTGCGGCCTCGACGAGCTTCACCTCGACGATGTCGCCCAGCTTGTAGACCGTGCCGGTGCGGTCGCCGATCATCGCGTGGCGCTTCTCGTCGTGGCGGAAGTATTCGAAGCCGAGCGAACGCGCGGGCAGCAATCCTTCCGCACCCGTCTCCTTCAGACGCAGGAAGAGGCCGAAGCGCGTCACGCCGGTGATGCGGCCTTCGAACGTGGCGCCGACGCGATCCTGCATGAAGGCGGCGACGTAACGGTCGGTGGAATCGCGCTCCGCCGCCATCGCGCGGCGCTCGGTCATGGAGATGTGCTCGGCGGTCTCGGCGAGCTTGCCCATCTCGCGGTCGTTAAGACCGTCAGGCCCGAGCTTCAGCGCGCGGATCAGCGCGCGATGCACGATGAGGTCGGCATAGCGGCGGATCGGCGAGGTGAAGTGCGCGTAACGCTGCAGGTTCAGCCCGAAATGACCGACATTGTCGGGATGATAGACGGCCTGCGCCTGGGTGCGCAGCACGACGTCGTTCATCACCAGCTCGTGCGGCGTGCCCTTGGCTTGGGCGAGGATGCGGTTGAACGCGCCCGGCCGGATCACCTGTCCCTTGGCGAAGGACATGTTGAGCGTGCGCAGGTAATCGGAGAACGCGAACACCTTCTCCTGGCTCGGGTGCTCATGCACGCGATAGACGAGCGGCATGCGCGCCTTCTCGAGCGACTCGGCGGCCGCGACGTTGGCCAGCACCATGAACTCCTCGATCAGGCGCATGGATTCCAGGCGCTGGCGGAAGCCGATGGAGGCGATCTTGCCGTCCTCGCCGATGGCGATGCGGCGTTCGGGCAGGTCGAGGTCGAGCGGGTCGCGCAGCTTTCGCGCGGTGACGAGCGATTGATAGCAGGCCCACAGGCCTTTCAGCGCCTCGGTCACGGGCTTGGCGAGCGCGGGGTCGCCCCGGCCGTCGAAGGCATCCTGCGCCTGTTTGTAAGTGAGGCTCGCGGCCGAACGCATCACGCCGCGCAGGAATTCGTGGCGCTTCTTCTTGCCCTCCTTGTCGAACACCATGCGCACCGCCAGGCACGGCCGGTCGACATTGTCCATCAGCGAGCACAGATCGGCCGACAGCCGCTCCGGCAGCATCGGCACGACGCGGTCGGGGAAATAGACCGAGTTGCCGCGCTTGTAGGCCTCGCGGTCGAGCGGCGAGCCGGGGCGCACGTAATGCGCCACGTCGGCGATGGCGACGATGGCGACGTGGCCGCCCGGATTGCCGGGATCGTCGTCGGGTGCGGCCCACACCGCGTCGTCATGGTCGCGCGCGTCCTCGGGATCGATGGTGACGAGCGGAAAGCGGCGCAGATCGGTGCGGCCTTTGCTGTCGGCGGGCAGGGCGCCGTTCGCCTCGTCGATCACTTCTTTGGGGAAATCGGTCGGAATGCCGTGCGCGTGGATCGCGATCAGGCTGACCGCCTTGGGCGCGTCCATGCTGCCGAGCCGCTCGATGACGCGCGCGCGCGGCAGGCCCGAGGCGCGGCCGGCGATCGGCTCGGCGAGCACCAGCTCGTTGTTCTGCGCGCCGTTGCGGTCGCGCGCGTCGACGATGAACTCGGTCCTGCTCTTGCGGTCGATGGGCGCGATGCGCATGCCGCCCTGGCCGGTATGGGCGACGCCCAGCACCTTGTGCGCGCTGGCGCCAAGCTGCTTGATGACGCGCGCCTCGTAGCCGTCATCGGTCTTCTCCAGCCGCGCGAGCACGCGCTCGCCGCGGCCGAGCGCCGGGCCGTCCTTCAGGTTGACGAATATCTTGGGCGGCTCCTCGTTCGACTCCCAGCGCTGAGGACGCGCGAGCAATTCGCCGTCCATGTCCTGCCCGGTGATCTCCAGCACCGCGACCTCGGGCAGCAGACCCGGCTTGACGTAGCCCTTGCGGTTGCCGGTGACGACGCCTTCCTGGTCGAGTTCCTTCAGGATCCGCTTCAGCGTGATGCGGTCGGCGCCCTTGACGCCGAGCTTACGCGCGAGATCGCGCTTGGTGTCGCCCTCGGACAACGCTTCGAGGACGCGCGCCCGGTCGAGCTTATTCGACTTCGGCGGGCGCTTTGGGTTTGGTTGCTTTCTTCTTTGCAGGTTTCTTGTCCGTTTCGGATTTGGTTGGTTTCTTGGGCGCGGCCGCCTTCTTCTTCGGCGCCGTCTTCTTTTTCTTCTTAGCCCCGCCCTTGGCCGCGCGTGCAGCGATCAGCTCGATCGCGGCGGCAAGCGTGATCTCGTTGGGATCGCCTTCGCCGGGGATGGTCGCGTTGGTCGTGCCGTCGGTGACGTAGGCGCCATAGCGGCCCTTCATCACCTTGATCATGTCGCCCGAGGTCGGATCTGGGCCGAGTTCCTTCAGCGGCTCCGGCCCGCGGCGCTTGAAGCCTTTCGCCTTGCGCTCGGCGATGAGCGTGACGGCGTGGTTGAGGCCGATGTTGAACACGTCGTCCGGCGATTCCAGCGATGCGTACTGCTTCTGGTGCTGCACATAGGGCCCGAAGCGGCCGAAGTTCGCGAAGATCGGCTCGCCGGTCTCGGGATGCTTGCCGACCTCGCGCGGCAGCGAGAGCAGCTTGATCGCAAGCTCCAGATCGACGTTCGACTGGTCGGTGCCCTTGGGGATGCTGCCGCGTTTGGGCTTCTCGCCTTCGCCGAGCTGCACGTAAGGCCCGAAGCGGCCGCTGCGCAGCGTGATCATCTCCTCGGTGCCGGGGAAGAGGCCGAGCTCGACCGGCTGGCCGCCGCCTTCGCCGTTCTTCTGGCCGAGCTGGCGCGTGAACTTGCAGTTGGGATAGTTCGAGCAGCCCACGAAAGCCCCGAAGCGTCCGAGCTTCAGGTTCAGCCGCCCATCGCCGCAGAGCGGGCATTTGCGCGGATCGACGCCGGCTTCCGTCTCCGGGAAGATGTGGGGGCCGAGGATGTCGTCCAGCTCGTTGATGACATCGGTGATCTTGAGGTTCTTGGTCTCGCCGACCGCGGCCGAGAAATCGCGCCAGAAATCGCGCAGCAGCTGCTTCCAGTCGAGCGCGCCGGCCGAGACCTCGTCGAGCTTCTCTTCCAGATCGGCGGTGAAGCCGTATTCGACATAGCGCTTGAAGAACGAGCTCAGGAACGCGGTGACGAGGCGGCCTTTGTCTTCGGGGATGAATCGCCCGCGGTCGAGGCGCACATAGGAACGCTCGCGCAGCACCGACAGGATCGAGGCATAGGTCGAGGGCCGGCCGATGCCCAGCTCCTCGAGCTTGCGTACCAGGCTGGCTTCGGAATAGCGCGGCGGCGGCTCGGTGAAATGCTGCTCGGGCTTGACGTGCTCGATCTGGGTCGGATCGCCCTCAGCCACTTTCGGCAGGCGGTTCGAATCCTCGTCGGTCTCGTCGTCCTTGCCTTCCTGGTAGAGCGTGAGGAAGCCGTCGAACAGCGTCACCGTGCCGACGGCGCGCAGGATGACCTGCTTGTCGTCGGAGGCGACGTCGACGGTGGTGCGCTCGAGCTCCGCGCTTTCCATCTGGCTCGCGATGGCGCGCTTCCAGATGAGGTCGTAGAGCTTCATCTGGTCGCCGTCGAGGTAGCGCGATACCTGGTCCGGCGCGCGGTCGAAGCTCGTCGGCCGGATCGCCTCATGCGCTTCCTGCGCGTTCTTGGCCTTGGATGTGTAGGCGCGCGGCACGCCGGGCACGTAACGCTGGCCGTAGCGCGAGCCGATGACGCGCCGCGCCTCGGCGATGGCTTCGCCCGCCATGGTCAGGCCGTCGGTGCGCATATAGGTGATGAGGCCGACCGTATCGCCGCCGATGCTCACGCCTTCGTACAGCGACTGTGCGACCTGCATGGTGCGCTTGGCCGCGAAGCCCAGCTTGCGGGAAGCTTCCTGTTGCAGCGTGGAGGTGATGAAGGGCGGCGAGGGATGGCGCTTGACGGGCTTGCTCTCGACGCTGTCGACATGGAAGCGGCGCGCGTTGATCGCAGCGACCGCGCGCTCGGCGTCGGCGCTGCTCTTGAGAGAGAGCTTGTCGAGCTTCTTGCCGTCCAGATGCGTGAGCCGCGCGGAGAAGCCGCCGGCCGCCGCGCGCAGGTCGGTGTCGATGGTCCAGTATTCTTCCGCCCGGAATGCCTCGATCTCGATCTCGCGCTCGACGACGAGGCGAAGTGCCACCGACTGCACGCGCCCGGCCGAGCGTGCGCCCGGCAGCTTTCGCCACAAGACCGGCGACAGGGTGAATCCCACCAGATAGTCGAGCGCACGGCGCGCGAGATAAGCGTCGACCAGCTCCTCGTTGATCTGGCGCGGATGCTTGATCGCCTCCAGCACGGCGGTCTTGGTCACGGCGTTGAACACGACGCGCTCGACCGGCGTGTCCTTGAGCGCGTGGCGCTGGTTCAGGACCTGGAGCACGTGCCAGGAGATCGCCTCGCCTTCGCGATCGGGGTCGGTGGCGAGGATGAGCTTGTCGGCCTTCTTGACCGCGTCGGCGATGTCCTTGATGCGCTTCTGCGCCTTGTCGTCGACCTCCCAGATCATGGCGAAGTCGTCATCCGGCTTCACCGAGCCGTCCTTGGACGGCAGGTCGCGGATGTGACCGAAGCTGGCAAGCACCTGGTACTCGGGACCCAGATACTTGCTGATCGCCTTGATCTTGCCGGGGGATTCGACGACGAGAACGTTCATGTGAAACAAAATTGCTCAATCTTCCGGGCGCGACGGCACCCGGTAAGCCGAAACTGCGCGCCTATTTCGGGGATGGCTCCTGGGCGGGCGGGACACTGATCGAAGGGGATGAGGCGTGTCAACGCGGCTATGAGGTGGGTATCCTTCCTTTTAGTTGCAAGTTGGTTGATTTGTATAACTCTTGGTTGCACCATTGTTCGATCTGCAACCGAATTTCTCCAGCCAAAGCGCCAGTCCCATGACGATCCGACCAGACCAGCCTGGCCAGAAACCCGAACCGGTCACGCCGCGCGAAACTGCGATGTACACGGCCGATCTCGTTGAATCTCTTAGAAAAATTGCCCTGAAGCAGGACCAGCCGCTGCTCGCCCATCTGCTCGAATTGGCGGCTGTGGAGGCGAAATCGCTGGCAAGAGATCAGGACCAGGACACCCGGTTGCCGGAGTGACGGGCGAGTCGGCCGGCGAGCTCCATTTCGAGCAGCACGGTCAGGACCGCCGCCGCGGGCGCGCGACATAGGCGAATCAGCTCGTCAACCTCGACCGGCGCGGGACCGAGCGCCTGCTCGATAGCCGTGCGGACACGGTCGGCCTCGGCCTCCAGCGCTTTCGCGTCCTGGTTTGGAAATTCGCAGCGCCCCTCGGGCTCGCGCAATTCGCGTCCGATGATCGGCTTCAGCACCGCGATCACGTCGTCGGCGGTCTCGGTCAGCACCGCGCCTTCGCGGATGAGGCGGTTGGTGCCCCTGGCGCGCGGGTCAAGCGGCGATCCGGGCACGGCGAAGATCTCGCGGTTCTGTTCCAGCGCGAAGCGCGCGGTGATGAGCGAGCCCGAGCCTTCCGCCGCCTCGACGACGACGGTGCCGCGCGCCAGCCCTGAGATCAGCCGGTTGCGTCGCGGGAAGTGGCGTGCCTGGGGACGCTCGGCGAAGGATATCTCCGAGACGATCAGCCCTTGCGCGCGGATGCGCTCATAGAGCGCGGCATTTTCCGGCGGATAGATCACGTCGACACCGCCGGCGACGACGGCGCAGGTCCCGCTAGCGAGAGTCGCGTCATGCGCCGCAGCGTCGATGCCGCGCGCAAGGCCCGAGACGACCACGAAGCCCGCGTCACCCAGCCCCATCGCCAGCCGCGCGGCGAGCTTGCAGCCGAGCGCCGAGGCGTTGCGCGCGCCGACGATGGCCACCATCTCGCGCGCGAGAAGATTGGCGTGGCCCACGATCGAGATCAGCGGCGGCGGCGGATCGAGGGCGGCAAGGCCTTGCGGGAACTCGGGCTCGATGGAAGCGATCATGCGCCCGCCGAACGCATCCAGCCGCTCGAGCTCGCGCCGCGCGTCGGCATCGGAGAAGGGAGCCAGCTCCTCGCCGCCGCCGCGGCGGCTGAGCCTCGGCAGCTCGGAGAGCGCGGCACCCGCCGAGCCGAAGCGCGCGATCAGTTGCGCGAAGGTGACGGGTCCGACGTTCTGCGTGCGCGCGAGCCGGAGCCAGGCGCGGCGCTCGCTTTCGCTCAGCGCGCGCCGGGGCGTGCTCACGGCGTCGTCTTGGCGCCGATACGCGGCTCCGTACCGTTGAGCAGACGCGCGATGTTCGCGCGATGCGCGATGAAGGCGAGCACGGCCAGGATGACCATGAGCAGCGCGTTCAGCGGGCCCGCGAAGTAATACATATAAAGTGGCGCCACCACGGCGGCGATCAGTGCCGCGAGCGAGGATATCCGCCAGATCGCGACGCAGGCCGCCCAGGTCGCGAGCATCGCGAGCGCCGCGGGCCATGCCAGCGCCAGCGAAACGCCAAGCGCGGTGGCGATCCCCTTGCCGCCCTTGAAGCCGAGCCAGACGGGAAAGAGGTGGCCGAGGAATGCACCCAGCGCTGCGAACACCGCGCCGACCTTGCCGTAGAACGCGGCGGCGATCAGGACCGCAGCCGCGCCCTTGGCCGCGTCGAAGATCAGCGTCGCCGCCGCCGCCCAGTACTTACCCGTGCGCAGCACGTTGGTCGCGCCGATGCTGCCCGAGCCGATATTGCGCACGTCGCCCGCGCCCGCGATCCAGGCGAAGAACAGCCCGAACGGGATCGAGCCGAGCAGATAGCCGAAGACGAGGCTGAGGCCTGCGGACGCCCAATGGATCGTCTGGCCGAAGATCATGGCTGCTTGTCCTTTGCGCGGTCGAAGACGCATTCGCCGCCGACGAAGGTCATGCGCACGCGGCCCTGGAACTTGCGGCCCTCGAACGGCGTGTTGCGCGCGCGCGAATGAAGCTCGGCGGGATCGACGACGAACGGCGCGTCCGGATCGAACAGAGCCAGATCGGCCGGCGCGCCCTTGGCAAGGCGTCCGCCGGGCAGGCCCAAGATGCGCGCGGGCGTCTCGGTGAGCGCCTTGAGCACATGCTTCAGGCTCGCCCGGCCGTCGTGGTGGATGGCGAGAGCGACGGGAAGCAGGGTCTCGAGCCCCACCGCGCCGAATGCGGCCGCCGCGAAGGGCTGGCGCTTGGTGTCGGCGGCCTGCGGATCGTGGCTGGAGACGATGACGTCGATGGTGCCGTTCGACACGCCCTCGACCATCGCCGCACGGTCGGCCTCTGAGCGCAGTGGCGGCTTGACCTTCATGAAGGTGAGATAGGAGCCGACGTCGAGCTCGTTGAGCGCCAGATGATGCGCCGACACGCCGCAGGTGATCGGCAATCCGCGCTGCTTGGCGTCCGCGACGGCCTCGAGCGAGGCGCGGCAGGAGATCTGCCCGAAGTGATAGCGCGCGCCGGTGAGCTCGACGAGGCGGATGTCGCGCTCGACGATGATCGTCTCGGCGGCGGTGGGCGCGGCGGGGATGCCAAGCCGCATCGCGAACTCGCCCTCGGTCATCGACGCGCCGGCGCTCAGGTCGGGGTCTTCGGCATGGCCCACGACCAGCGCGCCGAACGCCGAGGCATAGGAGAGCGCCCGCCTGAGCACGCGGGTGTTGGCGACGGTCCGGTCGGCGTCGGTGAAGGCGACGGCGCCGGCTTCCATGAGCAGGCCGATCTCCGTCATCGTCTCTCCCGCGAGGCGCTGCGTCAGCGCCGCCATGGGGACGACGTGGACGCGCGCGGTCGCGGTGGCGCGGCGATGGATGAAGTCGACCAGCGACGGCTCGTCGATGATCGGATCGGTGTTGGGCATGACGACGATGGTCGTGACGCCGCCGGCGGCTGCCGCGCGGCTCGCCGATTCCAGCGTCTCGCGATGCTCGCTGCCGGGCTCGCCGGTGAAGACGCGCATGTCGATCAGGCCCGGCGCGAGCACCTGCCCTTTGCAGTCGACGACCTCCGGATCGGACGGATCGGTGTCGTTGAACAGGCGCGGGCCGATGTCGGCGATCCGGCCGTTCTCGACCAGAAGGCCGCCGCGCACGTCGAGGTCCGAGGCCGGATCGATCAGGCGCGCGTTGCGGAAGGCGATGCGCTTGCCGCTCATGTGTTGCGGCCTCCGCGCGCGAGGCCCCGGGCGAGCGCGTCGAGCACCGCCATGCGCATCGCCACGCCCATCTCGACCTGTTCCTGGATGAGGCTGACCTCGATGTCGTCGGCGACGGTGGAGTCGATCTCGACGCCGCGGTTCATGGGACCGGGATGCATGACCAGCGCGCCGGGCTTGGCGAGGGCGAGTTTCTCGCGGTCGAGGCCGTAGAAGCGGAAATATTCGCGCGTCGACGGCACGAAGGCGCCCGTCATGCGCTCGAGCTGCAGGCGCAGCATCATCACGATGTCGACGCCCGCAAGCCCCTTGCGCATGTCGGTGAAGATCTCGACGCCGAAGCGCTCGGCGTCCGACGGCAGGAGCGTCTTGGGCGCGATGAGGCGCACGCGCGCGCCGAGCTTGGCGAGCAGGTGGATGTTCGAGCGCGCGACGCGGCTGTGCAGCACGTCGCCGCAGATCGCAACGATCAGCCCTTCGAACGAGCCGCGCCGCCTGCGGATGGTCAGCGCGTCGAGCAGCGCCTGGGTCGGGTGCTCGTGGCTGCCGTCGCCGGCATTGACCACCGAGCAGTCGAGCTTGCGCGCGAGCAGCTCCGCCGCGCCGGAGTCGTAGTGGCGCACGACCAGGATGTCGGGCCGCATCGCGTTCAGGGTCGCCGCCGTGTCGAGCAAGGTCTCGCCTTTGGTGACGGAGGAGGTGCGCACGCTCATGTTGAGGACGTCGGCGCCCAGCCGCTTGCCGGCGAGCTCGAAGGAGCTCTGGGTCCGCGTCGAGGCCTCGAAGAACAGGTTGATCAGCGTGCGGCCCTTGAGCAGCGCGCTCTTCTTCTCGGCGGCGCGGTTGAGGGCGACGTAAGTGTCGGCGAGGTCGAGGAGCCCTACGATCTCCTCGATCGAAAGCCCTTCGATTCCAAGCAGATGGCTTGTCTTGAGAATGGCCGTTTCGGCGCTGGCGCTCATCAAAACCCGGCTTATAAGAGGATGGACGGCTGCGGGCAAGTCATGCGGGGCTGATGTCCTCGAGGACCCGGCCCGCGGGCTCGGGCAGGAAGAATATCCCCGCCAGCGCGATGGCGATGGCGAGCAGCGACACCGAGATCGCCGGGCCGTGGGCGTGGAACTTGTCGTACCAGAAGCCCTCCAGCCACAGCGCGACGCCGCCCATGAAGATCTCGACCATGTAGCGCAGGCCGCCGACGGTGGCGCGGTAGGCGGTCGGCACGATCTCGATCGCCAGCGCGGCCATGAGCGCATCGGCGGAGAAGAAGGCGAAGAAGGAGACGATCCAGAGCGGCGGGATCATCCAGCCCTGAAAGCCGCTGTAGAAGAAGGCGTAGCCGGCGCCGCACAGCGCCATCATGAGGAAGATCGACAGCCTGCGCCCGATGCGGTCGCTGGCGCGTCCCATCAGGATGTTGAGCCACAGCGCGAACAGGCCGCCCGGCACCGCGAGCAGCGTCGTCTGCCACGGCAGGAAATGGAGCGTCTGCTGGAGATATTTGTTCTGCAGCACCGTGGCGGGTCCGACCGCGAATCCCCAGGCGCCCGCGATCAGCAGGATCAGCGCGATGCGCCCCGGATGTTCCGCCAGCAGGCGCCGCACCATCTCGAGCGCGCCGCCGATACGCGCGTGCAGGCGCTGGACCTCGCTCTGGCGCGCCTGGAACCGCTTGGTTTCCGGCAGGCGGCGGCGCAGGAAGGCGAGGAAGAACAAGCCGCCGGCGCCGATGACATAGAGCGCCCGCCATCCGCCCGGCAGGATCGTGACGAAGGCGAAACACAGCGACGCCAGGCCCGCGCCGGTATAGTTCATCGCCGACAGCGCGCCGGCCGACCAGCCGCGCAGGCTCGCCGACAGTTCCTCGACGACGACGACGATGCAAAGCATCTCCTCCGCATAGCCGAAGACGCGGGTGAGCACCTGCAGCCAGACGAACTGCGCATAGGTCTGCGAGAACGCGGTCGCGAGCGTGAACGCCGCCTGCCCGAAGACGGTGAGGAGCAGCAGGCGCCGGCGTCCGACGAGGTCCGCGCTCAGCGCCAGCAGCATGGCGACGAAGGTCGCGAAGCGGAACAGCGAGACGGTGGGGCCGATCTGGTTCTCGGGGATGTGCAGGCTCGCCTGGATCTGCGGCAGCGCGAAGCCGTAGACGTTCTGGTCGTAGCCCGCGAACAGCATCGCCACGCCGACGAGCAGGAAGGTGCGCTCTTCATTCCGCGTCATCGCGGTCTTGGGACGCAGCATCGGCGGCAGCCAATAGAATTTGGCGAGCTCGGGTTCGGGAGTGCTCATCTCGTCCTCATGGCGCGCAGGCGCTCGAGCGCGCCCTGAAGGATATAGGCGGCCGCCATCTTGTCGACGACCTCGCCGCGACGCTTGCGCGAGGCATCGGCGTCGAGCAGCGTGCGCGTCACCGCTGCGGTCGACAGCCGCTCGTCCCAGAACACGACGGGCAGCGCGATGCGGCCCGCCAGGTTGCGCCCGAACGCGCGCGCGGCCTGCGCCGCCGGTCCGGCGCTGCCGTCCATGTTCAGCGGCAGGCCGAGCACGATGCCCCCAACGCCTTGCCCGGCGATGATCGTCTCCAGCTTCGCCGCATCGGCCGTGAACTTCCCGCGCCTGAGCGTCTCCATCGGGGTGGCGACGGTGAGCAGCGTGTCGGAGAGCGCGAGCCCGATCGTCTTCTCGCCGAGATCGATGCCGAGCAGGCGCGATCCTGGCGCAAGCGAAAGCGCGTCGAGTGTCACGATATTCAAAGCAAAAAACTTCTCCCTCGCCCCCGCGAAGCGGGGGAGAGGGTTCGGGCCGGAAAAATGTCCGGCAGGACATTTTTCCGATCCGAACGGGTGAGGGGGTGGCTGCAGCGAGTCTGGCTGAGAGACCCCCTCACCCTAACCCTCTCCCCCGGAGGGGGAGAGGGAAGCTCATTTGCTTTCATGGACGCTGCCCGATCTCGATGCGGTTGCCGGCCGGGTCGCGGACGAAGAAGCGGATCAGGCCCTCGGCCTTGCCTTCGTCCTCGATCGCCACGCCGCGCGCCTGGACGGCTTGTTTGGCCGCGGCCAGGTCGGCGACCAAAAAACAGACATGGCGCTTGCTTTTCGGGCTGGGCTCGGGGTCGATGCCGACATGCATCTGGACGTGGCCCACCTGGAACCAGGCCCCGCCGCGCGCCCTCAGGTGCTCGGGCTTTTCGATCTCCGTCAGGCCCAGGACCTCGCGGTAGAAGGCGAGACACTGCGCCTCCTGCGCCTTGGGCACCGCGATCTGCACATGATCTATGCCGAGAATACCGGGCGTCATCCCCACCTCTTGCTTGCCAGCGTGGCCGACGGTTGCTAGCAAGACGGACACTCTTAACACAATGAGCGACCCCATGTCCGTCGACAAGGACACCGTGCGACGCATCGCGAAACTGGCCCGCATCGCCCTCGACGAGGGGCGCGTCGAGCCCATGGCCGCAGAGCTCAACGGCATCGTGCAATGGGTCGCGCAATTGGACGAGGTCGACGTGACCGGCGTGGCCCCGATGACCAGCGTCGTCGCCCAGACGCTCAAGATGCGCGACGATGTCGTGACCGAGGGCGGCACGGCCGACGCGCTGATGGCGAACGCGCCGGACGGCGAGGACCATTTCTTCGTCGTGCCGAAGGTGGTGGAATGATGACCATCGCCGCCGAGAGCCCGCTTCGCGACGACGTGCGCGCGCTCATCGCCGCGCTGAACGAGACGCTGCTCGCGCTCTCGCCGCCGGAGCATTGCCACCACATGACCGTCGAGGAGATGGCCGGTCCCGAGACGACGGTGTTCGTCGCGCGCAAGGAGGGAGCGGCCGTCGCGTGCGGCGCACTGCGCCGGCATGCGGGCGGAATAGGCGAGGTGAAGCGGATGTACACCGTTCCCGCGCATCAAGGCGCGGGCATCGGCGGGCGCATCCTGGAGCGCATCGAATCCGTCGCGCGCGCGGAGAGCCTGCGCGAGCTGGTGCTGGAGACGGGCAACCGCCATCCGGCCGCCTGGCGGGTCTACGAGCGCGGCGGCTTTCGGCGCTGCGGCGTGGTTCTCGACTATCCCGATACCGAGTGGTCGGTGTTCTACAGGAAGGAACTCGCCGCATGAGCGAGCTCACGGATCTCACGCTCGCCGAGGCGCGCGACGCGGTCCGCGCGAAGAAGGTGTCGTCGGTCGAGCTGACCAGGGCGTTCACCGGCGCGGTGGAAGCCGCGCGTCCGCTCAATGCCTTCGTCACCGAAACGCCCGAGCGCGCGCTCGAGATGGCCAAGGCGTCGGATGCGCGCATCGCGAAAGGCGAGGGCGGGTTGCTCGAAGGCCTGCCGCTCGCGATCAAGGACCTGTTCTGCACCAAGGGCGTGCGCACCACGGCGGGCAGCAACATCCTGTCGAACTTCGTGCCGCCTTATGAATCCACCGTCTCGCAGAACCTGTGGGATGCGGGCGCGGTGATGCTCGGCAAGACGAACATGGACGAGTTCGCGATGGGCTCGTCGAACGAGACGAGCCATTTCGGGCCGGTGTTCAACCCCTGGCGCTCGCGCAGCTCGAACGCGAAGCTGGTTCCGGGCGGATCGTCGGGCGGCTCGGCGGCCGCGGTGTCGGGAAGCCTCTGCCTCGCTGCGACCGGCACCGACACGGGCGGCTCGATCCGACAGCCCGCCGCGCTCAGCGGCATCGTGGGCCTGAAGCCGACCTATGGCCGCTGCTCGCGCTACGGCATCGTGGCCTTCGCCTCGTCGCTCGACCAGGCCGGGCCGATGACCAGGACGGTGCGCGACGCGGCGATCCTGATGCGCGCCATGGCGAGCGTGGATCCGAGAGACTCCACCAGCGTCGACGTGCCCGTGCCGGACTATGAGGCGGGACTCGACGCGGGCGTGAAGGGCCTGCGCGTCGGCATCCCCAAGGAATACCGTATCGACGGCGCGCCGCCGGAGATCGATGCGCTTTGGGCCGAGGGCGTGGCGTGGCTCAAGGCGCAGGGCGCGGAGATCGTCGACGTCTCCCTGCCGCACACGAAGTACGCGCTGCCCACTTATTATATAGTGGCGCCGGCGGAGGCCTCGTCGAACCTGGCCCGCTATGACGGCGTGCGCTTCGGCCGTCGGGCCCAGGGCGTGCGCGACATCGTCGATCTCTACGAGAAGAGCCGTGCCGAGGGCTTCGGGCGCGAGGTGCAGCGCCGCATCATGATCGGGACCTATGTCCTGTCCTCGGGCTACTACGACGCCTACTACATCCGCGCCCAGAAGCTGCGCAGCCTGATCGCGCGCGATTTCGACGAAGCCTATAAGAAGTGCGACGTGCTGCTGGCGCCGGCGACGCCCTGTCCCGCCTTCGCCGTGGGCGAGAAGACGGCCGACCCGGTGTCGATGTACCTGAACGACGTCTTCACGGTGCCGGTGAACCTGGCAGGCCTTCCGGCCATCGCGGTGCCCGCGGGCCTGACCAAGGACGGCCTGCCGCTCGGCCTTCAGATCATAGGCAAGGCGTTCGACGAGGCGACGGTGCTGCGCGCCGGCCGCGCCATCGAGGTCGCGGCCGATTTCAATGCCAAACCCGAACGCTGGTGGAGGGCGGCATGAACTCCGCCGGAACGATCAAGGGACAGACCGGCGATTGGGAAATCGTCATCGGCATGGAGGTCCATGCCCAAGTGCTCTCCGACGCCAAGCTGTTCTCGGGCGCTTCCACGGCGTTCGGCGCCGAGCCGAACAGCCAGGTCAGCTTCATCGACGCCGGCATGCCCGGCATGCTGCCCGTCATCAACCGCAGATGCGTCGAGCAGGCGGTGCGCACGGGGCTGGGGCTGAACGCGAAGATCAACCTGACCTCGGTGTTCGACCGGAAGAACTATTTCTATCCCGACCTGCCGGCCGGCTATCAGATCTCGCAGTACAAGAGCCCGATCGTGGGCGAGGGCGAGGTGCTGATCGATCTCGCCGACGGCACGACCATTCCCGTTGGCATCGAGCGGCTGCATCTGGAGCAGGACGCGGGCAAGAGCCTGCACGACCAGCACCCCGACCATTCCTATCTCGATCTCAACCGCGCGGGCGTGGCGCTGATGGAGATCGTGACCAAGCCGCATATGCGCTCCAGCGAGCAGGCGGCCGCGTTCCTGCGCAAGCTGCGCGCCATCGTGCGCTATCTGGGCACCTGCGACGGCAACATGGACGAGGGCTCCATGCGTGCCGACGTGAACGTGTCGGTGTGCCGCGCGGGCGGCTACGACAAGTTCCGCGCGACGGGCGCGTTCGAGCATCTGGGCACGCGCTGCGAGGTCAAGAACGTCAACTCGCTGCGCTTCATCGCCCAGGCGGTGGAATACGAGGCGCGGCGCCAAGTCGACATCCTCGAAACCGGCGGCACGATCCGCCAGGAGACGCGGCTGTTCGACGCCAAAGCCGGCGAGACGCGCTCGATGCGCTCCAAGGAAGAGGCGCACGACTACCGCTATTTCCCCGATCCCGACCTTCTGCCGCTCGTCCTCGACGCGGCGTGGGTCGGCGAGATCAGGAAATCGCTCCCCGAACTGCCGGACGAGAAGAAGGCGCGGTTCGTGACGCTGGGCCTTTCGGCCTATGACGCGTCGGTGCTGGTGGCCGAGCGCGACACGGCAGACTACTATGAGGCGATGTTGGCCTCCGGCGCCGAGGCGAAGGCGGCGGCGAACTGGCTGAACAACGAGTATTTCGGACGCCTGAACAAGGCCGGGCTCGCGATCGCCGACGGTCCGATCCCGGCGAAAGCGAACAGCGCCATCGTGCAGATGGTGAGCTCGAACCTGATCAGCGGGAAGATCGCCAAGGATCTCTGCGACATCGTCTGGAATGAAGGCGGCGATCCGCGCGAGATCGTCGAAGCGAGGGGACTGCGTCAGGTGACGGACACGGGCGCGATCGAGAAGGCCGTCGACGCGGTGATCGCGGCGAATCCCGACAAGGTCGAGGAAGTGAAGGCGAAACCGAAACTCGCCGCATGGTTCGTCGGTCAGGTGATGAAGCAGACGGGCGGAAAAGCGAATCCGCAAGCGGTGAACGCGATCCTCAAGAGCCGACTCGGTTTGCCCGAAGAGGGGTGATTCGCGCAATTGCAGCAATTCGGGTGCCGGCGCAAGTTAAATCGTCCCGAATCCATCCGTATGCTGACGATAGCGAATAATATCGGAAATATAAGGGTTTTATGACGTTGGGTGAAATCGCGTTTCGTGCGCGGAACCCGCGACTATTGCCAAATTGCGCACAACCCACTCATATTGTTGGCGTTTTGGGGGGCGCGAGTCGCGGAACCCAAACGAGCGATAAAAAGGAGTCGTTACACATGCCAGCTGCAAAGAAGAGAAAAGCCAAGAAGGCCGTGAAGAAGAAAGCCAAGAAGGCGAAAAAGAAGAGGAAGTAGTCTGTCGACCTAGTCGACAGGCATCACGGTTCTCCACGTTGACTGACGCAAGGAGCAACCAGTGATCAAGGCGATGGCCGCGGCCTCCCGACGCGAAAGTGTTCGGGTGCCGCGGCCAAGCCGTTTTGGGCAATGCGGCCGCGTATTGTGATTCGTCCGGCCATCGGCAAGATGTCGCCTTCAGAACCGCCAGCAGAAGCTAACGGAACCGGGCATGGCCAAGTCGAAAAAGTCCAAAGCGAAACCTGCCGGGGCCAAGAAGGCTGCCAAGCCCGCTCCCAGGAAGGCGCCCGCGCCGGCCAAGCCCGCGGCGAAGGCCTTGCCGAAACCGGGCGCCCGCCCCATCGAGCTCTATTACTGGCCCACGCCGAACGGCTGGAAGATCAGCATCATGCTGGAGGAATGCGCGCTCCCTTACGTGATGGTGCCGGTCAATATCGGCAAGGGCGAGCAGTTCGAGCCGGAGTTCCTCCGCATAGCCCCCAACAACCGCATGCCCGCGATCGTCGATCCCGGCGGGCCCGGGGGCAAGCCGATCTCGGTCTTCGAGTCCGGCGCCATCCTGCAATATCTCGGCCGCAAGACGGGCAAGTTCTATCCCGCCGACGAGCGCGCCCGCGTCGCCGTCGACGAATGGCTGTTCTGGCAGATGGCGGGGCTCGGCCCCATGACGGGCCAGGCCAATCACTTCCTCAACTATGCGAAGGACGGCAACGACTACGCGCGCAAGCGCTATGTCGACGAGGTGCATCGCCTGCTCGGCGTGATGAACCAGAGGCTCGGCGGCAATGAATATCTCGCGGGCGATTATTCCATCGCCGACATGGCGTGCTGGGGCTGGGTGATCGGCGCTTCGCGCATGCACGACATCGGCCGCGAGTTCCCCAACGTCAAGGCGTGGCGCGAGAAGATCGGCAAGCGTCCCGCCGTGGAGCGCGGTTTCGCGTTGGGGCGCGAATTGCGCGAACGGCAGAACAACGATCCCAAGGCGCAGGAAGAGTCCCGCCGCATCCTTTTCGGCCAGCGCGCGCGGGCATGAGCGTAAACGCGCGTTAACGGTTTAGCGGCGTCAACGTTTAGAGACGTTAACCGCGCTTTCATCTCTCAAGTCTCACCATGCCTCATCGCGATGGGAGGCAGTGCGATGGCGTGCATAGATATCGATGCGTTGGCGCAATACGAGACGGATGCCAAGCAAGGGCGCCCCGACGCGCTCTACAATCTCGGGCTCGCCTATTCGACCGGGCAGGGCGTGGGCGTCGATTTCGTCGCGGCGCACAAATGGTTCAACCTCGCGGCGCTGCGCGGCGTCGAGGAAGCCAAGCGCTGGCGGGCGCAGATTTCCGGCGAGATGAACAACAACCAGATCGCCGAGGCCCAACGCCTCGCGCGCGAATGGCTGAATATCTTCCACTAACCCCCATCCAGTCCCTGGTGTCATGGCCCGCGACTGCGGCCCACCCAGGTGATCCCCAGCCTCGTTTGTAGAAATGGACCACGCGGAGACGCGGAGATCGCGGAGGAAAAGCTCCGTTCCGCGATCTCCGCGTCTCCGCGTGAACATTGCAAAAGCGTGCAGAACCAAGCTGGGTGGCCCGCAGTCGCGGGCCATGACAGTTGGGTTGCTTCTACGACGCCGTCTTCGGCTTCGGCTGCGGCACGGGCACCGGCGCCGGCGCTGCCGGCGGTGGCGCGCTCAATACCTTCGACGGCGCCGCGTTCGGCATGTAGAGGTCGGACAGGATGCGCAGGGGCTGGTCGCGGCCCGTGAGCCGGTTGCGATAGACCTGCGTGTTCTCCAGCACCCGCATCACGTAGTTGCGCGTCTCGTTGAACGGGATCTGCTCGATCCAGTCGATGGGATCGCCCGCCGGGCTGCGCGGATCGCCGTTGTTGTTGAGCCACTTCTTCACGTTGTTCGGCCCGGCATTGTAGGCGGCCGAGGACAGCACCAGCGAGCCGCTCCAATCGGCCATGTCGCTCCCGAACTCGGCCTGGCCGAGTTGCATGTTGTAGCTGGGGTCGGTGAGGAGATCGTTCGGGCGGTAGGGGATGCCCGCGAGGTTCGCCGCATGCTTCACGCCGCCGGGCATCATCTGCATGATGCCGCGCGCGCCGGGCGCGCTTACCGAGAACGCGTCGAACTCGGTCTCCTGGCGGATCAGCGCCAGCACCACGGCGGGCTCGGGCCCCGCGCCGGGTCCGCGATAGGCGGGCACGGGGACCGTGGGGTAGTCGTAAGCGAGATAGAGGATGCCGTTGTAGCTCGCCTGCTTGGCGGCGCGCACCGCGACCTCGCGGAAGCCCATGTCGGTCAGCGCCTGGCAGAGCAGCGCCATGTGCCGCGCGCTCGGATTGAGGTCGGCGTAACGCAGCGCGAAGGTGCGCAGCAGGCTCACCTGGCCGAGGTCGGCCAGCACGTGCATCGCGTGGACGAGGTCGTCCTGCTCGAACTCCGCCTTGCCGCCCGGCTCGACCGGCGTCTCGATGATGTGAAGCGTCGGCGTGGAGTCGATCCGTGCCAGCGCCACCTGTCCGTAGAACGTCGTCGGCGCCTTGGAAGCCAGATGGTACTGCTCCCAGGCATCGGCATTGTCACCCAGCGCCTCATAGGCGCGGCCCTGCCAGTAATGCGCGCGCGCCAAGCTGATGGGGCGCGTGACGCCGGCCTCGAGCTTCTGGAAATGCGGCTGCGCGGATTTGGCGTCCTTCAGGAACCTGAGCGCCACCCAGCCGGCGAGGAACTCGCATTCGGAGAACTCGTCGCCCGGCTGGAAACCGCAATTGTTCAGGATCTGATAGGCGGCGCGGTAGTTGCCGTCCTTCAGCGCCTCGCGCGCGATGATGTTGGTCTCGGCCCAGAGCTTGGCCGGGTGCTCGCGCGACGGATCGGCGGTGAGCGCGCGCAGGAGCAGCGCCTCGGCCTGGTTGTTGTCGTTGGCGCGGCGCGCGGCGCGGGCACGGTCGAACAGTAGGCCGGGATCATCGCCCGCCAGGTTCTGCGCCTGGCGCTCGCCAGCGGCGGGGCTCGAGCGCAGGAGCAGCCGTGCCTGGCCGACCTGCTGCGCCTGCGACGTCACGCGCGCGATCTCGCGCCGCGCGCCCGCCATGTCGTCGCGCCACAGAAGATTGTCCAGCCGCTTGCGGTCGATCTCGGGCGTCAGGTACGCGCCGTCCTTCTGGACGATGGCGAGCTCCTGTTCGGGCTCGAAGCTGTATTTGGTCCAACCGTCGCGGATCATGTCGCGGCCGGCGGTGACGCGGCCCGTCGCGACCATCGCCTCGCCGAGCCGCACCTTGCCGATGCCGCTCACAGGCTGGCGGCTGCCGAACCAGGCGATGACCTGCGCCGGGGTCATGTTGAGGTCGAGTGCGTTCTCGGCGCGCGAATACAGCGTGTCACGCGCGGGCCAGTCGGGGTTGGCCTTCAGGAAGGCGTTGATCTCGTCGAAGCTCGCGCCCGAGTTCTTGTCCAGGAACATGCGCCAGTCGATCAGCCGCTTGGCGGCGCCGTCATGGCCCTGGCTCGCGAGCGCGCGCGCGCCGAGCCAGTTGCCGTGATCGGCCTGATCGAAGGCGCGGACGAAGAGGTCGTGATCGGCGGGGCCGAGGTACGGCACGCGCGCGGCGTGGCGCTCGGCGCTGATCGCGGGGCCGTTGTCCGCGCCCTCATAATCCTGGATCGGCTGCATCATGACGACGGAGCCGTTCTGGGTGAGGCCGGGGGGCAGGGTGGAGGTCTGCGCGAGCGCGGCCGCGGCGCCCAGAAGGAGCGCGGCGGCGAGAATCGTGGCGCTGCGGGGTCTCATGCCGAAAAGCTTAACGGTGCCGTGCCGCCCGCGCCACAAGCCCGGCTCAACCCGTGCGCGCTTTTCGTCGCGGGCGTGGCAGCAACTCCCCACCGCAATTGGGACAGCGCCCGGCCATGGCGTCCGTGCAGGATGCGCAGAAGGTGCACTCATGGCTGCATATGCGCGCCACGTCGCTGTCATGGGGGAGCGGGACTGCGCAACGCTCGCATTTGGGCCGCATTTCGAGGGCCATACTTGCTCCTTCCGTCGCGGGGCCTGTAGTTTGCGGCCGATATTGAATGGAACCGCTTCGAATGTCCGCCGTCGCCGAACGCATAAGGGGGTCCATCCCCGCGCTCATCACGCCCATGAAGGACGGCAAGGTGGACGAGGCCGCGTTCCGCCGCCTGGTCAACTGGCAGATCGAGCAGGGCAGCCACGGGCTCGTTCCCTGCGGCACGACCGGCGAGTCGCCGACGCTGAGCCATGACGAGCACATGCGCGTGGTCGAGATCTGCGTCGAGGAGGCGAGGGGGCGCGTGCCCGTCATCGCCGGCGCCGGCTCGAACGCGACCGCGGAGGCGATTTCGCTCACCAGGCACGCCAAGGCCGTCGGCGCGGACGCGGTGCTCTCGGTCACCGGCTACTACAACAAGCCGTCGCAGGAAGGGCTCTACCGCCACTATGCGGCGATCGCCGACGCCGTGGATATCCCGATCCTCGTCTACAACATCCCCGGCCGCGCCATCGTGGAGATCTCCGTCGAGACAATGGGCCGGCTCGCCAAGCTCAAGAACGTCTGCGGCGTGAAGGACGCCACCGCCAATCTCGCGCGTCCGATCCGCGAGCGTCTGGCCTGCGGCAAGGGATGGCGGATGCTCTCCGGCGAGGATTCCACGACGCTCGGCTACATGGTGCAGGGCGGGCATGGCTGCATCTCGGTGACGGCCAATGTCGCGCCCAAGCTCTGTGCTGATTTCCAGAACGCCTGCGCCCAGGGCGCGTGGGACACCGCGCTCGTGCTGCAGGAGCGGCTGATGCCGCTGCACGACGCGATGTTCGTGGAGCCGAGCCCGGCGCCGGTCAAATATGCGGGCTCGCTTCTGGGCCTCTGCACCGACGAGGTGCGCCTGCCGCTGGTCTCTGCGAGCGACGCGGCGCGCGCGCGCGTGCGCGAGGCGATGGCGAGCGCGGGGCTCAAGGCCTGATGGCCAAGAAAGCCGATCCGGAAAAGAAGGTCGTCGCCGACAACCGCAAGGCGCGCTTCTCCTATTTCATCGAGGACACGCTGGAAGCGGGGCTGATGCTGTTCGGCTCCGAGGTGAAGTCGCTGCGCGGCGGCCGCTCGACCATCGCGGAGTCCTATGCCTATGCGAAGGACGGCGAGTTGTTCCTCGTCAACGCCTACATCCCCGAATACACGCAAGCCAGCCGCTTCAATCACGAGCCGCGGCGTCAGCGCAAATTGCTCGTCCACAAGCGCGAAGCCGGCAAGCTCGCCGCCGCGATCCAGCGCGAAGGCATGACGCTCGTGCCGCTGCGCCTCTACTTCAATCCCAAAGGCATCGCCAAGGTCGAACTCGGCATCGCCAAGGGCAAGAAGCTCCACGACAAGCGCGAGACCGAGAAGAAACGCGACTGGCAGCGCGACAAGGCCCGGCTGATGCGGGATAAGGGGTGAGGAGTGGTTTCACAAATTGTCATCCCCGGCCGAGCGCCGCAACGCGGCGCGAGGGGAAGGGGACCCAGGTGACTGGGCTCCTCAACCCAGTCACCTGGGTCCCCTTCCCTCGCATCGCATGCTTCGCACGCGATGCTCGCCGGGGATGACAGTTGGGGCTCAAATCATCGGCATCGCGGCGATCTTGGCTTGCTTGACCACCGCATCGAACATCGCCTCGGTCAACACGCCGGTGTTGGTGTTGTAGCGGCTGCAGTGATAGCTCGAAACCAGCGTGAGCGCGCCGACTTCGTATTGCGCGCCGTGCTTGAAGGGGTGCGCGGATTTCTTGGCGCCCAGCGCGTCGCAGACGCTGTCATGCGCGATCTTGCCGAGCGCCAGGATCGCGTGCAGGTGCGGGAGGGCGGCGATCTGGCCGGTCAGGAATTGGCGGCAGGTCTTGATCTCGGCGGGCAGGGGCTTGTTCTCGGGCGGCACGCAGCGCACCGCGTTGGTGATCGCGCAGTCGACGAGCGCGAGCCCGTCATCGGCGCGCTCGCGGTATTCGCCGCGCGCCAGGCCATGACCCAGAAGCGTCGCATAGAGCAGGTCGCCCGCCCAGTCGCCGGTGAACGGCCGGCCGGTCTTGTTGGCGCCGTGCAGGCCGGGCGCGAGGCCGACGATCAGCAGACGGACATTGTTGCCGATGAAGCTCGGCACCGGGTCGTTGAAATAGTCCGGATAGACCTCGCGGTTCGCCGCGCGGAACGCGGCAAGCCTCGGGCAGAGCGGGCAGTCGCGCCTTGGCTCGGCTGCGCTCACGCGGTCTGCGCGTAGGCCGGCGCCTGGGTGTGCGCGCTGCGCGGGCCGCCTTCACGCATGATCATCGGCTTGAGCTCTTCGAGCTCGATGAAATTGTCGGCCTGGCGGCGCAGATCGTCGGAGACCATCGGTGGCTGGGTGCGGATGGTGGAGACGACGCTGACGCGGCGACCCTTGCGCTGCGCGGCCTCGACGAGGCGGCGGAAATCGCCGTCGCCGGAGAAGATCACGATGTGGTCGACCTGATCGGCCATCTCCATCACGTCGATGGCGAGCTCGATGTCCATGTTGCCCTTGACGCGGCGGCGCCCCTGGGCGTCGGTGAATTCCTTGAGAGGCTTGGTCACCACCGCGAAGCCGTTGTAGTCGAGCCAGTCGACCAGCGGACGCAGCGGCGAGAACTCCTGATCCTCGGCGACCGCGGTGTAGTAGAACGCGCGCACCAGGATGCCCTTGCGCGCGAACAGCTCCAGCAGCCGCTTATAATCGATGTCGAACTGAAGGCCCTTCGCGGCGCCGTAGAGGTTGGCGCCGTCGATGAAAATAGCGAGTTTTTCCTGCGGGTAGAAAAGCATAATAGCCTCCAATCAAACGCGATGGCCGAACGGGCAAATCTCCCCCGACGCCCGAAACCTTTGTATCCATCCGCGCGCGGCCCACGCAAGCGAATTCGCGCGGAATTTTGTCTTGAAGTATAACGCGGCAATGATCGTTATCGCGCTGGGCTCAAATCTTAACTCCCATGCCGGCACGCCGCGCGACACGCTTTGCGCGGCGCTTGCCGATCTCGAGGGGAGGAATGTGCGAATTCTTACGGTTTCGCCGTTCTATCGCACGCAAGCATGGCCCGACCCGCGCGATCCCGACTATGTGAACGCCGTCGCGGTCGTGGGCAGCGATCTTTCTCCGGCCGGGCTCATGGCCGTGCTGCAACGAACGGAAACGTCCTATGGGCGCAAGCGTTCCGAAAAAAACGCGCCGCGAACGCTCGATCTCGATATCGTCGACTATGATGGACGCGTCGAGGCGGGGCCGCCGATCCTGCCGCACCCAAGGCTGAGCGATCGCGCCTTCGTGCTGGTGCCGCTGGCCGACGCCGCGCCGGACTGGCGCCATCCGGTCACGGGAAAGAGTGCCCGGGAACTCCTCGCGGCGCTCCCCGAAGGCGCGGGCGGGATCGAGCGGCTGGACACGTGATGGTTGCGCGGCCTCAGGCGCGCCGCCAGGAAACCAGGATCGTCCAGATGCCGAGCGCGAGCGTCGTGGCGTTGATGAATACCTCGAACTTCATCGCATCGTTCGCCGCGGCCATCGCGTACATGTGGTTCTCGACGTCGAAGGTGATGTCCATCGCCGCGAGATAGAGAAGCGCCGAGCCCGCGAGCAGTCCCGCCCGTGCGCCCCAGCCGTCGCCGCGCCAAAGCCCCACGCCTGCGACCGCCATGCAGACCGCCATCCAACCGTCGGCGACGGGAAAGCTCGACTCGAACGCCGTGTACCAGCGCTCATGGCTGACCATCACGTCGCCGCCGGTGAAATAGTTCCACCAGTAGAACGCGGTGACGGCCGCGCCGAGGATGAGGAGGGCGGAGAGCGTCTTGGTCACGGCTTCCTGAACTTCAGCATCATCTGGTCGGTGTGGCCCTGGATCGCCTTGTCGAAGACCGTCTTGGTGTGGTCGTCGGCGGGGTTGGAAAGCGCTTTGCTCTCGCCGACCAGCTTGAAGCCGGCGGCTTCGACTTCCTTGATCAGCACGGCCTTGTCGATGCGGTGCAGGTCCGCGATCTGCGCGTCCGTGGTGCCCGGGTTGGCTACGTGGTCGGTGATGAAATAGATGCCGCCCGGCTTCAGCGCGTCGTAGACCTCCTTGTTGAACTTGGCCATGTCGACCACGCCGTATTTGGCGATGTGCAGGTCGTGATAGTTGAGCGTCGTCCAGAACAGGTCGACTTGTTCGGGCAGATAGAACTCGCCGAACGGCCGGCCGTCGAAGCGGACGTTGCCGCGGCCCTTCTCGCTCAGCACCGCCTTGGTCGAGTCGTAGTTCTCCTTGCCCCAGCGCGTCGTCTCGAGCGCGTAGACCTTGCCTTTCGGTCCCACGACGTCGCTCAGCATTCGCGTGTAGTAGCCGCCGCCGGGCAGGAACTCGCCGACGACGTCGCCGGCCTTCACGCCCGAGAACGCGAGCGTCTCAGCCGGCTTGCGCCGCGCGTCCGCGTCGCGGTCGGCCTGCGGGCGCGAGGCATCGGCCACGGCCGCCATGATCGCCGAGGGCGCCGCATCCGCATGGCCGGCCAAGGAAAACGCAATCGCGGCCACTGCCACGCCAAGGCGAAATTTCATGATCTTCCCCCGAATTCGGACGCAGCAAGATATGCCGCCCCCAACGCCGGACGATACACGATTGTGTGACGGGCCGCCTTACAAAAGCCGCCCGCAACGCCTATCTATCGGGGTGCCGAGATTTTAAGGGGTGGCGAACATGCCCGAACTGCTTCTCGTGATCGTCGTTGTCCTTTTCATCCTCTTCCTCACGGGCTTCCGCGTCGCCCAGCAATACGAGCGCGCTCTGGTGTTCCGCTTCGGCCGCTTCATGGCCACGCGGACGCCGGGCCTGTTCTGGATCATCCCTTTGGGCGTCGAGCGCGCGGTCAAGGTCGACATGCGCGTCTTCACCGACGGCGTCGAGCAGCAGGAGGCGATGACGCGCGACAACGTGCCGGTGAAGGCCAACGCCGTCATCTGGTACCGCATCGTCAAGCCCGACCTCGCCATCATCGAGGTGCAGAACGTGCGCAACGCCGTCATCCAGGTCGCACTCACCACGCTGCGCAACCTGATCGGCCAGCACACCCTCGACGACGTGCTCAAGGACCGCGAGAAGCTCGCGATCATGCTGAAGGACCGTGTCGACCAGGTCACCGAGGCCTGGGGCGTCGAGATCCAGGCGGTCGAGATGAAGAACGTCGAGATCCCCGCCTCCATGCAGCGCGCGATGGCGCAGGAGGCCGAGGCCCTGCGCGAGAAGCGTGCGCGCATCATCAAGGCCGAAGCCGAGCTCGAGGCCGCGGTCAAGCTGCGCGAGGCCGCGGACGAGATCATGCGCACCCCCGCCGCGCTCGAATTGCGCCGCATGCAGATGCTCACCGAGATCGGCGCCGAGCAGAACACGATGACGGTGGTGATGATGCCGAGCGAGTTCGTCTCCGCCGCCCGCGCTTTCGCGGAGGGCGCGCCCGTACTGCCGAAAGAGCGCGACGCGCCTGCGATTGATGGCTAGGGGCCTTCCGTGTAGATTGCATCTCGCGGTTGTGCGAGAGGATGCGATGCGATACGTCCATGGGCTGGCCGCGGCGATCCTCGCGGCGGGAATTTTCTGCGCATCGAGCGTCGCGCACGCCGCGACGCTGAGCACCATTTACGCTTTCTGCTCCCAGAGGAACTGCGCCGACGGCATCGCACCGATCGGTCCGCTGGTCAGGGACGAAGCGGGCAACGCCTACGGCGTGACCTTCGAAGGCGGCAATACCAGCGGTCCTCTTTGCCAAACCATCAGCTGCGGCACGATCTTCGAGATTCCCGCTTCCGCTCCGAAGAAGCACGGCGCGATCAAGGTCCTCTATCGCTTCTGCGTGGATACCGATTGCTCCGACGGCGCCAGGCCCGGTGCCGGTCTGATTATCGACGTCTCGGGAAATCTCTACGGCACGACGGAGGCCGGCGGGGCGAATATCGGCGGCGACGTCTTCATGCTGTCGCCGGACGGTAGGTTGCACGTGCTCTACAGCTTTTGCCGCAAGAGCAAATGCAAGGACGGCGGCAGCTCGTTCGCGAGTGCGGCCGCGCTGACCTATGCGGGCGCGGCGGCGGGCGCGCCGTATGACGGCGTGTCGCCGCTCTACGGCCCGACGGAAGGCGGAAAGAACAATTGCGGCGCCATTTTCAAGCTCGTGCCGCACGCAAAAAAATCAGTCGAGTCGTTGGTTCATAGTTTCTGCTCCGAGCCCGATGGAGCGGATGGCGACGGTCCCGAAGGCGTTGTCGCGGACCCAGCCGGCGATCTCTATGGCACGACGGATCGTGGCGGCGCGAATGGTCAAGACAGCGGCGTGGCGTTCAAGATCCACGGCACGAGCCTTACGGTGCTGTATTCGTTCTGCACGCTTGCCGGCTGCGCCGACGGCCAGACGCCTTCCGGTGCTCTGGCGCTGGACGCGCAGGGCAATCTCTATGGGGTCACGACGAAGGGCGGCGTCAATGGCGGCGGCGTGCTCTACAAACTCTCGCTCGATGGCACCTACACGAAGCTCTACGATTTCTGCGGCCAGACGAATTGCAGCGACGGCATGACGCCGTATACGGCCCCCTATGTCGATTCCGGCGGCAACCTGATCGGCCTCACCGGCAAGGGAGGATCGACGGGCCACGGCACGGTCTACAAGATGAGCGGCGGTACCTATCAGGTATTGTACAATTTCTGCAGCCGGGCGAGTTGCGCCGACGGCGACAATCCCGACGCGACGCTGCTGCCCGACGGAGCCGGCGGCTTCCTTGGCATGACCTCTCAGGGCGGCGCGGGAAAATTCGGGCAGAGCGGCACGGTCTTCGAATTCACGCCGTAGAAAAGCAAGTAGAGCGGGGCGGCGGACGAGAGCATGCGCACGTCCGCCGCGCTCGAATTGCGCCGCATGCACATGCTCACCGAGATCGGCGCCGAGCAGAACACGATGACGGTCGTGATGATGCCGAGCGAGTTCGTCTCCGCCGCCCGCGCTTTCGCGGAGGGCGCGCCCGTGCTGCCGAAGGAGCGCGACGCTTCCACCTAAGCGTGACCGGCCGCGCGACACGTGCCTCGCGACTAAGTTGATCGTCTGGAATCGGTCGCCTAGAGTGACGGTCCTGGGGCGTGTTTTGGGGGAAGCACATGAAATACGGATATGGATGGGCCGCGATCGCGCTCGCGGCGGGGCTCATATGCGCGGCAAATGGCGGCGCCGCGAAGGCCGCCACGTTCAAGTCGCTCTACAATTTCTGTTCCGTGACGGACTGCGCGGACGGCAGGTTGCCCGTGACGCCGCTCGCCGTCGACGCGAACGGCACTTTCTACGGCATGACGCAGACCGGCGGCATCCAGAACGCGCACTGCGTCAGCACGGGATGCGGCGTCATCTATCAGCTTAAGGGCCGCAAGGAGAAGGCGATCTACAGCTTCTGCAGGAAGCTCGACTGCTCCGACGGCTTCGAGCCGTCGGGCCAGCTGGTCATCGATGTCGCGGGCAATCTCTACGGCGTCACGACCGAGGGCGGAAAGCACGGCGCCGGCGCGATCTTCGAACTCACCACGACGCACAAGCTGATCACGCTCTACAGCTTCTGCAAGAAATCCGGGTGTCCCGACGGGCATGACGCGGCGCAGCTGACCTATCAGGGCCAGCAGTCCGGCGCGTTCTACGACGGCGTCTCGCCGCTCTACGGCGTGACGATCAGCGGTGGCGCTCACAATTTCGGCGCGATCTTCAGGCTGCAGCTGAGCGGCGGTAAGTGGTCGGAGAAGGTGCTCTACAGCTTCTGCAGCATCGTGCCGAGTTGCTCTGACGGCATCGGGCCGACCGGCGTCTTCTCCGACGCGTCGGGAACGCTTTATGGCACGACGAACGGCGGCAACGGCACGGTCTTCAAGTTCCAGGGCTCGACGCTCACGACGCTCTACACTTTCTGCTCGCAGGCGAACTGCGCCGACGGCAAGGAGCCTTTCAGGGCCGGCGCGATGGACGCCAACGGGAATTTCTACGGCATCACCGATATGGGCGGCAGCGTGGGCGTGGGCGTGCTCTACGAGATCGATGCGTCGGGAACTTTCGTCAAGCTGCACGATTTCTGCGCGGGCGAGGAGACCTGCACCGATGGCGCCGAGCCCAGGGGAAACGTGTACGTCGACGGGAACGGAAATATCTTCGGAACCACGCCGGCGGGCGGCCAAGGCGGGACTGGCACGGTTTTCGAATACAGCGGCTCCAACTATCAGGTGCTCTACAGCTTCTGCGACGGAGGCCTTCCCTGCCTGGACGGCGCGTCTCCCAATGTCGGGCTCGTCTCTGACGGGAAAGGCAATCTGCTGGGCAATACCGTCGACGGAGGCACCGGACATCAGAACCTGGGCGGCACGATCTTCGAGATCACGCCCTGAAAAGGCAAAGAGCGCGGAGAGGTGGGGTCTCCGCGCTCCTCGCGCACGCCACGGGATGTCTGCTCAGTGGCCGCGATAGTCCTGCACATGCGTCGCGCGCAGCCCGTCGAGGCCGTGTTGCGCGATGGCGTGCTGCCAGGAGAGATACTCCTCGAGCGACAGCCGGTAGCGCTCGCACGCATCCTCGAGGCTGATGAGACCGCCCTGCACGGCGGCGACGACCTCGGCCTTGCGGCGCGTGATCCAGCGCGTGGTGTCGCGCTTGGGCAGATCGGCAAGGGTGAGGCTGCGCCCGTCCGGCCCGATCACATAGTCGGGGTTTATTCTTCCATCACGTCCCATTGTCTTCTTCCTTCTTGCTTGTCTTCCTTGTCTTCTTTCCCCGCTGACCCTCCGGGGAAAGAAACTCGAAGGCCCGCAAATCGTTTCCTTGGTCCGATCTGTCATCCCGCGATTTGCCTAGTGCGTGGTTTGCGAAACCGTTCGAATGTCCCGAAAATTTTCGCTAAACAGGTGGGTGCCCCCAGGAGCCGCCGATGCCCAAGGATTTTCTCCAGTACCTCCCCATCCTGTTGGTCGTGGCTTTGATCGGCTTCCGGCTGCTGCGCGCCTCGCAAGCGCGCAAGATCAGGCCCGGGCGGCTGTGGATCGGGCCCGTCTACGTGCTGGTCGCAATGGTGGCGATGTTCGCGTTTCTGCCGAGCCCGCTCGGCAACCCGTTCGCCGTCCCGATCTTCGCCGGCGCGGGCCTTATCGGTGCGGGCGTCGGCTATCTGCGCGGCAAGCACCAGGAGTTCTCGATCGATCCCGAGACCGGCGACGTGATGAGCAAGGCATCCCCGATCGGGACGATCGTGTTCCTGGCGGTGTTCCTGGCGCGCTTCGGCTTGCGGACCTGGATGGGCAACCCGCAGCCGGGCGTCGGCCAGCCGATGGACCCGCAATGGATACTCTATACCGACGCGATGCTGTTCTTTGCTGCCGGCGTGGTGGTCGCCACCGCCTGGGAGGTCTGGCGCCGGACGCGGCCGCTGGTCCTGGCGCATCGGGCGAGCAGCAAACAACCCATGCCTGGCGACACGTCAGGTTGAGCGCTTTTTGTACTGATGGATGCGTTTGTTCTTGAAATATACCTTAAGATGTTGTGAAAGTTGAACGGGGGAGTCGACCGCCAATGCTTCATGCCTCGCCATCCTGAACATCGGGAGCAGCTTCCGCGATACCAGCCCATAACCGCCGAGCGCATTATCGTATTTGCCGGCGCAGTGGCAGGTATCCTCGCCATCGTCATCACTTTCTTCAAGGTGGATGACATAAAGGCGGATCAAAGGTCCCTCATCGTCATCGCAGAGTTGTCCTTATTCTGCTGCTTGTTGGTCGGTTATATCTATGTGATTTCTCGTCGGAAGCTTCATCGCTACGCGCAGGCGGTTCTCTATCTCCATTACATCAACCACATCATCCGGGATCATCAGGCGTCCAGGAAGTTCACGAAGGACGACTTGCATGAGATCATGCAGGAAATCGTGGATGCTACGGCTCACTGCTTTTCGCTGTTGACCGGCAAGAGATGCAGGTGCTGCATCAAGGAGATCGTGGACAAAGATATCGTCAAAACCGTTGTCAGAGACCGCATCAGCAGTTCTCAGACACGCGAGGCCCCAAGCGAAGTTCATAAGATCGGGGAAAACACCGATTTCTCAAGTTTGTTTTACGGGAAAAACGGCTATGTCCGCTACTTTCACTGCGGAAATCTGCTCAAACTGTGGCGCGTGCACAAGTACGAGAACTCCTCGTTTCGCCATGTCGGAGAACCAAGCATTAAGTCGATTTTCGCGTTCTCGATGGTGAGAAACTGGCGTTTGCCCTACAAATCTTTGATCGTATGGCCGATCAGATATATCCCGCCCGGGACGGAGTGGCCAATTCTCAACGACGAGGATATGCAGCAGCTGCCCCCAGAGAAGCGGCCGGTGATCATGGGTTTTTTGACAGTCGACTGCCGTTCCAAGAACGTATTCGACGAGTATTACTCTTCGGAATTGGGCGCAGCTATCGCTGACGCCTTGTTTACCATGATGGATGTGCGGCGGATATTGGACGAGAATGTCACAAAAATCGGCACCATGACGGCAATTGAGGCATAGGGGCGAAGAAAAAAAATCAAGAACTTTTTTGGGCTTTTTCTGTTAATATATGTCGTGGGGAAACGACAAAAGGAGGTTCCCATGTCTGAGGAAGCGAATGACAAAATCAACGGGAATTCCTATGCTACGACTGTGGTACGGCCGAACGGCAACGGTTGGACCGCGCAGATTTCCCGCACTATTGAGGAATCGGGGCAGCCGACGAAGACGATCTCGAACTTGGTGGAGGTCGGTTCGATTTCCGGGCTTTTGTCGTTATGGAGCGCGAGACGTCAAGGCAGCGGTTGAGGCGCGCCGCGCCTCGCAGACGCCGCTGCCGCCGTCCTCTTGAGGAACCCTTGTTTCGCCACAAGGCCTTGTATACTATCCGCGGCCTTATTCGCGCCCATGCGCCGGAATTCGCCGGCGTGCGCCCCTAACCACCTGAACCACAAGGACTTTCCATGGCCCGCGTGACCGTTGAGGATTGCGTCGACAAGATTCCGAACCGCTTCGATCTGGTGCTTCTGTCCGGCTACCGGGCGCGCCAGCTCTCCGGCGGCGCCGATACGCTCGTCGACCGCGACCGCGACAAGAACCCGGTCGTGGCGCTGCGCGAGATCGCCGGCAAGGCGCTCAAGCCCGAGGATTTGAAGGAAGACTACATCCGCTCGCTGCAGAAGCATGCCGAGGTCGACGAGCCGGAAGAGGTTCGCGAGACATCCGACGACCGCGAGGATCCGGCGCATCGCCAGGTCACCGAGGAAGAGCTGCTGCGTGCGCTCACCTCCGAGGCCCAGCGCCGCGCCGAGCCCCAGCCCGAGCCGGAAGCCGATTACGAGGAATAGGTCCGACGACCGGAAAATGTGGAAAGGCGGCGCTTCGGTGCCGCCTTTTTTCGTTTTGCCTGTCCGGCGGGCCTGCCTCGCGGGCCTGGCCGGCAGTGTCAACATCACGTTCCGGGCGCAATCAGGGAGAGCGAAAATCTCGACTCCGCTCTAAGCGAATCGCGCCAAACCCGCAAAATTGCTATATATTGTCCGCAACCATGAGCGCTTCGTCGCGGCCCGGCAAAACCCAAGCCGGGGCAGAGGGTGGGATTCACCCTGTCGCCCCCGCGGTCGAGCACGCGCCCGACAAGCCCAAGCGCGCCTTAATGCGCCAGACCGATCTGGTCGCGCGGGTGAAAGCCTATGATCCCGACGCCGACGAGGCGCTGCTCGACAAGGCCTATGTCTACGCCATGCAGGCGCACGGCAAGCAGTTCCGCGCCTCGGGCGATCCCTATTTCACCCACCCCCTCGAGGTGGCCGCGATCCTCACCGATCTGAAGCTGGACGTGGCGACGATCGCGACCGCCTTGCTCCACGATACGGTCGAGGACACGCTCGTCACCCTCGACGACATCCGGACCAATTTCGGCGAGGAGATCGCCGGCCTCGTCGACGGCGTCACCAAGCTCTCCCAGCTCGAGCTGTTCAGCGAGCGCACCAAGCAGGCGGAGAACTTCCGCAAGCTGATGCTGGCGATGTCGAACGACATCCGCGTGCTGCTGGTCAAGCTCGCCGACCGGCTGCACAACATGCGCACGATCGGGTTCTTCAAGGATCCGGCCAAGCGCCGCCGCATCGCGCAGGAGACGCTCGACATCTATGCCGCGCTCGCCGGCCGCATCGGCATGCAGAACATGCGCGAGGAGCTCGAGGACTTGGCCTTCGCCGAGCTCCAGCCCGAGGCGCGCAATTCCATCGTCGCGCGCATCGCCCAGCTCGAGGACGTGCGCGTCGACCGCATCGCGCGCATCGCCGAGCAGCTCAAAGCCAAGCTGAAGGAGCACGGGCTGGAGGCGCGCGTCAGCGGCCGCGCCAAGCGGCCGTACTCGATCTGGCGCAAGCTCAAGGACAAGCAGCTCAATTTCGAGCAGCTCTCGGACATCCTGGGCTTCCGCGTCATCGTGGCGACGACCGAGGACTGCTATCGCGCGCTCGGCGTGCTGCACACCAACTGGCGCATGATCCCCGAGCGCTTCAAGGACTTCATCTCCACGCCCAAGGCCAACGGCTACCGCTCGATCCACACCACGCTCATCGGTCCGGAACGCCAGCGCGTCGAGGTGCAGATCCGCACCCAGGAGATGCACGACGTCGCCGAGCGCGGCGTCGCCGCCCACTGGCGCTATCGCGAGCACGTCGACGCGACGGACGGCGGCGAGGCGAGCGCGCTGGAATGGCTGCGCGACATGGTCGAGATCCTCGAGCGCGGCGAGAGCGCCGAAGAGTTCCTCGAGCATTCGCGCCTCAACATGTACCAGGACCAGGTCTTCTGCTTCACGCCGAAGGGCGATTTGATCTCGCTGCCGCGCGGCGCAACCCCCATCGACTTCGCCTATATGGTGCATACCGATCTGGGCAATCACTGCGTCGGCGCGGTGATCAACGGCAAGCAGGTGCCGCTGCACACCCCGCTCAGCAACGGCGACCAGGTCGAGATCATCCGCACCAAGGAACAGACGCCGTCGCCCTTGTGGGAACAGCTCGTTGTGACGGGCAGGGCGCGCGCCGAGATCCGTCGCTTCCTGCGTCATGCCGCGCGCGACGAGCACATCGCCTTCGGCCGCAAGATCCTGGCCAAGGTCTTCGCTGATGAAGGCTTCGAACTGACCGAAAAGGCGATCGAGGGCGTGGCGAAGAAATTGCGCCTGTCGAAAGCCGAAGACGTCTTCGCCGAGACCGGGCGCGGATCCTTGCGCGGGCACGAGGTGCTCGAGGCCGTCTTCCCGGAGCTCAAGCGCGATCCGGAGCGCCGCAAGCAGGCCGCCTTCGTCGAGCCGGGCGTCAAGCGCATGCCGATCTCGCTGCGCGGCTCGAAGGAGGGCATCTCCTACCATCTCGGCCAGTGCTGCCACCCGCTGCCGGGCGACCGCATCGTGGGCCTGCGCGTGCCGGGCGAGGGTATCATCATCCACACCGTGGACTGCGAGGAGCTCGAGCGCGCCGAGACCGACATGGACGAATGGCTCGACGTCTCCTGGAGCACGCATGCGGCCGAGGGCGGCCCGAGCGTGGCGCGCATCCTGGTGCGCACCAAGAACGTGCCCGGGGCGCTTGCGGCGGCGGCGACGGTGATCGGCTCGAACGGCGGCAACATCTTCAATCTCAAGGTCACCGGCCGCAATCCGCTCTATTTCGAGTTCATGATCGACATCGAGGTGCGCGATGTGGCGCATTTGCAGAACATCATCGGTGCGCTACGCGTGAACGCGTCGGTCGAATCGGTCGACCGCGTTCGCGACAAGGAACACGGGTGACGGCGCCGTGAAGCTGCATGCCCTCACGCTGCTGGTACTCGCTTTGTCATGCGGAGGCGGCCTGTGCGCGCAGGTGCCCGTGCTGCGCCAGGGCATGACGCTGAAGGCCGCGCGTGCGGCCGTGGCCCGCGCCGGCTGGCATGGGCCGCGACATCGCCGTTGCACGGCGGATGGCGGAGAGGCCAAAGGTGATTTGCGATATTGCGGCGGGGGCTTTTCCTTGGCCTTCCTGCGTCTTGTCCCGGAGACCATCAGCATGCCTGAGGGCCCCCCGGTCATGAATGTCTGCTACGAGGATCGCGGCCACGACAGTTTGCAGATCACATTCAGCTACGACCCAGGTGTTGACGACAACGCCGCGAAGATGGCAGCCCGCCTGAGGCTCGACGGTTGGTATATAGAAGACACGGTTTGCTGAAGTTCTTGAGAGAGACTGGAAATGACGCTCGAACAGGTATTGAAAGAATTCAAGAAATCGGGCGCGCTGCTCGAAGGACATTTCATCCTGTCGAGCGGACTGCACTCCGACACCTTCCTGCAGAAGGCGCTGGTGTTCCAGGACGCCAAGCGCACCGCCAAGCTGTGCAAGGCGCTTGCGGCCAAGGTGCGCGAAGAGGTGAAGGCCAAGTTCACGGCGATCGTCTCGCCCGCGGTCGGCGGCATCGTGCCGGGCTACGAGATGGGCCGCCAGCTCGGTCTGCCCGCGATGTATGTCGAGCGCGTCGACGGCAAGTTCCAGCTGCGCCGCAACTTCCACCTGGAAAAGAACCAGCCGGTGCTCATGGTCGAGGATATCATCTCGACCGGCGTGTCGTCGCGCGAATGCCTGGAGGCGATCCGCGCCGCGGGCGGCAAGCCGGTTGCGGCCGCCTGCCTGATCGACCGCTCCGGCGGCAAGGCGAAGGTCGGCGTGAAGCTGGTCGCGCTGGCGACGATGAAAGTGCCGGCCTGGGAGGCCGACAAGCTTCCGGCGCATTTGAGGAACATTCCAGCAGTCAAACCAGGAAGCAGGGGGCTCACATGATGAAAAGGATTGGTCTTCTCGTTCTGTATCTGGCGATATGCATCGCGGCTTGTCTCGTCTATTTCGAGCTGCGCAATCGATTCCTGCCGACGGTGGATATCGAGGGCAACGTCGATTGGATCATCACCATCGCGATCAGCGCGGGCATAGGCTTCGCGCTCGGCATCTGGCGGCGCGCCAATCCCTGGTACGTGTATGTCGTGGCGGTGCTGATCTGCCTGGTGACGCGGTGGATGGCGTATTTCACGCTGGGCTTCACCTGCGACTACATTCTCAAGCATTGCACATGAGGCTGCTCTCGCCGTGACCTCTCTCCGCCTCGGCGTAAACATCGATCATGTGGCGACGATCCGCAACGCCCGCGGGGCGCCGTATCCCGATCCGCTGCGGGCGGGGATGCTGGCGGCGAAGGCGGGCGCGGACGGCATCACGGCGCATCTGCGCGAGGACCGCCGCCATATCTCCGACGACGATATCGACAAGCTCGCGCGCGAGCTCAAGGTTCCGCTCAATCTGGAGATGGCGGCGACCGAGGAGATGCTCGCGATCGCGCTGCGTCACAAGCCGCACGCGGTGTGCCTCGTGCCGGAGAAGCGCGAGGAGCGCACGACCGAGGGCGGCATCGACGCCGCGGGCCAGCACAATCATCTCAAGCCCTTCGTGCGCAGGCTGTCCGACGCCGGCATCCGCGTCTCGATGTTCGTCGATCCCGATGCGCGCCAGATCGAGGCGTCGCAGTCGCTTGGCGCGCCGGTCGTCGAGCTCTGCACCGGCGCCTATTGCGAGGCCGTCATCGCGGGCGACGAACGGGCGGTCGCCGGGCATCTCGATGCCGCGCGCAAATCCGCCGCCGCCGCCGCCTGGCTGGGGCTCGAGGTTCACGCGGGACACGGCCTGACTTATGACAACGTGAAACCCATCGCGGCCATCCCCGAGATCCGCGAGCTCAACATCGGACACTTCCTCGTCGGCGAAGCGATCTTCGTCGGCTTGGAAGCTGCCATCCGGCGCATGCGCGAACTCATGGACGAGGCCCGCCAGTGATCATCGGCCTCGGCAACGACCTCATCGACATCCGCCGCATCGAGAAATCGATCGAGCGCTTCGGCGACCGCTTCATCGAGCGCATCTTCACCGATGTCGAGCGCGCGAAATCCGACAAGCGCGCTCAGCGCGCGGCCTCCTATGCCAAGCGCTTCGCGGCCAAGGAGGCCTGCGCCAAGGCGCTGGGCACGGGCCTCAACCGCGGCGTCTTCTGGCGCGACATGGGGGTGGTGAACCTGCCGGGAGGCAAGCCCACGATGCGGCTGACCGGCGGGGCGCTGGCGCGGCTGGAAGCCATCACGCCTGCGGGGCATACGGCCTTGATCGAGCTTACGATCACCGACGATTTCCCGCTCGCTCAAGCGATCGTCATCATCCAGGCGGTTGAACGGGGCGCCGTGACGCTTAAGTAATCCAGGCACCTCGCCTTGACGCCTACGCGCCAGTCCTGTTTGGTCCCGCTCCGCATGGAAAACGAACCCGAAAACCCCGAATTGACCGCTTCCGCGGACGACGAGACCCTGCGCACGGCCAAGCCCGATGCCGAGGGGCCCGAGCCGCTCGACGATCCGCAGAGCCCCGTCGCCCAGGCGGTCGCGGAAAACGAAGCCGAGGACGATGCGCAAGAAGCGGCGCCCAAGAAGCCGGAAGGCGAGTCCTGGCTCGAGACGGTCAAGACGATCTTCTATGCGCTGCTCATCGCGCTGGTGATCCGCACGTTCTTCTTCCAGCCGTTCAACATCCCGTCCGAATCCATGCAGAGCACGCTGCTCGTCGGCGACTATCTGTTCGTGGAGAAGTTCGCCTACGGCTACAGCCGCAACTCGTTCCCGTTCCGCGCCTGGCCGGTCGGCGGCGCGCTGCACGGCCGCCTGTTCGGCTCCGATCCCAAGCGCGGCGACGTCGTCGTCTTCAAGATGCCGAACGAGAACTCCAAGGAGTACATGGAGGACTTCATCAAGCGCGTGATCGGCCTTCCCGGCGACACGGTCCAGATGCTGGGCGGCAAGCTCTATCTGAACGGCAAGCTCGTCCCGAAGGAGGCCGCCGCGCCGTACATGGAAACCGATCCGTTCGGCATCACCCACGCGATCCCGCGCTTCAAGGAGACGCTGCCCAACGGGGTGAGCTACTACGTGCTCGACCGCATCCCGGACAGCTCCGAGGACAACACCGAGGTCTTCCACGTCCCGCCCGGGCACTATTTCATGATGGGCGACAACCGCGACAATTCCGACGACAGCCGCCTGGATGTGGGCTACGTTCCGGCCGAGGACCTCGTCGGCAAGGCGGAATTCAAATTCTTTTCGATCGATGACAGCGCAGTCTGGTACGAACCCTGGACATGGCCGGGAGCAATCCGCTTCAGCCGGATGTTCACCCCCATCGACTGACTTGGAAGCAAAGCTCGGTCACGTCTTTAAAGACGCGGAATTGCTCAAGCGCGCGCTCACCCATGCGAGCGCCGATACCGTGCGCTCCAACGAGCGGCTTGAGTTCCTGGGCGACCGCGTGCTCGGCCTGATCGCGGCGCAGAAGCTGCACGCGCTGTATCCCGAGGACTCGGAAGGCGCGCTGGCGCTCAAATTCAACTCGCTCGCGCGGCAGGAAGCGTGCGCCAAGGCGGCGGAGGCCGCGGGGTTGGGCGAGCATCTGATCCTGGCGAAGTCGGAGCTCGGCAGCGGCGGACGCGGCAAGCCCGCGATCCTGGCCTGCGCCTGCGAGGCGGTGATCGCGGCGCTCTATCTCGACGGCGGGCTCGAACCCGCGCGCGCCTTCGTCGAGAAATACTGGGCCGAGGCGTTCGCCTCGCTCAGCCACGACATGCGCGATCCCAAGACGATGCTGCAGGAATGGGCGCAGGCGCGCGGCACCGGTCCGCAATACCGCCATATCGGCCGCGAGGGCCCCGACCACGCGCCGCTCTTCCGCGTCGAAGTCTCGGTGAAAGGCGGCGAGCCGGTGACGGGCGAGGGCCGCTCCAAGCGCGAGGCCGAGCAGGACGCGGCGCGCAAGATGCTGGAAACGCTTTCATGACGACACGCTGCGGCTTTGCCGCGATCATCGGCGCGCCGAACGCGGGCAAATCGACGCTCGTCAACGCGCTTGTCGGCACCAAGATCGCGATCGTCAGCCCGAAGGTGCAGACGACGCGCATGCCGGTGCGCGGCGTGGCGATGCGTGGGCAAGCGCAGATCGTCTTCGTCGACACGCCGGGCATCTTCAAGCCGCGGCGCAGGCTCGACCGCGCCATGGTGACGTCGGCCTGGGCGGGCGCGAAGGACGCGGATGCGATCGTGCTCATCGTCGACGCGCCCGATCTCGTGGCGCAGCCCGACGGCCTTGCCGCGCGCGACACCCACGCGATCATCGAGACGCTGAAGGAGAAAGGCGCGCGCGCGGTGCTGGCGCTGAACAAGATCGACGGCATGAAGCGCACCGACCTGTTGCCCCTGATCGGCAAGCTGAACGAGGCCGGGCTGTTCGACGAGGTGTTCCTGATCTCCGCGCTCAAGGGCGACGGCGTCGAGGAACTCGCGAATTGGTGCGCCGCGCGCATGCCGGAAAGCCCGTGGCTGTTCCCGGAGGACCAGGCCGGCGACATCACTTCGCGCCTGCTGGCGGCCGAGATCACGCGCGAGAAGATCTATCTGCGCCTGCACGACGAGCTTCCTTACGCCAGCGCGGTCGAGACCGAGAAATGGGAAGAGCGCGCCGACGGCTCGGTCAAGATCGACCAGACGATCTACGTCCAGCGCGACGGGCAGAAGGCGATCGTGCTGGGCAAGGGCGGCGCCACGATCAAGAAGATCGGCGAGCTCGCGCGCACGGAGCTGGAGGAGATCTTCGGCCGCCGCGTGCATCTGTTCCTGTTCGTGAAGGTGCGCGAGAACTGGGCCGAGGAGCGCGAGCACTACCGCGAGATGGGGCTGGAGTTCCCGGAGGAATGAGTGGTTCTCCGAGATACATCCCAATCGTCGTGGCCGGGCTTGACCCGGCCATCCAGCCAGCAAAGGGTCTTTCGTCGCGCGGAAGCGCGACGGCTGGGTGGCCGCCTCAAGGGCGGCCATGACGATTTTATATCCGGGTTTTTAGCGTGGACTGGTCTGACGACGCCATCGTGCTTTCGGTGCGCGCGCTCGGCGAGACGGGCGCGATCCTGGAGGCGCTCACGCGGGCGCATGGGCGTCATCTCGGCCTCGTGCGCGGGGGAGCGTCGCGGAAGATGAAGCCGGTGCTGCAACCCGGCAACACGCTGCATCTGCACTGGCGCGCGCGGTTGAGCGAGCATCTGGGGAGCTTTCAGCCCGAGCTTGCGCGCGCGCGCGCCGGCCACCTGATGGACGGGCGCGAGTCGCTCGCCGGCCTCAATGCCTTCACCGCCGTCACGAACGCGGCGATGCCCGAGCGCGAGGTGCATGAGAACGTGTTCGCGGCGGGCGAGATCCTGCTCGACGCGATGCTGGAGGACGGCCTCGACCATTGGGGGCCGCTCTATGTGCGCTGGGAGGCGGGATTGCTCGACGCGCTGGGCTTCGGCCTGGACCTGAGCCATTGCGCGGCGACGGGGGTGACGGAGGATCTCGCCTATGTCTCGCCGCGCTCGGGCCGCGCGGTTTCGCGCGCCGGCGCCGGCACCTACAAGGAAAGGCTGTTCGCCCTGCCCAAATTCCTGCTCGGCTCCCAGAACGCGGTGACGCGCGCCGACATCGCGGCGGGCCTGCGGCTCACCGGCTATTTCCTGCTCGACCGCGTGCTTCAGCCGCACGGCCGCGAAATGCCCGCCGCGCGGATACGGTTGGATGAATCGGCGGGCCGCGAATCGCATAAAACACCGTCATGACCGATACCAAGGACGACATCCGGCCGGAATCGCTGAGCAAGGCTCTGGCGGAGCGCTATCTGGCCTATGCGCTTTCCACCATCACCCAGCGCGCACTGCCGGATGTGCGCGACGGGCTGAAGCCCGTGCACCGGCGCATCCTCTTCGGCATGCGCAGGCTCGGGCTGACGTCGACCTCGGCGCCGAAGAAATCCGCCAAGGTCGTCGGCGACGTGATGGGCAGCTTCCATCCGCATGGCGACCAGGCGATCTATGACGCACTGGTGCGGCTGGCGCAGGATTTCGCGGCTCGCTATCCGCTCGTGGAAGGCCAGGGCAATTTCGGCAATGTCGACGGCGATAACCCGGCCGCGATGCGCTACACCGAGAGCCGCCTGACCGAGGCAGCCCAGATGCTGCTCGACGGCCTCGACGAGGACGCGATCGACTACCGTGCGACCTATGACGGCGCCGACGAGGAGCCGGTGGTGCTGCCGGCCGCGTTCCCCAACCTGCTGGCCAACGGCTCCAGCGGCATCGCGGTCGGCATGGCGACGTCGATCCCGCCGCACAATCTGGGCGAGCTCTGCGCCGCGCTCGCAGCCCTGATCGAGAACCCCAACATCCAGGACCGCACGCTCTTCAAGCTCGTGAAAGGTCCCGACTTCCCGACCGGCGGCATGCTGATGGACGACGCCGCCGCCATCGCCGAGGCCTACAGGACCGGGCGCGGCTCGTTCCGCGTCCGCGCGCGCTGGACGAAGGAGGACGGCGCGCGGGGGATGTACCAGATCGTCGTCCACGAGATCCCCTATCAGGTCCAGAAGGCCAAGCTGATCGAGCGCATCGCGGAGCTTCTCGAGCAGAAGAAGCTGCCGCTGCTCGATGACGTGCACGACGAATCCACCGAGGACGTGCGCATCGTGCTGACGCCGAAGAGCCGCACGGTCGAGCCCGAGCTGCTGATGGAGCAGCTGTTCCGTCAGTCCGATCTCGAAACCCGCTTCCCGCTCAACATGAACGTGCTGGACAAGGGCCTGGTGCCGCGGGTCATGAGTTTGCGCGAGGTGCTGAACGCCTTCATCGATCACCGCCGCGAGGTGCTGGAGCGGCGCTCCAAACATCGGCTCGAGAAGATTGCCGCGCGCCTGGAAGTGCTCGAGGGTTATCTCGCCGTCTATCTGAACCTCGACAAGGTCATCAAGATCATCCGCAGCGAGGACGAGCCCAAGCCGAAGCTCATCAAGGCGTTCTCGCTCACCGACACCCAGGCCGACGCGATCCTCAACATGCGTCTGCGCTCCTTGCGCAAGCTCGAGGAGATGGAGATCCGCAAGGAGCATGGCGATCTCTCCGCGGAGCAGAAGGACATCAAGAAACTGCTCGGCTCCGCGAAACTGAAATCCGAGAGGCTGATCGAGGAAATCGCCGCCATCGACGCGAAGTTCGGGCTCAAGACGGCGCTCGGCAAGCGCCGCACCCAGATCGCCGAGGCCAAGCTCATCGCCCAGGCCGAGGCCATCGCGGAGGAGGTCGAGACGCTCGCCACCGCCGTGGAAAAGGAGCCGGTCACGGTGGTGTGCTCCGCCAAGGGCTGGCTGCGCGCGTTCAAGGGCCATCAGGAGCCCAGCGACGCGATCAAATACCGCGAGGGCGACCGCGAGCGCTTCTGGGTGCACGCCCAGACGACCGACAAGCTGATGATGTTCTCGACCGACGGCCGCTTCTTCACGCTGGATTGCGCCAAGCTTCCCGGCGGGCGCGGCAACGGCGAGGCGATCCGCACCTTCATCGATCTTCCGCCCGAGGCCGACCTGGTGACGATGTTCGTCCACGTGCCCGGCCGCAAGCTGCTGCTCGCCTCGACCACCGGCCACGGCTTCATCACCAATGAGGACGATGCGGTCGCGATGACCAAAGCGGGCAAGCGCGTGATGAACGTCAAGACCGGCGCCGAAGCCGCGGTGTGCCGCTTCGTGGACGGCGACTCCATCGCGGTCGTCGGCGAGAACCGCAAGCTGATCGTCTTCGCGCTCGACGAGCTGCCCGAGATGGCGCGCGGCCAGGGCAACTACCTGCAGCGCTACAAGGACGGCGGGTTGCTGGATGCTGTGACCTTCACCTGGAAGGAAGGCGTGAAGGACGAGAACAACCGGCTGTGGGAACCGGCCGAGCTCAAAGACTGGCGCGGCGCGCGCGCGCAGGCGGGCAGGCTGGTGCCGAGGGGGTGGGCGAAGAGCGGAAAGTTTGCATGATCCTCAACCCTCCCCTTGAGGGAGGGTCGAAAAACGCGCAGCGTTTTTCGGGGAGGGGAACGGTGCGGAGAAAACCCCTCCCCGAAATTTGCTCGCTCCGCTCGCAAATTGTCGACCCTCCCTCAAGGGGAGGGTGGGAGACGACATGACTTTCCAAGACATCCTGTATTCGACGGACGGCCCGCTCGGTGTCGTCACGCTGAACTTGCCGCAGTACAAGAACGCGCAGGGCTATCGCATGCTCGACGAGGTCGATGCGGCGTTCGAGCTGGCGGGCGCGGACAAGAACGTCCGTGTGCTGATCGTGCGCGGGGCGGGCGGCAACTTCTCCTCCGGCCACGATCTCGGCACGCCGGAGGGGATGGAGTATCGCCGCAATCTTGGCGCGGCGCCGGGCATCGAGATGTACGACCAGTTCCGCAGGTACAATTTCGACCTGCTGCTGAAATGGCGCAATTTCGAGAAGCCGACGATCGCGATGGTCGAGGGCTATTGCATCTATGCGGGCTGGATGCTCGCGGCGTGCTGCGACATCGTCTTCGCAGCCGACAACGCGCAGTTCCTCGCGGGCTTCGTCGAGTACATGTCGATCCCCTGGGACATCGGCATCCGCCGCGCGAAGGAACTGTGCTTCGAGAGCCGCTTCATCCCGGCGCAGGAAGCGGCCGCGTATGGCTTCGTGAACCGGGTGCTGCGGCCCGCCGATCTCGAGCGCGAAACTTACGCCTTCGCGCGCCGCGTCGCCGAGAACTCGCCCGGCGCGCTGCGCTTCGCCAAGATCCAGATGAACAAGGCGCAGGACGCACAGGGCTTCAGTCGCGCCGTGGACGACTCCTTCGGCGATTACGTCGCGATGATGAACGTCCTTGCCGACGAGATGCGCGTCGAAGGCGGGCGCCGGCTGACCACCGTCGACCTCGCAGTCCAAGGCCGCAAGGGCGAGCGGTTCGGGCAGAAGCGCTAGGCTTTGCGTTTGCGCGCTTTCGGTCTAGCGTCGCGTCAGAGGAAACATCCCAAAAGGGGCGGGCGTGGCAGAGGGAACCGAGGTCCAGGGCGCGCGCCCGGCCCATCGCACCTATGTGCTTGTCATCCTCACGCTCGTCTATGTCGTCAACTATCTGGACCGGCAGATCCTCGCGATCCTGATGCCGCAGGTCAAAGCGGAGTTCGGCCTCGACTTCAAGCAGGTCGGATACCTCATCGGGCCGGCCTTTGCGCTGGTCTATGCCGTCCTGGGCGTGCCGCTCGCGGTGCTGGCCGACCGCTACAGCCGCCGCAACATCATCGCGGCGTCGCTCGCGGTGTTCAGCCTGATGACGGTGCTGTCGAGCTACGCGCGCGGCTTCTGGACGATGGCGCTGGCGCGCTTCGGCACCGGCGTCGGCGAGGCCGGCACCGGGCCCTCGATCAATTCCGTCATCGCCGACCTCTATGCGCCGGCGGAACGCGCGAGCGCGCTGTCCTTCTATACGGCGGGACTGAACGTCGGGCTTTTGATCGCGTTCTTCGGCGGCGGCTGGCTTTCCGATCACTATGGCTGGCGCGTCGCCATCGTCGCGGCCGGCGCGCCGGGACTGCTGCTCGCCCTGCTTCTGTTTTTCACGGTCAAGGAGCCCAAGCGCGGACTCGTCGAGGCGCTGCCCGACAGCGAACCGCCGAGCATCTGGTCGGTGATCGCGTGGCTGTGGAGCCAGCGCTCTTTCCGCTGGATGGCGATCGGCACCTCGTTCAGCTCGTTCGGCGGCTATGCGGTGATCGCCTTCGTGCCGACCTTCCTCAAGATCTCCCATCATCTGAGCGGGGCGCAGATCGGCGTGGCGCTGGCGTTGCTCGCCGGCGTGCCCGGCGCAATCGGCACCTATCTCGCCGGCGTCTTCGCCGACCGCTTCGGCGCGCGCGACGTGCGCTGGAACATGTACGTGCCGATCATCGCGACCTTCGTCGGCATTCCCTTCGCGCCGCTGTTCTATCTGTCGCCGAGCCTGGCCGTCGCGCTCTCGGCCGCGATCGTCCCGGTGATGATGGGCGCCACCTATGTCGGCCCGGCCTATTCGATGGCGCAGGGGCTGGTGCCGCTGCGCATGCGCGCGCGCTCGGTCGCCATCCTCCTGCTGATCCTGAACATCATCGGGCTGGGGCTCGGCCCGCCGGTCGTGGGCGCGGTCGCGGACCTGCTGCAGCCGTCGCTGGGGGCCGACGCCCTGCGCTACGCCATGCTGACCACGATCCTGACCGGCCTGATGGGGGCGTTCTGCTACTGGCGGGCCACGAAAACCCTGAAATCCGACCTGGAGCGGGGCAGTTTCACCGGGGCGGCGAGCGTTTTTTAATCTTTTCCATTGTCCGCCCGCCGATTCCGGGCGATCCTGTTAACCGCGCTTTGGCCCGGAATGGGACAGGCGCGCATGGCTTCGGCTACGCTCGGCCGCCGTATACGGGACCGCGATGAGAACGCTTACCGCCTTGAGCGCGATCTATCTGGTGAGCGCGTCGGCTTTCGGCGTGGCGATCACGCTTCAGCGCAATCCCGAGACCGCCAAGGCGATCTGGCCCGCCATCCGGGGCGGCGCATCCGCGACCAACGAAGCGGTGATCAAGCCTGCTTCCGACAAGCTCGTCGCCTGGGACAAGCAGTTCTTCGATTACGTCGACCCGCCGCGCCAGATCGCGCGCGCCAAGCCTGCGGTGAAAGTGGCGCGCGCGCCCGCGCCGCATAAGAGCGCGCCGCCCGTCGTCGTGGCGCGCGCGTCACCGCCGCCTGTCGCGACACCGGCGCTGCGCCCCGCCATCCCCGAGCCGCCCGCGAAAGTCGCCGAGGCGCCGAAATCCGCGCCGCCTCTCACGCTCGCGCCCGAAGCGCAGACGCCCGCCACCCAGGCGCCGCAAGTCGCCCAGGCGCAGACCGCGCGTCCCGACCTCTCCATGCCGGGACCGGCGGAGCTCACGCGCGTGATGCTGCGGCTGAAGGACAATCTCACAAGCGAGATGCTCTCGAACTTCGAGCTGTTCCTCTATGTGAGCAAGGCCGAGAACGGGCCGTGGGCGCAGCGGATGTACGTGTTCCACAAGCAGGCCGGCGGCAATCTCGCTCTGCTCTACGACTGGCCGGTGTCGACGGGGCGCGAGCTCGTCGAATACGCGCCGAACGGCCAGCGCGCGCCGAGCTTCACGCCGCATGGCTATTACGAGCTCGATCCCGACCGCATGTACAGGCACCACGTCTCGGGGCAATGGCAGCAGCCCATGCCCTATGCGATGTTCTTCAATTGGGAGAGGAACGGGCTGCAGACCGGCCTCGCCATCCACGGCGCGACGGCAGAGGACGTCGCACTGCTCGGCCACCGCGCGAGCGCGGGCTGCGTGCGTATCGCGCCGGAGAACGCGGCGCTGCTGTTCAACCTGATCAAGACGCAATATCGCGGCCTGGCGCCGCGCTTCGCCTATGACCGCCGCACCGCGAGCATGAGCAATGACGGGCTTCTGATGCATGATGCAGAGGGCAAGCTCCAGCTCGCCGAGGGCTACAAGGTTCTTGTGTTCATCGAGAACTACGGCGGCGACAACGTCGTCGCGGCGGTGTTCTAAGGGCTACAAGTGCCCCGTCAGCAGCCAGAGGATGCCGATCACCGGAATCGGCACGCCGATCAGCAGCAGCAGGCACGAGCGCATGATCTTCCCCAAGCCGACGGGCTTGAGATGGGGTGGCAGGCGGCAGCCCGCAAGCCTCAGGCGCGGCGCATCTCGTAGAGGGCGACCGCCGCGGCGTTGGAAACGTTCAGGCTCTCGATACTGTGATCGATGGGGACGAAGGCGGCCGCGTCGCAACGCTCGCGTACCAGCCTGCGGATGCCGGAACCTTCGGAGCCCAGCACCAGCGCCACGTCGCCCGCCGGTATCGCGTCCTTGAGCGGCGTCTCGCCGTCGCCGGCGAGCGCGATGCGCCAGAAGCCCTTGTCGCCGAGCTGCTCCAGCGTGCGCGCGATGTTGACGACGTGGATGTAGGGCACCGTGTCCAGGGCGCCGGACGCCGCCTTCGCGAGCGTCCCCGACTCGGGCGGCGAATGGCGGTCCTGCACGATCACCGCCGCAGCGCCGAACGCCGCCGCCGTGCGCAGGATCGCGCCGGTGTTCTGCGGATCGGAGATCTGGTCGAGGAGGACGACGATGCGCCGCTTGGCGTCGGGTGCATCCAGCACGTCATCGAGGTCGCGGCCGGGCAGGTGCTCGCATTGCAGCGCGACGCCCTGGTGCACCGCGCCTGCGGGCAGGAGGCGCGAGACGGTATCGCCGTCGGCGATCTCCTGACGCACGCGTCCGAGCAGCTTGGGCCCGATCTCCTCCGCGGCGCGGCTGGTGAGCACGATCCGCTTCGTCTTGCGCACCGGATTGGCGAGCGCCGCGCGCACCGCATGCAGCCCGTAGAGCCAAAGCCCTTCGCCGCCACGGGCATCGGGCTTGGGATAGAAGTGGCGTTTGTCGTTGCGGGGCATCGGGGGCTTATAGAGAAGGCTGGACGGGAGACAACCGGCATTCCAATTGATGACGCGCCGTCACCCTTGCGTTTTTCCAGGCCATGGGGTTAGCCTTTCGTCATGGACATATCGTGGGGCCGAATTCCTGGCTTTTCCGCGGTAATCTTCTATTGACACTCTGTCCCAAGATCACCATAACCCCCGATCCGCAACCAGCTTTTCGGGAGACGCTTCCACGTTCGGCCGTCCTGTTCCGAGCGTGAAATAACCCGTTGATCTAATTGGAGAAAGGTTTTCGGGGGAATGTCCCGAGTGGCAAAGGGGGCGGACTGTAAATCCGCTGCTTTCAGCTTCGTAGGTTCGAGTCCTACTTCCCCCACCAGGCTTCGCTGCGCAGCAGCGGAGCCTGCCACGGCGAAGCCCGCAGGGCGAAGCCGGGCGAAACTAGGGTCGCGCAGCTACGCCTTGGCAGGCCGGCGAGGCGACGAGAGAAGGAGAGTCGACTGAGGCGGGTGTAGCTCAATGGTAGAGCAGAAGCCTTCCAAGCTTATGACGAGGGTTCGATTCCCTTCACCCGCTCCAACCTGTGCCCGCTGGGTTCCGGTTGGGAGGCCCTCCGAAGCGGACTGAGACGAAAGAGTACCTATATCCGCTACCCGCGGAACGAACGAGACGAAGGATTGGACATGGGCAAGGCAAAATTCGAGCGGAACAAGCCGCACTGCAACATCGGGACGATCGGGCACGTCGACCACGGCAAGACGTCGTTGACGGCTGCGATCACGAAGGTG
>JAJPHG010000034.1 GCA_021325375.1 Alphaproteobacteria bacterium | reverse complement strand
TGAGCAGCGGCGCCGTCACCATGAAGACGATCAGGAGCACGAGCATCACGTCGACGAAGGGCGTGACGTTGATCTCCGACATCGGGCGTGTGCGCCGGCGCCGGCGCCCGTTCTCGCGCGCCTGGATGGAGGCCGCCATCACTGCGCCTTTTCGTCGAGCTGGCGCGACAGGATGGCGCTGAACTCGTCGGCGAAGGCGTCGAGGCGGTTGGTGTAGCGGCCGATCTCGTTGACGAAGCGGTTGTAGAAGATCACCGCCGGGATCGCGGCGAGCAGACCCATCGCGGTCGCGAACAGGGCTTCCGCGATGCCGGGCGCGACCACGGCCAGCGTCGTGTCATGGCGCGCGGCGATGGCGGAGAACGAGTTCATGATGCCCCACACCGTGCCGAACAGGCCGACGAACGGCGCCGTCGCGCCCACCGTCGCCAGGAAGCCAAGCTGGTTCTCGATGCCGTCGGTCTCGCGTATGATGGTGACGCTCATCGCCTTGTCGATACGCTCCTTGACGCCGGAGAGCATGCTCTCGCGCGGCGCGCCGCCTTCGAAGGCTCTACGCCATTCGCGCAGGGCCGAGATGAAGACCGCCGCCATCGGATGGTCCGGCTTGGGCGCGAATTGCTGATAGAGATCGTCGAGCGAGCGCCCCGACCAGAACACCTTCTCGAATTTCGACGCGCGCCGCTTGAGCGCCGAAAGCGCGAGCCATTTGGAGATGATGATCGTCCAAGACCAGATGCTGGCAAGCAGCAGCAGAACCAGCACGATCTTCACGAGGATGTCCGCGCGCATGAACAGCGAGGGCACCGAGATGCCGTTCACGGGCGGCGCGGCGTTCTCGCCGCTCGGCGAGACGTCGACGCTCGTCGTTGGCGCGGCCAAGGGCGCGCTCTGCGCCGGATCGCCGGTCGGCGCGGCCGCCGGCTGCGCGTGAACCGCGCCGCTCAAAGTCAGACAGATCAGAACCGCCGGCAAAAGGGCAGCGAACGCGCGCGCGAGCTTCATGGACCGATTTTCCCTCATCCCGAAACGATTATGCCGGTGCCTACGAAAAAGCACACTCAAACATGGCCGAATTTTGGCCCGACCTGTTAAGTATTTGTTTCGGAAAGGAAAGGAACCAGCTTCTCGCGTACCTCGTGCGGGATGCGGCGCGGCTTGCCGCTCAGCGTGATGATGCAGGCCTCGACCTTGCCGCGCACCAGCAGCGCGCCGCCGCTCATGACCTTCTGGTCCGCCGTCATGCGCGCGCCGCTGGAGCCGGAGAAGACGGTATGCACCTCGATCGGATCGTCGAGACGCGCGGGGCGATGGTATTCGAGCTCCGCCCTGCGCAGGGTCCACGCCACCGGCTCCTCGCCTTCGAGCCGCGCCAGCCAGACTCCGGCGGAGCGGAAGAACTCGGTGCGGCCGCGTTCCATATAGCGCAAGTAGTTGGCGTGATAGACGACGCCGGACAGATCGGTGTCCTCATAGTAGACGCGCAGCGGCAGGACATGAACCTTGCCGTCGAAATGGCCGAGCCCCTTGATCTCAGTCATCGCCTTCGCCTTCCGCGAACAATCCGTACTGTGCCGGATCGCGCTGCGGTGCCGGCAGGCCCAGATGAGCAAAGGCCGTGCCAGTGAGCAGGCGCCCGCGCGGCGTGCGTTGAACGAAACCCTGCTGCATCAGATAGGGTTCCACAACCTCCTCGATCGCGTCGCGCGCCTCGCCGAGCGCCGCGGCGATGGTCTCGGCACCCACCGGCCCGCCGCCGAAGGCCTCCGCGATGAGCTTCAGATAGCGCCGGTCGAAGGCATCGAGGCCGCGTTTGTCGACCTCGAGCCGCGTCAGCGCCGCGTCGGCGGTCTTGGCGTCGACGCGCGCATGCTTGGCGACGGAGGCGAAGTCGCGCACGCGCTTGAGCAGGCGGCCGGCGATGCGCGGCGTGCCGCGGGCGCGGCCGGCGATCTCGCGCGCGCCGTCCCCGGTCAGGTCGAAGGAGAGCACGCGCGCGCCGCGTTCGACGATCGAGACGAGCTCTTCCGCGGAATAGAAATTGAGCCTGACGGGTATGCCGAAGCGGTCGCGCAGCGGCGTGGTGATCAGGCCCGAGCGGGTCGTCGCGCCCACCAGCGTGAAGGGCGCGAGCGAGATCTTCACCGAACGCGCCGACGGCCCCTCGCCGATCACGAGGTCGAGCTCGAAATCCTCCATCGCGGGATAGAGGATCTCCTCGACCGCAGGATTGAGGCGATGGATCTCGTCGATGAAGAGCACGTCGCGCGGCTCGAGATTGGTGAGGATCGCCGCGAGATCGCCCGCCTTGGCCAGCACCGGCCCCGAAGTCGAGCGGAAGTTCACGCCGAGCTCGCGCGCCACGATCTGCGCCAGCGTCGTCTTGCCGAGCCCCGGCGGCCCGGAGAACAGCACATGGTCCAGCGCCTCGCCCCGCTCCCGCGCCGCCTGGATGAAGACGGAAAGGTTCTCCCGCGCCTGCTGCTGGCCGACGAACTCGCTCAGACGCTTGGGCCGAAGACTCGCCTCCAGCGAATCCTCTTCCGCGCGCTCGGGCGTCACGAGGCGGTCGTTGGTTTGCGCAGGCTTGGCCATCTATCGTCCCATGCCCTTCAAGGCCTCGCGGATGAGCGCATCGACGGCGGCGTGCTCGCCCAGGTCGCGGACGGCGCGGGCGACGGCTTCCGCCGCCTGGCCTTGAGAATAGCCGAGCTTGAGGAGAGCGGCGACGGCATCGGCTTCGGGGCCGCGCGGCGCGGTCGCGGACGCGGACATACCGTCATGGCCGCGCAGCATCATCGAGGGCGCCTTGTCCTTGAGCTCGGTGACGATGCGCAGGGCGAGTTTTGGCCCCACGCCCTGCGCGCGGCCGATCGCCGCCTTGTCGGAGAGCGCGATGGCGCGCTCGAGATCGCGCGGGGATAGCGCGGAGAGCACGTTCAGCGCGACGCGCGCGCCGACGTTCTGGACCGTCTGCAGCAGGCGGAACCATTCGCGCTCCTCGGCGCTGGAGAAGCCGTAGAGCCGGATCGTCTCGTCGGTGAGGCGCATCTCGGTCATCAGCGACGCGTTCGCGCCGGCGGCAAGCTTTGAGAGCGTCGAGGACGGACAATGGACGAGATAGCCCACGCCCGCGACGTCGAGGATGACGTGGTCCTCGGCGACATGATCGACGATGCCGGTGAGCTTGCCGATCATGCGAGCGACGCCAGTATGCGCGCACGCGTGCCGGAGAGATGCGCATGCGCGATGGCCGTGGCGAGCGCGTCGGCCGCGTCGGCCTGCTCCACCCGGCACAGCGGCAGGAGCCTGCGCACCATCGCCTGCACCTGTTCCTTGCCTGCATGGCCGTTGCCCACGATGCTTTTCTTGATGTGGTTGGGCGCGTATTCGGCGATCTCAAGTCCTGCTTGAGCAGCGGCCAGCAGCGCCACGGCGCGCGCATGGCCGAGCTTCAACGCAGCGGACGGATCCTTGTGCACGAAAGCCATCTCGACCGCGATCGCGCCGGGACGATGCTCGGCGATGACCGCTTCCAGCGCGCCGTGGAGCCGCATCAGGCGCACACCCAGCCCGTCTGCCGCCTTCGTCGCGATCACGCCGTGCGCGACATGGGTGAGCTTGGTGCCGGCGACGGCGATCACGCCCCAGCCCATGAGGGCGAGGCCCGGGTCCAATCCGAGGATGCGCTCTGCCACCGTTGATCCAAAGAGAATCGCAGGCGCGAGTTTCGGGCTTAAGGCCGCGGCGCGCAATGCGGGTTCGGATCCGGATTCGCTCTGGCGAAATACAACAAATTCTAAACGAAATATTGCAAAAGTTCGTGACTCCCAGGAAATACTTCGCTAGATAGGCACGAAAAGGGGGAGTTATGGACGATCAGGACGCGACACGCGCGGGACCGCGCCGCCGCCGGAGAACGGCCGGATGAGCTCGCCTTCCCGATTCGCGCCGACGCTGCCCGACGATGCCGAGATCGTCGAGTTCGGCCACGACGGCACCGAACAGCGCACGCGTCGCGCGCGTCACGCCAAGAAGACCGCGCGGGTCGAGCCCGAATCCCTCAGCCACGCGATCAAGATCGCGTGGTGCGACTGGGCGGCCGGGCTGGTGATCGGCCTGATGCCGCTGCTTTGCCACCTGCTGCTGCACTTCGCCGCCAAATCGGCGCCGGACTGGGACGACAACTGGGCGCCCGACCTGCTCTTCATCACGATCAGCAATTCGGGGATCGTCGCGGTCACCGTGTTCACGCGCATGCTGGGCGCGCATCTGTCGATCTCGAGCCTGACGCCCGCGATGCGCATCATCTGGGGTCTCACCATCGTGTGCTTCGCGCTCGCCTCGATGCTCTACGGCGCGGCGGCGACGGGGATGGGCAACCGCTGGACCGGATGGTCGGCGCTCGCCTTCGTCGTCTTCTCCGCCTACTGCTCGCTCACCTTCGAGCTTGCCGTCGCGCGCGAGCATTTCGCGCCCAAGCGCCTCCGCAAGGCGAGCGAGGAAGGAGCCGAAACGCCATGACCAACCTGCATGTGTTCGCGATCTTCCAAGGGCTGGTCGCGGTGTTCCTGCTCGCGATCCTTTTCGTGGCGCTGCTCGCAACGGCGATCTTCCTGCGCACGATCCTGCGCAGGCTGCTGGGTCTCGCCGAAGAGGAAGAAGAATCGGCCTGATCATGGCGCCGCCGCCAGCATGGAAGCAGCGATCTCGCGCTCGCCCATGATCACGGAAGTGGCGCCGAGCCTTGCGAGATGCTCCGTCTCCGCGTCGAAATGCGAGCGCGCGACGATGGGAAGATCGGGCCGCGCGGCACGCGCCTGCTCGACGATCTGGCCCGCCTCGAAGGCTTGCGGGATCGCGACGAAGAGGATGCGCGCGCCCGCGAGGTTGGCAGCGGCGAGCATGCCGTCGCCCGCGCCGTTGCCTTCGAGGAACGCGAAGCCCGATTGGCGCAGCGCCTCGATGGCGTCGGCGCGCTCCTCGATCACGAGGAACGGCAACGCCTTCGCGGCCAGGCCTTGCGCCACGATCCGGCCTACGCGTCCGTAACCGACAAGGATCGCGTGCCCTGTGAGGCTTGTGGGTTGCAGGACCGGTTGGGGAACCGCCGCCGCGCGCCGCTTGATGAGCGCGCTCACGGCTCCGAAAAGCAGCGGGTTGACCAGGATCGTCAGGATCGAGGTGCCGAGCACCAGCCCGCGCGCGCGTTCGGGCATCAGGCCGAGCCCGATGCCGAGATCGGCAAGGATGAAGGAGAACTCGCCGATCTGCGCCAGGCCCGCCGCGAGCAGGAGCGCGGTGCTGAGGCGATAACCGAACACGCGCACCAGCACGAAGACGCAAGTCCCGCTCAGGACCAGCACGACGCCGAGGCAGAGCGCCAGCGCCTGCGGCTCGCGCAGCAGCGTCATCGGATCGAACAGCATGCCGACCGAGACGAAGAACAGGACCGCGAAGGCATCGCGCAGCGGCAGCGACTCCTCGGCCGCGCGCTGGCTGAGCGGCGACTCGCTCAGGATCATGCCGGCGAGGAACGCACCGAGCGCGATCGAGACGCCGAACAGCTCGGCCGCCGCGAAGGCGACGCCGAGCGCGAGCGACAGGACCGCCAGCCGGAACAGCTCGCGCGAGCCGGTATGCGCGACGTAGTTCAGCACCCACGGCACGACGCGCGCGCCGCCCACGAACATCAGCGCGCCGAACAGCGCGAGCTTGCCGAACGTCTCCGCGAGCGAGACGGCCAGCGCACCCGGATCGAGCGCGCCGCCCTTGAGCACGTCCGCGAGCGGCGGCAGAAGCACGAGCGCGAGCACGCTGAGCAGATCCTGGACGACGAGCCAGCCCGCGGCGAGCCGTCCGCTCTCGCCCTCGACCAGCCCGTGCTCTTGCAGCGCGCGCATCATCACGACGGTGCTGGCGATGGCGAGCGCCAGCCCGAAGACGATGCCCGCGCCGAGCGGCCAGCCGAGCACATGGGCGACATAAGCGCCCGCCGATGCCACGATCAGGACCTGCAGCACCGCGCCGGGCAGCGCGGTGCGGCGCACCGACATCAGGTCGCGCGGCGAGAAGTGCAGGCCGACGCCGAACATCAACAGGATCACGCCGACATCGGCGAGCTCGAGGGTGAGACTGCGATCGGCGACGAAGCCCGGCGTGAACGGCCCGATGGCGATGCCGGCGATGAGATAGCCGACCAGCGGCGAAAGCTTGAGCCGGTTCGCGATCGTGCCGAACACGAAGGCAAGCCCGAGTCCGATGACGAGGATGGCGATCAGCGGCGAGTCGTGGGCCATGCTTTCACTCTTTGCAGTGAAAACTGCGCCGCCACCTTACACCCAAAAATGTCACGGCCCGCGAATGCGGGCCGCCCAGGTGACACATTGCAATATCGTGCAGAACCCACCTGGGTGGCCCGCATTCGCGGGCCATGACAGTGTGGGCTCACCCCATCTTCTCCATCAGCGCATCCGACAGCTCGTAGTTCCCGAACACGTTCTGGACGTCGTCGAAATCGTCGAGCGTGTCGACGAGCTTGATCAGCGTCTCGCCGTTGTCGTCGCTGACCGGCGTCATCGTCTTGGGCCGCCATTCGATCCTGGCGGAGAGCGGCTGGCCGAGCGCCTTCTCCAGCGCGTCGCGCGCCGTGCCGTAATTGTCGAAGCTGACCAGGAACTCGTGGCCCTCGTCGTCCGAGATGCATTCGTCGAAGCCCGCCTCGATCGCGGCCTCGAGCATCGCGTCGTCGCTGCCCTTGGCCTTCGGGTAGACCATCACGCCCATGCGGCCGAACATGAAGGTGACCGAGTTGGGCTCGCCGAGCGCGCCGCCGAACTTCGAGAAGGTCGAGCGCACGTCGCCGCCGGTGCGGTTGCGGTTGTCGGTGAGCGTCTCGACGATGAGCGCGACGCCGCCCGGGCCATAGCCCTCGTAGCGCACCTCCTCGATATTGCCGGCGTCCGCGCCCGTGGCCTTGTCGATGGCGCGCTGGATGTTGTCCTTGGCCACGGACTGCGCCCTGGCCGCGATGATCGCGGCGCGCAGGCGCGGATTGTGGTCGGGGTCGGGCATGCCCATCTTGGCCGCGACCGTGATCTCTCGGCTGAGCTTGGAGAACATCTTGGAGCGCACGGCGTCGACACGCCCCTTGCGGTGCATGATGTTCTTGAACTGGGAATGACCGGCCATGGCATGGGTTCTTCTGGGTGCGGGCGGGTTGATAGCCGTCCGGAGCCGAGGGTTTCAAGGAGAATGCGGCAGAGGGTGGCCTGTGGCCCCTCGCCGCCGGTCACGAATTCCCGCACCGTGCGCCGGGGCTCGGCTTCGCCGGGATGCCAGGTCAGGGTTTCCACGATATGGCGCACGCGCGGCGTGAAGAGTTGCGCCAAGGCAATCAGCGCCTTGCCCGCCTGGATATGCGCCCGGACCGCCGCGTTGAGCGCCAGCATCTCGCCGCTGTAGCGGCCATGGACGAAGCGGTTGCGATTGCCGAAAGGCGCCCCGCCCTTGCGGTTTTTCTTTTCGGGGAAACTCCGGTTCAACCCCGCCGCCCCAGCCCTAAGCGCCGGAGGAACAAGCACAATCTTCCTCCTTCGTGGCCAGCGGCGGCCACGGGTGTCGAGGTTGGGTTGGGCGGCGGGAGACAATTTTCCGGCTTTCCGTTTCGGCTTAACCAATTACCGGTTGTAGACCTAGCACATCTCGAACGGAAAGGGAACGGAACATGGGTTCTGTTTTCGAAGGCGGATTCACCACGACGCCGAAGCAGCTTAGGGTGGCGAATCAAACGGGGTTGCGGCGTGAGCCAACTTCTTATTCAGCAGTATCTCAACGAACTCGCCGACCTGCGTCGTGTTTCCGGCACCGATAGGGAATCGGTCGTCCGGGAGGCTTTCAAAAGCTTGTTGCGGAACATGGGCCGGGCCCATGACCTCATCTTCGTCGCCGAATATGAATACGAAACGCCCGCACGCGAACGCCGCTATGTCGATGGCGCCCTGGTGGCCGACCTGCGCGTGCCTTTCGGCTTCTGGGAGGCGAAAGACGAGAAGGACGACCTCGAAGAAGAGATCAGGACCAAGTTCCGGCGCGGCTATCCGCAGGACAACATCATCTTCGAAGATTCTCGCCGCGCCATCCTCTACCAGAACGGCAAGCGGGTTATCGAGGCGGACACGGAGGACGTAGACGCCTTAGAGCGCCTGCTTAAGCTCTTTTTCGGCTACGAACAGCCTCAGATCGCCGAATTCCGCAAGGCCGTCGAGAAGTTCAAGGACGACCTGCCGCAGGTTCTCAAGGGCCTGCGCGAGACCATGGACGAGGCGGAAAAGGCAAAGCCCGAATTCCACGCCGCGCTGCTTAAGTTCCTCAAGCACGCGCAGGAGACGATCAATCCCAGCCTCGGCGCCGCCGATGTGCGCGAGATGCTGATCCAGCATATCCTGACCGAGGAGATATTTACTCACGTCTTCGATAACAGCGAGTTCCACACCCACAACAATGTGGCGCGTGAACTCTATGCCCTTGAGAACACCTTTTTCACGGGTGGCATCAAGCGGGACACGCTGGCGCGGCTGAAATCCTACTACGCCGCGATCCGCAGCGCGGCCGCGCTGGTCTCCAGCCACCACGAGAAGCAGCAATTCCTCAAGGTGATCTACGATAATTTTTACAAGGTCTACAACCAAAAGGCGGCTGATAGGCTCGGCGTAGTCTATACCCCCAATGAGATCGTGCGCTTCATGATCGAGAGCGCCGACTGGCTCTGCCAGAAACATTTCAAGAAAAACTTGATCGACAATGACGTGGAAATTCTCGACCCCGCCACGGGCACCGGCACCTTCATCGTGGAGATGATTGAGCACTTCCGCGGCCAACCTGAGAAGCTGCGCCACAAATACCTCGAAGAACTGCACGCCAACGAAGTGGCGATCTTGCCCTACTACGTCGCCAACCTGAACATCGAGGCTACGTACGCCGCAATCACACGCAAGTACGAGGAATATCCGAACCTTTGCTTCGTGGACACGCTCGACAATCTGGGATGGTCGCGCGGGAAGGATTCAAGGGGAGCTGTCGGCGATCTGTTCGGCGCTGTTAGCGAAGAAAACGTGCAACGCATACAGCGACAGAACTCCAGGAAAATAAGCGTTGTCATAGGGAATCCACCCTACAATGCAAACCAAGCGAGCGAGAACGACGAAAACAAGAATCGGGAATATCCAGCGATTGATAAACGAGTGAAGCAGACCTACATTGAAGCAGGTAGTGCACGTAAGCCGAAATACCGGGACCCATATATACGCTTCTTTCGCTGGGCTTCGGACAGAATTGAAAGAGATGGCATAGTCGCATTTGTGAGCAATTCCTCGTTTGTGCATAAACCCAGTTTCGACGGAATGCGTCGAGTTCTATCTAAAGAGTTCAATGAGATCGTCATAATTGATCTCAAGGGCGATGCGCGCACTTCCGGCGACAGAAGGAGGCGCGAGGGTGGAAATGTCTTCGGCGACCAAATCAAAGTCGGAATCTCAATCACGTTCTTGACAAAAAAACACGGTACGCATGGGTGCCGCATCCTGTATCAAGCGATCAGGGACAACGCAAAAGCCGATGAAAAGGTGTCGTTCCTTCAACACGATCTACTCCGCGAACACCCCCTGACCGAACTTCAACTTGATGAGAAGGGAAACTGGATTCCAATTTCTGACGCCGGATATTCAAGGCTAATTCCAATTGCGGACAAGGCTACCAAGGGCACTCGAATCTCGTCGCAAGATCGCGCAATTTTCAAGCTATACGCTCTCGGAATTTCGACGAATCGCGACGGGTGGCTGTACGACTTTGATAGAGAAATTCTCGAGGCCAAAGCAAAGCTGCTGATTTCGGAGTATGATCGTATTCCCAAGAGCACAAATTCCTATCCGCTGACCATCAAATGGTCCCGAAATCTCAAACGACGTTTAGCCCAAGGGAAGCGCGAGAAGTTCGACAGCGCAAAAATTGTACGCGCCAACTATCGGCCCTTTGCTCCGCGATGGCTTTATCAGTCAGGGCTTTTTGTCGACGAATTTGGCGGAGCTGACCAGATGTTTCCGCCAGGATACTCGAATACCGCGATATGCTTTAGCGACAAGGGATCGCGCACGGACGTTTGCTTGCTCGCCACCCGCGGACTTGCAGACCTGCATTTTGGGGCTGCGGTTGATGCCTATCAGCAGGTTGCTCGCTATCGTTATGCGGATGGCGAACGCCTTGATAACATTACTGATTGGGCACAGCAGCAGTTCCGCGAGCATTATGAGCAAAGCAAGGCGCCCAAGCGCTCCATCGATAAGGACGCGATCTTCCACTACGTTTACGGCGTCCTCCACGATCCGGCTTACCGCGAGAAATACGCTCAGAATCTGAAGCGCGAGTTTCCGCGCATTCCCTTCTACGCTGATTTCTGGAAGTGGGCAGACTGGGGAAAGCGGCTGATGGAATTCCATATCGGGTATGAGACGGTAGAGCCCTGGCCGCTCAAGCGCGTCGACGAAGTCGATAAAACCGCGAAGAAATCCGGCATTGCACCAAAGGCGATCCTAAAGCCGCTCAAAGACACAGGCGGTATCCGCCTGGACAGCGACACCCAACTAACCGGCGTGCCGAAGGAAGCCTGGGACTATCGCCTCGGCAATCGCTCCGCGCTCGATTGGGTGCTCGACCAATACAAGGAGAAGACACCCAAGGACCCAACCATCCGCGAGAAATTCAACACCTACCGCTTCGCTGGCTATAAGGACCAGGTCATCGATCTGTTGAAGCGCGTCACAAGGGTCAGCGTGGAAACGATGAAGATCATCGAAGAAATGAAGGCCGCAAAAAATGCGCGCTAGGCAACCCAGCCTGTTTGCCGAAGAAGAGCTTCCCCGATACGTGGCGGACACGGCCGCCGTGCGGGACCGGCTGCGGGAGATGCTCGCCAAAATGCAGGCTGCGGCGAGTTGGCCGTGGAAGGCCTCGACGGTCGCGACCTATCGCGAAACCGTTTGGCCGTCGCTCCTGGGCAAGCTCTCCGATCCGGACGAAGCCGCCCGCCTGCGCGCCGAAATCGACGCCGAGGCTGCCAGGCTGGACGCGGCGTAAGCCGAGCCGACCGCTATTTCGGCGCAGGCAGCTTGAACGCCTCGCCGCACCCGTTCGGATCGCAGCCCGTCGCGTTGTTGCCGCCGCCGGAAGAGGTCGTTCCATACATGTGCCCCCCGGCGTCGAAGGCGAGCAGCCCCGACGGCCCGCGCCCGGCCGGAAGCCCCGGAAACGCATAGACGATGCTCTCGCTCTGGCCCGCGATCGACCATTTGAAGATCATGCCGGGACCTTCGCTGCCGTCGGTGGGAAGCGTGCCGTAGAGATTGCCCGTGCCGTCGAAGACGACGCCGTCCTCAGGAAACGCACCGTCCTGAAATCCGCCAAACGCCCACACCACGCTTTCCGTGCCGTCCGGCGTGACCTTGTAGAGCGTGCCGCGGACGGAATCGCCGCCCTGCAGGGTCGTGCCCCACAGCGTTCCCGTGTTGTCGAAGACCAGCGCACCCATCGGGGCGCCGCCATCCTCGACGTCGACGCCGAAATTATGGACGACGCTCTTCGTGCCGTTTGTCGCGATCTTGAAGAGCGTTCCGCATTCGAACGAGCAGCCGGTGCCGCCGTCTTGCGTCGTTCCATAGAGATTTCCGGCGCTGTCGAATGCCACGCCGCTCCAGGGATCTCCGCCATCCGCGCCGCCCGTGAAGCTGTGCAGGATGGTTTCGGTGCCGTCCGGCGTCAGCTCGTATACCGTTCCGCAACCGCAACCGCCGCCGCCCTGTTGCGTCGTGCCGTAGATGTTGCCGCTCGCATCGAGCGTCACGCCGGCAAGCGGCTTCGAGCCGTCCGTGCCGCCCAGGAATTTATAGAGCGTCTTTTCCGTGCCGTCGGGACGGATCTTGAACACCGTTCCGCAGCCGCAGGGAGCGCCGCTGGCCGAGGCGACGCCATAGACCGAACCGTCCGAACCGACGGTCACCGCTCCCATGGGCGCGCTGCCGTCGTTCTTGCCCTTGAAGGTGTAGAGCGTTTTTTTCTTTACGGTGCCCGCGGCGATCTCGAACACCGTGCCGCAGCCGCCGCCGCCGTTGCAGGAGCCTTTGCCGCCCGTGGTCGTGGTGCCGTAAAGATTGCCTTGCGTGTCGGACGTCAGTCCCGAAGACGGCCCCCCACCGTCTTTGCCGCCGCGAAACGCGTGCAGCACCTTGATGTCGCGCGCCTCAACCACGCCCGCGGCCGTTCCCGTCATGACAAGCGCGATGGCGGCAACACGCGAAACTCTCGACAGCATGGCTTTCCCCCGTCTCCCCGACGCGGCGAAACTACAGGAATGCGCAGCGCGCCGCCACGGGGACAAGCATGCGCATGTTCCACGGCTTAAACTTCTGCGGGAATCCATCCGCCTCGACGCCGCTTGAGTTCACACCCTTGTCGGGAACGGGTTGCGTTCCTTGAACTGGCGCTGGTGCCAGTAGGGATAGGCGAGCGTCACCGCGCTCGCCTTGTCGAGGCGCTTGATCTGGTCCGCCGTCAGGCTCCAGCCCACGGCGCCGAGATTGTCCTTGAGCTGCTTCTCGTCACGCGCGCCGATGACGACGGTGGCGATCGTCGGCCGCTGCAGCAGCCAGTTGAGCGCGACCTGCGGCACGCTCTTGCCCGTCTCCTCAGCGACCGCATCCAGCGCGTCGACAACACGGTAGAGATGCTCGTCGTCGACCGGAGGGCCGAAATCGGCGGTGGTGTGCAGGCGGCTCACTTCGGGAAGCGGCTTGCCGCGGCGGATCTTGCCGGTGAGCCGGCCCCAGCCCAAGGGCGACCACACCACCGCGCCCACGCCCTGGTCGAGGCCGAGCGGCATCAGCTCCCACTCATAGTCGCGGCCGACGAGCGAATAATAGGTCTGGTTGGCGACGAACCGCGGCAGGCCGTAGCGCTCGGCGCAGGCCAGCGCCTTCATCAGATGCCAGCCGGAGAAGTTCGAGACGCCGATATAGCCGATCTTGCCCGCGCGGATCAGCGCGTCGAGCGTGGAGAGCATCTCCTCCGGCGGCGTCTTGGCGTCGTAGCCGTGGAGCTGGAACAGGTCGATATGATCCGTACCAAGACGTTTCAGCGCGCCCTCGACCGCGCGCGTCAGGTGGAAGCGCGACGAGCCGACGTCGTTGGCGCCGGCGCCGGCGCGGAACGTGGCTTTGGTGGAGATCAGCACCTTGTCGCGGCGGCCCTTGATCGCGGCGCCCAGGACCTCCTCCGACGCGCCGCCGGAATAGATGTCGGCGGAATCGAACATGGTGATGCCGTGCTCCAGGCAGATGTCTACGATGCGCGTGGCGCCGGCGGCGTCCGTCGAGCCCCATCCGGCAAGCCCGCCCTTGCCGCCGAAGGTGCCGGTGCCGAAGCTCAATTCGGGCACGAAGAAGCCGGAGCGTCCGAGCTGGCGATGTTCCATGGCGAAGTCCTTTCCGAAATGGCGTTTCGGAAAGAATGGCCGTCCGCGGCCCGGTTTCAACCGCGTTCGCGGCGCGGGTATTTTCGGCCGCCTAGGGCAGGCTGCGGAAGATCAGCACCTGCGTATGGTTGAAGACGTAGTTGGTGGACGAGACCACGCGGGTCGAGTCGCCCGACACCTTCACCGATGCCGGCTGCTGTCCTTCCTCCTCGCTGTAGTCCGTGGTCGCGACGTCGCCGAGTGATTTGGCTTTCTGATTGTAGACGAAGATGTCGTCGGGAGCGTCCAGCCCGTTCAGCCCGCCCACGAAGTTGTCGAAGGTGTCGACCTCGGCATTGTTCGGATAGGGATTGGCGGGCAGCGTCTGCACCTGGAGCAGGCTCTTGCCGTCATAGACGTCGAACTCGTACGGCGCGCCGCAGGCGGGATAGACGTGCTTGCCGTCGCGCGACACCGCGAGATCCTCGCAATTCTCGCCCTCGATGCGCTGCGAGCCCGTCGGCTTCAGCCTGAAGCCCTTGCTGTTCGCGCTGAGGGAGTAGCCGTAGAGAGACCCGGGCGACGTGAACGTCATCAGCGTGTAGATGCTGCGGCCGTCGGGCGTCACCGCCATGAAGCTGCCGCCGCCGTCGAATCCGCCGCTTATCAGCGCGTTGCCGGAGGGATAGGCGATGACGCCGCCGGCGCCGTTGCCGTTGGCGGCGAGATAGAGCGCGGGCTGGCCGTAGGGGCGGGCGTAGACCATGTTGAAACTGCTGTCGATCGGATAGCCGACGGCGTAGCTGCCCAGCACGGTGCCGGCCGCCGCATCGACAGCGACGATCTTGGCGTTTGTCGTGTCGGCGGCGAACAGCGTGCCGCCGTCGCTGCTCACGTCCATATAGCCGACCGACGGCGCCACGTTCTTGAACGTCGCGGCCTTCTTTCCGCTGTACACGTTGTAGACGAGGACGGAGCTGCCGCCGTCGGACACATAGGCGTAGGGCAGCACGGGATTGGTCGCGATGGACAGCGCGTTCTGCTGCACCTCCACCGTGGCGGGCGCGCTCGAGCCGATCCACAATCCGACATGCAGCGTCTCGCTGTCGGTGAAGCCGTCATCGGTCGAGACCGTGACGTTCGCGGTATAGGCCTGGTCGGGGCTGAGGCCGTTGGTGCTGGCCTGGACGGTCAGCTTGTCTCCCGTTGCCCCGCTCGGCGTCACGGTGAGCCAGCTCTGGTCGGAGGAAGCGGTCCAGGCGGCCGCGATCCTGCCGGTCGTGCGTGTCACCTCGATGGAACGCTTGAGCACCTTCTTGCCGGGGACCGACGACAGCGCCACGCCATCGGCGGAGAGGAACAATTTCGGCGCCAGCAGGGCGGCGAAGCCAGGCTGCGCCCCCGCCATCGTCAGCAAACCGACACAAACTGCCGCCGCGGCGCGAGCGATTTTCATCAGATTCCCCCGAAACCAACCCCACGCCACTTTATCACCTGGGCGTGACGAATGGTAGGCGGCGGCGGGAGACGGTGAACGCTCACCTCGCCTTGGGGTCGCAAGCGCGGCGGCCGCTTTCGAGCCAGAGCCTGAGCTGCGGCTCGAGGCGTTCGCGCGACAGCTTGTCGTAGAGCGCCCGGCTCCCGGGCGAGAGCACCTCGCGCCATTCGCCAAGGCGCGCTTTTCTGAAGAACGCGTTCGCGTCGCGCCATTCGCCCAGATGCGCGCCAGGTGCCGCGGCGTCGGCCTTGGCGCGCATCCGGGAGAAGCGCGCCGCCTCGACGAGAACGGGCCATCGCGCTTCGTCGACGGGGACGCTAAGGAACGCGCTCAGCCGCCGCATCTCGCCGTCCAGGTCGCCGAGCAGGTCGGAATAGTGCAGGAAGTGGATATTATTCAGTGTACGGAACTTCCAGAAGCTCGACATGTAGTAGAACACCGAGCCCCAGGGAAAGCCGTCCTGCATCCACGGCTTTTCGGGCTTCGTCATCCACATCTCGAACATCTCGTCGACGCCGGACGGGAACGCCGCCGCCCCGCCCACCGCGGCGAGGCGGCCCGCGATCTCGGCCCGTGTCGCGTCGGAGAGGTTGGCCAGATGGTCCACCATCGACAGGAACGCGTCGCGCGGATCGCGCCCGCACACGACATAAGAGGCGCGCGCGTCGTAGGCGAGGCCGTCGAGCGGGGTGTGCGTCTTGATCACGCGGCGGAAATCCTGCGCCTCGAACTCGGCCGCGACCTCCTCGACCGGCTGCGCCGTGCGGTCGAGCCAGCGCGACAGGCGCGTCAGCGGTAACGGCAGGTCGGGCGTCTGATGCACGATGAGCGCGCAGAGCATCTGCGTCCAGGTCGTGCCCGTCTTGGGCGGCGTGCAGACGACGATATCGCCTTCGCGCAACGCGAAACGGTCCCAGCGCGTGCTGTCATAGACCGCGCCGGTATAGACGTGCAGCTTTTCGGGCATCTCCATGCAGCGTCCCCCTCGCCGGCCGGAAGGCGCATTCTGCAGCGCACGCGGCAACCCCGCAACCGCGCTCCCCGTCACCCAGCCGGCGCGCCCGCGAGAATCCCACGCTGCAAGAGATCGAACAAGGCCGGCGCCAATTGATCGAGAACGAGCACGTCCGCATAGGTCGCATAATACTTCGAGGCGTGATGCTGAAGCCCAAGCCCGCAGATCGAAATCCCGGCGGCCTCTCGCGCGATGACCGCATGCAGGTGGTCGCTCAAATAGCTCGCGCCGTTTTCCTTGAGCGTCGAATCGTCGACCGGCGCGCCGTCCGAAACGACCAGCAGAACCCGACCGCGTTGCGGGCGGGACCTCAAGCGCGAGGCGGCCCATTCGACCGCTTCGCCGTCGACGTTTTCCTTGGGCAGGTCCGGCCGCAGCATTCCTCGATAGGCATAGCCGCCGGTACCGGAGCCGCGCTCGGATGCGTCGCGGTAGACGATGTGCAGAAGATCGCAAAGCCGGCCCGGGCTCCTCGGCCTTCCCAGCCGCGACCACAATCGGCGCGCGCGGCCGCCGCGCCAATCAACGGTCGTGAACCCAAGCATTTCCACGGCGATGCCGATGCCCGAAAGCGCGGCTTGCGCCGCATCGACGGCAGCGGCTGCCAAGAGCATCTTCGGACCGCGCATCGATCCCGACTGGTCGACGAGGAGCGCCACGATCGTATCGGCGCGCGCCTGTGGGCTCATCGCGCGGCATAGGGCGTTGGACATCTCCAGCGCATGCAAAGAGGCGTCCGTCTTCCACGCGGTCATGCGCGTTTCGAACAGGTTCCACGCCTCCTCCAGTTCGTGCGCCTGCTCGGAACCGAGCGGGCCGAGGACGTCGTCGAGCTGTCCGGCATCGACGGTCACATCGTATTTGCGGGTGAAGACGTGATAGGCGTCACCGGAGCGGACGGGCTCGACGCCGGCAAGACTTTTCAGCCTTCCCCGCCAATCAAACATCCGGCAGCGTCTGCTTCAACCGCCCGCCGACGCGCACCGGCTCGACGCGGGCGGCGAGGCCGCGCGCGTTCGTCTCGACGAACACGGCGCAGAGCGTGGCGGGGCCAGTGGCGGGGGAGTAGCGGCTGCCAGAGATCTTCCTGATGAAGCGCTGCACCGGCTCGAACTTGTCCATGCCGATGACGCTGTCGTAGTCGGCGCAGGCGCCGGCGTCGGTCTGGTACGCCGTGCCGCCGGGGAAGACCTGCGCGTCGGCGGTCGGCACGTGGCTGTGGGTGCCGACGACCAAGCTCGCGCGGCCGTCGCAGAAATGGCCCATCGCCATCTTCTCGCTCGTCGCCTCCGCATGCATGTCGACGACGATCGCGTCGGCGCCCTCGCCCAGGGGACACGCCGCGAGCTCCGCCTCCACCGCCGCGAAGGGGTCGTCGAGCGGATCCATGAACACGCGTCCCATGACATTGACGACCAGCACGCTCGCGCCTTCGCGCGAGGTGTAGAGATTGGCGCCCTTGCCCGGCGTGCCGGCAGGATAGTTCTTCGGGCGCAGGATGCGGTCCTCGTCGGAGATGAAGGAGAGGATCTCCTTCTGGTCCGCCCAGTGATTGCCGGTCGTGATGCAGTCGACGCCCGCGCCGAAGATCTCGTTCGCGGTCGCGCGCGTGAGTCCGAAGCCGCCCGCCGCGTTCTCTCCATTGGCGATGACGAAATCGAGCTTGAGCGCGTCGCGCAGGCGCGGCAGCTCCTCGGCCACCACGTCGCGGCCCGGCTTTCCGATGATGTCGCCGATGAATAGGATGCGCATGGATGTGTCTTAACACGAAGACCGCGCCGTGACGGAAGCGAAATTGCGTACCGTCCTTTTCGTCCGCACCGGGGTATGGCTCGGCCTGATGGGCGCTGACCTCTTCGCCGCCGCGGGCGATCTCGCCTGGTGGCAGGGCTGGGCGTTCCTCGCGATCTTCGTGCTCGGAAGCATCGGCTTCAGCCTGTGGCTCATCAAGCGCGATCCGGCGTTGCTGGAATCGCGCCTGACGCTGAACCAGCGGGGACAGGCGGGCTGGGACCGCGTCTTCCTGCTCGTCTTCATCGGCGTGTGGTTCGCGTGGCTTGCCCTGATGGCGCTGGACGCGCGGCGCTGGCATCTGTCGCACCTGCCCGTCTGGCTGAACGCAACCGGCGGCGCGCTGGTGATCCTCGGCTTCTGGGCGACGACGTTCGTATTCCGCGCCAACAGCTTCGCAGCGCCGGTGGTCCGCGTACAGCGCGAGCGCGACCAGCGCGTGATCGACACCGGGCCCTATGCCGTCGTGCGCCATCCGATGTACGCGTTCGCGATGCTCTATCTCATAGGCATGCCGCTGCTTCTCGGCTCGCTCTATGGACTCCCGTTCGTGCTCCTGTTCGTCATCGGCATCGCGCCGCGCGCGGTCGCCGAAGAGCGGCTGCTCGAACGCGAGCTTCCCGGCTACGCCGCGTACAAGGCGCGCGTGCGCTGGCGCCTCATCCCGGGCGTGTGGTGAACGGTCTAAACGAGCGCGTCGAAATAGCGAGCCGGCCGATCCCCGCGCCACGCCGCGAGAGTCGCCGCGAGATCGGCTTTGGTGAACGCGAAATGAGCGTCCCAATCGCCCTGCCAGTAGTGCGGATAGCCCAATAGATTGTTCAGCGCGTTGCCGATGGCGAGGCTCATGTTCTCGCCGCAGTCCGGCCACGCATCCGCGACGGACGTGACCTCCGCCCGCGTCAAGCCGAACAACGTCGAGAACTCCCATTCCGGAAACACGTCCGGCTCGTCGGCGGCGACGCGAAGACAGACGCGCACGATTTCGCGCTGCCGGGCATTCAGCAGCCGCAATCTTCCCGTGCCGCGAAAGTCCCGCACGCCCTGCTCCGTCACCACCATGTCGAGCGGATGGTCGCGTCCATCAATGGGGAGCGTATCGGTCTCCTGCCCCGCATAGGCGATGCCGATCGCGAGCTTGGTCTCGAGCGCGGCCAGCGTGCGGTCATAGAAGCCGCCGCCATAGCCGAGCCTGTGCCCGCGCGCATCGAACGCGAGCAGCGGCACGAGCAGCACGTCCGGTCTCATCTCAGGCGCGCTGGCGGCCGGCTCATGCATCCCGAACGCATGGACGACGAGCGCATCGCCCTCGCGCCAGAGCCGGAAGACGAGCGGCGCGCCCTTCTTGACGGTCACGGGCAGCGCCAAGGCGTGGCCTTGCTGCGCGAGCCGTGCCGCCAGAGCGCGCGGATCGGCCTCATCACCCATCGGCCAATAGAAGGAGACGACCGCGCCGGGTCCGATGCCAAGATCGTCCGTATACGATGCGACCCGCGTCGCGAAATCTGAACACCGGCGCGCGAGCGCCGCGCGGGTTTTGTGCGCTTCGTTGCGAGACCGTTGCTTGCTCAGACTCATAACCTATCGAGCGCCTCGACCTCGGCACGAAGCATCAGCTCCGCCCTTTCGGTCACGACTCGCAACTGCTGAACAAAAGCTTTGTCCAGCACTTCCCGGGTCTCTCCAGCCTGAAGGTCTTTGGGGCCTTTCGCGACCATAGCTAAAGTTGATATCGCCTCAATCAAGTTTCGTTGGAGTCCTTCTGCAGGGTTTAGCCTCATTTTTAGCAGCTGTACCGACCGAGAAGTGACCGTACGAAGCTCGGCTATTTGATCCCGAAGCGGCGGCAATTGCGACTCGATCTTGTCTTGAGAAGGCCGATCCTTTGTTTGCTGGAACAACGAAACCAGCTCAAACATATGAAACTGCAAATCTCGTAAGGTGCTGGCAGTTGCCAGAAATTCGGCCAGTTCATTTCGCAAAGCGTCAGCTCTGGCCTGACGCCTTTCAGCCAATGCAAGCGCGCGCTGTCCATGAAAGACTCTGTATTGAACCAGTGGCGCTAAAATAACCGCTACCAAGCCCGTAGCAGCAGCCAGCAGTGGCGCCCAATTTGATAAGGCAATTCCCACAAATATTTTCCGAAGCTGATAAGGCGGACGGGACCGCATCCACCGTTGGAATTGGATCCTCACGGGCCTGCAAGTGCAGGTGGGCGCCATATGCCCGGAACCACGGCTCCGGCCAGGGACAGCTCCCGGTGAGTACCATTAAGGCCCCTGGGCATCGCTATCCTGACGCGTGGGGCAGTACCCGTCCTGCCCATAAGGTAGGCGCCCCGGGCGCCTCGCGCAACTGCGCGGCTTGATGCTAGCTTTCGCGCCGGAGGTGCCGCCATGGCCGGTGTGAAACAGCTCATCGAAGCCGCAAACACGCAAGTTCCCAAGATCACGCCCGATGAGGCTCGCGCGCTGATCGCCCAGGGCAACACGCTCGTCGTCGACGTGCGCGATCCAAACGAGGTCGCGGCGAGCGGAAAGATCGCCGGCGCCGTCAACGTCTCCCGCGGGATGATCGAGTTCCGGGCCGATCCGCAATCACCCTATCACGATCCCAATTTCGCCAAGGACAAGACCGTGATCGTCTATTGCGCGTCGGGCGGCCGTTCGGCGCTGAGCGGAAAGGCCCTCAAGGACCTCGGCTATGAGCGCGTGCTCAATCTGGGCGCGTTCAAGGACTGGGCAGCGGCCGGCGAGGCGACGGAGAAGGCCTAAGCCGCGTTCAGCTTCTCCACGATGCTTTCGAGGCGCTTGGCGGCGTCTTCGAGCGCGCCGGCGGCGAGCTGCTCGGACCGGCCGATGCGCGCGTCGGCTTCGGCCTGCGCGTTCGACAGCTCGCCGGCCTTCTTCGCATGGCCTTCGAGACGGCCGCGCGCCTCGAAGAACTCGTCGGTGATCAGGACCGCGGCCATCAAGAGAAGCTTCTGGTCGCCGACCTGGCCGACCGTGCTGATCAGTTCCTTCACCTTCGCGTCGACATGGGCGGCGAGCTCTTTGAGGTGCGGCTCCTCGCCGTCGTCGCAGGCGATGGTATAGGCCCGGCTGTTCACCATGACGTTGACGAGGGGCATCTAACGCTCCGCGTTGGCGAATAGCGAATAGCGAATAGCGAATAGGGTACGGACCCCTCTATTCGCCATTCGCCATTCGCCATTCGCGATTTTCATTTCTACCTTCCCAGCGCCGAGCGGATTTCCGCGATGGCGCCGTCGAGGCGGGTTTCGACTTCTTCCGAGATCTCGCTCAAGGCCTGCTGCTCCTCCTCGAGCTCGGCGATGCGCGCGAGCAGGCGCTCGCGCTCGCTGTTCGCATCGGCCAGCCGCGCGCGGGCGTCGTCCGCGTCGGCGAAGGCTGTTTGCGCCTCCTCGCGCGCCGCGTCCCGCGCGGCCTTGAGAGGAACAACCACGCCTTCGAGAGCGTTCACAGCATTGGTGAGGCGTTCTGCCGCGAGCTCGATCTTGCCCATCGCGTGACCTTCTTATTTGCGTCGTGGGTCAGGACCTTAGGCTCGTGCCGGAAACCGGGTCAACTTTCGCGGGCCCGCGGTCCACAGGACGCCTGTGACAAACCCTTGACGGACGAGCCATGCGGTCGCTAAGCGGGACCGAGCGGCAACCGGGAACCGACCATGAGCGTGAACCTCGCAGACGTGCCGCAAAGCCCCGAACAGACGGCGATTCGCCGCCTCGCCAACGCGCTCCGCGCGCTCTCCATGGACGCGGTCGAGCAGGCGAAATCCGGCCATCCGGGCCTGCCGCTCGGCATGGCCGACGCGGCGACCGTGCTGTTCCTCAAATTCCTGAAATTCGACGCTTCGGACCCGCATTGGCCCGATCGCGACCGATTCGTACTCTCGGCCGGCCACGGCTCGATGCTGCTCTATTCCCTGCTCTGGCTGACCGGCTATCCCGGCCTGACGCTGGACGACATCAAGCGCTTCCGCCAGGTGGGCAGCCCCTGCGCCGGCCATCCCGAATACGGCCATGCGCCGGGAATCGAGACGACGACCGGCCCGCTCGGCCAGGGCATCGCGAACGCGGTCGGCATGGCGATCGCCGAGCGTCATCTGAACGCGCGCTTCGGCGACGACATGGTCGATCACCGCACCTATGTCATCGCCAGCGACGGCGACCTGATGGAAGGCATCAGCCACGAGGCGATCTCGCTGGCGGGGCATCTGAGGCTCAACCGCCTGATCGTGCTCTTCGACAACAATTCCATCACCATCGACGGCGCGACGTCGCTCTCGGACAACACCGATACGATCGAGCGCTTCCAGGCGGCCGGATGGAACACGATCGCGTGCAACGGCCATGACGTCGCCGAGGTCGCGGGCGCGCTCGATTGGGCGCAAGGCAGCGACAAGCCGGTGCTCATCGCCTGCCAGACGATCATCGGCTTCGGCATGCCCAACCGCCAGGGCACGCAGAAGGCGCATAGCGATGCGCCCGGCGCCGACGAGATCGCGGGCGCGCGCAAGGTTCTCGACTGGCCGTCGCCGCCTTTCGTGATCCCCGACGACATCATGTCCGACTGGCGCGCGATCGGCGCCAAGGGCGGCAAGGCGCGCGCGGCGTGGGAGAAGCGCAAGACCCGGGACTTCGACATGGCGATGACCTGCGAGGTTCCGGACGGCATCGAGAAAGCGCTCACCGAGCTCAAGAAGAAGACCAGCGAGGAGAAGCCGTCCGTCGCCACCCGGAAAGCATCGGAGGCCGCGCTCGACAAGATCAACGGCGCCTGGGCCGCGACCATCGGCGGCTCGGCGGATCTCACGCCATCCAACAACACCATGACCAAGGGCATGGTCTCGATCACGGCGCAGGACTATTCCGGCCGCTACATCCATTACGGCATCCGCGAGCACGGCATGTGCGCCGCCATGAGCGGCATGGCGCTGCATGGCGGCATCGTGCCTTACGGCGGCACGTTCCTGACCTTCTCGGACTACTGCCGCCCCTCGATCCGGCTCGCGGCGCTGATGGGCATCCGAGTCATCTATGTGATGACGCACGATTCCATCGGGCTGGGCGAGGACGGACCGACGCATCAGCCGGTCGAGCATTTCGCGGCGTTGCGCGCGATCCCGAACCTGCTCGTCTTCCGCCCCGCCGACGGAGTCGAGACGGCGGAAGCCTGGGCCCTCGCGCTCGCCAGCGAGAAGCGGCCGAGCCTTCTGATGCTGTCGCGCCAGAACCTTTCCACCGTGCGCACGACGCATACGGATGAAAACCTTTCCGCCAAGGGCGCCTATGAGCTCGTGGGAGCGGACAATGCGAAAGTCACGCTGCTCGCGACCGGCTCGGAGGTCGAGATGGCGATGAAAGCGCGCGAAATACTGGGCCAAGAGGGCATCGCCGCGCGCATAGTCTCCATGCCGTGCTGGGGCTTGTTCGAGGAACAACCGGCAACATATCGTGACTCCGTCCTCGGGCCGGGCACGGTAAAAGTCGCCGTCGAAGCCGGCGTGCGCCTCGGCTGGGACCGCTACATCGGGCCCAAGGGCGGGTTCGTCGGCATGCACTCCTTCGGCGCCAGCGGGCCCTACAAGGACGTGTACAGACATTTCGGGATCACGCCGGAAGCGGTCGCCGACGCCGCGAAGGCCGCATTGAAGGGGTAGAGAGATGGCATTGCGTGTTGCGATCAACGGCTTCGGCAGCATCGGGCGGTTGGTGCTGCGCGCGATCGTGGAGAGCGGGCGGCGCGACATCGAGGTCGTGGCCGTCAACGACCTCGGCCCGGTGGAGACCAACGCGCATCTCTTGCGCTACGACTCCGTGCATGGGCGCTTCCCCGTCAACGTGACCGTCGACGGCGAGCACATGATCGCCGCCGGCCACAAGATGAAGGTGACCGCGATCAGGAACCCGGCCGAGCTGCCGCACAAGGAGCTCGACGTCGACATCGCGCTGGAATGCACCGGCATCTTCACCTCGAAGGACAAGGCGTCGGCGCATCTGGCGGCGGGCGCAAAGCGCGTGCTGATCTCGGCGCCGGCCGACGGCGTCGACCTGACCGTCGTCTACGGCGTCAATCACGACAAGCTGACCAGGGAGCACACCGTCGTCTCCAACGCGTCGTGCACGACGAACTGCCTGGTGCCGGTGGCGAAGGTCATCCACGACACGGTCGGCATCAATCACGGGTTCATGACGACCATTCATTCGTACACGAACGATCAGCCCTCGCTCGACCAGATGCACAAGGACCTCTACCGCGCCCGCGCCGCGGCCCTGTCGATGATCCCGACGTCGACGGGTGCCGCGAAGGCCGTGGGTCTCGTCATGCCGGACCTGAAAGGCAAGCTCGACGGCGTCTCGGTGCGCGTGCCGACGCCGAACGTGTCGCTGGTGGACCTGAAGGTCGTCTGCAAGCGCGCCACGACCGTGGCCGAGATCAACGACGCGATGAAGGCCGCGGCCGCCGCGGGGCCGCTCAAGGGCATCCTCGGCATCGTCGACGCGCCGCTGGTCAGCCACGATTTCAACCACGACCCGCATTCGTCCAGCTTCGCGCTCGACCAGACCAAGGTGATGGACGGCACGTTCCTGTCGGTCATGACCTGGTACGACAACGAATGGGGCTTCTCCAACCGCATGGCCGACACCGCGGTGGCGATGGGGAAGTTGATTTAGCCGCCCGCCATCACCTTCTCCACGCGCCGGTCCGGCACCAGCCACATCAGCGCGACAAGCGCATAGAGCGCATACGAAACCGCGGGCGCCACGAACGCCAGCGCGACGCCGCTCAGGTACAGGAGCGGCGAGAGCTTGCCTTTGAGGTCACGCCCGATTGCCTTCTCGAGCGGCGAGCCTTCACCCTGGGCGGCGACGATGACGCGCTCCATGATGTAGAACGCGATCGCGCACATCAGCAGCACTACGCCATAGACCGCGGCGGGCCCGGCGGCGACGCCGTTCTCCCCCACCCAGCTCGTCGCGAACGGCACCAGCGACAGCCAGAACAGCAGATGCAGATTGGCCCACAGGATCGCGCCGTTCACCACCGGTGTGAGCTGGAAGAAATGGTGATGGTTGTTCCAGTAGATCGCGACATAGACGAAGCTGAGCAGATAGGAGAGGAACGACGGCCACTGCGCTGCCAGCGCGCTCAAGCTCGTGCCGTGCGGCGCCTTCAGCTCCAGCACCATGATCGTGATGATGACCGCGATCACCCCGTCGGTGAATGCGGTAAGCCTGTCGCGCTCCATGTGCCCTCCGCGTGCGGAAGGTCAGTCTAGCCGCGGGCGGTCGATCTTAAAACCTCACCGACAGATTCACCGCGCCGAACTGGTCGGCGGCTTTCTGCGTCGAATATTCGCGCGAGCGGATGACGTGGGTGAAGGAGAGCTCGAAGGCGCGGAACGTCACCGCGGCGCCCATCTCCAGATCGCCGACCAGGTTCAATTTGTCGACGCTGCGGCTTTGCTCGAACGTGTTGCCGTCCAAGAAGAGGTTGCGGCCGATGGCGCGGCCATCGACGCCCGCGAAGATGTAGCCGCCGATGTCGCCGGTGGGCTCGAAGAAGCCCGAGCCCGGAAGGCTCGGATCGATGCGCAAGGGGCCGTAATCCTTCGGCAGGTTGAAGCCCAGCCGCGCCATGCCGCCCGCGTTGACGTAGTCGTAGACGTTGCCGACCGCGATCCCGTAATGCGGCTCGACGTCGAAGACCAGGCCGAGCACCGATTGCGGCGGGATCAGCTTCATGCTGCGCTCGTATTCGATGACGAGGCCCGGCTCGTCGCGCAGCTGCGTCGACCAGCCCTGCGGATCGACGCCGTGGATGATCGAGTGCACCCATTTTTGCGCCTCCTCGGCGAGCGAAGCCGGGCCGATGATGCCCAGGCTCACCTGGAGCTGGTCGAGATTGGTGCCGGTGTCGTCGACGAGCCCGAAGGCGCCATAGAGGAAGCCTGCGTAGGGCCGCTGCGTCAGGGGCGGATCCTTGTCCTTCAGATCGCTGGGCGTGAAGATGTCCTGGCCCAGCGCGTAGCGGGTGCGCACGTCGCCGTCCTGGGCGAAGAACGGCAGGAGGCGCGCGGTCCGTACCGCCCAGTCCGGTGTGTCCTGCGGCGCCGTCGTGTAGCCGATCAAGACGCCGTTCGTGTAGTCGTGGTCCGAATTGTAGAAAATGTCGTTCTCGAACAGGATCGAGAGCGTCCCCTTCTCGGTCCCGTCCTCGGCATGCGCCGGAACCGCCAGGGCGATCGCAGCCAAGGCCGCCAAGATCCGTCCGATTCTCATGGGCTGGCCCCCTTCTCGCTCCTGCACAAACGCGGCATTCCGGCCCGGGTTCCCTGCTTGTCGGGAGAACCGTCAGTCCGTATATCTCCGGCCCTATTTCACGCCTTCGGGAAGGACAAAGCGTGGCCGCATTCCGGACGCTCGATGACTTGGATGTGAAGGGAAAGCGCGTCCTGGTGCGCGCCGACCTCAACGTGCCCGTCAAGGACGGCGTGGTCGGCGACACGCTGCGCATCGACCGCCAGGCGCCGACCATCCGCGAGCTCGCCGAGAAAGGCGCGCGCGTGATCGTGCTCTCCCATTTCGACCGGCCCAAGGGCAAGGTCGTGCCGTCGATGTCGCTGAAGCCCATCGCAGCCCCGCTCGCCAAGGCGATCGGCCGCCCGGTCGCGTTCGGCGACGACACGGCCTCGCTCAAGGACGGCGAGGTGCAGCTGATGGAGAACATGCGTTTCCATCCGGGCGAGGAAGCCAACGATCCCGCTTTCGCCAAACGGATCGCCGCGCTGGGCGACATCTTCGTCAACGACGCGTTCTCGGCCGCGCATCGCGCGCATGCGACGACCGAAGGCATCGCGCATCTGCTGCCCTCGGCGGCGGGACGCTCAATGGAGCAGGAGCTCACCCATCTCGAAAAGGCGCTGGGCGATCCGCAGCGGCCGGTGATGGCGGTGGTCGGCGGCGCCAAGGTCTCGACCAAGATCGCACTCCTGGAAAACCTGGTGAAGAAGGTCGAGACGCTCGTCATCGGCGGCGCGATGGCCAACACCTTCCTCGCCGCCGAAGGCATCGAGGTGGGCCGATCGCTCGTCGAGCGCGACCATATCGAGACCGCACAGCGCGTGATCCATATGGCGACCGAGAGCGGCTGCGCCGTCATCCTGCCCGTCGACGTCGTGGTGGCCAAGGAATTCAAGGCGGATGCGCATCATCGCACCGTCGACGTCCACGGCGTGGGCAAGGATGAGATGATCCTCGACGTCGGCCACAAGAGCATCGAGGAATTCGCCCGCCGCCTCATCGCCACCCGCACGCTGGTGTGGAACGGCCCGCTCGGCGCCTTCGAGACACGGCCCTTCGACCACGGAACGGTCGCGGCCGCGAAGCTCGTTGGCGACGCGACGAAGGCAGGCGACCTGCTCAGCGTCGCGGGCGGCGGCGACACGGTGGCCGCGCTCAACCACGCGCATGTCGCGGACGATTTCTCTTACGTCTCGACCGCGGGCGGCGCGTTTCTGGAATGGCTTGAAGGACAAGAGCTGCCGGGCGTCGCCGCCCTGGCGGCCAGCAAGGGGAGATGAACATGGACGCGAACGAACTGCACAAAATCGCCTGCGCGATGGTCGCCAAGGGCAAGGGCCTGCTGGCCGCCGACGAGAGCTCGGGCACCATCAAGAAACGCTTCGACGCGATCAATGTCGAGAACATCGAGAGCAACCGCCGCGACTACCGCGAGTTCATGTTCCGCACGCCCGCGATGAAGGACCACATCTCCGGCGTCATCCTCTACGACGAGACCATCCGCCAGAAGGCGAAGGACGGAACCCCGCTCGTCGACGTCATCAAGGCGTCGGGCGCGGTGCCCGGCATCAAGGTCGACACCGGCGCCAAGCCGCTGGCCGGCTCGCCGGGCGAGACGGTGACCGAAGGCCTCGACGGGTTGCGCGAGCGCTTCGCCGAATATCACAAGCTCGGCGCGCGCTTCGCCAAATGGCGCGCGACCTATGACCCGACGCGCACGAGCTACAACTGCGTCAACGCCAACGCGCATGCGCTGGCGCGCTATGCGGCGCTGGCGCAGGAGGCGGGCATCATGCCCATCGTCGAGCCCGAAGTGCTGATGGATTTCGACAACGACATCGAGACCTGCGCGCGCGTCACCGAATGGGTGCTGAAGGACGTCTTCCAGGAGCTGTTCTATGCCCATGTCCAGCTCGAAGGCGCGATCCTCAAGCCCAACATGGTGATCTCCGGAAAGAAATGTGCCCGGCAGGCGGGCGTCGAGGAAGTCGCCGAGCGGACGGTGAAGATCCTCAAACGCTGCGTGCCGACGTCGGTTCCCGGCATCGCGTTCCTGTCGGGCGGCCAGTCGGACGAAGAGGCGACGGCGCATCTCAACGCGATGAACGCGGGCCACGATCTTCCCTGGGCGCTCACCTTCTCCTATGGCCGCGCGCTGCAGCACGCGCCGCAGAAGGCGTGGTGCGGTAGACCTGAGAACGTCGGCGCCGCCCAAGCCGCCTTCACCCACCGCGCCCGCATGAACGGCCTGGCCGCGATGGGCCAGTGGAAGCCGGAGTTGGAGAAGCAGGCGGCGTGAGCGCGCTCGCGCGCTGTCTGGCCGCCCTCGCGATGGTCTCTTGCGCACCATCGAACGCGGCCGGCGGCGCGCCGGCCACGTTCGTCGACAAAGCGGACGGGTTCTCGATAAATGCCCCGCCGCTTTGGGGGACGAGGCCGATCTCGCGTGAGCCGAAATATTCGGGCGTCGAGATGCGGAGCCCCGACTTCGACAGGACGCGCATGCACTGCGACGTCACCGCCACACATGACGCTTTCGCCGAGACCCAGGACGACCTGAACAAGGTCATGAGAAGCGGCCACTTGATGCACCCGCCCGCGCGCGTGGCGCGTCGCGGCTTGACGATCCAGAGCGGCAAGACAATCCAGTTCGCGAAAGGCATCCTTGGGTTCACGACCGAGGGAACGCTGCGGACCGATCACCTCTTCAGCCAGACCATGGATCGCTTCGAGACCCTGCAGGTGTTCATTCCGGGGCGTTCCTATATGGTGTCGTGCTTCGCCGCATCGGCCGTCTTTGCCGCACACCGCAAGGCGTTCGATCAAACCATCGCATCTTTCAAGCTCGTTGCTTCCAAATGACCTGCCGCCTCTATCTCATCACGCCTGCGAAGCTCGAGCCGCGCGCGTTTGCGGAAGAGCTCAAGCGCGCGCTCGGTGCGGGCGACGTGGCGTGCCTGCAGCTCCGCCTCAAGGAGGCGGGCGATGACGAGATCGTGCGCGCAGTCGAGACGCTGATGCCCGTCGCCCGGCGCGCCGATGTCGCGTTCATCCTCAACGACCGGCCCGATCTCGCGGCCCGGCTCGGCTGCGACGGCGTTCACATCGGCCAGCAGGACACGAGCTATGCCGAAGCGCGCGCGGCGATGGGGCGCGAGAGGATCGTCGGCGTGACTTGCCACAACTCGCGCGACCTGGCGTTCGACGCGGGCGAAGCGGGCGCGGACTATGTCGCGTTCGGCGCGTTCCTCCCGACCGCGACGAAGGAGGTGCAATACACGGCCGATATCGAGCTGCTCGAATGGTGGGCGCAATACATGACGGTTCCCGTCGTCGCCATCGGCGGCATCACGGCCCGCAACGCGCCCGCGCTCGTCGAAGCCGGCGCCGATTTCCTTGCGGTCTCATCGGGCGTGTGGGGCCACAAGGACGGCGCCGCCACGGCGGTCCGGGAATTCAATAGACTGTTCGCGGATTCCTGATCCGCCGGGGGCAAGTTCATGCGACAAAGACGGCGGGCAAATCCGGAAACACATGAGCAACTGGAGCACCGCATCCGGGAGCAGTTTCCAGCGCTTTACATAACGCTGGTCAGCGTGCTCATCGGCCTCGCGCTCGCGGATCTCGTCGCGGACGCGCGTGCGCGGATGGAACTGTGGCCGCTCACGCTCGACACGCTACGCACTTGGGGCGAGCTGACCGCAAACCTGTTTTCTGCGTTGTCGGCGTGGGTCATCTACGCGCATCTGGGAATTTCGCGGCGCCGAATTCCCGCCTTCGCGGACTCCCTGATCGCCTTCACGCTTCCGCTCTTCCTTCTGATTCTGAACTCCTATGTCGGTGTCACGCCGATGTGGAAATGGCTCTATTTCGCATCCGCCTTTCTTGCGTTTTCGCTTGCCACGACGCTGTGGAATTTCCACATCCTGCGTTTGGAGACCGAACTCGCCAGTTTCAGGCGACTGGGCCGGCTCACCGGATATCCCATGATTTTCATCACAGGCATTCCGTTCTACGCCATGGCAGGCTGGGCCGATCAGAGCGGATATCTCCCGCCGCTGCTGGAAACGCTTGTCGCCTGGATTCCGGCGCCGTCGGCATTGTTCACCTGCTTTATTTTCCTGCGCGAATGGCGCACGGCCATCGATGACGCGCGCCACGCGGACGAAAGCAACAGGCGCTAGCCATGCACGGTCAACGTTTCGGCCAATCCCCAGATCGCCACGCAGGCCAGGGCGACCACGACCAAGCCGATGAGCACGTGCCAGCAGAAGATACACAAAAACAGGATTGGCGAGCCGTAGCGGTCGGTGTCTCTGAACATCCATCCCGTCACGAAGGTATAGCGAAAATAGCCTTCGCGAAGCGCGAATCGCATCTCCCAAAATAAGCGAATCGCCGCGAGGACAAGACCAAGTCCGACGACGAGCGGGAAGACGATGTCCTTGACCATGCTCCAGGGTACCACGGCTTTGCGTGCGCCGCAGCAATTGGAAAATATACGACGTATGGCGCTTGTCCGAATCGGCGAAGCGGGGGCAGACTGCGCGCACCAACCTCCAAGGGGGAGATCATGACCGCAAGAAATGCAGCCATCCTGTTCGGCGTCGTCTTTCTTCTCGTCGGCGCGCTCGGCTATGTGCCCAACCCGATCGTCGGGCCCACCGCGATCTTCGCGACGAATTCCCTTCACAACATCATCCATCTGGTCAGCGGCGTGGTGCTGCTGGCCGGCGCGTTCTCGGGGCTGGGCCCGTCGCTCGCGCTCAAGATCATCGGCGTTGTCTACGGCCTTGTCGCGATCTGCGGCTTCTTCATGGTCATGGACGGCATGATGATGGGCGTCGCGATCAACGACGCCGACAAGTGGCTGCATGTGGGGCTGGCGGTCGCGATCCTGGCGGCAGGCTTCCTGCTGCCGGGCGACAGCGCGCCCGCGGCGGCGTAGCACAGCCTTTTTACGGCCTTCGTCCCCGGTTCCCGGGCGGGATTGCCTTTGCGCATCCCGCCCGCTAGAACGCGCGCGCTCTTTGACCTCGACCCAGAAGGACCGCGCCCGCGTTCGAAGCGGCGCCGCACGCATATATGGCCAAGATCTCCGGCAACGACATCAGCCCCGGCAAGACGATCGAGTACGACGGCGGATTGTGGATGGCGGTCAAGACGCAGAAGGTGAAGCCCGGCAAGGGCGGCGCCTACAACCAGGTCGAGCTCAAGAACATCCTGAACGGCACCAAGCTCAACCAGCGCTTCCGCTCCGACGAGGCGGTGGAGGAGATCTATCTCGAGAAGAAGGACTTCCAGTTCCTCTTCGCCAACGGCGACATGCTGACCTTCATGGACCAGGAGACCTACGACCAGATCGAGCTCTCCATCGAGTTCGTCGGCGAGGACCAGGCGCGCTTCCTTCAGGACGGGATGAAGACGCTGGTCCAGCTCTATGACGGCAAGCCCATCGGCATCGCCCTGCCGCAGAACGTGACGCTGACGGTGGCCGAGGCCGATCCCGTGCTGCGCGGCGGCACCGCGGCGCCGTCCTACAAGGGCGCGGTGCTCGAGAACGGCATGAAGATCCAGGTACCGCCCTTCATCGAGGCCGGCGAGAAGATCGTCGTCGCGACGGAAGACGGCTCCTACCTGCGCCGCGCCTGATGGCCTACATCTCCCCCGCGCTCAACGTGATGATGGCCGCCGCGCGCAAGGCGGGCAAGCCGCTCATCCGCGATCTCGGCGAGCTCGAGAACCTGCAGGTCTCGATGAAGGGGCCGGCGGATTTCGTCACCAACGCCGACCAGCGCACCGAGAAGATCCTGATCGAGGAGCTGTCGCGCGCGCGTCCGGGCTACGGCTTCCTGGCTGAGGAAGGCGGCACGATCGAGGGCAAGGACAGGACGCACCGCTTCATCATCGATCCCATCGACGGCACGACGAACTTCCTGCACGGCATCCCGCATTTCGCGATCTCCATCGCGCTGGAGCGCGAGGGCCAGATCGTCTCTGCGCTGGTCTACAATCCCGCGACCGACGACATGTACGTCGCCGAGAAGGGCCACGGCACGTTCCTGAATTCCAAGCGCCTGCGCGTCGCCGCGCGCAAGACGCTGAACACCGCGCTGCTCGCGACCGGTCTTCCCTTCCACGGCCATGCCGAGGAACGCCACGCGCGCATGCAGGCCGAGCTCGGCGCCGTGATGCCGCACACCGCAGGCGTGCGCCGCTACGGCGCCGCGTCGCTGGATCTCGCCTATGTCGCCGCGGGCCGCTTCGACGCGTTCTGGGAGCGCGGCCTGGCGCCCTGGGACGTTGCGGCGGGCATCCTTTTGGTGCGCGAGGCGCAGGGCGTCGTCACCGACCTCGACGGCGGCAACAACATGCTCGAAGGCGGCTCCATCCTCGCCGCCAACGACCCGCTGCACCCGGTGGTGCTGAAGATGCTGAAAGGCGTCAAACCTTAAACATCATTGTCATCCCCGGCCGAGCAGCACGGCAGTGCTGCGAGGGGAAGGGGACCCAGGTGGAAAGGACGAGACCAGTCGTCCCACCTGGGTCCCCTTCCCTCGCATCGACGCTATCGCGCCGATGCTGGCCGGGGATGACAAGTTTGTTTGCGGGACGCGAAATCAAAACGTCACCACGCTCCTGATGCTCTCGCCCTTGTGCATCAGGTCGAAGGCATCGTTGATCTTCTCGATCGGCATGACGTGGGTGATCAGGTCGTCGATGTTGATCTTGCCGTCCATGTACCAGTCGACGATCCTGGGCACATCCGTGCGGCCGCGCGCGCCGCCGAACGCCGTACCCTTCCACACGCGTCCTGTGACGAGCTGGAATGGACGCGTCTTGATCTCCTGACCCGCGCCCGCGACGCCGATGATCACGCTCGTACCCCACCCGCGGTGGCAGCACTCCAGCGCCTGGCGCATCACGTCAACATTGCCGATGCATTCGAAGGAGTAATCCGCGCCGCCGCCCGTCAGCTCGACGAGATGCGGCACGAGATCGCCCTTCACGTCCTTGGGGTTGACGAAATGGGTGAGGCCGAACTTGCGCGCCAGGGCCTCGCGCGCGGGGTTCAGGTCCACGCCGACGATCATGTTCGCGCCGACCATGCGCGCGCCCTGCACGACGTTGAGCCCGATGCCGCCCAGCCCGAAGACGACGACGTTGGCGCCCGCCTCGACCTTGGCGGTGTTGATCACCGCGCCGATGCCGGTGGTGACGCCGCAGCCGATGTAGCAGACCTTGTCGAACGGCGCGTCCTCGCGGATCTTCGCCAGCGCGATCTCCGGCAGCACGGTATGGTTCGAGAAGGTCGAGCAGCCCATATAGTGATGGATCATCTCGCCGCCGACCGAGAAGCGCGAGGTGCCGTCCGGCATCACGCCCTTGCCCTGGGTGGCGCGGATGGCGGTGCAGAGATTGGTCTTGTGCGAGGTGCAGGCTTTGCACTGCCGGCACTCCGGCGTGTAGAGCGGAATGACGTGATCGCCCTTCTTGAGCGTCGTCACCCCCGGCCCGACGTCGACCACGATGCCTGCGCCCTCATGCCCGAAGATGGCCGGGAAAAGCCCTTCCGGATCGGCGCCCGAGCGCGTGAACTCGTCGGTGTGGCAGACCCCGCTCGCCTTGATCTCGACCAGGACCTCGCCGGGTTTGGGGCCCTCCAGGTCGACGGTCTCGACGACCAGCGGGTCTCCCGCCTTGTACGAAACGGCGGCCTTCGTCTTCATGGCGGTCCTTTCACGAATTCCTTCGGGCGCAATAGGCTATATCATCTGATTCGACAGGGGGTTAGGCAATGTTGAGGAGGCCCCTCGCGACGGTTATTGTCGCGCCGCCATGGGACGATTTGTGAGACGGAATTGCTTTGTGCTGGGTGTCGGCCTGCTGCTCGCCGCGGCGGTTTCCGCGTCGGCGCAGATCCGGCCCGACGTGACCGTGAACCCGAGCGCCTCGGGCACGCGCGTGCTGCTCTATCCGGGCGGGAAATACGGCCGGGTGATGCGCCCGCTGCTCGAGCCCGGCGAGCGCGATCCGAACGCGCCGATCGTGCTGCACATGCCGCGCAAGCACGTCCACCGCGTCGCACAGGCCAAGCCGAAGCCCAAGGTCGAAACCGCCGCCGCCGCGCCGCCGCCCGCGAAGCCGGCAAAGCAGCCGCCGCCCGACGAGAACGTTCCGTTGAGCGCCCTGCCCGACGAGAGCGCGGCAAAGCTCGTCATGGCCGAGCCCGCCAAGCCGTCTCAGGCCAAACCGAAGCCCACACCGCCGCCGAAACAGGTCGCGATAGCGAAGCCGCCGCCTGCTCCGCCGAAGCAGCAAAAGGCCGCAGCCCCGAAGCCCGCGCCCAAACAGGTCGCGTCGGCGAAGCCCGCTCCGCCCAAGCAGCAGGGCCTGCCGCCGGCGCCGAGCGAGACCGACGCCTTCGTCCTCTCGGGCGATCAGAACAGCCAGACCGCAGCCGTCCCGCCGTCCGCGCCCGCTCCGGCTCCGGTGCCACCGCCTTCGGCCCAGCCGACGCGCACGGCCAGCGTCGAACCGGGGCCCGCGACCGAACTGTCCAAGCGGAGCTCGATCCTGTTCACGCCGGGCGCCGAAGAGCCGCCGCCGAGCGCGCTCGAGGCCGTCAAAGGCATGACCGCGAGCCTGACGGCGGCGTTGTGGAGCGGCACCGCGCACATCCAGCTCGAAGCCTTTGGCGGCAAGCCGGGCGACAAATCCTCCGACGCGCGCAGGCTCTCGCTCAAGCGCGCGCTGATCATCCGCCAATTGCTGATCGACGACGGCATCCCGTCGGAGCGCATCGTCGTGCGCGCCATGGGCGGCGCCAGCGACGGCGCGCTGGACCGGGTGGATATCTTCGTCGCGGCGTAGGGTTGAGAAACGCGCCATCCTTCGAGGCTCGCTGCGCTCGCACCTCAGGATGACGCTACTGCAGCAGTAGGCACGTCATGCTGAGGTGCGAGCCGAAGGCGAGCCTCGAAGCACGACGTGTCGTTTAGCTCAAACTCACTCCCTCGCCGCCTTCACCCCCATCTCCACGTGCCGCGCCTCGCGTCCGGCGAGCGCCAGCGTGGCAATCGCGATCGCTCCTGCCGCCGCGACGCTCGCAAGCGCCAGCGAGTAATTCCCGCCCTGCTGCTTGGCGACATAGGACTGCAGCACGGCGTTGGACGAGGCGATGAAATTGCCGAGCTGGTAGACCGTGCCCGGGAACGTGCCGCGGATGTCGGCCGGCGACAGCTCGTTGAGATGCGCCGGGATCACGCCCCAGGCGCCCTGGACGAAGAACTGCACCAGGAACGCGCCGATGGCGAGCATCACCGCCGTCTCGGAATACGCCCAGAGATAGATCATCGGCAGCGTGAGCAGCGACGCCAGCACGATGGTGAAGCGCCGCCCGAGCCGCTGGCTGAGCGCGCCGAACGTCAACCCGCCCAGCATCGCGCCGATATTGTAGACGACCGCGATGGCGCCGACCGTGTGGGCATCGAATTTGTGCTGCACCTGCAGGAAGGTCGGATAGAGATCCTGCGTGCCGTGGCTGAAGAAGTTGAACGCGGTCATCAGCAGGACGACGTAGAGCGCGAGCTTCCAGTCGCGGCGGAAATAGACGAGAGCGCCGGCGACGGGAAGGACCACGCTAGCGAACGCGACCGGCCCGATCTTGGGCAAGAGGAAGACCGAGATCGCGATGCTCGCCAGATACAGGACCGCGATCCCGAGCTCCGCGCCGCCGAGACCGCTGCCCGCTTTGGACTGCGTCTCCCAGCCCGGCGATTCCGGCACGTTGCGGCGGATGTAGAAGATCAGCAGCGCCGGGATCAATCCGACCATGAACAGCCCGCGCCAGCCGATCTGCGCATAGAACAGTCCGTATACGATGGAAGCGAGCAGATAGCCCGTGGGATAGCCCGATTGCAGCAGGCCGGAGACCAAGCCGCGCGCCTGCGGCTTGACGCTTTCCATCGTCAGCGACGCGCCGATCCCCCACTCGCCGCCCATCGCGATGCCAAACAGCGAACGGATGATGAGAAAGCCGATCAGGTTCGGCGCGAACGCGGTCGCGAAGCCGAGCACGGAATAGAGTGCGACGTCGAGCATCAAGATGGGACGCCTGCCGAAGCGGTCGGCCAGCCTGCCGAAGATGAAGGCGCCGAGCGCGCGGAACGCCAGCGTCAGCGTGATCGCGAGCGCCACCGCCTCGCGCTCGACGCCGAACTCGTGGGCAACATCCTTGATGACGAAGACCATGAGGAAGAAGTCGAACGCATCCAGCGTCCAGCCGAGATAGCTCGCGGCGACGACGTGCCGCTGCGCCGATGTCCAGCCACGCAATGCCCCTGCCGCCATCTCCGCCCCCCGTTTGCGAATGCAAATCGATCCGAAAAATGACCGATTTTCAGGGCCTTGTGCAACACCTATAGTCGGCCGGTCATTGGGAAAGAAACACGTGAAAAGAATTGTGACAGTGGTGCTCGCCGCCACGCTCTGCGCGAGCGCGGCACATGCAACCTCGACGGATGCGGGCCAGACGGTCGCCATCGCGCTTCCGGTCGCGGCGGGCGGCGTGGCGCTGCTGCACGACTGGGACTGGCAGGGCGTCGAGCAGCTCACCCTCGATACGGGGCTCACCGTCGGCACCGCCTTCGCGCTGAAGCAGTTCGTGCGCGAGCAGCGCCCCGACGGATCCGATTTCCACTCCTTCCCGTCGGACACCGCCGCCCTCGCCTTCGCGCCGGCGCAGTTCCTGTGGGACCGCTATGGCTGGCAATACGGCGTGCCCGCCTATCTCGCCGCGGGCTATGTCGGCTATGAGCGCGTGCATTCCGGGCAGCATCACTGGTGGGACGTCGCCGCGAGCGCCGGCATGAGCTTCGCCTACAGCAAGCTCATCACCACGCGCTACCGCCGCCGCTTCTACGCCGACGTCTACGCCTCCAACGGCGGCGGCTTCGTGAAGTTCGGGTATGCGTTTTGAAGCTGCCTACCGCCGCGTCGCCCGGCTGCGGAACTCTTCCGTCGTGTTGGTGAGCGGGAACGGTTGGGCCGGCACCGGAACGCCCAGGAAATCGCATAGCGGCTTCCAGCCGTCGGCCGCGTAGAATTCGAGCAGGCGCGCGCGCGGGATCTCGCGCCTGACCGCCTCGCCGTTGCGGCGATAGACGTCGAGGACGTGCGCCTTGTCGAAGCGGCCCCCGAACACCTTCTCGCCGACGATATACTTCCCCATCCGGCGCTGGGCGCGCAGGATGGGCGGCAGGGTGCTCTCGTCGACCTCATGGGCCATGAACTCGAAGATCGTCTGCGAGATGCTCTTGTACCACTCTTCCGGATCGCGCTCGGTGAGGATGATCTTGGCATCGGGATACATCGCCGCGTGCTCCCGCCAGAAATAGCTCGACGGCCAGTCGACCGCCGCCTCGTAGGGGCCGATCAAGGCGTCCCAATCGATCGTCTCGCCGCGCGCCGCCGCCTCCCACATCTCCGCCTGGCCGGGATGGGTGAACACCTCCACCATGTGATAGCAGGGCGCGAAACCCAGCATTTCCAGCGCGATCTTCAGCGAGTGCGTGCCGGTGCGCCCGAACCCGGCGCCGATGACCTTCAAGCTCATATGTCCCTCTTTTGAGGGGCGCAGTCTTGCCGAGCGCGGCGGCTCTCGACAATAGTGCGCCTTGGCAAACGGGGAACAAAAGATGCGCCTTTCCGCCTTCCTCTTCGCCGCGCTCGCCACGGCCTCGGGCTCGGCCTCGGCCATGAGCCTGACGAGCAGCGATTTCGTGGACGGCGGCACGATCCCCACCATCCACAACCATCCGAGCTGCGGCGGCCAGAACGTCTCGCCCGAGCTGTCATGGAAAGGCGTGCCCGCGACGGCGAAGAGCCTGTATGTGACCATGATCGACATCGACGTGGCGCCCAACCTGTTTTCACATTGGATCGTGATCGACCTGCCGCCGGAATCGACGGGCCTGCCGCGCGGCACCACGACGCTGCCCGCGGGTGCGCTTGCCGTGGCCAACAATTTCGGCGACGCGCGATATGACGGCCCGTGCCCGCCCGAAGGCAACGGCACGCACCACTACCAAATCACGCTGTGGGCGATCTCGCGGACGGGATTGCATCTGGGCGGCAATCTCAGCGCCCGTGCCGTGCAGGCGGCGCTGTCGCAGCTCGCCATCGACCGCGCCACGATCAGCGGCACGGTCAGGCGCTGACGTCGGTCAGCTTGTCGACGTCGCGCAGCGGCGGGAACAGCTTCATCCACACGCCTACGACCGCGAGCGTGCCGAGCCCGCCGATGACGACCGCGCGCACCGTGCCGAACAGGGCCGCGGTGATGCCGGATTCGAACTCGCCGAGCTCGTTCGACGCGCCGATGAAGAGCATGTTCACCGCGCCGACGCGCCCGCGCATGTGGTCGGGCGTGGCGAAATTGATCAGCGACGTGCGCACATAGACGCTGACCATGTCCGAGGCGCCGGTGACCGCGAGGGCCGCCATCGAAAGCCACAGGTTGCGCGACAGGCCGAAGACGATCGTCGCCACGCCGAAGATCGCGACGCAGGCGAACATGGAAAGCCCCGCCCGGCGCCTGATCGGCCACCAGGCGAGCGCCAGCGCCGTCACCGCGGCGCCGACCGCGGGCGAGGCGCGCAGGATGCCGAGCCACAATGGCCCCTGATGCAGGATGTCGCGCGCATAGACCGGCAGAAGGGCCACCGCGCCGCCGAGCAGCACCGCGAAGAGATCGAGCGAGATCGCGCCCAGCACGACGGGGCGCTCGCGCACGAAGCGGATGCCTTCCACGACGCGCGCCAACCGCGAGGCTTCGTGCTGCGCGCTGCGGTCGATGCGGCGCCCGCCCAGGCCGAGCATCAGCGCCGCTGCGATCAGAAAACCGGCAAGGCAGGTGCCATAGGTCGCAAACGGCCCGAATGCGTAGAGCGCGCCGCCGAGCGCCGGGCCCGCGATGACGGCAACGGTGAAGATCGACGAGTTGAACGCGATCGACCGCGCCAGCCGCTCCTGCGGCACGAGGAAGGCGAGCAGCGAGCTGCCCGACGGCGCCGAAAAGCCGCGCGCCGCGCCGAACAGGATCAGGATCAGATAGAACGGCAGCGCACGATGCGGCGCTGCGAGGCTGAGCAGCAGGAACAGCCCCGAGCACAGCCCCTGGAGCGCGAGTGCCGCGGCATAGACGCGGCGCTGGTCGAGGCGATCGGCAATCTCGCCCGCGGGCAGCGTGAGCAGGAACATCGGCAGGAATTGGCAGGCGCCGACGAGGCCGAGCGCGAGCGGCGTGCGCTCGATGTCGTAGATCTGCCAGCCGATCGCGATCGACTGCACCTGCATCGCCACGGTCGACAGGAACCGCCCCGACACGAACGAGAAGAAATCGCGGCGGCGGTAGAGGGTGGGAGCGGATGACGTTTCTACGCTCAACGATTTCCCCAATTGTCACGGCCCGCAAATGCGGGCCGCCCAGGTGACGCAGAAAAAATTCGCCCAGGACTTTCGAAGATCATTCCGCCGGCGCCGTGCAGAACCCAGCTGGGTGGCCCGCATTCGCGGGCCATGACATTGAGGGATCGTTCATCGCCTGCGTGCCGTCCACTCCGCCCGCGTGATGCTCCAGATGTCGGCGGGGAAGTCCTTGCCGGCGATGTGCAGCATGCGAAGCTCGCCCTTGGTCTCACCCAAGCGCGTGGCCACCGCTTGCGAGGCGGCGTTATCGGGATCGATGCAGGAGATGACGCGCTCCACGGGCTGGGTGAGGAACGCGTAGTCCAGCGCGGCGCGCGCCGCTTCGCTGGCATAGCCCTGCCCCCAATAGGGCTGGCCGAGCGTCCAGCCGACCTCGAGCCCGGGCCAGCCTTCGGGATTGATCATGCCGACGCGGCCGATGAAGGCGCCGTCCGATTTGCGCTCCACCGCCCAAACGCCGTAGCCGCGCAGCTGCCAATGGCCGAGCGCGACCGCGAGGCTGCGCCAGGTGTCGGCGCGCGTCAGCGGCTCGCCGCTCAGATAGCGCGCCACGTCGGGATCGGCCATGAACTCGGCCAGCTTCTCGAAATCGCCTGCGGTCAGGCCGCGCAGGACGAGCCTTTCGGTCTCAAGACGGGGGATCATCACCCGTCTATATTCAGTGCCACGCGTCCAGGAAAGCGAATTTTTCCCGCGCTAGATTCCTTGATTGGCGCGCAATTTACGGGTCAAGCGAAGTACGCTTGACCCTATTGCGCTTAGTGCAGCCAGATCGAGATCGCGTTCTGGCCCGGCTTGAGCGCGATCTTGGCGGCATCGAAGCTCGGCGGCGCCAGATGCATCCAGTCCGGCCCCGCATTGTTGGAGAAGCCGTAGCGCTCGGCGGGGATGCCCAGCCAGTCGAAGTCGAACCGCTCGTTGCGGTTGGCGTCCTGGAACATCTTGACCGCATAGGTCCCGGGCGGCACGGGATCGAAGGTCACGATTTCGGTCCAGGGCTTGGCGGCGACGACCTTATCGATGATGGGCGCCGAATCGTCGTCGGCGAAGGATTTGCGGTCGTAGAGCGCGAGCCTGAGTACGCCGCCCTTCGACGAGATGTGCTGCACGGTTACGACGAGCACCGCCTTCTCCTGCGCCCGCGCGAGCGCGGGGGTGAGAAGCAACGCACAGACCAACGCGATTTTTCTCATGAATGCTCAGTGCAGCGTGACGGTGATGGCGTTCGAGCCCGCGTTGAGCGCGAATTTCGCGTCGTCGAAGCTCGGGATCGGCGCCGCCGGGTCATTGGAGAAACCATACGGCTCGGTGAACTTGAACCCGAAATCGAAATAGCCGTTGCGGTTAACGTCCTGGAACATCTTCACCGCATAGATGCCGGGCGCGAGCCCGTCGATGGTGACGGTCATCGTGCCGGGGCGCGCCGCCGTGATCTTGCCCGCGACCGGCGTGCCGTGCTTGGCCTTGAAGCCCGCCTCGTCATAGACGCCGACCTGGATCTGGCCGCCCGCGTCGCTGACATTGAGCACGGTGACGGTCAGGGTCACCGGGGCTGTGGCGTCGGCGGCGAGCGCGGGCGGCGCCATGGCGAGGCCTGCGAACATGGCGGCGGCGGCCCAGCGCATCTCAGTGCAACGTGATCGTGATGGTGGTCGCACCCGGCTTGAGCGCGATCTTCGCGTCGTCCCAGGGCGGCCCGCTCATCGTGGGCTTGGCGTCGTTCGACAGGCCGAAAGGCTCGGCCGGCATCATGCCCATCATCGACATGTCCAGCTTGCCGTTGCGGTTCAGGTCCTGCAGCACCTTGACGCCGTACTCCCCGGGCTTGACGGTGAACGTGAAGCTCATCGTCCCCGCCTTCGCCGGCACGACCTCGCCCGTCACGGGCTTGGAGCCGCGCATCACGAACGTCGCCTGGTCATAGACGCCGATGCGCAGATCGCCGCCCTTGTCGGACACGTTCAGGACCTTGACGGTGAGCGTCGCTGTATCTGCCGCGAGGGCCGCCTGGGAAAGAAGCATGACGCCGGCGGACAAGGCTTGGGCAACGCGTTTCATGACGATCCCCTGACATCGATTTCATCTTCGCCCGTCGCGCGCAGCAACCGCGCGCGGCGTACCACGAAGATATGGTTGAGGGTCGCGATCAACAAGATGCCGAGCAGCAGCGAGAATGCCCCGAGCGACCAGCCTGTCCAGGCGTATTGCGGCGGCTCGTTGAGCAGGAAGACCGACACCGTGATGCCCAACGTGTAGACGACCCGGAACCGGCGCGCGAATTCCCAAACCAGGTCCCGGATCGTGCGCCAATAGCCGGCTTCGGCCTGCGCGCGCGCGTTCAACGCGAGCGAGCGTTCCCGCCGCGCACGCTCGAACGCGGAAAGCGCGTGGAGGGCGGCGCCCGCCAGCAGCGATCCGACCACGCAAGCAATACCCGCCCATGCCAGCGGCCATGACGGCCACCAGACATTGGCGGCAAGGCCTGCGATCCCGAGCGCGACACCCAGCACGGGAGCGGCGTCGCGCATCGCCGCCTACGCGAGCCTGTTGTCGAGCTTCTTGCACGCCTCGATCAGCCCCTTCACCGAATCCGCGGACTTCACGAGCGCGGCGCGCTCTTCGGCGGTGAGCTCGAGCTCGACGATGCGCTCGATGCCGTTCTCGCCGATGACCGCGGGCACGCCGACATAGAGATCCTTGATGCCATAGGGGCCATCGACATAGCAGGCGCAGGGCAGCACGCGTTTCTTGTCCTTCAGATAGCTCTGCGCCATCTCGATGGCGCTTGCGGCCGGCGCGTAGAACGCCAGCCCGTCTTGAGCAGGCCGACGATCTCGGCGCCGCCGTCGCGCGTGCGCTGGGTGATGGCGTCGAGGCGGTCCTGCTTGATCCAGCCCATCTTGACAAGCTCCGGCAGCGGCACGCCCGCCACCGTGGAGAAGCGCGGCATCGGCACCATCGTGTCGCCATGACCGCCGAGCACGAAGGCCGAGACGTCCTCGACCGAGACGTTCATCTCCTCGGCGAGGAAGTGGCGGAAGCGCGCGCTGTCGAGCACGCCGGCCATGCCGACGACGTGGGTGTGCGGCAATCCGCAGAACTGGCGCAGCGCCCACACCATGGCGTCGAGCGGATTGGTGATGCAGATCACGAAGGCGTTCGGCGCATGCGCCTTGATGCCCTCGCCCACCGCCGACATGACTTTGAGGTTGATGCCGATCAGGTCGTCGCGGCTCATGCCCGGCTTGCGCGCGACGCCGGCGGTGACGATCACGACGTCGGCGCCGGCGATGTCGGCATAGGAGTTCGTGCCCCGGAACTTCGCGTCATAGCCTTCCACCGGGCCCGCCTGCGCGATGTCGAGCGTCTTGCCCTGGGGCAGGCCCTCGACGATGTCGAACAGCACGACGTCGCCCAGTTCCTTGAGCGCGGCCAGATGGGCGAGCGTTCCGCCGATCTGCCCGCCGCCGATGAGCGCGATTTTCCTGCGGGGCATGGGATGTCCTTCAGTTTGGGAAGCCGGGCCGGTTCCTAGCGCGGGCGGACCACAGGGGCAAGGGTGGCGGCGCCGCGTGCCCTTTCCTACTCGATCACCGCGGTTCCCGTCATGCCGAAAGTGGTGTGCAGGAAATGGGTGCAGTGGATTTTGTAGGTTCCGGGCTTGTTGGCGGTGACGCGCACGTCGACGGTCGCGCCGCCTTCGACCTCGACCGAGCCGTCGGAGACCTTGGCGCGGTCTTCCGGCGCGATGGTGACGGCCGAGAAGAATTCCGGCGCCGCGAAGTCGTGGCCCGAGCTGCCGTTGTTGGTGAAGTGCAGCAGGTACTGCGAGCCCGCCGCCAGGTCGAGCCTGTTCGGCGTGTAGGCGAAGTTGCTCATCGCGATGTCGAGGCGCACGACGTGATGGTTGCCCATCGTCATGTCGCCGGATTGCGCGTGGGCAAAGGTCGAAAGAAAGCAAGCCGCAGCGAATACCGCCGGGAAACGAGCACGCATGTGGATCGTCCCTTGTTGAAATACGCCCCTTGGCCTACGAGCCTATGCCGCCGGCGCGGCCGCGTCCATCAATTGACGCTGTCAATTATTCCCGCGCGCAACCGTGCGCCGCGCGATCAGGGCGAAGGGAACACACAGCGCCGAAAGGCCTATGGCGAAATAGGCGCCTTTGGCGTCCACGCCCAGGAAGAGCACGAGCAGCACCGCGTCGATGACGACCGCGAGCGCGGGCAGCACGGGATAGAACCATGCGCGGAACGGCCGCTCGAGATCGGGCTCGCGAAAGCGCAGCACGAACAGCGAGACGCCGACCAGCAGCCCCGCGAGCGAATTCAGCGTTCCGATCAATCCGAAGACCAGGCTGAAGCTGCCCGTCGCGGCGAGCGCCACGGAAAACACTGCCGAGGTCAGGAACGCGATGCTCGGGCTGCCGCCCGCATTGACGGTCTGCAGGATGCGCGGCAACAGCTTGTCGCGCGACAAGGCGAACAGGATGCGCGGCGCGCTCATGATGTTGGCGTTGGCGCAGCTCGCGACCGTGATCATCGCGCCGAAGGCGAAAAGGATCGACGGCAGCGGGCCGCCGAAGAGATCGAGCACCGTCGTGAACGGCTCGACCTGCCGCGCCACGCCGGACAGGCCTATGGCCCAGAACAGCGCCGCGTTGACGCCGACATAGAGCACGACCGTCAGCGCCAGTCCCAACATCAGCGCACGCGGAATGCTGCGCGACGGCTGCGCGTTCTCCTCGGTGAAATAGACCGGCGCCTCCCATCCGGCATAAGCGCCGCGGATCTTGTTGTAGGCGGCGATGATCGCCCAGACGCCGACGGCGGGCGCCGACGCCGACGCGATCTGGCCGAACGTCGCGCGCGTGCCAAGCACGACCGCGGCGACGGCGAAGGCGAGCAGCATGAGGCATTTGATCAGGGTCGTGGCCTGCTGGATGAACCTGCCCTCGCGCAGACCCATGATGTTGGCGCCGTAGATGACCACCTGGAGCGCGACCGCCACGATCGCCATGTTGGTTTCGGCGCCTGGCCAGAGCAGGGCCAGGAATTTCGCGAAGGTCACGGTGTTGGCGGCGATCCCCGCCAGGGTGGACACCCAATTGCTCCAGCCGACGATCAGCCCGCCGACATCGCCCAGCGCGCGATGCGCGTAGACATAGGGCCCGCCCGCCCTCGGCATCGTCGTCGCCAGTTCGGCCACGACGTTGGCGCCGAGCGCCGCGTGCACGCCGCCCAGAACCCATAGAGCGATGATCAGGACGACATTCGGCACCGCAGCCGCGATGAGATGCGGCGACTGCAGGATGCCCGAGCCCATCATCATGCCGACGCCGACGGCGATGCCGAAGCCCACGCCCAGGATATGGAGCAGGCCGCCGCTCCGCGGCTCGGTGGCTTCGGTCGTCACAAGCGGCTCCAACCCGGGCAACGCACTATGGCTAGCCGCGATCCCCGAAAAAGGCAAAGCCGGACCGGCGCCCTCGAGCGCGGATCCGGCTTCGACCGATCGGAGAAGGAGGCCCTAGACGGCTTCCTTCAGCTCCTTGGCGGGGCGGAAGGAGACCTTCTTGCTCGCCTTGATCTTGATGGCTTCGCCCGTCGCGGGGTTGCGGCCCATGCGCGCGGCGCGCTTGCGCACCTGCAGGATGCCGAGCCCGTTGAGGCGGATGCGGGTGCCCTTCTTGAGATGCTTGGTCATCAGCGCGACGAGATCCTCCACGACCGACGCACCCTGCTTGTGGGTGAGGCCCTGCTTGTCCGCCATCTCGTTGGCGAGCTGCTTGGTGGAGAGCGTGACGGTCTTGGGTTTCGCGGCGGCGCCGGAAGCTGCGGTAGTTGCCATTGTTTCCTCTTATGAGAATCAGAAAGAAGCCCGATTTTACTGCTTTTCAAGCGCATTGCTATTCGCCATGGCCGAATAATCCCGAAACGACGCGCTTTTTGCAGCGCGCGACTCGGATGGCCCGCGCGGATTCGTATAAGCCGCGATATGCGGACATTTCCACACAGTGTCGAAAAAGCCTTGTATTCTTACGTTTTTCGAATTATTGTGTCCACATGAATGGATGGAGATCGGCCTCGATCCGGCAAAGCGCGAAAAGAACCTGCGGGAGCGCGGGTTGGACTTTGCCGATGCGCAGAACGTTTTCGCAGGACGGCGTTTCACCCAGGTCGACGACCGTCGTGCTCATGGCGAGACCAGGCTTCATACCTACGGCTTGCTGGATGGACGCTTGGTTCTCCTGGTCTGGACGCCGTGCCGCGAAGTCCGCCACATCATCTCGATGAGAAAGCGCAATGAGCGAGAAAAAGCGAAAGTCGCGCACCGACTGGGCTGAGGCCGACGCTTACGTCAACACCGCCGAGGACTACGAGGAAATGCCGGAATGGACCGACGCTCAGTTGGATCGCGCCGAGATCGCCATCGGCGACGTCGTCATCCGGCCCGCGAACGGGACGCTGACCAAGCCCGGGCGGCCGAAATCCGCGGCGCCGAAGAAATCGGTGCATCTGCGGCTGTCGCCGGACGTGCTGGCCTATTTCCGCAAGACCGGCCCCGGCTGGCAGACGCGCATCGACGAAACGCTGCGCAAGGCGGCGAGGCTCGGGGCGCGGAAGAAATAAGCGAAATTAGTCAACCGCAGAGCCGCCGAGGGCCTTTTCCAGCTCCAGGAATTCCAACCTAAGCTGCTCTTGCGGCGGCGGAGCTTTGGTCGCGGTGCGATAAGCCCGTCCCATCAGGTAAGGCGCCGCGCGATGATCGGTCGCATGAATTAGATGATACATGGTCCGGCCACGCCCCTGTTCGCGGGAATAAATCGGCCAGCGCGAGGCATACTTATATCCCAAGTCGCTCTTGAATCTCTCGCAGAATGCCTGGGCACGCTCTTCCAAATTCATATCTAGAAGACGTTCCCAGTCCTTTCGTCCCCACCAACGCTCCATTCGAGCATCCTTGTCCTTCTTAATGCCCGCTACTGCCCGCCCAAACCAACCGGTCGGGACAAAATACATCAACTCAATCTTCTCAGTACTCTTTGTGGCCGCCAGTGCAGTGACGGTCGCCCAGTCGCATTCGAATGTCCTTTGGTCCAAAAGGCAGAAAGTGGCTATCCGATCGTTAATTTTATCCGACGTCAAAATGCTTTTTACTTCGCTGTTAAAGTCACCTTGATGAATCTCGATGTGTCTACGCGGCCTCTTCGGTTGCTCGTCGACTAGGTCTTTCAATTCATCAATCTGAGTCTTTTCCAGATCGCAAAGGAAAAACGACTTCAGCCATCGTGGCTCGCTCTCAAGCACCTGTTTCGCGGTCCATGCGTCTTTTTTATCTTCGTATTGAGGGCCTGCAAAGCCATCTATGTAGGTGCCATGCTTCGTGATCAGAACAAACAGATGCAGATAGCGAGAGATCAGTTTCGCCTTTTGCTCCGTCCAAATCTTATTCCTCACCGGAGCAAAACGGATGGGCTTATCGTTTGCGACAGGAGGTAGATCGAATAAGAGCTGTTGTATTGGCATCCTAGAACGCGGGAGCGCCGTCCCAAGTTCGACCATCCAAATGTCTGCCCGCGATTTTCTTGTTCACACGCACCAATCGCTCTCCACTAGCCAGCATTCGAATGCGCGCAGCCTCCGCCTTCGCGTTGATTGGGGCCCAGTTGCCCCATTGTTTGAAATGAAAAGGCACTCCCGAATTCAAACATTGATCCCTCAAAGCGCGCACCCAGGAGGGATCTGTAGGACGCGACTTACCGCCACTTTCCCCACCAGCGATAATCCATCCAATACCTTTCCCAATCCACGGTTGCAGGTCAAGCGGGCCAAGTAGCGGTTCACAAGAAAGAAAAAGCACTCGCGCTGAATTGGAAACGAGATCAGGAATTCGCTTATTGGCCCAATGCTGGTTTTCTGCGGTGGTCCCCAGCCAGATATTCTCGGGCCATGACTTTTTCCAAGGGGCCAAACGCGAGATTGCATGCGGACGTTTTGTCAGTAGAAGCCAATCTAGATTTTTTGTCTTTTCAATAAGAGGCCAGAGCTTGGCCCTCCAAACGTCAAGATCGCGCCGATCTTCAAAAACATCCGCCATGGATGCGCAGAATACCCGACGCCTCGCGCCCTCTTCGCCCGCTTCGCGATCCCACTTTAGCGGTGCTTTCCAATGTTCTTCGCCAAAAAAGCGGCGTTCGGCTTTTAGACCCCAAACGTCTTCACCCACTCTGCGTGCCCATGATTCAGCGTAGCAGTGCTTACAAGCGGGTGAAACTTTCACGCACCCCCACCAAGGATTAAATGTGTGGTGCGTCCATTCGATCTTGGAGTTTTTGGCCATGGTGATTCGCTCCCCAAGCCAATTATTCACAAGTACGACTCAGGAACAAATCCCTAAAGGGCCTTACGCCTCGGTTTCGGCCGGGCCGCTGTCGGTGCGCTCGGCGATGCGGGCGGACTTGCCGCGGCGGCCGCGCAGATAATAGAGCTTCGCGCGGCGGACCTTGCCCTTGCGCACGACGACGATGGAGTCGACGAGCGGCGAGTAGACCGGGAACACGCGCTCCACGCCCTCGCCATAGGAGATCTTGCGCACCGTGAAGGCCTCGTTGATGCCCTCGCCCTGGCGGCCGATGCACACGCCCTCGAACGCCTGGATGCGCTCGCGCGTCTTCATCTGCTTGGCCTTCTCGTCATAGGTCTGCTCGACGACCTTGACGTTGACCTTCAGCGTGTCGCCGGGGCGGAACTCGGGATGGGCGGAGGTGCGCAGAGCCTTCATCTGCTCGGCTTCGAGCTGTTTGAGCAGGTTCATGGGGGCGGTCTCCGTCAGGCCAAGGGGTGGAATGAAGCCGGGCCGTATAGCCTAGCGCTTGCGCTTTTCATAGAGGGTCCAGAGGTCCGGGCGGCGGCTTTTTGTCAGCCTTTCCGCGGCCTCGCGCCGGAAGCGGGTGATTTCGGCATGGTTTCCGCCCAAAAGCACCTCGGGGATGTCCCGGCCCTCGAAGGTTTGGGGCCTTGTGTACTGCGGATATTCGAGCAAGCCGGCGGCAAAACTCTCCTCGGCCGGCGAGGCCTGCGCGCCCAGCACGCCCGGGATCAGGCGGACAGAGGCCTCGATCAGCGCCATGGCTGCGATCTCCCCGCCCGCCAGCACGAAGTCGCCGAGCGAGACTTCCTCGACCGCCCGGGCCTCGAGCGCACGCTCGTCCACGCCCTCGAACCGGCCGCAGAGCAGGATCGCGCCCGCGCCCTGGCTCAAACCCTCGACGCGCGTCTGGGTGAGCGGCGCGCCGCGCGGCGAAAGATAGATCAGCGGACGGCCCGCGCGCTCCACCGCGTCGATGGCGGCGCAGGCGACGTCGGCGCGCATGACCATGCCGGGCCCGCCGCCCGCCGTCGTGTCGTCGACGGTGCGGTGCTTGCCGATGCCATGCTCGCGGATGTCGCGCACCTCGAGCGACCAGAGCTCTTTCTGCCGCGCCTTGCCGAGCAGCGACACGTCGAGCGGTCCGGGGAACATCTCCGGGAAGAGCGTGAGGACGGTCGCGGACCAGGTCACAGCTGTTTCTTGAACCCGAAATGGCTCTGCACGAAGCCGAGGCGGCGATAGAAAAGATGCGCGCGGGTGCGGCGCGTGTCGGAGTCGAGCTGCACCAGCCCGCAGCCGCCTTCGCGCGCCAGCCGGATCGCCTCCTTCATCAGCGCGGTGCCGACGGATTGCCCGCGCTGGTCGGCGGCGACGCGCACGGATTCGACGATCGCGCGCTTGCTGCCCTTGCGCGACAGGCCCGGCACGAAGACGAGCTGCAGGCAGCCCACGATCCTGCCCTCGCTCTCGGCGAGCAGCATGTGGTTGTAGTGCTCGCGCTCCATCGCGGCGAAGGCGTTCGCATATTCCTCGGCCACGCTTTCGCCCGCGACCTGCTTCTCGCGGTTCTCGGCGAGCTCGTCGTCGGCGAGCAGAGAGACCACCGCGCGGAGATCATCCTGCGTCGCGATGCGGAATGTGAGCGTGCTCATTCGACCGTTCCTTTCTCGCCTGCTTCGACCTCTTCGGGCACCGCCACCACGATGCGCGCATTCGCGATGTCGACCACGGGCACGAAGTCGCGCGCGAAGGGAAGCAGCACCGTGTCGCCGTCTGCGCGCGCGATCTCGATCACGTCGCCCGCGCCGTAATTGTGGATCGCCTTGACCGTGCCGATCGCGCGATCCTCCCCGTCCATCGCGGTGAGGCCGACGAGATCGGCGTGATAGAACTCGTCCTCGGCCGTACCGGGCAGCGCCGCGCGCGCGACGAAAAGCTCGAGACCTTTGAGCCCCTCGGCCGTGCTGCGGTCGAGGACTTCGGCAAATGCGACGTTTGCCTCTCCCGCCTTTGTGGGCGTCAGCCGTTGGACCGTGAAGACGCGGCCATCGCGCGCATGCAGCCGCTCATAGCGTTTCAGGCTGTCGGCGGCGTCGGTGAAGGCCTTCACCTTCACCTCGCCCTTCAGCCCATGCGCGCCGATCACGGCGGCCATGAGGACGTCGCGCGTCACCGCGGATTACGCCGCCGGCGCTTCCGCCGCCTTGGCGGCGGCCGCGGCGCGTTCCTGCGCCTTCTTGCGGGGCTTGGCCTTCTGCGGGTTGTTGTGGACGCGCGCCTTGACGACGCCGGCATCCGACAGGAAGCGGTGCACCCGGTCCGAGGCGGTCGCGCCCTTGGCCATCCACGCCTTCGCCTTTTCCAGGTCGAGCTTGATGCGGTCGGCGTGGTCGCGCGGCAAGAGCGGGTTGTAGAAGCCGATCTTCTCGATGAAGCGGCCGTCGCGGGCGCTGCGCGAATCCGCGATGACGATGGAATAGTGCGGGCGCTTCTTGGTGCCGCCGCGCGCGAGCCTGATCTTGAGAGCCATGTCGTGTCTGTCCTTCCTTTGAAACCTTGGCCTTTGAAACAACTAGCGTTTGGGCATCATTCCGGGCGGCATCCCGCCGCCGCCGCCGAACAGGGCGGAGAGGCCCTGCATCGCGCGGCCGCCCTTGCCGACCTTCTTCATCACGTCGGACATCTGGCGGTGCATCTTGAGAAGCTTGTTGACCTCGCTCACCTCGACGCCGGAGCCGGCGGCGATGCGCTTCCTGCGCGAGCCGTTGATCACGTCGGGATTGCGCCGCTCCTCGCGGGTCATCGACAGGATGATCGCCTCCTGGCGCGTGAGCAGATTGTCGTTGAGGCCCGCGGCGTCGAGCTGGCCCTTCACCTTGCCCACGCCCGGCAGCATCGAGAGCACGCCCTGCATGCCGCCGAGCTTCTTCATCTGGCGCAGCTGCTCGGCGAGATCGTCCATGTCGAACGATCCCTTCTTCATCTTGGCCGCGATCTTCTCGGCCTTTTCCTTGTCGAAGCTTTCCGCCGCCTTCTCGACGAGCGAGACCACGTCGCCCATGTCGAGGATGCGCGCGGCGACGCGAGAAGGATGGAACGCCTCGAGCGCATCGAGCTTCTCGCCGACGCCCAGGAACTTGATCGGCGCGCCGGTGACCGCGCGCATCGAGAGCGCAGCACCTCCGCGCGCGTCGCCGTCGGCGCGCGTCAGGATGATGCCGGAAAGCGGCACGCGCTCGTTGAAGGATTTGGCGATGTTGACCGCGTCCTGGCCGGTCAAGCTGTCGGCGACGAGCAGCGTCTCGTGCGGCTTGACGATATCGCGCACCTGCGCGACCTCGGTCATGAGCTGCTCGTCGATGTGCTGGCGCCCGGCGGTGTCGAGGATGACGACGTCGTAGCCGCCAACCTTGGCCGCGGCCATCGCGCGCCGCGCGATCTCGACCGGACCCTGGCCCGCGACGACGGGAAGCGTGGGGACGCCCGCCTGCTCGCCCAGCACGCGCAGCTGCTCCATCGCCGCGGGGCGCGAGACGTCGAGCGACGCCATCAGCACTTTTTTCTTCTCGCGGGTCTGGAGCATCAGGCCGAGCTTGGCCGAAGTCGTCGTCTTGCCCGAGCCCTGCAGGCCCACCATCAGGACCGGCGCGGGTGGCGAGCCGACGGAGAGCGCCGAGTTCTCGGTGCCCAGCGTCTCAACGAGCACGTCATGGACGATCTTGACGACCTGCTGGCCCGGCGTGACCGAACGGATGACGCCCTCGCCGATGGCGCGCGGCCGGACCTTGTCGATGAAATCCTTGACGACGGGGAGCGCGACGTCCGCCTCGATGAGCGCCGCGCGGATGTCCTTCAACCCCTCCTCGACGTCCGCCTCGCTGAGCGCGCCGCGCCCGCGAAGCCTGTCGAAGGTGGCACCAAGCCGGGACTGAAGACTGTCGAACATGCGTTCCCAATACCCAAAGCAGTCAAGCCCCAGGGGGCGCACCTGCGCTGCCTGGGGGCGATCCGCGGCGCTGGGCCGGGGACCGGAGGGACTTAGTCTCTCCGGAAGCGGGCGGGTTTTAGGCGCGAGGAGCCGGGCTGTCAATTCGAGATGGCGGATATTCGCGCAGGAGCTCAGTTATGCGACCCGCCAACTCCGGAAGTTTCAAGGACTTAGTTTGCCCGGCGGCCATGGCGAGCGCTCGTATTCTCAATAGCGAAATTGTCTTTTGATCTGGCGGCAATTGGCCAGTGATGACCACAAAAAAACTCCCACTGATCGGGATCGCGATGGTCATTCCCAGGATTCCAGGCGAATGCATAAACATCAGCTGGTCTGCCCGCGATTGGATTCCATTTGGCGCCTTCTTCCGAGAAATATCCCGTCCTGGAGGCAATATCGAACGCGCCCCTGGTTTTGATCTTGCGTGCGTTAGACCAAGTCTGAATTGCCGCAGATTGTTTGACCTCCAACCGCGCTCCATCATCGCGCTCAAAATCCCAACCGCACCAGCTGCCACCGGCATATTTCCATCCAAACGCTTCAAGCGATGGGTTTATCATCTCCTCGACAAATGCGCTTCGATACTGGTTTTCGATGACGGGTCCATCGAACAGCCGCTTAGCTAATCGCTCCGCAATCTCATTCATTTTCCCACTCATCTGGTTCAAAATCGGTCCCTCATACAAGCTTCACCATGGCCGGGCTTGACCCGGCCACCCAGCCGCGGCGCGTCTGCGCCGCGAATGACTTGAAACGAAATGTGCTGCGATGTCTCTAACACATCACTCGGCGACAAAGCCGAGCCATTGGCCGTGCAGACGCACGGCCGCTGGGTGGCCGGGTCAAGCCCGGCCATGGTGATTGTGGTAGATGGCTTACGCCGTCGTCCCGCCGGCCGTTCCGCCGCCGGGCAGTTGGAGCGGGATGCCGATGGCGTTGCCGATGGCGGTCCACAACGCGCCGACGAGCGCGTTCCAGACCTTCTCGACCGTGATGACCACCAGGCCCTTCAGCGTGTTGGCGAAATTGACCGCGCTGTCCTTCAGCGTGTTCAGGAAGAAGTCGCGCATGTCGGAGGAAAGCTCGCCGGTCAGGCTCGCCGCGGCGATCCATTTGGCCTGCTGCGCCATCGCGGCGAGCTGGCGCTCGGAATAGCCTTGGATGGTGGTCACGTCCTGCTGGATGATGCCGGTCGCCACCGTCTTCAGATTGGCGAGGAGCTGGTCGACGTCGATGGAGCTTGTTGCCATGGCCGTGTCCTACCGTTTCAGCGCCGATTCATAAGTGAGCGCGCTGTCGAAGTTCTGGGTGTATGCGTTCTGGAAGCCGCAGATCAGCGAGGGGTCGAGCGTCGCCGAGCTGCAGCCCGTGATCACCGGCTTGAAGCCGTTCTTCGCATCCTCGTCGCGCATCTTGGTGAGGACGGAGACGATGGTGTCCAGGCTGCCCTTGGTCGGCGCGGTCGCCAGCACCTTCTGCCAGTCGGCGAGCGTCGTCGAGCTCGAGGTGCCCATGAGCGATTGCGGCATCGGCCGCGCCGCGACCTGGGACTCGACCGCCTGGAACTGGCCGATCAGCCCGTTATAGGTCGCCTCGCGCTGGGCTGCATAAGTCGAGGACGAGACGCCGGTCGACACGGTCGCGAACAGGGTCAAGGTCTGCGCGTTCGCGGTATTGAGCGCGTCGACGATGCTCTGGCTGTAGGACGGCGCCAACTGCGTGGCGCAGCCGCTGAGAAGCAGCAGAAGGCCCGCGACCAGCGCGCGTCCCGGCAATCTCGAAGCGAGGAATGAACCCACCGTCCCCTCCAGAATGATCTTGGTTAAACCATATCTTGAAGAGGTGGCCGCAGCAACCTCTCAACGAAAGATCAATCGCCGGGCGGCGGCGCGCGCAATCCCAACTCCCGCGCGAGATAGACGAAGGAGAGCGCCCACATCTCCGCCGCCTGGCGATGGTTGGCCGCGGCGGCGTGGCCGCCGTCGGTGTTCTCGTAGAACAGAACGTCGTGGCCCTGGGCCTCCATCTTCGCCGCCATCTTGCGCGCGTGCACCGGCGTCACGCGATCGTCGCTGGTCGCGGTGACGAAGAGCACCGGCGGCATCTTCGCGTCCGCCTTCACGTTCTGGTACGGCGAGTATTTCAGGATCCAGGCGCGCGCCTTGGGATCTTCGGGATCGCCGTATTCCGCGGCCCAGGAGGCGCCGGCGCCGATCTTGGTGTAGCGGATCATGTCGACCAGCGGCACCTGGCAGACGACCGCGCCGAAGAGGTCGGGCCGCTCGACCATGTTGGCGCTGACGAGCAGGCCGCCGTTCGACCCGCCCATGATGCCGAGCTGTTTGGGCGTGGTGATACCGCGCCTGATCAGGTCCTGCGCCACCGCCTGGAAGTCGTCATAGGCCTTCTGGCGGTTCTCCAGCAGCGCGGCCTGATGCCAGGCCGGACCGTACTCGCCGCCGCCGCGGATGTTGGCGACGACATAGACGCCGCCATGCGACATCCACAGCATGCCGAAATTGGCGCTGTAGGTGGGCGTCTCGGAGATCTCGAAGCCGCCATAGCCGTAGAGCACCGTCGGCGCGGGCCCCGCGATGCTCTTCTGCCGCGTCACGAAATAGGGAATCTTGGTGCCGTCCTTCGACGTCGCGAAGAACTGCTCCGTCGCCATGTTCGAGGAATCGAAGCGGGCGGGCAGCGATTTGATCGGCGCGGGCTTCGCGTTGTCCGTTTTATCGTCATAAGCATAGAGCGTCGTCGGCTGGGTGAAGCTATCGAAACGGAACTCGGCCTGCGGCCCCCAGGTGTCCGCACCGACGATATGCGTCGAGCCGCGCGCGGGAAGATCGAGCTTGACGTTGCTCCAGGTCCGGAAGCCGAGGCCGTTCGGATCGTAGCGATAGACATGAATCGCGCCGACGACGTCTGTATAGACCGAGGCATAGACCGCATCGCGTCCCACCTCCACCTCGTCGATGGTCTGGTGCGAGCCGGCGGCATCGAGGAACTCCACCGCGGATGGCGGATCTTTCTGGACGCCCGGCTCCAGCCGATAGGAAAGCAGAGAGCCTTTGCCGATACCCGTGTCGCCGAAATTCCAATCCTCCCGCAAAGTAAGGATGAGGTTGTTGTCGATCGCGCCCTTGACGTCGGCGCCGAGCGGCAGCGGCAGCTTGACCACGTCGCGGCCGATATGAACGTAGTAGTATTCGTTGTGGAAGAAATCGATGCCGCGCACGATCAACGCGGTCGTGCCCTTCGCGCCGCGGAAGACCAATGGGCCCGCCGCGACGTCGCTCTCCTCGCCTGCGAATATCTGGATCGGCTTGTCCAGCGGCATGCCGCGCAACCAATGCTTGACGATGCGCGGATAGCCCGACTTGGTGAGCGACCCTGGACCGAAATCGGTGGCGAAGATCACGTCGTCGTCGCCGAGATAGTCGGCCGTGGACTTGGCCTCTTTGAGATAGAAGCCGTCCCTGTCGATGGCCTGGAAGCCTCTCGTCTCCATGTTGAACTCGCGCACCACCACGGCATCGCCGCCGCCGCGCGAGAGATTGATCAAGCAACGCTTGAGCGACGGTGCGCACGCATCGCCCTTCCACACCCAGTTCTCGTGCTCGTCGGCGGCGAGCTTGTCCAGGTCGAGGAGCACGTCCCATTGCGGCGCGGGGTTGGCGTAGTCGGCGATTGTCGTGCGCCGCCAGATGCCCTTCGGATGGCTCGCGTCCTGCCAGAAATTGAAGACGAAGCCATGGTCGACATCGCCGAACGGGATGCGGTCGGTCGCGTCCATCACGTTCAGGATGGCGTCGTAATCCGCTTGATAGCGGGGATCGGATTTGAGCAGGCCGAGCGATTTGTCGTTCTGCTGCTTGACCCATTCCATCGGCTTGGCGCCGTGGATGTCCTCGAGCCAGAGATAGGGATCGTCGTCCGCAAGCGCGTTGCCGGCCATGGCGGCGAGCAGCAGGCCGCCGAAAGCGAGTTTTCCGAACCGCATCGTCATCCCCCTTAGTGCGCGGTGAGCCCGAGCTTCCGCCCGAGATAGACATAGGACAAGGCCCACATGTCGGCCTGCGCCGCGTTGGTCGAGCCCGGGCCATGGCCGCCTTCCGCCGACTCGTTGAACAGCACGTCGTGGCCTTGGGCCTCCATCTTCGCCGCCATCATGCGCGCCCAGATCGGCGTCACGCGGTCGTCGCTGGTCTCGGTGATGAAGAGGATGCCTGGATATTTCACCTCCGGCTTGACGTTCTGATAGGCGGAGTACTTCTCGATATAGGCGCGGTCTGCCGGCTTGTCCGGATCGCCGTATTCCTCGACCCACGACGCGCCCGCGCCGAAGCGCGTGTAGCGCAGCATGTCGACGAGCGGGCGCTGGCTGACCACCGCGTTCAGGAGTTCCGGATGCTGCGTCATCGTCACCGTCGTCAGCACGCCGCCGTTCGAGGCGCCGACGATGCCCAGATGCGCAGGCGTGGTGAACCCGCGCGTCTCCAGGTCTTTGCCCACCGAGGCGAAGTCGTCGAACGCCTTCTGGCGGTTGGCCTTGAGCGCCGCCTGATGCCAAGCCGGACCGAACTCTCCCCCGCCGCGGATGTTGGCGACCGCGATGGCGCCGCCCTTGTTCAGCCAAACCTGCCCCGCATCCAGCGGACGGTGGCCGTCGTCCCAGTACCAGGGCGTCAGCGACAGCTCGAAGCCGCCATAGGAATACAGGATCGTCGGCACGTCGTGGGCCGCGGTCTTCTTGTGGATCAGGAAGTACGGGACCTTCGTGCCGTCGTTCGAGGTCACCCAGAACTGTTCGCTGACCATGCCGGAGGCGTCGAACAAAGGCGCCTGAGACTTGATCGCTTTCGGTTTGCCGTCGCCGGCGTCCTCAAAGAGCGTCGGTGGCACCAGGAAGCTCTCATAGGTGAAGAGCGCGCCCGTGCCCCAATCGTCGGCGGTCACCACCGTCGTCGAGCCGCCCTTGGGCAGGTCGAGCGTCGTGTCGCTCCACTTGCCGCTCACGGGCTTGAAGACGTGCACGCTGCCCGTCACGTCGTGGAACACCGAGGCATAGACCGCATCGCGGCCGGGCTGCACGCTGTCGATGGTGCCGTGCGCGTCTGGGGCCGCGAGCGGCGCCACGGCGGGCATCTTGTGGGTCTTCAGGAATTCGTGCAGCGGGAACGCGATCAGTGAGCCCTTGACATGGCCCATCCAATCCTCGCGCAGCGTCAGGATCAGATTGCCCTTGGTCGCGCCGTTCAGGATGACGCCGAGCGGCAATGGCAGCTTGGTCGTCGTGCCGTCCGCGGCCATGAAATAGTATTCGTTCTGGAAGAAGCTCACGCCGCGCTCGACAAGGACGGTGGAGCGCGCATTGGTCTCGCCGCCGGGACCGTGCAGGACCACGTCGCGCACCGAGATGTCGTCCTCGCCCACCTCGAACACTTTCTTGGCGTCGGCGATCTTCTGTCCGCGATGCCACAGCTTCATGATCCTGGGATAGGAGGACTTCGTCATCGTGCCGGGGCCGAAATCGGTCGCGAACAGGATCGTGTCCTCGTCGACATAGGCGGCGCTCGACTTGGCGGCGGCGAGCTCGAAGCCGTCCGCGAGCAGTTGGTGCGTCTTGGGATCGAACTCGCGCGCCTCGGACGCGTCGCCGCCGCCGGGCGAGAGCCTGACCAGGCAGCGCTTGTCGGACGGCGTGCATTGCGCGCCCTGAAACACCCAGTCCTTGTGCTGGTCTGCGTCGAGCTTGTCGACGTCGAGCAGCACCTCCCACTTCGGGTCCGCCTTGCGGTACTCGGCGAGCGCCGCGCGCCGCCATAGCCCGCGCACATGGCCCGCGTCCTGCCAGAAATTGTAGAGCTTGCCGTGGTCGAGATTGCCCAGCGCGATGCGGTCCTTGGTGTCGAGGGATTTCAGGATCGCCGCGCGGTCGGCTGCGTACTCCGGACCGGATTTGAGCTCGGCTTCGCTCTTGACGTTCTGCTGCTTGACCCAGGCCTGCGCCTTCTCGCCGTGGATGTCGGAAAGCCAGTAATTGGGGTCGTCGTCCGTCACCGCCAGCGCCGCGGAGGCGAGACCTAAGAAGCCCAAAACCCACAAAGAAACGCGCATCGATTACTCCCCTAGTCCGGCAGGACGCATCCGCCTATATAGACGCTATGACGGCCTTCTTGAAAATGCACGGGCTCGGCAACAACTTCGTCGTCTTCGACGCGCGCGGGCGCGGGCTCGCGCTCGACGCGGCGAGCGCGAAGGCCTTGGCCGACCGGCGTTTCGGGATCGGCTGCGATCAAGTGATCGTGATACGCGAGGGACGCAATGGTGCCGACGCCGTGATGCGCATCTACAACGCGGACGGCGGCGAGGTGGAGAGCTGCGGCAACGCCACGCGCTGTGTCGCGCGCCTTCTGATGGAAGAGACGGACCGCGACCGCGTCGTCATCGACACGCCCGGCGGCCTGCTCGCCTGCACGAATGCGGGAGGCGGCAACGTCACGGTCGACATGGGCGCGCCGCGTTTCGACTGGCAGTCGATCCCGCTTGCGAAGGACGTCGACACCAACCGTTTCGAGATCGACGGGCTGGAGGCGGCCGCGGTGAATGTGGGCAATCCGCATTGCGTGCTGTTCGCCGGCGACGTGGCGGCGCTCGGGCCCAAGCTCGAAGCCCATCCGATGTTCCCCGCGCGCACCAATGTCGAGGTCGTCACCGTGCGCGACCGCGGCCATCTCGTCATGCGGGTGTGGGAGCGCGGCGTCGGCATCACCAGCGCCTGCGGCACCGGCGCTTGCGCCGTGGCCGTGGCGGCATACAGGCGCGGGCTCGTCGACGACAAGGTCGAGGTCGAGCTTGACGGCGGAACGTTGACCATCGAGCTGCGCGACGGACGGATGCTGATGACCGGCCCGGCGACGCTCGCCTTCAAGGGCGAGGTCGACCTCAAGGACTATGCGTCGTGATCGATGTCGTGACCTTCGGCTGCCGGCTGAACGCCTATGAATCCGAGGCGGTGAAGGCGCGCGCTGCGGAAGCGGGGCTCGACGACGCGATCGTGTTCAACACCTGCGCAGTGACGGCGGAGGCGGTGCGCCAGTCGCGCCAGGCGATCCGCAAGGCCCGCCGCGAGCGCCCGGGCGCGCGCATCATCGTCACCGGCTGCGCGGCGCAGACCGAGCCGCAGACCTATGCCGGCATGGCGGAGGTCGACGCGGTGCTGGGCAACGCCGAGAAGCTGGAGGCGCACTCCTATTTCGATCTCGGCGAGCGCGTGCGCGTCAACGACATCATGTCGGTGAAGGAAACCGCTTCGCAGTTCGTCGACAGTTTCGACGGTCGCGCGCGAGCCTTCCTGCAGGTGCAGAACGGCTGCGATCACCGCTGCACCTTCTGCATCATCCCTTACGGCCGCGGCAATTCGCGCGGCGTCGCGATGGGCGCCGTCGTCGACGAGGCGCGCAGGCTGACCGAAAAGGGCTTCGCCGAGATCGTGCTCACCGGCGTCGACCTCACCTCCTACGGCGCCGACCTCCCGGGCACCCCGACGCTCGGCCTGCTCGTGCGCAAGATCCTCAAGCTCGTGCCCGCGGTGAAGCGTCTGCGCATCTCCTCCATCGACTCCATCGAGGCCGATGACGAGCTGATGCGCGCCATCGCCGAGGAGGAACGGCTGATGCCGCATTTCCATCTCTCGGCGCAGTCCGGCGACGACATGATCCTGAAGCGCATGAAGCGCCGCCATGCGCGCGCCGACACGATTGCGTTCTGCGACGCCGTGCGTCGGTTGCGGCCCGAGGCCGCGTTCGGCGCCGATCTGATCGCGGGCTTCCCGACCGAGACGGAAGCGATGTTCGAGAATTCCGTGAAGCTCGTCGACGACGCGGGGCTTTCGTTCCTGCACGTCTTCCCGTTCAGCGCACGCAGTCGCACGCCCGCGGCGCGCATGCCGCAGCTCGACCGCGCCCTCGTCAAGGCACGCGCGGCCCGCCTGCGCGCGATGGGCGAGGACGCGCTCGGCCGCCGCCTCGCGGCTTTGGTCGGCACGACGCAGGCCGTGCTGATGGAGAAGTCCGGCCAGGGCCGCACGCCCTGCTTCGCGCCGGTGAAGTTGCACGACGTGCCGGGCGAAGGCCTCCACACCGTCCGCATCACCGGCGCCACGCGGGAGCACCTCGTCGCATGAGGACGTACGGCGAAGCGCCTCCTCCGCTGACCCTGTTCGAGCGGCTCAAGGAAGGCTTGTCGCGCTCGACCGCGGGGTTGAGCGATGCGGTCACGGGCATCTTCGTGGGCCGCAAGCTCGACGCGACGACGCTGGCCGAGCTGGAAGAGGCGCTGATCCGCGCCGATCTCGGCGCCGCGCAGGCGCAGGCGATCACCCAGGCGATCGGGCAGGACCGCTACGACGCCACCATCTCCGACTACGACCTGAAGCGCCTGCTCGCGGCGGAGATCACCAAGATCCTCAAGCCCGTCGAGCAGCCGCTCGTGGTGGACCGCGCCAAGGCGCCGTTCGTGATCCTCGTCGCGGGCGTCAACGGCACGGGCAAGACCACGACCATCGGCAAGCTCGCCAAGCACCTGGCGCGGCAAAAGCTCGAAGTGATGCTCGCCGCCGGCGACACGTTTCGCGCCGCCGCCATCGAGCAGTTGCAGATCTGGGGCGAGCGCGTCGGCGCCGAGGTCGTGGCGGGCGCCGCGGGTGCGGATGCTGCCGGGCTCGCCTATGACGCGCTCGCCCGGGCGCGCACAGCCAATGCCGACGTGCTCCTGATCGATACCGCTGGACGATTGCAGAACAAGGCCGGGCTGATGGCCGAGCTGGAGAAGATCGTGCGTGTCATTCGCAAGCTCGACGCGAGCGCGCCGCATGCCGTGCTGCTGGTGCTCGATGCGACGACCGGACAGAACGCCATCCAGCAGGTGGAAGCCTTCAAGAACGCAGCACCCTTGACCGGGCTGGTGATGACCAAGCTCGACGGCACGGCCAAGGGCGGCATCCTGGTCGCGCTCGCGGCCAGGTTCGGCCTGCCGATCCATTTCATCGGGGTCGGCGAAGGCGAGGACGACCTGCAGGTGTTCGTGGCCGAAAATTTCGCCAAAGCCTTGACGGGTGCGTCATGAATCCACAACTGCGCCGTCTCGCCCTCGACCTCGGGCCCCTGTTCGTCTTCTTCATCGCCTACCGCTTCTTCGACATCTATGTCGCGACGGGCGTCTTCATGGTTGCGGTGCTGGTGGCGCTCGCGCTCGACTATCTGATCGAGCGCAAATTCTCGCCGGTGCCGATCATGACGGCGGTGCTGGTGCTGGTCATGGGCGGGCTCACGCTCTATTCGAAGAACACCGTCTTCATCAAGATGAAGCCGACCGTGCTCTACGCGATCTTCGGGCTGACGCTGCTCGGCGGGATGGCGGTCAACCGCCTGTTCCTCAAATATCTTCTCTCGCTCGGCTTCGAGATGCCGGACACGGCCTGGCGCGCGCTGACGTTCCGCTACGGAATTTTCTTTCTCGTCCTCGCCACCGCGAACGAGATCGTGTGGCGCAATTTCCCGGAGCACATCTGGGTCGACTTCAAGGTGTGGGGCGTGCTGCCTCTCATCCTGTTGTTCTCCCTCACCCAGGCGCCGTTCCTGATGCGCCATCAGACCGAGCACGAGAAGAAGACGGGCGAAAGTTCCTGATCACGCGGCGGGGTTGCTTCCCGGCGCGAAGATGTCTTGGTCCTTCGTGGTCCAGTAGTAGTCCAGCGCCCAGCGGACGCTGGGAAACGCCAACTCCGTCCACGGAATATCTTCCCACGCGAACAGGCGCACTTCGAGGCTTTCGGGACCGGCGGCGAAACCGGGCGCAGCCAGCCGCGCCCGATACATGAGTTGCACCTGCGAAATCCGCGCGACGGCATAGACTGCGAGCAACGCATCGAGAACGATGTCGCACTGCGCCTCTTCCTTCGCCTCGCGCCGCGCGCCGTCCTGCGGCGTCTCGTGCTCTTCGAGGAAGCCGGCGGGCAAGGTCCAGAAGCCCTTGCGCGGCTCTATGGCGCGGCGGCAGAGAAGTATCCTGCCCTCGTGAACGACGACCGATCCCACCACGATCTTGGGGTTGCTGTAATAGATATGGCCGCAATCGCCGCAGACATACCGTTCCATTGTGTCTCCTTCCGGCACGCGGCGCTCGAAGCGCGGACCGGGCGGGGGCGGAAGCGGCGAATGTTTTTCGGGCATGCGCGGAAAGTGTGCCCAAGGCGCGGATGAAACAAAAGTTCGAAATGCAATTCCCGCATTGCCTTCTTGGGCGGGAACGCGATAGAGAAGTGTTGTTCCGAGGCGCGCACAGTTCTAGTCTCCAGCCCGCGAGCGTAATCGATCAGGGAACACCCGGCGTCTCGCGGGTCGAGTGGTAGCGAGCCGGCGAATTGAACGCCGGCCAAGTCGTTGGAAAAATCCGGGGGTGCTTTCATGAAGGCTCAGCGCAGACCGAACGGTGGGTTCGATCTCGCACAGGCGCCGTCGCATCTCATTCGGCGCTGTCAGCAATATTACGGCGATCTCTACGCGCAGGAGCCGGGCGCGCGCGATCTCACCACGCAGCAATTCACCGTTCTCGCGGCGCTCGAGCACAATGAGGGCGTGAGCCAGACCGCGCTCGTGGAGATGACGGGCATCGACCGCTCGACACTGGCGGAGATGGCTCGGCGCATGGTCGAGAAGGGATTGCTCTCGCGCGAGCGCACGGAAGAGGACCAGCGCGCCAACGCGGTGGCGATCAGCGCGAGCGGCCGCAAGGCGTTGCGCTCCGCGCGGCTCGCCGCCGAGCGCGCCGAGCGCGCGCTGCTCGATGCGCTGCCGGCGTCGGACCGCGCCCGCTTCGTCAAGGCGCTGGCCCAGATCGCGTCCGCGGCCGACGCGCACGCGATGAACGGCGGCGCCAAGCCCCGCGCCAAGGCCGGCCGCCGCAAGCGGGGGTAAGTTCGCTTCTAAACCGGTCGTCATGGCCGGGCTTGACCCGGCCACCCAGCAAGCGAGCGTCAGCGAGCGAGATGACTCTGGATGGCCGCCTCAAGGGCGGCCATGACGATTGTGGGTTGCTCGAGAGCTAACCCCTTGTCTTCAAATCCTGATATCGAGCGCCGACCCTGGCCGCGACGGCGCTGCTTGAGCAGGCGCCGGCCGCGGCTGCGGCGCGGGCTCGGCCGTCTGCTTGAAGTCGAGCGGCGCGAAGAGGTCGTCCTTCTGCGCGCCGGAAAGCTCGGCCGCGAAAGCAGGCGTCTTCGGCTGGGGCGCCGGGCGTATCGCCTGTTGCGCGGCAAGAAGGAGATTGGCGGCGCTGAGCTGCATGCGGCCCACGCTCGCAGATCATGGTTTCCGAATGGTTACGATCCGCGCCGCGCCGCCCTGACCGCCGGCATGAGCTGGTTGTCGAGCACGTCCTGCGTGATCTCGCCCACGATGCGCGCGCGCACGATGCCGTTTCCGTCGACGACGAAAGTTTCCGGCACGCCATAGACGCCCCACTCGATGCTGGCGCGTCCGTCGGCGTCGAGCGCGATGCGCTGGAACGGATTTCCGTTCTCGGCGAGGAAGGCGCGGATCTTCTCCGGGCTGTCCTTCTGCACCAGGCCGTAGAGCGCGAAGTCGGGTCGTCCGCCGAGCGTGGCGAGCAGCGGCGCCTCGCTGTGACAGGGCACGCACCACGACGCGAACACGTTGACGACGCTGACATGGCCAGAGGCCAGCTCGCGCGGACCGAAGCCCTGCGCGGCGCCGTCGAGCGCGGGAAGCTCCAGGCGCGGCGCGGGCTTGCCGACCAGGGCCGAGGGCAGCGCCGCATCGGGGTTCTTTTCCTCGAGATGCATCGCGTAGAAGAGGAAGCCCGCGAGCGCCGCGAAGCCCGCGGCGGGAAGGATGTAGAGCCACTTCACGGCGCGCGCTCCAGCCGAGCGAGAATTGCGCGCGCTCTCAACCATCCGCGCAGGGTCCACAGGATGGCGGCGCCAAGCCCGAGCGCCGAGGCGCCATAAGCCGTCCAGACATAGAAAGCGTAAGGTCCGCTCACAGCTCCCCCGCAAGCATCAGGCTGCGCGCGCGCCGGGTCAGGATCTCGGTCTGGATGCGCATCGTCCAGAGCGTGAGGAACAGGAACGTATACCCCAGCGCCATCGCGAACAGCGGCCAGAGATAGACGCTCGCGATCAGAGGCCCGCCCTTGCGCAGGATGCTCTCGCCCTGGTGCAGCGTCGTCCACCAATCGACCGAGAACTCGATGACCGGCAGGTTCACCGCGCCGACCAGCGCCAGGATCCCAGCTGCCCGCGCCGCGCGCGTTTCGTCCTCGATCGCGTTCCACAGCGCGATATAGCCGAGATAGAGGAACAGAAGCAGAAGGAACGAGGTCAGCCGTCCGTCCCACACCCACCACGCGCCCCACATCGGCCGTCCCCAGAGCGAGCCGGTGACGAGGCCGAGCGCCGTGAACAGCGCGCCCAGCGGCGCGATCGCCTTGGCCGCGCTGTCGGCGAGCGGATGGCGCCACACCAGTCCCACCAGCGACGCCACCGCCATCAGCCCATAGGCCATCATCGCGGTCCAGGCTGCGGGAACGTGCAGGAACATCACCCGCACCGTCTCGCCCTGCTGGTAGTCGGGCGGCACGCTGAGGCCGAGAGTGAGACCCACGGCCAGCAGCACGAGCGCGGCGCCGCCGAGCCAGGGCAGGATCGGCGTGCTCAACTGCATGAATCGCGTCGGGTTGGCGTAGCGCAGCATCACGATCCCAGATTGAGCCTGACCGCCGCCGCCGTGGCAAACGGCGAAAGCACGCAGGCGGCGAAGGAGAAGGCGCCGAGCAGCGGCAGCGCGCCCGCGCTCCCCACGGCGGCACCCGCGCCGAATATGACCGCCGGCGCCAGCAGCGGCAACACGATCAGGGGCAGGATGAGGCCCCCGCGCCGGATCGACATCGTAAGCCCCGCGCCCACCGCGCCGATGGCGCTGACCGCGGGCGTGCCCACCAGCAGCGAGACGAACAGCGCCGCGATCGTCTTCACGCCGAAGAGCACGGCCAAGAGCGGCGAAAGCAGCGCGAGCGGCAAGCCCGTGGTCAGCCAATGCGCGGCGATCTTGGCGGCGGCGACGCTCTCCAGCGACAAGGGCGACAGCGCGATCATGTCCAGCGAGCCGTCCTCGAAATCGGCCTGGAACAGCCGGTCGAGCGCGAGCAGCGCCGCGAGCACGGCCGCGATCCACAGCACGCCGCCCGCGATGCGCGCGAGCAGGGCCAGGTCCGGCCCGACGCCCAGCGGCACCAAAGTCGCCACGCTCGCGAAGAACGCCAGCGCCAGCATCGCGCTGCCGCCCGCGCGCGCGGCAAGCCGGATGTCGCGCAGCAAGAGCGCGCTCATGCGAGCACCAGCCGGTCGCAATCGATGCCGAGCGGCTCATGCGTCGCGACCACCGCGATGCCGCCGCCCGCGCAATGCGCCGCGACAAGATCGGCCGCGATCTTCTTGCCCGCCGCGTCGAGCGAAGCCAGCGGCTCGTCCATCAGCCATAGCGGCCTTTTCGTGAGCTTGAGCCGCGCGAGCGCGACACGCTTCTTCTGGCCGGCGGAAAGGTATTGGCCCGGAAGTTCCGCCAATCGCGCCAGCCCCAACGCGTCGAGCGTATCGCCGGCTTCACTTGCATAGAGCTGCGCGAAGAAATCGAGATTCTCGCGCACGCTCATCTGCGCCTTGACCGCGTCGTGATGGCCGAGCCAGCCCACGAACTTGCCGCGCTCCTCGCCGTCCGCGACATCGCCGAAGCGGATCGCGCCTTCGGCCGGCGCCAGGAACCCCGCGAGCATGCGCAGCAGCGAGGTCTTCCCCGACCCGTTCGCGCCCTCCAGCGACAGCGCCCTGCCCGTCTCGACGCGGAAGCTCAAGCCGCGGAACAACACCCGTCCGCCGCGGATGCCGGTGAGATCGGAAATGTCGATGTATGGGACAGCTAAAGGCAAGTTCTACCCAATCCCCCAGTGTCATGGCCCGCGAATGCGGGCCATCCAGGTGACATATAGCTGAATCTCTCAAGAGAAGTCAGAACGCCAGCACGCGGCAGTGTGCGGAACCCAACTGGGTGGCCCGCATTCGCGGGCCATGACAGTTTGGGAGGTTCAATACATATGCTGCCCGCCGTTGATCGACATGGTCGAGCCGGTGACGAAGCCGGCGTCGTCGGCGACGAGGAAGAGCACGCCCCGCGCGATCTCCTCCGCCTTGCCCAGCCGTCCGACGGGGATGCGCGCCTTGATCTTCTCGAGCACGTCGGCGGGAACCGCGGCGACCATGTCGGTGTCGATATAGCCCGGCGCGATGGCGTTGACGGTAATGCCCTTGGGCGCGCCTTCCTGGGCGAGCGCCTTGGTGAAGCCGTGGATGCCCGATTTGGCGGCGGCATAGTTCACCTGGCCGTACTGGCCGGCCTGGCCGTTGATCGAGCCGATGTTCACGACGCGCCCGAAATTGCGGCTCAGCATGCCTTCCCACGCCGCCTTGCACATGTTGAAGCAGCCGCCGAGATTGGTGTCGAGCACGTCGTCCCAACCGCCCCGCGCCATCTTGCGCATCGTGCCGTCGCGGGTGATGCCCGCGTTGTTGACGATGACGTCCACCGGGCCGAGATCGGCCACGACCTTGGCGACGCCCTTCTGGCACTCGTCGAAATCGGCGACGTTCCACTTGTAGACGGAGATGCCGCTGCGCTCCGAGAACGCCTTGGCGCGCTCGTCGTTGCCCATATAGTTCGCGGCGACCTTATAGCCCGCGTCCTTCAGCGCCACCGAGATCGCCTCGCCGATGCCGCGCGTACCGCCGGTCACGATCGCTACCCGTCCTGCCATGTGTGTGCTCTCCGAATGTTCGCGCCACCCTAGAACAGAAGCCGGGACTATTTCCAGGACACCTCAGCCGCGGCGGCGCCAGGCCGAGACCGCGGCGGCGAGCAGGCCGAGCGCGAGCCCCGCGCCCAGCGCCGCGAGCGCCGCGGTTCCCAGGTTCCGGTTGATCCGGCGCCTGGCCCGGTGGGCGAGCATGCGCGTCTCGTCGGCGGCGTCGGAGGCGTAGTGATAGGCGAGGCTCTCCAGCCGCTGCGCCGTCCGCGCGAGGTCCACGCGCATCCGCGCCAGCGCGCCCGGATGCGCACCTTCGTCATCCGGATCCTCGACATAGACGTCGGTCATCTCGTCCTCGCGGCGCAACGCAGCAGATCATAGCGCAGCCGGGGGAAGGAGCCCAGCGGGACCGGCTTACGGAATCCACTCGAACACGACGCCGCCATAAAGATTGCCGGTGCCGCCGGCGGCCGTCGTGCCGAAGAGATCGCCCGCCGCGTCGCGGATCAGCGTCACGTCATAGGGCAAGTATCCGTCGGTGCATTGATCCTTGCTGCAGAAGGAGTGCAGGACCTTCAGCGAGCCGTCGAAGGAAAACAGCGTGCTCGGACTGTCGTCGCCAAGTGTGACGCCGTAGAGCTTTCCGGTCTCGTCGATGGTAATGCCGCCTTGTGGACCGGCGCCGTCCGCGCAATCGGACTCGGCGCAGAACCGGTACAGCGTGGATTCGCTTCCTCCGGCCGCGAGCTCGTAGATCACGCCGCAATCGTAGTTGTCCAGGCAACGCGAGATCGTGCTGCCGCCATAGGACGTCATGCCGAAGAAGTTGCCGTTGCCGTCCACCGTCAGAGGGCCCTCGGGAGAGCTGCCATCGGCACAATCGGCCTGGGAGCAGAAGCTGTAGAGCACGGTCTCGGTCCACGTGCCGCCGTCCGGTGACAGCTTGAAGATGGTCCCGGCCTGAGCGCTCCCGCCGCCGCCCGTCGTGCCGTAGATGTTCGAGGAGGCGTCGACGAGGACGGCGCTCAAGGGATTGGCGCCGTCAGGACAGGTGCCGCCGCCGGGGCAGAAATTGTAGACGACGTTCTCCACCCACCCTTTCCGGCCCTGCCGGACGAGTTGGTAGACGAGGCCTTGCTGGCTTGCGCTGAAGGCCTGGATCGTGCCGTAGAGCGGCGAAGTTCCGTCGTAGAGCGCGCCGCTCTGCTGGCCGAAATAGCTGAGGCCGCTTGAATACCCTTCGCCGTCGGCGCAGTCGTTCTCGGAACAGAAGCTGTGCAGGATGTTCAAGGACCAGCTTCCGCCCTTGCCTTTCTTGAGCTCGAAGACGTTGCCGGAACCGTGCGCGCCGCGGGAGATCGTGGTGCCATAGAGATTGCCGGAGACGTCCATGACCAGCGGCCCGCTCGGGCTTTGACCGTCGCCGCAATTCGCCTGCGAGCAGAAGCTGTAAAGGACCTTCTCGCCCCAGCCGTGCTTCTTCTTCACGAGCTCGAACACCACACCGCCGCCAGCGGCGCCGCCGGCACCCGTCGTACCGTAGAAATTGCCCGCCTGGTCCACGATCAGGCCGAAATTGGGTCCTCTGCCGTCCGTGCAATTGGCCTGGGAACAGAAATTGTAGATGACCTTGTATTTCGCCTCGGCCGGATTGGCGAAAGCCGACGCGGCCAGCGCCAGTCCGCAAACGAACGTCCATCCTTTGAACACAGCGATCCCCTTGCGACGCCTCACAAGCAAGGATAGCGCCGCCGGAAGTTCGCGCAACGGCGCAGGTGCGCCGATGGCTAACGAGGGGACAAATTCCATCCTTGCGCGAATATCGAGCCGTATGGCGCCGCGCTATCCCTCAAGGCTCATCCCCGCTTTCTTTTCCAGGAATGTCCGGGGCGCCGAGCCGGTCCAACGCTTGAAGGCGCGCGAGAAAGAGGCCGGATCGGAAAAACCCGTGAGGTAGGCACATTGATGGACCGGGACCCTGCTGTCGCCGAGATACGCCAGCGCGAGGCGATGGCGCAGCTCGTCCAGGATCTTCTCGAAGGTCGTGCCTTCGGATTTCAATCTCCGCGCCAGGGTCTGGCGGGAAAGCGCGAGCCGCGCGGCGACGGTGCTCATCTTGACTTCGCCGGTGTGCAGGACGGGCATGATCGCGCTCTCGACGCGGCCGCGCGTCGTGGCGGCGGCGTCGAGCTCGCGCAACAAGGCTTCGGCGCGCTCGCTCAGGATGCCGAAGACATAGCGCGAGGGCTTCGTGTTGGTGATCACCGGGAACGCATTGCCCCTCATCAGCATCGCGTTGCGCCCGCTCTCGAACACCACCGGCAGCTCGAAGACGCGCGCGTATTCCGCCACATAGGGCGGCGCCTTGTGCGTGACGTGGATCGCGGCGACCGCGTCGATCCCCGACCGCCTGCGATGCACCGCGGCGGCACTGCGCGCGAAGGAGGATTCCGTGAGCTCGGGGAACGCATTGGGATCGCTGCGTGTATCGACGAGCCACATCCGTCCGCCCTCGCGCTCGATGACGAGACGCCTACCTTGGCTGTCGTCGACCGGCACGTCGATGATGAGCTGGCTGTAGCGCGCGAGCTGGGCGAAGGCGTCCTCCCATGTCTCGCAAGCGCGGCCGATCAGACCCACGATGGAGAGGTCGTCGATCTCGAACGCCTCTCCGAAATGCAGCGCGAAGGCGGGATCGCCGGTCAACGACTGCGCGGCGCGCATGAGGGCGACATAGGTCTCAAGCGCTATGCGCGCGTCCTGATCTTCGAGCAGGACCGGATCGAGCCCCGCGCGCTGCGCAAGCAGGGCGGGATCGGCGCCCCGGCGCGCGGCGAGCTGCACCAGCCCGCGCGCGAAGCCGGCGGCCACCGAGGGCGGGCGCCGGTGGAGGCGTTTGACGTCGCGGATCAAGTTTTTGGGCCGTGGGATCATGGCAGGCGCGGCGCCCCTTCCTATCTCCTAGATGGACATAGCAAAGGCGGACCGCAAGGTACGGCGTCGTCGGGAACGCGGCATGACAACCCTCGCCGGCAACCTGTCATGGCCTGCGAATGCGGGCCACCCAGGTGAAATTTTCTCTCCTCGTCGAAGGAGGAACTCCGAGCGAATTTGGCTCCAAGGTGCAGAACCCACCTGGGTGGCCCGCATTCTGTTCAGTCTGGGGACATGGTTGACGCCTGTTCGGAGACATAGCTGACAGGTCTGTTGAGGTCTATCTCGGCGATTTTGTGGGCGCCGAAGCAGACATTGAAGACGCCATCGTTGGCTGTAGGTCGGATTGCGAGCCGTTCGCCGCGGAAGGCCTGGGGCATGCGCCAGTGTTTGCCTTTGAAGCTGATGTAGGAGCGCGTGGTGTCGACGGTGCGTACGATCTCGCCGTCGTCGTACTCCACGATCGGTAGGGTCTTCGGCATGGGTCTTGGATTCGGTATGTATCGGCTGGCGGGGACGTCCTGGCCGAGGGCTTCGTGGGGGCGTTCGAGATTGTAGACGGTGCGCCAGGCCTCGAGCGCGCGCTGGACATCGCAAAGGTCTTGGAAGCGACGCATCGCGAAGACTTCGGCCTTCAGCGTACGATTGAAGCGTTCGTTCTTGCCGTGGGTCTGGGGATGGTAGGGACGGCCGTGATGCAGGCCGATGCCGAGCTTGAGCAGCCACACGCCGAGCTTGGTCCATCCGCGATAGGGACCGTCGCCCCAGGGCGAGCCGTTGTCGGCGAGGATGAACTCCGGCAGGCCATAGCGCTCGAACGTTCGTGTCATGGCGTTTTGCACCGTATTTGCTTGCTCGTTCGCGCATGCCTGAAGACACACCGCATAGCGCGAGTGGTCGTCGATGACGGTGAGCGGATGGCAATCGCCGCCGCGGCCGAGCGCCATGTGGCCCTTGAAGTCCATCTGCCACATCACGTTGGGCGCCTCCTTCTCGAAGCGTTGCCAAGGCTGGCCGGGCTTGCCGGCCGGCGGCACGACCCGACCATGACGCTTGAGGATCGCGTGGATCGTCGACAGCGCCGGCGGCGCAATCCCGTCACCGATCAGCAAGCGCTCGATCTTGCGCGCGCCCCAGACCGGATGCGCATCGCGGATCGCAAGCACCGACGCCTCGATCGCATCGACGCTGCGCAACGGGCTCGCATGCGGACGCCGCGAGCGGTCCTTCATAGACCGCTCGCCCTGCGCCGCCCGCGACAGCCACTTGTACCCCGTCTGCGCACTGATCCCGAACCGGCGGCACAACTCGCGCCGGTTCGATCCCTCCACAGACGCTAAAGCCACGAACTCGCGACGTTGATCCACGGTCGACACCTCTCGCCATGGCATGGACGGCCTCCTTCAAAGCCTCTTCCAAGCCAAAATGTGTCAACCATGTCCCCGAACACCTGTCAGCTATCTGTCCGGGCTGAACAGAATGCGGGCCATGACATCGAATTTTGTGGCATCAACTGAGAGACAAACTGTCCCCAGGCGCCTACCGCTCCACGCGATTTTTCGAAGCTGCGTCTCGCTAGCGCTCGACGCAGAGGGCGATGCCCATGCCGCCGCCGATGCAGAGCGTGGCTAGGCCCTTATGCGCGTCGCGCTTGCCCATCTCGTGCAGCAGCGTGACGAGCACGCGCGCGCCGGACGCTCCGATCGGATGGCCGATGGCGATGGCGCCGCCGTTGACGTTCACCTTCGAGACGTCCCAGCCCATGTCCTTGTTCACCGCGCAGGCCTGCGCGGCGAAGGCCTCGTTCGCCTCGACGAGATCGAGATCGGACGCCTTCCAGCCCGCACGCTCCAACGCCTTCTTCGACGCCGGGATCGGGCCCGAGCCCATCACCGCGGGATCGACGCCCACCGACGCCCACGACGCGATGCGCGCCAGCGGCTTCAGATCGCGCGCTTTCGCGTCGCTCGCGCTCATCAGCACCAGCGCCGCGGCGCCGTCATTGATGCCCGAGGCGTTCGCCGCCGTCACCGTGCCGTTCTTGTCGAATGCCGGCTTCAAACCCTGGATGCCTTCGAGTGTCACGCCGTCGCGGATGAACTCGTCGGTGTCGACGACCGTGTCGCCCTTGCGGCCTTTGATGGTGACGGGGACGATCTCGTCCTTGAAGCGTCCGGATTTGCGCGCGGCTTCGGCCTTGTTCTGCGACGACACCGCGAACTTGTCCTGCATCTCGCGCGTGATCTGCCACTCGCGCGCGACGTTCTCGGCGGTGACGCCCATGTGATAGCCGTGGAAGGCGTCGATCAGCCCGTCCTTCAGCATCGTGTCGGTGAAGGCGAGATCGCCCATCTTCTGACCGGCGCGCAGATAGGCCGCGTGCGGCGCCTGGCTCATGCTCTCCTGCCCGCCGGCGACGACGATCTTCGCGTCGCCGTTCAGGATCGCCTGAAATCCAAGCGCCACCGCGCGCAGGCCCGAGCCGCAGAGCTGGTTGACGATCCAGGCCGGCGTCTCGAAGGGGATGCCGGCGTTCATCGAGGCCTGGCGCGCGGGGTTCTGGCCCTGCGCGGCCGTGAGGATCTGGCCCAGGATCGTCTCGGAGACGTCCTTGCCTTCGACATGGGCACGGGCGAGCGCTTCCTTGATCGCGTTCCTGCCCAGCTCGTGCGCGGGCACGCTGGCGAAGGCGCCGTTGAAGGAGCCGACGGCGGTGCGCGCGGCCGAAACGATGACGACGTCTTCCATGGGGTTTCCTCAGTGCTAGCTTGGCCAGCGATCAAATTGCCGCGAATGCGAGCACCGGTAAACCGGACAAATAAGCCCATACGGTTCAACGGCTTAATCGCCCTACAACCCGGAGGCTTTTGCTGCAAATGCGCAAAAACACTGGACATGGTGGAAAATGTGATGCTTTTGTAATCCGTTGCGGCGCCCGGGAAGAGGCGCGCAAGGCTCCTGTTCGAAGGGTTGGATGCGTGGTGGAAGAACAGCCCAAGGGCGATCCGGTCGTCATCAAGAAATACGCCAACCGCAGGCTCTACAACACGCAGACCTCGAGCTACGTGACGCTCGACCACCTCTGCGACATGGTCAAAGCCGGGACCGAGTTCGAGGTCCGCGACGCGCGCACCGGCGAGGAAATCACCCGCTCGGTGCTCACCCAGATCATCTTCGAGGAAGAAGCCAAGGGCCAGTCACTGCTGCCGATCAAGTTCCTGCGCCAGCTCATCCGCTTCTACGGCGACAGCTTGCAGGGTTTCGTGCCGGGCTATCTCGACATGTCGATGGACAGCTTCACCAAGAACCAGGAAGCGATGCGCAACCGCATCGCCGAGGCTTTCGGCGGCGGCAGCCAGGTCATCGAGACGATCACGCGCCAGAACCTCGCCATGTTCGAGCGCGCGATGCAGATGTTCTCGCCCTTCGCCGTGAAGCCCGCGCGGACGGAGGAAGAGCCCAAGACCAACGGCACCACGCCCGAGCCCAAAGCCAAGCCGTCGGAAGACATCAGCGAGCTCAAGAGCGAGATCGAGCAGATGCGCAAACAGCTCGCCGAACTCAGCCAGCGGAAATAGCGGCTTACCTCCCCCTTGTGGGGAGGTCGAAATCTCGAAGCGCAGCGAAGAGATTTCGGGTGGGGGAACGGTGCGGGACGTCTTGCCCCACCCGAAAAATGCTTCGCATTTTTCGACCTCCCCACAAAGGGGGAGGTTGATTACCCGATCTCCAGCTTCGGCACGCCGAAGAGGAAGCCCTGGAAGTAGTCGATGCCGAAGCTCTCCAGCAGCGCCGCCTCTTCCTCCGTGCCGACCCACTCCGCCACCGTCTTGAGCTTGAAGTTCTTGGCGAGGTCGACCAGCGTGCGCACGAAGATCTGGTTGTCGGGCGAGGAGCACAGGCCCTGCACATAGGCGCCGTCGATCTTGACCATGTCGACGCGCAGCATCTGGAGATTGCGGAACGAGGTGTAGCCGGCGCCGAAATCGTCGATCGCGACGCGGCAGCCGAGCTCACGAAGCTGGCTGACGAAATTCGCGTTCTCCTCGAAATGATGCAGCGCCGCGGTCTCGGTGAGCTCGATGATCATGCGGGGCGCGATGCTCGAATTGGCGCGCACATGGTCGATGAAGGATTTGAGCCAGGACGGATCGCCCGCCGTCGTCCCCGACACGTTCACGCCGAGGGTGAGCTGCGGATGGGAATGGAGCATGTCGACCGTCATCTCCAGCGCGCGGCGGTCGACGAGGCGCACGAGGCCGAGCTGCTCCGCCGCGGGGATGAAGGCGCCCGCCGCCAGGATGGAGCCGTCCTCGCGCTTCATGCGCAGCAGGCATTCGTGATGCTTGGTTTCGCGCGTCTTCGCGTCGACGATGGGCTGATAGGCGAAGACCAGGCGATTGTCCCTGAGCGCGTTGACGACCTCGTCGGCGATGGCCATCAGGCGCAGCCGCCCCGTCTCGAGCTGCGGCGATTTCGCATAGACCGCGAAGCCGTCGCGGCCGGCGCTGCGCGCGCGCTCCAGCGTCTCCTCGGCGCGCAGCATCGCCTCCTGGCTCGACTGCGCGCCCTGCGGCAGCAGCACCGCGCCGACCGAGCTCGTCGCCGAGACCATGCCGGAGCGCGTGTCGATGACGCGGTCGCGCACCGACGCGCGCAGGCGGTCGGCGACGAGGCCGAGCTCGCGCTCCGAGCAGTTGCGCAGGATGACGCCGAACTTGTTGCCCGCGGTGCGTCCGATGACGTCGGTCGAGCGCAGCGTCCGCGACAGCCGCTCGCCGACCGCGACGATCACCTCGTCCGCGGCGTCGAAGCCGTAATTGTCGTTGATCATCGCGAGCCTGTCGATCGAGGCGACGAGGAAGGCGCAGTTGCGCTCTTCGGCTTTCGCCTTGTCGATGGCCTCGGCGAGCTCGGCGCGCAGCGAGTTGCGGTTCAGGTGTCCGGTCAGCTCGTCGCGCATGGCGAGATATTTGAGGCGCTGCGATTCGCGCCTGCGCTCGGTGATCTCGCGGATCAGGCCGGTGAGGCGCTCGGTCTTGCCGCTCGCGCCCGCGACGCGCGTGCCCACCATGACGTACCAGACCGAGCCCATGGCGGAGGCGAACTCGATGTCGAGGTCGATGGCCGTGTTGCCCGGCGCACGGCTTTCGAGCAGCGCGCTGACGCGGGCGCGCCCTTCCGAGCTCATGAAGCCCAGGAAATTGCGGCCCCGGCACGCGCTCTCCATGCCGATCTGGGCGGGAAGGATCTCGCGCGCGCCGTCCCAGGTGATCAGATCGTCGCTCGCGGTCCAGGAGAAGGCGACGATGCTCGCCGCCGAGACCGCGAGGCTTACGCGCTCGGCGTCATCGACGGCGCGCAATTGCGCGACGCTGTCGGCAGGCTTCTGCAGCGACTTGGTAAGCACATCCACCATCCCTGGCCTTTTTGCGGCCTTATGACGGGATGATGTGGGCCGGCGCCTTAAAAAACTCGTAACCGTCGAGGCGAAGCACGGAACCAAACAACGCGGCCCGTGCTTTGCCTTAAGAACAGGTTATGAGCGTGCAGGCGACGAACGGCGATGCGAGGACGACGGGAGCGTGGAGCGCGCCCGGCCGCGCGCTGCGCCTCGAAAAACCGCGCCGAACCGCGTCTTCCGGCGATCCGGAGCAGCACTTCGAAGAGCGCCGCGGTGCCAAGCCGACGCGCCGCAACGCGTATCGTTTTGACACAGCCGGCGTGTCCGCATGGGACGGACCGGTGCTGCGCGCCGCCTATGCCGCACAAGTGATCGGCCAGGCGCTGCCTATGCGCGGCGAATCCCTACCGCGCGCGGCGTACCGCGAGCCCGTGCGCGGGGTTACGCTTTTTCTCGACCGGCGCCTGTAGCGCCGCGCCGAGCACGGCCACCGACGAGAACGCGATCAGTCCCGGCAGCGATCCCGCCAGATAGGACGCGGCGCTCGCGACGAGCGCGAGCGCCACGGCATAAGCCTGAAGCGACCGCCGCCCGGCCACGGCGATCGCGATTGCCGCCGCCAGCAAAGGCGCGAATGCCAGGACCGCGATCCCTGTCGCCGCCGCGGCGAGGCCTGCCATCACCGACATTGCGAGCAACGGCGCGGCCAGACGCGAACGGACGAGCGTCAGCGCCATCATCACCGGGGCTATGGCGCAGACGATCGGGGCTACGCCGTCGGCGAATCTCGTCCCCGCCGCAATGGCGAGCGCCGCATAAAGGACGCAAGCAAAGCGCAGATAGGCGCTGCCCGAAACGATCCACGACGCGACGCAGGCGAAGAAGAGCATGAGGCCGAAGGCGATCATTTGAGCTTTGCCGCCACGAGCGCCTTGACCTCGGCGAGCTCGGCCTCGACGCGGGCGAGCCGCGTCTCGAGATCGTCGCGCGGCAGAGGCGTCGAGACGCCGGCGCGGCTGGCGATCTCCTTCGCCGGCACGGCGAGCAGCGCGGCCAGGAGCCGCACATGTTCGGCGCTAAGCTCGCGCTGGTCCTTCCAGATTTCGGCGATCTCGTCGGCGCCGAAACCCAGCGCGGCGCCGACGGCCTCGCGCGTCAGGCCGAGGGCTGCGAGCCTGCCGTCGAACCATTGCGAATCGAAGAACAGCGCCATCAGGGCTGCGATTATGCGCGCTATCGTTCGGGCGCGAAATCGGGATGCGGCAGCATCGCGGCGCCGACGACGTGGCCGTAGCCGCCGCGCTGCACGACGACCGCGACGGAATCGTGCGGCAGGCCTTCCATCGCGGAGCGCGGCAGATCGATGATGAGCGGATCGCCCTTCCACTGGCCGACCGCGCGCAGATCGCCGACGACGTTGTGATAGGTCATCGTGCGGCCGTCATTCTCGCCACCACCAATCGCAACCGTGGCCGCAGCCTTGAGATGGAACAGCCACACCGTGGCGGGCGGGGCGCCGCGGTCCTGCGACGCGCCGATGCCGATATGCAGCTCGTCCTTCGTCTCGTGCACGGCGATCGGTACGTTGTCGCCGTCGCCGTCGCGCGCGCGCGCGTCGATCGCGGAGAGCACCTGTCCTTCGCGCGAACCTACGACGTCGGTGATGCCGTCGACGATCATCTGCGGCGTGTAGACCGCGCCATGCCCCATCGCCGCCGCATAGGCCTTCTGGCGGCGCGTGTTGTTCTCGCTGGCGAGCGTGTCCTTCCAGCCCAGCATGTCCCAATAGGTGACCGAGAGCGACAGCGGCAGCACGTCGCCCCGCTTGGTGAGCTTGGCGAGCAGCGCGTCCGCGGGCAGGCACGAGCTGCAGCCCTGGCTCGTATAGAGCTCGACCACCACGGGCCGCTTCATCGCAGGCGCGCCCGCGCCCACCGGGACGGCGAGCATGCACAGGCCCGCGGCCAGCAGAAGCGAACGCGCGATGGGGCGGAGATTCATGGGCCGGAGCATAGGCAGGCACCCCTCCCCCCTCCAGTCACTTCGACTTGAACGGCCCGACTTGGCAGCCATGCACTCCCCGCTGCGCCAACCCGACGCAGGCCCCCCAAGGTTGGAAGATTAGTGCCAATTCGTCGCCGCCGCCAGTTCGGAAAATGCGCAGTCAACGTCATGTTCGCACGGTCAAGCGGGTTTCGGCTGGAGTGCCGGACATGAGTGATAAAAAACATGAGCGCCAACAAGGCAGTAGTAAACATAGTGCATGCGATATACGCATCGGCGACCGCCGCCAGCCCATTCGCGCCCAAACTTCGGATTGTCGGTCAGCAAATCGAAGAGCTTATAGAGCCGTCAAGGTATTCGTCGGCTTTGGCGAGGCCGAAACTTTCCAGCGTGTAGCGGGTGATATTCTTGATGTCCGACCGCGCCCGTTTGGAAAGCTCGAAGGTCATTTCCCGCGTTCAGCAAGAACCTCCGCGAGGATCTCTTGCGCGGAAGACGCTTTCGCCACGCCGCTGCGGAAACCTTCTTCTTCATCGCGCACAAGGATTGCCAAGCGCTGCTCGTGCGTAAGACTATCCCACAGCACTTGATCTTCCGCGGTCGGGAACGCCGTCGAAGAGAAACGGATTCCCGAAATATCGACCGTCTTAGTGTCGCTCATAAGCCAACCTTAGCACAGCTCGGCCAGGAAGCCAATACTACGCCGCCAGCAGGTTCCTCAGCACGTAGGGCAGGATGCCGCCGTTGGTGTAGTAGGCGACTTCGTCCTCGGTGAGGATCATCAGCACCAGCGGCATCGCGGTCGTCGTGCCGTCGGCGTAATGCACCACGGCCTTGACCGGCATGCGCGGCGCGATCTTGCCGGACATGCCGGGGATGTCGATCGCCTCGCGGCCGGTGAGGCGATAGTCGCGCCGCGTCTTGCCGTCGGCGAAGGCGAAAGGCGCAACCCCCATGCCGATCAGGTTGGAGCGGTGGATGCGCTCGAAGCTCTCCGCGATCACGGCGCGGATGCCGAGCAGCTTCGGCCCCTTGGCCGCCCAGTCGCGCGACGAGCCGGTGCCGTATTCCTTGCCGCCGATGACGACGGTCTGGAAACCGTCCTGCTGGTAGCGCATCGCCGCGTCGAAGATCGACATCGCCTCGCCCGAGGGCTGGCCTTCCGAATAATAGACGGTGTTGCCGCCTTCCTGGCCGCCCATCATCTCGTTCTTGATGCGGATATTGGCGAAGGTGCCGCGCATCATCACCTCGTGATTGCCGCGCCGCGCGCCGTAGGAGTTGAAGTCCTGCTGGCGGATCTGCCGCTCCTGCAGATAGATGCCGGCGGGCGACGTCGCCTTGATCGAGCCGGCCGGCGAGATGTGGTCGGTCGTGATCGAGTCGCCGAACAGCGCCAGCACACGCGCCTGCACGATCTCCTCGACCGGCTTGGGATGCACCGTCATGCCCTCGAAATAGGGCGGGTTGCGGACATAGGTCGAACCGATGTCCCACTGATAGGTCTGGCCCTTGACGATCTTGACCTTCTTCCAGTTCGACGTGCCCTCGAAGACGTTGCCGTAGCGCGCCTTGAAGCTCGACGCCTTCACCGCCTTGCGGATGGTGGCGGCGATCTCCTTCGGGCTCGGCCAGATGTCCTTCAGGAAGACCGGCTCGTTCTCACTGTCATAGCCAACCGGCTCTTCCGTGAGATTGAGATTCATCGAGCCCGCGAGCGCATAGGCCACCACCAGCATCGGCGAGGCGAGATAGTTCGCGCGCACCTGCGGATGCACGCGGCCCTCGAAATTGCGGTTGCCCGAGAGCACCGCGGCGGTCACCAGATCGCCCTCGGTCACGGCGTCGGCGACGTCGTCGGGCAGCGGCCCGGAATTGCCGATGCAGGTCGTGCAGCCGTAGCCCACGAGCTGGAAGCCCAGCTTGTCCAGCGGCTTGTCGAGGCCGGCCTTCGCGAGATAGTCGGTCACGACCTGGCTGCCCGGCGCGAGCGAGGTCTTCACCCAGGGCTTGACCTTCAAGCCGCGCGCCACCGCGTTGCGCGCGATGAGGCCCGCGCCGATCATCACGCTGGGGTTCGAGGTGTTGGTGCAGGAGGTGATCGCCGCGATCACCACGTCGCCATGGCCGATGCTCTTCTCCGAGCCCTTCAGCCGCACGCGGCGGTTGGCGTCGTCGCCCTTCTTGTAGGTGTTCAGCAGCGCCTCGGCGAACTTGCTTGCCGCGTCCGCGAGCGAGACGCGGTCCTGCGGGCGGCTCGGGCCCGCGAGGCTGGGCTCGACCGTCGTCATGTCGAGCTCGAGCGTGTCGGTGAAGACCGGATCGGCGCTCTTGGGCGTGCGATAGAGGCCCTGCGCCTTGGCGTATTTCTCGACCAGGGCTATGCGCGCGGGCTTGCGCGCGGTGTCCTTCAGATAGCGGATCGTCTCGGCGTCGATGGGGAAGAAGCCGCAGGTCGCACCATATTCCGGCGCCATGTTGGCGATCGTGGCGCGGTCCTCCAGCGCCATCTCGTCCAGGCCGGGGCCGTAGAACTCCACGAACTTTCCGACCACGCCCTTCTTGCGCAGCATCTGCGTGACGGTGAGCACGAGATCGGTCGCGGTGCAGCCCTCGCGCAGCTTTCCCGTCAACCGGAAGCCGATCACTTCGGGGATCAGCATCGAGATCGGCTGGCCGAGCATCGCCGCTTCCGCCTCGATGCCGCCGACGCCCCAGCCGAGCACCGAAAGCCCGTTGACCATCGTGGTGTGGCTGTCGGTGCCGACGAGCGTGTCGGGGAAGGCGTATTCGACCGCCTTCTTGCCGTCCTTGCCTTTGCGCGTCCACACCGTCTGGGCGAGATATTCGAGATTGACCTGGTGGCAGATGCCCGTGCCCGGCGGCACGACGCGGAAATTCGCGAACGCCTGCTGGCCCCAGCGCAGGAACTGATAGCGCTCCATGTTGCGCTCGTACTCGATGCCGACATTGGTCTTGAACGAACTCTTGTGGCCGAAATTGTCGACCATCACCGAATGGTCGATGACGAGGTCGACCTCGGCGAGCGGGTTGATCTTCTCCGGATCGCCGCCGAGCGTCTTCATCGCGTCGCGCATCGCGGCGAGGTCGACGACCGCGGGCACGCCGGTCAGATCCTGCATCAGCACGCGCGCCGGGCGGAAGGCGATCTCGAGATCGGAGCTTTTCTTCTCCAGCCAGCCCGCGATGGCGCGGATGTCGTCGGCGGTGACGGTCTTGCCGTCCTCGTAGCGCAGCAGGTTCTCGAGCAGGATCTTGAGCGAATACGGCAATCGCGAGATGCCCTTCAGGCCGTTCTTCTCGGCCGCCGTCAGGCTGAAATAGACATAGGTTTTTCCGCCCACCGTCATCGTCCGGCGGGATTTGAAAGAGTCGAGACTGGTTGCCACGGGAGCGCCCTTCACGGATGGTGAGAACGAGGGGGGTTTATGCCTAATCCGCCCGGATGCCAAGCCGTTTTGGAGAGGAAAATGAGCGACCGCCGGAACGTAACTGTCGAGCGTAAAGATGCGGTGACGACCGTGATTCTGAACCGCCCGCAGGCACGCAACGCCGTGGACCGCGAGACGGCCGACGCGCTCAGCGACGCCTTCCTCGATTTCGAGAAAGACGATGCGGCGAAAGTGGCGGTGCTGTGGGGCGCCGGCGGGACGTTCTGCGCGGGCGCGGACCTGAAGGCGGTCGCGACCGGCGGCGGCAACCGCGTCACGAAGATCGATCCAGCCGCTCTCGACCCGCTCGCGGCGGACGGCCCGATGGGGCCGACGCGGATGCGGCTGTCGAAGCCGGTGATCGCGGCGGTTTCGGGATACGCGGTCGCGGGCGGATTGGAGCTCGCGTGCTGGTGCGATTTGCGCGTCGCGGAGGAGGACGCGGTGTTCGGCGTCTTCTGCCGGCGCTGGGGCGTGCCGTTGATCGACGGCGGAACGGTGCGCCTGCCGCGCCTCATCGGCCAGTCGCGCGCGCTCGACATGATCCTGACCGGACGCCCGGTGGGTGCGCGCGAGGCATTGGAATTCGGCCTCGCCAACCGCGTCGTCGCCAAAGGCCAGGCCCGCGCGGAGGCAGAAGCGCTCGCCGCCGAGATCGCGCGCCTGCCGCAGAGGTGCCTGAGAAGCGACCGGCGTTCCGTGTACGAACAATACGAAAGCGATTTCGCGGCCGCGATGGCGAACGAGACCGAGCTCGGCCGGACGACGCTCGCGAGCGGCGAGTCGCGCGACGGCGCGTCCCGCTTCGCGGCGGGCAAGGGGCGCGGCGGAAGCTTCGAGAATATCTGATCCCAACTTGTCATGGCCCGCGAGTTCGTGGCGACAGCGTGCGAACGGGCCACCCAGCTGGGTTCTGCATACCGATTGCCGGGTGGTTTGAGATTTTACTTAATCAATTTTGCGAAGCTCACCTGGATGGCCCGCATTCGCGGGCCATGACACTGATGGGTGCCGGGCTTAAAATCGCCCCATTCCCCCGGCTAGGATGCTCGACGGGATGGCCCGCGAGCGCGGGCGAGCGGGGCTTTGAGAAGACAACGACCGATGCCCAGGACGGGGACCGCTCTTCTTTTGTGCGCGCTGTTGGCCGCGCCTGCCGCCTGGGCGCAGAGCGAGATGTCCTCGCGTCTCAATCAGGAGCAGATGGGCGACATCGAGCCCGGCACCTACAGCGCCGGGCACATGACCTTCACGCTCGACGCCTATGGCGACAAATATCTCATCCGCTTCCCCGGCGATCCCGAGATTTACGTCCTCTATGCCGACCATGCGCCGCTGGGCGGGCGGGCGCTGAAATACGATTCCGGTGCGGTGGTGATCCGCGTCGCGGGCTGGGGCGGCATCACGCTCTACACCGATGCCGCGCCCGGCGGCGTCCCCGCCGAGCGCACCGGCGACTCGCTGCCGCCCTCGCCCGGCCAGATCTCGCTCTTCGACGTGCAGAACGCGGCCGAGGACGAGGCCGAGCATCTCGCTTATTCGCGCCGCGTCCATCTCACCTTCAACGCCGATTGGAACGCGCTCGCCGGCGACACGCGCATGCGCGCGCTGTGCTTCGATGCGATGGAGAACGCGGCGCGCGGCATCGACCGTTTCGTCACCAACGCGCAGGGCCGCACCGCCTTCGCCAGGAAGATCGAGCAGGTGCGCATGGAACTCGGCAACAAGCCGTTGATGTTCATGTCGGGCAAGACGCTGAACATCACCTTCGACGTGCGTAGCGGCTATGCCGGCCGCGCCTCCTCCCGCGGCATCGCGAGGGCGCTGGGACAGCTGCTGTCTGTGCCGATACCCAACTAAGATTTACCTCCTCCCTGTGGGGAGGTTACTCTTTCAACTCGAACCTCGAAAATTCGAACGGCGGAGCCACCGTGCAGCCGACGAGCGTGTAGGCGCCCAGCGGACGCGCGCTCTGCCAAACATTGGGCGGCACCACGATCTGCGGATTGTCCGCGCTCAACACGTGGCGCGCGTCCCCGATCGTCAGCTCGAGCGGCTCGCCCTGATAGAAGTGCCAGATCTCGGCGGCGTCTACGCGATGAAGGCGCGAGACCTCGCCCGCGCGCAGCAGGAAATAGATCGCGGTCGAATGCGCGTCCCGGAAGGTCTCGCGATAGTGGCCGCCTTCGGGATGCGGCGCGAGCTTCAGCTCGGCGATCAGGCGGTCCGCGTCGCTCATGCGAGCAACGGATTTCGCGCGCCGCGCGCGACCAGCGCTTCGATGCCGCCCAGCACCGAATAGGCGTCGGCGAGCGCATTGTGCTTCCGGCCTTTGAACACAACGCCCGCGAGCGGGCCGACGTCGCAGGCATTCCTGCCTTTGGGATCGATACCGTTCTCGATCAGCCAAGGCACGATGTTGGCGTAAGGCGGCAGCTTCTTCTCGCCGCGCATGCCATAGAGCGCCAGATTGGCCTCGAAGATCAGGTCGTCGCGCCCGAAGGCCGCGATGCGCGCGCCATCCGCGAAGTCGAGGAAGGCACGATAGGCGTCCGCGAAATCGACGCCGCGCGCGGCGAGCTCTTCGTTGGTGATGCCGGTGAGCTTCACGAGATAGTCCGACAGCACCGGATTGAGCCTGGGCTTGACGAGCAGGTCCATCTCGCGCTCGACCGCGAAGCTTCGCGCGTCGACGAGCAGCGCGCCGATCTGCACGAGCTCGGTGAACTCGCCCGGTCGCGACCAGCGATGCGCGACCGAGCCTTCCCAGGCCGTGAACTCAAGGTCGAAGACGACCGCGCGAATCTGTGGAAAAGACGTCATGGGACGAGCCGAATCGGGAACCTGGGCGGCATTAAGGCATTCTTAACGAACGAGGCCGAGCGTATGCATCGTTAACGGCCTTACCCTGTGGAGGGGAAAATGCCCGCGCCCAAGCTTGCCCCCAGTCGCCCGCAGCCCGAAATCGAGACGCCCCGCGACGCACTCGGCGCCGTCGCCCATCTTGCGGAGCTGCATCGCGAGGCGGAAGAGACCGCCCGGCTCGCCAACCTTTTGGGACGTTCGCTGCACTTCGCCATTGCCCTCCCCGTGCTCGCCGGCGCCACGCTCGTCTTCGGCCGCCTCGGTATCGCCGAAAGCGCGACATGGGCGGCGCTGGTCCTGGCGGCGTCGCTGGCCGTCGGTGTGAGCTATCGCCGCACGATCGGCCGGCCTTTCGAGCGCGCCGCGCTTAAATCTTTTTCACAGGATATGAGCGCGGTCCTGGTCTTCGCGGGCTTTGCCTGGGGCGCGGGTGCGTTCCTGGCGCTCCCGACTACGACCGGAATCGGCGCCGTGGTGCTGTTCGCCGCGGGCGCGAGCGCGGCTGTCGCCCTTCTCTTGCGCGAACGCGAGAGCGCGTTTCTCTTTCTTGCGCCCGCAACCGCGCTCGCGTCATTTGCATGTGTCCTGCGCCCTCTGGACGCGGGCGCGCTTGGTGCGGCTTTCGTTCTCCTGGCGTCCGGCGCCATCGCAGGCGTCATCCTGCTGGCGCAGCGCTGGACGGCTCGGGAAAACCTGCCCGATCTCGCGGGCCTGCCGTCCGCCTGAAAAGTTTCGCGCCGCGGCGGTTGCAGGGCTATGATCGACGGACTAGTTACGCCCGCCGCCCATAGCGCCCGAGAGCCATGAACCTCGCCCCCACGCGCACAGACGCATTCATCAACCACGACGAGGACGAGGCGGCCGAACGCCTCGCCAAAGGCGCCAAGCTCCAAGGCAAGGACACCGCGTTCTACGACGCGCTCTATGCCAACGCCGCGCCCGAGGACATCAACCGCTACACGCCCGAGGCGCTGTCGGCGCTGGCCACGCTGGTGATGCAGCGCCTGGCCAAGCGCAAGCCCGGCAATTGCCTCGTCGACCTCTTCAATCCGAGCGCTGAGTCGAAGGCATACCCCGAGAACGAATGCGCGCTCGTCGCGATCAACGACGACATGCCGTTCCTCTTCGACTCGCTGACCGCCGAGCTTCAAGCGCAGGGCGCGCGCGTGCGCGCGGTGTTCCATCCGATCGTGCCGTGGAAGGACAAGGCGACGAGCGTCATCGTCGCGGTCCTCGATCCGGTGATGGATTCCGCGCGCGTGCACGCCATCGCCGACGGCGCGCGCGCCGTGTTCGCGCAGGTGTGGGAAGCCGTGCGCGACTGGCCGAAGATGATGGACAGGCTCGCGGAATCGATCGCCGAGCTCAAGAAGCGCCCGCCCGCCGTCGCCAAGGTCGATCTCGACGAACACATCGCCTTCCTCGAATGGCTGGGCGACAACCATTTCACCTTCCTCGGCTGCCGCGACTACCGCTTCCATGCGGAAGGCGACGGAAGGCTGCTCGCCGTCGACGGCAGCAGCCTCGGCGTGCTCACCGACAGCGAGGCGCGCGTGCTGCGCGGCGGCGCCGACCGCGCGTCACTGACGCCGCAGATCCGCGAGTTCCTCACCCAGCCCGAGCCGCTCATCATCACCAAATCGAACGAGCGCTCGCTGGTGCACCGCCGCGTCCACATGGACTATTGCGGCGTCAAGACGTTCGACGCGCAGGGCAACCTGACCGGCGAGCGGCGCTTCGTGGGCCTGTTCACGTCGAGCGCCTATAGCCGCAGGCCCAGCGACATTCCCCTGCTCCGCTCCAAGATCGAGAAGGTCAAGGCGCGTGCCGGCCTCAAGCCCAACAGCCATGACGGCAAGGCGCTCGCGCACATCCTCGACACCTTCCCGCGCGACGAGCTGTTCCAGGTCACCGAGGACGAGCTGTTCCACACCGCGCTCGGGATCCTCAAGCTCGGCGAGCGGCCCAAGGTGCGCGCGTTCCTGCGCTTCGACCGCTTCGACCGCTTCGTCTCCGCCCTCGTCTTCGTGCCGCGCGACCGCTACGACACCGCGGCGCGCGAGAAGATCCACAAGATCCTGGCCGACGCCTTCCACGGCCGCACGTCCGCCGCGACGCCGACGCTGGACGACACGGCCTTGGCGCGCGTCTACTACATCGTCGGCCGCGAGGAAGGGCCTCGCCCGCCGGTCGACGTGCGCGCGCTCGAGGATCGCATCCGCGCCGCGATCCGCACCTGGGACGACAGTTTCGCCGACGCGCTCGCCCATCATCACGGTGAGAACGAAGGCGTGCGCCTCTATCACGCGCGCGAGGCCGTGTTCTCGCCCGGCTACACCGGCATGTTCACGCCCGACGAGGCGGTCACCGATCTCGCCGAGCTCGAAGCGCTCGCGACCGAGACGGGCGGGCTGGCGCTGCGCGCCCGCGCCTACCGCAAGGAGACCGACCCCGCGAACACGGTGCGTCTCAAGCTCTATCTGCTCGGCGGGATGATGCCGCTGTCGACGACGCTGCCGATCTTCGAGAATCTCGGCATGAAGGTGATCGCCGAGGATTCCTTCGCCATCTCCTTCAAGGACGACGCCAACCGGCTGCGCGATTTCGTCCTGCTGGATTTCCAGATGGAGCGCGCCGACGGCGCCGCGGCCGGGCTCGCCGAGATCAAGGCGCCGCTCGAAGAGGCCTTCGGCGCCGTCGTCTCGGGCGAGGCCGAGAGCGACGGCTTCAACCGCCTGGTCATCCGCGCGGGCCTGGGCTGGCGCGACGTCGTGATCCTGAGGGCGGTGGCGAAATATCTCCGCCAGGCCGCGATCCAATTCAGCCAGGACTATATGGAGACCGCGCTGGCGCGGAACCCCGACATCGCCAAGCTCCTGGTCGAGCTGTTCCACGCGCTCAACGATCCGGGCGACGCCGAGCGGCGCGAAGCGCGCGCGCGTCTCGCCCAGACCCGCATCGACAAGGCGCTGGGCGACGTGCCCAGCCTCGACGACGACCGCATCATCCGCCGCCTGCGCAACGTCATCGCCAATGTGCTGCGCACGAACTTCTATCAGAAGGACGCGAAGGTCCTGGCGATGAAGCTCGACTCGCAGAAGCTGGACGAGCTGCCCGCGCCGCGCCCGCTGGTCGAGATCTTCGTCTATTCGCCGATGGTCGAGGGCGTGCATCTGCGCTTCGGCAAGGTGGCGCGCGGCGGCATCCGCTGGTCGGACCGGCGCGAGGATTTCCGCACCGAGGTGCTCGGCCTGGTGAAAGCCCAGCAGGTGAAGAACGCGGTGATCGTGCCCGTCGGCGCCAAGGGCGGGTTCTATCCCAAGCAGATGCCGCTCGCTCCCACGCGCGACGAGTACATGGCCGCGGGCACCGCCGCCTACAAGCTCTTCATCGGCGCGCTGCTCGACGTGACCGACAATCTGCATCACGACGGCTCGATCGTCCCGCCGCCCGATTGCGTGCGCCATGACGGCGACGATCCCTATCTCGTCGTCGCCGCCGACAAGGGCACGGCGACGTTCTCCGACATCGCCAACGGCATCGCGGAGGGGCGCGGCTTCTGGCTGGGCGACGCGTTCGCGTCCGGCGGCAGCCACGGCTACGACCACAAGAAGATGGGCATCACCGCGAAGGGCGCCTGGGAAGCCGTCAAGCGGCATTTCCGCGAGACGGGCCGCGACATCCAGAGCGAGCCTTTCACCTGCGTCGGCGTCGGCGACATGTCGGGCGACGTGTTCGGCAACGGCATGCTGCTGTCGAAATGCACCAAGCTGCTCGCCGCCTTCGACCATCGCCACATCTTCATCGATCCCGATCCCGACCCGGCCGCGACCTGGGCCGAGCGCAAGCGCATGTTCGACCTGCCGCGCTCGAGCTGGGCCGACTACGACAAGAGCCTGATCAGCAAGGGCGGCGGCGTGTTCTCGCGCGAGCTCAAGCAGGTCCCGCTCTCGGCCCAGATGCGCGCGCTGTCCGGCATCGACGCCGACAGCGCGACGCCGGCGGAGCTGATGAAGGCGCTGCTCAAGGCCGACATCGACCTGCTGTGGTTCGGCGGCATCGGCACCTATGTGAAAGCGTCGACGCAGGGCAATCCCGAGGCCGGCGACCGCGCCAACGACGCGATCCGCGTCAACGGCGCCGACATCCGCGCCAAGGTGGTCGGCGAAGGCGCCAATCTCGGCTGCACGCAGCTCGGCCGCGTCGAATATGCGAGCGCGGGCGGACGCATCAACACCGACGCGATCGACAATTCCGCGGGCGTCGACACCTCCGATCACGAGGTGAACCTCAAGATCCTGTTCAGCGGCGCGCTGCGCCGCGGCGATCTCACCGCCGACGCGCGCGACCGGCTCCTCGCCGAGATGACCGACGACGTCGCAGCCCATGTTCTTCAGGACAACTATGACCAGACGCTGACGCTGTCGGTTGCCGAGCAGCGCGCATCGAAGGACCTGGACGCGCATGGCCGCTTCATGCGCGAGCTGGAATCGCGCGGCCGCCTCGACCGCGCGGTCGAGTTCCTGCCCGACGATGCGCAGCTTCGCCTGCGCGCGCAGAGCGACAAGGGCCTGACGCGGCCGGAGCTCGCGGTGCTGCTGGCCTATGCCAAGCTCGACCTCAAGGACGAGCTCTTGGCGAGCGCGCTGCCCGACGATCCGCATTTCGCGTCCGAGCTCGCGGGCTATTTCCCCGCGAAGGCGGTCGAGAAATTCCCCGCCGAGCTCGAAAGCCACCGGCTGCGGCGCGAGATCGTCACCGACACGCTGGCGAACCGCATCGTCAACCTCGCCGGACCCGTGTTCGTGGCGCGCATGAAGGAGATGACGGGCGCGAGCGGCGCGGAGGTCGTGCGCGTCTCGGTCGTGGCCGAAGGCGCGTTCGGGTTGTCGCGGCTCAAATCCGAGATCGACACGCTCGACGGCAAGGTCGACGCCGCCGTCCAGACCTCGATGTATGCCGACGTCGCCGAGCTTCTGCGCAGGCTGGGCTTGTGGTTCCTCGCCAACGTGCCGGCGAATGCGGACTTCGCTTCCACCATCGCGCTCTACCGCTCGGGAATGGACGCGCTGAAAGGCACATTCGAGGGCCTCGTCTCGTCCTACGAGAAACAGGGCACGCTCGACCGCATCGCCGAGCTCGAGAAGGCCGGCGTGCCGCATGCCATCGCCGACGAGATCGGCGCGCTGCCGCTGTTCGGCACAGCGCCCGAGATCGCCCAGCTCGCCGACACAAGGAGCCTGAGCGTCGATCTCGTCGCCGGCGCCTATTTCGCCATCGGTACGGAAGTCGGCATCGACAAGCTGCGCGGCTTGAGCCGGCGCATCGTGGGCCTGGAGCATTGGGACCGGCTCGCGATCCGGCGCCTCAACGACGACCTGTTCGCGGCCCAGCGCATTCTCACCAGCGACGCGCTCGCCCTGCTCGCCAAATCCAAGGCCGGAGGCACGCGCGCGGACGGCGCGGCGGCGGCGAAGAAGTGGGTCGAGCGCCACGAGGAACCGCTGGCGCGCGCGAAGTCCTTCCTTGCCGCGCTCGAAGCCTCGGGAGAGCTTTCCATCGCCAAGCTCACCCTCGCCAACAGCCAGATCCGCGAACTCGCGGCGCGGTAGGCTCGGATGTCGAAACTACGCGTAGCGAGCTTTTCGATGTCGCTGGACGGCTATGGCGCCGGGCCGTCGCAGGACCTCGACAACCCGATGGGCGTGGGCGGCCACGCGCTGCACGAATGGTTCTTCCCCACGCGCACCTTCCGCGGCATGACGGGACAGGACGGCGGCACGACCGACATCGACGACCGCTTCGCCGCGCAAGGGTTCGAAAATGTCGGCGCCTGGATCCTCGGCCGCAACATGTTCGGCCCCGTGCGTGGACTTTGGCCCGATCACGAATGGAAAGGCTGGTGGGGCGACGAGCCGCCTTATCACGTTCCCGTCTTCGTGCTCACGCACCATGCGCGCCCGTCCCTGGAGATGAAGGGCGGTACCGTCTTCCACTTCGTGACCGACGGCTTTGAGGCGGCGCTCAGGCGTGCGCAAGACGCGGCGGGTGCTGAAGACGTGAGAGTTGGCGGCGGAGCGGAGACGATCCGGCAATATCTTCGCGCCGGCCTCATCGATGACATGCACCTCGCCGTCGCGCCGGTCCTGCTGGGCGCGGGCGAACAGCTATTGAGCGGCCTTGAAAACCTTGGCCGCGACTACGAATGCGCCGAGCGCGTCTGCGGCACGAACGCGACGCATGTGCTCATCAAACGGCGCCGCTGAACCAAGCAACGGAGCATCCACCATGACGACCGAAGAATACGTGCCGCCCAAAGTGTGGAGCTGGAACAAGGAGAGCGGCGGGCGTTTCGCCAACATCAACCGGCCCATCGCCGGACCGACGCATGACAAGGAGCTTGCCGTGGGCCGGCACCCGCTGCAGCTCTATTCGCTGGCCACGCCCAACGGCGTGAAGGTGACCGTGATGCTCGAGGAGCTGCTCGCGGCCGGCCACAAGGGTGCCGAATACGACGCCTGGCTCATCAACATCCAGGGCGGCGACCAGTTCGGCTCCGGCTTCGTCGGCATCAATCCGAACTCCAAGATCCCCGCGCTGCTCGACCGCTCGACGCCCACGCCCACCCGCGTCTTCGAGTCCGGCTCGATCCTGCTTTATCTCGCCGAGAAGTTCGGGGCGTTCCTGCCGAAGGAGCACCACGCGCGCACCGAGGCGCTGAACTGGCTGTTCTGGCAGATGGGTAGCGCGCCCTATCTGGGCGGCGGCTTCGGCCATTTCTACGCCTATGCGCCGACGAAGATCGAATACGCCATCGACCGCTTCGCCATGGAGGTGAAGCGCGAGCTCGACGTGCTCGACCGCAATCTGGCTGAGCGCGAATGGATGGCAGGCGACGAATACTCCATCGCCGACATGGCGATCGCGCCCTGGTACGGCGGCCTCGTCAAAGGCCTGCTCTACGAGGCGGGCGAGTTCCTGGAAGGCGCGAGCTACAAACACGTCAACCGCTGGATGGACGCGTTCTCCGCGCGTCCCGCCGTGCAGCGCGGACGCAAGGTGAACCGCGCCTGGGGCGAGCCGAGCGGCCAGCTCCTCGAACGCCACGACGCGTCGGACTTCGACACCAAGACGATGGACAAGCTGCAGGCGACGTGAGCGCGCTCAGCGCTGCTTGGCTTCTTCCGCGCGGCGCGGGATCTCGACCGCGAACACCCAGGCGTTGCCGATGGAGAGATAGAGTGCCGCGATCTCGCTCGGGATGAGGAGATAGAGCGAGAGCGGCTCGCCCCAGATCAGCCCGATGCCCGCGAGCACCGGCAGCAGCGTGCCGCCATAGCCCAGGATCGCGCGCACGGTGCGCGGGCCCTTCGAGCCCAGCACCGCCGACAGCGCGCTCTCCGGGAAATGATAGGCGAAGATCGAGATGCCGATCAGGATCGAGGCGCCGGTGACGATGAACTCCGCGCCCAGCACCCAGCCGGGCTGTCCCGGCACGATGCCGAAGATGCCGAGCAGCAGCATCTCGAACTGCATGAACAGCGCGATGAAGGCGCGGCTCAGATAGCCATAGCCCTGCAGCACATGGGACAGGCTGATCGTGAGGCCTACGAAAAGCAGCCCCGCCAACGTCGCGCTGACCGCGGCGATGGTGACGAAATAGTCGTGCCAGGCGAGAATCGTCGATTGAGTCATAGACAAATATTGTCATGGCCCGCGAATGCGGGCCACCCAGGTAACGCTTGTTCGGCCTCGAAAGTTTGGCCGCGATAATTCTGCGAAGCTGGTTGCAGCTTCAGCTGGGTGGCCCGCATTCGCGGGCCATGACACTTTGGGCCTATCGCGGCGCCATGCGAATCGCGCCGTCGAGGCGGACGCATTCGCCGTTGAAATAGGGGTTGCTCAGCATCTCCAGCGCCAGCGAGGCGTATTCCGGCGGGTTGCCGAGACGCGGCGGGAACGGCACCTGCGCGCCGAGCGCCTGCTTGACCTGCTCGGGCGCGGCCGCGAGCAGCGGGGTGTTGAACAGGCCCGGCATGATCGTGTTGCAGCGGATGCCTTCCTGCGCCAGGTCGCGCGCGACGACGAGGGTGAGCGCGTTCACGCCGCCCTTCGACGCGCTGTAGGCGGCCTGGCCGACCTGCCCGTCCTGCGCCGCGACCGACGCGGTGTTGACGATCGCGCCGCGCTCGCCGCCCGCCAGCGGATCGAGCGAGAGCATGCCCTGCGCGCTGATCGCGATGCAGCGGTAGGTGCCCACCAGATTGATCTGGATGATGAAGTCGAACGCCTCGCTCGGGAAGCGGCGCAGCTCGCCCGTCTTCTTGTCGCGCGACGCGGTCTTGATGGCATTGCCGGTGCCGGCGCAGTTGACGAGGATGCGCTCCTGGCCGTGGGCCGCGCGCGCCTTCTCGAACGCGGCGACGACGCTGTCTTCCTTGGTGACGTTGGCCTCGCAGAACACGCCGCCGATCTCCGCCGCGACCGCCTCGCCCTTCGTCTTGTTCATGTCGAGGAGCGCGACCTTCACGCCGCGCTTTGCGAGCGCGCGCGCCGTCGCCTCGCCGAGGCCCGATGCGCCGCCGGTGACGACGGCGGAGATGGACGAATTGAGTTCCATGATCTTCTCCTTCGAATTCCAACCGGGCGGACTCTTAAACCGGCGCGGGCCCGGCGCAAAGCCTGTCGCTACGTAAGCACCATCTGGGTTTGCGTGACGACCGCAACCAGCTTGCCGTCCTCGCGCGTGATGCGGGTCTGCCAGACCGAGGTGCGGCTGCCGATATGGATCGGCAGCGACTCCGCGGTGACGACGGAGCCCGCTTTCGCCGAGCCGATGAAGTTCGTCTTGCTCTCCATCGTCGTCGTGCCCGCGCCTGGCGGCAGGTTCAGATAGGCTCCCGTCGCGCCGAGCGTGTCGGCGAAGGCCATGATCGCGCCGCCGTGCAGCGTGTCCCAGGTCGTGCAGATATCGGGCCTGACCAGGAGACGCCCGACCACGCGCGCCTTGCTCGCCTCCACGATCTCCACGCCGAGCAGCCTGGCGAGCGGCTGCGCCCTGCCGATATCTCCGTCATCCGTGCTCATCGGCCCTTTTCCCTCAAGGGAGGTTGCGGGATAATCGCGAGCCATGAATCTGAGCGACCCCGCGATCCACCTGCCCGCGACCATCGCGCAAAACGCGCGCACGGTCGAGCGCGGGTTCTGGAAGAAGCTGCTCGCGGTGGCGGGCCGCATCCCCTTCGCCGACGACGCCGCGGCCGCTTATTTCTGCGCCGTCGATCCCGTGACGCCGACGCGCGTGCGCGGCGTGCTGATGGCAGCGCTCGCCTATTTCGTATTGCCGTTCGACGTCATCCCGGATTTCATCGCGGGGCTCGGCTTCACCGACGACGCGGCGGTGCTGGCGATGGCGATCGGCCTGGTGTCGCGCCACATCAAGCCGCGCCATGTCGCAAAAGCGCGCGCGGCGCTCGGACTGCCGCCGCTGGAGGAATGATGCGCCACGCCGAGATCGAGAAATTCTGCCTGTCGCTTCCTGGTGCGACGCTGTCGATCCAATGGGGCGCCGATCGCGTCTACAAGGTCGGCGGCAAGATGTTCGCGGTCATGGGCCCGCTCGAGATGAAGCCGCAGACGCTGTCCTTCAAGACCGCACCCGACAGCTTCGCGATCCTGACGAAGCAGAAGGACATCATCCCCGCGCCCTATCTCGCCCGCGCGCAGTGGGTGAACCTGCAGAAGCTGGACGCGCTGAGCTCGAAAGAGCTAAAGGCCTACCTCACCCGCGCCCACGCGATCGTGGCCGGCGGATTGACGAAGAAGAAGCGGGCGGAGTTGGGGATTTGACACCCGTTGTCATCCCCGGCCGAGCAGCGCGTCGGCGCTGCGAGGGGAAGGGGACCCAGGTCGCACGAAAATCCTGGGTGGGAAGAACTTGAACGCAGAGTGCGAAGCCCTTCGCAGTTCGCGCTGCATCAATACCTGGGTCCCCTTCCCTTCGCGCTCCTTCGGAGCGCGAAGCCGGGGATGACAGGTGCGCTCGTTACCGCCCCGTCGCCGCCTTGGGCTGCAGGCGGTCGGCGCTCACCGGGGAGCCGCCGACGAACTCGATGCCGATGCCCTGCTCGTGATGGCGCGCGACGCGGCCGGCCATCTGGCCGATGAGCACGAACTCGCCGATCGGCGGGCGCACGTCGGTCTTGAGCGAGACGCCGCTCACCGACAGGTCGAGCACCTCGCAGGCGACGAACTGTCCGTCGGCGCGGGTGAAGCGGGCGATGCCTTTCTGCGGCGTGCGGTCGTGGCGGCGCATCTCGTTCTCGTCGATCAGCGAGCGGTTCATGAAGAGGATGAGCTGTTCGGCGATGCGCTCGCGCTTGGCGGCGGTGCAGTTGAAGCGGACGCCGAAATCGCCGCCCTCGATGCGCATCACCGAGCCCTCGAGACGGCCGAAGCCGTCGACGTAGAGGACGATCTGCGTGCCCTGCTCCAGAACCAGGTCGCACTCCAGCGAGGCGCCGCCCGGAGACAGGTCGACGATCTTGCAGTGGCACTCGCGCGAATCCGCAGGCACGAAAAGGCGCCCGGTCAGGTCCACGCGGACGCGCCGGAAACGGCGGCGCTCGGCCTTGGCTTTTGCAATCACTGGTTCGATGTCCTTCATGACGCGCCGGAACCCAGCCCAGCCGACCCCTTCTGTTCCACCTGCAGTTTGCCCCGGGAGGGTCAATAGATGGTTTAAATTCCCCCGGACCCGCGACCATATTTAATGCTGTTAAGCCGGACTTAACCTTCGGGCCGTGGCAGGCTATAGCATCGTCCGGGCCGCTGGGGCCGATCGGAGATTTGCATGGCGAATTCGCGTTTTGGTGTTGCGGCTTGCGTCGGCGCGGCGCTGCTTCTTCTTCTGGGTTGCGTCAACAACACGGCATTGGACGATCTCAAGGAGACCACGCCCCTGGGCTCCAAATTCAACAAGGCGCTGTTCAAGAACTATTCGGCGCTCGCCCGTTCCTTCGGCGAGGTGGGAGCCGCCGCCGGCGTCGCCTTCGACAATGGCGGCTCGATCGAGATCACCAGGATGGACAGCACCATCGGCGCGCTCGCCAATTCCTATGCCGAGAAGGCGCTCATCGCCGCGCGCGGCTCGCTCGTCGAGCCCGAGCCCGGCATCGACATACCGACCCACAAGATGCGCGACCGCCTCATCCGCGCGCTGGAGCGCGGCAAGGACAGCTTCCCCGCCGACTCCGCGCGTGCGCAGGCGCAGTACGATTGCTGGCTGATGGACGGCGCCGTGCCTGCGATGCTCAGCTCGGCGAAGCGCTGCCACGGCGCGGTGGAGGTCGCGCTCCAGAAGCTCGAAGCCGAAGCGAAGGTGCCCATACCGTCCGCTCCCACGCCGCCGGCGCCGGACAACACCGACAAGCCGGCGGTCCCGATACAGCCATGAAGGCCTTCGACTACATCATCATCGGCGCGGGGAGCGCGGGCTGCGTGCTCGCCAACCGCCTCTCCGCCGATCCGAACAACGAGGTGCTGCTGATCGAGGCCGGCGGGCGCGACAGATCGGCGATGATCCATATGCCCGCGGGCATCCCCGCCCTGCTCGGCAAGCCCAATCCCTACAACTGGTACTACGAGACCGAGGGCCAGCTTCTCCTGAACAACCGCCGCCTCTACTGGCCGCGCGGACGCGGCTGGGGCGGCTCGTCCTCGATCAACGGAATGATCTATATCCGCGGCCACGCGCGTGACTATGACGGCTGGCGGCAGATGGGCTGCGACGGCTGGTCGTTCGCCGACGTGCTGCCCTATTTCCGGCGCGCCGAGGCGAACGAGAACGGCGGCGATGCCTTCCATGGCGGCGAAGGACCGTTACGCGTCTCCAACGGACGCTCGACCAATCCGCTGTTCAAGAGCTTCATCCAGGCCGGCGCCGACGCGGGCCATCTCCAGACCGCGGATTTCAACGGCGCCCAGCAGGAAGGCTTCGGCCCCTATCAGCTCACGATCCACGAGGGCAAGCGCTGGAGTGCTGCGAAGGCCTATCTGCATCCGATCCTGGACCGCAAGAACCTGACCATCGAGTCCAACGCCCAGGTCGCGCGCATCCTCTTCGAGGGCAGGCGCGCGGTGGGCGTCGAATATGTCCAGAAGAAGCAGACTCAAAAAGCGAACGCGACGCGCGAGGTGATCCTGTGCGGCGGCGCGGTCAACACGCCGCAGGTGCTGATGCTCTCGGGCGTCGGCGATGGCGAGACGCTGACCCGCTTCGGCATCCCCGTCGTCGCCGACATGAAAGGCGTGGGCCGCAACCTGCAGGACCATCTCGACTGCTCGATCCAGTATGAGAGCAGCCAGCCGATCACGCTCTACAGCCAGTCCAAGCCGCTCGCCGCGCTGAAGACGGGCCTGCAATACATGCTGTTCGGCACGGGGCTCGCGACGGGGCAAGGCCTCGAATCGGGTGCGTTCCTCAAGAGCCGCCCGGATCTGGAGACGCCCGACCTGCAATTCCACTTCATCACCGCGCTGATGTACGACCACACCCGCGTCAAGGGCGACCGGCACGGCTTTATGACTCACGTCTGCCAGCTGCGTCCGCAGAGCCGCGGCACCATCACGCTCAAATCGGCCGATCCGCTGGTGGCGCCGATCATCCAGCCCAACTATCTCGAGGCCGAAGAGGACCGCCGCGTGCTGCGCGAGGGCGTGAAGCTGGCACGCGAGGTGTTCGCGCAGGCCGCCTTCGATCCCTATCGCGGGCCCGAGCTGATGCCCGGCGCGCACGTGACCAAGGACGAGCAGATCGACGCCTTCGTGCGCAAGACCGCCGAGACCATCTATCACCCCGTGGGCAGCGCCAGGATGGGCGTGGATGGCGAAAGCGTGGTCGATCCGCAACTGAAGGTCCATGGTCTGGAAGGATTGCGCATCGTCGATGCGTCGGTGATGCCGGCGCTCGTCAGCGGCAACACCAACGCACCCACCATCATGATCGCCGAGAAGGCGTCGGACATGATCCTGGGCCGGCCTGCGCCGGCGCCCGAGGTCGTGAAGGTCGCCGAAGATCGCGCGCGGGTTGCGGCGGAATAGTCACGGCCGAGCGTCTTTGTGACAGCCGCCGCGCTTCCAAGCCGGAAACTTCGGGCGTATGGTTGCGTTATGGCTGGGATGAGATCCTTAAAATTCGCTGCATTGGCCGCGCTCGTGGCCTTGCCTGCCCAGGCGCAATCGACGCGCTACGACGTCAAGACCATCAATTTCGACCTGTGGTGCCAGGAGCAGGCCAAGCTTCCGCCCGACCGCTGCGACAAGCGCACGCCCGACGACGAGAAGACCTTCGAGGCCTATCGCGCGAAGATCGAGAAATACGAAATCCCCTATCTGCAGCACAAGCAGGACGAGCAGCAGCTCAACCGCACCATCATCCACGACGAGCCGCTCGAAAGCCCCGTCGCCAAGACCAACTCGCAGCAGGGCGACGATCCCACTCCCGAAAGCGACAAGCCGCAATAAAGCGGCGCGCTACTTCTCCGCCCCGTTCCCTCCGAACAGCTGCGCCATGCGGCGCAGGGTTTCGCTGGCGTCGATGTTCACCTGGGAGGGCCGGTCCTGCGACACGACGAGGCGCAGATGCGGCGCCCTGGGATGGCTGTGGTTGCGCTGGATCTGGACCGGCGGGGGAAGCGGCGGCAAAGCGCCTGCGGAGAGCGGCTCGTCCTCACGCACGAGCTGGGAGGCGACCAGGCGCTGGAAGGCGATCGGGCGCCCCGCCAGAAGGGCGGCGTCGCTGAGGACCTGGGTGAAGCCGATGAAGCGCACCGGCTCGCCGCCGTCGAAGGTGATCGGCGCCAGGATCGTCTCGAGCTCGACCATGCCGCATTCGGCCGTCGCCCCGATCGAGGACAGGCAGACGGGCTTTCGCGCCTTGAGCGCCTGCTTGAGAAGCGAGCCGAGCGCGATGCCCGACTGTCCTTCCCAGTTCGCCAGGAAGGCGGTGCCCTTGAGCTCCATGCCGAAACGCTCGCACAGGCCGGTGCCCGCGAGGCGGTAGATCGGGCGCGCGGGATTGATCGCGTCCAGGATGAACACATGGGAGAGCATGCGCTTGATCGCGCGCGGATCGATGTCGGTCTGGTCCGGAACGTCGCGGCCCTTGCGCAGGCGGCTCCAATATCCCACCAGCAGATGCGAATTCTTGTGCTTCATGACCGCTCGCGCCCCAAAACCTCGTTGGGCGCGCCGGCGGTTGCTCCAGATCGGAACGCCCTCGCGCCTTTCGCGATCGAAGGGAGCGAAAGCCGTGCCAGCCTCTAATTCCAAGGACCTCTTTGGAAATACGGGCCGAAATAGCGCACGTCGCGCGATTTCAGCACGGGGGTGAGGATCAGGCCCGCGACGAAGCCGCCGACATGGGCCCAGAACGCGGTACCGGGCTTGGTCGGATCGGCGTAAGCGGCGCTGACGAGCTGCATCGCGAACCAAACGCCCACCACCCACATCGCCCGGATCCAGACAGGATAGAGGATGATCCCGAGCGGGATGATCACATGCACGCGCGCGCGGGGATAAAGAAGCATATAGGCGGCCAGCACGCCCGAGATCGCGCCCGACGCACCGATCATCGGGATGTTCGAATGCGGGTCGATGTAGCCCATGGTCAAGGCCGCTGCGACGCCGCTCAAGAGATAGAACAGCGTGAACTTCACGTGCCCCATCGCCTCTTCGATGTTGTTCCCGAATATCCAGAGGAACAGCATGTTGCCGGCGATATGCAGGATGCCGCCGTGCAGGAACATCGAGGTGAAGATCGTCGTCCAGACGGGCAGCCCCAGGACCTCTTCCGACGGCGCGGTCTCATGGCCGAAAAAGCCCGCCGGCGTGAAGCCGAGCACGCTCTCGGCCGCCGCCATGCCGTGCTCGCCGAGCGACAATTCCCACAGGAACGCGCCCACGCAGCCGGCCACGATGAGCCAGGTCATGAACGGCGTGCGCTCGACCGGATTGTCGTCCGAGATCGGGATCATGGCTCCCCTGCGTGGCCGTTAACCCTGGTTGCTGTGCCATTTCGGGCCAAGAAGCATGGCGATTTCGAGGCCTTGCGTGGCACGGAACGTGAAGCTGGTGGCTCGGCCATTAAGGCTTTGTCCGTCTTCCCGGCGGAAGGCACGACGCCCTGTGTAGGATGGCCGGAGCAAAGGAGCCATAGCATGTCGCCGATCTCGTTCAGGTTCGCAGTCGCAGCCGTTTCCGGCGCGGCCTTGATCGCGGCCACAATCTCGCCGGCCGCGGCAGGCGGGTTCTATACCGGCAGCGTGCCGAGCATCAGCAGCAACGTCTCGGTGAGCGGTGGCGCAGGCGCGCCGGGCGGCTATGGCGGAGGCGGCGGCAGCGGCGGCGGTTGTCACGGCGGCGGCGGCGGCGGCTCGACGATCATCATCAACAAGAACATCAACATCAACAAGCCGGTCAACATCAACAAGAACATCAACATCAACAAGAACATCATCATCAACAAGGTGAACGTCGAGGCGTCCGCCTTCGCGCAGGCCATTGCGGCGGCGAACGCGGGAGCGGCCGCGTCGGTCATCATCTATGGCGGCGGCAGCTACGAATACGTCAACGTCCGCAACGAGGGCGGCGGCGGTGTCGCGGCCGCGGCGTCGGCCCATTGCGAGATGCAGGAAGCCACCGTCGTCAAATCGATCCACGCGGTATGCATCGCGGCCGACGGGCGCGAGTTCCCCGCCTCGCACATGACGGGCGAGACCTGGATCAACTCGGGATACGAGGGCGAGGTCGCGCGCTGCATCGCGGGCAGCCGTCTCAAGATCACCATCGGCGACGTCGTCCAGTCCGACCAGGGCATGGCCGGCACCTATGCCAAGGGCGTGATCCTGGAATGCGGCGAGCACGAAGCGGTGCGCCACTTCAAGGGCGGCATGCTCAAATGCGCGCCGGCGATGCCGGTCCCCGACTGCACCGAGCGCACCAACCTGCGCAAATGGGGCACCGGCGACATGTTCTTCACCTACGTCTCGACGGTCTGCGCCACGCGCGCCGTCTCGCGCGAGCTCGAGATCGACAACGCCGCGCTGAGCGGCGGCGGCGTGGGCGGGGCGTATTGAAGTCGACCCTCCCTCAAGGGGAGGGTTGACGCTTCCTTAAGCACGCTCCGCCGATCATCGCCCGCGTGAGCGCGATCCTTCGCATCCTGCGCGACGGCGAGTTCCTGGGCCGCGAGCGCATCCGGCTTTGGACGGCAGCGATCCTGATCGGGTTCGCGTCGGGGCTGCTCTATCTCGCCGTCACCGCGCACGGGATCAACGACTACAAGGGCCGCCCGCTGGGCAGCGATTTCTCGGACGTCTACGCCGCGGGCTCGCTCGCCGACGACGGCCACGCCGCGCAGGCCTTCGACCCGGCGCATCACTTCGCGCGCGAGCGGGCGATCTTCGGCAAGGACACGCAGTTCTACGGCTGGCACTATCCGCCGTTCTTCCTGCTGATCGCGGCACCCCTGGCGCGGTTGCCCTATCTTCCCGCGCTGCTAGTCTGGCAGATCGCGACGCTGGCGCTCTATCTGCTGGCGCTGATGCCGTTGCTGCGCGACGTGCGCGACAAGACCTGGATTCTCGTCGCCCTCGCCTTCCCGGCCGTGTTCGTCAACCTGACCCACGGCCATAACGGCTTCCTCACCGCGGCGCTCGTCGCCTGCGCGCTCAACATTCTCGATTCGAGACCGCTGCTCGCGGGCCTGTGCTTCGGCCTGCTCGCCTACAAGCCGCAATTCGGCGTGATGATCCCGCTCGTGCTCGCGGCGACCGGACGTTGGCGCAGCTTCGCCGCGGCGGCCGCGACCGTTGCCGTCCTCGCGCTTGCCGTCACCGCCCTTTTCGGCGCGGCCGTGTGGCCGGCTTTCCTCGCAGGCACGCATTTCACGCGCGAGGTCGTGCTCGAGCAGGGCAACACCGGCTTCTACAAGATCCAGACCGTCTTCGCCTGGGCGCGCATGTGGGGCGCATCGGTGCCGGTCGCCTACTTCGCGCAGACGCTGGTGAGCATCGCGGCGGCGGCGGGTCTCGTCTGGATCTGGCGCTCGCCCGCGAGCATGGCGCGCAAAGGCGCCGCGCTCTGCATCGCCATGCTGCTGGCCACGCCCTATGCGCTGGACTACGACATGATGATGCTGGCGCCGGCGATCGCGCTGCTCGCGGCGGAAGGGCTGGCCCAAGGCTTCAGGCCTTACGAGCGCACGATGCTGCTGGCGCTGTGGGCGGTGCCGATCCTGGCGCGCGGGTTCGCCGAGAGCACGAACGTGCCGCTGGGCGTGCCCGTGATGCTTGCCGGGTTCGCAATGTTGCTGCCGCGCTCGCCCCTTGCACTGCCCCGCCGGACCGCCCTTCAGGCCTGACATCCGGGCGTTTTGGCGCGCTTGCGCATGGGGGTTGCGCTGGTATTGTGCGGCGCATCGAAATCGCCGCACAGCCCAAGGTTTTTCCCATGAATATCCACGAATACCAGGCCAAAGAGGTCCTGCGCGGCTTCGGCATCGCGGTGCCGCGCGGCAAAGCCGCCTTCAGCGTCGAGGAGGCGGTGGCGGCCGCCAAGGAGCTGGGCGGACCGGTCTGGGTCGTGAAGGCACAGATCCATGCGGGCGGCCGCGGCAAGGGCGGCGGCGTCAAGGTCGTCAAGTCCATCGAGGACGTCGAGAAGGAAGCCAGGCGCATGCTCGGCATGACGCTGGTGACGCACCAGACGGGCCCGCACGGCCGCGTCGTGCGCCGTCTCTATATCGAGGACGGCTCGGCGATCGAGCGCGAGCTCTATCTCTCCGCCCTCGTCGACCGCGCGACGAGCCGCGTCGCGTTCATCGTCTCGACCGAAGGCGGCATGGACATCGAGGAGGTCGCGCACAAGACGCCCGACCGCATCAAGACGTTCCAGGTCGAGCCCGCGGCCGGATACTCGCCCTATGTCGGCCTCGAGATAGCCACCGCGCTGAAGCTCAAGGGCGATGAGGCCAAGCAGTGCGGCACGCTCGTCAAGTCGCTGTACGAGGCGTTCCTCGCCAAGGACATGAGCCTGCTCGAGATCAACCCGCTCGTCGTCACCAAGACGGGCCAGGTGGTCTGCCTCGATGCCAAGATCAATTTCGACGACAACTCGCTCTATCGCCACAAGGACATCCTGGGCCTGCGCGATCTCGACGAGGAAGACCCGATGGAGGTCGAGGCGTCGAAATACGAACTCTCCTACATCAAGCTCGACGGCTCGATCGGCTGCATGGTGAACGGCGCGGGGCTGGCGATGGCCACGATGGACATCATCAAGCTCTATGGCGAGGAGCCGGCGAACTTCCTCGACGTCGGCGGCGGCGCGAGCAAGGAGAAGGTCACGGCCGCGTTCAAGATCATCGTCTCCGATCCGAACGTGAAGGGGATTCTCGTCAACATCTTCGGCGGCATCATGAAATGCGACATCATCGCCGAAGGCATCATCGCCGCGGCGAAGGAGATCTCGCTTTCGGTGCCGCTCGTCGTACGTCTCGAAGGCACCAATGTCGAGAAGGGCAAGGAGATCCTGGCCAAGTCCGGCCTTCCCATCGTCTCCGGCTCCGACCTCGCCGACGCCGCGCAGAAGATCGTCAAGGCGGTGAAGGGCGGCAAGTGATGCGGCGCGCGCTTCTCGTTTGCATGCTCGCGCTTTTGCCGGCGACACCCGCGCTTGCGCTCGATCCGGGCGCGCCTGCGCAATGCGCGACCGGGCCGGTCGAGAAGACCTATGGCGGCACGGTGTGGCTTGTCGTGAGCTGCAGCGACGGCAAGAGCCTCGTCTTCGTCGCCAAGGAGGGCAGCAAGGCGGCGCCGTTCGAATTCGACATGATGCATACGGGTGACGGCTACGACCTGACCGGCAAGGGCCAAGGCGACCGCAAGGCGACCGACGCGGCCTATGCCGAGCTTTCGAAAATCAACGGCGCCCAGATCCGCGCGCTCGTGCAAGAGACGCTCAAGACGAAGCGCAAATGACCGCCCAAGCCGCACCATCGCCCCTGTCCGCGCGCGACCGTTTCGCCACGCATCTGCGCGGCTTCGACGCGCTGGGGCTGATGGGCTTCGCGGCCGTCGCGGCGGGTGCGCTGGTGACGCCGACGCCGCTCTTGGGTGCGGTATTGATCCTGGCGTGGGCGTGGCTGTCGCGCACGCCGTTGCGTGAGCTTGGACTCGTGCGTCCCAAAAGCTGGCTCGGCGGGACCGCGCTCGGCCTGGCCGTTGGCGTTGCGCTGAGCATCGCGATAAAGGCGATCGTGATGCCGCTTCTGGGCGCGCCGCCGATCAACCTGAGCTATCAATTCGTCGCACATGACAACGGCGCGGCGCTCGATCAGGCGGCCTACGCGGTTTACGGCGCGGGTTTTGCCGACGAGCTCGTCTTCCGCGGGTTCCTCTTCGAGCGCATGCGCGCGCTGTTCGGCGAAAGCATCGCAGCGACCCTCGCCACGCTCATCGCCACCACCGCGCTGTTCGCGCTCGCCCGCTGGCAGCAAGGCTGGTTGGGCATGGCGAGCGCCGCTTGCGTCGGACTGGTGCTCGGCAGCGTCTACCTCGCGACAGGCCGCAGGCTCTACGTGTCCATGATCGCACATGCGGCCTTCGCGCTCGCAGGCCTGGCGATGATCGTCTACGGCTTCGAGACCCCGGTTTCCCATCTCGTCTTCAAATAGAAAGCGTTTGCCATGTCCATCCTCGTCGACAAGAACACCAAAGTGATCTGCCAGGGCTTCACCGGCAAGCAGGGCACGTTCCACTCCGAGCAGGCCATCGCCTACGGCACAAAGATGGTCGGCGGCACCTCGCCCGGCAAAGGCGGCGAGACGCATCTGGGCCTTCCCGTCTTCGACACGGTGCGCGAGGCGAAGGACGCCACCGGCGCCAGCGCGAGCGCGATCTACGTGCCCCCGCCCTACGCCGCCGACGCGATCCTGGAGGCGATCGACGCCGAGATCGCGCTCATCGTCTGCATCACCGAGGGCATCCCGGTGCTCGACATGGTCAAGGTGAAGCGCGCGCTGTCGGGCTCGAAGTCGCGCCTTATCGGTCCCAATTGCCCTGGCGTCATCACGCCGGGCGAATGCAAGATCGGCATCATGCCGGGCCACATCCATCGCCGCGGCACGGTCGGCATCGTCTCGCGCTCGGGCACGCTCACCTATGAGGCGGTGGCGCAGACGACGGCGGTGGGGCTCGGCCAGACGTCCTGCGTCGGCATCGGCGGCGACCCGGTGAAGGGCACCGAGCATATCGACGTGCTGGAGATGTTCTTAGGTGATCCCGAGACCCAGTCGATCATCATGATCGGCGAGATCGGCGGCAGCGCCGAGGAAGACGCGGCCGACTTCATCAAGCACAGCAAGGTCAAGAAGCCGATGGTGGGCTTCATCGCCGGCGTCACCGCGCCGCCGGGCCGGCGCATGGGTCATGCCGGCGCGATCATCTCCGGCGGCAAGGGCGGCGCCGAGTCCAAGATCGAGGCGATGCGCTCCGCCGGCATCCGCGTCTCGCCGAACCCGGCGGCGCTGGGGACGACGCTGGTGGAATTGCTTGCAGGGCGTTGACCGCTTAAAGTCCGCAGAAATCTGGGGGGATCGACGATGATCAAGATCTGCAAGACATTCGCGCTGGCCGCTTTGCTGCTGGCGGCGCTGCCGGCGTCGCGGGCTTTCGCAGACGACACGACCTACACGAAGCTGCATGCGAGCGAGCCCGCGCTCGCGCCGGGCGAGGGACGCATATATTTCTATCGCGAAGGGGGATTGCTCGGCGCGGCGCTCCAGCCCACCGTCATGATCAACGGCGAAAGCACCGGCGGTCGCGCGAAGCCCGGCGACTATTTCTACATTGACCGTCCGGCGGGCACTTACGAGATCAGCACGACGACCGAGATGAAAGAGGTCGCGACGGTGCCGCTCGAGGCGGGGAAGTCGGCCTATGTGAAGTTGGAGGTCCGCATGGGCTTGTTCGTGGGCCGCATCTCGCCCGGCCTGGTTGATCCCACGCAGGGCGCGCAGGAGATCGCGGATTGCGACTTCCATGCGCCGAAGCCCGTCGACGCCCCCGCCGCGGCTGCCGCACCCGCAACGCCACCGGCGGACGCGCCGAAGGCCGACGCACCGGCGTCGAGCCCGCACTGACGCCGAGCCGGTGAAAGCCGGGCCGCGGCTGCCCGCTATTTCGCGCTCAGCGCCGCCCTGATCGTGTCGACCATCCTGTCTTCGGGGATGCGCGCGAGCTCGGGCAACGTGCGGCCCGAGGCGATGAGCCTGCCCATCACGATCCACGCGGCGCAATAGGCTTCGCGCTGCATGCCGTTGTTGCCCTGGCCGAAGGTGTATTTCATCGCGACGTCCTGCCCGCTCTTGTCGAGATCGGGGACGATGTCCTTCAGCACCGCGTCCTGTTTGGCGTAGCAGTTCGCGAGCCAGTGGTCGTTCGGATCGATCTGCGTGTAGGCGGTTTCGGGCAGGCCCGGCACCGCCGCCTGCGAGGTGCGCATCGCGAGCCCTTCGAGGAACACCGTCTCGCCGACCGGCGCGCCGAACGAGTTGCGCACATGGGCGAGCTGGATGTGCACCGAATGGGTGAGCTCGTGCGCCAGCGCGATCTTCAGGATCGCGTTCTCGACCGGCATCAGGACCGTCACCGGCTTGCCGTCCATGGACGGCATGGTGAAGGCGTTGTTGTCGAACTGACCGACATAGAGGATCAGCCGCGAATGGACCTGCGTGTCGCCGGTCGCGAGCAATTCGTTGATCTTGTCGAACGACGCGCGGCCCTCGTCTTCGGCCGCCTGCTCGAGCGCGGCGAGCCTGGGGACAAGCGCGGGATAGCGGTCCCATGCCGCGTCGAGCAATTGCCGGGCCATCCTGTCGCCGTCGGGGCCGGGCGGGACGGCGGCGAGACCATCCTCCTTCTGCCATAACTCGAACCGCGCATCGGCGCCGAGCGGCGCTTTCGTCGCGTCGATGTAGAACGTCTGGAATTTCGGTACGCGATTGTCGATGTCGAGCACATGCGTCGCGTCCGCGGCATGCGCGGCGGTCGCGAGCACCGTCGCGGCAAAAAGAATTCTCAGCATCGGCTCCTCCTGGAGCTTAGTTGGTTCGAAAGGCGGATGTTTCAAGAGCGCGTGCGGCGCAGCATTCTCTGCAGCGGCCGCTCGAAGAAGCGGAACGACAGTAGGCCGAGCCCGATGAGGACGGCGTAGAACACGACAAGCGCGACCCAATTCTCGAAGAAAGCGGGCGTCAGCGCGAAGTGCATTGCGAGCAAGGCCAGCGCGAGCTGCAGCGGGAAATGCAGCAGGTAGGTCGAATAGGAGATGTCGCCCAGGAACGACAGCCGCTCCCACGACGCGCCCAGCACCTGCTCGCCGAGCGCCAGCGCCAGGATCGTGATCGGGCTGACGAAGAAGACGAAGAGCAGCAGGAACAGGTCGCGGCTATAGCCGATATAGAGCTTTCCCATCTCCGGCGAGATGTGTCCCGACAGCCAGTAGCAGGCGTCGTGCAGCGGGCCGAAATAGGCTTCGATGAGCGTGACGATCCACAACACGATTGCGGCGGCGCAGATCCAGCGCGCGATGCGTTTGGCATCGCCGCGCGCCATGATCGCCCGGTCGAGCGCATAGATCGCGCCGCCCGCGAAGAACCCCATCACGCCGCGCGAGATGAACCAGTTCCATTTGTAGAGAAGGATGCCCAAGACCGAGACCGCGAACGCGGGCCAGAAGCCGCGCAGGCCCAGCCGGCTGAGCGCGAAGAAGCCGATATAGAGCAGCACCTCGACGGAGACCGACCACGCCGGGCCGTTGAAGGACTGATCGATCGTCGGCGGCAGCCATTGCTGCGCCATCAGCAGGCTCGACGCGAAATGCGCCACGTCGTTGGCGTCGTAGATGAAGAAATTCTCCGTCGCGCGCCAGAAGAAGAACTGCAGCGCCGCCACGATCAGAAGCGTCAGCAGATGCAGCGGATAGAGCCGCGAGAAGCGCAGCCACGCGAAGCTCGCAGCCCCGATGCGGCGCTCGCGGATCGCCTCGCCATAGAGCCAGAAGAAGATGAAGCCGGAGAGCGGGAAGAACAGATCGACCGCCGCCCAGCCCTGCTCATAGAGCGGCTTGAAGACGGGATAGAACGGCTCCTGCGCGCGGCTCCAGCCGTCCTGCCAATTCCCGCTGATGGCGAAGAAGTGCTGCCAATGCCAGAAGACGATGGAAAGCGCCGCGATCCCGCGCAGCGTATCCAGCGCGTGCAGCCGCTTCCCGCCTTCGTAAAATCGCCCCATTGATCCCATATTAACCACGGAAAGCATTGAATTGGCGCGCGTTCGGCAGTACCACGCCGTCCCCTTGCGCGTGCCGCTCACAGGACCGGACGGGCCCAACAAGTCCGTCCTTAAAGCTTTGAAATGACTAGTCAATCCCGCGTCAACCGCACCACCAACGACATCTTCGAGGCGACCTCGTTCCTGCAGGGGACGAACGCGGCGTTCATCGAGTCGCTCTACGCCCAGTACCAGGCGAACCCCGACGCGGTGGACCCGAGCTGGGCCGCCTATTTCGCGAGCCTGTCGGAGCAGGAGCTTTCCGCGACCCAGCTCGGCCGCGGCCCCCGCTGGGCGCGCGACAGCAAGCCGGAGCTGGCAAGCGGCGATCTCGTCGGCGCGCTCACCGGCCAATGGCCGGCGAAGGCGGGCGTGAGCGAGAAGGACCTGCGCGCCGCCGCGCGCGAATCCATCCGCGCCATCCAGATGGTGCGCGCCTACCGCGTCATCGGCCATCTCGAATCCAACCTCGATCCGCTGGGCCTCGCACCCAAGACGCCGTATCCGCAGCTCGACCCGGCGTTCTACGGCTTCCATCCCGAGGACCTCGACCGGCCGGTCTTCGTGGGCGGCGTGCTCGGCCTGGAAAGCGCCACGCCGCGCCGCATGGTGGAGATCCTCAAGCGCACCTATTGCGGACGCATCGGCTACGAGTTCATGCACATCAACGATGCCGAGCAGAAGGACTGGCTGCAGCGCCGCATCGAAGGGCCGGACAAGGAGATCGCGTTCACGCCCGAAGGCAAGCGCGCGATCCTGAACAAGCTCATCGAGGCCGAGGGCTTCGAGAAATTCAGCGCCGTGCGCTTCCTCGGCACCAAGCGCTTCGGGCTGGACGGCGGCGAGGCGACGATCCCGGCGCTGGAGCAGATCATCAAGCGCGGCGGCCAGCTCGGCGTGAAGGAGATCGTGCTGGGCATGAGCCATCGCGGGCGCCTGAACGTGCTCGCCAACGTGATGTCCAAGCCCTATCGCCAGCTCTTCCACGAATTCCAGGGCGGCAGCGCCCAGCCGAGCTCGGTCCAGGGCTCGGGCGACGTGAAGTACCATCTCGGCGCCTCGTCGGACCGCGAATTCGACAATGTGAAGGTGCATCTCTCGCTCACCCCCAATCCGTCGCATCTGGAGGCCGCCGATCCGGTCGTGCTCGGCAAGGCGCGCGCCAAGCAGAACCAGCTCGGCGATTGCGAGGACCGCGCGAGCGTGCTGCCGCTGCTGATCCATGGCGACGCGGCGTTCGCGGGCCAGGGCGTCGTGGCGGAGTGCTTCGCGATGTCGGGCACGCGCGGCTTCCGCACCGGCGGCACGATCCATTTCATCGTCAACAACCAGATCGGCTTCACCACCGCGCCGATCTATTCGCGCTCCTCGCCTTATCCCTCCGACGTGGCGCTGATGGTGCAGGCGCCGATCTTCCATGTGAACGGCGACGATCCCGAAGCGGTCGTGCATGTCGCGCGCATCGCCACCGAGTTCCGCCAGCTCTTCCATAAGGACGTCGTCATCGACATGTTCTGTTATCGCCGCTTCGGCCATAACGAGAACGACGAGCCGGCGTTCACCCAGCCCTTGATGTACCGCGCGATCAAGGACCATCCCACGACACTCGAACTGTATGCGACGAAGCTGGTGGCGGAAGGCACGCTGGCGCAGGCCGACATCAAGGACATGATCGGCGCCTTCAACACGCGCCTCGATGCCGAATACGACGCGTCGAAAGCGCACCTGCCCAACCACGCCGACTGGCTCGACGGCCGCTGGAGCGGGCTTTCCGTCGCCCCCGCCGGCGACCGCCGCGGCGAGACCGCCGTGCCGATCGAGGTCCTGCAGAGCGTCGGCCGCGGGCTGACCACGGTCCCGGACGGCTTCAACATCCACAGGACCGTCGCGCGCCAGCTCGAGGCCAAGCGCCACATGTTCGAGACCGGCGAAGGCTTCGACTGGGCGACCGGCGAGGCGCTCGCTTTCGGCACGCTGCTGAAGGAAGGCGTGCCCGTGCGCCTGTCCGGCCAGGATTCCTCGCGCGGCACCTTCTCGCAGCGCCACTCGACCTTCGTCGATCAGCAGACCGAGGAGCGCTACGTCCCCCTCAACCATCTGGGCGGGCCGCAAGCCGAATTCGAGGTCATCGACACGCTGCTTTCGGAAGAGGCCGTGCTCGGTTTCGAATACGGCTACTCCACCGCGGAGCCCAAGGCGCTGGTGCTGTGGGAGGCGCAGTTCGGCGACTTCGCCAACGGCGCGCAGGTCATCATCGACCAGTTCATCGCGTCCGGCGAGATGAAATGGCTGCGCATGTGCGGCTTGGTGATGCTCCTGCCCCACGGTTACGAAGGCCAGGGGCCCGAGCATTCATCGGCGCGTCTGGAGCGCTATCTGCAACTCTGCGCGCAGGACAACATCCAGGTCGCCTGCCCCACGACGCCGGCGAATTATTTCCACGTGCTGCGCCGCCAGATCCATCGCCCGTTCCGCAAGCCGCTGGTGCTGATGACGCCCAAATCGCTTCTGCGCCACAAGCGTTGCGTCTCGTTCCTCTCCGACATGCTGCCCGGCTGCTCGTTCCACCGCGTGTTCCGCGACCAGGCCGAGGCCGTGCCGGGTGCGACCACGGTCAAGCTCGCCGCCGATGCCGACATCAGGCGCGTCATCCTGTGCACCGGAAAGGTCTATTTCGACCTGATGGAGGAGCGCGAGAAGCGGGGTGAGAACCGCATCCAGATCCTGCGCCTGGAGCAGCTCTATCCCTTCCCCGACCAGGTGCTGGCGCTGGAGCTGAACCGCTTCCCCAAGGCCGACCTCGTATGGTGCCAGGAGGAGCCGATGAACCAGGGCGCCTGGACCTTCGTGGCGCCGCGCATCGAATCCACCGTCGCCCATCTGGGCGGCACGGCCAGGCCGCGCTATGTCGGACGTCCGGAATACGCGTCCACCGCCGCGGGCCTGATGAGCCAGCACAATGCGGAGCTGAAGGCATTTCTAGATGAAGCGTTGTCGTTATGAGCGATAGCGAGGGCATTCCATCCAAAAGGCTGAAAGCCCTTAAAAAAAACGTCATAACCGAAAGCGGACGGTTCAAAGAATGGGCGGAAAGCAACAAGAATAAGGCGTTCATATGCCGCATCGCTGTTGTGATCCTGGGGGCGGTGACGACGTTCGCGCTTGGCCTGAAATCAATTCCGCTCTCTGGATATGAAGGGGCTGATTGGGAGCGAGCGATGTCTATCGTCGCGCTTCTTTGCAGCGCTGCGATCCCAGTCTGCGCAGCCTGGGATGCGTTCTGTGACTATCGCTCGATGTGGGTACAATTCACGAGTACCTATACTTCGCTGTATTCTCTGTGGGATGACATAGATTGCCTTGAAATGGACAGATCCCAAATCACGGAAGCGAGCGTCGAGCGATTGTGTGGACGCTACAAAGCTATTCTCGGAACGACCAACAACGCCTGGCGGATCGAGCGTCTCAAGAAGCCGGAAGATGGGAACGACCATGATTGAGATCAAAGTCCCCGCGATGGGCGAGTCCGTCACCGAGGCCACGGTCGCGCGCTGGTTCAAGAAGGAAGGCGACGCCGTCGTCCGCGACGAGCCGCTGCTCGAGCTCGAAACCGACAAGGTGACCGTCGAGGTGCCGGCGCCCGCGTCGGGTGCGATCGAATCCATCGCCGTCAAGGCCGGCGACACGGTGCAGGTCGGCGCGGTGCTCGGCCGCCTGGCCGAAGGCAAGGCCGGTGCGCCGTCGTCCGTCGCCGCGAGCAATCCCGATTCCGCGGCTCCTAAGCCCGCGCCGAAGCCTGCCGCCGCGCCTGCGCCCGCTCCGAAAGCGGACGTGCAGCCGATGCCGTCGGCGCGCCGCATCGGCGAGGAGAACAATCTCGATCCCGCCGACGTCACCGGTACCGGCAGGGACGGCCGCGTCACCAAGGGCGACATGCTGGCCGCGCTCGAAGCGCGCCGCGAGGTGAAGCCCGCGCCGGCGCCCGTCGTCCCCGCCGGCCCGCGCCCCAATGCGAACCGCGAGGAGCGCGTGGCCATGTCGCGCCTGCGCCGCACGATCGCGCTGCGGCTCAAGGAATCGCAGAACACCGCGGCCCAGCTCACGACCTTCAACGAGGTCGATATGAGCCATGTCATGGCCCTGCGCAGCGAATACAAGGAAAGCTTCGAGAAGAAGCACGGCGTCCGCCTCGGCTTCATGGGCTTCTTCGTCAAGGCGTGCATCGCCGCGCTCAAGGAGCTGCCCAACGTCAACGCCGAGATCGAGGGCGACGACATCGTCTACAAGAACTACTACGACATCGGCATCGCGGTCTCGACCGAGAAGGGCCTCGTCGTGCCGGTGGTGCGCGATGCCGACAAGCTTTCTCTCGCGGGCATCGAGGCGGCGATCAACGATTACGGCCTGCGCGCGCGCGACGGCAAGCTGAAGCTGGAGGAGCTGCAGGGCGGCACATTCTCCATCACCAACGGCGGCGTGTTCGGCTCTCTGATGTCGACGCCGATCCTGAACTCGCCGCAATCCGGCATCCTGGGCATGCACAAGATCCAGCCGCGCCCCATCGCCGTTGACGACAAGGTCGTCATCCGCCCGATGATGTACCTCGCGCTGTCCTACGACCACCGCCTCGTCGACGGCCGCGAGGCGGTCACCTTCCTGGTGCGCGTCAAGGAGAACCTGGAAGACCCGCAGCGTCTGTTGCTGGACATCTGACTATTCGAGCACCAGCAGGTGGATGTCGCGGTTGGGCGTGAATTGCTCGGCCGTGTATTCGAATGTCGTCGGACCGGCTTTCTTCAGATCGCCGGGCCAGCAGAGCGACAGCAGGTTCTCCGGCTTCATCTTGTCGAGCATCAAGTGGAACCTGCCGATGGGGCCGTTCCAGGTCTTGGCGGTCTTCAGGATGTAGTCCGTGTCGTTCGCCGAAGACCGGCGCCCCGTCAAATCGTCCCGGACGCCCATTGCTTCGATGGCGAGCCTGGTCTTCCAGTCCACACAGAACTCGGCTCCCGGCCCCGGCTCCGCGAAATAGCTCGCCGAATTGTAGTTTCCGCTGATCGGCTGGTAGGAATGCTCGATGACGACGGTCTTGCGCGCGGGAAACCGCTGCGTCCAGTAGAACTTCGTCCGCATGATCCAATAGGGATAGCCCGGCAGGCCCGACTAGTTGGGATCGAGCGCGCCCGCCGCGATCAGCGTCTTCAATTGCTGGGGGCGCAATGATTTGAGCAGGCGATAGAACTCCTCGGCCCTCGACGGCGTGAGCATGTTCACCGGCAGGCCCGCACCCGTCACAAGCGATGTGACGTCCTTATGGGTCGTGAGCGAAATCGCGCGTTGCTCGACCTGGAACGCGACAGGCTTGCCGTCGACCGCCACCTTGAACCCGACGAAGTTCACCGGATCGTTCGTGATCGTGCCGAGCGCCTCCGTCCAGTAGTTCCCGACATCGATATCGGGCAGCGGGAAAGCGACCACGGTCTCGAAGTCGCTGTCGGTGTCGTTGGCGAACTCGAACCGGACTCGGACCTTGACCGGGCTGATATACAAATCCTCGGATTTCATCCGCACCGGCGCGCCTTTGGTGAAGACGATGCCCCCCGCCGCCAGCGATGCGGCGCCGTCATCGGCCGAGGCGGCGGACGGCAATCCCGCCAGCAACAGCGTCAACAGAATCGCTTTTCGCATCGCCTTCATGCCCCGCCCGGTTCGGCCAGGATATACCGATCCGCCGGATTTTCGAGCCGGCGCTCAGGCGCGCGTGTCGGCGAACGGATAGGCGGCCACCTGGTGCTCGTCCTGATAGACGACGTATCCCGGCTTGCGCGTGCGGATCACCAGGACGTCGACGCCATAGTCGCGCAGGATCGTCTCGACTTCCCACATCCTGGCGATGTGGCGTCGCGCGCTGTCGCGGAACCAGCAGATCGCCTGCGCCTTGCGATGCGGCGCGGAGGAAAGCGAAAAACGCGTCGGGACGCGGAGGTTTTCCCCGAACCAGTCAGTGATCGACCACAAGCGCGCGTGGTCGTGCGCCAGCACGCGCCCGGAATCGCGCAGCTCTCCCAGGGCCTGGAACAGCCCTTGCCGCCGACCCGAATCCGGGTCGGTCCGGCCGATGATGAATCTGATCAACATGACACGCCATTGCGGGCGCGCGATTACAGGTTTCCGCCGGAAACGTCAATGCGCGCTCAGGCGACGCGCTTGTCCATCATTTCCAGCTTGGCCAATTCGACATGGGCGCGCAGCTCGATCTCGTCGAGGACGCCCTGCAGCTTGGGGTCGGCGAAGGTTTCGTGGCGGCGGCCGACGGCGACCGCCAAACGATTGAGCGTCGAACGCGGGATGCCGCCCGCGAGCAGCCCGTCGCGCACCTGGTCGAGCATGTCGAGCAGATGCTCGCCGTGCTGCAGGCCCTTCGACCGGCCGTTCATGGAATCGTCCATGCCCTGGAGCGCCAGGATGTTGTCGAGCGCGGTCAACGGGCCGGGTGCCGCGACGGCTTGCGGCCGCGGCTCGGAGCTGCTTGCGACGCTGAACGTGGAATCGCTTCCGCTCGCGCCCTTCGCGACGCGGCGGACGCCGGCGGCTTCGACCCTTCCGGGGCTCCTGATCTCCATGGACTTTCGTCCCATTGCGACACACCACTATCGCGCGTCGTGGTTAAGGAACGGTTACGCGCGGTGATAGGGATGTCCCGCCAGGATCGTGAGCGCGCGGTAAATCTGTTCGGCGAGCATCGCGCGCACGAGCAGATGCGGCCAGGTCTGTGGGCCGAAGGCGAGGCTGCGACCGGGGCGGAGGTTCGGCAGCTTGCCCAGGCCATCGGGCCCACCGATGACGAAGACGAGATGGCGCGTGCCCGCGTCGCGCAGCGCGCCGATGGTTTGCGCGAAATCCTCGCTGGTCATGCCCTTGCCCTTGGCGTCGAGCAGGATCACCTGCGCGCCTTCGGGCACGCGCGCGGCGAGGCGCTCGGCCTCGTCCTGCATGCGCCTTGGAGTTTCTCGCGCCTTGGAAACGGCGACCTCTTCCACAGCGACGTCCGCGATGCCGAGGTTGCGGCTCATGCGCGCGGCGCGACCGATGAACTCGTCCGTCAGCGCGCCTTCCTGCGTGCCGCGCGACTGGCCGACGGCGAGTATCAGGAGCCGCATGCTGAGCCCGTCGAAGCGTCAGCGCGCGGCGCGGGCACGGGCGCGGGGCGGCTCGTCGACCGACCACATGCCTTCGAGGTCGTAATAGGCGCGCACCTCGGGTCGGAAGACGTGCACCACGACGTCGCCGGCATCGACCAGCACCCAGTCGCCCTGGCGCGCGCCGTCCACGGGCCGCGTGCCGTAGCCCGCTTCCTTCAGCCGCCGCGCCAAATGCTCGGCGATGGATGCCACGTGGCGCGACGAGCGGCCGTTGGCGATCACGATCGCGTCGCAGAACGCGGCGCGGCCGGTCAGGTCGATCGTCGCGATCTCCTCGGCCTTGTCGTCGTCCAGCGATTTCAGGATGCGGGAAATCAGGGTCGGGTCGGCGGCGGCCGGTTTGGGGCTCGCCTTCTTCGGCGCGCGCTTGGCGCCAGTCGTCTTGCGGGTCAGGTTACGTCCTCACGCGTTTCACTCAACGCGGTCACCTTACCATGGCGGGATCGCATGCACCAAGGCCTCGTCGATACGGGTCCGGGCCCTGATCTTGGTCGAGCTTTGCGGATTGCGCCGCCCGTCGAGGATCATGATCGACGGCGGCCTGCCGATCTCGCGGCATTCCCCCACGCGGCAGCCCGCGAAACGCTGCATCGGCTTGGCGAAGAGCGTGGCCAGCGTCGTCCCGGGCCGCTGGACGACCGCGATGGGCACGCGGGCGGCGAAATCGGCCCAGCGCCGCCAGCGCCTGAAGATCTTGAGGTTGTCGCTGCCCATGAGCCAGACGAAGCGAAGCTCGGGGAAGCGGCGCTGCAGCGCGCTCAGCGTGTCGATGGAATAATGCGTGCCCAGAGCGCGCTCGATGTCCATCACCACGATGCGCGGATGGTGCACGAGCGCTTTGGATTGCCGCATGCGGTCTTCGAGCGGCACCAGTCCCGCGTGGCCCTTGAGCGGGTTCTGCGGCGTCACCAGCCACCACACATAGTCGAGGCCGAGCCTCCTGAGCGCGACCTCGCTGACATAGAGATGGCCCTCATGCGCGGGATTGAACGAGCCGCCGAGCAGCCCGATGCGCAACCCCGGCGCCACGGGTCCGGGAGGGCGGACCCAGTGATAGGGCCGCCGTTTCACGGCGACCATTCCCGCTCGGGCGTGGTCGTGCGGCGCTCGGAGGCACGGCGCGCGACGATCAGCTTGGCGAGCGCACGCAGCACATCTTCGACGCCCGCGCCGGTGACGCCGGAGATCGCGAAGACGCCCTCGCCGCTCGCCTTCTCGAGCGACTGGCGCTTGCGCGCGACGGAAGCCTTCTCGATCGCGTCGATCTTGTTGAGCACGAGGATTTCCGGCTTCTCGCGCAGGCCGTTGCCGTATGCCTCGAGCTCGCCGCGGATGGTCTTGTAGGCCTTCGCGATCTCGCCCTGCGTGCCGTCGACGAGGTGCAGGATCGCGCCGCAGCGCTCGGCGTGGCCCAGGAACTTGTCGCCGAGGCCGACGCCCTCATGCGCGCCTTCGATCAGGCCGGGAAGGTCGGCGACCACGAAATCGGTGCCGTCGATGCGCACGACGCCGAGCTGCGGCGTCAGCGTGGTGAAGGGATAATCGGCGATCTTGGGCCGCGCCTCGGAGACGCGCGACAGGAACGTCGACTTGCCCGCGTTCGGCAAGCCGATCAGCCCGACATCGGCGATCAGCTTGAGCTTGAGGATGATCGTCTTCTCTTCGCCGGGAAGCCCCGGATTGGCGTTGCGCGGCGCCTGGTTGGTGGCGCTCTTGAAATGCGCGTTGCCGAAGCCGCCCTTGCCGCCGCGCAGCAGAAGCACGCGGTCGCCGACGTTCGGCAGATCGGCGATCAGCGTCTCGCCGTCTTCCTCGTAGATCTGCGTCCCCGGCGGCACCTTCATCACCGCGTCGTCGCCGCCCGCGCCGGTCATCTCCTTGCCCATGCCGTGATGGCCGTTCTTGGCCATGACGTGCTGCTGATAGCGGTAGTCGATGAGCGTGTTGAGATTGTCGACCGCCTCCGCCCACAGATCGCCGCCTTTGCCGCCATTGCCGCCCCAGGGTCCGCCATACTCGATGAATTTCTCCCGGCGGAACGCGACGCAGCCGTTCCCGCCGTTACCCGAGCGGATATAGACCTTGGCGATATCGAGGAAGCGCATCGTTCGACCCTCAGGCGGGGTGGCGTTGGCCGCAATCGGCGTCCCTACTGTGAGGGACCAAAGAAGTTAGGTTTCGTAGTCATCCCATTGTGCGGGGGTCCATCCTTCTGGGAGCATGAGACCGGCACCACATTTTCTCGACTCTATTCCGTGGTTGTCCGTATCCCGAAACCAGCGCCCTCGTTTTAACATCAAAGTCTTGGCTTCCGCCATTAGCGAGTAGCTCGTCAAAATTTTCGCCAATGACGCGTTGAATTCGCTCTTTTGGCGTGGATCATCGACCAGAAGGCCGTGGAGAAATATGCGTCCAATTGCAATGGCGACGCCCACCGGATTGTGTGCGAATATGCTGCCGAACATGGATAAGACAGCGCCGGTCGGCTCGGGGACGTTTTTCAATTCATAGGCAAAGTAAGCTGCCGACTTCCCGGCATCACTCCGCAAAACAATCTGCTCCGGCAGCTTTGAGAGTTCCTGATTTGTGTAGTCCACCCACCTTCTCTCGATTTTGCCAAAGATAACGTTGAATATCTTATCACCCCATCCATCCTGGGCGTCGAGGTTGCTTTGTTCAGCGTCGGCATCTTTGTATATCCGCTCGAGCTGCGAGCCCAAGGATATGACATCGGCAGTCTTCTCGAATGCAACGAGCATGGTGCTCTCCCATACATTTTCGAAATCTATTCCGTCGATATCAAGCCTGCAGCCGAGGTTGCCCAAACTCCCACTCGCTCAATGCGAAATGGAGACCGACGATGATGACCCGTGCAGCAGGCCCGTCGAACTCATCACGCCCCCCAACTCGATGAACTTCTCCCGGCGGAACGCGACGCAGCCGTTCCCGCCGTTACCCGAGCGGATATAGACCTTGGCGATATCGAGAAACCTCATGCGGCTTGCCTCTGGACGTATTCCGCGCGGCTCATGAGCACGAGATTACACAAAACCGCGTGGCCGCGCGCCGCGCAATCGCGCCGGTCGGCCCCGTTGGGCCGGAAGCCGAGCTTCTGGAGCACCCGTCCCGAAGCCGGATTGTCGTGGTACCAGCCGGCCTCGACCTCTTCGGCGCGCAGGTTGCGGAAGGCGAAGCCCAGCACCTCGCCGGCCGCCTCGGTCGCGTAACCCTTCCCCCAATGAGGCCGGGCCAGCCAATAGCCGAGCTCGAACCCCTTCTCGCGCAGATGCACGCCGCACACGCCCAGGAACGCGCTGCCGCTCTTGTCGGTGATCGCGAAAGCGTAGTCGCTGCCTTTGGCGCGGCCCTCTTCCTGCCGGGCGAGGAAGGCGAGCGCGTGCTCTTCCAGATAGGGAAAGGGCGGGCGCGATAGGTTCTTCGCCACGTCCCATTCCATGTGCCGGACAAGCGCGTTCGCGTCGCCGCTCTCGGGCGGCCGCAACAGCAATCTTTCGGTTTCCAATATGAAGCTCGGCATGACACGTCCCTCCGACGCGAGGGAACAAAAAAGGGAGACGGCGGACCATCTCCCTCGCCCCGATGGGCCGCCAAACTTGTGGCGGCCTCTGTTCGGGTACCGCCTATTTCGCCGCGCTCTTTTGCGCCGGCATCGCGTCCGTGAGCACCGATACGTAGGTGCGGCGCTTGAAGCCTTCGCGGAACGCGACCTTGCCCTCGCAGAGCGCGAAGAGCGTGTGGTCCTTGCCGATGCCGACATTCTCGCCGGGATGGAACTTGGTGCCGCGCTGGCGCACGATGACGTTGCCGCCGGAAATCTTCTGGCCGCCGAAGATCTTCACGCCGAGCATCTTGGGGTTCGAATCGCGACCGTTGCGCGATGAGCCGCCTGCTTTCTTGTGTGCCATAGCTCTCTCTCAGCCCGCGTGGATTTCGGTGATCTTCACCTTGGTGAAGTGCTGGCGGTGGCCGCGCTTGCGATGCGTGTTCTTGCGGCGCTTCTTCTTGAAGGCGATGACCTTGGGATGACGCCCTTGCTCGACGATCTCACCCACGACCGAGGCGCCATCGATGAGCGGCGCGCCCGATTTCGGGCTGTCGCCGCCCAGCATCAGGACTTCGCCGAAAGTGATCGTGCCGCCGGCGTCGCCGATCAGCTTCTCGACCTCGATGACGTCGTCCTGGACGACCTTATACTGCTTGCCGCCGGTGCGGATGACCGCGAACATATCGTTAAGTCCTTGAATTCATTAGGCCAATGTGCGAGTCCCTGCGGATGGCCGGTTCGCGGGAAGCCGCGCAATATACTGACCATCGCGCGGGGGTCAAGCGCGGTAGTGGCGTTCCATCCAGCGCCGGCCGATCTCGGGGTAAAGCGCCGAAATCCCTTCATAGACGGGGCGATAGCGTTCCTTGAGGCGCCCGTACACCGAGGGCGGCATCTCCTGCGCGCGGCCGACATGCACGGCCTCCGCGGCGCGGCGGAAGATGCGCTCGTTGCCGGCCACGCCCAGGAACCTGCAGACCTCTTCGAGGACGCAAGGCGGCTGGGCGACGATGTCGTCCATGAAGATGACGAGGAAGCGCTCCTCGGGAACGAATTTGCGCCAGCGCGCGATGATCGCGGGATAGTCGGTGCGCGCGAAGACGTCGCCGTTCTGCGTGGCGCGCTCGAGCACGGCAAGGGCCGCATCCTGCGCCGCGTTCATGCGGATATGCGACCAGCTGCGCTCGATCGGATCGCGCAGCGACAGGATCAGCCGCACATCGGGCGAAAGCCTCAGCACATGGCGGATGCCTTCGTCGGGCAGCCCGGCATAGTCCGGCGTGACCTCGCCGCAGACCTTGGCCGGCTGCGCGAGGCTGAAGATGCGGCCGTACCATTTGTCGGAGACCGGGCCCGTCGCGATGTCGCCGAGCACCGACACGGTGCGATAGTCCCATTCGGCCTGCGGCATCTTGGTGAGATAGCGGCGCAGCGTCTTGGCGGCGCGCTCCTGCCTTACGCGCGTCGTCCAGGCGCGGCTCTGCGGCAGGTAGAGATGATTGAAATACTGCGTCTCCTTGATCGGCGGCAGCCACAGATCGGGATGACGGCGCAGGTTCTTGTCGAGCCACGTCGTGCCCGCCTTCTGCGCGCCGATGCAGAGGAAGTCGGGATAGCGGTACTCGGCGACCGCCGGGGGCTCGTCGTCAGCCTCGACCATCGCCGCCCGCCATGTCCTTGAGCCTCGCTTCGATCTCGCGGGCCTGCCTCGCCCAGAGCTGGAAGCTGTGCTCGTCCACCCCATGCGCTTCCTTGAATTCGGCGATTTCACGCGCCGCGACGTCGTAGTCCCCGTCGAGGCAATGCTGCCACAGCCGCACGGTCTCCATCACCGGCCGGCTGTGGGCCGAGGCGTTCGCGATCAGCCTGTCGAGCAGCGCGAGGCGCTCCTCCTTGGTAAAATCATAGGCCTCGAGGCGCGCGATCTTCTCTTGCGGGATCGGCGTGGTCAGCCGCCATACGCGGCTCTGATGCCGCACGTGCTCGTCGACGACCTCGAAGGCGTCGCTGACATATTCCATCGCGACATGGATGTAGGGATGCCAGCAGTGGAAATAGTCCTGATGGATCAGGAGCGAAATGCCCGGCACCAGATGCGGAAAGAACTCCCGCGCGAGATGGGAATTGATCCGCGTCCGCTTGGCGACGTCGATGAAGAGCAGCTCGACGGGCGCGCCGCTCCAGCGGTGGTCGAAGATGTTGCCGGCATGCGCCTCGATCATCGAGGCGTATTTCTCGGTGTGGGACTTGAAAAGGCCGAGATAGGGCTGACCTTTCCCGATCGGCGCGACGTTCTTGCGGATCGCCTCGGCGATATAGGCGTCATAAGCCATGAAATAGTCATAGGCATGGATGATCGGGCCGCCTTGGAAGCGGCGGTGGCCCGCCGCCGCCGCGCCGGAGGCGAAGCACAGCGTCGAGGCGCCGAGGAAGCAGCCGGCATCGACGACGCAGCCCCGTCCGGTGAGGCCGTAGCGCGCGAGCCAATAGAAGCAGCGCCGCTCCTCCGGGCCGACCATGCCGTAGGGCGTGTAGATCTCGGGCGGGATCTCGTCCGCCCGCGCGTTCCAAGGCTTCCCCGAGAAGTCCATGCGGGACTTGCTTGCGTTCCGCGCGCAGGCTGCCACGTCGGATGCCGCAGGTACAGGCCGAGCCGGGGCCGCGCTCAATAGTGACGCTCCGCCCAGCGCGCGGCGATCTCGGGATAGATTTCGGCCAGCCGGTCGTAGATCGGGCGAAGGCGGGTCTTGAGCACGGCGAGCACGCGCGGCGGTATCTCCCGAGGCTTGCCGACATGGATCGCGTTGTCGGCCTTGGCGAATTTCTTCTCGCGGAATCTCACGCCCAGGAAGCCGCAGACCGACTTGAGCACACGTGCCGGATCGGAAGCGATGTCGTCCATGAAGATGATGTGGAGCCGGTCTTGCGGGATGAACCTGCGCCAATTGGCGATCATGGCGGGATAGTCGGCGCGCCGGACCTGATCGACATTGGCGGCCATGGTCTCCATCTCGGCGACCTCGCTTATGCCGCGCGCCTCCGAGATCATGCGGATGTGGGACCAGCTGCGCTCGATGGGATCGCGCAGCGACAGGATGATGCGCATCTCGGGCGAGAGCCGGAGCACGTGGCGGATGCCCTCGTCCGGCAGCGTGGCGTAATCCGGCGTCACCTCGCCGCAGAGCTGCTCCGGCTCGGCCAGGGTGAAGATGCGGCCGTACCAGTCGTCGCTCACCGGCCCCGCGCTGATGTCGGCGAGCCGGGCGATGCGCCGCAGGTCCCACTCCTCGGGCGAGCGCTTCTCGACGTAGTTGCGCAGCATCTGGGTGCCGCGCTCGCGCCGCTGCCGCGTCGTCCATTTGCGGTTCGACGGCATGTGGACGTGGTTGAAGTACTGCAGCTCCTTCATCGGCGGCAGCCAAAGAGCGGGATGACGGCGCAGATTGCGGTCCAGCCAGGTGGTGCCGGCCTTCTGCGCACCGACGCAGAGGAAATCCGGGTAGCGGTACTCGACCTCGCGGGCGTCCGCCCCGTCCGTCAAGGCAGGCACCAGCCGAGATCTTCCTTGACGCAGGCCGCTTTCAGCTCGTCGTAGTTCTCGACGATCTCGGACAGGGGAAGCGTCACCTTCTGATGGCGCGGCTGGAAGTCGCTCTTGAGCTTGCTGCCGAGGAAGGCGGTGAGCATCGCATCGGTCTCGGTGCCCTTGCCCAGATGCGCCGCGATCTCCTCATAGGTGAGCTCGAGCTTGCGGTTGGAGGCTGTCCACTCCTTGAAGATCTCGGTCTGGCGCTTGAGCATCTTCGCCCTGCGCACCACGTCATAGGCGGGAAGGTGATGTTTGGTGCTCATGTCGCTGTCCGGCTTGACCTGCCAGGAGTGCCAGATGCGCCGCCGGTCGGCGATCAGGCTCGATACCGTCGCTTCGATGACGTTCTCGCGATAGAGGTGGACGATGCCGACGTCGCGCTCCTGGCAGAAGACGAAGAGGAACGGCCTGACCAGCGGCGGACACCACCACCATTCGAAATTGTGCGCATGGCCGTATTTGATGTCGACGACGATGTCGTTGGGCGCCTTGAGCTTGGCCAGATGGGCGAAGAACGAGGCGACGAATTCGGTGTGGCCCTTGCGCGTGGGCTCGAGCATGAAGCTCGGGTCGCGGATGAGGAAATCGTATTTGAAGCGGTACAGCGATTCGGCGTGCTTGGACGGCCTGAGCGCATCGGGGTTGCAAACCTCGTCGACGACGCGGAAGCCCGCAAGCGCACCCAGGAAATCGCCCGCCAGATGGCTGCCCGAGCGCTCGTGCGAAATCAGGAGGAACGTCCTACCGGGCATGCTGCGATCCGTGATTGCGGGCGGCATTAAACCAGCAAAGCCGCATGCCGTTCCACCCCTTAGGCAAGCTCGACATCCTCGATCCCCGGCGAATTGGTGCAGCGGCGCCAGAGGTCGTGCCAGCTCCTCTCGCGCTGCAGGTCCTGGGCTGCATGTTTGAGCGCGGTCGCGCGCAGCCCGGGCGGATCGAGCGCCAGGGAGCGCAGCGCTTCCCACAGCTCGTGCTCGGTCGCCGCGTGCATCGACCTGTTCTCGATCAGGATCGAGCGATGCAGCCCGGCCGTCGACGTCGCGATGACGGGCACATGAAGGCGGTCCAGCAGCTCGCGGCAGAACGGCAATCCGGGCTCGTTGGCCCCCAGCTCGACCGCGAAATCCGGCGGCGGCCTTTCGCCTGCGACGATCGACATGACGAAATCGGCCGCCGCGACGCGAGGCGCGCCGACCTCGGCCGTCGTCTCGGCTGCCGGCGAAACGATATACGGCTCCAGGCCCCAGGCGCGCGCCATCTCGACCGCCATCGCCATCGCCCGCGTTCCGGCGCGGCCCAGCATCGCGATCGTCGTGCTGCCCGTGTGATCGGGGGCGCGGCGGATCTTGAAGGCGCCATTGCTCCACACCGCCGGCGCGGGCGCGTATTCGCTTCCCGTCGCGGCGCACAGGCCCGCGAGCCCCGCCGACAGCGCCGTCGACGACACCACGGCGCGGCCATAGCCGCCGAGCGCGATGTCGAGCGTGGCGCCCGGATCGGACATCGCGATCATTTCGGGACGCAGCAGGATCGTCGTGCCGGCAAGATCGCCGGCCACCAGGCCGGGATGCAGCGCATCCGCCACGACGATGGTGGGACGCGCGGTCGCGAGATATTGCGCGACGTCGAACATTTCGACGCCGAGGGCGGAAAGCTCGCCGCCCAGTTCCTGCGCGCCGGGAAGGTCGGCGGCCACGATCACGCGGCGCAGCTGGTCGGCGGCGCCCGCATTGGCGGCCACGTCGCGTGCCCGGCCGCGCACGATCAGGACCGTCACCGATGCCGTCTCGCGCATGGCGCCGTGGATCGATCGCAGCACCTGATCGAAAATGCTGCCGGCGATGAGGGCGCGCGAATCCGCCGCGATCACGATCAGCCGCCGGTTCTCGAGCGCGAGCGCGTCGCTGCGGCGGAACGCTTTCGCGATCGTCGTGGCGGTTTTCTTGTGGGCCTGTACCGACGCGGCCGCCAGGGCATCGAGCTGCGCGTGCGGCGCGAAGGAAAGCTCGACGATCGCCTCGGCCATCGCCTCGAAATCGGCGAGCGCGTGCATCTTGTGCGCCGGCTCGTAGCCTTCGAAGGCGTGGGCGAGGGAGAGGACCGGCAGGCCGAACGACAAGGCCTCGCCGGTCTTGATCTTGAGGCCCGTGGAGCGGCGCATCGGGACCGCCACGCAGTCCACCGAGCGGTAGAAATCCTCGACGCTGGCGACAGGCCCCAGAAGCTCGACGAAGGGGCTCTCGACGTTCTCCAGCAGATCGCAGACCGAGCCCGCGATCATGATCTTCACCGGCGCGAAGGCGCCGCGGAAGATCGGCTCGGCGTCGCGCAGGAACTCGGTGATGTTCATGCGGTTGACGTTGTTGCGCGCGCCGATGACGCCGACCTTCAGGTATCCCTGCGCGTCGGGCGTGGGCCGGGTGAGCGCCTCGAACGGATCGAGATGCTGCAAAGCCAGCACGGGCTTGTCGGACAGAAGCTGCAGCTCGTCGGCCTCTTGCTGCTTGATCGCCCAGACCAGATCGGCGCGGCCGAGCGCGATGCGCTCCTGCGCGTCGGTCGTGTAGAAGAACTCCGGACGCAGCCCCAGCGATTCAAGCATCTCCTTGCGGCCGGAGAACTTGTCGTGGGTGTCGAGGATCTTGAACGTCGAGCGCGGCGCATATTCCAGCGCCTTGCTGAGCCAGGAATAGTTGACGATGAAGACGTCGAAGGATTCCACCGCGAACAGCCAGGTGAGGAAGTCGCCGATCGCGCTGTCCCACCACTCGTCGATGGAGTGATAGGTGCCGGCCGGATCCTCGTGCACGCGGCGCGTCGGCGCGATGGTGAAGCTCTCATCCCAGGTCGCGCTCATCATGCGCTGGGCGCGGAACGGGATCTGCTCGCGCCATTCCAGCTCTGCCGGATAGTGGATGAAGGTGAGCCGCGCGCCCTCCTCGACGTAGCGGCGGCAGATGCGGTAGATGCGCTTGCGATTGCCGAAATCGAGCGGATGGGTCGGCGTCGGCGACAGCACCGCGATCCGCGCTCCGGCCCAGGCCTTCATGGTGTCGGCCGCCGCCATCGCGCTCTAGCTTCCCTCGAGCCCGTTGAAGCCGGCGAGCAGCGCGACGGTGAAGTTGTAGAGCGCGGACATCTGCATGCGGAACATCTCCGGGTCTTGCTGCTCGACATAGAGGCCGCGGGGGTTGCGATGCTGCGGCGGCAGGCGGGCGAAGAATTCCGTCACGCCGCGCCAATAGTCCGGCGCCTTCTCGAACAGGCCCGGCGAGTCCAGCATGTAGTCGGACACCGCCTGCCAGGCGACGCGGCGGCGGAACCAGGCCTGCGTCAGCCGTTCCGCCGGCACCAGATGGCCGACCGCAGCGCTCGGCGAATAGACGAGCTTTGCGCCCCTCGCGGTCATGCGCTCGATCACGTCGGTCTCGTCGTTGGAGAGCAGCGCCTGGCCGCCGCGGGTGCGTCCGAGGTTCACGGCGAAGCCACCCACAGCCTTCAACGCCTCGACGCGGAAGGCGATGTTGGTGCCCGCGACCCATTCGCCCTTCACCGCGAAGCGGTCCTTGCCGCCCCAATCGACCACCGAGACGTTGCCCAGGAGGCTGTCGGGAAGCCAGGCCGGCTGCGGCGCGCCCCAGATCGGATCGACGCGGCCGCCGACGATCTGGCACGGCGCCCCGAACGCGTCGAAAGCGGCGATCAGTGTCTGCAGCCATCCGGGCGAGGCGACCGCGTCGTCGTCCATGAAGGCGATCAGCGGCGCGGTGGCCTCGCGCGTCGCCACGTTGCGCGCGTTCGACAGGCCGGGAATCTTCTCGATCAGCCAGCGCAGATTGGCGACGGCGCGATAGTCCTTCGCGATCTCGGCGGATTGGTCGTGGTCGGGGGAATTGTCGACCACGATGATCTCGAAATCGCGCGCGGCCAAGCTTTGCCGCGTCAGGCTCTCGATCGCCGAGCCCAGCGTGTCGTAGCGATTGTAGGTGCAGATCGCGGCCGTGATGCGTGGAGCGTTCATGTGTCGGTGGACATCCGGACGGTGACGGCTAGACCGCCGCGGGATCGCGGGGCGGAACGGCGACTTCCGGCGCGACGGCGCCGGTTTCGCTGCGGGCGGCGACGACGAGCTGGCGGAACGCGACGCCGAGCTGGCGGCTGTCGTGCGAATCGAGCGGTGCGATCACGCAGGGAAGGATGAAGACCAGATTGGTCGAGCGCCCGTCGGCGCGGGCCGGCAGGCCGGCGGTGGCCGTGAAGGCCATCTCGTCGACCGTCACCTCGACCGGCACGGATTCGCCGTCGACGAGCAGGCCCATGTTCTTCTGCACCACCGCGTCCATGCAGTTGATCGTCTCGAGCCTCAGATCGGCGCCGCGCGTGCGGTCGACGAAGAGGTTGAAGGAGAACTGCGCCGACGGCCCGGTCCAGCGGAACGGGATGCCGCCGCCCGATGTCTCGGCCGGGTAGAACCCGTCGGCGGTGCGCATCGGCTGCCCGGGCTCGATGGCCACCAGGCGCGGGAACCGCACGATCCTCGGCGTGTCCTCTTCCAGGGACAGCCAGCGGTCGCGCATGGATTGATAGTCGCTGAGAGCGGAGAGTTCGCGCCTGAGGCCCGCGATCTCGCGGTGCAGGTCCGAAATCTCGTCGATCAGTCCGCGCACGAGATCCTGCCCGCGGCGCGCGAGCAGTTGCTGGAACCGCGTTTCGAGGTCGCTCTCGTCAGCCATCAGATGCCGGTCTTTCATACGCCCGCGTGATGCATTTCACGGAAATTACAGCGCCGCAACATTTATAACGCCTCACCCTGTCTTCACAAGCAAGCGACCGCAGGCGACCAGCAATAGCCACCCTGCCGCGCAGGCCGCAAGCCAAAAGGGCCAGGGCACGACAGCCAGCGACAAACCCGCGACCAGGGCGCCTGCGATCTCCATCGCGGGATAGAAGACCGGGATCGGCTGCTCGCAGGCCCGGCAGCGGCGGCGCTGAACGAGCCAGCTGACGACGGGTATCAGCTCGCCCGCCTTGAGCTGGTGCCCGCAGGCAGGGCACATCGAGCGTCCGCCGACCACCGGCAGGCCTTTGGGCGGCCTGAGCACGAGCGTGCCGAGGAAGCTTCCGACCACCAGCCCCACCAGCGCCGCGACCGCGACCGCGAGCATCTATTTCCCGGCTTCGGCGAGACGTCCGCGCGCCGCCTCGTTCCCGGGCTCGACGGCGCAGGCGATCGCATAGGCCGCCATCGCGTTCACGTGCTGCCCATGCGCCTGGAACGCGGCGCCGAGCGCCAGGGAAAGCTCGGCGCTCTCGGAACAGGCGACGAGCGCATTGCCCGTCAGGACCGATTCCGGCACCGGCCGCCCGGCCTCGGCGCAGGCCTTGAACAGAACCGCATAGGCGTCCCCGAAATAGGGATGATCCGTGAGCAGCTTCTCCATGCGCTTGATTGCCGGCACGGCGCGTCCTTCGCGCAGCGCCCTGAGCGCAAAGCGGCGCAGGACCTCGGGATGATCCGGCGCCAGACGCGCCGCCACCGGGAAGCGCTTGGTCTCGCCCTTCGGCAACGGCTCGTCCAGATCCCTGAGCAGGATGAGGCCGTAAAGCGCGCTCTCCTCATAGGAGCCCTCGAGCTCGCGCGCGAAGCCGTAGGCGGGACACCTCTTGAGGATGAAATCCTCGAACACGCCCAGCAATTCCGCATCGTAAAAAGGGCTGTCGGCGTTCACCCTGGGCGTATAGGCGACGCCCTTCTTGCGCGCGCCGCCGAGGACGCCGCCGCTGTCCTCCACCGCATGGACGAGCCGCCCTTCGTCGAGCGCGGCACCCGCCCTGGTGACGATCTCGCGCATCATCTCGTCGGGGCGCTGGGAGAGATCGACGTAGTCCAGATAGACCGCGTTCGCAGGCCGCTGCACCATCCATTTGTCGTGGAACTTGCGATAGTAGGCCGCCTTCGCCGCGAGCCACATCATGAAGCTCTCGCGTGTGCGCCGCCAGTTAAGGCTCGGCCTGCCGGGCGTGTCGCGCATGTCCAGCTCGCGGTCGGACAGCGCCTCGGCGACGGGATGGCGGTACTGCACCAGATAGAGCGCGTCGGCGATGTCGGCCGGCAGCTTGAAGTTACGGTCGTGGCTCTTCTGGTAGATGTAGCGGAACGCGCCGCGCCTCGTGCAAGGCGCCTCACGGCAGCAATTGGTGGGCGTGTAGGTCTCGCAATAGTAGAGATCGTGCCCGAAATAGCTCGTCATCATGTCGGCCAGGAAATGGTGGCCCGAGCGCGGGATCGAGGCGCCGATCAGGATCTTGGGGTTGGTCGCGTCCATCATCGCGCCGATGTATAGCGTCGCGACGCAAGGCTTGGGAAGCGCCGCTCACACGCCCTCGGCCAAATTGCCGTAGGCCCGGCGGAACTCGTCGGAGCCCACGAGCATCAGCCTCAGCTCCTCGCGCGACCGCGAGGCGAGGAAGCCCTCGGCCTCCTCGCGCGAGCGCGGCGACCGCCCCAAGAGCCAATGGAGCGCGGTCAGGACCTCGTCGCGCAACGGCGGCGCCGACATGTCGGCCGGCAGGTTCTCCTCACCCGCCTCGAAACGCGCATGGAACCGGCGGAACTCTTCCGACCGCAGCAGCGAGGACCTGAGATCGTCGCTGTCGTGCAGCAGGCGGTGGACCTCGATCACGGCCTCGCTCTCGGGCTCGCGGCCCAGGATCCAGGAGAAGCCGCCGATGACCGCATCGCGGCCGAGCGGCGGTTCGGTGTGCCCGGCGAACTCGCCCAGCAGATCGGCGTCGAGCCTGGCGCTCTGCAGGAACGCCCGCGTCCATGCGGCGCCGCCGCGCCGCGCCATCGCCTCGCGCAGGACGGCGCGGCCCTCGGTCGCGAGCCCCTGCCGGTAGGCGTGGCGCGCGAGCACGGCGTGGCCCTCGAAACAGTCCGGCTCCGTCTTGAAGACGATCTCGAGTGCGCGGCGGCCTTCGAGATCGCGGCCGGTCTCGAGCAGGGCCTCGGCGAGCAGGACGCGGATCTCGGGCTCGACGGCGTTGACGGCGACGAAGGGGGTGAGCTGGGCTACGACCTCCTCGAAGTTCCCGTCGCGGCGGGCGCGGCGGGCGCGGTAGAGGGTCGTCACGGGGCCCGAGGCCGGCTTGACGTCGGTCCACGGGGCGTAGCCCTGATAGCCCGCCTCCTCGTTCAGCAGGTTCATGTACTCGGCGAAAAGCGGCCGCACGAAATTCGCGTCCGCCTCGAGCGCGCTCAGCGAGATTTCGGCCGCGCGATCGGACGCGCGGCCGGCCTCGGCCACCGCGCGCTCGAGCGCCGCATCGTCGATCTGCAGGCCGACGTCGGTCAGGACGGCTTCGAAGGCTTCTCGCGGCGTCCGGATCAGCGCCTCGTAGCGCAGCACCAGGCGGCGCGGCGCGTCGCTTCCCCACGCCTTGTGGAAATCCACCGTCCTGAGCGCCTCGGCCGAAAGCCAGGATTGCAGGAGCTCGATCGAGCTGCGCCTGCTGCGCTCGGCAAGCTCGCGGCCGTAGAGGCCAAGCGCGCGCAAGGTGGGCTCGCGCAGCTGGACCAGATTGGCGTCGCCCGTTCCGGCCGGCGGAAGAGACGTGCCTTCGCCATCCTTGAGAAGAAAGAGACGGTAGCCCGCGCGGTCGAATTCGGACCAGCGCCTGCAGGGCACCGCACCGCAACACCCGGCCTCGCTGCGGAAAGCGCAAACGCGCAGCTCGTCGCCCAAGGCGGCCAGCAGCATGGCCTCGGTGAGTTGTCCGCCGGCCCCCGGCCGGTGAACGAATGCGACGGTCTTCACGTCCTTTCGCGTTCCCTGACGCCCCATGGGACAGGCGAATCCCCGCGCGTCCCGAAGCTATTCTAGCGCCGGTTGGGCGGAGATGAACAGATTTTATCGGTTTCGTGACGGCGCTGGACCGCCCATTACGCAGTAAATCGCGCCGTCACACGCTGATCAGCCGGTCCGCGTGGCGGTCGATGAATTCGCGGTCGCGCTTGAAGCGCTGCTCGATCCAGTCGATCTGCTCTTTCGTCAGGTCGGCGCGCTTGGCGCCGCCTTCGGGGCTGGTGTTGGCGCGCGGCAGCTTGGTGAGCTCCGGCACGCCGATCTTCTCGGCCGCCATCGCGAGCCCCTCATCCAGCTTGGCGTAGGAGATCAGCAGATTGGTGATCAGCCGCCCCTCGGCGCTGACGAAGCGCAGGTACTGGTTCTTGAGCTGGTCGGCGTTGCGCGGCACCCATTGCGCCTGGAAGCGCGCGAAATCCATGTCGCCGGTGTAGAGGCGGGGATTGTCCTTGAACTGCTCGCGCTTGTGCGAGTTGTAGAGGCTGAGCACGAAATCGACCGGATCGCGGATGACGCCGAAGACGAAAAGCTCCTCGACGTTGGTGAGGCTCATCATCCAGCGGAAGCGCTCGGCGAACTCGGCGAAGGTCTGGTGCTTGCCGAAGGGCGAATGGGTGAGGCGCAGCTCGCAATGGCCGTGGAGCACCCGCTCGATCGCGGTCGAGGCAGTCTTCAGGTTCGCAATGAAGAGGAATTTCTTCGTCAGGCTCAGCAGCATCTCGTCCTCCGCGTGGACCACGCGTGTCGGCTATTCGTCCAGTTCCCCCCGGCGGCGCTGGCGCTCCGTCTGGGCGGCAGCCTTGTTCCGCTTGGCACGCTCGGCGATACGGTCGACCTGCGCCTGCTTCTCCTGCCACACCGCGGCACACAACTCCACCGCGCGCTCCGCCGTCAAGACCGCGCCGCGCGTGCGCTCGCGCTTGTCCGAGCGCGGCAGGAACAGCGGATTGTCGGACGTGGTGATCGCGCCGCCGAAATACTCCTCGGCCACCTTGCGATTCGATTCGTCGAACAGCGCCATGAACCGGTCGAGCTCGCCCTCTTCCATGGTGATGAGCGGGCCGTTCGAGACCTTGCTCAGCAGCGCCACGATGTTGTCGCGCACCGGATTGACCTCGCGCCCGTCGAAGCGGGGAACGAACTTGTTGAAAAGCCTCAGGAATTCGAGGGTCTCGGCATCGAGAGCCTCGTTCACGTCCTCGGGCCGCTCGAAGCCGAGATCGGGGTCTATGCCGGTCGCATCGAGCATGTCGGCTACGATATCGCCGGATTTGAGATTCGTGCGCTCGAACTTGCGGCAGATGATCCGGTCGCGGCCGAACACCCGCGCCCAGCGCGACAGCACGTCCCAATGGTCGTAGCGCTGCTTGATGGCGCGCTCGGGCGGGATGCGCAGCGGGGCGGTCGTGCCGCTCTTCACCGAGGTCGAATAGGTGCTGAGCAGGTAGTCGTCCTGGCGGCGGATGTAGATGAGGATGTGGATCTTGTCGAAGAACCGGCCGAGCTGGTCCTTGAGCCACTGGACCTCCTGGTCCTCGATCAGGCGCGACGAGCAATGCTCGCCCGACATGACGGCGAGCTTGTAGGGGCGCGCGGCGAGCTCCTCGGCGAGGCCGGTGAGCATCGCGGCGCGGAATTTGCGCGCCTCGGCCTCGTTGCGGATGCCGAGCGATTTGCGCAAGGGCCCGCGCTTGGCTGTGTCCTGCGCCGACGCGGCCAGCCCCATGTGGTTCTGCTTGCCGGGCGCGACCGGATAGACGATGCCGTTCTTGGCCAGCAGCGCGCGATTGGCCTTGAAGAATTTCTGGACCGAGGTCGTGCCGGTCTTCTCGGTTCCGATATGCAGATAGAGATCCACGCTCAGCCCACCCCGATCTCTTCAGACGGCATGCCCGCGAGCAGCCTGCCGCGGACCGCACGATACCATTGGTCGTCCTGGGCCAGGCAGGCCTGCTCGATGAAGGGGCCAAAGGTCTTGAGCATGCGCGCCTGCTCGGCTTCGTCCATCTCGTCGAGATAGCGGCTGCGCTTGGCCTTGTTGCGCTGGGTGAAGGCGTCCTCGAAGGCATGCTTCTTGGCGGATTCGGCGTCACCCTTGACGCCGAGCACGCCCTCGATCGCCGCGATGGCCGCATCGGGATCGAAGGCGGCGGTCTCGAAATAGAGGCGCAGCGTGCCTTCGAGCGCGCCCCATTTGGCGAATTTCCCGATCGCGCGGGACACGACGTGCTCGGCGTCGTCGAGGTCCTTGATGCGCGAGAAGCCGCGCCGGCCGGAATCCCGCGACCTCGCGCCGTGATCGATCAGCGACAGGCATATGTCGCGCGGATCGCGATACGACGCGACGACCTGCAGGCGCCGCAGGCGCTGCTGCTCCTCCATCCACGCGAACAGCGTGTCGTCGAAGGTCTTGTGCGTCTTGGCGGCGACGATCCTGTCGGGTCCCACCGCGTCGATGAGGGCGGCGAGATCCGCCTTCTCCACGCTCTCCATATGATTGCCGCGGCCGCGCGGCTTGATGCCGGGCGCGCCTTTGAGCTTCTTCTGGCTGTGGCCCGCGCTCTCGAGCACGCCCTTGACGAGCTCGAAGGCCAGCGTGCTCCCCGACTTGGCGATTCCGTAGCAGATGACGAGCATGGACGAGCCGACGCGCCTTCACGTGTGCAGGAAGAAATCCTGGTTCGAGGGCTGGCGTTTCAGCCGCTCGAAATCGTTGAACGCGACCGCTTCCACGATCTTGAGCCGCGCCAGCACGTCGTCGCTGCGGCAGGCATAGACCCAGCGCACGCCGACGCCGCAGGTCCTGAAATCCCTGCCGCCGCTGGAGGTGCGGAAATCGGATGCCGCGTCGCTGCCCACCGAGATGACGACGAGCCGGTCGCCGCCCTGCTGCGCGGGCAGGCTGAGCGTCGTTACCCTGTCCTGCTCGGCGGCGAGGGGCACGACGGCGTTGTTCGCGCCCTCGCTCTTGACGGTAGCGACGCAAGAGGCGCCCTGGATGCCCCTAAGGCCCACATAGATCTCGATGCTGCTGCCCGCGACGTCCTTGAGCAGGAGCGCGATCTGGGCGGGCCCCATGCCCTTGACCCAGCTGCCCCAGCGCTCCGGCCACCACCAGTTGTTGCCGTTGCGATAGATCTCGCCGCTCTTCAGCCCCGCCCAGAGCGAGGAGCTGGTGTTGCTGGCGAGCGCATGAAGCACGCCAAGCCCCGCCTCCACCGGCCAGATGCCGTGCGCGGCGGCGGATTGCTGCGGCACAGGATCGTTCGCGTGCGCCTTCGCCCAGTCGCGCAATTGCCCCACGATCTGCGAACTGATCGATGCCCAGGGCCGCGGACGGAACTCGGCCTGGATCTTCTGCTCGCGGCGCGTGCGGTATTTCTCGTCGTAGACGACGCGCTCGACCGCATCCAACAGATCCTTCTCGGATTCGACGTCGAAATACTCGGCGAACGGGCCGCCGGCTTCGGGCAGCGACGAGACGTTGGAGACGATCGGAACCCGGCCGTAGCACAGCGCCTCGGTGACCGGCAGGCCCCAGCCTTCATAGGAGCTCGGATACAGCGTGCAGACGCAGTTCTCGTAGAGCACCGCGAGCGCCGCGTCGGAGATCTTCGAGAGCATGAGCACGTGCTCAAGCAGAAGATCGCTCGCGTTGAGCTTGGCGTAGGCCGCGTCGTTGAGCCAGCCCTTGTTGCCGACGCAGACGAGCTTGGGGACGTTCCTGATGCCGCGCTTCTTGATGAGCTTGAGCCACACCGAGAACGCCGCGATGTGGTTCTTGCGCGATTCGATGGTGGAGACGAAGAGCACGTAGTTGCCCTTCTCCAGCCCCAGCGAATTCAGGAAGTCTGTCGGCTCGCCCACCTCGTCCCAGGCGTCCGCGGGAAGGGTCTTGCGGAAATCGGCGTCGAGCGTCACCACCGCGGCGTCGCGCGGCTTGTAGCCGAGCTTCTTGCACACCGTGTTGAGGTCGGCGAGCGTCGCTTTCGAGTTCACCAGGAAGAAATCGGCGTGATCGAAGGCGCCGATCGCCCAGCTGATGAAGTCCTGCCTGAGCTCGGCCACGCAATGCTCCGGCGCCATCACCGGGATGAAATCGTGCACGAAGGGCACGTATTTGATGCCGTAGAGCGCCTTGGCCAGGCGCACGTTGAGGAAATAGTTCTGCAGCCACCACGACGTGCCGAGATTGAGCAGCACCGCGCCGCGCGCGAACGCGTAATACTGCTTGCCGTAGAGCACCGCGTCGAGCTGGGCGAGCAGGCTGCGCCATTCCGGCGCCTCGTGGTCGCCGCCCACCACCGCCTGCTTGCACAGCGTGCGGAACAGCGACGGCGGGATCTCGACCCAGAAATCGGTCTCCCGGGTGAAGCAGACGATCGAGAACGCCACGCCCTCGCCGGCCGCTTCGGTGGCGGTGCGGATCACTTCCATCTGCACGCGCTGGATGCCGGTGGGCAGCCGCGCGTTGCGGAAATAGTGCATCAGGTCGCTGACGTCGAAGACGATCTCGAGCGTCTTGCCGTCCGACGGCTTGGCGGCGCGCGGTTGACGGCGCGCCATCCCCGGCCCGCCGCGCGACGATGCCCCGGATGCGGGCCCGGGCTTGATGTCGGCCCGGCCGCGCATGCGGGTCAACTCGGCCTGGACGTCGCCGTTTTCCGGATCGAGCTCGGCGGCGCGGCTGTAGAACTCCAGCGCCATCGTCGGCTGGCCACGCACCTTGAAGAGATGGCCGAGCTGGAGATGCCCGTCGGCATCCTCGGGCTTGATGCGGAGCGCCTCGCGATAGGCGAGCTCCGCGGCGGCGAGATCGCCGCTCTCCTTGCGCGCATGGCCGAGCTGGATCCAGATGTGCTGGAGGTTGGGATCGATCGCGAGCACTTCCTCATAGCCCGCCCGCGCCCCGTCCCAATCGCGCGCGTCGCGACGCTGGTCGGCGAGCGCGATGAAGCCCGAGACCGCCGCCCTGGCCTTCGCCGCCGCCTGGCGGGCCTCGCGGCGTTCGGCCGCGGTCTGCGGACGCTCCAGGTCGTCGGCCGCGTCCTCTGTGCCCGTGGTGCCGTCTGCGGAAGTCATCAGCGCGCTCTTGAAATGGGGTGAAAAGGTGAACGCCAATCTAGGTCATCGACAATGCGATTGCCACCGCGGGGCGCGGCCCGCGCAGGGATATCCGGCTACGGAGCAACGGGCGCGAGGGACAAGGATCAGTCCTGCTCCCTGTCGCCGCCCGCCTTCTTCTTCTTGGTCTTGTTCTTGCCGCCCTTGTCGCGCTTTCCGGATTTCATGTCGCGCCGCTGCTGGGACGCCAGCAGATAGCGCACCTCGGCCTCCACCTCGCGGGCCCGCAGCTCGGCGACATGGACGCGCTTCTCGAGTTCGGCGACGTCGACGCCCTGGTTTACCAACTGGGCTTTGCGGCGCGCTCGTTTCGCGGCGCGGCCGGTCTCGGTGCTGGGGGCGCCGCTGGCGGACATGGTGGTCGAACTCCCGGTTTGCGTCTGAATCGACGTGACGGAATTTTTAGGGCGCGGGAATATTTCATGGCAAATCAAGGGGGTCAAGCAACCGCGCACCCCTCGACCCGCCCCCATTGCCCCTTGTAAGGTCGCCCCGCCCGCGGGGAGGCGGACGACCGGTCCGCGGTGCGGGCAAACCCCGTCATGTCTCAGGCCTTGGCCGGACATTACACACTTTACAACTGCGCATCGGTACGGCATCGAGCCCGCCGAACGCTGCGGCCGCTTAGGAGAGCAAGTCGATCATGTCCCTGCCAGTCGGGCCCGATTTCATATGCATCGGCATGCAGAAGGCCGGCACCGGCTGGGCCTACGACCAGCTCCAATACCATCCCGATTTCTGGATGCCTCCCATCAAGGAGCTGCATTATCTCGACCGCGAGACGCCGAAATTCGGCAATGCCCGGAACAAGCTGAAGCGCGCGAACAGGATGAAGAAGAAAAAGAAGGGCCGCGGCGGCCAGCCGAATTTCCGCCGTCCCTGGGACGAGCGCGACATCGAATTCCTGAGCGAGGCGGTCGCGATGGGCGGCAACGCGGTCGACCTGGAACGCTACGGCAGGCTGTTCCGCTTCAAGGGCCAGCGGCTCTCGGGCGACGTGACGCCGGGCTATAGCGGCATCCGCGAGGAGATGATCGCCGAGGTCGCGCGGAAATTCCCCGACGTGAAGGTCTTCTATCTCGTGCGCGATCCCGTGACGCGGCTGTGGTCGCAGATCTCGATGGCGAACCGCCGCGAGAAATTCGACCGCGATCTGCTCAAGGAGCCCAAGAAGTTCCGCTTGTTCCTCGAGGAGTACAAGCCGTTCCAGAAGGTCGGCTTTCCCGCGCGCGTCGCCGAGCGCTGGGACCGGCTCGCGCCCAAGATCAGCTTCCGGCACTTCTTCTTCGACGACATCGGCGCCGAGCCGCACGAGACGCGCAAGGCGATCCTGGAATATCTCGGCGGCGATCCCGACAAGGCGAGCGGCGAGATCAATCCGGCGAGCAACCGCAAGGCCAAGGCCCAGAAGCTCGAAATGAGCGACGACATCAAGGCCGAGATCGCCGATTTCTTCAAGGACGAGATGCGCGCCGCCGCCGCGCGGTTCGGGGGACACGCGGCGAAGTGGCCATCACTCTACGGTTTGTGAGCTCCCATGCACGAGTTTGAGTCGTTCGTGTTCCTCGACGTGCAGAAGACGGGTTCGACCTTCGTGTCGCACCTGCTGACCGAGTTCTGCACCGAAGAGGTGATGAAGTACAAGAAGCACGCACGGGTCGAGGACCGCTACGATCCGAAGAAGTTCTATTTCATCACCGTGCGCAATCCGCTCGACCAGTACATCTCGCTCTATTCGCACGGCTGCGCGGGCATGGGCGGGCTGGCGCGGCGCCTGCGCAAGCGCGGCCACGGCGATCTCTACGATTCGACCTGGGAAGGCTTCCGCGTCTGGCTGAAATTCGTGCTCCAGCCCGACGTCTCCCACATGCTCGACGACGAGTACGGCGACGACGCGAACGATCATATACGCGAGCTGATCGGCTTCCAGACCTATCGCTATCTCGAGCTGGCGATGCGCACGCCGCTGGAGACGCTGGCCGAATGCGAGACCCAGGACGACGTGCGCGCGGGTTATGAGAAGACCAACGTCGTCGATTTCACGGTCCATCACGAGACGTTCGCCGACGATCTCGAGGAGCTGATCACGACCAAGCTGCGCCACGCGATCCGCGACATCGACGGCGCGATCAAGCACATCCGCGAGGCGCCGAAGCTCAACACCTCCGACCGCATCGACGCGTTCCAGACCGATACGAGGCTCGGCCGCAAGCTCCAGACCACGCTCAACGAGCGCGAATGGCTGCTGCACGAGCTGTTCGAGTATTGAGAGCGCCCGCTACTTCCCTTGCGCGTTCTTCACCGCGAAGGGCACCTCGCTTCTGCTGCCGTCGGAGAAGGCGAGCGTGACGGTGACGACGGCGCCGGGCTTGAGCGCGGCTGTGGGGTTCATGCACATCAGGTGATAGCCGCCCGGCGCGAACTTGACCGTGCCGGCCGCCGGCACCGCGACGCTGCTCACGTCCTGCATGCTGCCCATGCCGCCCTCTTCGCTGCTCTTGTGCAGCATCAGCATGCCGCAGGCGGCGCTCGCGGCGCTGGTGAGCGCGACCTCCTTGGGCGAAGCGTTGTGGAGCGTGAAATAGCCTGCCGCCGGCAGACCCGCCGGCAGCGCGCGCATCCACGCGTCGCTCACCTGCACGGGACCGGCGAACGCGCAAGCCGGGAACAGAAATGCCGCTGCTGCGATCTCAAGAAGTTTGACGCGCAAGTTCCGCCCTTTCCTCGTTGAGGCGCAAGACGACCAGCACCACGATCATCGCGGCGAAGCTCGTCAGCGTTCCCGGCAGCCACACGATCAGGCCGCCATAGTGCTGATCGTTGAGCGCGGTCATGTCGAAGATCCGGCCGCAGATCGTGTAGACGGGATAATAGTCGGTCATCGACAGCGACAAAATGGCGCCCAGCACCATCTGCGGCAATTCGATCAGCAGAATCATCAGCGCGCGCATCAGGCTGGAGAGCCGCGCCGGCGGCTTGGGCCTGGGATCGAGGACCAGCGACCAGAACGCGATGCCGTTCAGCGCCATGGTCCAGTTCATGAGATCGTAGAGACCGGCGTCGAGCATCACGCGGGTGTGGATCTCAGGGATCAGCCAGAAATAGAGCAGCCCCACGAACAGCACCGGCGCAACGGCGGGGTGCTGCATGAAATTCATCGCGCCGCGCACCGGCTTCGCGTCCAGCACGGGCGCGAGGAAGGACGGCATCCCCGCGCGGATCGCAGGCCCGGCGGCGCCGAGCGCGATCAGGAACGCACCCAGATGATGGAGGACGAAATGCGCCGCGCGATGCACGAAGAACATGTGCTGGGCGTAATAGTCGATATGGGTCTGCAGCACCGCGTAGTCCATCGCCACGCCGAGCACGAAGCAGGCGATGCGCCACGCGGCCGGCCGCTCTTCGACCTTGGAGAGCCCCCGCGCGAACCAGCCGAGCGCCAGAAAGGTCGCAAGGAAAGTGGGCCACGAGAACTCCCACGGCATCCAGAACGGCAGGTCTGCGGGATAGTACCGGCACAGCACGTAGACCACGGCGCCGCCCATCAAGAGCAGCGCGTAAGCGAGCCAGGGACGCGAGACGGCCGTCATGGGGCGCGACAATGGCCCCGCGCGCTTGCGCCAGCCAGAGGCGATTGGTCACAGATTCCCGCTTTGCGCCGGGCTGTGCTATGCGGTTGGTCATGAGATTTGGGCTCGCGAGGCTTGGGGCGCTGGCGCTTTGCGCGTGGTTGGCCGCGTGCGGCGGCGGCGACAAGCCGTGGCACGCGACCGACATCACCGGCTCCATGCCCAAGCTCCAGTTCCGCATGCAGCGCGCCAACGACGCCGAGATCGTGAGCGAGCAGAACTATCGCGGCCGCGTCGTCATCCTGTACTTCGGCTACACGCATTGTCCGGATTTGTGCCCCACGACGCTCGCCAACCTGTCGGCCGTCCTGGGTAAGCTCGACACCCAGGCCTACGACGTCGCGGTCCTGTTCGTGACCGTCGATCCCGACCGCGACACCCAGCCCGTGCTCGCGCAATACGTCCGCGGCTTCGCCAAGCAGGTGGAGGGGCTGAGCGGCCCGCCCAACGGGCTGCTGGCGCTGACGCGGCGCTACCGCGTGATGTACAAGGTGACCAAGGACACGCCCGGCCATCCCTATACGGTGATGCATTCGAACTCGGTCTTCTTCTTCGACCGCGCCGGCACCGCGCGCCTCGTCACCACCGACACCGGCAACGTCGCCGGCATCACCGAGGACGTGAAACGGCTGCTGTCGTCGAACTAAAGCGTGAACCCGCTCTTGTGCTCGACGTGGCCGCAGCCTTGCAGCGTGACGTTCGAATAGAGGAACCGCGTCGGCGCGTCGGGGCCGAGCTGGACGGTCGAAAGCCCGCCGCCGTCGATGCAGCGCAGATGCATCGCGCCCTGCATCTTCGGGAAGAAGATCATCCAGTCCCATTTCCCCGCCGGCACGACGCGCTTGTCGGTGTATTCCACGGTGGGGCCGTTTTCGGTGCGGCCGGTGACCTCGAAGCTAGCGGTGCCGGTGTTGTGGACGACCAGGACCTTGCCGTCGCGCAGCCAGAGCACGGCAAAGGTCGCAAGCGGGATCGCCAGGACCACGATCAGGATGCTGAGCACAGTTCTCATCATTGTCGCCCCCCGCGAACAATCACGGTCCCGAAGTGACCGTATAGGTGCCGGACGTCACGACCTGGGTCGAGAAATCCGACTTGACTAGGTTTTCGATGTACAAGCCGCCTGTCGCGATGGGATATTGGATCGCGATCATGTACTGGTAGCCGCTCAACCCGGCATCGGTACTCTGCACGGAAAAGAGCAGCCAGCTCCCGTTGATGTCGAAATACTTCGCCTTAACCTTGGATCCCAAGCCGAAGAAATTCGCGCAAAGCCCGGTGCCCTTGCCGTTGTACGACCAGACATTGCCCTCGCCTTGCGTGTCGAACGCCTTGTCGGCCTCGAACGTCGCCGTCTCGCAGGTGCCGTCGAAGCTGATGGATACCTTCTTGGCGAATGCGGAATGCGTGCAGGCAATCAGCAGAGCGGCAGTCAGCGCCGCCAGTTTCCTGATCATGGACACACCCCCCCTTTGCCGATCACCGTATCCTATATGTGCAAAGCCTTCTTGTCAGCGTCCAGGACGGCTTCGTGCATCATCTCCGACAGGGTGGGATGCGGGAAGATCGTGTGCGCGAGGTCCTCGTCGGTCAGCTCGCCCGCGCGCGCAACCGCATAGCCCTGGATCAGCTCCGTCACCTCGGCACCCACCATATGCGCGCCCAAAAGCTCGCCGGTCTCCGCGTCGAACACCGTCTTAACCAAACCTTCCGCCTCGCCAAGCGCGATGGCCTTTCCATTGCCGATAAATGGAAACCGTCCGACCTTGATCTTGCGCCCCGACGCCTTCGCCTTGGCTTCCGTCATGCCCACCGAGGCGACCTGCGGCCAGCAATAGGTGCAGCCCGGCACCTTCGAGGCGTCGAGCGGGTGCACGCCTTTCACGCCCGCGACGCGCTCGGCGACGATCACGCCCTCATGCATCGCCTTGTGCGCGAGCCAGGGCGGGCCCACGAGATCGCCGATGGCCCACAGCCCCGGCACGCCGGTCGCGCCCCATTCGTCAGTGACGACATGCGTCTTCTCGATCTTCACGCCGGTGTTCTCGAGGCCTTCGACATTGCCCACGATCCCCATTGCCAGGATGACCCGGTCGACGCTCAGCGTCTCGGTCTTGCCGTCCTTGGTCTTGAGCGTCGCGGTGACGGTGTCGGCGCCCTTCACGAGCTTCTCGACGCCGGTCGCGGTCCTGATCTTCATGCCCTGCTTGGCGAAGGCCTTGGCGGCGAAGGCGGAGATCTCCTCATCCTCGACGGGCAGCACGCGGTCGAGGATCTCCACCACCGTCACCTCGGCGCCGAGGGTGCGGTAGAAGCTCGCGAACTCGATGCCGATCGCGCCCGAGCCGACGACGAGCAATGACTTGGGGAACGAGGTCGGCACCATCGCCTCGCGGTAGGTCCAGATCAGCTTCCCGTCGGGCTCCAGCCCCGGCATGGTTCGGGCGCGCGCACCGGTCGCGAGCACGATGTTCCCGGCCGTGTATTCCTTGTCGCCGACCGTGACCTTGCCGGGGCCCGCGAGCTTCGCCTCGCCCGCAATGACGGTGATCTTGTGCTTCTTCATCACGAAGCCGACGCCGTTCGAGAGCTGCTGTGAGACCTTGCGCGAGCGCGCGACGATCTTGGCGATGTCGAATTTCAGATTGTCGGCCGAGAACCCGAACTCGCCCAACCGGTGCATCAGATGGAAGATCTCCGACGAGCGCAGCAGCGCCTTGGTCGGGATGCAGCCCCAGTTCAGGCAGATGCCGCCGAGCCTGTCGCGCTCGACGACAGCGGTCTTCATGCCCAGCTGGGCGGCGCGGATGGCGCAGACATAGCCGCCCGGACCGCCGCCGATCACGAGAAAATCGAAGCTCTCGGCCATCGCTTGACCTCAGACGTTCAGGAAGCTCAGCGCGATCACGGCGCCGAGCGCGGGGAAGACGAAGAAGAACACATAGAAGAACGACACGGCGCCGAACTTCACCACCGTCCAGAACCAGTTCTGATGATAGAAGTTCCGCGTCGCGATCAGCGCATAGACACCGCCTATGACGAGCGTGCCCCAGGCCACGACGCCTCCGGGAAGGAACTGCGCCGCGGCCGCCGCCAGCATCAGCAGCACGAAGCCGAAGGTGTGGATGGTGAGCGAGAAGATCAGGTGGTCGACGTAGAAGAACTTCTTGCGCTGGCGGATGTAGAAGAGCTCGAGCAGCAGCGCGTAGAGCGGCAGCAGGAAGAACAGGACGCGCGGAATCCAGGTCGTGAGCCCGTCATTGAGCGCGGCCGGGTTCGCCGCCAGCCGCTGCAGCCCGCCGAAGACGTGGCTCTCGACCCAGCTCTTGATGGCCTGCGCCTTCTTGAGCTTCTGCGGATCGACGGGCTTGCCCTTGGTTTCGTCGTCCGTGATCTCGAAATTCGCCCTGCCGAGCTTGGCGCGCGCCTCGGGCGTGAGGTTCACGTGATAGGCGCCGATCGGCGCGAAGAAATAGCCCTTGGCCGAGAACTCGTAGTGCCCGCCGGGCTGCGAGGCTCGATCTTTCGACATCGGCATGTATTTGGGCATGAAATGCGTGTCGGAATCGTCCGGGTCGTAGGCCGGATTGGGGACGTAAGGCTTGCCGTTGATCCAGGTGACCTTGACCGGCGTCGCCACGACGACGAGCTGCATGATCGCGATGTTCGTGACGCCCAGGATCAGGAAGAAGATCAGCGAGACGAAGAAGTAGAGCCGAAGCGCCGGCAGATAGCGCCGCGTGCGGCCCTCGCGGAACGCGCTGGCAATCTCTCCCGGCCGCGCCAGAAGCGCCCAGCTCGTGCGCATGACGCGGCTGTCCAGATTGATGACGATGTCGACCAGATCGTAGAACAAATGCATTATCGAACGGCGGTGCGTGTTGCGCTCCTGCCCGCACACACCGCAAAAGTCGCCGATCATGGGTTTGGCGCAATTCGGGCAGGAATGGACCTGATGCCCCCGCTCGGCCATGGCCGAAGCCGCGATCTCCACCGCCGCCGCGCCGCCGGTCTCCAGAATGGCTTCCAGATCGCTCATCGCCGCACCCCCGCGCACTATAGCAGCATCGCGGCCGGTTCTTCGATGAATTGCTTGAAGGCCTCGAGGAAGCGCGCGCCGGTGGCGCCGTCGACGACGCGGTGGTCGCACGACATGGTGACCGTCATCATCGTTGCGGCCTCGACCTTGCCGTCCCTCACGATCGCGCGCGCCTCGCCCGCGCCCACGGCCAGGATCGCGGCATGCGGCGGGTTGATCACGCCGGTGAACTGCTTGATCCCGAACATGCCGAGATTGGAGACCGCGAAGCCGCCGCCCTCGAACTCCTGCGGCTTGAGCTTCTTGGTCCGCGCGCGCTCGGCGAGCGACTTGATCTCGTTTGAGATGACCGCGAGCCCCTTCTCTTCCGCGCGGAAGACGATGGGCGTGATCAGGCCGAAATCGAGCGCGACCGCGACGCCGACATCGGCATGCCTGTGGCGCAGGATCGCGGTGTCGGTCCAGCTCGCGTTGACCTCGGGCACGCGCATCAGCGCCAGCGCCGACGCCTTCACCACGAAATCGTTGACCGAGAGCCTGAAGCCGCCCTTCGCACCGGCCTCGTTCAGCCGCGCGCGCGTGGCGAGCAGGTTGTCGATGCGGCAATCGACGGTGAGATAGAAATGCGGGATCAGCGTCTTCGACGAGGTCAGCCGCCGCGCGATCGCCTTGCGCATCGAATCGTGCGGGATCTCGTCGTAGTCTTCCTTCTTGAAGAAGGCGCGCGCGTCGGGCAGCGGCGCGACGCCTGCGACGGACGGCGGGGTTTCCGCACGCGGCGCCTCGGGCGCCTTCGCGGCGGCGGCTTTCACCGCGGCGTCGGCAGGTGCCTTCGCGGCCTCGACGTCGGCCTTGACGACGCGCCCGCGCGGGCCGGAGCCCGCAAGCTTGGCGATATCGATGCCCTTCTGCTGCGCGATCCGCCGCGCCAGCGGCGAGGCGAAGACGCGCCCGCTCTTATCACCCTCCCCTTGAGGGTTGAGGCCCGACAGGGCCGAACTCGAAGCGCGAAGCGCTTCGGGGAGGGGTTTTGCGGCATCCACCTTTTGCCCCCCTCCGAAATCGCTTCGCGATTTCGGCTCCCCCTCAAGGGGGGAGCGGGACGCCGGTGCAGGCGTTTTCGCCTCCGCCGTCACGGCATCCTTGATCGAGGCCATCGCGGAGGAGATGTCCGGCGCGGCGTCGGCCTTCTCGCCATCTTCCAGCAGCACGGCGATCGGCGCGTTGACCTTCACGCCCTCGGTGCCCTCGGGGACGAGGATCTTGCCGATCTTGCCCTCGTCGACCGCCTCGAACTCCATCGTCGCCTTGTCGGTCTCGATCTCGGCCAGGATGTCGCCCGATTTGACCGTGTCGCCTTCCTTCACGTGCCACTTGGCGAGCTTGCCCTCTTCCATGGTGGGAGAGAGCGCGGGCATCAGGATCTGCGTGCTCATGTCACGTCCTTCTGCTCATGGATCGCGAACAGCGGCCGCTCCTTCCAGCGGTAGATGAAAGTGACATAGAACAGCGCCACATAGATCAATGCCAATCCGCCGATGTTCGCCCAGCGCAGTCTTTCGTTCAGATCGTGCGCGAGCAAGGCGCGGCCGCCTGCGCTCAACGGCTGGCGGGCCGCAAGCTCCTGCAACGCGGTGTGCAACCCTTCCGCGTGCAAGGCCATATCGCGAGCATAGGAGCCGAGATAGACGAAGGCGAGCGTCAAGAACATGAACACCGTGACGCGCAAGGTGAGCGGCGCCTGATGCAGGAAGAAATAAAGCGCGACGATGTAGGCCGAGAACAGCGTGAAGAACACCGACAGCCCCGACAGCGCCAGGCCGGACAGCGCGAGCAGCTGGTTGGAGATCTCGGCCTCGCTCATCAGTTCTCCTCCAGCCGCGCGAGCTCACCCGCGTGCTGCTCCCAATGGCGGCCGTCGAACTCGGTCGTGAAGACGGAGGTGAAACCCTTGTCGTCGAGACAGCGGAAATTCACGCTGTAGCCGTCGGGATGCGAGCGCGGGACATAGAACGACTTGATCCCGCACACCGAGCAGAACATGTGCTTCGCGGCGCCTGTGTTGAAGGTGTAGGTCGTGATCGCGCCCTCGCCGCGCGTGAGGCGGAAATCCTTTTTCGCCACGATCAGGTGCAGATAACCGGTCTTGCCGCACATAGAGCAATTGCAGTCGACGAGCTCGACCGCGGACGGCGTGCGCACCTCGAACGCCACCGCGCCGCAATGGCAGCCGCCCTTCTTCCAGGCCTTTTTTTTCGGTTTGGCGTCGGTCATCGCTACCAACTCAACTACCACCCTCACCATGGCCGCCCTTGAGGCGGCCACCCAGCGCGCCCGCGTCTGCGGGCGCATATGACTCTTTTCGCTCGCTGACGCTCGCTCGCTGGGTGGCCGGGTCAAGCCCGGCCATGGTGAATGTGGTGGAGAGGGAGCCATTCATCGATAACAGACCGCTTTCACCGCCGCGACGATGTCGTCGACTGTCGGCAGCGCGAGCTTTTCGAGGTTGGCGGCGTAGGGCATCGGCACGTCCTTGCCGGTCACTTTGGTCGGCGGCGCGTCGAGCCAGTCGAAAGCTTCATTCGTCACCACGGCGCAAAGCTCCGAGCCGATGGAGCAGACGGGCCAGCCTTGCTCGACGGTGACGAGACGGTTGGTCTTGCGCACCGACTGGACCACCGTCGCGGTGTCGAGCGGGCGCAAGGAGCGCAGGTCGATCAGCTCGGCGTCGATGCCTTCGGCGGAGAGCTTTTCCGCGGCTTCCAGAATCTGGCCGACGCAGATCGAATAGGCGACGAGCGTCACGTCGCGGCCCGGCTTGACCACGCGCGCTTTTCCGATGGGCAGCACGAAATCGTCGAGCTTGGGCACCGGGAACGAGCGGCCGTAGACGATCTCGTTCTCCAGGAACACGACCGGGTTGGGATCGCGGATCGCGGCCTTGAGAAGCCCCTTCGCGTCGGCGGCGAAATAGGGCGCGATCACCTTGATCCCCGGCACGCTCGCATACCAGGCGGAATAGTCCTGGCTGTGCTGGGCGCCGACGCGCGAGGCGGGGCCGTTCGGCCCGCGGAAGACGATCGGCGACTGCATCTGGCCGCCCGACATATAGCGCGTCTTGGCGGCGGAATTGATGATCTGGTCGATGGCCTGCATCGCGAAGTTCCAGGTCATGAACTCGACGATGGGACGAAGCCCGCCGAACGCGGCGCCGACGCCGAGACCCGCGAAGCCCTGCTCGGTGATCGGCGTGTCGATGACGCGGCGCGTGCCGAACTCCTCGAGCAGGCCCTGGCTCACCTTGTAGGCGCCCTGGTACTGCGCGACCTCCTCGCCCATCAGGAAGACGGTGTCGTCGCGGCGCATCTCTTCGGCCATGGCGTCGCGCAGCGCCTCGCGCACCGTCTGCGTCACCATCTCGGTGCCCTCAGGGACTGCCGGATCGGAGAGCGCGGCCTGGGCTTCCGGCACAGGCTTGGGCGCGTCGTCCTTCTTCGCCTCCCGCACTTCGCGTTTCGTCGCGGGTGCGGGTGTTTCGGATTTCACCGCCGCCACAGGCTCGGCCGTTTCACCCTCTCCCACCAGCTCGGCGATAGGGGCATTCACCTTCACGCCTTCGGTGCCTTCGGGGACGAGGATTTTTCCGATGCGGCCTTCATCGACCGCCTCGAACTCCATCGTCGCCTTGTCGGTCTCGATCTCGGCCAGGATGTCGCCGGACTTGACGGTGTCGCCTTCCTTCACCAGCCACTTGGCGAGCTTGCCCTCTTCCATCGTGGGCGACAGCGCGGGCATGAGGATCTGGGTGCTCACGAAATCCCCCCCCTTGTCATGGCCCGCGAATGCGGGCCACCCAGGTGTCGCCTGCCATCGCTCTGTAGTGTTGCGCGCGGAGCCGCGCAGAATCGATGCGGGTCCGCGTCTTCGCGCCTCCGCGTGAAATCTCTCTCTTTGTGCAGAACCAAACTGGGTGGCCCGCATTCGCGGGCCATGACACTGAAGGTGTTGTGAGAAGAAGCGTGCGTGCTCATGCCAGCACGTCCGTGTAGAGCTCGCTGGCGTCGGGCTCGGGGCTTTCGGTCGCGAACTCGGCGGAGGTGTTGACGACGGCGCGGATGTCCTTGTCGATGGCCTTGAGGTCGTCCTCGGTCGCGAGCCCCTGCGCGACCAGCTTCTGGCCCAGATGATCGATCGGGTCGCGCTTCTCGCGCACGCCCTGAACTTCCTCGCGTGTGCGGTATTTGGCGGGATCGGACATCGAATGGCCGCGGTAGCGATAGGTCTTCATCTCCAGGATGATCGGACCCTTGCCGGAGCGGCACCATTCGATCGCCTCGCGGCCGGCGGCGTGCACGGCTTCCACGTCCATGCCGTCGACCTGATGGCCGGGGATGTTGAAGGACGAGCCGCGCTTGAAGAACTCTACCTGGGCGGACGAGCGCTCGACGCTCGTGCCCATGGCATACTGGTTGTTCTCGATGATGTAGACGACGGGCAGCTTCCACAGCTCGGCCATGTTGAAGCTTTCATAGACCTGGCCCTGGTTGGCGGCGCCGTCGCCGAAATAGGTCAGCGTCACCGCGTCATTGCCGCGGTACTTGTTGGAGAAGGCCAAGCCCGTGCCCAGCGGGATCTGCGCGCCGACGATGCCGTGGCCGCCGTAGAACTTCTTCTCCTCGCTGAACATGTGCATCGAGCCGCCCTTGCCCTTGGAATAGCCGGTGTGGCGGCCGGTGAGCTCGGCCATGACGCCCTTGGGTCCATGCCGCAGGCGAGCATGTGGCCGTGGTCGCGATAGGCGGTGATGACCTGATCGGAGGGCATGGCAGCGGCCTGCATGCCGACGACCACCGCCTCCTGGCCGATATAGAGATGGCAGAAGCCGCCGATCAGCCCCATGCCGTAGAGCTGGCCCGCCTTCTCCTCGAAGCGGCGGATCAGCAGCATGTCGTGATAGAAGGCCTTCAGATCCACCGAATTGGACGGGGCGGTGGAGCCGTTACCCTTTGAACTTTCAGGGTTTTTCATTCCATTTCCCGGAATTCGGCCATGGTTTACGGGGCCAAGCCGAGGTTGTGGCAAGCGGGCCTGCTTTTGGCAAGCTTTGACCTTTTGTCAGGAAACGCGCGAGGCGCGAACTCCGCAACCGCCGATCATGCCACGATTGCGACCTTGGGGGGAAAATCGATATTTTCTCGTCCTACTGCAGCGGGAGGGAACGATGACAAGGCATTGCGCAGCGGGTTTGCTGGCGCTCCTGCTGATCACTCCCGCCTGGGGCGAGAGCGTCCTGCATCCGCCGGCGCAGAACTTGACACAAGCCGAGACAGCGGAGCGGCAACGCTTCGCGGCCGAGCCGGAAGCCGCCGGCGTCTCGTTGGTACGCGTCGACGTCGAGACGTTGAAGAATGCCGCGGCCGGCGAAGAGCTGACCTTCGCGCTGAAATCGCCCCAGGCGCTCGCCATCCGCACCCGCGAGGTGCAGCAGCTCGAGGACCATCGCGTGCTCTGGATCGGGGACCTCGCCGCCAAGGGCATCGCGGGAGAGGCGTTGATCGTCATCGAAGGCGACAAGGTGACGGGCACCATCGACGTGCCGGACGGCGGGCTCTACGAGTTGCGGCCCGCGCAGGACGGCCTGACCGCCCTCCTCGAAGTGGACCGCAGCAAGTTCCCCGCCGGCAATGACGAAGTAGAGGAAACCTCCCGGCGCGGCAAAGTACCACCCGCGCCGCAAGCGCCGCCGCCGGGTGCCGGACGCCCTGTCATCCGCGTTCTTTTCGCCTACACGTCGGCCGCCGAGACCTGGAGCTTCGGCATCGACAACCTGATCGCCCTCACCATCGCCGACGGCAACGAAGCCTTCCGCAACAGCGGGCTCGATATGGAGTTCCAGCTCGCCGGCAAGGTGCACGTCGACTACGACGAATCCGGCAAGAGCTTCGACGATATCATCCACCATCTTCCCGACATGAAGGAGGTCACCAGTCGCCGCGACGCCACTTATGCCTCGGTCGTGGTCCTGATCGCCCACGCTTGGATCGAGTGCGGCATAGGGAATGTCCACGCAGACGCCGACGACGCCTATTCTGTCATCTCGCCGTTCTGCGCCGTGCTCAATCACGCCTTCGCCCATGAAGTCGGCCACAATGCGGGCGCCCGCCATGACATCGAACATGATTCCAACGATCATCCCTATGCTTTCGGGCACGGCTTTCAAAGCTTCGGTTGGCACACCATCATGGCTTATCCCTGCAAGCCTCCGTGGTCCTGCGAGCGCAAGATTCCCTATTATTCAAACCCCGACGTGAAATTCGAAGGCATCGCCACCGGCACGGAGAACACCGAGAACGTCGCCAAGGTATGGCGGTTGCGCGCAGGCGAGATGGCGGCTTTTCGAAGCCGGGAGCTTTGGAAGAAGGCGGACAGCGCCGCTTTCTCGGACATCAGCTGCGACCGGCGCAAGAGCGAGGTCGCATGCTTCGGAGTCACCAACTCCGATTGGCTGTTCAGAGTCTCCGTCGTGGGCGACAAGACCTACTGGTCGCGATGGGCCCAGAAGGCCATCACCTCCGCCCCCGACTGCCTGATCGGCGAGGATCGAACCGACTGTCTCGCCGCGGACAGCAACGGCATGCTCATCGACGGCACCAGGATCGGCTCGGCGCCGGCGGTGTGGACGCCGCTGGGGCGCAAGATCGTGGGCGCCCCCGAATGCCGGCGTACTGTTGGAGGAAACGACATCGACTGCTTCGTGCGGCAGCCGGACGGTTCCGTCGCGCATATCGCGCGGCGTCAGAACAAGTGGGGCACGTGGGACGATCTCGGCGGCAGCATCACCAGCGGGCTGAGCTGCACCTTTCTCGGCGCCAATCCCTTCGACTGTTTCGCGCGCGGCGCCAACGGCGCGCTGATGCAGGTCAGCTGGAACGAGTCGACGCGCTGGAGCAGCTGGAACGACCGCGGCGGCAAGATCATCTCGCGCCCGGAATGCCTGTCCTGGGGGATGGGCCGCATCGACTGCTTCGCGCAGGGCGATCCGTCGACGGGCATGTTCCATATCGCCGCGGATTGGAACAAATGGGCCGGGTGGGACGACCTCCATGGCGGACTCGCGGGCGATATCGGCTGCACCAGCCGCGCGGAAAACCGGCTCGACTGCTTCGTCGCCGGCAAGGCGCCGGGCATCCATCAACGGAGCTGGACCGGCACCGACTGGACGAAGTGGGACGGGCTGGGCGGCTTGCCGGCCTCACCGCCGAAATGCATCGCCCCGCGATCCGACCGCATCTATTGCTTTCTGCGCGGCACCGACAACGCGCTGTACTACAAATATTGGGACGGAAACGCGTGGTATCCGCAAACCGCAGCACAGTTGAAGGCCGGCCCTTAAGGCTGCGGCTTGGGACGCGGCACGGCGACCTCGCCCGGCGCGCCGTCCATCAGCTCGCTGCGCGCGAGTTCCTCCACGAGGTCGGGATCGACCTGGCCGGGCTTCATCAGGGAGATGCGGTGCTGGAGACGCTGGCGCTGGTCGCGCACCTGCGCAAGCTGCTCCTGGCGCACGCCGAGCTGGGCCTGTGCGTCCTCGAGCGCGAGCACGCCGCGCTCGCCCCAGATCGCGTAGTAGCCGAAATAGGCCGTGACTGCGCCGCACGCCGCCGGCAGCACCATGGCGGCGAACACGCGGGTCACACTTCGCCTGATTCGCATAGAGGAACGAATCACCGACTGATTCGCCGCGTCAAGCGGAGAATCGTTAAGAGCGCAATCGGAGGTGTTAAGGGTTGGACCAGCGAGGCGCCTTTCCTTGACTCAATCGCGAATGAGTCGCAGGTTTGACGCGGGCGATCGCCGACAAAAGAGAAGACCTCGGACCGCGCGCGTTTCGCACGGCCACCCGGTCCGCGCGCCGTTCGGGACAAACCAAAGAGGAGCATTCGTCGTGGGCACGACCAATTCGAAACGGAAAATCATCGCGGCCGCAATCCTGGGCGGCGCCTGTCTTGCGGCCTCCGCGCAGGCGGCGACATCGGACACGGAGCGTCTTCACCGGAACTGGCGGACGGCCATCGCGCACACGCCTGTGCCGGACAAGGGCTGCTTCACGGCGGAGTATCCGCTGACGGTGTGGAAGCAGGTCGCCTGCGTGACGGCGCCGAACATCGCCTATCTACCGCGCAGCGGCGCGGGCTCGGGGCAGACGACCGGCGACGGCAACGACTACGCCGCCGTGACCGCGACGCTGACCTCGTCCGCGACCGGATCGTTTCCGGCGGTCAAGGGCCTGACCTCCGAGACCGACGGCGGCCAGCACAACGTCTATTCGATCCAGCTCAACTCGAACTTCATGTCGAACGACCAGGCGTGCTCGGGCGCCGTCGATCCGTCGAAGTGCCTGGGCTGGGAGCAATTCGTCTATTCCAGCAGCGAGCATCAGGCGTTCATGCAGTACTGGCTGATCCACTATTCCGGCACCGGCGTGAAATGCCCGGGCGGCTGGAACAGCTTCAGCGACGATTGCTGGAAGAACAGCAACGGCGTCAGCGTGCCGCAGGAGCCGGTCACCGATCTCTCCAAGATCACCCTTTCGGGGACCGCGGTCGCGGGCGGCATCGACACGATCAACTTCACGGACGACACCCACGCCTTCAACGTCACCGGCCAGGACAGCGTCATGTTCCTCGCCGCCGGCTGGACCGGCTCGGAGTTCAACATCATCGGCGACGGCGGCGGCTCGCAGGCGAATTTCAACGCCGGAACGAAGCTGACCGTGCGCATCGACCTGACGGACGGAACGCTCGCCAAGCCCGTCTGCCAGGCCAATGCCGGCACGACCGGCGAGACGAACAACCCAATCTCGGCACGTGCAAGGCCACGAAGGGCAAAGGCATCAAATTGCCCGCCGTCCAGTTCGTGGAGTCGCTCCCGAAGACCTGATCGCGCCGCGCGGAGCGGTTTGCGAACGGACTCTATCCATGGAGTCATGGCCGCCCCGCGGCGGTCATGACGGCCATGGAAGATCAACCTCCAAAGGCATCTCTAGAAAACGAACGGCCGCGGGAGATCGTGGAAAGCCGGGCGACAGCGAGAAGCGTGGCGAACGCGGACGATGCGGACAGCCCCCTCCCTCACTTCGAAGTAGAGCAGATAGGGATACGGCCGTACCGGAAATCGCCGCAGACGGCTGCGCGGCAGCTTGAATCCCATGCGCGGGTTCGTGCCCAAAAGGTCCGCGAGATATTCCACGCGCGCGATCACCGCATGGGCCGCGATCTCGTTCTCCTGAGCGATATGGTCGTAGATAGCCTTGAGCTGCGTCCGCGCGCCGGGTGTGAAGATCACACGCATCAGCGATATTTGTCGAAAAACGCCTGCATTTCCTCTTCCGACACGAACTCGCCGCGGTCGGCCTCGGCCAAGCCTTCCTCGAGGTCGGCCCAATCCTCCTCCGTGAGATCCGAGGCGTCGTCCATGCCTTCGCCCTTCGCCTCGATCCAAGTCAGAAGGTCGTAGGCGAGTTGCTGTTTGTCCGCCGGCCAGGTCCGGATGCGATCCACGATCGCCTGAATCTCTTTCGTCAACATGTCGCTTATATAACACGCTGCGGACGGCGCCGTCACGCGGAATGACGCAACCACCGTCGTTTTCACATTGTCGATGAATCAACACACATTCGCGCGAGACGCACATGACGTGCGCCGCGGCCGCGCGGATGGAGCTCCACCTATATCAGCGGGCTTGAGCAAGCTCCGCCAGATAAACCGGACCTTCCTCACGCAATCCGGGCCGCCTTTGTGCGGCGTGCAGAACGCGCACGATGCGGACTTCGTCTCGAAGTTTCCTGAAATAGATCACATACGGATAGGGGTTGGCGGGAAATGCCCGCACGTCCGGAACCAAAGTCGCGCGACCCGCTCCCGGGTTTGCGGCGACGAATTTGGCAACCTCACCGATTCTGGCGACAACCTTGGTTGCGGCCTGGAGGTTGTCGTGAGCAACGTAAGCGTAGATGCTTCGGATCTGGCGCGAGGCAAGAGGACTGACCGAAAGCCTCATCCGCGCCCGAGCCGGAATATCTCGGCCACCTCTTCATCGGAAGCCACTTCGCCGCGCTCGATTTCGCGCTCGGCCTCCTCAAGCTCTGCCCGCTCCTCTTCAGGCGACGGCCAAAGATACTTGTCGAGCCATGCCTGCATCTCTTCTTCCGGGACGAACTCACCACGATCGGCCTCGGCAAGGCCGCGCTCGACGCCGCGCCGCTCGTCTTCCGAAAGCACATAGGGCGCGGCGCCCATCGCCTCGATTCCGAGCAGCGCTTCCGCGGCTTCTTCCTGCATCGCGGGGGGCCAGCCAAGGACACGCTCAAGCAGAGCTTGAATTTCCAGCTTCGTCATGTCGCTTATATAGCACGGCGCCGGCACGCAGTCACGCGTAACAGCGCGGCCGCCCTCACTTTCACATCGTCAACGAATCGGCGCCTGTTCGCGCGCAACGCGCGATCATGTTCGACTGCAGACGCCCTCGAATCTAGCCTTGAATGAAGGCCAGCAGATCGGCGTTGATGACGTCGGCCTGCGTGGTGATCATGCCGTGCGGATAGTTCTCATACATCTTCAGCGTGCCGTTCTTCAGAAGCGCTGCGGATTTCGGGCCGGAATCGGCATAAGGCACGACCTGGTCGTCCTTGCTGTGCATCACCAGCACCGGCACCGTGATCTTCTTCAGATCTTCGGTGAAATCCGTCTCCGAGAACGCCTTGACGCAATCGACCTGCGCCTTGACGCCGCCCATCATGCCCTGGCGCCACCAGTTCTGGACCAGGCCCGGAACGGTCTTCACGCCCGGACGGTTGAATCCGTAGAACGGCCCCGAGGGGACGTCGAGATAGAATTGCGGGCGGTTGAAAGCGGTCTGCTCGCGGTACGGATCGAAGCCTTCGCGCGGAATACCTTCCGGATTGGAGGCCGACTTCACCATCACCGGCGGCACGGCGCTGATGATGGCGGCTTTGGCGACACGCTCCTGATGGCGCGCGACGTAGTGCACGACCTCGCCGCCGCCGGTGGAGTGGCCGACATGGATCGCGTTCGCCAAGTCGAGGTGTGCGGTCAGCGCCGCGAGATCGGCGGCATAGTGGTCCATGTCGTTGCCGGTGTCGGTCTGCGTCGAACGGCCATGGCCGCGGCGATCATGCGCGATCACGCGATAGCCGTGCCGCAGGAAGAACATCATCTGCGGGTCCCAGTCGTCCCCCGACAGCGGCCAGCCATGGCTGAATACGATGGGCTGACCCGAGCCCCAGTCCTTGTAGAAGATCTGGACGCCATCCTCGGTCGCGACAAAGCCGCTTTGCTGCCTGTTCGTCATGACGATCATCCTTGGGGGGGCGCGGACAGTGCGCCCGATTTCCCATGACGGCAAAACAAGTTTTTGCAAAACCGGTGTCAGGCCCTGAGCACGCCGCGCCCCGCATAGATCGCCTGGTCGCCCAGCATCTCCTCGATGCGCAGGATCTGGTTGTACTTGGCCAAACGATCCGAGCGCGCCAGCGAGCCGGTCTTGATCATCCCGCAATTGGTGGCGACGGCGAGGTCGGCGATGGTCGTGTCCTCGGTCTCGCCGGAGCGGTGGGACATCACGGCGCGGTAGGCGGCGCGATGCGCGGTCTCGACCGCGTCCAGCGTCTCGCTCAGCGTGCCGATCTGGTTGACCTTGATCAGGATCGCGTTGGCGGCGCCGCGCGCGATGCCTTGGCACAGCCGCTCGGTGTTGGTGACGAAAAGGTCGTCGCCGACGAGCTGCACTTTCTTGCCGATGGATTTGGTGAGCGCGATCCAGCCGTCCCAATCGTCCTCCGCCATGCCGTCCTCGATGGAGATGATGGGATAGCGCGCGCAGAGGTCCTCATACACTTTCACCATCGCCGCGGGATCGAGCGTGCGGCCCTCGCCTTCGAGCACGTATTTGCCGCTCTTGAAGAACTCGGTCGAGGCGGGGTCGAGCGCCAGATAGACGTCCTCGCCGGGCTTGTAACCCGCCTTCTCGATCGCCTTCATGATGAAGGCCAGCGCCTCGTCGGCGCTTTTGAGGTTCGGCGCGAAGCCGCCCTCGTCGCCGACATTGGTGTTATGGCCGGCGTCGTGCAGCTGCTTCTTCAAAGTGTGAAAGACCTCCGCGCCCATGCGCAGGCCTTCGCGGAACGAGGCCGCGCCCGCCGGCATGATCATGAATTCCTGGAAGTCGATCGGATTGTCGGCATGCACGCCGCCATTGATGATGTTCATCATCGGCACGGGCAGCACCTGGGCTTTCGTACCGCCGACATAGCGGTAGAGAGGCAGGTTCGCGCTCGCCGCCGCAGCCTTCGCCACCGCCAGCGACACGCCCAGGATCGCGTTGGCGCCGAGCCGGCTCTTGGCCTTGGTGCCGTCGAGCGCGCACATCACGCGGTCGAGGCGCGGCTGGTCTTGCGCCTCCATGCCGCAGAGCGCGTCGAAAATCTCGGTGTTGACCGCGGCGACCGCCTTCTCGACGCCCTTGCCGCCATAGCGCTTGCCCCCGTCGCGCAGCTCGACCGCCTCGTGCGCGCCGGTCGAGGCGCCGGAAGGCACGGCCGCGCGGCCGAACGAGCCGTCCTCGAGCCGGACGTCGACTTCGACGGTCGGATTGCCCCGGGAATCCAGGATTTCCCGGGCGGTGATGTCGATGATCGCGGTCATGAGAGCGTCGCCC
>JAJPHG010000044.1 GCA_021325375.1 Alphaproteobacteria bacterium | reverse complement strand
CCGGTGAAGCCTGAGATTTATCGCGTGGCCGAGCGTTACGCGCTGCACGTCTTTGTCGTCGCCAATTCGTTCATGAACGTACCGCGCAGCGAGCTGATCGAGCGGGTAATCGTGAGCGAGGGGCCCGATGTGGCCGATGACTGGATCGTGGAGCGGGCAACGCCAAGCGACATTGTCGTCACCACCGACGTGCCGCTGGCCGGCCGGTCGGTGAAAAAAGGTGCGACGGTGATCGCCCCGACCGGCAAGCCATTCACCGAGGATTCGATCGGCATGGCGCTGGCGACCCGCGACCTGCTCACCGATCTGCGCAGCGCCGGCGCGGTGACGCGCGGCCCGCCGCCGCTGACCCGGCAGGACCTGTCGCGGTTTCTGTCCGCGCTTGATCTCGCGGTCACGCGCCTGAAGCGAAAATTGCCGGAAAAATAACGCCTACTCGGCCGCCGAAGCGACGCCGCCGTGCGCTTTCGACCAGCCAGCCGGGTCGTTCATGAATTTCTCGACCTCTGCCAGCATCTTCGGGTCGAACTTGCCGCTCGCCTTGGCGACCGCGAGAACGTCCCACCAGGTGGTGAGATAATGCAGCGTGACGCCCAGATCGCTGAGGATTTTCGCACCCTCGGAATAGATGTCGTAGAAGAAGATCACGAAGCAGTGGTCGCATTTGCCGTCGCCGTCGCGCAACGCCTTGACGAAGTTGACCTTGCTGCGTCCGTCGGTGGCGAGGTCTTCGACCAGCAGCACGCGCTGGCCGGGATCGAGCTTGCCCTCGATCTGCGAGCCGCGGCCGAAGCCCTTGGGCTTCTTGCGCACATATTGCATCGGCAGGTGCATGCGCTCGGCAACCCAGGCGGCAAACGGGATTCCGGCGGTTTCGCCCCCGGCGACGGCGTCGATCTTATCGCGGCCGATCTCGCGATCGATCGTGGCGACGGCGAAGTCCATCAGCTTCTTGCGCACGTCGGGAAACGAGATCAGCCAGCGCGAGTCGTTATAAACCGGGCTTGCCCAGCCCGACGTGAAGATGAACGGCTTGTCGGTCATGAAGCGCACCGCGCCGGTGTCGAGGTAGGCGCGCGCGGTTTCCTCCGCCGTCGCTTTCTTGTCGAGCGCGGGCGTCATGGCGCCTTCGGCCCGGCTTTCATGAACCAGTCGGCAATCTGCGCGCCGGTCCAGAACAGCACGTCTTTTTTCTTCCGGATCTTCTCGAAAATCTTGCGGAAATATTTGACCCGGTGCGGCGCGCCCATGATGTAGGGGTGCACCGAGATCGCCATCACGCGCGCCGAGCCCTTGGCATCCTTGTAGATCTGCTCGAACTGGTCCATCGCCCGCTCGTAGAATTCGCTCGCCTTGTGGTGCTGGATCAGCATCATGGCGACGTCGTTGCATTCCTGCGTGTAGGGGATGTTGAGGATGGGCTTGCCGCGCGTCTTCATCCACACCGGCTGATCGTCGAGCACCCAGTCCGCGATATAATCGTAGCCTTCTTCGGCCAATATATCCGGCGTTTGCCAGGTCTCGGTCAGGCCCGGTCCGAGCCAGCCGCGCGGGCGGTTTCCCGTCGCGCGCTTGAGCACCTCGATACATTTGCGGATGTCGGCGCGTTCGTTCTCGACCTTCTGCATGTTGCGTTGCGTGTATCCGTGGCCGACGAATTCCCAGTTGCGCTCGGCGCAGGCCTTGACGATGTCGGGGAAGGCCTCGACGGCGACGCCGTTGATATTCATGACCCCCGGAATCTTGAAGTCGTCATAGGCCTGCAGCAGCCGCCAGAAGCCGACGCGGTTGCCATATTCGTGCCAGCACCAGTTCGGGATATCGGGCATCGGCGAGCCGCCGGCCGGTGGCGTCAGCACCGTGCGCGGCATGGTCTGCGTCGGGTCCCATTCCTCGACATTGGTGACGGTCCACACCGCCATGCGTGCGCCCTTGGGCAGCTTGAGCGCCTTGCGCGTCGGGATCGCCGAATAGTCGAGGCGGTCGTTCGGCAGCATGCCGGTTGCGGGCTTGGGGAAATTCATTCAGCGGCCTTTATCTGCTTGTGGGGCAAGGCGCTGTACCAATCGAGAATCTGCTCGCCGTTCCAGTGCAGCACGCCCTCGTGTTTGTTCACATAGTCGTAGATCGCTTCCAGATATTTGATCCGGTGCGGCTGCCCGCTGATGTAGGGATGAATGGCGAGCGCGCAGAATTTCGCGCGGCTTTTGCTCTCGGCGTAGAGCCGGTCGAACTGATCGATGGTGCGCTTGAGCAGGTAGTCGCTCTCGTGGTGCTGGATCAGCATCATCGGGATGTCGTTGCACTCGATGGTGTAGGGTAGCGTCACCAGCGGGCCCTTGGCGGTGCGGATCGTCGTCGGTTCGTCGTCATAGACCCAGTCGCCGATATATTTGACGCCGGCCGCGGCCAGATATTCCGGCGTCTCCAGCGTTTGCGTAAGACCGGGCCCGAGCCAGCCGACCGGCCGCTTGCCGGTGAACTTCTCCATGATGTCCATGGTGCGG
>JAJPHG010000028.1 GCA_021325375.1 Alphaproteobacteria bacterium | reverse complement strand
CGCAAGTCCGGGCGCGCCCGCGGAACGTTCGTTCCATGATCCCGCGGACGAATGCGAAGGTGTCTGTTCGTCGCTCATTGAGTTGGGCGGCGGCTGCTCGCCGGAGCATCGAAACCAAGAAGCCCGTACGGCAGCGTCCCCCGTGCGGGCTTTGTGTTGTGAGCGCTGGAGCAGTTTGTGAATTGATCAGAACAAAAAAACTTGTCATGGCCCGCGAAGGCGGGCCACCCAGATGACGCTTGCTCTTGTTGTCGAAGAAGCAATTCCGAGCGAACCCGGCGTCGTTGTGCAAAACCTAGCTGGGTGGCCCGCATTCGCGGGCCATGACATTGAGGTGGGTGTTACCTTGGGATGCGGCCTCAACTCTTCTTCGGATCGCGGCCGAAGTTCGGCGCGGCGGAGTCCTGGCCGGCGTCGATGATCCCGCGGCGGATGGCGCGGGTGCGGGTGAAGAGGTTGAACAGCGCGTCGCCGTCGCCCCAGCGGATCGCGCGCTGAAGCGCGCTCAGATCCTCGCTGAAACGGCCCAGCACTTCGAGCACCGCCTCCTTGTTGTTCAGGAACACGTCGCGCCACATCGTGGGATCCGACGCCGCGATGCGCGTGAAATCGCGGAAGCCGCCGGCCGAGTATTTGATCACCTCGCTCTTGGTGACGCTCGACAGATCGTCGGCGGTTCCCACGATGTTGTAGGCGATGAGATGCGGCACGTGGCTGGTGATCGCGAGCACCAGATCGTGGTGATGCGGGTCCATCGCCTCGACCTGGCTGCCGAGCCGGCGCCAGAATTCCTTCAGGCGCTCGAGCGCGTCGGCGTCGGCGTCCTGTGGCGGCGTGACGATGCACCAGCGGTTGTCGAACAGCTCGGCGAAGCCGGCCTCGGGTCCGGATTGCTCCGTGCCCGAGATCGGATGCGCCGGGATGAAGTGCACGCCGGGCGGGATGTGCGGACCCGCGTCGCGCAGCACCGCCGATTTGACCGAGCCGACGTCGCTGACGACCGCGCCCGGCTTCAGTGCCGGCGCCATCGCTTTGGCGAGCTCGCCATAGGCGCCGACAGGGGCCGCCATGATCACGAGATCGGCGCCGCGCACCGCTCCCGCGACGTCCTCGTGCAGCGAATCCGCGAAGCCGAGCGCTGCCGCGCGCGCCAGCACGTCTTTCGACGAATCGTAAGCGGCGATCGTCGCCGCCGCGTTGCCGCGCCTGGCGGCGCGCGCGACCGAGGAGCCGATCAGGCCGATGCCGAGCAGCGCGAGCTTGTCGAAAACGGGTTCGCCGCTCATCTGCGCGCCATGAACTGGGCGAGCGCGTCGACGACCTTGCGGTTGGCGTCCTCGGTGCCGACGGTGAGGCGCAGGCAATTCGGCAATCCGTAGGCCAGCACGCCGCGCAGGATCAGTCCGCGCTCGCAGAGGAACGCGTCGACCTCGGCGGCCTGTGCTTTGCTCGCGAAATGGATCAGCACGAAATTGCCCACGCTGTCGTCGACGGTGAGGCCGAGCTTTCGGATGCTCTGCGTCAGCCAATCGCGCCAGGTTTCGTTGTGCGCGACGCAGGCCTCGACATGGGCCGTGTCCTTCAGCGCGGCGCTTGCTGCGAGCTGCGCGGGAACGGAGACGTTGAACGGCCCGCGGATGCGGTTCAGCACGTCGGCGACCTGCGCCGGGCAATAGGCCCAGCCGACGCGAAGTCCCGCGAGCCCGTGCACTTTCGAGAACGTCCGCGTCATTACCACATTGGCGTTGTTGGCGACGAGCTCGATCCCGGCTTCGTAATCGTTGCGCCGGACGTATTCGGCATAGGCCGCGTCGATCACCAGCAATGTGTCGGGGCTCAGCCCCGCATGCAGCCGTCGCACCTCGTCATGCGGCAGGTACGAGCCGGTCGGATTGTTGGGATTGGCGAGATAGACGAGCCTGGTCTTCGCCGTGACATGCGCCAGCATCGCGTCGACGTCGACGGTGAGGTTCTTCTCCGGCACCTCGACCGGCACCGCGCTGTTGGCGAGCGTCGCGATGCGATAGACCAGGAACGCATGCCTGCTGTAGAGCACCTCGTCGCCGGGGCGCAGATAGCCATGCGCCAGCAGGGTGAGCAGCTCGTCCGAGCCGTTGCCGCAGACGATGCGCGCCGGGTCGAGGCCGAAGGTCTCTGCGATCGCGTGGCGCAGGATATGCGCGCTGCCTTCGGGATAGGATTCAAGCCTGCCCGCCGCCTCGTGGAATGCGGCGACGGCGGCCGGGCTCGGGCCCAGCGCGCTCTCGTTCGACGACAGCTTGATGGGAGCCTTGGCGCCGCCCGCGTGGCTGCGTCCGCCGACATAAGGCTGGATGTCGAGAATTCCGGGTTTGGGCGCGGGTTTCATGGCGGCGGTATTGATACGCAGGACCTTAGGCCTTAGCAAACGCTCATGGTTGACGCGCAGACGCCTACCTTCACGCGCCCGGTTTCGGCACCCGGCGCCGATCCCGGCCGTGCGATGACGTTCGGTCCGGACCGTGCGCTCGCGCTCGATGCCGGCCGCACGCTGGCGCCCTGGACCTGCGCCTATATGACTTACGGCACGCTCAACGCGGCGCGCTCGAACGCGATCCTGATCTGCCATGCGCTGTCGCTCGACCAGTTCGTCATCGGCGACAATCCCGTGACGGGAAAGCCCGGCTGGTGGCCCTTGATGGTCGGACCAGGCCTGCCCATCGACACCGACCGCTTCTTCGTCATCTGCGCCAATGTGCTGGGCGGCTGCATGGGCTCGAGCGGGCCGGCCGAGCTCGATCCCGCGACCGGGGAGCCGCGCGGGCTTTCCTTCCCGCTCGTCACTGTGCGCGACATGGTCAAGGCCCAGGCGATGCTGCTCGACGCGCTGGGGATCGAGAAGCTGCTCTGCGTCACCGGCGGATCGATGGGCGGCATGCAGGCGCTGCAATGGGCGGCGCTCTATCCCCATCGCGTCGCGAGCGCGATCCCGATCGCCACCGCCGCGCGCCACTCCGCGCAGAACATCGCGTTCCACGAGGTCGGCCGCCAGGCGATCATGGCCGATCCCGACTGGCGTGGCGGGCGCTATTTTGCGTCCGGCACGCAGCCCTCGAAAGGGCTCGCGGTCGCGCGCATGGCCGCGCACATCACCTATCTTTCGGAAGCCGCGCTGCAGAGAAAATTCGGCCGCACGCTGCAGGACCGCGCGGAGATCTCCTTCGCCTTCGCGCCGGATTTCCAGGTCGAGTCCTATCTGCATCACCAGGGCGCGAGCTTCGTCGACCGGTTCGACGCGAACTCCTATCTCTACATCACCCGCGCGATGGATTATTTCGACCTCGCCGCCGATTATGGCGGCGTGCTGGCGGAAGCCTTCCTGGGCAGCCCGACGCGGTTCTGCATCGTCTCCTTCACCAGCGACTGGCTGTTCCCGACCTCTGAGAACAAGCGCATCGCGCACGCGCTGAACGCGGCCGCGGCGTCGGTCAGCTTCGTCGAGATCGAGACCGACCGCGGCCACGACGCTTTCCTGCTCGACGAGCCGGAGATGCTGGCGACCGTGCGCGGCTTCCTGAATTCCGTCGCGCAAGCGGCGGGCGTGAGATGAGCGGCGGCTTGCGCCCCGATCTCGCCGCCATCGCCGAGATGATCGGCGAGGGCACGCGCGTGCTCGACATCGGCTGCGGCGACGGCAGGCTGCTCGAGCATCTGATGACCACCAAGCGCGTCGACGGACATGGGGTGGAGATCTCCCAGCCCAACGTGAATGCCTGCGTGGCGCGGGGCCTTGCGGTGATCCAGGGCGACGCCGACACGGATCTGAGCGAATATCCCTCTCAGGTGTTCGACGTCGCGATCCTGAGCCAGACCATCCAGGCGACGCGCAACCCGCGCAAGGTCTTGAGCGAGCTGTTGCGCATCGGGCGGCGCAGCGTCGTGTCGCTGCCGAATTTCGGGCATTGGCGCGTGCGGCTCAGTCTGTCGCTGAAGGGCCGCATGCCGCGCACCGTGGCGCTGGACTATGCGTGGTACGACTCGCCCAACATCCATCTCTGCACCATCGCCGATTTCGTCGCGCTGACGCGGGAATCGGGCGCGGTGATCGAGCGCGCGCTCGCGATCAACGCCCGCGGCCAGACGCGCGCGATGCGCGCGCACGCCTGGGGTCCCAACCTGCTCGCGGAGGGCGCGATCTTCCTTTTGCGCCCTAGAGCTTGACCTCGTAGATGGTGCCGCAGCCGAGATTGCCGCAACCCGTGAGATCGGCGCCGCCCTGGGCCGTTGCGCCGTAGAGCCGGCCGCGCTTCAGCACGACGCCGCCGACCGGGAAGCCGCCGTCGTTGCCGCCGGTGAAGGAATAGAGCACGGTTTCGGTCCCGGCCGGCGTCACTTTGAAGACGGTGCCTTGCCCGAAATCGCCGCCTTCGATCGTCGTGCCGTAGAGATTGCCGTCCTTGTCGAAGGTCAGCTGGGAATTCGGGAACTGGCCGTCGGCGCCGCCGGTGAAGTTGTAGAGCACGGTCTCGGTGCCGTTGGGCGCGAGCTTGTAGACGGCGCCGCCGTTGAACGTCGCGCCCCCCTTGAATGCGGTCCCATAGAGATTGCCCGCCTTGTCGGAGATCAGCGATGCGACGGTGCCGAAGCCGTCCAGCCCGTCGAAAGCATGAAGCACGCTGAAGGTGCCGCCGGCCGTGATCTCGTAGACGACGCCGGATTGGCCGGCACCGCCGGTCACCGCCGCGCCGAAGAGATCGCCGGCTTTGTCGCGCAACAGTCCGGCAAAGATGAAGCCGCCATCGAGCTGGTTGGCGAAGGCGTGCAGCACCGTGAATGTTCCGTCCGGTGCAAGCTCGAAGGCGGTGCCGAAGCCCGCCGGGCCGCGCTCCGATGCCGTGCCGTAGAGATTGCCCTGCCCGTCCATGATCAGCGTTCCCAGCGCGCGCGCGCCGGTGGTGCCCTTGTCGAAGCGCAGCAGCGTCGTTTCCTTGCCGTCGGGCTCGACGCTGAAGATCGTGCCGCAGCCGTGGCCGCAGCCCTGGCCGCCTTTGACGGTCGTGCCGTAAAGCGTTCCGTCCGGACCGCGCAGCAGGTTCGCCTGCGGATTGGCGCCGTCGCCCTGACCGGTGAAGGCATAGAGGACGCTCTCGCTGCCGTCCGGCGCGATCTTGAAGACCGTGCCGCAGCCGCGATGGTGACAGGCGCGGCCGCCCATGTCCGTGGTGCCGTAGAGATTGCCGTTGGGATCGTCGACAAGGCCGGCGTCGGGCGCGCCGCCGTCCTTGGCCCCGCCGAACGCATAGACGACGCGGAACTGCGCATCGGCGTGCGCGAGCGACATCGAGATGGTGAGAGCTGCGAGGCTGGCGAGGATAAGCTTGATCGACATGCGAACCTCCTCTTCTAGCGGATGAGGAAGCTAGCGCGTTTGCCGGTGGAAAGCACGGGCGCACACGCCAAGCGTGCGCGCCCGCGAGACGCTTCAGCCCTTGATGCCCAGAAGCTCCATCGCCTTGGCATAGTGCACCATGCCCTGGTGATAGAAGCCGGCGTTGCAGGCCTGGAAGCCGAGCCTGTCCTCGTGACGCGCCGCGTCGGCGTTCTGCGAGGCGCCGCTCAGCGCGGCGCTGATCTGGCTTTCGGCCGCCATGCAGGAGACGGACGTGTCCTTCTCGTTGGCGAACGACGCACCCGCGCCCGCGACGCAAAGGCTCAGGGCAAGGGCTGACGAAGTGATGAAACGCATGACATCCTCCAAGTTGACTGCCCCCGAGCACGACCGACATAGGCACGCGATGTGACGATCAAAGGGGAGGCGGAAATGAATTGCGCTTCACGCGGAAGATCGACGGCCGCAATTCCAAGGTTTGCGCGCTAGTCGCCGCTTGCGGGCGCGAATGCATGAGTCATATGCGCGGCGCGAATACGTCACGCGCGCGCGAGCGCGGGCTCGTGACGTTTTTTCGCCTGTATCGGCACGGGCGCGTAGAGCGACTTGGACGCCTCGACAAGGTGAACGCCGCCCAATCTCGGCCACAATCTGGCGCCGACCTTCTCCCAGCCCGCGCCGCTGCGCACGAGCCTGCGTCCGTTGAGGGGAGGGCCGTACAGCGCGCGCTCCCAGCGCAGGGGCTCGAACATCGCACCGCGCAGGAGACGGTCGAGCTCGCCGCGATGGAACGGGCGGCCATGCGCGAAGGGCGAGCGCTCGATCTGCGACCACAGGCTGGTGCGGTTGGGGGCGACGATCAGGATGCGGCCCTCGGGGGCGAGCACGCGCCAGAGCTGGCGCATCAGGGGCCTGACCGCGTCGGCGCCTTCGAGCCCGTGCACGACCAGGATGCGGTCGAACATCGCGTCGGGGAAAGGCAGCGCGTCCTCCTCCACCAGCGCGACCAGCCTGCGCCCGTCCGGCCAGCCCGCCACGCCCTGCTGCGCCGGCATGACGCAGACGACGCGCTCGGCATCGATCTGGAAGGCGCGCAGATAGGGCGTCGCGAAGCCGTAGCCCAGAACGCGGAGCTGCGCGGTCTGCGGCCACAATTGCCGGAGCCGGCGCAGGATCATGCGCCGCGCGACCTGGCCCATCGGCGTGTCGTAGAACGCGAGGAGTTCGCCCGCATCCAGCTGCATCCGTCTTGCGTAGACCGAAGCCGGTTCAACGGCAAGGCGCACCCTGCTAGGGTCGCGCGCCAAAAGGAGACCACCGTGACGCCGCTCGCCATCGAACTCGTGCCCTGCCTCAGCGACAATTACGCCTATCTCGTCCGCGACGCCGATGCCGGGCTCACCGCCGTGGTCGACCCGTCCGAGGCGCCGCCGGTGAGGAAGGCGCTCGCGGCAAAGGGCTGGACGCTCACCCACATCCTCAACACCCATCACCATTTCGACCACACCGGCGGCAATGCGGACCTGAAGAAGGAATTCGGTGCCGAGGTTGTGGGGCCGGGCAAGGACGCTTCGCGCTTCACCGGCCTTGACACCGGCGTCGACGAGACGACGGGCTGGCGCTTCGGCGCGCGCGGCGTGCGCGTGATGGAGATCCCCGCGCATACGAGCTCGCACATCGCCTTCGTCGTCGACGACATCGCCTTCACCGGCGACACCTTGTTCGCGATGGGCTGCGGGCGGCTGTTCGAGGGCACGCCCGCGATGATGTGGTCGAGCCTGTCCAAGCTGATGACCTTGCCCGACGCGACGCGCATCTTCTGCGGCCACGAATACACCCAGTCCAACGGCCGCTTCGCGCTGACCCTGGAGCCGGGCAATGCCGCGCTGGTGGCGCGCATGAAGGACGTCGACGCCGCCCGCGCGAACGGCCGGCCCACGATCCCCTCGACCATGGGCCTGGAGAAGAAGACCAACCCCTTCCTGCGCCCCGGCTCGCCCGAGCTGCGCAAGACGCTCGGCATGGAAAGCGCGAGCGACGTCGAGGTCTTCGCGGAGACGCGGAAGCGGAAGGATAATTTCTGAGGGCGTCGCGCTACCCGCCTAGTTCTCCGGAACGGGGAAGCCCCGCTCGCGCAGAGCGTTTCGGACTACGCCGACATTTTCAGCTCCGGCCGCATCGAGCAGACACACGATGAAGGACGCGGCCGGATCGGCATTTTCAGCCAGCGGCGGCATCCTCATCCAGGCCTGCGCCACGATGCTGTCGGCCTTGGCTTTCCCATCTGCGTTCTTTCCCAACGCTGAGCGGACCTCCCACAACATTCCGCCCCACACTTCCAGTACATCCAGGAGTGCCTGCTTCGCCGGCTGGGCTTTGGCGAACGGCGCGCGGCTGTTCAGGTTTCTGAGGAAGGGCTGCTCATACCCCTTCACACGTGCGACAATGGCGCCGAACCAGGGCCTGTTGGAGAAGCTGCATACGAAATAGTCGGCGACGTCGCTTTCGAGAAGTTCGATTTCCTGGCTCCAGCCTTGCAGGTATCCCCACAGAATCGGATGGGTATAGTCACGCCGCGGAAGATCGGCGTCGGCGACGACCGTACTGTCGACGACAATGGAGTGCGTTTCAGAGTTGTAGTATGAGAGCCAACCATCCATCATCTTCTCCGGCGCCTCGACGCGTATGGACACGTCGAGCGGCGGACGCGCAAAGCCGAGCTCCGCGAGATATTCCGCATACGCATCGAGACTCCTCTCCAGCGATGTTTTCGTCTCCTCTGAAAGCGCATCGCTGGACTCGATCACATAGCCATGAGATGCCGTCGGCAGCACCGGAATCTCCTCCGGATTCTTGTCCAGATAGAGTTGGATTTTCTGTCGCCGCTCTGGATCGTCGATCAGGCCCGCTTCGAGGAGGAATTTGAGATTCTTCGCGGCGGTACGGACATCGCCGGTGCGGATCATCTCGAGAATCCGTGCCGCCTCGTCCTTGGACGCCTCGATCTGACGATTCCTATAGCCGTTGTAGATCGCGACACCCAAGGCGCTGACGGCCGTGATCGTCGCGGCATAGATCGCGCTCGTGATCGAATCGAGTTGCATCCCGAACCCGCATGAGGATCCAGACTCGAGGATATTCCCCCGATGCTATCTTTGATAGTGCGCCGTTCTACTTCCCCTCCAGCACCGCCGTCGCCTGGTCGAGGCGGTCGGCGTAGGCGGTCAGTGCATCCGCGGTGAGCTTCGAATATTTGTCCGCGTCGGCGAAGCGTTCTTCCTCGATGGCCTCGCGCACGCCGGGCAGGGTCTTGGAGCCGTAGCCGGTGAAGCGGCCGGGGGCGTAGATCAGGTTCTTGAACCACGGCCGTACCGGAAGGCCGACATCGGGCGCGAGCGTCTGGTCGAGCGTCAGCATCAGCGCGCGCAGCTTGGCCTTCGCGTCCGGCGACAGCGCGGCGCCATGGGCCGCGAGCGCGTCGTCATAGGCCCGGGTAGCGGCTTTCAGTTTCGTCACCGCGGCGTCGAGCGGGGCGAAGTCGATCTGCGGCACGGGCTTGAGCGCCTCGGGATCGGCATGGCTCTTGGTCGGATCGGAAGCGACCTCGAAGACGTTGTCGGCGAGCATCTTGGACTGCGTCTCCGCCGCCTCGCGCTTGTTGTCGGCGAGCTTCTTCACCTCGCCCACATAGCGCTCGACCGTGGCCGCGAAGTTCGACGTGCGCTGGATCGGCAGATCGCTGTCGGCGGCGCGCATCACCATGCGTCCCACCGTCTTGGCCAGCGCCGCCTCATAGGCGAAATCCGGGTCGGCGAAGCGCTTGTAGTGCTCCCAGGTGTCGTAGCGCGAGTGGTAGATGCCGCCGGTCTCGGCCTCTCCGCCGAAGCCGACATTGAGCGCGCTCACCCCCAGATGCTCGATGAAGGCGGTGTAGTCCGAGCCCGAGCCCAACGCGCCGATCGGGAAATCCTTCGTCGGATCGGCGGCGAGCTTGGCGTCGTCCTTGAGCCTTGCGGCGGCTTGCGGATCGCGCGCGCCCGGATGCAGCGCCTCCATGCGGATCTGCGCGCGCGCGCGTTCAGAAATCGACTTGCCGGTTTCGGGATCGCGCACGTCGTCCGCGACCGTGTTCACGAAATGCTCGAGATCGTGGCTGCCTTCGACGCCCAAAAAGCCGCGCTCGTTGCCGTCGGTGTTGATGTAGAGCACGGCGTTCTTCTTGAGCTCGTCGCCATGCTCCTCGGCCCATTCGGTCGAGCCGAGCAAGCCCGGCTCCTCGCCGTCCCAGCTCAGATAGACGATGGTACGCTTGGGCTTCCAGCCCGTCTTGGCAAGCTCGCCCAGCAGGCGCGCCTCTTCGAGCAGCGCGACCTGGCCGGACAAAGGATCGCCCGCGCCTTCCACCCAGCCGTCATGATGGTTGCCGCGCAGCACCCATTGGTCGGGCAATTCCGAGCCCTTCATGGTGGCTACGACGTCGTAGGCGGTCTTGAGGCTCCATTCCGACTTGACCATCAGATGGACCTTCGGGGCGCTGGGGCCGACGCGATAGGTGATGGGCAGCGCGCCGCGCCAGTTCTCCGGGACCACTTGGCCGCCGAGGGACGCGAGCAGCACTTTCGCGTCGCCATAGCCGATGGGAAGCGCCGGGATCTTCAAGATCGTCGGCGCGGTCTCGCGCGTCAGGCGCTTGGCGTCCTTGGTCGCGCCGATACCGGGCGTGAGCGGGTCGCCGGAATAGAGCGTCATGTCCACGACCGAGCCGCGCTGGATGCCTTGCGGCGGGCGCTCGGGACCTTGCGGGTAGGTCGCTTCGCGCGCGTAGCCGTCATCGGCCGGATCGGAATAGATGATGCAGCCGACCGCGCCGTGGTCCTGGGCGAGGCGCGGCTTCAATCCCCGCCAACCCGCGCCGTAGCGCGCGATCACGATCTTGCCCTTGACGCTGACGCCCATGCGCTCGAGCGCCTTGTAGTCGTCCTGCATGCCGTAGTTGACGTAGACGAGCGGCGCGGTGACGTCGCCGTCGCCCTGGTATTCGAGATAGGCCGGAAGCGGCTTGTCCTTGGCGGTCGCGCTGGTGTCGCCGGGGATCGGCTTTTCCTGCAGCGTGACCTTGAACGGTTTCTTGCCGAGCAGCTCGATCGCCTCCGCCACCGGCGTGGGATAGAGGACCTGGAACTCCTCAAGATGCGCGTCCCAGCCGAACTCCTGGAACTTCTTCATCTCCCATTGCGCGTTGATCTTGTCGTGCGGGCTGCCGACATGGTTGGGCTCCGACGCCATCAGCTTCATCCAGTCCGACATTTCCTTCGGATTCACGCCCGCGTCGAAACGCTGCTCGAGGGAGGAGCTGTCGGAGCTCGCGGGCACTGCCGCGATGAGCGCGATGAGGCTGGCCGTGGCCAAGGCGGTGCGTCGGTTCATGATTGTCTTCCCCCGGATGATTTTAAGCGGCGGATCGTAGCGGCGGCTCCCCCGTGCGGCTAGTCTCAAGCCATGATATTTCCGGACCGCCTCAGGCTCGGGCTCGGCTTCGATCCCGCCCGATTGTCGCAAGACCTCTCAAACGCCGTCGGCTGGGGCTGGCGGGCGCATTTCAACCGTGCGGACTATGACGGCGAATGGGACGTCATCGCTCTGCGCGCGCCGGACGATGCGCGCCATCCGGCGCAGATGATCTGCCCCAATCCGATGGCGAAAGCCTATGTCGACACGCCGGTGCTGGAGCGCTGTCCCTATTTCCGCGACGTGCTGGCGGCGTTTGCCTGCCCGCTCAGGTCGGCGCGGCTCATGCGGCTCGCGCCGGGGGCGGTCATCAAGGAGCATACGGACGATTTCCTCGACATCGAGGACGGCGCGGTCAGGCTGCACGTCCCCGTCGTCACCAACGATGCGGTGGATTTCCGCCTTAACCGTATCCGCGTCGCGATGGCGCCGGGGACGGTGTGGTATCTGCGCCTCAGCGACCCGCACAGCATCGCCAATCGCGGCGCGAGCGACCGCGTGCACCTTTTGATCGACGTGTTGCTCAACAAATGGCTCGTCGAGCTGCTCGAAGAGGCCGAGAAACGTGCTTGCGAGCAGCTTTCCGAGGTCTGACGGGCTTCCCCTCAAGATTTCACCCGGCTAGGATTCGTCCATAGTTTCGGGGGTATCCATGGCTCGCAATTTCGTTTCGTCGATTTCCGCCCTCGCACTGATCTCGCTGGTGACGCCGGTCCTGGCGCAGACGACCGAAGGCGCGGGCGAAAGCGGCGGGCTCGAAACCGTCGTCGTCACCGCGACGCGCCGCTCCGAGCAGCTGAGCAAGGTGCCCGAGAGCATCAGCGCCTTCACCGCCCAGCGCATCGACCAGCTGAACGCGAAATCCATCGCCGATCTCGTCGCCTACACGCCGGGCGTGACCTTCGATACGGAGAGCAAGGACATCTCGATCCGCGGCGTGAACTCGACCGCGGGCGACGCCACCACCGGCATCTATATCGACGACACGCCGATCCAGCTTCGTTCCCTGGGCTTCGGCTCCGACAACACGCTGCCCTCCGTGTTCGACCTGGAGCGCGTCGAGGTGCTGCGCGGTCCGCAGGGCACGCTGTTCGGCGCGGGCTCGGAAGGCGGCACGGTGCGCTACATCACGCCGCAACCTTCTCTCACCGACTACAGCGTCTATGCGAAGTCGGAAGTCTCCGGCACCCAGGACGGCGCGCCGAGCTATGAGGCGGGTGTCGCGGTCGGCGGACCCATCGTCGACGACAAGCTCGGCTTCAGGGTCAGCGGCTGGGCGCGCCAGGATGGCGGCTGGATCGACAAGGTCGACTACATGGACCCGAGCAAGGTGCTGCAGTCCGACACCAACTGGGTCGACACCTATGTCGGGCGCGCGGCGCTGACGTGGAAGCCGACCGCGCATCTCGTCATCACGCCGAGCGTGTTCTACCAGAACCGCGACCAGAACAATATCGACGACTACTGGGTCGGCATCTCCGATCCCGACAGCGGCGATTACAAGACCGGCACGCCGGAGAACATGGCCGACAAGGACCACTTCACGCTTTCGGCGCTGAAGGCCGATTACGATTTCGGCGGCGCGGAGCTGATCTCCAACACCTCGTTCTTCGACCGCAAGGAGCTGGTGCAGGATTACAGCGCCACGCTCTACGACCTGTCCTACTTCCAGGGCATCATCGCCAAGAAGGAAGTCCCGGCTTTCGGCCAGCGCTGCCGCATGGGCCTGTGCGGCTTCTACCGGCTGAACGATTTCAAGAACGGGCTGCCGATCCCGCCGCTGCTCACCGCGACCGGCATCGACCTTCCGGGCTATGGCACCACGGCGCCCTTCGGCCATTACGAGGCGACGAACAACATCACCAACACCCAGGACAATTTCACCCAGGAAGTGCGCCTGCAGTCGACCGACACGGATTCGCGCTTCACCTGGATCGTGGGCTTCTTCTATTCGAACCAGAGCCAGCTCAGCATCGAGGAGATCAACGATCCGCAGCTTCCCGCGCTGACCGAGTACCTGTGGGGCCTCAGCATGACCGATCCGCTGTCCTGGGGCGAGAACCTGCTGCCCAACGGCGACGACTACATCAACCACACGCGCGGCCACGAGCATCAGACCGCGATGTTCGCCAACGCCACCTATGCGATCACGCCGGAATTGAAAGTCCAGGTCGGCGCGCGCATCGCGCAGACGCATTTCGACTTCACCAATTTCTCCGACGGGCCGCAGAATTTCGGGCCGCTGACCGGCGCGCCCGGCCACAAGGACGAGAAGCCCTTCACCCCAATGGCCAACATCACCTGGCAGATCAACGACGACGACATGGTCTACGCGACCTATGCCAAGGGCTACCGCATCGGCGGCGCCAATCCGCTCTTCCCGGTGCAGGCCTGCACCGAGATCACGACCGAGCCGGAGTCCTACAATTCGGATTCGGTGACGAGCTACGAGGCGGGCAGCAAGGACAAGCTGTTCGGCGGGCTCTTCGAAGCCTCGGCCAGCGTCTATTATCTCAAATGGAAGAACATCCAGCAGGTCGTGTCGCTGCCGTCCTGCGGCTTCCGCTACACGACGAACCAGGGCGCGGCCGAGAGCAAGGGCTTCGACTTCGAGGGCGAGTGGCTGGCGATGGAAGGGCTGAACCTCGATTTCAGCCTCGGCTACACCGATGCGCATTATACCGACACCAGCGCCTCGGCGGGGCTGATCCTGGCCGAGCCCGGCGACCGGCTGCCCGGCTCGCCCTGGACGTTCTCGCTCGGCGCCCAATACGACCGCAAGATCTGGGCGCATGACAGCTTCTTGCGCGTCGACTACGAGTTCCAGGGCCAGGAGACGGGCTTGACGCCCGAGCGCGATCCCGCGACGACGCTGTTCGACGGCGGGCTGGTGCCGGAGCCTCAGACCAACATGCTCAAGATGCGCGCGGGCACGACGGTCAAGAGCATCAACTTCACGCTGTTCATGGACAATTTGTTGAACTCGCACCCGCTGCTGGATCTCAATCACCAGGACGACAACACGCTGCTCTACGAAGCGAGCACGTTCCGTCCACGGACGTTCGGGCTGACCGCGACGTATCGGTATTGAATCTAACCTCCCCACAAGGGGAGGTAAGTCAGCCCAACAACTCCCCCACCGCCCGATGTGCCTGGTCGATGGCGCTGTCGGTGTAGGCGGCGTAGCCGGAGTCGGAATTGGCGATGGCGATGCGGCCGAAGCGCTGGCGCGCGGCGATGTTGGGTCCGTGCTCCGCGTCGAAATCCTTGTCCCACAGCGAATTGTATTCGGGCGCATAGCCGTGCGCCCAGCGGTTCACGGCGATCCCCTCGATGTCGCGCGCGGGATCGAACCCGGCCGGGCTTAAAGCACGCCCGAGCTGGTCGCGGATGTTGCGCTCGAAGGTCTCGAACGGGGTGCTGAGCAGCTCCGCGCGCCCGGCGCGGTTCTGGTCGTCCTCGCTCAGGCCCGGCTTGGCCGGCGCGCGCACCATGCGCAGCATGATGGGCTGGTCGGGCGCCAGCGAGCTCTTGTACGAACCGATATTGATCGTCGGCGGAAACCCGAAATTGGCGAAATAGCAGCCCGGCGACAGCACCCGGCGAACCTTGAGCTTGTGGAACGCCTCCCAGTTGCGCAGCGCCACGCTGGTATAGACGAGCGGGCATTTGACGAGGGCGTGCAGCGCCGTCTTCTGCGCCGGCGGCAGCTCCGGCACGAGATAGGGGATCATCATGTTCCAGCTCGCGAGCACGCAATCCTTCGCGCGCACGCGGTAAACCTTGCCGCCGCCCGAGGCGCGCGTGTAGGCGATCTCGACGCCCTTGTCCGCGTTGCGCGCGCGCACCACGAGGCTGTTCAGCCGGATGCGCATCTGGTTGCCGGGCCGGTCCAGCGCCGCGTAATCGCAGCGCGCGGTGATGAGATCGTGGATGTCCTTGCCCGCAATCGCGCCCGGCACGAGCGCGCGCACCAGCGCGCGCGCGATCGAGGCGTTGCCGTCGGGAAAGTGGAAGAAGTCCGAGCCGCCCGTCGTCGAATAGCCGGCCGGCGTCGCCCCCATGCGCTTCAGCGCCGGACCGCCGGGCGTGAGCTTCAAGCCCTTGAAGCCCGGATAGCCGAGCGAGGCGCAATCCAGCGCCGAGACCGCGTCGATGCCGACCCCCCACCAATCGTCGGTGTGATGCTGATAGAAGGGCATCGTCGCCGGATCGGCCTTCACCACGTTCAACAGATAGTCGCGATAGGAGATCGCCCAGAGCTTCTCTTTCTTCTGGTCGCTGGTGAGACCGGGATAATAGTCGCTCCCGCCGGTCTCGATCTTGAGGATGCTCTCCTTCACCGCCTTGGAGACAGGCGCTTGCGCGACGAACGCCTTCCAGGCCTGAGGGCTGCCCTTGCCGCGCTCGTCCGCGTCGAGATGCACGAGCTTGTCGCTGCCGAAGGTCTCGCGGTCGAAGAAGACGCCGAGCCTCAGATCCTTGAACACGGACGGATCGTTGCATTCCTTGCCGAGCTTCACCGGATCGATGCCGAGCGATGCGAGCAGCCCGCTCGCGGCCTGGCTGTAGGGATAGGGGCTGTCGATGTCGAGCGTGCCGCCGTTGATCAGCTCCATGCGGCCGTTCACATGGAACTCGTTGCGCTTGGCGTGGCCGCCGAAATCGTCGTGGTTCTCGAGGATCAGGATCTTCGCGCCCGGCCTGGCGGCGCGATAGAAATAGGCGGACGACAATCCGCTGATGCCGCCGCCCACGACGACGAGATCGTAGGTCTCGTGGCCGTCCTCGAGCGCGGTCGCCTTGCTCCAGAAATCCCCGTCGCGCACCTCATGCGCCGCCTCGAAGGCGCCCGGATGCGACCCGCGCATGCCGTACCGCGTCGGCGGATAATAGCCCGGCGTGTTCTGCGGCTCGGCCTCGGCCGCGTCCGCCCCTTGCAATCCGCCGAGCGTGGCGACGCCCGCTGCCGCGCCTTGCAGGAAATCCCGCCGCGCGATGGGCCTGTCCATGCCGAGGTCTTTGTCGCTTGCCTTGCTCATTCTCGCCCCTCATCGACCCTCCCCTTGAGGGAGGGTCGAAAAATGCGAAGCATTTTTCGGGGAGGGGTCTGTGCGCGAGGCCTTACCCCTCCCCGAAATGTGCTTCGCTGCGCTTCGCAAATTGTCGGCCCTCCCTCAAGGGGAGGGCGGAACTACAATCCCCCCAAACAGAGGTACTTTATCTCCACATAATCGTCGATCCCGTACTTGGACCCTTCGCGTCCGAGGCCTGATTGTTTCACGCCGCCGAAAGGCGCGACCGCGGTCGAGATGATGCCGGTGTTGATGCCGACGATGCCGGCCTCGATGGCCTCCGCCACGCGCCATACGCGCTTCAGATCACGCGCATAGAAATAGGCGGCGAGGCCGAACTCGGTGTCGTTGGCTTTGGCGATCGCATCGGCGTCGCTGTCGAATTTGATCACGGGGGCGAGCGGGCCGAAGGTCTCTTCCTTCGCGACCAGCATGTCCTGCGTCGCATTGGCGATCAGCGTCGGCTCGAAGAAGGTGTGGCCGAGCTTGTGCGGATGGCCGCCCATGACGAGCCTACCGCCTTTGGCCAGCGCGTCGGCAATGTGCTCCTCCATCTTCTTCACGGCCGCCGCGTCGATCAGCGGGCCCTGCGTCACGCCGGGCTCGGTGCCGGGTCCGACTTTCAGCTTGCCCACGGCCGCGGCGAGCTTCTCCACGAACGCGTCGTAGATGCCGGCCTGGGCGTAGAGACGGTTGGCGCAGACGCAGGTCTGTCCGGTGTTGCGGTACTTGGATGCGATGGCGCCTTCGACCGCCGCGTCCAGGTCGGCGTCGTCGAAGACGATGAAGGGCGCGTTGCCGCCCAGCTCCATCGACACTTTCTTGACCGTGGGCGCGCATTGCGCGAGCAGCTGGCGGCCGATCTCGGTCGAGCCGGTGAAGGTGAGCTTGGCGACGTCGGGGCTCGACGTCATCTCGGCGCCGATCTCGCGCGCCGAGCCGGTGACGATGTTGAACACGCCCGGCGGGATGCCCGCGCGATGGGCGAGCTCGGCCAAGGCCAGCGCCGAGAACGGCGTCTGCGTCGCGGGCTTGCAGACGAAAGTGCAGCCCGCCGCCAACGCCGGCCCCGCCTTGCGCCCGATCATCGCGCTGGGGAAGTTCCACGGCGTGATCGCGCAGACGACGCCGATGGGCTGCTTCAGTACGATGATGCGCTTGTCGGAGGCGTGGCTCGGGATCACGTCGCCATAGAGGCGCTTTCCTTCCTCCGCGAACCATTCGATGAAGGAGGCGGAATAGGCGACCTCGCCCTTGGACTCCGCGAGCGGCTTTCCCTGCTCCAAGGTCATGATCAGCGCCAAATCGTCGGCATTGGCGAGCATCAGGTCGTTCCAGCGGCGCAGGATGGTGGCGCGTTCGCCCGCCGTCTTCGCCGCCCAGGCCGGGAAGGCGCGCTTGGCCGCCGCGATCGCCTCGCGTGTTTCGGCGCCTAAGAATTTCGGCACCGAACCCAGCACCACCCCGGTTGCGGGATCGGTGACGGGAATGCTCGCGCCGCTGTCCGCCTTCTTCCACGCGCCGTCCACGTAGCAAAGTTCGCGCAGCAGGGTTTCGTCTTTGAGCTTCATGATGGTTCTCCAATGGAGAGATTAGACCCCGAACAACACCAATGTCATGGCCCGCGAATGCGGGCCACCCAGGTAACGCCTGCTTTACTCTCGCAAATGAATCACGCGGAGACGCGGAGGCCACGGAGAAGAGCTCAACTCCGCAGCCTCCGCGTCTCCGCGAGTCCTTTCAAGATCGTGCAGAACCCATCTGGGTGGCCCGCATTCGCGGGCCATGACAGTTGGGGGGTGTGTTACTCTGGATTGAGGATCGCCTTCACTTCCAGATATTCCCTGAACCCGAACGCGCCGGCCTCGCGGCCGTTGCCGGAGCGTTTGTAGCCGCCGAAGGGCGCGGCCGGATCCTCCGGCGCGCCGTTGACGTAGACGTTTCCGGCGCGCAGACGCGCGGCGATCTTGCGCGCGTGCGCCGCGTCGCCCGACTCGACATAAGCAGCCAGCCCATAGGGCGTGTCGTTGGCGATGCGCACGGCGTCGTCTTCCGAGTCGTAAGGCAGGATGCAGAGCACGGGGCCGAAGATCTCCTCGCGCGCGACGGTCATGCCGTTGTTCACATCGGCGAAGACCGTGGGCTGGACGAAATAGCCTTTTGAGCGCGCCGGCTCGGCGCCGCCGGTGACGAGCACGGCCCCTTCCTCGATGCCGGCCTTGATCAGGCGGCGCACCTTCTCGAACTGCGTCTTGCCCGAAAGCGGGCCCATGGTCGTCGCCTCGTCGCGCGGATCGCCGACCGTGACGCCCGCAGCCGCCGCGCGCGCGATCTCGATCGCCTTCGTTTGAGAGGCACGCGGCACCAGCATGCGCGTCGGCGCGTTGCACGATTGTCCCGTGTTGCCGAAGCAGGAGAGCACGCCGCGCTCGACGGCGGCTTCGAGATCGGCGTCGGAGAGGATCACATTCGCCGATTTGCCGCCGAGCTCCAGCGTCACGCGCTTGACCGTGTCGGCCGCGGCCTTGGTCACCGCGATGCCGCCGCGCGTCGAGCCGGTGAACGAGACCATGTCGATGTCGGGATGCGCCGCGATGGCTTGTCCGACCGTCGGCCCGTCGCCATTGACGAGATTGAAGACGCCCTTTGGCGTGCCGGCAGCGTCGAGGATCTCGGCGACGATCGCAGCACTCACCGGCGTGAGCTCGCTCGGCTTGAGCACCATCGTGCAGCCGGCGGCGAGCGCGGGGAAGACCTTCAGCGCGATCTGGTTGATCGGCCAGTTCCACGGCGTGATCAGCCCGCACACCCCGATCGCCTCGTGCATCAGGGTGATGCGCCCGTTCGTCTCCTCGAAGGCGAAGTCCTTCAGCACACGGATGGTCTCGTCGAGATGCTGCACGCCGGCAGCCGCCTGCGCCTCGCGCGACAGCGACAAGGGCGCGCCCATCTCCGAGGTGATCGCGTCGACGAGATCGTCGTAGCGCTTCTCGAGCTCGGTCTTGATCCTTTGGAGCAGTGCGAGCCGCTCGTCGCGCGACGAGACCTGCCAGGTCTCGAACGCCTTGCGGGCGGCCGCGACCGCGCGGTCGACGTCCGCCGCGCTGCCCAGCGAGATGCGCGCGAACGCCGTCTCGGTCGCCGGATCGACGACGTCGAAGGGCTTTGGCTCGAGCGGCGCGACCCAGGCCCCGCCGATGTAGAACTTGCTCAGATCGCGCATGCTCGTCTTTCTAGATTTTGGCTCTGACAATAACTTCCTCCTTTGGGGGATGTCGAAAAATCCGAAGGATTTTTCGGGTGGGGCCGGTGGGAATGGACGGGCGGGCGAGATGGTCGGCAAAGACTGCTTGCGATCCGCTGCGAACCTGGCGCCGGTGCGCCCAGCGCGCCATAATAGGCGTCACCTGGGGAGGTACGAATGTCGAACAGCAGGATCGGGTTCCGGTGTGCCCGCCAGTTAATCGGGGCGCTGGGTCTGGCTTTGGTCTGCGGGCTGACGCCCGCGTCCGCCGCGGACACGCGTTCATCGCCTGAGGATCGCGAGCGCTTCGTCTCGATCACGCGGAACCTCGAAGAAGCTCCGCTGAATCCAAACCTCACGGCGGATCGGGCATGGGCATTGAGCTGGCTCACCGACGCTCCCGATGTTTCCGTGAACGTTTGCCTGGCTTCGTTGGGGGACATTGATCAAAGCAAATATCCGTATGCCAGTCAGCTTGTCCTGCAATACATGTTCTCAATGGCCGCCCTCGTCATTGAGCATCCGCAGACGGTGAATGACCCGAACGCACAGCAGTTGGCAGGCGCAGAGGGAGCGCTCAATGCCTATCTTGCGATACTCAGGGACAAGCCGGACGCCAAATCGCCAGCTCTTGAGGCATTGCTCGAAACCCGAACTCGAGGCGAACTGCCTGACTTCGTCCGGAAGGCGGCTATTGGCTGCCTGGCAAAGAAGTAGCGACGAAAACCTGCGACTCCTAGGTCCGCTATCCCACCCGTTGTGGACATGAGCGTCCCGCGCCGGCGCCCACATTCAACGTGAATTGAGCCATTTCTTTCGCCGCAAAGTCTTATTGACAAGTGTTCTTCTTTTGTTCTTATATTGACCCATGCAAGCGAACCTCTTCTCCACGCCCGGAGCCGATGTCCGGGCGATCCAAAGGCGTCTTCGCGGGGCGGCGGGGCCGATCCGCGACGCCCAGCGGCTCGATCCGGTCAGCCAGTTCGTCCGCAGCTTCATCGCCAGCCGCACCCACGACCGGGTGTCCTGGGAGGCCTATATGCGGCTCACGCGGCGGTTCGAGAGCTGGGACGCGCTCGCCGACGCCCCGGTCGCCGAGATCGAGGCGCTCATCTCAGGCGTCACCCACGCCGAAAAGAAGGCGCCGGAACTTAAAGAGGCCCTGCGCAAGATCCGCGTGCGGGCGGGGCGGTTGAATCTAAATTTTTTGGCGGACCACCCCGTCGAGCAGGGCCTGCGCTGGCTCGAGGCGATCCACGGCGTCGGCCGCAAGATCGCCGCCGCGACGCTCAATTTCAGCACCTTGCGCAAGCGCGCGATGGTCGTCGACACCCATGTCCTGCGCGTGCTGCGCCGGTTCGGCTTCGTAAGTGCTTCCGCTCCGACGGAAGAGGCCCATGACGCCGTGATGGGAGCCGCGGCGGAGCTCGACGCCGACGACCTCTACGAGCTGCATTGGCACATCAAGCGCCTGGGCCAGACGTTCTGCACCTCCGTGCAGGCCGCTTGCGCTCATTGCCCCCTGTCCGAACTTTGCCTGCGGCGCGTGGAGAGCACCGCGTCGCGCCGCGCCGCGTGACGCCCATGCGCGCGCGCCAAGACCTTGAGCGCTTGCGCGCCGCCCTCGCCAAGGCGGGGCTCGAGACGCAGGACCGCCGTGAACGCGCGGCGCTCGGCCATGGCGCGGCCGACCGCGCGCTGAAGGGCGGCCTCGCGCGCGGTGCCCTGCACGAGGTCTTCGCAGTTGCCGGCCACGAGACGGCGGCGACTGGGTTCACGGCCGTGCTCTGCGCGCGTCTGGCCGGGGCCAAGCCGATCCTCTGGATCCGCCAGGATTATTGCGCGCTGGAATTCGGCGAGCTTGCGGCGACGGGACTGATCGAGCTGGGCCTCGATCCCTCGCGGTTCCTTCTCCTGCGCGCCGCTCATGTACAGGACGCGTTCAAGGCCGCGTCGGATGCGCTTTCCTGTGCCGCGCTCGGTGCGGTGGTGATCGAGCTTTCGGGGAGCCCACGCATTCTCGATCTCACCGCCGGTCGCAAGCTGACCTTAAGTGCCGCGGCGGCGAACGTGCCCGTGCTGCTGCTGCGCTTCGCGGCCGAGCCGGAGGCGAACGGCGCAGAGACACGCTGGCTCGTGCGCGCGGCGCGCTCGGACCCCCACGACGAGAAAGGGGGCAACGAGAATTGGGGCCGGCCGATCTTCGAGGCGGAGCTCATCCGCAACCGGCACGGCGGCACGGGATGTTGGGTGATGGAGTGGTGTTGTGACAGTGGAGCTTGCCGCGAGGTCGCGGCGGATCGTGGCGCTGTGGTTCCCGCGTCTTTCGACCGACCGGCTGCAGCGGCGCTGGGGGCGGATCGCCGCTCCGCCGCCTGACGCGCCGCCGCTCGTCGTCGCGGCGAAAGAGGGCAATGCGCTCACCATCGCAGGCCTGGACCGCAAGGCGACGGCGCTGGGCCTGAGCGTCGGCCAGCCGCTCGCCAATGCGCGCGCGATGGTGCCGAGCCTGAAGGTGATGGCGGCGAACGCGCCCGCGGACCTCAAGCTGCTCGGCCGCATCGCCGATTGGTGCGACCGCTTCACGCCGTTCGTGGCGCTCGATCCGCCGCGCGGCCTTTTGCTCGACATCGCCGGCGCCAGCCATCTCTTCGGCGGCGAGCAGGCGATGCTGGATCGCATCCTCGCCAGCCTGCGCGTCCAAGGCTTCGCGGTGCGCGGCGCCTGCGCGGGCTCAGCACTCGCCGCGCGCGCGCTGGCGCGCCATCGCGACGGCAGCGTGATCGCGCCGGGCGGCGACGCGGACGCGGTGGCGCCGCTCCCCATCGACTCGCTGAACCTCGATCCGGTCACGGCGCACGCCTTCCGCCGCGCCGGCCTCAAGACCATCGGCCAGGCGGCAAGCCGCAAGCGCCCCGAGCTCACCGCGCGCTTCGGGGCAAAGCTCGTCTACATCCTCGACACCGCGCTCGCCCGCGCGGAGACCGCGATCTCGCCGCGCCGGCCCTTGCCCGACTACCGCGCCGAGCGGAATTTCGCCGAGCCCGTCGCGACCGAAGAGACCATCCGCGCGACGCTGCGGGGGCTGGCGGGGTCCCTCTGCGAGATTCTCGAGAAGCGCGGCGAGGGCGCGCGCCGTCTCGAAGCGGTGTTCTTCCGCGCCGACGGCATCGTGCGCCGTATCGCGGTCGAGACCGGCTCCGCCGTGCGCGATCCGCGCATCGTCGAACGGCTCTTCCGCGAGAAGCTCGACGCGTTGATCGATCCGCTCGATCCCGGCTTCGGCTTCGATCTCATCCGCCTCGAAGCCGTCCGCGCCGAGCGCGCACGGGAGGAAGAAACGGACTTCGACTCCGATGCCCGGGCGCGGCGCGAGATCCGTTTTCTCGTCGATCGTCTCGCCGCGCGTTTCGGAGCCGACCGTATCCTCGCCTTCCAGCCGGGCGACACGCACATCCCCGAAGCCGCCTGGGCCGCAGTCCCGGCGCAATACGCGCAAGAGACGTCTCTTTCCTGGCAAAAACTGCGCGGGCCCGGCGAGGCGCCGCGCCGTCCCTTGCGCCTCTTCTCCAGGCCCGAGCCCGTGAGCCTGCTGCGCGCGGTGCCGGGAAGTGCGGCGTTCCACATGCGCTGGCGCGGCACCCAGCGCGTGCTCGCTCACGTCGAGGGTCCCGAGCGCATCGCGATGGAATGGTGGCGCCACCAGGACGAGGTCCCCGCGCGCGACTACTGGCGCGTCGAGGACGAAACCGGCCGCCGCCTCTGGCTCTATCGCGACACCGCCACCCTGCAATGGGCCGTACACGGAGCGTTTCTGTGAGGGCCACCCCGCGCCTGTCATCCCCGGCGAGCATCGTGCGTCAGCACGATGCGAGGGAAGGGGACCCAGGCAGCGAAGACGCTTCGCTCCATTCCGTTTTAGCGGATAGAAAGAGGAAGCTTCACCGCCTGGGTCCCCTTCCCCTCGCAGCACTGGCGTGCTGCTCGGCCGGGGATGACAATGGAGTTCAAACGACCTTGCGCGGAACCGGGGGCGGCAGCTCGTTCGCCGTGCCCCAGCTTCGGACCCAAGCCTTCACCTCCTCCAGCGGCACGCCAAGCTGGTCGCGGTTGAAGGCCTCGAGGCGACGGACGTCTTCCTCTATATCCGGCTCCTCCTGCGTGTCGAGAAGCGCCAGCGCATCGGAGATCACGCGCGATTTTTCCTGCCCGCGCCGTTCGGCGAGCTGCTGGAGGCGCGAGTCGTCTTCGCTATCGAGGTCGAGTGTGACGCGTGTCTTCGTCATGTTGGCAAATATACCACAGAGGGCCGCCGTGTGTCCATGACCCTTTTTGCCGAGATCGCGGTGACGACGAATTTTTCATTCTTGCGTGGGGCGTCGCATCCGCGCGAGATGGTGGCGCAGGCGGCCGTCTACGGTTATGCGGCGATCGGCATCGCCGACCGCAACACGCTGGCGGGCGTTGTACGCGCCTTCGATGCGCACAATCAGCTCAAGGAGCAGACCGATGCGCCGCTGCCCCGGCTTCTGATCGGAAGCCGTCTCGTCTTCGTCGACGGCACGCCGGATATCCTGATCTATCCCACCGACCGCCCGGCCTATGGACGGTTGTGCCGGTTGCTCAGCGACGGCAAGCTGCGCGCACCCAAGGGCGAGTGCCTGCTGACATTGGACGATCTGCTGCGCTGGCAGGAGGGGCTTCTGCTCGTCGTCATGCCGCCGCATCCCAGGCGCGGCGCCACGACGATCGGGCTGCAGGATAAGGTCTGGAACGACGGCCTTGCCGATAAAGACGATGGTCCCGGTTCGATCCCGAAGCAGAGTTATCAGGCGCGCATCCAGACATCCGCGGCCGATCTCGAAAAGCTCCTGAAGCGATTGACGCAGGCCGCGCCGGATCGCGTTTGGCTCGGCGCGGTGCAGCCGCTGATGGGCGACGATGCGCGGCGCTTGCGGTTCTTGAGCGATGTCGCGCGCGCGGCGAACGTGAAGCTGATCGCGACGAACGACGCGCTCTATCACGCCCGCGACCGGCGCGCGCTGCAGGACGTCGTCACCTGCATCCGCGAAGGCGTGACGCTGAACGAAGCCGGCCGCAGGCTCGAGGCGAACGCGGAACGCCATCTCAAATCGGCGCAGGAGATGGCGGAGCTCTTCGCAGCCATGCCCGAGGCCGTCGCCGAGACCGTGCGTTTCGCAAGCCGCATCGCCTTCACGCTCGACGATCTTAAGTACAACTATCCCGATGAGCCGGTGCCCCCGGGCAAGAACCCGCAGCAGCATCTGGAGGATCTCGCCTGGGCGGGCGCGATCACACGCTACAACCGCGCCATCCCCGACACGGTCCGCGCCGTGCTGAAGAAAGAGCTGGCGCTGATCGCAAAGCTCGAGATCGCGCAGTATTTCCTCACCGTGCACGACATCGTCCGCTATGCGCGCGGCGAGGGCATCCTCTGCCAGGGGCGCGGGTCGGCGGCGAACTCCGCGGTCTGCTACATGCTGGGCATCACCTCCATCGATCCGGTGCAGATGGACCTGCTGTTCGAGCGCTTCGTCAGCGAGGAGCGCAAGGAGCCGCCCGACATCGACGTCGATTTCGAGCACGAGCGGCGCGAGGAGGTCATTCAATACATCTATCGCCGCTACGGCCGCCACCGCGCGGCGCTGGCGGCGACCGTCATCCACTACCGCCCGCGCAGCGCCATCCGCGAGGTCGCCAAGGTCTTCGGCCTCAGCGAGGACGTCGGCGCCGATCTGGCGAGCGGCGTGTGGGGAAGCTGGGGGAGCCGCTTGAGCGAGGCGCAGGTGCGCCAGGGCAAGCTCGATCCCTACAATGCGCTCATCGCGCGCGTGGTGGGCTGCGCGAACGAACTGATCGGCTTCCCGCGGCACCTGTCGCAGCATGTCGGCGGCTTCGTGCTCACCAACGACCGGCTCGACGAATGCGTGCCCATCAGCCCGGCGACGATGGAAGAGCGCCACTTCATCGAATGGGACAAGGACGACATCGACACGGTGCGGATGATGAAGGTCGACGTCTTGGGGCTTGGGATGCTCACCTGCATCCGCAAGGCCTTCGACCTGATGAAGGTGCATGAGGGCAGGGCGATGGACCTCGCCGGCGTCCCGCAGGAAGACGCGCAAGTCTATGAGATGCTGCAGAAGGCCGATGCCATCGGCGTCTTCCAGGTCGAGAGCCGCGCGCAGATGAGCATGCTGCCGCGCCTGAAGCCGAAGAAATTCTACGACCTGGTCATCGAGGTCGCGATCGTCCGCCCCGGCCCGATCCAGGGCGGCATGGTGCATCCCTATCTGCGCCGCCGCGCAGGGATCGAGCCGGTCGTCTTCCCGTCGCCGTCGCCCGAGCATGGCGCGGCGGACGAATTGCACGCGGTGCTCGGCAAGACGATGGGCGTGCCGCTGTTCCAGGAGCAGGCGATGAAGCTTGCCATGGTGGCGGCGAAATTTTCTCCGCCCGAGGCCAACGGGCTGCGCCGCGCCATGGCGACGTTCCGCAATCTCGGCACCATCGACAGCTTCAAGGACAAGTTCGTCGGCCGCATGGTCGAGCGCGGCTATGCGAAGGATTTCGCCGAGCGCTGCTTCAAGCAGATCGAGGGTTTCGGCTCCTACGGCTTTCCGGAGAGCCATGCGGCGAGCTTCGCGCTGCTCGTCTATGTCTCCGCCTATATCAAGAAGTTCCATCCGGCGGCGTTTGCTTGTGCTTTGCTCAACGCGCAGCCCATGGGCTTCTATGCGCCGGCCGAGATCGTGCGCGACGCGCGCGAGCACGGCGTCGAGGTGCGCCATGTCGACGTGAATTTCAGCGAATGGGACAATACGTTGGAGGCCGACGGCAGGGGCGGGCTCGCGTTGCGCCTGGGCTTGCGCCAGGTCGACGGCTTCCAGGAGAAATGGGCGCTGGAACTCGTCAAGCAGCGCGGCAATTCCTACGGCAGCGTCGGCGACGTGGCGCGGCGCGCCAAGCTTCCCAAGCGCGCGCTCATCATCCTGGCCGAGGCCGATTGCTTCCAGTCGCAGAACCGCGACCGGCGCGAGACGTTGTGGGCCGTGCGCCGCCTCGCCGACGACGACGCGCTGCCGCTCTTCGCGGCCCAGTTCGTGGACGAGCAGCCGGAAGAGGACATCGCCCCGCTCCCCGTGATGCCGCAGAGCGAGCACGTGCTCGCCGACTACCAGATGCTGCGGCTGTCCCTGCGCGCGCATCTGATGACGTTCCTGCGCGACCTCTTCCGTAACGAAGACGTGATGAGCTGCGCCGAGATCGGCGCCTGCGCGGATGGCACGCAGGCCGCCTGTGCCGGGATCGTTCTGACCCGCCAGATGCCGGGCGACGCGGGCGTCGTGTTCATCACCTTGAGCGACGAGACGAGCATCACCAACGTCGTCGTCTGGCCCCGGCTCGTCGAGCCGTTCCGCCGCGAGATCATGGGCGCGCGGCTGCTCGTGGTCGAGGGCAAGGTCCAGAAGAGCCCCGAGGGCGTCGTCCATCTGGTGGCCGAGCGCATCGTCGACCGCACGCGCGAGCTCGAGCGCCTGTCCGAGGACGACACGGACGCGCCGTCCTTCCGCTCCCAGGCCGCCGCCCGCCACCGCCACCCGCGCAACGTGCGCGTGGTGCCGAAATCACGGGATTTTCATTAGTTTGGCAGCGGCACTGCTCACCCTTCGACAAGCTCAGGGTGAGGGTAGATCAGACCCTTCATCCTGAGCCTGTCGAAGGATGAAGGGGCAGCTCCGTCTCGGAAGAGGATGACAACGGGGCGCCAGCCGTCTTTAATGCGCGCCGCCAAGAAAAAGCCGATACGGCCTTCCCTACAAAAAGAGGACCAACGTGAAGCGTAATCTCATCGCGGCCATCGCGGTCGCCACCCTCTCGTTCTCGACCGCGGCGCTCGCCGACGAAGGCATGTGGACCTTCGACAATTTCCCCTCCAAGGCGGTGAAAGCCAAATACGGCGTCGATATCGACCAAGCCTGGCTCGACAATGTGCGCGGCGCCTCGGTGCGCCTGTCCTCGGGCTGCTCGGCCTCGGTCGTGACCAAGGACGGGCTGGTGCTCACCAACCATCACTGCGTGCGCGATTGCGCGCAGAACCTCTCCACCGCGAAGGTCGACTACGTGAAGGAAGGCTTCTCGACCGCGAGCCGCGAGGACGAGAAGCTCTGCCCCGGCATGCAGGCCGAGATCCTGAGCACCATCTCCGACGTCACCGCGCGCGTCTCGGGCGCGGCCGCGGGCAAGACCGGCCAGGACTTCGTCAAGGCGCGCGACGCCGCCATCGCTGCGATCGAGAAGGAAGGCTGCGCCGGCCGCGAGAAGGATTACCGCTGCCAGGTGATCACGCTCTATCAGGGCGGCCAGTACAAGCTCTACACCTACCGCAAATATTCCGACGTGCGCCTGGTCTTCGCGCCCGAGCAGGTGATGGCGTTCTTCGGCGGCGATCCGGACAATTTCAATTTCCCGCGCTACGATCTCGACTGCTCCTTCGTGCGCCTCTACGAGAACGGCAAGCCGGCCGCGACGCCCGCGCATCTGAAATGGAGCACGGCGGCGCCCAAGGCCGGCGATCCCGTCTTCATCTCGGGCAATCCCGGCTCGACCCAGCGCCTGCTCACCGCCGAGCAGCTCGAGACGATCCGCGACGTGTCGCTTCCCGACACGCTTCTGCTGCTCTCCGAGCTGCGCGGAAGGCTGATCCGTTCGGCGAGGAAAGCGCGGAGCACGCGCGCATATCCAACGCGGATCTCTTCGGCGTCGAGAACAGCTTCAAGGCGCTGCACGGCCAGGAAGAGGCGCTTGTCGATCCGGCGCTGCTCACCGCAAAACGCAAATTCGATGCCGATCTGCGCGCCAAGGTGATGAAGGACAAGAAGCTCTCGGCCGAGATCGGCGATCCGTGGACCGACACCGCGAAGGTTCAGGCCGACCGCCGCGCGCTCTACCAGCCCTATACCTATATGGAGGCGCGCGCGGGCCTGCTCTCCAGCCTGTTCTCCTATGGCCGCGCGATCGTGCGCGCCGCGCAGGAGAAGGCCAAGGCCAACGGCGAGCGCCTGCCGGAATACACCGACAGCCGCCTGGCGCTGCTCGAGAAGCGCGTGCTCGACGACGAGCCGGTCTATCCCGAGCTCGAACAGGCCAAGCTCGAATACTGGCTGACCAAGCTGCGCGAGCATCTCACCGCCGACGCGCCCGGCACCAAGACGTTCCTCGGCAAGGACTCGCCCGAGGCGCTGGCGGCGCGGCTGTCGCAGTCCAAGCTCGCGAACGCCGCCTATCGCAAGCAGCTCTGGGACGGCGGGCTCGCGGCGGTCAATACGAGCGACGATGCGATGATCCGCTTCGTTCTCGCCACCGACGGCGCCAGCCGCGCGGTGCGCAAGGACTATGAGAACCGCGTCAGCGGACCCTCCGACCGCGCCGCCGAGAAGATCGCCAAGGCGCGCTTCGCCGTCTACGGCACCGGCACCTATCCCGACGCGACCTTCTCGCTGCGTCTGTCCTACGGCCAGGTCGAAGGCTGGAACGAGAACGGCGCGCAGGTCGCCCCCTTCACCTACTACCGCGGCCTGTGGGAGCGCGCGACGGGACAGGATCCTTTCGCGCTCGCTCCGCGTTGGGTGAATGCGCAGTCCAAGGTGAATCTGGATACCGTGTTCGACTTCTCCACCGACAACGACATCATCGGCGGCAATTCCGGCTCGCCCGCGATCGACGCCAAGGGCGAGGTGATCGGCGCGGTGTTCGACGGCAACATCCACAGCCTGGGCGGCAATTTCGGCTTCGACGACACGCAGAACCGCGGCGTCGTGGTGTCGACGGCCGCCATCACCGAAGCCCTCGACAAGGTCTATGGCGCCCACGCCATGGTCGCGGAGCTGACGGCGCCCTGATGAGACGATTGCTGCTCGGCGCGCTGGCGCTGGTCTTCCTTACCGGCGCGGCGCCCGCGAAGGAGCAGGGCGTGCTGCGCGCGACGCTGCCCAATGGCCTGCGCGTCGTCATCGTGCGCAACACGCTGGCGCCGGTCGTCTCGACCGCTGTCAACTACCTCGTCGGTGGCAACGAGACGCCGAAGGGCTTCCCCGGCACGGCGCACGCCCAGGAGCACATGATGTTCCGCGGCAGCCCGGGGCTCACCGCCGATCAGCTTGCCAATATCGGCAGCGTCATGGGCGGCAATTTCAACGCCAACACGCGCGAGAGCGTCACCCAATACCTGTTCACCGTGCCGTCCGAGGATCTCGACATCGCGCTGCATATCGAGGCGATCCGCATGCAGGACTCGCTCGATACGAAGGAAGATTGGGACAAGGAGCGCGGCGCCATCGAGCAGGAGGTGGCGCAGGACCTTTCCAACCCGTCCTATCTGCTGTTCGAGAAGCTGCGCGAGAAGCTTTTCGCCGGCACGCCCTATGAGCACGTCGCGCTCGGCACGCGGCCGAGCTTCGATGCGACGACCGCCGACACGCTCAAGCATTTCTACGACAGCTGGTATGCGCCCAACAACGCGATCCTGGTGATCGCGGGCGACGTCGATCCGAAAGCCACGCTCGCCAAGGTGCGCGCGCTGTTCGGCCCGCTCAAGAAGAAGAAGCTGCCGGCGCGGCCGGCGTTCCGTTTCGCAGCCCCCAAGGCGTCGTCGTTCGAGATGGAGACCGACAAATCGGCCGCGAGTGCGGTGATCGCGATGCGCATGCCCGGCATCCAGAGCCCCGACTTCCCCGCGCTGGAAGTGCTCGCCGACGTGCTCGCGAGCCACCGTTTCGCGCTCTACGGCCTGGTCCCGCAAGGCAAGGCGCTGGACGCCGACTTCTCGCTCGATCCGCTGCAGAAGGCTTCGCTCGCCTATGCGTCGGTGTCGTTTCCCGCCGACGGCGATGCCAAGGCTCTCCAGGCCGAGATGCGCGCGATCCTCGCCAAAGTGAAGAGGGACGGAGTGCCGCCCGAGCTCGTCGCGGCGGCCAAGCTGCAGGAGGAGCGCGCCACCGAGTTCCAGAAGACCGGCATCGAGGACCTGGCGGCGGTATGGTCCGATGCGGTCGCGCTTTACGGCCTTCGCTCGCCCGACGACGACTACGCGCGCATCGCCAAGGTGACGGTCGCCGACGTGAACCGCGTGGCGCGAAAATATCTCGATCTCGACCACACGGTCGCGGCGACGATGACGCCGAAGGGCTCGGGCCGCCCGGTCGCGGGCGCGGCGAGCTTCGGCGGCCAGGAGAAATTCGCGCCCGGCGAGACCAAGCCGACCGATCTTCCCGATTGGGCGAAGACCGCGCTCGGCCGCCTGGAAGTGCCGCCCTCGACGCTGAGCCCGACCGTGAGCACGCTCCCCAACGGCATCACGCTGATCGTCCAGCCCGAGGACGTGAGCAATACGGTCAGCGTCTACGGCCATATCCGCAATCGCCCCGAGACCGAGACGCCGAGGGCCAAGGACGGCGTCGCACTGCTGCTGGAGCAGCTCTTTCCCTACGGCACCGAGACGCTCGACCGCCTCGCCTACGACAAGGCGCTCGACGAGATCGGCGCGAGCGAGGGCGCGGGCACGGATTTCTCGGTGCATGTGCTGGCCGGCGATTTCGACCGCGGCGTGGCGCTGCTCGCCGACAACGAGCTGCACCCTGCCTTGCCGCAAAGCGCCATCGACACGCTGCAGGGCCAGCTCGCGCGCCTGATCGCGGCGCGCAACCAGAGCCCGGCCTATCTCGCCTCGCGCTCGCTGCGCCTGGGCCTGTTCCCGAAGGACGATCCGTCGCTGCGCGATCCCACGCCCGAAAGCATCGGCGCGCTCAAGCGCGAGGACGTGCTGAACTACTACCATCTCGTCTATCGCCCCGATCTCACCACCATCGTCGTGATCGGCAGGATCACGCCGCAAGCCGCGCGCGCGGGGATCGAGAAATATTTCGGCGGCTGGAGCGCGGCCGGCGACAAGCCGCAGGTCGATCTCCCCGCGGTGCCGTCCAATGCCGCGTCCACCGTGGCGGTGCCGGACGCGAGCAGGGTGCAGGACAACGTCACCCTCAGCCAGACGCTGGCGATGAACCGCGCCGATCCGGATTTCTACGCGCTGCAGCTCGGCAATTCCGTGCTCGGCGGCGGGTTCTATTCCGCCCGCCTCAGCATCGACCTGCGCAAGAATGCGGGCCTTGTCTATTCCGTCGGCGCGCAGCTCCAGGTCGGGCGCGTGCGCGGCAACTACTACGTCCAGTACGCGAGCGATCCTGAGAATGTCGGCAAGGCGGCGCAGATGGTCGTGAGCGACATCCGCGCGATGCAGGACGCGCCCGTGTCGGAGGAAGAGCTCGCGCTGTCCAAGATGCTGCTGCTGCGCCAGATCCCGCTCGCGGAATCGAGCATCGCCGGCATCGCGCGCGGGATGCTGGGCCGGCGCGAGCTGGATCTTCCGCTCGACGAGCCCTGGCGCGCCGCGCGCCGCACGATCGAGCTGACACCGGCCGACGTGCAGGCCGCGTTCAAGAAATGGATGCGCCCGGACGACATGGTGCGCATCACGCAGGGCCCGGAGCCGAAGTAGTTTTCCTCTCCCCTCGTGGGAGAGGACGCAAAATCTTACGCTTAGCGTAGCGCAGCGGAGCTAAGCGTTAGATTTTGCTGGTGAGGGGGACGTGGTTTGGACCGCCTGCGACTCACCCCTCACCTGAAAAATCAAGGGCTTGGTCTTCGCTTCGCTCAGCCCAAACCCATGATTTTTCTTCCTCTCCCTCAAGGGGGAGAGGAAATTCACGCCGCCAGCTTCTTCGCCGTTTCCGCGATCTTCCGTCCCTGATACCGCGCGCCGATCAGTTCGTTCTCGCTCGGCTGGCGGGCGCCGTTGCCGCCGGTGATCGTGGTGGCGCCGTAGGGCGAGCCGCCGGTGATCTCGTCCAGCGTCATCTGGCCGGCGTGACCGTAGTCCAGCCCCACCACCACCATGCCGAAATGCAACAGGTTGGTGATGAT